>CBDCBP010000013.1:0-402782 GCA_965214315.1 Puia sp. | reverse complement strand
GCATACTTCAGCTGTTTGCCTGGAAGGCGACGTTCAAGCTGACGCGGCACCATGTGTTTTACGTGATGGGCTGTGCGGTGATCCTTGCGGCGCTCGCCAATTTTGCCGACGAGCGGGTATTGGGTTCGGGCAAGGAACTCATGACGACCTCGTTGTTCTCCGCCCATAAATACAATGCGTGGTATATGCCGGTGCTGCGGTTCGTGGGCCCGTTGTTCTCGTTCACGACGGGGGCCAGCGGCGGGGTTTTCGCGCCGGCTTTGAGTGCGGGGGCAAGTCTAGGCGCCATGCTTTCCGGCTGGCTGCAGCTGTCGGCCGCCAATACCAACCTGATCATTTTGGCGGGTATGGTCGCCTTTCTGACGGGCGTCACCCGCACCCCTTTTACCTCGGCCATTTTAGTACTGGAGATGACGGACCGGCACAATGTGATCTTCCACCTGATGCTGGCGGGAATGCTTGCGAGTCTCGCAGCCATGGTGGTCGACAGGCACTCCTTTTATGATCATTTGAAATACCAATATTTGCGGGAGATCGTCGGCGAGGAAGATGGGTTAGCGCAGCCACATGATGCCGATGATGGAGAGGAGGAATAACGTTTTAGATTGTACGCAACTTATTGGCCTTTGAGTTGTTAACAAAGAAAAATCTATTAAACGAATGCAAAAAAGACAATTGGGCCGTTCGGGTTTGCAAGTGGCGCCGCTGGTTTTTGGCGGGAATGTTTTTGGGTGGACGATAGACGAGACGGTCTCTTTTCAATTGCTGGACGCGTTCGTGGGATCGGGTTTTAATGTTGTCGATACGGCTGATATATATAGTCGCTGGGCGCCCGGCAACCAGGGTGGCGAATCGGAGGCGATCATCGGGAAATGGATGAAGCTGCGGGGCAACAGGGACAAGGTCGTTGTGGCCACCAAGGTGGGGAGCGATATGGGGCAAGGGAAGAATATCACTAAAAAGTATATTTTAACAGCCGTCGACGATTCGCTGAAGCGGCTGCGGACAGATTATATTGACCTTTACCAGACCCATTTCGATGATGATTCCACCCCGGTGGAGGAGACCCTGGAGGCTTACGCAGAGCTGAAAAGGGCGGGCAAAATAAGGGCCATTGGCGCCAGCAACCTCAGCCCGGCACGGTTGAAGGCTTCACTCGAAGCCAGCGCTAACCACGGGTATCCTCGGTATGAGAGTTTTCAACCGCATTATAACCTGGTGGAACGGGAGCTTTTTGAGAAAGAACTCGAACCGATCTGTGTGCAGCATGGCCTTGGCGTGATCAACTATTGGGCGCTGGCTGCGGGCTTTCTGACGGGCAAGTACCGCACAGAGGCCGACCTCGGAAAGAGCCCGCGCGGGTCGGGCGTCAAAAAATACCTGAATCCGCGGGGATTGGGTGTCCTGAAGGCCCTGGACGAAGTAGCTGAGCGATATCATTCCGCGCCGGCAAGTGTCGCGATCGCGTGGCTGATCGCCCGTCCCTCGGTGACGGCGCCTATTGCCAGTGCGACGAGTATCGGGCAGTTGGACGCGCTGGTTGCGGCCACCAAACTGGAGCTCGATTCGGAGGCCATCAAGCAGCTGAACGAGGCCAGTGCCCCAGCCGGACAGGCGACCAAGCCAGGGGGACGCCGGTAAGCAGATGAAAATGCCAACTATTTGCTCAAATATAAGTCGAAGGTGTCGCCGCGAAGCCCAAGGCGCATGGCTTCCAATGCGATCACCTCTTGCGGGTGGATATTGCCGAGATTGGCGTTGGCGCCTATCAATTTCAGAAAATACAATTGTTGATCCTTTTGCGGCGCTTCCCATAAGATCTTTGCCGCAGGGATCTTTGTGAGGATCTCCTGGACAAGACCTTCCCGCACCTCACCGGAGTTGCGATACAGCCCAACCGTGCCCGTCTCGCGGGCTTCGGCGACGATATAGGAGGCGCCTGCATCCAGCTCTGATTGCATCAGCCTGATCCACTGATAGGGTGGGGTGATGTGCTCCCTGTCTTTGTCCTTTGACCCCACTTCGCTGAGTACCGTCCCATATGTTGCGAGTGTCTGTATATAGCGGCATTTTTCTTCGTGGGAGATATCGATGCTGCCGTCCGACACCTCGATCCAGGAGATATGGTATTCCTTTAGCAGGCCAAGGAAATCGTCGAATTGATTGCGGATGACGTACGCTTCGAACAGGAGGCCGCCGAAGTAGACCGGGATGCCGGCATCCTGGAAGAGCTTTATCTTTTCTTGCAGCCCGGCAGAGAGGAGGGGGGTGCCGAAAGCCAGTTTTATCAGATCTATATGGGGATGTGCGCCGGAAATGAGGTTACGGGCTTCGCCGACGCTTAATCCTTTGTCGTTGATCATCGTGAGCCCGTCGGTGCGCGGTCTGCTGGTCCTCGCCGGGATCTGCGTGAGGTGGAAGTTCATGCTTGCAAGTTAGGGAGCCGGAGCCAAACCGGCAAAAAGGGGTAATGCCGGTATACGGGATGGATTCACTGGAATTCCGTATATTACATGGAAATAACTTGCTATATGGCGCACATGGATGCGAAACGTGCGGAGAAGATCTCCAAAGCTCTTTCCGACCCCACCCGGCTCAAGATCCTGAGCGAGATTCAGAAAAAGCATGACTGGCTGTACTGTGTGGACCTTTACGACAATATTCACCTGGCACAACCTTCCATTTGCCATCATCTCAAGCAGCTCACAGAAACTGCTATCATTTTGCCTGAAAAAGAGGGCCGGAATGTCAAGTACACGATGAACAACGAGATCATCGATGACTTCATAGGCTTTTTACAAGGACTAAAAAAATAAAGGGTTCGCTGCGCGGTCGCCGCAGATTTCGCGACTGGCTGCGGGAGGCCGCTAGCTTCTTTGTCGCAATTCGCTCCGCGGTGGCGGTGTCTGGCACCGGGCAGTCGCTGAAATGGTGGTTGCCTGTGGCGGAATTTTCGGCGAATGCCGGGAAACGGGCGGCGGAAAGGGGGAAAAAACCCATCGAAATATTTCAATGTTTTGTATCTTTGTATCGTTCAAGCGGGGCGAAAACCCTTTTTCCGGAATAGAAAGATCGACGAATGTAGAGATGATCGAAGAAGTTAATTGTTAATCAAAAGCGTGTTTGTTATGAATCAATTTTGTCTGAACGGCGAAGACACTTTCTCTTCGCCCCTGTTACAAGAGCGGAATAAGCGCCTTGGTCGTAATTTCGTGTATACCGTGCTGGTGTTCGCTGCGTTGTGCGCGATCTCCTATCTGATGGCAGGCTAGTTTTTTAATCATTTCGTAATCTGGACATGGGCATTCTGCATTAGATTTGCGTATGCCTGATAACAGAAGAGAATTTTTAAAAAAAACCGCCCTGCTGACGGGCTCCGTCAGCGTGTCCCAGTTTTTACCCGCATCTATCCAACGCGCGTTGGCTATCAACCCTGTTGAAGGCAGCACCTGGCGCGATGCCGAACATGTGGTCATCCTCATGCAGGAGAATCGCTCGTTCGACCACGCACTAGGTCACCTTCGTGGGGTGAGGGGGTATAACGACCCCCGGGCCATCTACCTCGCCAATGGCAGTTTAGTCTGGCTGCAAACCAATGCAGAGGGAGAGACCTATGCCCCATTCCGGCTGGATATCAAAAACACCAAGTCGACCTGGATGCATTCCCTGCCGCATTCCTGGGCCAACCAGGTCAATGCCCGTAACGACGGCAAGCACGATCAATGGCTCAATGTCAAACGGAACAGCGTCCCCGAGTTCTCTCATATTCCGCAGACCATGGGCTTTCACACCCGGGAAGATCTGCCGTTCTATTACGCTATGGCCGACGCCTTTACGGTCTGTGACCAGAATTTCTGCTCTTCCCTGACAGGCACTAACCCCAACAGGCTTTATTTTTGGACCGGTACGGTGCGTCCTGAGCCGCACGAAGCTTCCCGCGCCCACGTATGGAATGACGACATGGACTACGGCACGCTGCGCTGGAAGACGTTTCCCGAGCGCCTGGAGGAACATGGTGTTTCCTGGAAATGTTACCAGAACGAGATGAGCATCGACACAGGCTTGCGCGGTGAAGAAGACCCCTGGCTCTCCAATTTTCAGGACAACCCGCTGGAGTTTTTCGCCCAATACAATATTCACCTGCACCCGCTGCATATCGAAGAAATGAAAAAACAGCAGTCGAAACTGCAGGAGGAGATCGATGCGCTGCAGCAACAGATCGCCGCCTTGCCTGCGGGCGACGCCCATATCGATCACCTGCAAAAGGACCTGCATCAGAAAACGCAGGACCTGGAGAGGGTAAAGAAGCAACCAGCGCTATCGTCGGGGCAAAAACTCGAAGACCAGAGCCCGCAGGCGCAGGCGTTGCATAAGAAGGCCTTCGGCACCAACACGGGCGACCCGCATTACCACACGCTGGAAAATATAACCTATCGCGACTCCGAAGCGGAGCGGTCGATGAAAGCGCCGAAAGGCGATGTCTTACATCAGTTCCGCAAGGATGTGGAATCCGGAAACCTGCCGACGGTCAGCTGGCTTTCGGCCCCGGAAAATTTTTCTGACCATCCCTCTGCGCCATGGTATGGCGCCTGGTATGTGAGCGAGGCGCTGGATATCCTTACGCAGAATCCGGAAGTATGGAAGAAGACCATCTTTATTCTCGCCTACGATGAGAACGACGGCTATTATGATCACGTGCCGCCTTTTACCGCGCCACATCCGCATAAGGCAGGAACGGGAAAAGTGTCGGCGGGGATCGATACCAGCGTCGAGTACGTGACGATGGAACAGGCATTGGAAAGAAAAGGATTTCCGGAGTTTTTTTTGAAAGAATGTTCGATCGGCCTGGGATTCCGCGTACCACTGGTGATCGCTTCACCCTGGACACGCGGCGGATTTGTGAATTCGCAGGTCTTCGACCATACGTCGACGCTGCAGTTCCTGGAAAAGTTCCTGTCCATTAAGACGGGCATGACCGTGAAGGAAGAGAATATTTCCGATTGGCGCCGGATGGTCACGGGTGACCTGACCTCGGTATTCCGGCCCTACAAAGGCGAAGCCATTCGCTCCCCCGAGTTCCTGCCCAAAGACGCTTTTCTGGAGAGCATCCACAAGGCTAAATTCAAAAAGCTGCCCGATTCCTTCAAGGCCCTGACGGCCGAAGAGATCGCGGTGTTCAATAAGGGCCCTCGGGCTTCAGCGTACGGCACCCGGCAGGAGCCCGGCACAAGGCCATCGTGCGCATTGCCCTATTGTATGAAGGTGGATGGCAGGTTGAGCGAGGATAAACATACTTTTGAGATCAGCTTCGTCAATGATGATTCGGTTTTTGGCGCGTCGACCGCAGGGGCGCCTTTCAACGTGTATGCGCCCGGCGTTTATGCCGCGGCCGGCCAGGGGGAAATGATGGCGGCGGTGCGTACCTGGGCTTACGGTGTCAAACCCGGCGACAGCCTGGCCGATTCCTGGCCCATACAGGATTTCGATTATCGCCGCTATCACCTGCGGGTGTACGGCGCCAATGGATTTTACCGGGAATTTAAGGGGGATGCCAATGACCCGGCTGTCGGGATCGTTTTTGAGTACGAACGGGCCAAAAGCGGTCAAAAAGGATTGAGCGGAAATGGCCAGTTGCACCTGAAGAACGGCGGTAAAACGACCTGCATGGTGGATATCCTTGATCATGCCTATGGCGCGATCTATAAGGCGAAGACGCTTGCGGCCGGCGAAGAGACAGTAGTAGTGCTTCCCTTGGAAAAAAGTCACGGCTGGTATGACGTAGGCGTGCGCATAAAAGGGATAGCCGGATTCGAAAAGCGCTATGCGGGCCGGATAGAAACGGGAAAGGATAGCGTCAGTGATCCTGCGATGGCCTAAGGTCAAAGTGTGACGTGCTTAGTGTTGTTTCTTGGCGTCTTCGGCGTCCTGTTTCTTTTTGGCTTCTTCCTCTTCTTTCTTTTTCTTCTCTTTTTCTTTCTTTTTGAAGAAACCGCGGAGCAGGAAATTATGCTGGGCTGCTTCCATGTTCTCGTCCAATTTATGGGTGCTGGAATTGAGGTTCCTCATAGTCGAACTGATGTTGGCCGAAAGCGTGGTGTCGTGAAGCAGTTTGCCCAGGGCCCCCTTTCCATTGGTGATCCGGCTGGAGATATCGGCCAGGTTGCTGGTGATGATGGCAGCATTATCGGCGGACGTCTTGAGGCTGGCCATGATGGCGTCGGTCTCGATCGGCTGGTGCGTTCCAAGGGAATCCCCATCGGCCACGACAGGCGTGGTGGGTGTCCCTGCCGTTATAACGATCACTTTATCTCCCATCAGGCCATCCGACCCTATGCTCGCTTTTGCATCTTTCTTGATGAACTTCTGCACTTTCTTTTGGATGACCATGTCTACTTCCACGGTGGTATCGGTAACAAGGGCGATAGTATTCACCGTGCCCACGTCGATGCCGCCAAGGCGGACATTGCTGCCCAGTTTCAGGCCGCTCACGGAATTGAACTGTGCGGTGATATGGAGAACGGAGCCAAATTTATTGCGCTCCTTGCCTATATAATAGATGGCGCCTACCGCAATCACGAGCGCGGCGATCGCGAACAGTCCCAGTTTCCATTTATAATTCTTTTCTTTTGGCATAACGTTTCTTTTTTAGGAGGTCAGTATTAATTAAAAAATGTTTTTATCCATTCGTCATTTGATTTTTCGAGGTCGGCGTAACTGCCTTCGGCGTAGACGATCCCGTCTTTCATCATGATGACCCTGTCTGCGGTCATCTTTGCGCAGGCCATATCATGGGTGATGGTGATGGAGGAAATGTTGTATTTCTTTTTCATCTGGCAGATAAGTTGACTGATCTCCTTCGCGGTACCAGTGTCCAGCCCTGTGGTGGGTTCGTCATAGAGCATGATCTCGGGACGGAGGATCAGGGTGCGAGCCAAGCCGATGCGTTTGCTTTGGCCGCCGGACAATTTGGATGGCATCTGATCGATAGAGTCGATCAGCCCGACGTTATCGAGCATTTCTTTGATAAGGGCGTCCTTCTCATCCTGCGGCATCTTCTTCATATGCTGACGCAAGGGAAAGTTGAGGTTTTCCCGTACGCTCATAGAATCATAGAGGGCGGCATTCTGGAAAAGAAAGCCGACTTTCAGGCGGAGGGCATTCATTTCCCCGTATTTGAGGTGGCCGATCTCCTGGCCGTAGATAACTATTTCTCCTTCATCGGGCCATTCCAGCCCTACGAGACATTTGATGAGCACCGATTTTCCTGTTCCGGACTTACCGAGGATGACGAGATTTTCGCCTTTGTTGACGTGCAGATCGACACCACGCAAGACTTCGTGGTCACCGAACGCCTTGCGCACACCCCGGATGATGATCACGGGTTTCTCTTTTTCCGCCGCCAGGGAGGCGGCTTCATCGGGCTGAACATTGGTGTCCGCCGTCGGCAAGGGGTCCGGTAGCGCCTCGGCTGTATCGCCATTTTGCGGGTCCGCATCCTGGTCACGCGTTTCCCCGCTGGCCGTCTCACTCGGATCTGCCACCTGCTGTGCATTGTCCCGGAGGTCCTCGCGATCGGTCTCGCTTATTTCCGTTTCGTGGGCAGGGTTGATATGGTTCTCTTTATTCATATGGTTATAATAGGTCAGTGATCTGGGCCGAAAGCATATCGATGACGAATACTGCCAGCGAAGAAGCAACTACGGCGCTGTTGGCTGCGATGCCAACACTTTCCGTTCCACGCCGGGCGCGAAATCCCTTGTAGCAGCCGATGATGCCGATCACATAGCCGAAGAAGAACGTCTTTATGATCGCGGGGAAGATATCGATGAACTCGAGGTGGACCATGGCCGCCTGAAAGAAATGCTGCATCGACATGCTGTCATGGATATTCATCGCCAGCTGCGCGCCTATGAAAGCGACGAAATCGGCGAAGATCGACAGCAACGGAACCATCAGGGTTGTGGCGATCGTCCTGGTAACGACCAAATAATGAAAAGGATTGATGGCGGATACCTCCATAGCATCGATCTGTTCTGTGACGCGCATCGACCCAAGCTCGGCGCCCATTCGCGACCCCACTTTCCCGCAGCAGATGATGGCAGTGATCACGGGACCTATCTCCCTCACGACGGAGACGGACACCATACCGGGAATGAGCGAAATGGCGCCGAATGCGGCCATGGAAGGCCGGGTCTGGATGGTGAGCACCGCCCCCATAATGAAAGAAGTGAGCCCAATCAGAAAGGTCGACTTGTAGCCAACGAGGAAGCATTGGTAAAGGATCTCGCGAACCTCGTACGGCGGCTTTACTGCTTCACGGAAGAAACGCAGCATAAAGGCGGTGAGATCGCCGGCCCGGAAGAAATACTCTTTCCACTGGCTTCTCTTCTCGCGGACGCGGAGTTTTGTTCTTTGGTATCGGTTAAGGATGGGCTGCATAGATGGTGGCATTGCCGGTACTGAGTTCAATTATCACTCCAAACCATATTGGCCGGCTGAAGCACCGCAATTTCCGGCGGCAAAACGCAAAATACGGGGGAGCGTTGTTGCTGTGAAAAACTGGCACGCCTTTAATTTGAGAAAATTGTGGAAATAGTTCCACATTCGCTGCGTCAAGGGCATACCTTTTATACCTTACATTTGAGACAGTATGATACTCATTGTCGATGACAAGCCTGAAAACATTTTTTCGCTCAAGACCATTTTGGAAATGCATTCCTTTCCCACCGATACGGCGCTTAGCGGTGAGGAAGCGCTGAAGAAGATACTCCGGAAGTCTTATGCCCTGATCATCCTGGACGTGCAGATGCCCGGCATGGATGGTTTTGAAGTAGCTGAAGCGATCAGCGGCTATAGCAAGGCGCGGGATATCCCTATCATTTTTCTCTCTGCCGCAAATACCGATAAAAAATTCATCACGAAGGGATATAGTTCGGGCGGTATGGACTATATCACCAAACCCATCGATCCGGATATCCTGCTGCTGAAGGTCAAGACGTTTTACCGGCTGTATGAGCAGAACCGGGAACTGAACCGCATCCAAGCCAGCCTGCGGAGCGAGATCGAGTTCAGGAAGAAGGTGGAGGGGGAGTTGCAGGAGCGCGCGGGCGAATTGCATTCCATCCTCGAGTCGATTCCGCAGATCGCGTTTACAACCAATGCGCAAGGCAAGATCGAGTTTGTGAATGACCAGTGGCTGCACTATGCGCCGTCCAAGCAGGAATTCCCGATTACGCATCCCGACGATGCCGACCTAAGGCGGCAATGGGAGCTGACGGTTGCTTCCGGGGAGGCGTTGGAAATGGAGGTCCGGGTTCGCCGTGTAGATTCGGAAGAGTACCGGTTCTACCTGTTGCGGGCTATCCCCATCAGCGAAGGTGACATCATTTCGAAGTGGGTGGGAACCTTTACGGATATCGAAGACCAGAAAGAAGCCGTAAAGCGGAAAGATGAGTTTATCAGCATCGCCAGTCATGAACTAAAGACGCCGCTGACGACCATCAAAGCGTATGTGCAGCTGTTGGACCGGAGCATCAGCGAGGAAGACCCGACCCGGATGTATGTGGAGCGTACCCTGGTGCAGGTGAAGAAACTGGACAATCTCATCGTGGACCTGCTGGACCTCTCGAAGATCGAGAGCGGAAAGCTCAAATTCAATAAGAAACCGTTTTCATTCGAAGGGGTGGTCGGGGATGCCGTGGAGATGATCCGGCAGACCTATCCCGCTTATACTATTGCAAGGAAGGGGACGGCGGATGTGGAATTGTATGGCGATGAGGCGAGGATCGAGCAGGTGATCCTTAACTATCTCACCAACGCCGTTAAATACTCGCCGGACCGCAAGGAAGTGCAGATCGAAGCGGGTGTAGACGAGGCAGGCCAGGTGTTCGTGCGTGTGAAGGACTACGGGATCGGGATCCGGAAAGATCATCAATCGGATATCTTTGGCAAGTTCTACCGGGTGGAAGAATCGGCAGACCGGTTCCAGGGTCTGGGTATTGGCCTGTATATCTGTGCGGAGATCATCCGGCGGCATGATGGGCAGTACGGCGTGGAAAGCGAACCTGGCCAGGGCTCCACTTTTTATTTTACTTTACCCACACAATCTCTAAACGAATAGACAAGATTACCCAATCATGAACATTGTATCTAGACCCGGACTGCTGCGTAACCTCCAGATCGGGTTCGGACTCTCGCTGCTTATTCTGATCGTCACTTCGGTCGCGAGCTATAGCAGTATCAATAATCTGCTTGACGGTTCCCAATGGGTGGACCATACCGATTCGGTGCTCCTCAAAGTCGATCGGGTGCAATCCCTTTTCCGAAACGCCGAGTCCGGTCAACGGGGCTACCTGCTTACGGGGGATACGACCTTCCTGCGGGCGCTGACCGGTGTGGAGGACAAGATCAACCTATCGCTGGACAGTCTTGCAGAAATGACCTCGGACAATCCCAGGCAGGGCATCAATATCGCCAACCTGCGGCAGTTGTTCCCATTACCGTTGCGGCAATTGGAACGGACGGTTGCGCAAAAAATGTCGTATAATATCTTTAATCTTCAGGATATAGGAATGGGCCGCGATTCGATGCGGGCAGTGCGGCAGGTATTACAAAAGATGACTGATGAGGAACATCGTTTGATGGTCTTACGGATCGAAAGGGTCCGGAAATATTCGGGTTATACACCGATGCTGATCGTGATCGCGGCCGTATTGTCGATCCTGATCACGCTGTTCTTCTACAGCCGTGTCCACCGGGATTTTTTGGAGCGGCAACAATTGTATAGTGAATTGCAGCAAAAGGATGCCGACATCAGGCGGCGGATCGGTATTATCAGCGGGCTTGCAGACCAGATCTCCGCCGGACAATACCAGACGAGGGTGTCCGATGCGGAGAAGGACAATCTGGGCGTACTGGGCGGCTCGCTGAACAAGATGGCCGAATCGCTGGATTATTCTTTTGGGTTGTTGTCGGACAAAGAGTGGCTGCAGGCGGGTATCGCGCGGCTCAACGAACTGATGGTCGGCGAGACCGACATGAAAGTGTTGTTAAACAAGGTGGTCACCCATATTGCGGAGTACAGCGGGGGTTTGGTGGGCGCCCTGTATGTGAAGGATCCCATAACGGGGTCGCTTAACCTGGGCGGTAGTTATGCGCTGACGCATGGGGACAAGGTTGCTTTGAGATCCGGTGAGGGGCTTGCCGGCCAGGTCGCGGTCGATGGGAAGCGAAAGATGCTTACCGATATCCAGCCCGGCGACTGGGTAGTGAGCCTGTCGATTGGGGAACTGAAACCGCGGGCGATCGCAGCCTTTCCTATCTTTTTTGAAAATAAGGTAACCGGTGTCATTGAAGTCGGCACTTTGGAAGGATTCAGCAATCGGGTGCGGGAATTCTTTTCCAGTATCGGGGAGGGGATTGGTACGGCAATTCATAGCATCGAGAGCAGGACCAGGCTGCAGGAATTGCTGGAAGAAACGCAGGCTCAGACAGAGGAATTGCAATCGCAGCACAGTGAGCTCGAGGGCCTGAACCTGGAATTGGAAGTGCAGGCGGAGAAGTTGCAGGTGTCGGAAGAAGAACTGAAAGTACAACAGGAAGAACTGATGCAGACCAACCAGGAACTGGAGGAAAGGAGCAGGACCCTGGAGGAAAAGAACCAGCTGATCCTGATCCGCAATCTGGATATCCAGAAAAAGGCCGAGGAGTTGGCGCTGACGACCAAGTACAAGTCTGAATTCATGGCCAATATGTCGCATGAACTCCGGACTCCGCTGAACTCGATCCTGCTGTTGTCCCGTCTGCTCGCGGAAAATGCTGCGAAGAACCTTTCGGATGAGCAGACGGAATATGCGCGCGTCATACAGAACAGCGGTCAGGGGCTTTTGCAATTGATCGATGAGATACTGGACCTGTCGCGGATAGAATCGGGGAAACTGCAACTGGAAGCGGGAATTGTGCCCGTGGTGGAGGTGTTGAGCGATATGCGGATGCTTTTTGCACCGATCGCCAAGGATAAGAACCTCGACCTGCATATCATCGTGGATGATGGGGTGCCGGTGCAACTGGAGACCGACAAGATGCGGTTGGAGCAAATATTGAAGAATTTGTTGTCGAATGCCCTTAAATTCACGAGCAAAGGCTCCGTCACGTTGCAGGTGCGGCCGTCCGCTGCAAAACAGCACTTCATTGAATTTGTTGTAAAAGATACCGGTATCGGGATACCCGAGGACAAACACCAGCTGATCTTTGAAGCTTTCCAGCAGGCCGATGGGTCGACGGGGCGCAAATATGGCGGCACCGGTCTTGGGCTATCGATCAGCCGGGAACTGAGCAGGCTGTTGGGCGGCGAGATCTTGCTGGACAGCAAGCCGGATGAAGGGGCGGTATTTACCGTGCGCGTTCCACAATTCAAGATGGAGGAGGAGCCTGTTGCAGCGCCGGTGACGACAGATGAGCCGAGGGTGGCCGGTGGCCATGTGAGGAGAGGCCATACGGAAGTGTTGACCCTCTCGGAGGCGCCGGCGGAGATTCCCGATGACCGGGCCGACCTACAGGCAGGAGACAAGGTCTTGCTGATCGTGGAGGACGATACCTTTTTTGCGCAGAGCCTACTGGATTTCAGCAGGAAAAAAGGGTACAAGGGCGTAGTGGCGGTCAGCGGCGACGCGGCGATTAGGATGGCGCGGCAATACAGGCCGATGGGTATCCTGCTGGATATCCAGTTGCCGGTGAAGAATGGCTGGGAGGTGATGGAAGAGTTGAAGAAAGACCCCAAGACCCGGCCTATCCCGGTGCACATTATCTCTTCGTTTGAAGCGAAAAATGAGAGTCTCAAAAAAGGCGCCGTCAACTTTTTGTCCAAGCCCATGGCTTTTGAGCATATGGACAATGTGTTCGAGAAGATCGAAATGCTATTGAGCAAGAGTGCCAGAAAGGTCGTCATTGTGGAGGACAATATGCGGCATGCACAGGCGCTGGCCTACTTCCTGAGTACGCATGCCTTGCGAATGGAGATCGCCGCTACTATCGTGCAGAGCGCTGATATCATGTTATCCGAAGGGGTGCATGGGGTGATCCTGAGCCGTGAGGCGGGGAGGGAAGAATTGGATACGCTGGAGATGATCCGCCAGAACCCTGTCTTCGAGAACATTCCGGTCATCGTATTTACCGGCATGAATATTTCCAAGGCCGAGGAGGCCCGGCTGCGGCAATATGCGGACAGCATCGTGGTGAAGACGGCGCATTCCTATCAGCGGGTGCTGGATGAGGTATCGCTTTTCCTGCATGTGGTGGGGGAAGGACGGGATCGGGAGTCTGCGACTGTTATAGGAAGGCTCGGCTCATTGGAGGAAGTGTTGAAAGGGAAAGTAGTGTTGGTGGCCGACGACGATGTGCGGAATATCTTCTCTCTGACCAAGGCGTTGGAACAACATAAGATGCGGGTGTTGTCGGCGATGGATGGGAAAGAAGCGCTGGGCATGGCTGAAGAAGGACCGGTGGACATCGTGCTGATGGATATGATGATGCCGGAGATGGATGGGTTCGAAGCCATTACCCGGATCCGGCGGAACCCAAAGTTAAGACACCTGCCTATCATTGCGGTGACGGCCAAGGCCATGGCAGGTGACCGGGAGCGTTGTATCCAGGCGGGCGCCTCGGACTATATCTCCAAACCGGTAGACGTGGATCAACTATTGTCGCTTTTGCGTATCTGGCTTTATGAGAAATAGCATGGAGACGAATCCTATACAATATGAAGACCTGGACTTGCTGCTGAACGACCTCTATACGAGGTATGGCTATGATTTTACGGAATACAGCAAGGCTTCGCTGCTACGGCGGGTGCAGCGCCTGTTCACGCTGGACAATTTCCCCAGCTTTGCGGAATTCAGGTACAGGCTGCACCATGATAGTCCTTATTTCAGGCGATTTGTGGAGGAGATCACGGTCAATGTCACGGAGATGCTGCGTGATCCTTCTTTTTACAAAACCCTGCGAACGACCATCCTCCCGATCTTGGCCACGTATCCGTTCATTCGCATCTGGCATGCAGGCTGTTCCACTGGTGAGGAGGTCTATTCCATGGCGATATTGCTGAAAGAAGCGGGCCTGCTGCACAAGGCGCTGCTGTATGGGACGGATATCAATCCGCTGGTCATCGAGAAGGCGCGTAAGGGTATTTTTCCCGTTACGCAGATGCAGAAGTATTCAGAGAACTATATCCAATCGGGTGGGGTGAAGGATTTCTCGATTTATTACACCGCCAATTACCATTTGGCCAAGTTCGATTCTTCGCTTTCGGGGAAGATGATCTTCTCGACGCATAACCTGGTCTCGGATTTTTCTTTCAATGAGTTCCAGCTTATTTTGTGCCGGAATGTACTGATCTATTTTGAACGGGAGTTGCAGGCGAAGGTGTTCAATCTCTTTGATTATAGTCTGGAGAATTTTGGCTATCTGGCCTTGGGCAGCAAGGAGTCGCTGCGATTCTCGCCGATCGCGGACCGTTACCGGCAGGTGGGCCGGGAAAAGATCTGGAGGAAGGTGTATGAGAACGGATAAACTGGTGCTGATAGCAGGATCTGCAGGCAGTCTGCAAATTATGCTCTCTATCCTGTTGGCGATGGGGAGAGACTACCCCATTCCCGTGCTGGTGGTACTGCACCGGAACAATACTTTCGAGTCCTCGCTGGAGGAATTGATGTCGACGCGCACCAATCTGGTGATCAAAGAAGTCGAGGAAAAGGAACCGGTTGCGCCGGGCGTGGTCTATTTGTGCCCGGCGGATTATCATGTCTTGTTGGAGCAGGACCATACATTCTCCCTGGATTATTCCGAACGGGTGAATTATAGCCGGCCGAGCATTGACGTGACGATGCGTTCGGCCGCGGATGTATATGGTACGGGGCTCATCGCCCTGCTGCTGTCGGGCGGAAATGCGGATGGCTCAGATGGGTTGGCCTATGCGCAAAGCAAGGGTGGTCTCGCCATCGTCCAGGATCCGGCAACGGCCGATGTGCCTTACATGCCTCAACAGGCGATCCTGCGCATGGCGGTCGACCTGGTCGTGCCGACGGAAGAGTTGCCGGGGCTGATGAAGGGATTTGGTGCATGAAGGGATTCGTCCCGTGAAGGGATTCGGTGCATGAAGGGCTTCGGTGCATGAAGGGCTTCGGTGCATGAAGTAATTCGGCCCGTGAAGGGATTCGGCCCGTGAAGGGATTCGGCCCGTGAAGGGATTCGGCCCGTGAAGGGATTCGGCCCGTGAAGGCCTTCGGTGCATGAAGGCCTTCGGTGCATGAAGGGCTTCGGTGCATGAAGGGAATTTGCGCGTAAAGGAATCTGTGCGGCTACAGGTAACTCAGCCAGGCTTTTTCGGCCTGGTGTTGACGTTTATAGGCGTCGAATCGTTTGCACAGTGGATAGAGTGCGACGACGACGATCATCCATACA
This sequence comes from Puia sp., assembly GCA_965214315.1. Classification (GTDB taxonomy): domain Bacteria; phylum Bacteroidota; class Bacteroidia; order Chitinophagales; family Chitinophagaceae; genus Puia. The sequence continues at coordinate 387,326 of CBDCBP010000013.1, read as the reverse complement.
AGATATACTACGGGGAGACCGAAGCCGTAGCCCTTGAGCGACTCGTTGGCGGTCACCCATTTGGTGAGTCCGGTCATTTGTGATGCAGGGTGTCCCTGGGTCATGCTGGCGATGAGGGCAATGGTATGGAGGAGATAGATATGGATTAGGTAATAAAAGAAGGGGACGCGGCCGAAAACGGAGATCTTCGCCGTGAGGGCGTTAAGCGGTTTTTCGGTGAAGGCGAGAAAGAGCAGCGCAGGTCCGATGGTCATGAGGATATAAAATAAGGAAGGCGGATATTTTGTGACGTTACAAAAGGACATGATGGTAAAGAGGGCGTTCTTTTGGGTATGCCAGGGATTGGGGTCGCCGTAGTGGTTGATGAACCGGAGGAGGATAAAGCCGGCGAGGAAGGACAGGCCCACGCGGGTCAGGATCGTTTTTCGACGGCCGGCGGCGATATCGGGTGCGAACAGACGGCCCAGATAATGACCGAAAGTGATGAGGCCCACCCAGGGCAGGATCGGGTAGCCGATCACGAAGGAAAAATTCGGGTAGTTGAAGGCGTGGAATTCATGCAAAAACGACCAACCGACGGCGTAAGGACCATTGCCGGGGATGTGGATGCTATCCAGCAGGTTATGGCCGGCGATGAGGGCAATGGCTATGGCGAGCTGTCCGTTCCGCGGCAGGTAGAGGATAGCGGAGAGCAGGATCATGGCAACGCCGAAGGCCCAGATGACCTGCAGGATATAGAACGTGAAATGAAAATTGAAGGTCCAGCCTGCCGTAACGACAAAGAGCTCTATAAAAATGAGCCAGATGCCGCGGGTAAGCAGGAAGAAGGATTCGGCTTTCGGCCCTTTCTTTAGTCCGTACAGGAAGGCGGAGGCGCCTGCGAGGAACATGAAAATGGGTGCGCAGAAATGGGTGATCCAGCGGGTGACAAACAGGGCTGGATTGGTTTGGCTCATATCCGTGGGGTCGAACAGATAGGCTTCGCGGTTGAAATAGTCACGGCTGTGGTCCAGTGCCATGACGATCATGGCGAGACCGCGAAGGAGGTCAATGGATTCGATGCGGCGTGGGCGGCTGGCAGGGGATACGATGCCGACGTTTTGTATAGCGGGCTTGGGCGTCGCGGACGTTAGTGCAGACATGGGAGTTGTTTAGCGTCGTAAAGTTGCTACGATGCTAGGACAATTCGGTCTACCAGTTTTAAGAATGGGGATAGTCCAGTTATTGGCGTTATTTGTCTTTTGTATATGCCGGCTATCGGTGCTATCCGACTATTTGCGCTGTTCGGCTTTTTGGACTATCCGGCTATTTGGGCTATCCGGCTATTTGCGCTGTTCGGCTTTTTGGACTATCCGGCTATTTGGGCTATCCGGCTATTTGCGCTGTTCGGCTTTTTGGGCTGTTCGGCTATTTGGGCTGTTCGACGCCCTGGTCAATAGCCACCTGCACGATCCCTTCCAGTTCCGTAATGTCGAATGGCTTTTGAAGGAAGTAGTCGGCGCGAGCTTCGCGGGCCAGCTGGGTGACGTTGCTATTGGCGCTGAAGAAGATGACCGGGATATCCTGGGTGTCCGGTTCCTGTTTCAGCAGGCGTGTAGCTTCGATGCCGCCCGGTCCTGGTATCCAGTTGTCCATGAGGATAACATCGGGCTGATAATTGCGAACCTGGCTGACCACCTGGGAGCTGTTGTTGAGGGTTTGTACGTCAAATCCCTTTTTCTTCAATACGATCGTGCAGATCTGCAGGATGTCGATGTCGTCGTCCAGTATGAGTACGCGTTTATTCATAATTGGTCAGTATGCAAATATCTGCTTAAAATACTGTGCCAACAATAGGACATGCCGAATTAATGTGCGATGGGAGCCACAAATAAGGGTTTGAGGGTATACCAACCAAGCGCGGGGAAGAAATGCATGGGGATCACCATACCCGGAAAAAGTTCCGGGGTTTCGATAGTGAGGGGCAGCTTGAAGGCAATGGGGAGGAGCAAGCTGGCGAAGCTAAGGATGGTGAATATCAGGTTGAAGACGATCTCGCCCTTGCCTTTCAGCCATTTGATCAAGGCGCTATAACCGATGGCTGCGAGTACGCCGCCGAAAAGGCTGGAGGAGAGGATCCTGGTGGTGGAAGCCACCCTCGAAAAGTCGGCTTCGTTTATCTTAAAATAGATTTTTGCATAGATAAGGCCGGCGATACCGGCCAGCAGGCCGGAGACGATGCCCAGCAGGAGTGCTTTCTTGAACATTGGTTATTTGTTGACTGGTACCGAGATGTCTAGTTTTATCTGATCGGACACTTCTCCACCGGGTTTGCCGATGTTAAAATCAGCGCGGTTAACCATGAAGGTGCTGGCGAAGACGCCACCCGTGGCCGTTTTTTTGAAGGTGAAGGGGATAGTAATCGTTTTTTTGACTCCGTGCATCTCCAGCGTGCCGGTTGACTGATAGCCGGCGGCTGTTTTTGCGGCCGATTGAGCGGTGAAATGGATGGTCGGGTATTTTGTTGCGTCGAACCATTCTTCACTTTTCGCGTGTTTGTTCTGCATGCCGTTACCGGTGTTGATGGTAGACACGTCGATGGTGACATCGAATTTTGCCGTGGCGGGGTTCTGTTCGTCGAAGGCGATGTTTCCCTTGAAGCCTTTGAAAATACCGGCGGCCTCATCAGCAGAGAAGGCAATGTTGTAATTATCCGAGATCGTCCAGGATTGTGCAGCGATGAAGGTGAAGGCACTGCCGGCGAGGATGACGGCGGCTGCTATTAACTTATGCATAGACGTATTTTTTAAGTGAGCCCTGCCGCAGCAGCGGCAGGGCTCGACAATTAACCTTTTACAAATTCGGTGTTCGCTGTGAGGGCGACTTCGTCGCTGAGCATGGTAGCAGGGAAGTTCGCTCCGAGGTTGAAATCGGTACGTTTGATGGTGCCGGTGACCTTAAAGCCGGCCACTGTTTTTTTGCTCATCGGGTTGACGGTGGTGCCGTTGTACGTGGCCATGAGGGTAACGGGTTTCGTTACGCCATGGAGGGTCAGATCGCCCATCACGGTATAAGTGTTACCGCCGGACTTTGTGAACGAAGTGCTCTTGAAGGTGAGGGTGCCGAATTGGGCGGCGTCGAAGAAGTCGGCGCTTTTCAGGTGGTTGTTGCGTTGCTCGACGCCGGTATTGATGCTGTTTATGTCCGCACTGAAGGTGACGGCGGCGTCGGAAAAATCATCCTTGGAGGAAGTCAACGTTGCGGTAACGGTGCCGAAGTTACCGCTAATGGTATTGATGCCCATATGGGTGATGCCGAACATGACCTGGGAATGGGCTTTGTCCATATTCCAATCCTGGGCGATGGCGGCTGCTGTGATACAGAGGAGAACTGCATTGCTGATAATGAACTTCTTCATTTTTTTAGGTTTTTATTTTGATTAGTGTTTGAACATGGAATAAGTCAAAAAAACTCAATCGGTGCGATTTTGCTCGGCTGCCTGTATGCCGCGGATAAAACTGCACATCACGTCGTCGAGCACTTGTTGCGGCAGTATCTCCCGGTGGCCGCCGGGCGCTTCGGGTCTACTCAGTGAGGCCATGCTTATCGACACCAGGCCGTGAAGCATCGACCAGAAAGACTGGTATTTCAGCCAGGGGTCGAAGTTCGGTTTTTTATTGCCGCAAACCATTCCCACGATGCTGCGCTGGATGACCGCGGAGAAGTCGGCCAGGGCGGGGATCTTGGTGGCTGTTTCGCAGGTGGGCATTCCGAGGCCAAACATCAGCTGGTAGTACTCCTTGTTTTTGAAAGCGAAGTCCCAATAGGCGCGGGCCATTTTGCGAATTTGCTCCGCAGGGTCCGGTTCGCCGGCTTTGGCGGCCTCCAAAGCCTCGGTGACCAAAAGAAACCCTTTTCTGTTGAATTCCAAGAGGATAGCGTCTTTGTTTTCAAAATGGCTGTAGATTACCGGGACGCTGTATTCGATGGCATCAGCGATCTTTCGGATGGAAAAAGAGGGCCACCCTTCTGTGACGACCATTTTCCAGGCGGTATCCAGGATCATGGCCCGGACCTCTTCTTTCTGTCTTAATTTCCGATCAGTAATGCCCATCTTCTACGCACGTTACATTTTGTAACGCTGTTAGGTAAAGTTACTGGCTTATTTTTTATATCGCCAAATTTATTTTGGCCTCGACGCGCTTTGGCAATTCGGGAAGCAGGACCGGCAGGATGTCTTTACAAGAAGTCATCCAATTCGCAAGAAGTTATCCGATTCTCGACAAGAAGTCATCCGATTCGCAATAAGAAGTTATCCGATTCTCGATAAAAAGTCATCCGATTGGCGATAAGAAGTCATCCGCTTCGCGATAAGCTTTTAGGAGGGCTTTTTCGCCTTCGGCGCCGGTACCGGCCATGCCGTGTTCCATTCCGAGGACGCCCTTGTAGCTTTTCTGATAGATATGTTTGAAAATGTTATGGTAGTTCATTTCGCCGGTGCCGGGTTCTTTGCGGCCGGGGTTGTCGCCGATCTGCAAATACGCGATATGGTCCCAGGCGCGGTCGAGATTGGCGATGAGATCGCCCTCGTTGCGTTGCATGTGGTACATATCGAAGAGGTATTGGCAGGAGGGGCTATTGACCGCTTCGCAGATCATGTACGTTTGATCGGGGTGCCGCAGGAAAAGTTCCGGCGTATCACTAAGGGCTTCCAGCACCATGATGAGCCCGTGGGGTTCGAGGATCTCGCAAGCTTTGCGTAGGGCGTGGATGACATGCGTGGTCTGGTAGCCCATGGCGAGGCGGTGATCGTAATTGCCCGGGACGACGGTGATCCATTTACCGTGGCAGCGTGCAGCGGTGTCGATGGCGTCGTGACAGGCGCGGAGAAATTTGTCGAGCCAGACCGGGTCACCTGAACACAGGGATGTACTAACGGGCCAATGATCGAAGTTGAGTACGAATACGCCCATGGTCATGCCGAGTTGTTGGAGGGTCTCGCCGATGCGTGCCTGTTCTTCGGGCAGTCGGTCCATCATACCGTTATCTTCGATCGCACGGAAACCTTGATCGTAGGCGAATTTGATCTGGTCGGTAAAAGCCGGGCCGGCGAGGTTGCGGAACAGGCCGTCGTGGATGCCGTAATTGAGATGGAAGGGGGTGCCTGCGATCTCCTGTTGTCGGGCCGCAGAAAAGGATGAAGCGTTTGTGGCCCCGGCCGCAAGCAGGGAACCGCCGGCTAAAAGACCTGTCGATATAAATTCTTTTCGCTGCATGGCATAAATGTAGGAAATAAAAAAGTTTCCTATATTCAGTAAATATTATGAGCCAACCAAATTCTTCTCAACGACTGTATTCGCTGGATGCCCTCCGGGGGTTCGATATGTTCTGGATCATGGGTGCTGATGAGATCTTTTACAGTCTCGCGAAGATCACTAAAAATCCTTTTTGGATCACGATGGCCGATCAATTCGAACATCCCGCGTGGAATGGGTTTCATTTCTATGACCTGATCTTCCCGCTTTTCCTTTTTATGGCGGGAGTGGCTACACCCTATAGTGTGGGGCGCGAACTGGAGAAGGGTACGCCCAGGAAGAAGCTGGCGTTGCGTGTCGTGCGGCGGGGGATCATCCTGGTGTTGCTGGGGCTTGTATACAACAACGGCTTGAAGATCCTTCCGTTGTCGCAGATACGGTTTGGGAGTGTGCTGGGGCGGATCGGTCTCGCTTATATGTTTGCGAACCTCATCTACCTGTACACGAAGCAGCGGGGGCAGATCATCTGGCTGGTGTCGCTTTTAATCGGTTACTGGTTACTGCTAGCCCTGAATTCAGCGCCTGGTTTCCCGATGGGGGATATGACGATGAGGGGCAATTTTGCCAGTTATCTCGACCGGTCGATCCTGCCCGGCAGGCTCTATCTCGGTGTCCACGATCCCGAGGGCCTGATCTCGACGATCCCGGCTATCGGTACGGGGCTGTTGGGTATTCTCGCCGGCCAGCTGCTGAGGAACAGTCCGATCGCACCAGCGGCGAAATCGGGCAGGCTGGTGATCGCCGGGTTGGTATCGATCGCATTGGCGCTGCTGTGGAATACGGTATTCCCCATCAACAAGAACCTTTGGACGAGCTCATTCGTGTTGAACGTCGGTGGCATCAGCATGATCCTGCTCGGGACATTTTACTATATCATCGATGTACGGGGGTATAAGAAGTGGGCGTTCTTTTTCAGTGTGATCGGCATGAACTCGATCCTCATCTATATATCTTCCCGGTTCATCAACTGGAACTATGCGACGGCAGGATTCTTCACCTGGCTGGAGCAGCTGGTCGGCAATCCATGGAATGACTTGGTGATGGTCCTTTGCTTTCTCGCCGTGAAATGGTCTTTCTTATATTTTCTATATAAGAAGAAGACCTTCCTGCGGGTCTAAAGAAGAAGACCTTCCTGCGGGTCTAACTGGTTAGTTTTACCCCGGCCATGAGGACGTCGCTGAATTCGCACATTGACTCGAGCAGGCCGGCAAGCTTGTCGCCTTTTTCTGTAAGCGAGTACTCTACTTTTGGCGGGATCTCATCGAAATCCATGCGGGAGATGAGGTTGTAGCGTTCCAGGAGTTTTAGTCTGTCGGACAGGATGGTATCGCTGATGTACTTGAGGTCGTCTTTGATCAGTTTAAAGCGGTTGTTGCCTTCCTGTATACAGAAGAGGACGTCGCTAAACCAACGTTTGCTAACCAGGTCCAACAATTCATTCAGACTGCACTTTTCTTCCAGAAAGGTTTGGTTGCGATAGTTGGTAGAGGTTGTTTTACGCTCTGTCATAAGATCAGTGTTTTTTTTTAGTTGGGTCCGGGAGGCGATGCCTGAATTAAACAGAAAAGAAAACAAATAGTTCAAGGTTTACACCAAAGGACGGTTTTTTTTGTGGCGGGCTTGTCCGGATATTAACAAATCATCACCGTATTTTAACCTGGGGGAGAGGCTTGCACAGGAGCGGTTGAAAGGGGTGTGTTTGCAGGATGTGGCCGACCTCTGCCATAAGCTGCTGACGGGAAGCCGCAGTGACATTGACGACCGCATAGGCGGGGCTTCCCCGGAGGGCATCCCATCGCCAGTTCCACGGGTCTATAGTCTGGTGGATGCCGTTATCGTACCACCAGGCCGTATATAGTTTCTCGTCATCCTTTTTTAGTTGGGCTTCGTAGATCGTGACGGTCAAGATCGTCGTTTGCTGCAGCACGCTAAAGGCATAGCCGCTGCCTTGCCAGCAGATGGTGGGGGTATGATCGGTGTAGTAGAAAACGGGGATCCGTTTTATATAGACTAGGGAGCGGCCGTTGTCCAGCTGCAAGACGCCTAATTGGGTCTGCTTTATTGCATAACCGGGTATAGCGGTTGGCCCGGCGGCGAATGCGGGCGCATGGTGCAGGAGGCTACTTGCGATGAGGGCGATTGGAAGGAGGGTGGCGATCATCAGATTGCACAGGAGCAGGCGGGGGCTGCGAACAATTTTCGGTGTGTTGGCAGCGATGGTTTTTCCAAAGCGCCGGATGGTGTAGCGGGTTATGGGCAACAGTGGAAGGAGGACATAGGTGCCGAGGAAGACCAGGCCCAGCAGCCCGTGGAACAGGTTTTCCGGTGGCAGCATCAGCAGGACGAGACAGATTATGCGCAGCAGGTTGACGATAATGTTTAAGGCGGTCGTTAAAAAGAGTAGTGCGCAGATGGTCCAGACCGGCGAGCGGCGGCCAAGCAGTTTTTGATAATGATTTATCAGGAAGAGGGCGCAAAGCAAGGAAACGATCAACAAGTGCAGGCCCATGCAGGCGGGATCGACGGTAAAGCTTTGTTGGCGGTAGGCGATCGTGTTTCCTGCCACGGTCACGGGGAGGCCCGCGGCGCGCATGAGTTGTCCCGCAAGGGAAGTGAGTCGAAGGCGGATGGGGAAGCTAAAGGTTTCCGCGAAATACGACACGATGGGTGTGATGAGGGCGAGTACAAATGGGATGGTTGGTTCCTGGCGGCGGAAAAAGGTTTCGAGATAGAAAAGGCCCGCGCAGGTAAGGGCGGCGAAAGCGATCGTTTTTGCGGGCAGCAGGAAGAGCATTCCCGTGAAGGCGAGCGCGAGCCAGGCAAAGCGAAAACCGGCGGCCGGGTGTTTACTTAGGTTGGGCGAGTGCAACAAGGTGAGGACGCCGGTAAAGAAGATAGACGATCGCCATTCGATGTAGTTGTTGAAAATGATGATGGCGGAAATGGCGTAGACGCAGGCGAGGACGGTGCGCCAGCGGCGCCAGGGACCGTGACCGATTGGCTGGTCCCTGGCCGGAAGCATGCAGCGCAGGTTTGGGATTTTTGTCAGGGGCAGGGATAGGTTCATGGTTGATTGGATATGGTAGGACGATTGATATTGCGGTTGCCGGAGCGATGCCGGATATACAAGATGAGGGCGGCTACCAGCAGGATAAGCATCCATTCGGCGGGTTCGGGTACTGCGCCTTTGCTATGGAGGCTGGCGTTTGCGAGGCTGTTCTGGCTTTGGGCGATGTCGAAGCGTTTATAATCGGCCTCGCTTTCCAAAACGACGAGGCTGGAGACCGGGGAAACAATATTGGCTATTTCTGCCGTATTCACCAGGCTGTCGACCGTGGCCGGATCTTCGCTACTATAATCACCGGGGAGACGGCCGTTCAGCTGTTGCTGAATCCGGCGATAGGCGAAAAGGCGAAGCAGGTGATCGGGGCCTGTGGTGGCGTTGGTGTCCCTTTTGGACAGGCCGCTGCGGATCAGCAAGCCTGCGGGATCGACCAGCACCAGATCAGGCTCATCGACGGCATGGATAAAAAGTTGTTGGTCGAGCTGTTTATAGACCGTGTCCCAATCTCCCTTTTCGAAACGGAAGGCTCCGCATTCCTTTAATGTCTTTAAATAGGGGGATAACTCGTCGCCAATGTTAAAGAGACAAAGCTTGCCAGGGTTTGCCAGCCATTGCGGAATTTTTTTCGAAAAATCGGAGTTGTTCAGATCGGACAATGTGGGCGAAACAGCCGTGCTCTTGGTGATGAAGAGTGAACCCTCTTTAGTCGCAATCTCGGTTAGCGGGAAAAGGCTGAATGGCAATTTTTGGGCACTGTGGAAAATGGTTTCGCTATTCTTGCCGGTGATCCGGACGAGGCCTTCGTCGGGTTGCCAGGTCCAAACTTTTTTGCCGGCTAGTTTCGGCAGGAGGGTTGTAAATTCCTCGTGGGCCCAGGCGCTGTTGAGATCGAGGTAGACCTGTTGGATAGGGGTGGGGTCGAAGGTAGGGATGTACGTCTCTATGGTGTACTTCATTCCGTTAAATTGAAAATTGGTGTGATCGATACCGGGGTCGTCGAAGCCGAGCGTCCAATCGGGTTGATAAGGGCCGTCCCCGCGGCTGGGTAAGGGGTCGGCGTGGATGAGCGGCTGCATGGGCTGGACGTGGACGGAGAAGGTCGCGCGGCCGGGCGAAGGTCCGTCGAAATAGATGCTATGATAGAGGAGGCGGTTATTTGTTTTCTCCAGCGGGGCGGTTATACCTATCCGGAAGTGTCGGGTCTCCTGCGGCAGGACAGGGAATACACGAACGACGACACGGTCGCCTTCCTGCCAGTGAACCACCGAGGGGTCATGGTGTTCTGCGCCGACGATCTGTTTGTAAGCGGAATCTGCTTTATTACGGGAAGAGAGCAGGGCTTTTTCTTCGTGCCCTCTTATCCAGAGCGAAAGGGAAGACACGGTGGCGCCTTCGGGCAGGTGGAACGTATAAAGGGCTTCCTGTTCCTGCCGCCAGTTGGTGCGCAGGCTGTTGCTTTTTACCGTGACGTCTTCTTCGGTGTAACTGAGGTGTTGTTGAGGCCAGAGTTCGACGGTCGTATTTACATTTGCGGTCGAGAGATTATCGTCGCGCCATAGTCTCTCCTGGGCCTGGTGGCGGGAGTCGTACAGGCATTCGAGTATCTTGATGCGATCATCGTCCTCGAGGCTGGAAGTGCCCGCAAAAAAAGTGGCGATCACGATCAGCGGATCGTGTTTTTGTTTTTCGTCTAGTGTGTGGTGCGGCATCTGCCAGCCGAGGATATTCCAGGGGCCGGCGGTCTTGTAGACAAGCCCTGTTTTAAGGAAGTGTTCATTAAAGGTGGAAGATGGGCAATGCTGAGCTACTCCCACCCATGCGGGGAGTTTGGCATTGCGCGGAATATGGTAAAGGTCGTGGTCGACGCGGGCCACTTCATTGCTCCAGCGGGTCGTGAACTGGAGGATGACGAGTACGGTGAGCGCTATGCCGGCGGAAAAAGCGAAGAGGACCGGTTTGTGCGCGCGGGCGGCGCGGATGACGAAGACGAGGGTATAGATGATGAAAAGGAGTGGAACGAAGGTATGCAGTGAAATGCCTGCGGCGACGGCGGCGATGCCGCTTACCAGGTACCAGGGCATCAGCGAAATAGCCAGGTAAAGAAAGGCGATCACGGAGATGCCGGCGATCAAAAAGACGATATATTGCAGGGGTCTGGGGAAAGCGTGGTAGAAGGGGATCGTCAGATAGTTGAGTCCGCTGAGGATTAATAGGGCCGACCACCAGTTAACCGAATCGTCGAAGATATTCATGTTGCGGTTGAGAGCGTAACAACTGACGAGGCTGATCAGCAAAAGCACAAATAAGGGTGCCAGTCCATTTTGGCCACGTTTTAGTCTTTTGGAGGAAATAAGTGCGATGAGGTAGACGATAACGATGCCATAGTTACAGATGAAGAGGCCTCCGGCATTCTCTTCGAGGGGAAGGAGCAGGGGGGTGCAGAAGACCAGTAGGGAGAGGAGGAGAAAGAGGAGGCCGTAGAGCCAAATCTTGTCCTCACGCATGATTTTTATCATAGTAAAAGTGCTTTGTTTTGCAAAGTGTCTATCCAAAAAAAACTTTTCAAAGGGGAGCCTGGGCTGAGGTCAGTACCTCTTTGCTTCTGCCAATTTGAAAAGTACTTTGAATTACAAAGTAAAGATGTTTTTTTGGTTTTTAAAAGGGTTACGCAGATTTTTTTTCACTTTAAATAGAAAATATATGAAGTCAAAAAGGGGGTCGGGGCAGCTATATGAGCCGGGAGATGGGGTTTCTGCCGGGGACGGTCAGGAGAAGGGAAAATCGGTGGGCGGAGATGGTCAGGTCAAGGGAGAAGTGGTGGGCGGAGATGGTCAGGACAAGGAAGAATCGGTGGGCGGGGATGGTGAGGACAAGGGAGAAGTGGTGGGCGGAGATGGCGGCCTTGGTGGGACGCCGCAAGGTGCGGGGGATGGTCTGGATGCAGGCGTCGTGGAGGAAGGGAAGGCCGGCCCGGGTGGTAGGGGGGCGAATGCTGCGGAAATTGGCCTGGGGCGGCGGGTGGTGCGCGGTGCGGGTGTTGAGGACGGCCGTCAGCCGGAAGGATTGGAAGCCAGCGAAGACAGGGTGATCCACAATGGCAGTGCTGGTGCATTTGCCGCTGCGGAGGATGGACACTATGAAGAGGACAGTGATGAAGACAACGATGATCTCGCGACTGGCCGCTGATGTTTCGGTGGGGGGCGCTGATCTCGCGGTGGGACGTGGTCTCAGGAGGGGTGATTGCTCTGGCGAAGGGTGATTGTTCCCCAGAGGGCAATCGACGCGGCGTGGCAGCTCAAAAATCGAGGCGGCGGCCTTGCTCGGGAAAGATGAACTTTACCCGAAACGGGTTATTGGCAAGCAATTCTTTTTGGATACGTTCTTCCTGATCACCGCCTGGCTTGCGGTGGGTGATGACAACGGACAGTCCCCGGATAGCAGTTTCGCCGGTGAGGTCGGCAAGGTGTCGGAGTTCCTGCGTGAGCAACGCGGGCGTCAAGTGACCAAAGAGCGATCTCATGGGCTGCTCATCGGGAAAAGAGACTTCGATGAAGAGGACTTTCAGCTGTCCGCTTTTAACGATCGGACCAATAGCCGACCACACCTGGTGCAATTTATTGGAATGCTCTACACTGTCGGCGCCGGTATCCCCGAAATACAAGCAATAGTCGTCACCGTTATGCAGCAGGAAGGCGGTGCTTTCATAAGGGTTGCCATGGCTGAGTGAAAAGGCGGTTACGCCTAGAGTTGTACCGTTTGCGGTTATCTCGTTGCCCGGCGCCATAGTTACATAGTGATATTTTTTTAGCTGGGGTTGTTCACCGGCATCACCGAAGTTGGCCCAGGTTTGCCAGCTGAAATAGTTGTTCTGCAACACGTGCAGACAGGAGGGAAGCCCATAGATATTCTTGGCGCTGTCGTCCGGGGAGTTGATGATCAGACCGGCGACGTGATCGAGGTGAGGATGGGAAATAAAATAGTCTTTTATCGAGCTACGCAGGAAAACGCTTACGGGAGCGGGTAGTGTCCCGTTGTCTATTGCCTTACGGATCCCGGCGTAGAGTGTGCCGGCATCGAGGCAAACGTAATCTGTTGTTCCGGCCGCCGCGACTAAATAGGCGGACAGGTTACTTTCGTCAAGACCGCCGCGGACGCCGAGGGGAATGACGGTGAAAGCCGGCTTTTGAGCGGCAGCGGTAAGAGAGGTGATCAGCAACAGGAGGCATATACGGCCATTCATACCATGAAGATAATTCATCCCCTGTAGGGTCCAAATAAAAAATCGTAAATCTACGAGGATACGGCAGGATGGGAGAGATGACTGCGGGCGCTGCGGAGCGTCGTTTTAGGTAGCTGCAAGCACGGGAGTGCCGTCAGTGAGCTTTTCGAGCAACTTGAGAAAACGGTCCGCTTCTTTTCGCAGGAAGTTGATCTCATTCTCAAGCAGGGCGATCTTCTCGTCCTTACTGCTGATCACCTCTCCATACAATTGTTTCGTATTTTCGATCAGTTCTTTCCAGTGCTGCTCCTGGTCGGCAGGCGCCGGCATATGCGCCGGGGCGGTAGCGAACTGAAGTACGGGCTCCCTTTCGGACAGTAGTTCGAGGGGGCTGACATCGAGGACGATAGCCAATTTTCCGAGCCGGTCGGCGGTCAACCTTGTCTGATTGTTCTCGATACGGGAATAAGCATTTTGGGTGATCCCCAATTTTTCGGCGATGTATTCCTGCGAATAATTGCGGTATTCCCTTAGTAGTCTGAGTTTTTGTCCAGTCATATGAGTGTTAAATGGTGACTGCGACAAGAGCAAGAGGGTGACGTCGTTCAGATCATGGCGCGCGGGATAGTGCATATACGGTGAATAATCGGGGATGGATTTCTTTCACCCCTTTTTTTGCATAGGAACTGTACGATATAAGGTATGGGCAGGCTGCATAATGTATCCTCAAAAGGGATAGGTTATCCGGATGGTTGGGCGGAATTTTATGGCACGCTGACGTCATTCTAGCGCTATCAAACAGGATGGTGATTCCCGGCAGGTTTTGCCATCCTGTTCCGTTTTATTCCCCTTATCATTCGCCTATGCCTGATCTGGCTGTAGTCGAACACCGGCAACCCTTGCTTGGGGTATCTCTGTATACCATCGAGAATTGTCGGGATTAGGCTAACTTTACGGGCCTATGGAAAAAGTGCATCATTACCATACCCGGCTTGAATGGACCGGCAACCAGGGGCAGGGTACTTCGGACTATACGGCTTACGACCGGGATCATGTGATTGTTGCGGGAATAAAACCGGAGATCCCGGGTTCGTCCGATCCCTCCTTCCGTGGGAACCCCGAGCGCTACAATCCTGAAGAATTGCTGGTGGCTTCGTTGTCCGCGTGTCACATGTTGTGGTACCTGCATCTGTGCTCGGTCAAGGGCGTCGTCGTTGTCGACTATCAAGATGAAGCGGCGGGGACGATGGTGGAGACGAGCGGTGGGAAGGGGCATTTTTCGGCTGTGGTGCTTCGGCCTGTAGTGACGGTGACGGAGGCTGCGATGGAAGAAAGGGCGATGGCGCTTCACCAGGAGGCGCATGGCTACTGCTTCATCGCCAGTTCCTGCAAATTTCCGGTGACGCATGAACCGGAGATCAGGGTCGTGGATGAGGGGATGTAGCGGGTGCCTGGCGATGGCGCTTCTGGCATAATGCTTGTGGCGCGGACGCCTGTTCAGGATACCAGCAGAAGGATCTTGCCCATGTGGGCGCTCGTTTCCATGAGTTGCTGGGCTTTTGCGGCTTCTGCCAGCGGAAAGGTGGCGTGGATGAGCGGCTTGAGGCCTCCGCGGGCGATCAAGGGCCAGACGTTCTTTTCTACATCGGCTGTCAGGTCCGCTTTAAATGCGGCATCCCGCGGTTTCAGCATACTGCCTGTGATCACCAATCGCTTGGACATGATCGAGCTGATATCGATGGTGGCCTCCCGGCCACGCATGGCATTGATCAGGACGAGGCGGCCGTCTTCGCGCAGCAATTTCAGGTTTTTTGGCGTGAAATCACCACCCGTCATATCGAGGATGACGTCCATACCGATGTCCTTTAATACGGCTTCGAAATCTTCTGTTTTATAATTAATGGCTTTCGTGGCGCCGAGCGATTCGCACCAGCGGCATTTTTCGTCGGTACCGGCAGTGGTATAGACCGGGATGCCGAGGGTGGCCGCAATCTGGATAGCGGTGGTGCCGACGCCGCCGCTGCCGCCATGAACGAGGAAATGTTCTCCGGTTTGCAGGGCACCTGTACGGAAGGCATTGGCCCAGACGGTAAAGACAGTCTCGGGAAGAGTGGCTGCCGCCTCGAGGGTCCAGCCGGCGGGAATAGGGAGGCATTGGGCGCCGGGCACTGCGATGTATTCCGCGTAGCCGCCGCCGGTCACCAGTGCACAGACTTCATCACCTGTTTGCCAGCGGGTGGCGTCCGGACCGACCCGCACGATCGTCCCGGATACCTCGAGGCCGGGGATCTCGGGGCCCTCCTTGCCATAGGAACTGCTTGTGCGAGAGTACGCGTCGCTGCGATTGACGCCTGCCGCCTTTATTTTTAGGAGGATCTCGCCGGCGCCGGGCATGGGCTGGGGCGTCTCGCGCAATTCCAAAACTTCAGGGCCGCCTTTGCGGGTAATCCAGATGGCTTTCATGGCGCAAAGTTACGGATTGGCGAGCGGAAGACGCCGAGATGGCGGCAGCGTTCTAACGACGACGTTCTAACGAGAGCTTGCGTTGTATGAGGAATAGTCGGATATTGCAGGATGGCGCGGGAAAAACTGCCTTTTGGCAAACAACTATGTTATGCTGCGGGGATGATGGGCTGGAGCATGCTCACCAATACTATCATCGTCATGCTGCCGTACTACTACCTGCCGCCGGCCAATGCCGGCCTGGTGCAGCTGGTGCCGCAGCTCTTGTTGTTGGGTGTGCTCAACATCTTTTCGGTGATCCTGGCATCGGGAAGGCTGGTCGATGCGTTCTACGATCCGTTCATTGCCTCCCGGAGCGACAGGAGCAGGAACGCGAAGGGGCGGCGCATTCCCTTCATGCGATTGGCTATCATTCCTGCGGCCTTGTTTTGTTTTTTGACGTTCCATCCGCTGGAGCGGGCGGCGACGATCCACAATGCCTGGTGGCTGGCGCTTACCATGATCCTGTTCTTTGTCTCAGCGACCACCTATATCATTCCTTATAACGCCTTGTTGCCCGAGATGGCGGATACGGATAGCCAGAAAGTACGGCTTTCGTCGTTTCAACAAGTCGGTTTTGTGCTGGGGATCATCGTCTCCGCGCTGAGCAACAATTTCGCCGATCTGGTGCAACACAGCTTTCATATTACGGATCGTGACACGGCGCTGCAGGTTACGATCGGCGGCATGTGTACGTTGGCGGCATTGATCATGTTGATCCCCGTGCTGACGATCGACGAGCGCCGGTATTCCACGAGCAAGCCCTCGCACCTGCCGATCCTGCCCGCCATCCGTCAGACCTTTGCGAATCCCAATTTCAGGTATTACCTGATCTCCGATTTCAGCTATTACATGGCGTTGAGCATCATTTCGAGCGGGCTATTGTATTTCGTGACGGTGCTATTGGGGTTACCGGAATCGGAAGGTGGGGTAATGATGGGGACGATGGTACTGGTCTCGCTCGTTTTTTATCCGCTCATCAATCACCTCGCGGCGCGATGGGGGAAGAAACCGCTTGTTTTATTTTCGTTTGCATTGCTGAGTGTGATCTTTGTCGGGGTCTATTTTTTGGGCAGGTTACCGGCGTCGCCGCATGTACAGATCTATACGCTGCTCATCTGCGCGGCATTTCCATTGGCTGGTCTCGGTATACTGCCGAACGCGATTCTGGCCGAGATCGCGCAGCAGGATGCTGCGGAGACCGGTGAGAACCGGGAGGGAATGTTTTTTGCCGTCAAATATCTTTTTGTGAAAATGGGCCAGACCCTTGGGATCGCGCTGTTCGCTTTTCTCACGATCTATGGGAAAGACCCGGGTCATGACCGCGGGTTGCGGCTCAATGGGGTTTGTGGGATGGTGCTATGCCTGTTGGCGTTTGTGTTCTTTAGCCGGTTTAAGGAGAAGAGAGGGTAGGCCGTCATCTCCCCAGATTATTGGGCCGGGTATAGACAAGTTGCATGACATGGATATTGCGCATGCGGAAAGCGGCTTCGCAGTAGCAAAGGTAATAGTTCCATTTGCGGATGAAACGTTCGTCGAAGCCGAGGGCGCGGATCTGGGCGAGGCGGCTATTGAATTGGAGGAACCACACGCGGAGGGTGGCGGCGTAGTGGAGGCCAAGGTCTTTGAGGTCGACGAGGTGCATTTGACCCGTGCGGTTGACCGCGGTGTTGATAGCGCCTACAGATGGCAGGAGGCTGCCGGGGAAGATATGTTTCTGAATCCAGTCGACGCCTTTGCGCAGGCTGTGGTAACGGGAGTCGGGGCAGGTGATCACCTGCAACACGAGGATGCCGTCCGGTTTGAGCCACTGTTCACATTTGCGGAAGTAGGCCTCAAGGTAGCGATGACCGACCGCTTCCAGCATTTCCACCGAAACGATCTTATCGAAGCGGCCTTCGAAGTTGCGATAGTCTTCCAGCAGGATGCTGACGCGGTCCTGGAGGCCTGCTGCGGCTACGCGCTCGCTGGCCAGCCGGTATTGTTCTTCGGAGATGGTCAGCGAGGTGACGCGGCAGCCATAGTGCCGGGCCATGTAGATGGCATTGGCGCCCCAGCCGGTCCCTATCTCCAACACGTGGTCTTCGGGTGAAAGGTGCAGCTGCTCACAGAGGCGCCGGTACTTGGCCAACTGGGCCTCCTCGAGGTCCATACCATCCCGTTCGAAATACGCGCTGGAGTAAGTCATCGTAGGGTCGAGGAAAAGGCGGAAGAATTCATTGTTAAGATCATAGTGTTCGGAGATGTTGCGGCGCGAGCCTTTCGGAGTGTTGGCCCGCTTGATGTGCAGGCCGCGGTTCCACCATTTCATCAGGTTGACGAGCAGGGTGCGGGTGCTGCCGCCGGACATGCCGGGCGTGCGATCTATATTGAGGAGGACCCAGCTGATGACCGTGGCAATGTCGTCGGTATCCCAGAGGCCATCGACGTAGGCTTCGCCGAAGCCGATATCGCCGTATAATATGCAGCGTTTGAAGAACGCCGCATCCCGGATGCGGATGCGGGCATGAATGCCTTCGGCTTCGTCTCCTATAAAGATGCGGCGGCCGTCGGGCAGTTGGATGTCTAGCCGGCCCCTGTTCATGCGGGACAACAGGCGGAGGATAATGTCCTGGTAGAGATCGCTTCGCCGTTTACGGGATATGAGAAAAGTGTTTTGCATTGTCGTTCGTTTTTTATCGGCTTTGCCGGAAAGGTCGGTAAACGCCCCTTTGCAGCTCGGGTTGTTCCGCCTTGCGGTGGAAGGGGATCTTTTTTCGCCAGAGTAGTAAGGCCTGCCAGTGAATGAGGGTGATGACTTTTAAGGTGACAAAAGGGATGCTGATGAAGCTGCGAAGCAGGTTGGCGTCGGTAAGCGGCACGCGGCGGCCGGTCAGCGTGCTCAGGAAAAAACGGTTGTTGTCGGCATCGAAGTCGTCGATCTTGATCCGCAGGGTATCGTCGGGAATGGTGAGATCGAAGTCGAACCAGGTATCCATGTCTATGAAAGGAGATACGTAAAAGTATTTGCGGTGTTTCCGGCGGAATGTCTTTTCGTGCAGGGTATCGGGTCCAAGAAAATAGGGTTTCAGTTCCCGGAAGGTATTGCCGACCTCCGCGACCGTGCAGAGCGGATTTCCGGCTTCGTCGAAGCAGAAGTAAAAGGAAACGGGATTGAACTGGTGGCCGAGAGTGCGACAGTTGGTGAGCAACATGATCCGGCCGTTGCCGATCTCTACATGTTGGGAGTGCAGGTAGGCAGTGATCTGCTGTCGGATACCTTCGGCTGTGCCGGGCACCTGCAGGTGGTCGTTGTCACAGAAATTGAAAAGATTGAACCGGTTATGGCTTAGCCAGTGCAATCGTGCGGCGAGCGGGTCGATCTCATCCAGGTCCAGACAGAACAAGAAGACCTTGTAATGAAACCGATGCGCGGTTGGTGACAGGCGGTTGTGCATCACCCTGGCTTCGTAGAGACAGGAGTTCATTGTATCAATATACGAAGTGGGCATGGCTAAGGTTCTTTTGTTGAATGATTTCTCCACAAATACTCCGGATCGGTGAACCCCCGCAAGCTGGTGCATAGGTTTACCGCGCTGGTGAAAGCGTCTTCGTGGAAGCCATAATTGAAATAGCTGCCGCAATAATAAACGGGCCCACTCGCGTTGAGCTGTTCGAGCTGTTGCTGGGCAGTGATGGCCGGCAGGTCGAAGAGCGGATGCTCGTACGCGATCGTTCGGAGGACCTTCTTCCGATCCAGGTCGTCATGCGGGTTGATGGATACGAAGTAGGCAACTTTTTTGGAGACATCCTGCAAGCGGTTCATCCAGTAGATGGTGCTGGGCACAAGCCGTCCCTGTTGCTCCCGGATGCGATAGTTCCAGCTGGACCAGGCGAGTTTTTTACGGGGCATTACGGAGGCGTCTGTATGGAGGACGGCCAGGTTAGGCTGATAGCGGAAGGCCCCCAGGAGTCGTTGTTCGTCGGCGCTGGGATTATCGAGGATGGCGAGCGCCTGGTCGCCATGGCAGGCCAGGATGGCCCGGTCGAAATGCTGGCTGGCGCCGTCGGCGGTGATCACAAGGACGCCGGAAGTAGCGTCGAATGCAGCTTGACTGCCTTCAGCGGCGACGCTGCCTTCATTGGCGGCGGTGCTTTCGCGGGCGGCCGCGCCCCGGATCACGCGGACGACCCTGGCGTTGGTACGAATGCGCTGGCGGAACGGCGCGATGAGCAATTCGCGATATGACTGACTGCCATTATCGAGCGTGTACCATTGGTGTTGGGTGTCGAGTCCCAGGAAGCCGTGGTTGAGGAAAAAGCGGACAAGCGTAGTCGCCGGGAAGTCGAGCATTTTATCCATGGGCGTGGACCAAACGGCGGAACTCATCGGAACGAGGAATTTCCAGAGCATCTCGGCGCCATAACCGCCTTCTTCGATATACTGCCCGATGGAATACGGCGCGTAGCGCGGATCGTCTAGGATGCGGGGGCTATCCCGGTTGAAGCGGCGTATCTGCCAGAGCATGCGGAGGAAGGCCGGGCTAAGGATGTTGCGCCGTTGGGCGAAGAGGTGGTTGAGGCTGCTGCCGCTGTATTCGAGACCGGAAGGGAGATGCTGAACGCTGAAGGACATGTCGGTCTTTTTGACCGGTGCGCCGATGGCGGCGAAAAGGCGGCAGCAATTGGGATAGGTTTTGTAATTGAAGACCATGAAACCGGTGTCGATATAAACGGGGTGGCCAGCCTCCTGAATCGTAATCGTATTGGTATGGCCGCCGATGTAATCGTCCTGTTCGAAAAAAGTGAGTTCGTCTTGACCGTGCAGGAAGTGGCCGCAGCCCATGCCGGCGATGCCGGTGCCGATGATCGCGGTCCTCATAGGCCGAACTGGGTTTTACGGAACAGATAATGGCTGACGAGCCATTCTTTTCCGTTGTTGAAACGCCATAGCTCTGCACACGCAAGATAGAAGAGCCGCCAGCGCACCCACCAAATCGTGGTGGCGTCTTTGCCATAGGTGGCCGCCAGCAGCGGAAGGATCTCGGCCTTATGATAATCCATGTTTCCAAGCCAGGCCTCGGCGGTCTTTGCATAGTGGGTCCCTTCGACCTGCCAATGTTCCTGTATGGTCAGGTCTTCGTTGAAATAGAATAGGAGCTTGTCCGAAGGCATGATACCGCCGGTGAAGAACCAGCGGCTCATCCAATCGCTTTCGTCTTTTGCTTCGAAGAGATACGTATATTCCTTATGGGTAAAGATATGTACGAACAACTTGCCGTCGGGACGAAGTGCGCCGGCGATCTTATGGAGGAGCAGGCGGTAATTGCGCATGTGCTCGAACATCTCAACAGATACGACACGGTCGAAGGCGTTGGAGGGAGGTTCGAAGGCGTTGATGTCCGCCGTGACCACGCGGAGGTTCGTGATGCCCAGGGTCGCCGTACGGCTATCGATATGCGTTTTTTGGGTGCGGGAGTTGGAGAGCGCAGTGATCTGGCTGTTGGGAAAACGTTGGGCCATGAACAATGACAGGGATCCCCAACCGCAACCAAGTTCCAGTATCTCCTGGCCATCCTTTAGTTGTGCGCGTGAGCAAGTGAGCTCGAGCATGGCCCGCTCGGCGCTATCCAGATCGGCGGCATCGGGTAACCAGTAGCCCGAAGAGTATTTTAGGTGACTGCCGAGGCAATATTCAAAAAAACGGGTGGGCAGCTCGTAGTGCTGTTCGTTGGCATCGACAGTGTTGATGGCGATCGGGGAAGCCTTGAGTTGTTTGATCAATGCGGAGAGGTGCGCCTGTTGTGCAGCTGCCGTCTCTTTGTGTTCGTCCCGGAGCCTTTGCCGCAGCAATTTTCGGATGCCGGATCGCAGCAGGAAATCAGGCAGCAAGTCTTTGTCTAATAAGAAGGTATACCACATGGGCCTTTTCAGGGGTGTTTTTTAAACCACGGTATAAATACGCTGGTTTGCAGCTGGTAGTTTTTATAGAGATCGCCTTTTGAGCGGAGGGATTGTTGTTCAGTAGCCGGTATGCCGGTGACCTTGAGCAGGAGGTAGAGAATGGTGAGTGGGCTGATGGCAGCCAGCCAGCCCCACGGTGAGCCGAGGCAGAAGATGAACCAGGCCGTCCATTGGAACCATTCGAAGAAGTAGTTGGGATGCCGGGAATAATTCCAAAGCCCGGCGTTGCAGACCTTACCTTGGTTGGCCGGATCTTTTTTGAAGGTGGCCAGCTGGTGGTCGGCGAGGGCTTCGCCCCAGAAAGCGAGGAACCAGGCTACGACGCCGACGAGTTCGAAGGTGGAAAACGATGGACGCCTGTTGGCCGTCGCTATAAAGAAGGGGATGGCCAAAAAAACATTGCTCAGGGCCTGTGCCTGGAAGAACCAGAAGAACGTTCGGTTGGCGTGCGGCGCCCATTCTTTGCGCAATTGTTTATAGCGGCCTTCTTCTTCGCCCAGGTGGCCGATCACGCGGACGCCCAGGTGGGTGCCTAGTCGGAGACCGGCTGCGATCACCATGCTGCAGATGAATACTTTTCGGGGGAGCCAGCCAGGCGCCAGGCCGTAAATGATCAAGGCGATGACGGGAAAATTAAAGGCCCAGAAGATGTCGACCACGCCTGCGTTGCCAATTCGTTTGGCCCAGAGCCAGACCGCCACCATGATGGCGGAACAGCCGAGGAAACAAATCAGGACGGTAAATATCATACTTCTATTTCTTCCATTTGAGGTTGCACCTTTTTTCCTTCCGGCTGTAAAGATCGGGGTCTGGGCTGTTTCCTCAATCGAATAACATGCATGGCGTTCAAGGCGCGGATAACCTGCCAGGTCGGATCCAGCTCAAACCATTTCTTTGCGAAGTTGGCGTCGTTGGGGCTTTTGTGATGGTTGTTCTGAAACAGTTCCCCCATCATCAGGAAATCCATCGGAAGCGAATTCTTGCTATGGTCATCGTTGTCGTAGTTGGAATAGCCGTATTTGTGACCACACCAGTTGACGGTGGCGCCATGGATCGGACCCATAAAGAAATGGATCGGCAATAACAGGAACAACCACCAATGGGTCGCGAAGGCCACGTAGAACGCAACGTACAGTAAGCCGAACGTAATCCTTGTCACCCACAGATCGCCGATGCGGTCGATGACCGGCCAACTGGGGTAATTGCCTCGAAAAGCCGGTTCGGGTTCCTTCTTATGGAGTAAATAATCCATGTAGATATTCTTCGTTTGGATCGTCATGGACCAGACGTCCCTGAAGAAATGAGGAGAGTGCGGATCCTTTTCCGTATCGCTATAGGCATGGTGCATGCGATGCAGGATGGCGTAAGCGCGGGGGTTGAGAAAGGAAGAGCCTTGGGTGATGAAGGTGAACGTGTAGAAGAAGCGCTCCCAGAATTTATTCATCTTAAACATTTTGTGCGAAGCATAGCGGTGCAGAAAAAATGTTTGTGAAAATAGGGACAGAAACCAATGCGCCAGGAAAAACAAGATAATAACCATAAAGAAAAAAAGTAATAGATAGCGTAAAGAGCTACGAAATTAGGTTGTTTTTGCTTCAATACGGTAAAATGTTCTAGGCTTTGGCTCGGATTTGGCTTTGGGCCGGCGGCTTATCCCGCGTGCAGGCTAAACGGCTGGTTTCCTTGCAACCATGGCCCGTCTTTCTGCGACACCCGCGGCTGCCAGCAGCGCAAAAAGCAGGATGCCGGCGATGAGCTGGATCGTGCGACCTGTGTAGTAGGATCTGGGATGGAAAGTAAAGCGGATGTCGTGCTGGCCGGGTGGGACAGTTAGTCCGCGAAGCACGAAATTGGTGCGGATGATGGGCATGGCGTTACCGTCGATGGAAGCATACCAACCCCGGTCGTAATATACCTCGCTAAAGACGGCAAAGCGCGCTCTGCTTGAAGTGGAATGATAGGTCATTTGGTCATTGTCGTTGTGAATGAGATAGATAGAATCTTGGACGGCCACGTCGGTGAGTTTGTTTTTATCGTTCAACGAATCGCCCGAAAGTGTCGCTGCGTGAATGGCCAACTTGCCGATACCGGCGGAATCGCTGGCCAATAACAAAGCCGTGTCTTTCGTGTCCAGGTCGGTAAGTCCATCCATGACGGCACGTGGATCAGGAGCATAACGGAGGCCGCGGACAAACCATACGGGGCCGAGGGCGCTGGGGTTAAGGGCAGCCGAATCGGCGCGGCCGCCGGCGGTTGGCAGGAGGAGGTATTTGGTGTTCAACATATTGAGCACGGGCTGGCAATCCGGGTATTTGGACAGTTGATTTTCTATCAGGTCCTGGTAAAGGCTCAGTTTGGCTGGATGGTAGCCGGTAATGGAGTGGTGGAAATAAGGCGTGGGGCCGTCGTTGGTGAGGTTTTGTGGACCATTGCGAAGATCGAAGACGCGGAAATAGCTTTTGTCGGCCATAACCTTCCGGTCCGCTGGGGTAGGTTGGAATGGCGTGTCGGACTCCTCCTGATCCACATACTTATCTGAGTTGAGGTATTGGGTGTCGATGGACAACAGATCGATGACCACGAGGGCGCCGACGATACCAAGGGACAGGCCGGGTTTGAGCCGGCCTTTTATCCAAAGTCCTATGACTGTTGCGGCGACGGCGATATAGATGAAGCTGCGGACTAGGCTGTCGAAGAACAGGCCCTGTCGGTCTTCGCGCACCGCACGGATCAGGCCTCGGATGTATTCCTGCATCTGGACCGGGAAGCTGGTCAGGTGGGCCAGCATATTGCTGTCGGACATGCCGGCATAGTCAAAACTGATATAAAAGAAGAGCAGCAGGGCGAAGACGCCGCCAGTCAGGTAAAGGCCTTTCTTATATTCCTTCCAGGCCGTGGTTCGGCCGGTGGAGGGCAGCGTAACCAGCCGGTCGAGGGTCAGTGCGGCCATGATGCACAACAGGAGGGTGGGGACGACGATGATGACGCTTGGTGCCCGGAACTTGTCGTACGCCGGCAGGATAGTCAGCAGCATCACATTGAAATCTCTAAAGTATTCTCCCCAGCTCATCAAGATGGTGAGGATGCCGGCGGCGAGGATCCACCATTTGTGTTTTCCGTCGAGCGCAAAAAAACCGATGAATGCCAGCAGGCAAATGACGGCACCGGCATAGGCCGGACCGGCTGTGTTGCCTATGCCGCCCCAGTAACTGCGTACCAGGCCCGTTGCAAAGCCGTGATGCTTTTGGAATCGTCGCTGGTCATCTGCGCGTCGAAATCGCTGCCACCGTAGATCTTTGGGACGATGAGTGTCAGCACCTCTGACTTGTAGTTGCTGTATGAGAGCGCGTAGTCGTGGCTGAGGCCTGTTCTCGTGACCGAACCGCCCGGTTTGGCTAACTCGCTTCCATCGCGCAGCGAGGCTTTTGCATAGTCGATCGTGGTCAGGTTGACGACGGCATTGCTGGCGACGCCGATCCCTCCACCGACGGCACTTAGGCCGGCGACCATGGCGATATGGCGATAGTCTTTGGCCCTGATCCAGCGGATCAGGTAGGCGACGGTCATGAAGCCCGCTGCGATGAGGCCATAGTAGACGATCTGTGGATGGTTGGCCGCGATAAACAAGGCCGAAAAAAGTGCGACGGTGGCAACGCCAAGCCAATATTTTTTATCGAACAGCCAGCCGAGGGAGCCCAGGAAAGCGGGCATGATGGCGATGGTTTGCATCTTGGTCTCGTGTCCGACCACTACAATCGAAGGGTTATAAGTGGCGTATGCGTAAGCCAGGGCGGTGATCATGCCCACATAGGGGTTGAGCCTTAAGGCGACCGTGAGGAAGTAAAAACAGATGCAAGCGAGGAAGAAAAAGCTGGCTGGATTGGGGAGGCCAAGGGTCAGGATATCGTATGCGATGTATTGCGGAGAAAAGGCTGGGGCATCCATGGCGACCTGGTAATTGGGCATACCGCTGAACAGGTTCTCGTTCCAGAGTGGGAAATGGCCATGTGCTTCTTTGTATTGAAAGGCGCCATGCGACATGGCTTTCCAGCCGTTGGTGTCCTGGGGGGAGAGTGTCTTGTGTTGGAAAGCGTCTTTGCAATAGACGACGGCGACAATCAGAAAAACGCCGATCGCAATGGCGTGCGGCAGCAGGGGCATGAACCAGTTCTTTTGCATGGCGAAAGTTACCAAAAACCGATAAAATTGATTGATTCATTGGCAATTATTGTAATACATCATTTTCAAGACGGTTTGCGCGAAAAAGAGGTAAAAACGACCGCAACATTGGTTTGTAACCTTGAGGAACTCGATCATTTTGACATTGTTCAAAAATAAAATCTCATTGTTAAGGATGAGTAGAAGAATTTATTTTTCAGTTCGGGAATCGCCCTCGAAAGAATTGTATTTCCTACTGTAGAACTATCATAAAAACTTCTATCTTTATTGTCTGGGAGCGAGGATGCTCCCGCCTCTTACGATTGCCTGCCATGTTTTTACAGTTCAAAGCTCCGGTCTTCCGGGGCTTTGTTATTTTTGTACCTATATCATCTTTATGGGCAATCAATCATTTTATGGATTAGCGGCCAATACACCGCAAGGGCGTTCCGTCAGCATGGGGGATTTCAAGGGGAAGGTCGTATTGGTGGTGAACACCGCAACACAATGCGGACTAACGCCACAATTCGAAGGTTTGGAACGGCTTCATCAACTGTATAAGGACAAGGGGCTGGTGGTGTTGGGTTTTCCCTGCAATCAATTTGGGCATCAGGAGCCTTTATCGAATGATGTCATGGAGCAGACCTGTAAGGTCAATCACGGGGTGAGTTTCCCGTTATTGGCAAAGACCGATGTCAATGGCCCAGCTACGAACCCTGTTTTCAAGTACCTGAAAAGCCAGTTGGGTGGGTTCCTGGGCAGCAGGATCAAATGGAACTTCACGAAATTTCTGATCAATGCACAGGGAAAACCGGTCAAACGATTTTCGCCCGTGACGAAGCCGGAGGCGATCGAGCCCCAGATCAGGAAGCTGTTGGAAATGTAACAAAAGGGGGCGGCCGTCCCCCCTTTTGATGGGTATCATGCCAGCTCTTCAAGTATCTCTTCGGTCAGTTCGATGTCCTGGGCCTGAAGATTTTGTTCGAGGTGCTTGACGCTCGAGGTGCCGGGAATGAGCAGGTTGTTGGGGGAATGGTAGAGGAGCCAGGCCAGCGCCAACTGGTGGGAGGTCACGCCTAGCGTGGCTGCGATCCGTTCCAGTGCCTGCATATTAGCGGTGTTACCTGCATTCATTGGATTCCAAGGGATAAAGGCCCTCCCGGTCTGTCGGCAGTATTCCAGCACCGACTCCCACTTGCGGTAGTCCTGGCTGTATTTGTTCTGCACGGAGACGACGTCGATATATTCTTCCGCTTTTTCTATCTCTTTTACGGTGACCTCGGAGAGACCAATGTGTTTGACCAATCCTTCTTCCTGTACGCCCTGCAACCATTCCAGGGTTTCCTGGAAAGGGACGGCGGGATCGATGCGATGCAATTGGTAGAGGTCGATGCGATCTACTTTCAGGCGGGCCAGGCTGCCTTCAAGGGCTTGTTTGAGGTGATCGGTTTTGCAGTTGACCTGCCACTGGTTCGGGCCCGGACGCTCGAAGCCGCCTTTGGTAGCGATGACCAATCCGGCGGGATAGGGGTACAATGCTTCTGCGATCAACTCTTCCGAGACATGAGGGCCATAGCTGTCGGCCGTGTCGATGAAGTTGACGCCCAATTCGACGGCGCGGCGCAATACGCTGATCGCTTCGACCTTGTCTTTCGGCGGGCCCCAGATGCCCTGGCCTGTGATGCGCATAGCGCCGAATCCCATCCGGCGCACAGAGAGGTCGCCGAGGGCAAAATCTTTTTTAACAATGATCTTTGTGGGCATTTGATATTTTTTAGGCAAATGAAAATGGAACGTTTTATCAAGGGAAATTGTTCGATAGTAATCCCCTGTTTTAATTATATTCGTTTCAGACCAACATTAACTGCAGCATGCGAAAACTTCTCTTTCTCCTGCCCATGTACCTCATGTCCTTGTCCTCCCTTGGGCAGCATAAAAAACCACTCGACCCTTTGGTATACGACAGCTGGCAGAGTATCGGCGAACGGCTGTTCTCGCCGGATGGCAAGTGGTTGGTTTATACTGTTGTGGTCGGGGAGGGCGATGGCCGGTTGGTGGTGCGATCGACCAGCGGTTCCTATTCAAAGGAGATACCGCGGGGCGCGGAAGCGGCTGTTACGGCTGATAGCCGGTTCGTCGTTTTCCGCATTAAGCCTTTTTTCAAAGACACGCGCGAGGCGCGGATTAAAAAGAAAAAGCCAGACCAGATGCCCAAGGATTCTTTGGGGTGGATGGAGTTGGGTACGGACCGGGTGGTGACCGTTGCGCGGATAAAGTCATATGCCCTCCCCGAGAAGAATGGGCAGTGGTTAGCCTGCTTACTGGAAAAGCCGGAGCCGGCCAAGGGGGACACCGTGAAATCGAAAGGAACTGACTCGACGAATGGGACCGATCTCCTATTACGCGATCTGCGGGCCGGCACGGAAAAGCGGTTCCCGCTGATCAGTGAATATACGTTAAGTCCGCAGGGCAATGTGCTGGTCGCGGAAATGACGCGCCGGGCCGCGGACTCGCTGTCTCAGGCGGCGATATTATGGGTGAATACGGGTGGGGGCAAGGTGGATACGGTGTTGCGTGGGTTTTCGGACGCAAAGAATTATGCACTCGATGAAGGCGGTAACCAATTGGCATTCGTGGCGGAGCGGGATAGTGTGGCAAAGGCGCTGGTCAAATTCTACAAATTATGGTATTATCGTCCCGGTATGGACAGCGCGGTTTTGCGTGCCGACCGGGGCCGTATTGCTGCGGCATTGGCAGCCAGCCCCAACAAGGGCGTGCCGGTCCCGACGGAGCGGCTGGGTTTCACCGTGAGTCCGGACTTTGCCAACCGTTTCAGCAAAGACGGGAAGCGGCTGTTCTTCGGTATCGCGCCTATCCGGCCGCCGAAGGACACTACCCTGGCCGATTTCGAAACGGCGAGGCTGGATATCTGGCATTACAAGGACGACTATTTGCAGCCGCAGCAGCTTGTGCAATTGAATGAAGAACTCAGGCGCTCCTACCTCGGGGTGTTGCCGACAGCCGAAGACCGGCTGATCCAGGCAGCCGATGCCCGCTGCGAGTCAGTCGTCCCTTCGCAGGAGGGTAATGGCCGGTGGGCCTTGGGCACGACCACGAGCGGATACAGGATCGAGAACCAATGGGAAGGCAACGGACTGCGGAAGGTGTATGTGGTTGACCTGAGCGATGGGAGCAGGAAGCTGGTAAAAGAGCAGGTTCGCGGAAGCGTATATCTTTCTCCTGGCGGCAACTACATCCTTTGGTATGGCTGGAAGGAACGCAATTGGTACGCGTATTCCATAGCTAACGGAACAACTGCCAATGTGACCGCGGGCGTCCCGACACCCTTGTTCGACGAAGAAGATGACCATCCGGATGATGCGCCGCCGCATGGCTATATGGGTTGGTTGCAGGGTGACGCCAAAGTCTACGTCTATGACAAATATGATATCTGGCAATGTGACCCGTCGGGTAAGCTGCCGCCGGTATGCCTGACGCATGGTATTGGCCGCAGACAGGAGTTGACCATCCGGTATGTGCCATTGGACGACGACCGGGAAGAACGCCGTTTCCGGGGGGAGCCGGTCGTTCATGAGGGCCAGTGGCTCCTGCTGACGCTCTTCAACCAGCGGGATATGGGCTCGGGGCAGCTCTTTTACCGCTTGGGCACGGCCTTTACCATCGATACCACGAAAAGCGGGAGTTTCGCGCAAAGCTACAATGGCTTTTTCAAGTCGAAGGACAGGCGGGTCTATGGCTGGCTGCAGGGCAGCTTCGACAAGCCGTACGACATTTTTGTAAGAGATTCTACAAAAGCCGCCGCGCGGCAGTTCAGTGCCATCAATCCGCAGCAGGCGGGCTATAACTGGATGACGGTGGAACTACATCATTTTGCGATGCTGGACGGGAAAATGAGTCAGGGGTTATTGTACAAGCCGGAGGATTTCGACAGCACGAAAAAGTACCCCATCCTGTTCTATTTCTACGAACGCGATGCGCGGACAAAGTACAGCTACATCAATCCGCAGCCCGTTCGGGCCTCTATCAATGTGGCTTATTTCGTCAGCAACGGTTATTTGGTCTTCGACCCGGACATTTATTACAAGACCGGGCAACCGGGTGAGGACGCTTATAATTCGGTGATGGCTGCCGCGCAATACATGTCGTCATTCAAATGGGTCGACACCGCGAAGATGGGTTTGCAAGGGCATAGTTGGGGCGGCTACCAGGTCGCTTACCTGGTCACACGTACGCATGCGTTTGCGGCTGCCGAGGCCGGGGCACCGGTAGCCAATATGACGAGTGCCTATGGCGGTATCCGGTGGGAATCGGGGATCAGCCGCCAGTTCCAATACGAGCATTCACAAAGCCGTCTTGGGGCAAGCCTTTGGGAAAAACCGGAACTGTACCTCCGGAATTCTCCGCTTTTTAACGCCGACAAGGTGACGACGCCGTTGCTGATGATGGCCAATGATGCGGATGGGGCGGTGCCCTGGTACCAGGGGATCGAGTACTTCTCGGCGCTTCGCCGGCTGGGAAAGAAGGTGTGGATGATGCAATATAACGGGGAAGGGCATGGCCTGACGGAGCGGCGCGACCGAAAGGACTGGTCGATAAGGCTGTCGCAGTTCTTCGACTATTACCTGAAAGGCGCGCATGAGCCGCGTTGGATGACGGAAGGCGTGCCTGCTGCGATGAAGGGGATCGACTGGGGACTGGGTACGGACTGAGCATATTTGGCCGGCCCTAAGGACATCCGGCAGATGCGGTCGCCGGCTAGCCTCCTTGTAAAAGTGTTGAGGGCCGGCAAACGGCTGTAGTATAATCATTAACCGGTTGTCGTTTTTTATTTAACCATTGGGCCTTCCGGCCCATTTTGATTTGTATTATACAATATTATAATCCGGCATACGTATAAACACTTAAGTCGCTGTCTATTGAAGTCCTTAGTCTAGAATATTTTCCCGTGTTGGGAAAAGCAGATATTCCCTGGTTGTACGTGGAGGATTGATTATTAATGCATTTCCATTGTGGTACGGAATTGTATTATAATTATTTTAATAAAATCCAATAGTGAGAAAGCTCCTATCCCTACCAAAGGCTACTGTTGTGTTACTGTGTGTGCTGCTGATGCCCTTTTTGAGCAGGGCTGAGGAGATCATGCGGTTCGACGATGGAGTCACCAACGGCGGCCTGGCCAACGATACGATCTACAGCGCGCAGACGATCTGTTACAATACGATCCCTGTCGCGTTGACGGGTACCACTCCCACGGGAGGCGTGGGCGCCTATAGCTATAAATGGCTGTCAAGCACTACATCTGCTACGACGGGTTATGCTGTCATCAGCGGTGCCACCGCCCAAGGTTATGCGCCTGGGGCACTGACGGCAACACGCTGGTATCGCCGCGTCGTCATTTCCGGGATCTTTACCGATACGACCAACCCATTGCAAATCACCGTTACCCCGGTGATCAACCACGCCAGCAACACCATCGCTTCTGCTCAAACGATCTGTTACAATACGGCTCCCGCTATCCTGACCGGCACTACGCCTACCGGCGGCAACGGCGTGTTTACCTATACGTGGCAATCTGCGCCCGACAACGCGACCTGGACGACGATTCCCGGTGCAGTGGGCGTCAACGATACCGTGCCTGTACTGACGGCCACCACTTATTTCCGGCGTGTGGCCAGCTCCGGTAACTGTACTGATATAACGACTTCCATCAAGATCACGGTCAATCCGGTGATCACTAACGATACGATCAAGACGGCGCAATCCATTTGCAGCGGTCAGACCCCGCTGGCGCTTACGGGAACAACGCCGGTTGGCGGGAGCGGCAGCTTTATCTACCTGTGGCAGAGCAGTACGGTGTCCGCTACGAGCGGTTTCGCTACGGCTTCCGGGACCACTAATGGTTCCGGTTATGCCCCGGGTGCGTTGACGCAGACGACCTGGTTTCGTCGTGTCGTGACCTCGGGTGGCTGTTCCGATACGACGTTTCCCGTACCCATCACCGTGGTGACCGCTGCGCCGGGTAGCCCAACCGTATATGGCGACAATGTTTGGAACGCTTATGTATATTCGGACAATGCTTTTGGCACCTATGCCGGTTATTATACCGAACCAAATCTTTCTTTTATCACTACCAGCAGGTACACGTCATCCCAGAGCCCATCGTCGGCATCGGGCTATCAGGGTTGTTTGGTCGCCACTACGAATTTCTCGGTGAGCATGAAGCGTACCGATTTCACTCCGGGGGATTACCGGATCGATCTGACGGCCCTTGACGACAACCTGATCTTATTGGTCAACGGGGTGCAGGTCTATACCCGAGGGTGCTGTACCGTGCCGCCAACGGTGGTAAGCAATATCTGGACCGGTTACCTGGGGACGACCGACCAGGTAGAGGTCCGTTGGACGCAGCTGACGGGCGGCAGCTATCTGGGACTGAACTTTACTTCTGTGACGCCTGCGCCGTTGAATGCGGGGGTGATCGGCAGCAATCAGCAAGTTTGCTACGGTGATGGCGCCGCGGCTGCCTTTACAAATACGACGTCGCCGACCAGTGGCTGTAACCTGACGGGTTATCAGTGGCAGAGTTCGGTGGATAGCATTGTATGGAATAATATTTCCGGCGCTACGGCCCTTACTTACAGTGTTCCCTATGCGATGACACAAACGACCTGGTATCGCCGGGTGACGACGGATGCCTGTCTTAATTCCGCGGCTACGCTGCCTGTGAAGATCACGGTGAATGTGATCCCGCCGGGAGATCCGACCGCATTCGGGAATGGCGTTTGGAACTGTGATGCCTATCAATACCCGTCGAGCAATGCGAATTTTAGCGCAGCCACTTATAAAGGTTATTATACCGAACCGCTGCTGTCGTTCGTGAGCACGAATCGTTGGCCCAATGGGGGTTCACCTTCGGTCGCTTCGGGCTACCAGGGTTGTTATGTACAGCCGACCTATAATTGGATGTGCTACAAACGAACAAATTTCACACCCGGTGTCTATCAGATCGATATCCCGGAACACGATGACTGGTGTTATCTTTACATCAATGGGGTACTGGTATTCCAGCATTTGTCCTGTTGCGATTCGCACACCAATGTATGGACGGGCCCGCTTGGTGCCAACGACCAGGTGGAGTTCCGGGTGGAGCAGTTTGCAGGCGGATCCAATGGGGCGCTTACCCTGACGCCTGTCACGCCGACACCACTGGTGGCGGGCACGATCGCTGCCAGTCAGACTACCTGCGCCGGCAGCGTGCCGCCGTATCCTATGACGCAGACGGTGGCGCCTTCGGGCGGGTGTACCATTCTGACCTATCAATGGCAGGTCTCTACGGATGGCAATACCTGGGTCAACGTCAGCGGCGCAAATACGTCTTCGTATACCATTACCAACAGCGTCTATCAACAGACCTTGTACCGGGAAGTCGCCATCGATTATTGCGGCGACTCGGCTTACTCGCTGCCCGATACGGTCTACATGAACAATAGCGCGCCGGGTGATCCGACGCAATATGGCAACAATACCTGGAACGTATACTGTTTCCAGGATGTCAACTATTCGATCTATGCCGGCTACTATACAGAACCTAATCTGACTTTCGCGACGACCAGTCGTTACTCTGCTTACTCGCCGCCAAGTGCGGCCTCAGGTTACCAGGGTTGTCAATTGATCAATACGTATTATTCGGTCAGTATGAAGCGGACCGGGTTTACAGCGGGCACCTACCAGATCGATGTCACGTTGGATGACGATTATGTCCTCGGTGTATATCAACGGCACATTGGTATCCGCTCTGACCTATCCAACCATTCAGAACAATATTTGGACCGGGTCGATCAGCGCTACGGATCAGATCGAAGTTCGCTGGCGTAACAATGCGGGACCCGGGGATGCCGGTCTGCGTTTTACGATGGTGACCCCGACCGCGCTTGTCCCCGGCGCGATCAAGGCATACAATCCCGGTCTTTGCACCGGTGACCTGCCGCAGGTGCTCGACAGCGTTCTTGCATCGGGCGGCTGCTACGTCAACTATTACTGGCAGTCATCTGTCGACGGCGGGACTACCTGGACGACGACCACAGGGTATAGCGGCAATGCCGATTCTACATATACCGCGAGTGTTTCCCCTACCGTGCCGACGACCTATCGAAGGGTAGCGGCCGACATTTGCGGCGACACGGCTTATAGCAACGCGGTGACCTTTACGCCGGGTGCGGGCGCCGTGGGTAATCCCTCGGTTTATGGGAACGGCGTGTGGAACGCCTACTGTTACAATGCCAATGGGGCGGCTTTTTCCACGGCCACCTATATGGGTTATTATACAGAGCCTCTGTTGTCGTTCAACTCTGCCAACCGGTGGAGCACGACCGCACCTCCTTCGACGGCTTCGGGCTACCAGGGCTGCCAGGTGGACCAGGTCAATGACTGGGTGAGTTACCGGCGGACCAATATCACACCGGGCACCTATCAACTCAATATTCCCTGGCACGATGACGATGTGTATGTCCTTATCAATGGGGTACAGGTCTATTCGCAGGGAGGTTGCTGCGTCGCCGACACCAATGTTTGGACGGGTACACTTGGCGCCACTGACCAGGTTGAATTTCGTTGGCACCAGTCCTACGGAGCGAGTCAGGGTGCGTTGCAGTTCGTGCCGGTGACACCTGCCACGGGTGTTGTGCCGGGAGTTGTGGGCAGCAATCAGACGATCTGCAGCAATACGGTCCCCGCGGCGCTTACCAGTACCACAGCGGCGTCCAGTACTTGTTATGTCAGCTATCAGTGGCAGTCACAGACCAACTGTACCGGCGGGTGGACAAATATAGCGGGCGCTACCGGGCTAACCTATGCGCCGGGAGCCCTGACGAGTCCGACTTGTTTTCGCAGGATGGCCACCGATGCCTGCGGCAATATCGCTTTTTCTAATACCGCCACCATATCGCTTTATTCCACCACCCTTACACCGGGTACGATCGCCGCGGCGCAAACCATTTGCAGCGGAAGCACACCTGCGGCGCTGACGAGTACGGGGAATCCGACAGGCGGGGATGGTAATTATGTTTACCAATGGCAATCTTCCCCGGATGGCACCACCTGGACCAATATCAGCGGCGCAAATGCTGTGGGTTATGCGCCGGGTGCCCTGACTGCGACGACCTATTACCGAAGAACGGTGACCGCCTGCGGCGGCGCCAGCTCCGCGGCAACGACAGCTTTGCTGCTCACGGTCAACCAACCGCCTGTGATCACCACGCAGCCCAATAATCCGGCAGCCTGTGCCGGCGGGAGTACATCGGTCAGCGTCGTTGCGACCGGGACGGCAATCACCTACCAATGGCAGGTGTACAA
The DNA here is from genome assembly GCA_965214315.1 of Puia sp. GTDB lineage: Bacteria > Bacteroidota > Bacteroidia > Chitinophagales > Chitinophagaceae > Puia. The sequence continues at coordinate 352,774 of CBDCBP010000013.1, read as the reverse complement.
CGGATCGAGTTGGTCCAATGCCGTGAATGGAGCAGTCTATAGCGGGGCGACCACGAGTACGCTGGCGATCAGCAATGTCACTGTCGCCATGAACAATTACCAGTACCGTGTGACCATCAGTGGAAGCTGTCCGGCCCCGGTGACATCCAATACGGTAACGCTTACCACGGGCATTTCTCCGGTGATCGGCACGCAGCCGGCGAACACGACGACCTGCGTTGGTTCAACGACTACGATTGGCCTGACCGTTTCGGGATCAGGGTTAACCTATCAGTGGCAGCAGAAGATCGGCTCCGGTGCCTGGACGAGTTTGACTGACGGCGGCGTGTATAGTGGCAGCCAGACGACAGCCCTGACGCTTACGGGTGTCACCGCCGCGATGAACAATTATTCTTACCAGTGTGTCGTGAACAGCAGCTGCGGCGGGACGGTCACTTCTTCGGTTGCGGTATTGACGGTCGTCGCTGCGATCAGCAATACGATCACTGCCGACCAGACTGTCTGTTCGGGGCTCAATGCAGGCTATATAGCGGGGCCGAACAGCGGCAGTTATACCTATCTGTGGCAGACCAGTACAGTGTCGGCCACTTCGGGCTTCGGGACGGCCGGCGGAACCAACAATCTCTATTATTATAATCCAAACCCTGTCTCCACTACCACCTACTATCGGCGACTGGTGTCGAATACCGGCTGTAGCAGCACCAGCAATACGGTGACGGTCACGTTGAATAGCGCGATAACGATATCGACCCAACCGGCCAACCAGGCCATTTGTGCGGGTGGAACGGCGGTCTATACTGTTAACGTAAGCGGGCCTTCAACGCTGACCTATCAGTGGTATGAATATGCCGGTTCGAGCTGGAACGCCATTTCAGATGGCGGCATCTATAGCGGCAGCGCTACTGCAACGCTGACGCTTACGGGTGCTACGCTGGCGATGAACAACTATCGGTATTATGTGAAGATTGGTTCCTCCGGTTGTACTGCCAGCACGATGAACTCTAACTCGGCGGGGTTGACGACCAACAATGCGCCGGCGATCACGGCCCAATCGCCCAACGTTACGACCTGTTCCGGCGCTGCGGCGAACTTCAGTGTCACGGCCACGGGTATTTCACTTACCTATCAATGGCAGGCGAATACAGGAAGCGGCTGGAATAACCTGAGTAATTTTGGGGCTTATACGAATGTCACGACAAATGTCCTGACCGTCACGCCTGTAACGACGGCGATGAGCGGATACCAATTCCGTTGTGTCGTGACGGGCGCTTGTACGCCGACAACTGTTACCAGTACTGCAGATACCCTGACCGTTAACCCGCCGCTGTCCAATAACTCGGTCAGCAGCAGCCAAAACCTGTGTGCCGGCACACCGAACCCTTTTACGGTAACGACGCCGAGTGGAGGTGACGGGGCTTACAACTATCAATGGTATCAAAATACGGGTAGCGGCTGGGTCTCGATCTCCGGGGCAAACGCCAGCAACTATGCGGTTGGTGCGCTTACCTCGACGACCTCCTATCTCCGGCAGGTGACGGATGGGGCCTGTGGCGCCAATAACAGTATTGCCGTAACGATTACCATTAATCCGGGTACATCGATCAGCAGCAATCCTTCGTCTATGACCGTCTGTGCAGGGACCAATGCGATCTTCGGCGTCAGCGCCACCGGCACGGGGGTGAGTTATCGATGGCAGGTGAATACGGGATCTGGTTTTGTGAATATCGCCAATGGCGCGCAATATACCGGTGTAACCACGGCGACGCTGACCGTGGTGAAGCCTGCCTATTCCATGAATGGCTATCAATACCAATGTATAGTGTCGGGCAACTGTGCCCCGGCTACGGCTACGTCGGCCGCCGCCACGTTGACTGTGAACCCGGTTGCGACCGTCACGATGCAGCCTGCCAATGTCAGTTCCTGCTCGGGTAGTACGGTGACCTTCTCGGTCGGAGCTACCGGAGGCGCGATCGGGTACCAGTGGATGCAGAAAGTTAGCCCAGGCGCGTTTACTGCGATCAGCAATGGCGGCGTGTATAGCGGCGCTGCGACGGCGACACTCACCCTCACGGGTATTACGACGGGCATGAATACCAACCAGTATTTATGTGTCCTTACGCTGGGTTCCTGCCCGACTAACTCGGACTCCGCCTCGCTCACGGTGAATGCGCAGCCTACACTCGTGATCACCAATCCGGCGGCTGTCTGCGCGCCCGGTACCGTCAATATAACGGCGCCGGCGGTCACGGCGGGAAGCACCACCTACGGTGGGACGCTTACCTATTGGAAAGATGCTGCAGCCACCATACCGCTGGCGGGGCCAGGGGCCATCTCGGTATCGGGCACCTACTATATCAGGGTGGCGACTTCGCCGGTCTGTTACGCCATTATGCCGGTGATGGTGACCGTCAATCCGGTGCCGGTCCTCATGATCACCAACCCTGCACCGGTGTGTTATCCGGGGACGATCGATCTTACTGCGCCGGCTGTCACTGCCGGTAGTGCAAGCGGGCTTAGCCTTACTTATTGGACCAATTCCGGTGCAACGACCACACTTTCGAATCCGAATGCGGTGTCGGTTTCAGGAACTTATTATATAAAAGGAACGGCTGCTACCAGTTGCTATGTGGTCAAGCCCGTCAATGCAACGATCAATCCGTTGCCTGTGGCTTCGATCGCTTATGCTGGGACGCCGTACTGTGCCACGGGCACGGCTTCGGTGACGCAGACGGGCGTTGCCGGCGGGAGCTATAGTTCGACTGCGGGGCTGGTGATCAATACCAGTACCGGTGCAGTGGACCTGGTGGGCAGCACGGCAGGGACTTATACCGTGACCTATACTTTTAGCAATGGCACTTGTTCCAATACGACGACGACCACGATCAGGATCAATCCGCTGCCGGTAGCGGCCATCTCTTATGCGGGAACGCCGTACTGTGCCACGGGCACGGCTTCGGTGACGCAGACGGGTGTCGCCGGCGGGAACTATAGTTCGACTGCAGGGCTGGTGATCAATAGCAGTACGGGAGCGGTGGACCTGGTGGGCAGCACCGCGGGCACCTATACGGTTACGTATAGTTTTACCAATGGGACCTGCTCCAATACGACGACGACCAGTGTTACGATCAATCCGTTGCCTGTTGCGGCTATCTCTTACGCGGGAACGCCTTACTGTGCGACGGGCACGGCTTCGGTGACGCAGACGGGTGTGGCAGGCGGCGCGTATAGTTCGACTTCCGGGCTGGTGATCAACAGCAGCACCGGCGCGATCAATTTGGCGACCAGTACGGCGGGGACCTACACGGTGACTTATAGTTTTACGAACGGCACCTGTTCGAATACGACGACGACGAGTGTTACGATCAATCCGCTTCCTGTGGCTGCGATTGCTTATGCGGGAACTCCTTACTGTGCGACGGGCACGGCATCGGCGACGCAGACGGGGGTTGGCGGAGGTGTGTATAGCTCGACGACGGGGCTCGTAATCAATAGCAGTACCGGAGCGGTGGACCTGGTGGCGAGTACGGCGGGGACCTATACCGTCACCTATACATTTAGCAATGGCACTTGTTCCAATACGGCTTCCACGACCATCAAGATCAATCCGCTGCCGGTGGCTTCGATCTCCTATGCGGGGACGCCTTACTGTGCCACTGGCACAGCGACAGTGACGCAAACGGGGGTAGCCGGCGGGAACTATAGTTCGACTTCCGGGCTGGTGATCAGCAGCAGCACCGGTGCGATCAATTTGGCGACCAGTACCGCCGGCACGTATACAGTGACCTATAGTTTTACGAACGGCACCTGTTCCAATACGACGACGACCACTGTTACGATCAATCCGCTTCCTGTTGCGGCCATCGCTTATGCGGGGACGCCTTACTGTGCGACGGGCACGGCATCGGTGACGCAGACGGGGGTTGGCGGAGGTGTGTATAGCTCGACGCCGGGGCTGGTGATCGATGGCAGTACCGGGTCGGTGGACCTGGTGGGCAGCACGGCAGGGACCTATACCGTCACCTATGCTTTTAGCAATGGCACTTGTTCCAATACGGCTTCCACGACCATCAGGATCAATCCGCTGCCGGTGGCGGCCATCTCTTATGCGGGGACGCCCTACTGTGCCACTGGCACAGCGACGGTGACGCAAACGGGGGTAGCAGGCGGCACCTATAGTTCGACTTCCGGGCTGGTGATCAGCAGCAGCACCGGTGCGATCAATTTGGCGACCAGTACGGCGGGGACGTATACGGTGACCTATACTTTTACGAACGGCACTTGTTCTAATACGACGACGACGAGCGTTACGATCAATCCGCTGCCTGTGGCTTCGATCGCTTATGCTGGGACGCCGTACTGTGCCACGGGCACGGCTTCGGTGACGCAGACGGGCGTTGCCGGCGGGAGCTATAGTTCGACTGCGGGGCTGGTGATCAATACCAGTACCGGTGCAGTGGACCTGGTGGGCAGCACGGCAGGGACTTATACCGTGACCTATACTTTTAGCAATGGCACTTGTTCCAATACGACGACGACCACGATCAGGATCAATCCGCTGCCGGTAGCGGCCATCTCTTATGCGGGAACGCCGTACTGTGCCACGGGCACGGCTTCGGTGACGCAGACGGGTGTCGCCGGCGGGAACTATAGTTCGACTGCAGGGCTGGTGATCAATAGCAGTACGGGAGCGGTGGACCTGGTGGGCAGCACCGCGGGCACCTATACGGTTACGTATAGTTTTACCAATGGGACCTGCTCCAATACGACGACGACCAGTGTTACGATCAATCCGTTGCCTGTTGCGGCTATCTCTTACGCGGGAACGCCTTACTGTGCGACGGGCACGGCTTCGGTGACGCAGACGGGTGTGGCAGGCGGCGCGTATAGTTCGACTTCCGGGCTGGTGATCAACAGCAGCACCGGCGCGATCAATTTGGCGACCAGTACGGCGGGGACCTACACGGTGACTTATAGTTTTACGAACGGCACCTGTTCGAATACGACGACGACGAGTGTTACGATCAATCCGCTTCCTGTGGCTGCGATTGCTTATGCGGGGACTCCTTACTGTGCGACGGGCACGGCATCGGCGACGCAGACGGGGGTTGGCGGAGGTGTGTATAGCTCGACGACGGGGCTCGTAATCAATAGCAGTACCGGAGCGGTGGACCTGGTGGCGAGTACGGCGGGGACCTATACCGTCACCTATACATTTAGCAATGGCACTTGTTCCAATACGGCTTCCACGACCATCAAGATCAATCCGCTGCCGGTGGCTTCGATCTCCTATGCGGGGACGCCTTACTGTGCCACTGGCACAGCGACAGTGACGCAAACGGGGGTAGCCGGCGGGAACTATAGTTCGACTTCCGGGCTGGTGATCAGCAGCAGCACCGGTGCGATCAATTTGGCGACCAGTACCGCCGGCACGTATACAGTGACCTATAGTTTTACGAACGGCACCTGTTCCAATACGACGACGACCACTGTTACGATCAATCCGCTTCCTGTTGCGGCCATCGCTTATGCGGGGACGCCTTACTGTGCGACGGGCACGGCATCGGTGACGCAGACGGGGGTTGGCGGAGGTGTGTATAGCTCGACGCCGGGGCTGGTGATCGATGGCAGTACCGGGTCGGTGGACCTGGTGGGCAGCACGGCAGGGACCTATACCGTCACCTATGCTTTTAGCAATGGCACTTGTTCCAATACGGCTTCCACGACCATCAAGATCAATCCGCTGCCGGTGGCGGCCATCTCTTATGCGGGGACGCCCTACTGTGCCACTGGCACAGCGACGGTGACGCAAACGGGGGTAGCAGGCGGCACCTATAGTTCGACTTCCGGGCTGGTGATCAGCAGCAGCACCGGTGCGATCAATTTGGCGACCAGTACGGCGGGGACGTATACGGTGACCTATACTTTTACGAACGGCACTTGTTCTAATACGACGACGACAAATGTGACGATCAATGCCCTTCCGGTTGCGGGCATCGTATATCCGGGCAATCCCTATTGTGCGTCCGGCACTGCGACTGTGACACAGACGGGCGTGAGCGGCGGCACCTATACCTCGACAAATGGCCTGGTCATCGACGCCGGCACAGGTACCGTAAACCTGGTGTCGAGCACAGCGGGGGTGTATACGGTGACGTATAGCTTCTCCAATGGCACTTGCAGCAATACGACAACCGCGACGATAACGATACATGGCTTACCGGCCGCAAGCATCGTTTATCCTGCAGCTCCCTATTGTACGGTGGGGACGGCTGTGGTGACCCTTACGGGTGTGGCCGGTGGTGCCTTTAGTTCAACCACCGGATTGGTAATGAACAGCACCACGGGCGAGATCGACCTTTCCCCCAGCACAATGGGAACGTATACCGTGTCCTATGCGTTTAGCGATGGCACCTGTACCAATACTACAACGACTACGGTAGTGATTCGTAATCCAACCTTATTGACCAATAACCCGTCGCCAGCCTGTTCGCCGAATACCGTCGACCTCACGGCGGCGGAGGTCACTGCGGGAAGTGCGCCGGGCCTTACCTATGCATACTACACGGATTCGAGCGGGACAACTTTCGTCAACCATCCCGATGCGTTGGCCGCAAGCGGCACCTACTATATCCGTGGCACCAACTCGGGTAATGGCTGTATGACGGCTATGGAACCTGTCGCGGTGGCGCTCAATACACCGCCTGTATTGACCGTGACTGGCAATACAGATGTCTGTAAGGGCAGCCCGGACACGTTGGTGGCGGTCTCGCCTGGTAGCACCATCGAGTGGCTGAATGTAGGCAGCGGCGCCACTGTGGTAGTCAATCCGCTGGTCAGTGGCAGTTATGCGGCCGTAGCGACGAATGGAGTCGGTTGTTCAGATACGGCGGCCCTTACCGTGGATGTCAGGCCTTTTGCGGTGACGTTGGGCGCCACGCCGGAGCCTGTACTTTCCGGGAATACCGTGACACTGGCCACCACTGCCAACTTCCCCTATCAGGTGATCGCCTGGCTGCCTGAACCGGCCTTTACCGATCAGACGGCGACGAGCCAGACGATCGTCGTACACGACACGGCAACGCTCTTTTCTGTTGTGGCGCAGAGCAGCCAGGGTTGTATAGATACGGCGGTGTATGTGGTGCAGGTGAATGCCAACACCGGCGATTTCTTTATTCCGAACGCGTTTACGCCCAACAAAGACGGCAAGAATGATGTGTGGAAGATCTATGGGTCGTCAATCAGACAGCTGGAAATAAAGGTGTTTAGTCAATGGGGGCAGCTGGTGTTCTCATCGAAGGATCCGCAGGGAAGCTGGGACGGCAATTATGGCGGCAAGCCGGCGCCTGTAGGCCCATATATCTATGTCGTGAAGGTAGTCTTTACGGATGGAAAGTCTTTAACCAGAAAAGGAACGATCAGTCTTATCCGGTAAATGCCGGTGGGGTTGCAGTTGCGTGATATAAATCCGATAGTATGAAAAATTTTTTACTTTTATTGTGTATGAGGCTGGTGATCGCGGCGACGCTGATACATGGCGTATGCTATGGGCAGATCGACCCGCATTTTAGCCAGTACTATAACCAGCCGATGATGGTGAACCCAGCCCTGACGGGTGCGATCGAAGGCGATTACCGCGCCAGTGCCATCTTCCGCAGTCAATACGGCAATACCTTGCAGACAAAGGGGGTTTCAGGAGAACTGGTGACGGAAAAGAAACAGCAATTTCGGACTGAACATCCTCAATGAATCGTCGAGCGACCAAGCGTACAGCTATACCAATGGGTACCTGAGCTACGCGTATACAGGTGTCCGTTTCGGACCGAATTCCGATCATTACCTTGTCATGGCGCTGCAGGGTGGTTTTCTCAACCGGCAGTTCAATCCAGCCAAACTGCAATTTGGCGACCAGTGGACCTCCGGGGGTCGGCTATGTGCAGACCAACAGTTCGGGTGAAGTTTTTAACAATACCAGCGTATTGTCTTTTGACGCGGGGGTAGGCATAGCTTACTATGATGCCGTTCCCGACAAGGTCGTCAGTTATTTTGGGGGCTTGTCGGCTTTTCACATCAATAGTCCTGCGAGTCCTTTTTTGACCAATGATGGCAGTGACCGGCTCCCCGTACGATATTCGGCGCAGTTCGGCGCGCGGATCGTCGCCAACGATCTCTTCAATGTCATTCCTAGTATCATTTACATGCGTGAGGGCGGATTCTCGGAGAAAATGATTGGCGCCTATCTGCAGTTGTATGCTGGTGAGCAGACGGACGTCATTGTCGGTACCAACTACCGGTTGGGGGATGCGATCATTCCATTTGCCGGGTTTTACTACAAGGGCCTGACGGTAGGGATGAGCTATGATGTGACGGTGAGCCAGCTGAGCACGGCGGACACGCATACAGGCACCTTTGAACTGTCTTTGAGTTTTGTCGGTTTTGGCAAGAACAGTCTGAAAACGAAACCTTTTTATTGTCCACGCTTTTAAATTCCCGATCCGATGAATACCTTGATCCGATACAGTTCGCTTTTTGTGCTCTGCTGCGCCTTACTCCCCTCTGTACATGCGCAGACGGGTGACCTGGGCTATTTCCGGCGGGGCGAGAAGCTGTTTCAGGCTGGCAGCTATGAAGATGCCGCGCAATATTTTGAGCGGTACCTATCGGCAGGTAAGGGCGTTCGTTCACATGGTATCCCCCTCGCGGTAGAAAAAAAGTCGAAAACGAAGACCAACCGTGATCCACGCCAGGAGGCCGTGTATGATCTGGCGGAATGTTATCGACTGGAGCATGACTATGTGCGGAGCGAACCTTTGTACAAGAAGGCTTGTGGATTTCGTCGCGCGGCTTTTCCCCAGGCCCGGTATTGGTATGGCGTGGTCTTGCGTGCCAATGGCAAATATGGCGGATGCGATCGCCGCTTTGGATCAATTTGAAAAAGAATACAATGATATGGGGCCCGTACTGATCGACGCGGACAGGGAGCTGGCCAGCCTGAAATTCATTCAGGCGCAATTGGCGGCGCGGCGCGATGGTTTCCGGCTGATGCGACAGATGGGTGGCGAAGCAGGGATGACCTCCGCCTATGCGGCGTCGGTGCGGGGTGGTGACACGGTTGTTTTTACGGGGATACATGGGGATGTCGTAGCGGGCGTTGCTGCCGGCGGTTCGACGGTCTCGACCAAGCCCGGTGGCGGCACAACTGCGGGTTTTCGCAATGACCTTTTTGAAGCCGTGCCGCTTGACAAGGACAGCGCCTTGCTGGCCGATGCGCGGATGCTGAACATGGGGGATAGCGGTGGCCTGCACAATGGGCTGGCCACTTTCTCGGCCAATGGGATGCGGATGTTGTTCACCCGTTGGACAAAGATCAATGGTGTTACCCGATCGGCGATCTGGATGAGTAACCGGAGCGATACGGGTTGGTCGGCGGCTGCCCCGTTCACCGAAGTAAACGCGGAAGGGTACAATACTACACAACCATTTCTCACTATCGACGGTCGTTTTTTGTTGTTCGCCTCGGACCGCCCGGGCGGCCTGGGCGGGTATGACCTGTGGTATGCGCGGCTGGATACGGGATTCGCGGTCCTGACGACGACCAACCTGGGGGATAAGATCAATACGCCGGGGGACGAGCAATCACCATTCTATCATGCCAACAGCAGGACACTCGTGTTTGCCAGCAATGGCAGGGTTGGCATGGGTGGCTTCGATATCTATTACTCGAAGGGGAATGCCGACCTCTCTTATTGGAGCCCATCGGTCAACCCGGGTATGCCGTTGAATAGTTCGAGAGACGACCTCTACTATGTGAGTACCGATGAAGACAATGTATGGAACACGGGCTGGCTCAGCTCGGACCGGGAAACGAACTGTTGTCTTGCGCTGTACAAGATCGAGCAAAACAATAGTCAGACCATCACCGGGCGGGTGGTCGATGCGGCCACGCACCTCCCGCTTGCGGGTGTGGGTCTTCGCATCACGGATGCGCGGAAGCAAGACAGGCTCCTGGCTGGCGGCAACACGGATAGCTTGGGCAATTACAGGTTTGTGCTGCATAACGTATCACGGTTCGGACTGGGGGCGCAGAAGACGGACTATCTGCCGGGCGGCGGTCTTTTTGTGGTGCCTTCGGAAACGGGTACGGATAGCCTGAATACGGGTGATCTGGCGCTTGAACGGGTGCCTGTTACGCAGGTGGAGCCGGTTGTCCCGCATTCCAATGTCATCGGCAATTTCCCGTATAAGCAAGCTATTTTGCCGGCTTCGGCGCGGGTGATGCTGGACTCGCTGGCGGAAGTGCTGAAGCATGAGCCGGGGACGATCCTGCAGATCGAAGGCTATACAGATGCTATCGGCGGCGATGCCTACAATATCCGGCTGGCGCAGGCGCGTGTGGACGTCTGTATCCGCTACCTCCATCGCAAGGGGATCAATGCTGTGCAGTTGAATGGCATGGCTTACGGAAAATGTTGCCCGGTCGCACCTGACACGATCGATGGCAAGGACAACCCTGCAGGCAGGGAGCTGAACCGTCGCGTAGAGTATAAGCTGATCCGAAAGTAAGGCTGCGTATAGCAGCTGCATGAAAAGGGGTTAGGTCGGGACCTGCCCGAAACAGGACAGTGAGTGTATCGAAACCGGACAGCGCTGGTAGGAAACTTTTCCTATACCAGGCTGGTAGCCAGCAAGATGCTGAAGTGGCAATGGGTTTGCAGATAAGAACGCAAACAACCATGCATGCTCCGTAGTTATCTCCTGACCGCCGTTCGCAATCTGTTAAAGAACAAATTAAACGCCTCCATCAACATCATTGGTCTCTCGGTGGCGTTTACTTGCAGCATCCTGCTTTTCCTAATGGTGAGTTATGAATTTTCCTTTGACCGGTTCCAGGTGAAGGCGGACAGGCTTTACCAGGTCTATAACCTGGCCCATGAAGAAAAAGGCGATGAGAAGATCGATGCCCAGCCTTATCCCATGGTGAACGCCTTCAAGGCGGATGTGCCGGGCATCGTACGGGCAACGACTACGCTTTCCGCGGGGAATGATATCAATTACAATGGTAAGGAGGTCGAGCAGCGTATTACGGTGGTGGACAGTGATTTCTTCCGGATGTTCAGCTTCCCCGTGGTGAGCGGCAATACTTCCAATCCGTTAGGGAGTCTGAACAACGCCGTGATCAGCCAGAGCCGCCGCCACGGCTATTTTTGGGAAAGAAGATCCCCTTGGCAAGACGATCAAGTTAAAATTATCCGGGGTATGGTCCGATCTGGTGGTCTCGGCCGTGTTGCAGGATGCAACTACCAACTCCACGATACAATACGCCGTGCTGGCGAGGGTCGAACTGATGCCGGACTACGCGCGCAACAAAGACAATTGGTTTTCACGTAACCACCAGGTGTTCGTGGAACTGGCACCGGGGGTAGCCCCTTCCGCAGTCGAATCGGGTATCCGTCATCGCAATAAACCAACGAGTGCCAATGATGATCTGGAAAAGAAAACCCAGGGATATCGCAAGGATGTCAATGGTGAATATATTGCTACGCGGCTGGCGCCTTTCCTGTCCCTGCATTTCGATTCGGTGCTGGGTGGCCGCAATGGTTCCAACGAGACCTATTTGTATACCTTGTTACTGATAGCGGTTGTCGTGATGGTGATCGCCTGTTTTAATTTTGTCAACCTGAATGTAGCGAGATCTTTCACCCGGGCCAGGGAAGTGGGCATCCGCAAGACGATAGGGGCGGGACGCCGGCAAATCTTTATCCAGCTTTGGGCGGAGAGCTTCTTGTTGTTCGGCTTCGCGCTGATCATCGCATTGTTGGCGTCGGCTTTGCTGATACGGCCGTTCAATAATCTTTTTACGGAAAAACTCCGGATCGAGAGTCTGTTCCAACCGGGCATCATCACGATTGTGGTATTGGGTATGGCGATCATTTCATTTTTGGCCGGCGGTTATCCTGCGGCGTTGGTAGCCAGATTTAAGACAGTAGAAGTATTAAAAGGAAAAGTATCCGTCAAGCGATCCAGCATGCTGCGCAGCGGACTGATCACGGTCCAATTCATTATTTCGGGGGCATTGATCTGTGGCACCCTCGTTATCAACCGGCAGTTCCAGTATCTGCGGACAGCGCCGCTGGGGCTCGACCAGGAGTCGGTCATCAGTATTCCTGTCAAGCGGCCGGAAAATACCCGGCAATATGCGCAGCGGATGCGTGTGGAGCTGGCGTCACAACCACAGGTCGTCGGCATTACGGCTTCTTCTGTAAATATCGGTATCGGCGAGGATAAGGGCATCAGCCGTAGTGTCATCGGCTTTACCTACAATGGCAAGGGCATGAGCAGTGTCGAACTAGTGGTGGACTATGATTTCTTCCAGGTGATGGGCATCAAGGCCATTTCAGGGCGGGTCTTTGATCGGGCATTTCCTTCGGATACGGTTACTTCCTCGCAGAATGTCGTGGTGACGGAAACGATGGCGAAGGAATTCGATGTCAAGAACGTCGCGGGTCTTTCGATGCATTCCGATACTTCTTCTCCCCGCTGGAATGTCATTGGGGTCATACCGGATTTTCATCTGTATACCATGAATGAAAAACTGCGGCCGATCACCCTGATGATGGCCAATGCCACGGACATCATGTCCTATATACTCGTGAAGGTGCGAACTGCGAATCCGCGTGCGGCCATGGAGCTGGTGCAGACCACTTTTCATACCATCGAACCCGACAATACGACCGCACCCTCCTGGGTCACGGAGAATACGGCCCGCTGGTATGCAAAGGAAGAGCGGTTATCGTCTATCTTTTTTACGGCTTCCTATATTGCCATACTCCTGTCCTGCCTGGGTCTTTTTGCAATCGTGACCCTTATCGTAGAACAGCGGCGGAAGGAGATCGGGGTGCGGAAAGTCCTCGGTGCCGGTATTTCGTCTGTAACGGGTCTGCTCGCGAAGGATTTTGTCGTGCTGGTGGTAGTCGCCTTTCTGATATCCGCGCCTATTTCCTGGTATTTTTTGGACAAATGGCTGCAGAATTTTGTCTACCGGACTTCGCTTTCCTGGTGGATCTTTCCACTGGGTGGAGCGGCGACGCTGCTGGTCGCGATGCTGACGGTGGGGATCCAGACGGTACGGGCCGCCTTAGCCAATCCGATCCGCGCGCTGCGGAGCGAGTAAAAAAACCCGCCGGGTCGGGGCGGGTTGGTTCCTTCACTGTTGAGGGGTTTCAGTTGGGTTTTTTGGTACGGATGGTTTTTCGGATTTGGATCTCTCGTGGTTTTCCGGATTCGGATCTTTCTGGTTTTTCGGATTTGGATCGTTCTTGGTTTTTCGGATTGGATTTTCTTGGGTTCTCGGATTGGATTTTCTTGGTTTTTCCGGATTCGGATCTTTCTGGTTTTTCGGATTTGGATCGTTCTTGGTTTCTCGGATTGGATTTTCTTGGTTTTTTCGGATTCGGACGGTTTTCTGGATACGGACTTACGTGGTTTTTCGGATTTGGATCGTTGCGATGATTGTTTTAATTGGTTCGTTTCCTAGGATGTTGAATGGTGCGATGATTGTTTATTCGGTTCGTTTCTTAGGATGTTGAGTGTTGCGATGTTTGCTTAATTGGTTGGTTTCGTAGGATGTTGAATGTTGCGTTGATTGTTTATTTGGTTAATTTCTCAGGATATTCGATGTTGATACTTATTGGCTGTTTTGCTGATACAAAGATGCGGCGAAAAAGGTGGCATTCCTATTATTTGCAAGCCGCGTTTGGGCCCCTTACTGGTTCCTTCATCACTTGCTACTTACAAACACCTATGCATGGTCTTTAAGCTGCAACTAATTGTTGGACAATACCCTGGAAGGGTCAAGCGGAGTCGGATACTTCGCTTGAAGTGGCCGGGTCGGGGTATCGGCGGGTGGCGATCAGCGCTGTTCGGGGGCGCGATCAATGGTTCTGGTGCATACGACCAGGTTGGTCGTTTTCCAGCACTACCAATTCCAATGGTTGTTGTTGGATGCCGAATTTTTCGCCAGCGTGGAAGGGTAAGACTTCGCCTGTTCGGCGGTACCCATGTCTTTCATACCAGGCGATCAATTCCGGCCGGGCGGAGATAACGGTGATGTGTATCTTATTGCAGTCGTTTTCCGTGGCGTAGGACGTGGCCGCATCGAGTAATTGCCTGCCGATACGTTGACCCTGGCGGTCGGGCCAGACGCTGAGCATGCCGAGGTATAATTTTTCTTTTTGTTTTTCGAGGTGAACGCAGCCGGCCAATTCACCTTTTTCGTCAAGGTATTTTAGTATGATCGAATAGGGAGCTTGGAGGAGTTCTTTGACGCCATCGGCGTTGGTGCGCGCTCCTTTTATCAGATGGCCCTCGGTCGTCCAGCCTTTTTGGCTGTCTTCCGGCTGACCTTCGCCGCGATATGCGGCGTTTACGAGTGCGACCAGGACGGGGATGTCGCCTGGGGTGGAGGAGAGGATCGTCATTGGGATGAAGATAGATAAAAAAACCCGCCGAATTGGGGCGGGTTAGTTTCTTCACTGTTGAGGGTTATCGGTTGGGTACAGTGGCGGCGCTAGGCCTGGCGACGAATAATTGGGGCTGTTTTTGGGTTTGCAATGGCTGTTCTTGGGTTGCTTGGTTGTTTCAGTTTGCGCGGTTGTTTTAAGTTTGCTAGGTTGTTTCAGGTTTGCTTGGTTGTTTCAGGTTTGCTAGGTTGTTTGAGGTTTGCTTGGTTGTTTCAGGTTTGCGCGATCGTTTCAGGTTTGCGCGATCGTTTCAGTTTGCGCGGTTGTTTTAGGGTCAGGTTGTCGGGTCAAGACAACGTTTGTTCTAAGGTTGCGACAAATGCGTTAAGGGTGTACGTTGGTTTTGCTGGATACGGATTGTTGCGATGATTGCTCTAACCGGTCGGTTTCTAAGGATACTGGATGTTGCTTTTTACTTGCTGTTTTGCTGATACAAAGATGCGGCGAAAACAACGAGAAGCCTACTATTTTGCCGGGTCATTCGGCCTGCTTATCGATTCCTTCATGGCTTACTAATTGCAAACACCTAATGCTGTTTCTGCGGTTGCAAAAATCTGACGGATAATATTTTAAAACGGTCACTGACACCGGTTTCCTGTCAGCATGTTGACCGGATCGGGGTATTTATTTGTTCTTCAAGAAAACCCATGATCAACCGACCGCATGCTTCGGGGTCGTCCAGCCACGGCAGGTGCCCGGCATTGGCGATGGGATGGAAGTTGCAATCGGCAAGGGCTGCAGCGATCCGCCGGCCTGTTGCGATCGATGCGAACTTGTCTTTTGTACCCAGTAGAAACAGCGTGGGCTGCGTCACCTTGCCGAGTTGACCTTCATCGATCTTCGGCGCGGCGTTTTCCATCAGGCTGATAGCGGAGATGCGATAGTGGGGTAGCTGCCGGAAATAATAATAGCAGTCGCCGAACGAATGAGGAAGCCTGGCAAGGGTCGCTTCGCTATGCCCCATGAATGTTAGTGATCGGTGCGCTTTTTGTTTGCTCGAAGCCAGGAGCAATCGGAAGATCAATTTGTTGAGGGGCCGTCTTCTAATGAGTCTAAGCATCAGCGGTGGGCGGCCCAGGAGCACGTTCCCGGGGTTGCCCAGCAGAGTCAGGCTTCGAACCAAATGGGGTCGGCCCATCGCCAACCATAGGCTCCAGTGGGCGCCCATTGAATGGGCAACGATGTCGACGGCTTCCAGGTTGAAGGCTTGCAGGACCGTTTGGAGTGTCGCCACTGCGAAAGGACGAATATCGACGCTGTTATGATCTATGCCTTCGCTTAGGCCGCCGCCCGGGCGGTTGATCGCGATGATGCGCCGGCCTTTGAATGTCGCGAGCAGGGGCGCCAATGGAAACGCATCGCCCGTGTTGCCGGGGACGATGACGATGGGTCTTCCGGCACCCGTAGGTTCCGCCGATCCGATCTCTGCCGCTTGGTCAACACCCGGCGCAGGTTTCGCGGATGCAGTCTCGGCCGGATTGCAGGCAACGATCTCCAACACCCGCACGCGGATGCCCTCGTCAGGCAACAGGATGTAATGATTTTTCGCCTGCAAGCCGTAGTGGTCAAACAACCGTTCCTCGGACTCGCGGGCGGCGATCACCCGTGGGTCGTTATCGTTCAAAGTAAGTGGCATAGTAGGCGCGGGTAATATTACAGCGTAAAGGTAGGGGAATCTTTGAGCGTTGGATTATTAAGCGCTAATGATACATAGCGCCATGGCGGACAGGCACGTTGATCAAAAAGTATTTTTCTGGTTGTCAAACAACAAAGCCGTAATCACGGCCTTTCAAGGTCGGTGAGCTTTTTGCGGGTTTCGGGGTTTTCGCGGAGGAAGAGGGATTTTTTGAACATGCCGACGGCGCGGTCCCAGTTGATGGTTCTGCAGCAAACCATAGCCAAGATTGTTGACAAAGACCTCGGGTGGGGAAACGATGTAGCCCATGCGGCGGCTGATGCGATCGAAGTAGCCGGCGAGGAGGGTGTCGTCTTTGTAGTCCGGATGGAAGAAGGTGTCAATATGTGTATCGATTCAGTGCCTAAAAACGACAGGAACAGTTCGCCGCCGCCGGTGCGGCTTGCGGTATGCTTGTCCATCATGGCTGCGGCCGTGTCTCGGCTCTGCGTCAGATCACGGTTACGATCGGTATTGGGAATGGAAACGAGGATCATTTCCGGGAATAGCGTGCCGTCGCCATTCTCACTCAGCAGCTTGATCATGGCCGCCAGGCTGAAGAAGTGCCTGTCGCCATCCAACGCATAGACAACGGGATATCGCCTTTTATAGAAATAGGGATCATCCTAGCTGGACGGTAGATAGACCATGATCTTCCGCTGTTCCTGGAGGATGTTCGAATAAAGATCCAGGTTCTTTCCGATGACCAGGTTGGCGTCCGGTGCCTGGCCGCAGGCGGTAAAAACCATGGCGAGCAACAGGGGGGCAATAAGGATGCGCTTCATATACGGTGTTTGTACAAGAATAGAAAATCCCGGACCGCAGGTCGGCCAAATGTGATGAAAAAGGGGCAAAAATGTGACGGCCATGTTTCCTGGACGGGCTGGCGGCCGAAACAGCGCAATTTTCGGGTTTGAGAATGCACGACGATGGGCGAGTTTTGGGCAATGATCAATCTCTTACCTGCAGACGGGGTTGCGGATTACTATGGCCAGGTGATGGAACCGGCCCAAGCAACCCGTTATATGGACCGGCTGCTGCGCCAGATTGAATGGCGCAATGATGAGGCCGTGATCTTCGGCCGGCATATTATCACCAGGCGGAAGGTAGCCTGGTATGGCGACAGCGATTATACGTATACATACAGCAATGTTGTCCGGCAGGCATTGACCTGGACCAAAGACTTGCTGGAACTAAAAGACCTGGTCGAAAGGATGACGGGCGCACCATATAACAGCTGCCTGTTGAATCTCTATCACGATGGCGACGAGGGCATGGCCTGGCATAGCGATGACGAAAAAGAACTGGCGCCCCAAGGGGCGATCGCTTCGCTGAGCTTTGGTGCCGAAAGGAGATTTCTATTGAGACATAAGTCGAGCAAGGAGCAGGTGGAAATATCCCTGGCCGCGGGCAGCCTGCTGGTCATGCGCGGCACATGTCAAACGCATTGGCTGCACAGTCTTCCAAAAATGAAAAAAGTGAGGACACCAAGGGTGAACCTTACTTTTCGGTTGATTACAAGACACCGGACCACGTAAACATTTATTCCTTGCCGAGCACGCGGTAGCCATACCTGTGTAGCGCGGAGCGCGTGCTGAACGATTGTGCCCTATTGTCGTAAGCGTCGGTTGGTGGATCACCGGAGCCGACATGACATCGTATTCCTTGATCAATTTGGCCGCCGAGACCAAAATAACATCCTCATATTCAGAATTTACTGAATTTTGCGGCAACATAGGTAAAACAGCACCGGATTTTTTTGAATCTTTTATATTTTTAGGTGCAACATTGCGGGGTAGGTCTACGTCCTATTGATATGGTCAGTAGTATGCCAAAAGAACATCCACCTAAAATATCCAGAAAGGACTGGGTTGAGATGGCCGGTGAAGAACCTGCTACCCGCTTCGAGGTTGACAAACAAACCTGGAAGGATCTAGACCTTTTCGATCAGGGGAGAAGAGGTCCGGTCTTCGCCTTGTTCAATAAGGTGAAGACAACGGGTGGCGGGGATGCTTTGGAGCGGATGCTGAGAAATCCGAGCAACAACCGGCCGATGCTGGAGGCTCGTCTGGACACGATCCGGTTCTTCCGGGACAATGACATCGATATGCAGATAGGGAAGGAGCAATTGGAGCGGGTAGAACATTATCTCCGTTGCGGCATCGACATCTTTCCCGGCAATCTGTTAGGCGCCTGGTGGTATACCGTGTGCAACCAAATCAAACAAACCCCTCAATATTTTATTGTAACGAATGGGGTGCGAACCACGGTGAGTCTTTTGCGGCATTTGTTTGAACAAGTCAGGGAGTGGAAGGAAGGCGATTCGCCGGCGCGGCTGGTCAGTGTCTTACGGGGCATTGAGGAATTGATCGCTGATAGGCGAGTGAAGACACTGGTGACGGGTGTCTCGGGGCCGCTGGGACAGATGGACCTGGCGAGATGCGATCATTTTTTCCGGCGGGCGGGCCAGACCGTACTTCGGCAGTTATTGGATTTGCTATATGAATGGGATGCCTGTCAGGCCGTAGCCATGGCGGCGCGCCAATACGATCTCTGTCTGCCGACATACCAGGAAGGCGCGAAAATGGGGGTGAGCGTTCGCGGGCTTTTTCATCCTTTGGTCGCCAATGCGGTGGGCAACGATCATGAAATGACAGCGCAAGCCAATCTGTGTTTTATCAGCGGGGCCAATATGGCGGGGAAATCGACCTTCTTAAAGTCGTTCGGGTTGGCGGTCTATTTGTCGCACGTGGGTTTTCCGGTGCCGGCGCGTTCCTTTGAAACGTCTTTGTTCAATGGGTTGGTGACGACGGTCAACCTGGCGGACAGCATCAGTCAAGGCTATAGTCATTTCTATGCCGAGGTGCGGCGGGTGAAGGAGGCGATCCAGCAGATCCGTGACAAGCGCCGGATGGTGGTCATCTTCGACGAGTTGTTCAGGGGGACGAATGTCAAGGATGCCAGTGATGCGTCGCTGCAGGTCATCGATGCGCTTGCGGGTATACCCGGTAGTTTGTTTATGGTGAGTACGCATATTGTGGAGATCGCCGGCGTATTGCAGGATAACCCGCACATTGATTTTGTTTGTTTCGCTTCCACGATGGAAGGGGGTGTCCCCTGGTACAGCTATAAGCTCAGCAATGGTATCTCCGATGAAAGAACGGGGATGGCGATCCTCAAGGACGAGGGGATATTGGATCTGCTGGCGGAGATCCGCAGCGGCCATCGCAGCCGGCGGGCGGGTTCCTAGCCGCCTTCGTTCGAAATCCTCCGGGCATGCGCTTAAAGTCTTTTGCCGGGGATATCCTGACCGTTTTGGTGCAGGATCATTTTTTCAACTTTATCATCGGCTCCTCTCACGAATTCGACCTCGGCTTCTATGACTTTAAGGTAGAACTGGTCTTTCTTTTCCGCGAACAGTTCGAACTTCCCCTGACCGGTAGCCTGGCCATAAAGTCGCCCCCCGCCCAGGGTGACGGCGATGGAAAAAGTGGGTGAGACCTGGTACACCCCGACGTATTGACGGAGAATGGCTGTGTCGACGGTGATGGCGATTTTTGATGCTGGCAATTTCACGTCTTTGCCGTCTAGTATTGCCGCGATGTCCCGGGATATTTTGGTAGGGTCAGCGTCGTTAGGCTGATTATCGAGGACGACGATACAGGTCCCGTCTTCGGGGATGCGCCGGATGTCGGATACGAAGCCCGTGATGGCGCCGCCGTGTTCCACGACTTTTTTGCCATGGAGCGTACCGATCATCCAACCGTAGCCATATTGGGCGAGATGGGGCGTATAGGCTTTTTCCTGGGAGGCGGGGCTGATGATCCGGCCGGCCCGGAGTGCGCGATCCCATTTGTACAAATCGCCTACCGTAGTATAGATGGCACCGGCGGCGAAGGACACGGAGGAGTCGACAATGGAAGCCGGTGTTGTGGAGTCGGGCGAGGTATAGCCTATGGCCTTGTCGGGGCTCACGAGATGCGTGAAGTCGAAGCCGCTATGCTCCATGTGCAAGGGTTGGAAGATGCGTTGGCGGACTACCTGGAAATAAGGCTGGCCGGTGACCTTTTCGATGATATAGCCCAGGAGGATGTAGCCCGAATTGCTGTAGCTGAATTTCTGGCCCGGCGCGAAGTCGAGCGGTTTATATTTGAAGCGGTTGACGAGGCTGTCGCGGTTAATGGGATGAGCGGTCTCGTTTACCATAAAGTTGACGTCGTTCGTGTAGTTGTAAACGCCCGCGGTGTGCGTGAGTAAGTGTTCGATAGTGATCTTGCCACCATTGGGATAATCGGGTATAAATTTGGTAAGGCTGTCCTGTAGCGAAAGTTTGTTTTGTTCCAGCAACTGGAGGATAATGGCGGAAGTGAACTGTTTGGTAATCGAGCCGATCTGGAAGATGGTATTCGAGTCGTTGCGCGCATTTGTGTTCTTGTTCTTATAGCCATAACCCTTTTCGAAGATGACGGACCCCTTTGTGGCGACGAGAACGGTGCCGTTAAACCCCAATACCTTTACATAAGCGTCCATTAGGGTATCCAGTGTTGCAGGAATGTGCTGCGAGCAGGCGGCGAGTGTGATTGTACTAATCAGGAAGGATAACAGGATCTTTTTCATACTATGAAAGGTAGTTAAAGTTTTGTCCGGTTGGCGCGGATTCGGTAGTTTCCCTATATGTTCAGCAGCCATCTCAAAACCGCCATACGCAATCTCCGCCGACGTAAGGCAAGCACATTGATCCAGGTAACCGGTTTGGCCATCGGTCTCGCCTGTTGTGCGCTCGTGTTTCTTTTTTTCAGGAGTGAGCGGGCCTTTGACAAGGACTTCGACAACGCGAAAGACATTTACCGGGTCACTTCACTTTTCAAAGACGGGAGCAGGGCTCCGACGACGGCTTTTCCCTATGGGAGTTTACTGAAGCGGGAAATACCCGAGGTAGCGGAGGTGAGCCGGTTGGATGCCAAACGAAGTCCCTGTATCGTGAAGGCGCTTGATGATACTGCGGCTGTTCCTTACTTCGAGCAATCGGGCTTTTGGGTGGATCCGAATTTTTTCGATCTCTTCTCCTTTCATTTTCGCTATGGTCAGCGCAAGACGGCGTTGTCGGCGCCGAATACGATTGTATTAAGCGAGGGGGTATCGCAATCGCTTTTTCATCAACGCTATCCCATTGGCCGGCGTGTCCGGGTTGGGGATATTATCTATACCGTTAGCGGGGTATTCAGGCAGGACATGCCGAATCATATCGACGCGGGATTTTTTGCCACCAACAATACGGCAGGCATCAGGGAGGAAATGGCGCGCACCCTGGATTGGGTAGCCGATCCCAATTATTATACTTACCTGCGGCTCAAACCGGGCAGCAATCCGGTGAGGGTGAACGAGGAATTGCAGGCGTATACCCTGCGGCATGCCTCGACAGACATGCGAAGAAGGGGTGAGTTCATGACGAACTCCCTTCAGGCGCTCACTGATATCCACCTGCATTCCGACGGGTATTATGATTATTTTTCTGATAAGCAGGGCAATCTCGACTACATGTATCTGTTAGCCAGTATTGCGGGGGCCGTTCTGCTGCTGGCGTGTATCAATTATATCAACCTGTCTACTGCGCAGGCCATCGATAGGGCGCGGGAAGTAGGTGTGAGGCGGGTATTGGGTGCGGCCAAAGGAGCCATTCGCGCGCAATTCCTCGTGGAGACGGTTTGCGTAAGCGGGCTGGCTTTCGTGATCGGGTTGGGCCTGGCGCTGGTCTTTTTGCCATCTTTTAATGCCTTTACCGGACAACGGCTCTCACTGCTCAACGCGGGCGCCATCGACTTGCTGCTATGGCTGTTGCCCATCACCTTATTGACAGGTCTGCTGGCGGGCATGTATCCGGCCATCTATCTTTCTTCTTTCCGGCCGGTGAAGGTGTTAAAGTCAAAAGTAAGCGATCCAGGCGCGCTGCTGAATGTACGCAAGGTGCTGGTGGTGGGTCAATTCGTCGTCGCCACGGGCTTGATGGTCGGTACGGTCGTTATCTGGAAGCAGCTGCAATACATGATGGAAGCAAAGACGGGCGTGGAGGAAGAACAGCAATTGGTAATCTATCTGAACAGTCCGCAAGCCACCAACAATAGCGGTTATTATGCGCAGCAATTACAGCGCGATCCGGCCTTCAGGTCGGTTGCGGGCGCGGTAAGCGGGATGGTATCGGGCGATATGAACCTTTACCCCGCGGACAAGAGCGTGAACGACCACAAGAGCATATTTCTGAACCTGGTGGATGAGCACTATCTGCCTGCGCTGGGACTGTCGCTGTTGGCCGGAAAAAATTTCACGCCGCAGGTTTTTGCCAACACCGATATGCACCAGGAACTAGAGACCAACGATATCGGAAGACAGGTGATCCTGAATGAAGAAGCCGTAAAGGCATTGGGTTATACGGTAGACAACGTAGTGGGCAAACAACTGGCGCATGTACACGGCGACCTTATCTACCATTATACGGTAGTGGGGGTGGCGAGGAACTATCATTATTTTTCCATGCATGCGGCGATTGGTCCGCTGGCGCTGATGCCGGTAAACCCCAGGCGGTTCGGGGTGCTCATTGCCAAGGTCAAGGGAAGCAATATGGCTGCCGCTGACCAGGTCGCCGGGAGCAAGTGGAGGGCGTTGAATGGCGACAGTCCTTATACCCGTGACCTGCTGAGCAATACCTTTCGATATGATTATATCCGTGACAGGCGGGAGCAACAGATGATGGGGTCTTTTTCGGTCATCGCGATCGTGATCTCCTGTCTGGGCCTGCTGGGCTTGATCACATATAGTGTGGGACAAAAAGCGAAGGAGATCGGCATCCGGAAGGTCATCGGTGCGGGTGTCGGCAATATCGTGTACCTGTTTGCACGGCAATACCTTTCGCTGGTGGTGATCGCCAATCTTATCGCTGCGCCGCTTGCCTGGTATTGCATGCACCAATGGCTGCAGGGATTCCCTTACAGGACCAGGATGAGCTGGTGGATCTTTGTAGCGGTGTTTGGCGCGGGTTGTGTGGTAACGCTGCTGACGTTGAGCGTGAAGACGGTGAAGGCGGCGTTGGCAAATCCCGTCGCGGCTTTGCGCCGCGAATAGGCCGCTCGGCGGCGCCGCTTTGCGTAGCGAGTGGGCAGCTCCGCGGCTCTTGTTTGTGTGGCGAATGCCTGGGCACGATTTACCATATCGATAATTTTCGATATATTTGCAGTATGAACGCGAAGACGGATATAAAGCGGATCGAGCGTGCCTCCAAGGCGATTGGCGATCCATATCGCATCATGATCCTGGAAGCGATCAACAAGCAAAAGGACTGGATGCAATGTTCCGCCATTGTCGCGATGTTCGATCTGGCGCAATCGACGGTGTCGCATCATCTCAAGCAACTGGTGGAGGCAGACCTGCTAGTCACAGAGAAGGATGGCAGAACGGCTAAATACCGGATCAACAAGGAGGGGCTAGGAGAGTACGTAGATTTTCTGAATCAATTGGAATAAGGGTTTTTTTGCCGCTATGTTGGAAAGGGCGAAGGACTGCGTCATTTCGCGCCAATCTGCTATATTTGAAGATGCCGTTTACAATGGAGTGCCTTTTTTCCGGGCCTGCGACTATCGCTGCGCTGGCGGATCTTTTGATTGAAACGGTTGCCAATCGGGGATCGATAGGTTTCATGCATCCCGTATCGCCGGCCAAGGCCGTTGCATTCTGGGGTTCGGCATTGGCTGCGGCTGACCGTGGGCAGCGGGTGGTGTTGGGTGCTTTTGACGGGCCCGATCTGGCCGGAACAGTTAGTCTGTTGCTCGATTGTCCGGAGAATCAACCGCATCGGGGGGAGATTGCAAAGATGATGACGGCAATGCGTTATCGTAGAAGGGGCGTGGCAACGGCTTTGCTCGCTGAAGCGGAGCGGATAGCGATGGACCGTGGACGGACCCTGCTGACGCTGGATACAGCCGAACTTGAGGGGGCCGCTCCGCTGTATGAGAAGAGTGGGTATAAGCGGACGGGACTGATCCCGGATTTTGCCTTGATGCCATATGGAGGGTTGACGGGAACGATCGTCTATTGGAAAAAAATTTCCTGAAGGCTTTAATTTTTTCACATGGTCTTGATTGCCATCAATGTTGTCTTCTGTCTGGCGTTCGTTTATTTTGCTTACCTGAATCTGAATGACGTCGACCCCTGGCTTTGGGTGCCGATCTACCTTTGTGCCGCTGCCTGCTGCGGACTGGTGGTCTTTGGGCGTTTTTTTCCCCGGGTTTACCTGGGGCTGATCGTTTTCTATCTTATATATGCCGTCGGATTGTTTTTCGCCAAGGACGGGGTCCGGGACTGGATCGTCAAATACCGCAGGCCCAGCCTCGTGGAGACGATGCAGGCGGAGAAGCCGTGGATCGAAAAGACGCGCGAGTTCTTCGGGTTACTGATCGTTGTGGCGGCGCTGGCGATCGATTATGTCGCGGCGCGATGGATGTGATCCTGTCATCGATCGGCGCCATGGTTCTTATTTTTCTTTCAAAAGCGCTTCGACCCGCTTCATTTCTTCTTTTAGTTGATCAATCTCGTGCTGCTGTTCCTTGATTGCGGTTAGCAATACAGGAACGAGCTGTATATAATTGACAGCCAGCATACCTTGCTTGTCAGCCTGAACCAATTCGGGGTAGATCTTTTGTATTTCCTGGGCCAACACTCCGATCTGGAGCGCAGTATCGCTATGGTTTTTCCAATGATACGTATACCCGTTTAGGGCCATTACATTGGGCAAAACACTTGGCAGGGGCTCAATATCTTCTTTCAGCCTGATATCTGAATAAATGAGTGGGGAATGAGCACAGCGCAGCGTCCCCTCTACTTTTGCATCATTGACCATGTCTACGTCAGCCGTAAACTGCGCAAGGCCATTTTCAAATCTTACCTGCGGATACTGAAAATTATCACTGAGGACAAGAGAGGTTGTAGGGATGCCTGCATTATCTCCCGATGTAGGTGTGTAAGGCTCGAGTGTAATGTTCCAAAAGCGGGCGGAATAGGCCCCACTGCCCTGGAATCGAATGGTCGGGATGCTGTTGTCGTCGTCCAGGTACAGGGTATGGGCATTGTAATAATTGTCGGTATTGCTCGAATGGATATGCAGCGGTGCCAGGGGAGCAGCAACCCCGATGCCGACATTGGTGGACGCACTTGCGCCATTTTGACCCGCGATACTTCCCAGGATCACCGAGTTGCTTTGACTGACGAATGAGTTGGCGCCGATGGCTGTCGCGTTGCTAAGGCCGTCCTGTGTGGCTGTCGTTCCATAGCCAAGTGTGGTTAGGTACGTGCCAGTGGTATTGGTTGTAAGCGATTGGCTGCCGAAAACTGTATTGTGGTTGCCCGTAGTGTTTTCAAGAAGTGCATTGGAGCCGTAGGCAGTATTACCGGAACCCGAACTATTCGCCGCAAGCGCCTGATAGCCGGTCGCTGTATTATTCGTGCCGGTAAGATTTGCATAAAGCGCCTGGGTGCCGATGGCGATATTACCAATATACCCAAACCGGTTCGGCAATTGGTTGAACAGCGCAGAATCACCGATCGCGATCAGGTTGCTCCCGGAAGTGTTGTTGTATAAGGACCAGCTGCCGATCGCGATATTCGAATGACCGGCGGTATTATTTTGCAATGCCCGCGTGCCCAGGGCTGTGTTAAAGCCGCCGGATGTGTTGTACGCCATGGCGGCAAGTCCGATCGCGGTATTGTTGGTGCCGCCGACATTGGAACCGAGGGCGTTATAGCCTAAGGCCGCGTTAAAATAGCCAGTAGTGTTGGTCTCCAGCGCGGTGTAGCCAACGGCCGTATTGTATAATCCGGAAGTATTGAAATACATGGCGCGGTCACCCACGGCCGTATTCCGGGTGCCTTCGTCATTGGCAATAATGGCACCCGTTCCGTTGTTGTACAATGACAAATAACCCACGGCAGTGTTGCCGTAGCCGGTAGTGTTGGACAAAAGCGTTTTACTTCCCAGGGCTGTGTTCTCATATCGGCCGCTGGCATTCGTGCCTTGATTGAACAGGGCGGAATCGCCGATGGCCACCAGATCGTGTCCGAGCGTATTGCTGGCCAGCGCAGCGACGCCATACGCTGCATTTGCTAACGTGTCTAATTTTCCCGCAATGGCATTGTTTACTTTAAAGATCAGCGGTTCATTATCCCGTGTTCCAATAAAGTTTGCCGCTGCATTTAGATTGCTGTTTCCGGTGAGGTTCCAGCCACTCGCGCCTGCCGTGAGCTCATTCCAGGTCACGCCATTATGATACCAAAACGAGGTCGTCGTGCTGTCGTAGACCAGCAAGCCTTTGGCCGGCGTTTTTACAGCGGCGCGCTGTAGCGAGGTCATTCGGGGGATTAAAATTCCCCTGGAGGTGCTTTTGATATCCAGCATCGCACTTGAATCAGGTGTCGATGCGTCGGTATTGATCCCGATCTGGGCGAAGCAGGTATGGAACAGGAAGAGTAGAGCAGCTACTGTAAAGGTCCTTTTCATGAAACGTCTTTTAAAAAAGTTAGGGATTATAATTTGATAAATTGAGTGGTCTGTACGCCATCCGGAAGCACCAGCCGCAGGATATAGCTGCCGGCAGCCCAGCCCGACACAGGGATGACCAATTGGTTCAGTCCGGTCTGCAGGTTCCATTGCGCCTCGTACACCGGCTGACCTGAAACGTTTAGCACCTGGACTTTGCCCGCCGATGCCCGGCGTAACGAAATCTGTGCCACTGCCTGGCTAACCGCGGGATTGGGATATACCAGGAAGGGTAAAGCGATGTCTGAACAACCACCGCTAAAGATCGGACTGTAAGTCAAGTTCGCGTCCCGGTCTACGATCACCAGCCGGTAAAACCCATTCGCCTGCGGCGCGACATCTTTAAAGGAGTAGTCGGCCCCATTCGCAGCATTGACCGCGTCCACGCTACCTAGCGTCGTCCAGTTCGTGCCGTTTAGGCTGCGTTGCACTTGGAAATCGTTCAACTGACTCTCCGAACCGGTCTTCCAATCGATCAAAGCATAGTTCCCGGTGCATTCCGCTGAAAAGCTGATCAGGGTGAGCGGAAGCGGGTTGCTGATGTCGGACAGGGTCCAGTAGCTCAGGTCCGCGATGCCCGTTTTTTCGACATAGTGACCGGTGGTGTCCCGGGTGTCCGCACCGATCATTGTCCAGGCGATGCCATCCGTGCTTTTCCACAAGTTCAGCTTGCCCGCATCTTCTCCGTTCAGCTCCGCATCGAGATAATAGAGGCGAAGCGTCGCATCAAGCGCTGTATTGTGCTGAGGCTGGATAAGGTAGGTCCGTTGGATGCCGATGGTACCGCTGGTAACCGGCATGGGCGACCGGTTGACGGTAAGGTCTCCCAGGTTGGCCGGACTGGTCAACACGGCCCCCAGGTTGCCGACGTTGAGTTGATTCGGGGCGTTGACTGCGGCGGCCGAAGCGACCACCTTCCCTCCATTGATACTCAGAATCCTGCTTGTATCGTTTTCTCCCAGTAGTCTGGCCGTATCGGAAAGCTGCAGCACCTGGTCATTCAGATCGAGGAGCCCACGCCTGAAGGCCAGGGTATTGTCGACTTGCAACCCGGCATGGAGCGTCAGGGTGGTGGTTTGAGATTTGGCCATTTTCATCGTCCACAACCGGATAGTCCCGCTTCCACCGGCACTGGTATTATGGACGCCGGTAAAAAGCGTAGTCCCGCCGCCCGATGTCCATTGGCCGTTGCAATACAGGTCTGCATCCTGTAAAACGGTAAAGCCGCCCGTCACGGTCACCGCGCTGCCTGCTTCGATCACGACTGCCGTATTTTGGGCCAAGAGATTGCCGGCGGGAACGATCATACCAACCGCCAGGATAGAAGACAATAAAAACCTTGGAGGACCTTTGCGTAAAGGTTCAATCATACTGGATAATTTTTTATTGTGGAATTTCGATCGGTACGATCGTAGGATGCTGCCGCTAAAATAGGAATGGCCGACCATCCGGAAGTTGCTTTTCAACCAACAACCGATTTTTCCGTCGAACAGCAAAAAAAAGCTACTGGCGCCATTTGGCTGAGGGCTAAACGAAATCTTTCATTGGTCGATTTTTTATGCTGTTGGCCTGATCGGGATGCAGATTGCCGGGGCGGCCTGCTATTTTTGGACAATACCTCCCAAATGGCGACTGAAATAAGGGCGATCCAATGTCCAACATGCGGCAGCACGGAGAAAACCGAGTTGAGGTTGGATCATTACCGCTGCGGCAGTTGCGGAACCGAATATTTTTTGGACAATGGCAGCGCCAAAACAATGCCTCCGCCGGGCCTTGTCGATCCGCGCAACACCCAGAAAGCATAAAGCAAGTTCTCGCCGATCGGCTGCTTTATTACGGTAACAATCTTGGTCGTCCTCGTCGCCATCGCGCTGATCACCGGCATGCACGGCTCAAGTTCGCAGCAAGTGTCGGCTTCCGCTGGTGGCGTCCCCGAAGCGCGAACGACCTGGCAATATGAATATGCCTATGCTTACGTGTCGGCAGACGGGAGACCGATCGTGGTAGGGGCGGGCTCTTTAGGTAAGTCAAGCGCCAGTTATCTCCGGGATCCCTAAGTTTTTTTTATAGACGCGCTCACCGATTCTTTGCTCAAAAGCTTGCCGATACCCGGCCAAAAAAATAACGAGGTATCGTACCGATTCCAAGAGCGCTCTAATGGCGAGCTGTTTATGAATGTGGAGCGGGCCACGCTCTCCAGGTGGATAAAGGGTCATTTGGAATAAAAGACGTCGCGCAGACCATCGAAGCACGGGCGCCTGCGCGACAAAGCGGCATCGCCCAGATCCAATTCAATCCAAGCCAGGAAGACGAGGGTTTTAAGCTGATGACCAACGACGGCAGGAACCTTTATTATCATCCGTTGGTCAACAAGATATATAATGAGAAGGAATTATGGGCCGGCCGGTTGACACCCAATGCGCGTGCCGCTGATTCCTGCCGGCGACGAGTATCATCAAATATATGGACCGCTACCGGTGCGAAGACATCACCACCGGGCTTGATGTTCACCTCAGCGGCACCTTGTATATAAGCTGCATGCCGATTATCCTGTGGTTGGTGGACCGGTTATTTCATAGATCTTGCTGTCCGGCTAAGGGCGGCATCCAGGTAATCCGTGTAGCGGATCGTACTTGTTGAATCGATATAAACCAACACACTATCCATCCTCTTTTTTTCAGGATTGCTTATGTAGTAAGCGCAATTCATCAAATGCCCGGCGTCACGGATGGTGTCTTGCAACGCTATCGCCTTTGTGACGGAATCCATTTGCGTTCTAAGCGCATGTATCTCGTATACATAAAACTTTATGGAGTCCATATCGGTTCTTTCCTTCGCCCCTGCCAACTGACTTTCTAACCGCATCAGCTCCCTATTGTATATCGTATCGTCGATGATAGCCCCCATCTTCCTGGTGACGCGAACACTCCAGATGATATGGACTGAGTCAAGTGTCGATGACGAATCAACCTTCAGCAAATGCTTCGCAAAGGTCTCGCCTAACTGGGCTGAAAGATCTTTTTTTGTTTTGCAGGAGATGGCCAGCAGCAAGGCGGCGACGATGGCAAGTGCTTTTAGCATGGCAAGACTTATTTGAATATAAGTTATGCCAAAAAAGTCGCCGATTGGCGACTTTTTTCTGTGTCCCCGCGGAGGCTCGAACTCCGGACCCGCTGATTAAGAGTCAGCTGCTCTACCAACTGAGCTACAGAGACGTATTGAGAGGCAAAGGTAGTGGTTTCCCCAAAGACGGCGAGGCTTTGTGTTTTGACCGGGTGTAACCGTTTTTTGGGATGGCAAAGATAGGAATTCTCGCGGATCGGTGGTCAAAAAAGTGCGGCAATTTTAAGATTTTTTGGTGGAGTGCGAGGGATGAAACGTTTTTTGTGGGTTGGCGGCTGCAGCGGACGGTGTTATTTTGTGGCGGCGGCGGACCGGTGGCCGTTCTACTTTGTCGCGTTGGGAGCGAGGTAGGGGCGGATGGCGTCGGCCCAGATCTGGTAGCCCTTGTCGGTGGGATGGGTAAAATCGGACGTAAGCCCGGGCATCATTGTGCCGTCGGCAGCGAGGAACGCGGCGCCGATGTCGAGCCAGATGAGGTGGGCTGTCCTGGCATAGGCGGCGAGGCGCTTATTGGTGGAATCGATCAGCAGCCGCCGAGGATGTTGCGGGGACTGTTCGCGAGGCAGGATAGCCATCAGGATGATCCTGGCGTCAGGCACCAGCGCGTGCACCCGCTGGCAGATCGCGGCTATGCCCTCGGTGATCTCAGCTGCGGTGTTCATCCGGGCATGTTCCGTCTGGCTGGTATTGTTGGTGCCGATCTCGATGATCACGATACGCGGATGGAGGCCTGACAACTCACCATGGTCAAGCCGCCACAGGACGTTCTGCGTCCTGTCCCAGCCAAAGCCAAGGTTAAGGACCCGGTAGCGGCCGAATGTGCTTGTCCAGGATTGCGGACCATTGGGTGTACGCAGCCCGCCGTTTTCGTTTTTCAGCAACGGGAGGCCGCCCCAAAAATGCGTGATGGAATTGCCGATGAGGACGATCTCGGGATTGACAGAATCTTTTATCCGCAGGACTTCCGCGTGGCGAGCCCACCAGTCGTAGCTGTCCTGCTCCAATTTGGGCACGGGTATGGCCGCGGTGTTGACGGGAGTTGTATCGGCTATCGGTACTGGTATGACCGCAGGGTTGACGGGACTTGTTCCGGCTTTTAATACCAGAATGACTGCGGCATTGACGCTGCTTGTACCGGCTTTTACCACAGCAATGCGATTTCCATTGGCAGCGGTGACCATGGCGGGGGAGCCGACCGCAATTCGCCATACGACGCCCGGCGCGAGCAGCAACAACGCAATCAGCTTCATCATTTAAGTTTTTGACGCTAAATATAATGTGTTTAGGCGAAAGCCAATCAGGGC
Source organism: Puia sp. (assembly GCA_965214315.1). GTDB lineage: Bacteria > Bacteroidota > Bacteroidia > Chitinophagales > Chitinophagaceae > Puia. The sequence continues at coordinate 321,577 of CBDCBP010000013.1, read as the reverse complement.
GAAGGGAGGGGGAGTCCGGGGAGTGACCGTTTCTATTGTTTGTGGCAGGTGTATATTTGTGGAAATACCGATCATTTATGTTACAATTGTTTCTAATCTTTTGGTCTTTTCTGTCCGGCCCGGCCAACATGCAGTCAAAGAATCTGGCCATTTTTAGCCGGAGCATCTACCCTGGTGACGACGCTACTTTCGATACCTTGAGGCAGTCGGGTTTTACGACGGTCATCCTTTCCAGTTTTTATATCCACGACAATGGCGATGTCTATTCCGGCGACAGTCATTCGCCGATCATCCATGGTGGCAAGTATGTCGGCGATCCGGCATGGCTGAAAAGGGTGGCTTCGTTGAAAAAACGGCCTGGATCGGTGACCCGGATCGAATTGTTGCTGGAAGGCCGTTGGTACAACCAGCCGCCGAATACGTATGATTTTATTCGCGATTGGTCCGATCCCACTGCCACAGTGCCGGGGATCGTCACCGGTACGGACACTAACAGCACACTATATCAACTAAGCAAGGTGTTTAAGGATGCGATCGGTATCGATGCCGTATGCATAGATGATGAATCGGTGTATAATAGCCTGTCGATCGTCCGTTATGGCGCCATGTTGCAAAAACTCGGGATGCATATGACCCTTTGTCCATTCACGAAGCCGGACTATTGGGCTGCCATCATAACCGGATCGAAGAAGGGGCTCGTCGATGGGATCTACCTGCAATGTTATGATGGTGGGACGCACAATACGCCTGGTCCCTGGGTAAAGGCATTGGGTGATGATTTGCCAATCTATCCTATTTTTCTTTGCCGTGGATCATTCAGCACTTGCGGCACTTCGCATAATAGTAAGTCTGTTGCCGAGATCAGGACTGAAATGATGCGGTTTAAGGCGGAATATCCGGGGATGCGCGGAGCTGCCATCTGGCAGATGGCGGATATCAGGGAGTTCGTGCGGATGAATTGTAGTCTGAAGGAACCTGCTTCAGGGGATGCTGTTTCGGCTGGCCAGTTCCTTGATGAATTGCGGGACAGCCTGAATGCGGGTTTATGATGACCGGGCCTCATCGCCGGGTCGTGGTCGCCGTGACGAACCCGGTCGGTATGGGGTAGCAAAAAAAACCGCCCTGCAGATGCAAGGCGGCCAAAATCTTTGATCAGGGTTCTAATACAAGGTTCTTACAAAGGATTGGATACGTTTTTCGTGGATTTGGATTCGTCGTGGTTTTTCTGAATTAAGGATTTTTGTGGTTGATCTTTCTTAGGATGGATTATGGAATGCTTTTCAATGGATGATGGACGGTTTATTGGATTTGGATCGGTTAGGCTTTTCTGGATTTGGATATTCGTTCGTTGCTGATACAAAGGTGTAAAAACTACGCACCCTTTCGAAATTATTTCGTTCAAACTACTGTTTTGCTCGACGAAGGGAGGTTTTGCCCGACGAACGGCATGCGGGCCGGCATTGACCGTCGCCCGGGTGTCATTCGTGGGGTGTTCCCGACACGCCGAGAACCTTTAGGCGTCGGCGAAGGGCGTGTTGCTAAATATCCTACCTTCGTGGTAGAAAAAGTTCTTTCTTTATTTCTTCATCAAACGTTGAAGGTCCCCGATTCGCGTCGGGGTTAATAGGGAATTGTGTGTAAATCACAAGCTGTCCCGCAACTGTAAGTAACGCAAAGGTGATTGCCTCGCCATGTCCACTGTCTCCGGGGGAGACAGTGGCGGCGGTAAAAAAATCCACTGTCTCGGGGGAGATGGGAAGGACGGAAAAAACTGTTACAAGCCAGGAGACCTGCCTGCATCGTGTTGACGTGCTTTCGTGGAATGAAGCCATTCGTCAGGTTGATGTATATCGCTGTACGGGAGTCCTGTCTCCTGCCGCGGCCGTATGCCCATTCCTTTCTGTTTCTCTTTTTTCTGCGGGCATGTTGTAATTGAGCAAGCGCTTTTTATTGAATCAACTCATTAAAAAAGCAAGCAAAACATGCAAACACACAACCTGGGCTACCCGAGGATCGGTAGCCGACGTGAGCTTAAGAAAGCTGAGGAACAGTATTGGGCGGGCAAGCTTTCCGCCGCGCAACTGATGGCCGCAGCCAAACAGATCCGGCTTCAGAACTGGCAATTGCAAAAGGAAGCAGGCATCGATCTCATTCCCTGTAATGACTTCTCTTTTTATGACCAGGTGCTCGACACCAGCCTGATGGTCGGCGCCATTCCCCAGCGGTATCACGACCTGCAGGAGAAAAAGCAATTGCCGGACATCGATCTGCTTTTCGCGATGGCAAGGGGCTATCAAAAAGATGGGTATGATGTGACGGCGATGGAGATGACGAAATGGTTCGATACCAATTATCACTACATCGTCCCGGAATTCACCGCCGGTCAGCCATTTACGCTCTTTTCGAACAAGGTGCTCAACGAATTCCGCGAGGCAAAGGAAGCCGGGATCAATGCAAAGCCTGTCTTATTGGGACCGGTATCCTATCTCCTGCTTGGTAAGGAAAAGGAAATTGGTTTTCACCGGCTGGAGCTGATCACGAAATTACTGCCTGTTTACCTGGAGGTGCTGCAAAAACTCGACGACGCCAAGGCTTACTATGTGCAGTTCGACGAGCCCTGTCTCGCGCTTGATCTTACGCCCGAGGAGCAGGCAGTATTCGTGAAGACCTACCAGCAAATAAAGAATAAATTTCCCGGTCTCCACATCATCCTGGCGAGCTATTTCGAATGTTATGGTTCCAATCTCCATACCGCGCTCAGCCTGCCGGTACAGACGGTACATCTCGACCTGGTGCGTTGCCCTTCGCAGCTGGACGATATCCTGGCTACCTCATTCGTGCATACGACAACCCAGCTTTCGCTGGGCGTGGTAGACGGCCGCAACATCTGGAAAAATGATTTTCAGGCCTCCTTGTTCCTGATCAATAAGGCTATCGACAAGATCGGGAAGGACCGGGTTTGGATCGCGCCTTCCTGTTCTTTGCTGCATTCGCCCTGCGATCTCGACATCGAGTCGAATGACAAGGTCTTAACGCCGGAAATAAAGCAATGGCTTTCTTTCGCCAGGCAGAAGATCAGGGAGGTCGTCACGCTAAAGCAGCTGGCCAACAAAGAAAATTCTGCTGCGACGGACAGAGAATGGATGGCCAACCTGGAAGCCAGGAACAGCCGCCGGGTATCGCCGTTGATTCATAAGAAGGCAGTAAAAGACAGGATATCGGCCATCGGGAACTCGGATGACCAACGACTGCATGATTTTCAACAGCGGAAGCTCGACCAGGGGAAGGCCTTGGCGCTGCCACTCTTCCCGACGACGACCATCGGGTCTTTTCCTCAGACCGCAGAAGTTCGTGCTATCCGGGCGCAACTGAAAAAAGGCCAGCTCACACAGGAACAGTATGACGCGTTGATCGAAAAGGAGACCGAGTCGGCCATTCGCTGGCAGGAGGCTATTGGCATCGATGTGCTCGTGCATGGAGAATTCGAAAGGAACGATATGGTCGAATATTTCGGCGAACAACTGGAAGGATTTGTGTTCACCGAGAATGGTTGGGTACAGAGCTATGGCAGCCGTTGTGTAAAGCCGCCGATCATTTATGGTGATGTATGGCGTCCGGCGCCGATGACCGTGCGTTGGTCCGCTTTTGCGCAGTCGCTGACCGACAAATGGGTCAAGGGTATGCTGACCGGTCCCGTGACCATCCTGCAGTGGTCGTTCGTGCGCAATGATCAGCCGCGCAGCGAGACCTGCACGCAGATCGCATTGGCGATCCGGGATGAAGTGGTGGATCTCGAGAAGGCCGGTATCCGGGTCATCCAGATCGACGAACCTGCTATCCGGGAAGGGCTTCCATTGCGGAAAGCCAACTGGAAGGCCTACCTCGACTGGGCCGTTCGCGCCTTCCGCATCTCCGCCAGCGGTGTGCAGGATGCGACACAGATCCACACACATATGTGCTACTCGGAATTCAACGATATCATCCAGGCCATCGCGGATATGGATGCCGACGTCATTACCATCGAATGTTCCCGCAGCCAGATGGAGTTGCTGGACGCCTTTGCGGATTTTAAATATCCCAATGAGATCGGGCCAGGGGTTTATGATATCCACTCCCCGCGGGTGCCGTCCAAGGAAGAGATGATCGCGTTGATGGAAAAGGCGAGGGCCGTCATTCCCGCCGATCAGCTTTGGGTCAACCCCGATTGCGGGCTCAAGACCCGTGCCTGGCCCGAGACGAAGGCCGCGCTGGAAGCCATGGTGCAAGCTGCCAATTATCTGAGGAAATCGGTAGAGCAGCCTATCGCGGGTTAAGGATTGATTTTGATAACGGCGCCGACCCGAAGCATTTGGGTCGGCGCTGTTTTTTTTCCTACCTTGCGCAGCATGGAAAGATCGATTGCGACCAGCTCTCCCGGAGCCCGTTTCCGGGAGGCGATGGACAAAGAAAAGCCGTTACAGATAGTCGGAACCATCAACGCCAATCACGCCTTGCTAGCCGCCCAGGCAGGGTTCAAGGCTATTTACCTCTCGGGCGGCGGTGTGGCGGCGGGCTCGCTCGGCATTCCTGATTTGGGGATTACTTCTCTCGACGACGTCCTGACGGATATCTATCGGATCACCAATGTCACTGATAGTCCCTTACTGGTAGATGTAGACACGGGATTTGGTCCTTCAGCCTTTAATGTGGCCCGAACGGTAAGATCGTTGATCAAGGCAGGGGCAGCCGCTTTGCATATCGAGGACCAGGTCGGGGCGAAAAGGTGCGGACACCGTCCTGGTAAGGAAGTCGTCTCCCAAGAAGAAATGGTGGATCGGATAAAGGCCGCGGCCGATGCGCGGACCGATGAGTATTTTGTAATCGGCGCCAGGACCGATGCCTTCGCCAACGAAGGGTTGGAGAAAACGCTGGAGCGTGCCGTGGCGTATGCGGCCGCGGGAGCGGACTTTATCTTCGCAGAAGCCGTTCCTGAGCTGGGGCTGTATCAGAAATTTGTCGCGGCAACCGGTGTGCCCGTTTTAGCAAACATCACGGAGTTCGGCATGATCCCCTTGTATACGATCGACCAATTACGCGAGGCGGGCGTAGGGCTGGTCTTATATCCATTATCGGCATTCAGGGCCGCGAATAAGGCTGCGCTTAACGTGTATGAACATATCCGGCAGGATGGCACTCAAAAAAATGTGGTCGATACGATGCAGACCCGGGAGGAGTTGTATAAAAGCATCGGCTATCACGTATACGAACAGAAATTGGATAACCTTTTTAAAAAGCAATAGCACATGCCCGAAATCAATGAACCAACGGCGTTTAAGCCCAAGAAGAGCGTCGCGCTTTCGGGCGTCGAGGCCGGCAACACGGCACTTTGCAGCGTCGGCAGGAGTGGGAATGACCTGCATTACCGGGGTTACAATATTCTCGACCTGGCGGAAGGCGCCGAATTCGAGGAAGTCGCGTACCTGCTTATCCATGGGGTATTGCCCAATAAGGCGCAGTTGGTTGCGTACAAGCAAAAATTAAAGGCGCTTCGGGGTTTGCCCTTTGTGTTGAAGCAAGTGTTGCAACAGATCCCTGCGGCTGCTCATCCTATGGATGTGCTGCGGACGGCTGTTTCGGTGTTGGGTACGATTCAACCCGAGAAGGAGGATCACAATGTCGCCGGTGCCAGGGATATCATCGATAAACTGCTGGCCTCTTTGCCGTCGGCGCTTTTGTATTGGTATCATTTTTCGCATAACGGCAGGGCAATAGAGGTCGAAACGGACGATGACAGCATCGGTGCGCACTTTCTGCATCTGCTTCATGGCCAGAAGCCTTCGGCTTCCTGGCAGACCGCCATGCAGATCTCGCTGAACCTCTATGCCGAACATGAGTTCAATGCGTCTACGTTCACGAGTCGCGTGATCGCGGGTACGGGCTCGGATGTGTATTCGGCTATAACGGGCGCGATCTGTGCGTTGCGCGGGCCCAAACATGGGGGAGCCAACGAAGTAGCTTTCGATATTCAAAGCAGGTATGCTTCGCCTGATGAGGCCGCAGCGGATATTCTTACCCGTTTGGAGAAGAAGGAGGTCATTATCGGATTCGGGCACCCGGTGTATACGATCTCCGACCCGCGGAATGTGGTGATTAAAAAGACGGCTAAGAAGCTTTCAAAGGAAGCTGGCGACATGCTGCTCTATGATATCGCCGAACGGCTGGAGACGCTGATGTGGGAGCAGAAGAAGATGTTCCCCAATTTAGATTGGTTCTCGGCGGTTTCCTATCATCTCCTGGGTGTTCCGACTTTGCTGTTCACACCGCTCTTCGTGGTGTCGCGGGTCACGGGCTGGGGCGCGCACGTCATCGAGCAAAGGCAGGATGGGAAGATCATACGTCCCAGCGCCAGGTATATCGGACCCGAGAATACCGATTTTGTAGCCATTGAAAAAAGATAAACAAGTATAGATCTATGTCAGCGCACATTTCGAATGAAAGGCCGGCCCCCGATAAAGTATTAACGGCGATAGTCGACTATGTACTCGACTACGAGATAAAGAATGAACTGGCCTGGAAGACGGCGCATTATTGTTTGCTGGACACGTTGGGCTGCGGATTTGAAGCCCTGACCTACCCGGCCTGTACCAAATTACTAGGGCCTGTTGTCCCCGGCACCGTCGTGCCCAATGGAGCGAAAGTCCCGGGTACTTCCTACCAGCTTGATCCCATCAAGGCGGCCTTTGACATCGGGGCTATTATCCGGTGGCTGGATTTCAACGATACCTGGCTGGCGGCGGAGTGGGGGCATCCTTCGGACAATCTTGGCGGTATACTGGCGACGGCCGACTGGTTGGCGAGAGTTGCCGTTGCGGCCGGCAAACCGGCATTGTTGATGCGGGACGTGTTGGAAGCCATGATCAAGGCGCATGAGATCCAGGGCGTGATGGCATTGGAGAACTCGTTCAATAAAGTAGGCCTGGACCATGTGATCCTGGTGAAGCTGGCGACAACTGCGGTGGTTGGAAAGCTGATTGGTCTTACCAGGGAAGAACTGATCAATGCCGTGTCGCAGGTATTCGTGGACGGGCAGTCCCTGCGTACCTATCGCCATTCGCCCAATACCGGCAGCCGTAAGAGTTGGGCGGCCGGAGATGCTACATCAAGAGGTGTGCGGCTTGCATTGATCGCCAAGACCGGAGAAATGGGCTATCCTTCTGTGTTGACGGCGAAGACCTGGGGGTTTTATGAGGTGTCATTCAAGGGGAAGCCTTTTACCTTCCAACGGGAATATGGGTCTTATGTGATGGAGAATGTGTTGTTCAAGATCTCCTTCCCTGCTGAATTCCATTCGCAGACGGCAGTGGAAGCGGCTGTTACGCTGCATCACTTGCTGAAGGGAATGGGCAAACATGCGGAAGACATCAGGAAGATCAGCATCCGGACGCATGAGGCGGCTATTCGCATCATCGATAAGAAGGGGCCGTTGAACAATCCGGCGGACAGGGATCATTGCATTCAATATATGATCGCGGTGCCCTTGCTTTTTGGGCGGCTGACTGCCGCAGATTATGAGGATTCCGTTGCTGCCGATCCGCGTATCGACGTGCTGCGGGACAAGATGATTTGTGTGGAAGATCCGCAATTCACCCTAGCTTATCACGATCCCGAAAAGCGGTCGATCGCCAATGCCCTCACGGTGGAATTGACCGGTGGGACGGTATTGGATGAAGTCGTCGTGGAATATCCGATCGGGCACAAGCGCAGGAGAGCGGAAGGCATACCGGAATTAATCAAGAAGTTTAAGGTAAACCTGGCGCGTCGCTTTCCCGAGAAGCAGCAGCGGTTGATCCTAGAGGCGTCGCTCGACTATGCGCGGTTGGCGGAGCTTTCCGTCGATGCTTTTGTGGACCTCATGGTGATCTAGCCGCGGGCAAGTTGTTATCTGACCGCGTTCCGGCATCAGATAGAAAAGAAGACCTTTAGCAAGATGATCCTGCCCGGCAGGGTACGGTTGGGGCTCGATTAGCCGACGACGATCTCATTGGCGACTGTCCAAACGCCTAAGGCTTTCCAGGCGATGCGTTCGGCCTCTCCTTTTTGATCCAGGGTATGCGACGTCCCGGTGAGGGTTAATTTAGTTTTGGAGATCGCGACTTTGATACTGCAGCCGCTCAGGGCAGCGGTATTCTTCAAAAGCGCTTCCACATCCATTTTTTCGATCATGATTTTTGGCTTTAAGTCGGGTTTGCACAAAGGTCGGCTTATTTAGATCGATCTTAGTATGTATTCCTGTCTAGTTGTTCCATAATTCACACTCGATCCCCCATATCCTGCCAATGATAACGCTTTATCGTTACCCCCTGGTCGTTGGCCGCATTGATCATGGCCGCCGCCAGGTCTGTTGCATGAATGCTATGATACCGCTTCCAACTACCTGCCAGCAAAGGGTTTAAGAACGAAAAAAGTCCTATAAAGAACCTTTCTGCCGGCCGGCTTTCTTTTCTATCTCCTACCAGCATGGAAGGTCGGAAAATATACGTGTGCTCGAAGCCGAGGGCGATGATATCGGCTTCGACCTCCCCCTTTGTCTTTACGTAAAAGATTGTCGACTTTGGATTGGCGCCGATGGCGGAGACGAGGAGGACGGACCGGGTACCATTGGCTTTGGCGATGCTGGCTGCCAGGACGGGGTAGTCATGGTCGATCTGGTAATATTCGTTTTGGTCCGGCGTTATCTTTTTAGTGGTGCCCAGGGCGATGAATAGCTCGTCGGCTTTTAGCTGTGCGGTTAAGGCTGGTAATGAGGCGTAGTCCGCAATGAGCGTAGTCAGTTTTGGGTGCTTTATGGGCAGGGGTCTCCGAACGACGACGATCACCTTGTCATAAGCCGAATTTTCGAGGAGTTGGTTGAGGAGGCTTGCGCCGACGAGTCCGCTGGCGCCGAATAGGAGGGCTGATCTCATAGTTAAAGGTAAGGAATTCGTAAGAAAAATATTATTAACTTCGGCTGATGACACACCAATACAAACCGCTGGCGCTGCTTTCTTTGATGTTTTTGATGGTGGGGTCGTTGTTTTGCATGAACGATATTTTGTTGCCTTCGCTCGTTACGCATTTCAGACTAAACTATACGCAGGCAACCATGATACAGGTTGCATTCTACCTTACCTATATTGTTTTTCCGATTCCCATTGCATGGATGATACACAAGTATGGGTACAAGGTCAGCCTGCTGGTTGCTGTGCTTGCGTGTGCCGCAGGATGCGCATTTTTTCTTCCGGCAAAATATTTTGATTCTTATCCGATAGTCCTGGTTGCCATTTTTGTCATTTCGATCGGTCTTACTATCATCAATGTGGCGGCAAACCCTTTTGCTACCTTGCTTGGCGATCCGGAAGGCGCCCACCAGCGCATTAATTTCGTGCAGGTTTTTTCCAGAGTCGGTTATGCAGCTACCCCGCTGGTTGCAACTGCTTTGATCTATAATAAAATGGGTGAGATAAGGTTTGACTTTCCCTATTTGTTGCTGTCAATAAGCCTACTTGCTATTGCTATAATCATGTTTTTTTCTAACCTGCCGTCCATGAAGCCGGACGATGATGAAAAATTCACGGTGAAAGGCATATTAAAAGAGGCCATGGCTTACAAACATTTGTTCTATGGCGTATTTGCCATGTTTTTTTATATGGGCGCAGAGGCTTGCACGGCGGGTTTTTTCATCCCGTATTTAAAAACGGTTTTGGGCTTCAGTGACAATAAAGCGGCTGGTTATCTTACTTTGTATTATATATTTACGGCAGTGATGGGTATTATTGCCGTCTTCTTTTTAAAATACATCAAGGCCGGTAAATTGGTGGCCATTTATGGGCTTGGGATGATTTTATTGTATGGCATCTGTATTTTTTTCAATACAGGGTATAACGCCTTTTGTTTGGCGGGACTGGGCTTGTTCCTATCCATCATGTTCCCCACTATTTTTAGTCTGGCGATCGAAGATATCGGCGCATTCACCGGCAAAGGGTCTGCCTTGCTAAATTTCGCATTGGTCGGCGGATCCATTTTTCCGCCGCTACAGGGATTGATCGCCGATACGCATGGGGTAAAAATATCGTACATCATTCCCTTAGTTTGTTTCATTATGATCACCGTCTACGCGATGTTCTTCACGAAAGATGCCATAACAGTCCGAAACCAGCTAAAATGAAATTATTAATCACAGGATCCAACGGGTTTGTTGCAGGGAGTATAATTGCGCAGGCAAAAAAGGATTGGGAAATTCATGGCATAGCCAGATCAGGAGTGCCGCTCAATGATGATATACATACTCATTTGCTTGACCTGTTGGATGCTGAAAAGTTGACCGAACTATTTAAACAAATAAAACCGGATGCAGTCATACATGCAGCTGCGATCGCAAATATTGATTTTTGTGAAAAGAATAAAGCTATTGCGGAGTCGATAAATGTGACCATTACAAAAACAATTGCCGGCCTGTGCGCAGCGCAAAAGATTAAAATGATCCATTGTTCGACCGATACAGTCTTTGATGGCATTAAAGGATATTATACGGAGGATGATATGCCCGGACCGGTTAATTTTTACGCTGACACAAAAGTGAGGTCCGAGCAAATAGTCCTCACTGCTTCGACAGGCAATGTGGTTGCAAGACTTGCACTGGTCATGGGTTTGCGGATCGCTGAAAAAGGGAATTCCTTTTTGTCCGATCTTATTGCGAAATTGAAAAACAATGAACAAGCCCGGTTTGCGGAAAACGAAGTCCGCACACCTATAGATGTGATAACAGCGGGCGCCGCATTGGCGGAGTTGGCAGCAAATGATTTTTCCGGTATCGTTCATCTTGCAGGAAATACAAGGATAGATCGGTTCAATATGGCGAAACAAATTGCAACCGCAATGGGCTATTGTGATGGGCTGATCACTAGTCCGAATTCAAACGCTATTCCCGACCGGGCGCCGCGGCCCAATGATGCTTCCATGAATAATAATAAAGCAAAGCAATTGTTGAAGACGCCAATGCTTTCCTTGCAGGAAGGGCTTGCATCGATCATGAAAAAGAAAACGGAGGTGTTATTATGAGCAAAATAAAATTCGACCTTGAAATTAAATTTGGTACCCAATACGGAAAAGAAGAGGAAGAAGCTGTCTTAAAAGTGCTGCGCAATAATGCGCCCACAAGTGGGGATGAATGCATCAGGTTTGAAAAAGATTATGCGGCTTATTGCGGCGCGAAACATGCACGGGTCGTGAGTAACGGGTCTTCTGCATTGTTTCTCTCCATGATCGGCATCGGCATAAAACCCGGCGACCGCGTGATCACTACTCCCGTAACATGGATAGCTACAGCAGCGGCCGCCGTTACCGCAGGCGCTACGATTGATTTTGCGGATATAGGTCTCGACACTTACAACATCGATGTTACACAAATTGAAGCGCATGTAACGGCCGATACAAAGGCGATCATACCGGTTCATTTGTATGGCCAGCCGTGTGAGATGGATGAGATCATGGCACTGGCAGCCAAACACAATATTGCAGTGGTGGAAGATGCGGCGCATGCGATCGGTGCGGAGTATAAGGGAAGGAAAGTTGGCACTTTTGGTGCGGCGGGTTGTTTTAGCTTTCATGAACAAAAGAATATCTCCACACTTGGCGAAGGAGGACTCGTGCTTACCAATGACGATGATCTATTTGAAAAAGTATCCTTATACAGGTCGCAATGCACACGTGTTCACGGAAGCAGCACGAAATATTGCAAACTGGATGAGGAAAAGTTTCCGATCGGGAAGAAATTCTGGTGGCAGGATTTTGACGATTGCGGGTATAATTTCCGGATGACGGATATACAAGCCGCCGTCGGTATTGAACAGCTAAAAAAAGTGGACGCATTGAACCAAAAACGAATTAATAATGCAGCATATATAACCCATGGTTTGTCAGATGTTCCCGGGTTGACATTGCCTACAGTGCGCCCTTATAATAAGCATGTATTTCATTTGTATCCGGTGATGATCGATGCGAGAGAATTCGGGATGAACAAAGAAGATTTTATATATACTTTGCTGAATAAATACGGCATCAAAGCGGGGTTTCATTATATACCGCTCCACTATTCAACGGCTTTTAAAAACCGGGGTTTTAAAAAAGGACAATTCCCGAATGCCGAGAAACTTGGTGAACAGCTGGTGACGTTGCCGATAAACCCCCGCCAGACGGAAGAAGCGCTGGATTATCTGATCCAAAGTATTAAAAGCCTTCGTGCATAAAATCAACCGCAAATGAACTTCGAGGAAAAAGCAAAGGCTTTTAAGATGGCCGGTATTTTCTTTTCACAGACAATGCCGGTGTATATTTCACGCGCACCGGGCCGGCTGGATCTAATGGGGGGCAATGATGATTATACCGGGGGGCTCGTATTTGAATCAACCATCCGCGAAGCCACTTATGTCGCAGCGCAAATAAGAAATGACCATTTCATTGAAATAAAAAACAAAACAGCTTCGGATGCCGGTTGGCAGGGTGATATTAGTATAGGGGTTGATGAACTGTCTGATGAGCAGTCGGTGCGAAGTGTAGTCAACAGGTCTCCTTTGGTTAGGTGGACAGCGTATGTGCTGGGCAATATCTACTATCTTAAGAAAAAATATCCCGGGCAGGTAAGAAGCGGTATTAACTTGTATATTGAATCCACGGTTCCGTTGAACCGGGGCGTGAGCTCTTCGGCAGCGGTTGAAGTGGCTGTGATGAAAGCTTCCGCGGCTGCGTATGGGATTGATCTCTCCGGTGTTGAATTATCGCTTGCTTGCCAGTGGGTTGAAAATGCCATTTGTGAATCGGCTTGCGGCATTATGGATCAGGTTGCGGTGGTAACAGGTAAGGAGGGCTATGTTATGCCGCTTGTATGCCAGCCCTGCAATCCCGAGCCATTGATAAAATTGCCGGATGATTTGAAAGTCTGGGGAATCGATTCAGGCGTAAGCCACCAGGTTGCCGGCATCGAATATGAAGGCGCGCGGGCAGCCGCCTTCATGGGGTACAAAATAATTTGCGATATCGCACAAATTCCGGTAACGCTTGATGCTAGGTCAGACATTCATCGTTACACGGATACTGTCTGGAATGGCTACCTCGCCAACCTGTCACGATCTGAGCTACACGCAAAATACGAACAACTTTTGCCGCAAAAAATGGATGGCGCGGCTTACCTTTCCAAACACCAACTCCACGTTGATCCGTTTACGCCATTAAGAACAAATATGGTGTATAATGTTGCAGCAAATACGAAATATGCAGTGGAAGAAAACCAGCGCGTACAACTATTTTCCGAACTCTCACGCGGCGCATCGCTTGGTTCGTCGAAAAGGTCTTATATGCTGATGGGCGAACTCATGTACCAGTCGCATTATGCCTATACGGCATGTGGACTGGGATCGAAAGCAACGGATCTGCTGGTGGATCTTTGCAAAAAAGAGGGCATTAAAAAGGGTATATACGGTGCAAAAATAACCGGGGGCGGAGCTGGTGGAACGGTCGCCATTCTCGCCGATAAGCGCGCGGGCGACCTCGTTAAACAAATACTGGAAGTATATGCCAGTGCTGGTCTGGGTGAGCCCTATCTCTTCGAAGGAAGTTCGGATGGCGCTGATAGTTACGGTATTTCGACGATAATGTAATGACGGCTTTATTACGGATTTTCTTTTATCGAGCGGCCTGGGCCTGAGGTGTCCATAAAATCCGGCTTGGTACAGATTTGCCTCTCTTCTTCTATTATTTTAAGATGCCTGTATATCGATGAAACGCGAAGATTGAGTTAAGCAGATGCCTTCACGCGCAATGTTTGTGTGCAAATTTCGAAATATCCTGCGACAACGTGGCCAAAGCGGCAAGGCGAGATATTTACCTTCCTTGTTTTGGGGAGCATCATAATCCTGATAAACATAAACTGCTTTTCAACTATAAAACGATCTGACAGAGGTCATTATAGGAAAAGAAAAAAATAGTAATTTTTTGTAATCTGCGACGAAATTTCGCTACTAATATAGCGATGGGCGTTCAGATACTTGTTATTGTTTAAACGGTTAAGCAAGCAACGAGCCCTACATCTGGCCGGTCCGCATGGAGTAGTGCAGCAATTAAGGCAAATGAGATATATTGTAGAGCCTTTAATTTTATCATATTGAGCGAAACAGAATTCTTAGAGCAGATCCGAATTAACCAGGGTATTATTTATAAGTTGGTAGGTTTTTATGCCACGGGCGGGGAAGAGAAGAAAGACCTCTACCAAGAGGTTCTTTTGCAGGTCTGGAAAGCATGGCCTGCATTTAGGGCAGAGGCGAAATTCAGCACCTGGCTATACAGGATATGTCTCAATACGATCATGACGCATAAAAGAAAGCCGACAGCGATCGAATATCGGGAGTCTTTGGACGAAGTTGGACCGACTATTCCTCATCCCGGCGACGCTGATGCCGGAGCAGCAAATCTTCATTGGGCCATCAAGCAGTTGGCGGAAACCGACAGGGCTATCATTTCAATGCACCTCGACGGGTATCTGAATGCTGAAATCGCTTCTTTTATTGGAATAAGTCATAATAATGTCGCCGTCAAATTATACCGGATACGGCAGCAATTATCTAATCTGTTAACAAGCTTATAATGAATATGAACGAGGAATGGAGACAAATGGAGGCAACGGAGGATAAAGAGTTGTCCGCATTGCTTGAGATAGGCCTTGTTTCTGAATTGTCTTCCAAAAGCCCTTTGAAAAAGATAAAGAGGTCGCTGCTGCTAAATTCATGCTGGGGTGTGCTGATAAGTGGCTTTTATGCAGTCATTCTAATCTATTTCCCTTTCTGGCAGGTGCTAGCTTGCCTGGGTACGGTATTGCTGTTCACGCTGTGGGCGGTTATAAAGACGATAGTGCTTTACAGGAGAATTTCTGTTCCCTTCTGGACCAATACATTGCTTCAGGAGATGGAAAGGCATTATAACAATATCTGTCAGTGGATGTCGCTACAAAAATGGATAGGGCTGGTGATCTATCCGGTCAGTGCTGCCGGGGGTTTTATGCTGGGTGGCTATGTCGGTTCGGGTAAGCCTATCGGGCAGTTCATGAGCAAGCCTGATGTCGTCCTGATACTTATTGCACTTATAGCGATCCTCGTGCCTATCTGTTTTTATCTGGCGAAGTGGATGAGCCACAAGGCTTTTGGGCAATATGCCAGCCAATTAAAGGTAAATATCGATCGCTTGAAAGAAGAAGTATGATCTTAAAATTAAAAAAAATGATCTATGAAGACAACAACTACGACTGGCTACATCAAATGGCAGAAATATGCATACGCCGTCTTCCTCCTGGCCGGTATCGGCTTTATTTTGAAAAATGACTTTGCGATGGCAATGGTTTTTTGGGCGCTGTCGCCTGTTTTCGATCCCTTCGATCCCCGGGTCGCCTTTGGTAATCGACCGCTATGGCAAAAGATGTGGCTTTTGTTGCACATTACAGTTGTATTCGCTTTGCTGATCTTTGAAATTTTTCTGCGTAAATGAGCCAGGATTAATCTTGCATGCTCAGTAAAGCCCCGCCTGCCCCAAAGGAAAAGAGTGTCTCTGCCACCCTTTATCTTCCAGCGAATGCAAGTAGGGTACAGGGCCTTGGCCGACTAATTTCCAAGGTAATAACTGCGAGCATTTTTCGATCTGTAAGCTCGCCTAAAAGTCGCCCATAGAGGGCTAGAGAAAAATCTCTAATGAGGTCCCCCCATTTATTGCTACCATTGCCAACCGCGACCGCAATGGGTTCAAGCTGCCGGGGAATATCAAAATACTCACCTGGAACTATGATTTACAATTGGAACTCTCCTTGAAAAGATACGTTCCAATAAAAATTCACAAAATTAAGGCGCGGTTTCAGATCTTTCCTAATCACAATTCTTTTGATGTGCAGGTGGGTAATCTGGCGAATCTTGGCTCGTTTGCAGCGGTAAAGCTAAATGGAAACGCTTTCTGGGATAACCCTTCCGAAACGGGCGAAGACTTGAAAACCACCATTTTTGATAAATTTTATGGAACAAATCGCCCAAGCTACCTGGTGACAATGGCTTTTTTTCATGCATTGCAGTAACGTTACGGAAAAAGACTGGGGTTATTGTATTCTAGTTCGATGACTGATAATCAGGGATTGAACTTGGCCTTGACACGGTCGGCTATCGATGCAGGGCACTTGGCGCTGGAGGGCGCTAATATGATTAGATGTATGCGAGATCCTGCAAGGTTTAAGCATTATACTGTCTTCCCTTGCAGTGATTTCGCCGCGTCGGACGTCGGTGGGCAGTTTGCCTTCAGCTATATATCATGACAAACTGTTGCGTAAGGAATGAGACCTTCCGCTTGTCCGCATTGTAAAATCATCAATATTGTAACGGCGTCCGGCTTGTGTGTTTCATCCGAACAATGCGAATTTCTGCAGCGGTTATGCGATAGGAGATGCGATAGTGATACTTTTTCAAATGCCCGCCAGGTACCATCGTTATTTTTCTTGAACTTATCGGGAGGAAACATTTCAGGTTGAGTCGGCAGACGATCGGGCGATAGCAGTCCGTTCTTCAACAACCTTCCGGGCATTTTGGGGAGAATCTTTGCTAATATAATCGTAGGCGTTTCTTAACTCAGCTATGGCTTGAGACGTCCATACAGTTAGCATGACTTGATGTCTTTCTTCAATTGATCATTGGTAATGAAATTACCTTTTTCGATGTCGGCATTTCCTGCTTCCAGATCGTTGTTGTACTCGTCAATGGTTTGCGGCTTTTCGGCGGTTTGATAAGCTATGCCCATTAGCTTCAATGTAGGAAGTAGCCAATCTTGTTTCGAGGAGTCCTGAATGCCGTCAAAATCGAATATTAGATCCATGATATCTTTCTTTGTACAAATTTGCCTCTTTTCTTTGATTATTCTAAGGGAGCTGAATATCACCGAATTATGAAAATTAAGGTAGGCAGATGCTTTTTAAGTGCAATTTTTGTGTGCAAATTTTCAGATTTTAGCAAGGACGTACGAAAAGCGGAAGCAATTTGACACGAAGGAGTCGTGGACGGTAATGCATTTTCTAAGTTCGCTTGTATATGCAAATCTTTGGCAATCATAAAATAGGATAGAGTAACGAACATGCGTAAGCCAAAATAAAAAAGCCTCGAATATTTCGAGGCTTTTAGTGGGAGTTGAGGGGTTCGAACCCCCGACCCTCTGCTTGTAAGGCAGATGCTCTGAACCAGCTGAGCTAAACTCCCTTCTATTTGCTTTACCTTCAGCGTTTTCTGTTGAAAGGAGTGCAAAGATAAGGGCAAAATCGGTGCGCCGAAAGATTTTTTTGCCTTTTTTGTGAAATGGGCGCGGGTCAGGGCGTGGTCCAGCTGTTGTTGCTCCGGTTCGCATCGGGAAGCACATGGTCGGGATCGAGGGTGACGGCTGTAAGGGGCTGTGTCGAAGGGAAGTGGAGGGTACGCGTTCCGGACTGCAGCCAGGTCTCCACGGGCAGGGAGATGCGTTGTTTGGTGCCATCCTTCCAGGTGAGTTCGAGGGTCGCTGGGAAAGCCATGCGGTCCAGGTTGGCGATGGTGACATCGGCCTGCTTGTCGGTGGTTTTAACGCTTTGTACGGCGAGGTCGAAGGACCAGTTGTGGAGGAACCATTCGCGCCAGAACCAGGAAAGGTCTTCACCTGCTTCGTTGTCCATCATGCTGAAGAAATCGTCAGGCCCGGGGTGGCGGTAGGCCCAGGCGCGGATATAGCGCCTGAAGGCGTAATCGAAGCGGTCTTTGCCCAGGATCTGTTCCCGGAGGAGGACAAGGCCAAGGGCAGGTTTAAAGTACACCATCGGGTGTCTGTATGCTTCGGGAATGGCGTCGGCGCGGGTGAGCATGACGGGCGCCCGCGGGTCTTTGAGGAGGGGCAGGATCTCGTCCACGGGATTGCCGCCGCCGGGCGCATACTCACCGTCGCGTTTGGGGGCGAACTCGCCTTTGTTGAATTCGTCGGAGGCATAGACGTCGATGAAAGTGTTGAAGCCTTCGTCCATCCAACCATATGTTCTTTCGTCGGAGCCGACGATCATGGGGAACCAGTTGTGTCCTATTTCGTGTGCAGTGACCCAATAAAGCTCTTTGCCTTTATCGCTGATACCATCGAAGACGATCCCCGGGTATTCCATGCCGCCGGCGATGCCGGCTTCGTTGATGGCTACCGGATAGGGGTAGGGGAACCATTGCTTTGAAAAGCATTCCATCGAACCTTTCAGGTATTCGGTTGCGCGTCCCCAGGCATCGTTGCCCGCGCTCTCCGCTGGATAGACTGACATAGCCAGGGATCTTTTGCCTCCGGGAAGATTGACCCTTGCGGCGTCCCAGATATAGGCGCGGCTGGCGCCGAAAGCGACATCGCGGGTGTTCGTCATTTTAAAGTGCCAGGTGAGCGTGCCGGTATGGGCGGGGCGGCTGGCGGGGTCGTTTACTTCGGCGGCGTCGCGGATGACAACAGTTTTGTCGCTGTTGTGGGCCGCGTTCAGCAGGGAGACTTGTTTAGGTGTGAGTACTTCCTGGGGGTTGACGAGTTCGCCTGAACCGGCGACGATCATGTCCCAGGGCGCGGTGACACGGTAGTCGAAGTCGCCATATTCGTCGTAGAATTCGCCGGCGCCTAAGAAGGGCAGGGTATTCCAGCCTTGGCGATCGTCGTACACGCACATGCGGGGGTACCATTGGGCGATCTCGAATATCTTGCCGTTGCGGGTCTCGATCCAGTCTGTCCGGTTACCGAAGTCACCGGGGATAGTATAGCGGTAACGGATGATGAGGCTGATGCGGCCGCCTTTCCCGGGCAGCGCCTGTTTGAGTTTTATTTGCAGCCGGGTATCGGTGATACTGTAGTCGGCGTCGGTGACGGCCGCGCCCTGCTGGATCTTAACGGAGGAGAGGTTGTAGCCTTCGGTGTGGCCGGTCGAAGCGTAGCCCGTGAAGTAGTTGGAGCGGGCATCGGCGCGGTAAGTTTGTTGATCGAGATATAACCAAACGGTATACAGACTATCGGGGCTATTGTTGGTATAGCGGATGTTGGCACTCCCTTCAATTTCGTTGTGGGTAGTGTCCAGCCGGACGGAGAGGGTGTAGTCGGCGCGGTTCTGCCAATACGCTGGCGAAGGCGTGCCGTTGGCCGAGCGGGTGGTCAGGTGGAGGTCTCCATGGAATCCCGGTGCGAAGAGGGCAGCGGGATCATAGGCTCCGGGGGAACTGATCTGTTCGGGCAGGCCCGGAGCGACTTGTGCTTTTACTTGCGTGACAATAAACAGGAGGACCGGAAAAAAAACGGCGGCTTGTCTGGGCATGATTAAGTATTTGACGAAGGCAAATCTATAGTATATTTACCCACCATTTTTGAATTACGCATGGAAAATCTTTCGGGCTATTGCAAGGTCGTTACGACCATGGACAAGAACAACGTGCACGTGCATTATCACGATAAGGAATACGGGTTTCCTATCGAAAACGACAACGAGTTGTTTGCACGGCTGATCCTGGAGATCAACCAGGCCGGTCTGTCCTGGACGACGATCCTGAATAAGAAGGATAATTTTTTCAAGGCCTTTGATGATTTCGATATCGATAAGGTAGCCCGCTATAGCGCGAAGCAAAGGGAGCGGCTGCTCAATGACACAGGTATCATCCGTAACCGGCTAAAGGTGGATGCCGCTATCGAAAATGCGAAGACCGTTAAAGCCATCCAAATGGAATTTGGTTCTTTTAAGGGGTGGCTGGATAAACATCATCCGTTGAGCAAAGAAGAGTGGGTGAAACTGTTCAAGCGAACCTTCAAATTTACCGGCGGGGAGATCGTAGGAGAGTTCCTGATGAGTGTCGGCTATCTGCCGGGTGCGCATGTCGAAGGCTGTCGCATGTATAAGAAAGTGCTGAAGCATAATCCGGCATGGGCTGCAAAATCTACCCGATAAATGACTATTCGCCGAAGAAAAATAGCCCGCATTGTTGCTGGCCTCCTGCTAATGTGGCCTTTGCTGCACATGGTCTATATCACCATCGATGGCCTCTACAGCTATAACGGTTCGGCCGATATGGCGGTGGTGTTGGGCAATCGGGTAGAGGCAGATGGCCGTCTTTCACCCGTGCTGAAGGGCCGGGTCGACAGAGCGCTTTTCTTATATCAGGCGCACCGGGTGGCTCGGATCATAGTCAGCGGCGGCATGGGAGAACAGGGCGATCATCCCGGTCATTATCCTGAAGGATTGGCTATGAAACAATACCTGGTATCACGGGGTGTGCCTTCGGACCGGATCGTTGAAGACAACCACGGCGAGAATACTTACCTGACCGCGAAAGACCTTTTGCCTGTGGCCGATAGCCTGCATGCACATTCCGTTATCGTGGTCTCCAGTTTTTATCATATCACGCGCAGCAAGTATATGATCCGGAAACTAGGCTTCCGGGAGGTGCATAGCGCTGCTTCGCGGGAATTCTTCTGGAATGATCTGTTGGGATTGCCGCGGGATGCGGTCGCTTTTTACAAATACTTGTTGGTCTATTAATTGAGTTGAACGACGGGTAGTCGGTAATGCAGTCCATCAACCATGAAGATCTCGTCGATCTCGTAGGTCCAGAACTTGAAAAGTGGCGATTTGGAAAGATGTTTTTCGACAATCTTTCGATCATCAGCGGAGAAAGTGATCCAGACGCGCTGCGTTTCCATGGTCACTACATAGTGGTCGATAATGCCTTTTTCGATCAACCGGTTGATGTAGGTGCGGTGTGCCGGGACCAACGCTGCAAATTCATCGTTCATCTCAAAATGTATGGTCACCTGGAATTTTCGCATAACTACTTCTTCTTAGGATTAACAAATCTCGGGCGCTATTGTTCAAGTGCAAGCTGCCGCAATCCCCATGCCCGGCGTCACAATCCCCATGCCCCGCGTCGCATTCGCCAATCGGCGTCGCAGACGCCAATATGTTATACAACAACATACGGTTTTACGACCTAAATAGTTGCCTAAGTCACAATTTCCAATCGATGATCCGGTTGGCCCATTCCGGCTTGTAGGGGGTGGTCACTTTAATATAATTGTCGGTGTATCCCTCCATCATTGGCGACTTTACATGTCCTTCCAGCAAGAGTTTGCGGGTTTGTCCGATGTGTCGGAGCGTAAACGCCTGCATTTTTCGATAGGAGAGGCTGCGGAGGAGCTTGTTCCTTTCCTGGCGGATGGAGACCGGTATGACGGGTTTGAATTCTAGTGCTTTGGTGTTGTCGCGTTCGGAATAGGTGAAGACGTGGAGATAAGAGACGTCGAGGTCCTCGAGGAAATCGACCGTTTCCTTAAAATGGTCGTCAGTTTCGCCGGGAAAGCCTGCGATGACATCGACCCCGATGGCGCAATGGGGCATGGCCTGCTTGATCAGCCTGATCCTCTCGGCATAAAGCGCTCTTTTATAGCGGCGGCGCATCAGGCCGAGGATATGGTTGCTGCCGCTTTGCAAGGGGAGATGAAAATGGGGCATGAACCGAAGACTGCCTGCCACCCATTCGATCATTTCGGGGGTGAGGAGATTGGGTTCGATGGAGGAGATGCGATAGCGGTCGATACCTTCAATGGGGTCGAGGGCCTGCATCAGATCGAAGAAGTTTTCGCTGCCGACGGTTGGGGTTGGTGGCGCCGTTCCATCGATCGCCACCGCGAACGCGTTTCCAGCCGGTCTTTTGCCAAAATCACCGAGGTTTACGCCAGTGAGTACGATCTCCCTGGTCTCGCCCTGAAGGGCGAGGGTTTGTACGGTTTCGATGGTCTTTGCGACGGTATCGCTGCGACTCCGGCCGCGGGCCATGGGTATGGTGCAAAAAGAGCAATTGTAGTCACAACCGTCCTGCACTTTTAGAAACGTGCGGGTGCGGTCGCCGAAAGAATAGGAAGGATGGAAGTTGTCGACTTCCTTGATATCGCAGCTGCAGATCTTCGTGGAATCGCCTGCCGACCATTCTTTCAGGTGTTGGGCCAGGTTGAATTTTTCCGCCGCGCCGAGGACGAGGTCGACGCCGGGGATGTTGGCGATTTCCCGGGGTTTTAGCTGGGCGTAGCAGCCGGTGATCACGACCACGCTTTCGGGCGCCTGCCGCCGCACTTTGCGGACCAGGTAGCGGCATTCTTTGTCGGCATTCTCGGTCACGCTGCATGTATTGATGACATAGATATCCGCGACTTCGTTGAATTCCTTTTTAGCGAAACCTTCACCCGCCAGCAGGCGGGAGAGGCCGGAGGTCTCCGAGAAGTTGAGCTTGCATCCCAGGGTGTGGAAGGCCACGGTCTTTGGTGTCGGTGTCATCAGCCGGCAAAGATACCGCGACAAAGCCACAATACAAGGACAGGGCTTAGGCCGGCATGCAGCAGGTTCGTGGCCGTGGCCTAGGCCGGCAT
Organism: Puia sp.; assembly: GCA_965214315.1. Classification (GTDB taxonomy): domain Bacteria; phylum Bacteroidota; class Bacteroidia; order Chitinophagales; family Chitinophagaceae; genus Puia. Next base: position 299,107 of record CBDCBP010000013.1, on the reverse strand, counting down.
GCGGCAGGTTCGTGGCCGTGGCTTAGGCCGGCATGCGGCAGGTTCGTGGCCGTGGCCTAGGCCGGCATGCGGGTGGTTCGTAGTCGTGGCTTAAGCCAGCACCCGGCCGGTTCGCGGCATGGACTAACTTACCCCGGCGATGCGGGCGTTTTTGCGTAATTTTGCACCCCCATGTACGCTGAAGTCATCATACCCCTGGCACTGCCCAGGAACTACACCTGGTCCGTGCCCGAACAATGGCGTGCGCAGATGCGGGAAGGTTGTCGCGTGGAAGTGGAGCTGCGGAATAAAAAATATGCCGGCATCGTAAAAAAACTCCATGAGGAGAAACCTGCGGCGTTTGAACCCAAGCCCATCGGGAATTTGCTGGATAGCGAACCTATTCTGCATCCGGGGCAGCTAAAATTGTGGGAGTGGATAGCGGCCTACTATCTGTGCGGCGAAGGAGAGGTCATGGCTGCGGCGCTGCCTGCCCATTTCAAGCTCAACAGTGAAACCATTTTGGTGTTTAATGAAGAAGCGGGTGATGACTTTACCCATCTCGATAACGATGAGTTTGTCGTGGCCGAAGCGTTGTCGATAAAAAATGATCTTCAACTTTCAGCTGTACAGGAACTGTTAGATGCTACACATGTCTATCCTGTTATCAAGCGGTTGATCGAAAAAAAGATCTGCCATGTCTGGGAATCTTTGAAAGAGACTTATGTGGCGAAGACGGAGCACTATGTCGTCCTGAGCCCGGAATACGGTCAGGAGGAGAAGCTGGCCCATCTGCTTAACAATTGGAACCGTGCGCCGAAGCAGCAGGAGTTGTTGCTGGCTTATTTGCATTTATCGAGGGCTGAGGGAGCCGTCACGCGGCCGGACCTGCTAAAGAAATCGGGCGCCTCGGATGCGCAGCTCAAGGGATTGGTCGAAAAAGGTATTGTAAAAATTGAAAAGCGTACTGTCGACCGCATCCGATATTTGCCCCGCGACATCCGGATCGATTTTGAACTGTCGCCGGCGCAGCAGGTTGCTTTTGAGCAGATCGATGCGGTGTTCCGGCAAAAGTCCGTTTGTTTGTTGCATGGGGTGACTTCAAGCGGCAAGACGCAGATTTATATCCGCCACATCGAGCAGGTGATTCGCCGTGGGCAGCAAGTACTTTATCTGTTACCCGAGATCGCGCTGACCTCGCAGATCATCCGGCGTTTGCAGCAGCATTTCGGCGGCTATATCGGCATCTATCATTCGAAATTCAGCTCGAACGAGCGGCTGGAGATCTGGAACAAGATCCGGACGGGAGAGCTGAAGATCATTTTGGGGGCGCGCTCGGCGCTTTTTTTGCCCTTTCACGATCTCGGCCTGGTAGTGGCCGACGAAGAGCATGACAGCTCCTACAAGCAGCAAGAGCCCGCTCCGCGCTATCATGCGCGCGATGCAGCGATCTATTATGCTTCTCTTTTTGGGGCGCGGGTGCTGCTTGGAAGTGCTACGCCGTCCGTAGAGACCTATTTTAATGCTTCATCGGGTAAATATGGGTTTGTCTGGCTTGGCGAGCGTTTTGGGCAGGTGCGGTTGCCGGAGATCGTGATCGTGGATACCAAGGCGTTGCGGATGGTTGCGCAGCAAGAGGCCAAGAGGCTGGCCAAGCGGGGCGCCAACAGTCCGGCGGGACGGAGCGGCGGTGAGGCCTATGCCGGCGCCAGCTGGCTCACTGACGCGCCAGGTATTCCGGGGGGTTATGGCGTCGGGCCGAAGGGTAATGATGGTGTCGGGCCGAAGGGCAATGATGGGGGCGGGGGGCTAAAGGGTGGTGATGGGGGCGGGGGGCTAAAGGGTGGTGATGGGGCCGGGGAGCCGAAAGTGACTGACCCGGCCGAAGCAGGCGGCGCGCGTGACCATGGCAAGCCTATTCTCAGTTCGCCGCTGCATGCTGCGATTGTTCAAACCCTGGCTGCGGGGAAGCAAGTCATTCTTTTTCAGAATCGCCGGGGCTATAGCCCTTACCAGGTCTGCGAGGTGTGCGGCTGGATCCCCCAGTGCCGCAATTGCGATGTATCGCTGAACTTTCACAAACTGACCAATAAACTGCACTGTCATTATTGCGGTACGGTATATCCGCCGGTACATGTCTGTGCCGCCTGCGGCAACCACCGTTTCGTGCAGCGAAATTTCGGCACCGAACGCATCGAAGAGTACCTGGAAGAAGTGTTTCCCGAGGCTAAGGTTGCGCGAATGGATATCGACAGCGTGCGGGGTAAAACGGCGCACGATACGATGATCCGGCAATTCGAGCAGAAACGGATCGATATCCTGGTGGGAACGCAAATGGTGGTGAAGGGCCTTGACTTCGAACATGTCGGCCTGGTGGGCATCCTGGATGCCGACAGCATTCTCAGTTTTGCAGACTACAGGGTGAGCGAACGGGCGTTCCAGATGATGGAGCAGGTGAGCGGGAGGGCGGGGCGTAAAGATGGGGAAGGGCTGGTGCTGATCCAGGTCGCCAATACGGCGCATCCCGTGCTGGGCTATGTGAAGGCGCATGATTATGCGCTTTTTTACCGGCATGAGATCGCGATGCGCCAGCAATTCCATTATCCGCCCTATTCGCGGGTGATCCGGGTGGTCTTCCGCCATCGCGACAAAGATGTGGTGCGCGGGGCTGCGCAATTCTTTGCCAATAACCTGCGGAAAGACCTTGGTGCGTATCTGGTGGGGCCTGCTGAACCGGTGGTGGCGCGTGTCCGCAATCAGTACCTTATGGAATTATTGCTCAAGCTGCCCAAGGACGGGCATACGATCACTTTTGCGAAGACCTTGATCCAGCAGCAGACGGCGATCGTGCAGAACAGCAAGCATTGGAAGAGTGTGGTGATCATTCCTGATGTGGATGCGGTGTAACCGCCTAAAATACTATTTTTGTCCTCACCATGGACAAGATCATCGAAAATGCGGCACTCAAGCCCTACAACACATTTGGGATCGATGTGCGGGCGAGGTGGCTGGCGGAGTTCGCCACAAGCGACGAACTCGGGGAGTTGTTGGAGTGGGGGGGCAGCCGGACAGGCGCCCAGGGCAGAGGGATGCCGACGGTCCGACGGGAGGGCCAGCGACTCGTGCTGGGCGGAGGGAGCAATATCCTGTTGACGGGGAATGTCGATGGGATCGTGCTGCGTAACAGGATCGTGGGGATCGAGCTGATCGACGAAGATGAGGACTATGTGTATGTGCGCGCAGGGGCGGGGGAGAACTGGCATGCCTTTGTGGAATATTGCATTGGCAGGGGCTGGGGTGGGGTGGAGAACTTGTCGCTTATACCGGGCAGTGTGGGGGCCGCGCCGATGCAGAATATCGGGGCCTATGGCGTAGAGACAAAAGACACCTTTTTCGAGTTGCAGGCCTATCATATCGCAGAGCGGAAGGTCTATATGTTCAGCGGCAACGACTGCGAATTCGGTTATCGGGAAAGTGTTTTCAAGCGCCGATTGAAAGGGGAATTCGTGATAGTAAGCGTCAGTTTCCGGCTGTGCAAGAAGCCGGTATTCAAGACAGCGTATGGCGCTATCGGCGAGGAGTTGGGACGGATGGGCGTGAAGGAGCTGAGCATCCGGGCTATATCGCGGGCGGTGATCGCCATCAGGCGCAGTAAGCTGCCCGATCCGGCGGAGTTGGGCAATGCCGGCAGTTTCTTTAAGAATCCCACTATACCAGATGAGCAGTTCGAAGCGTTACAGCTGGAATTTCCTTCGATCGTGGGCTATCGCAATACGGGTACGGACACGACGAAGGTAGCGGCGGGCTGGCTGATCGAGCAATGCGGCTGGAAAGGCTTCCGGCGGGGCGATGCAGGCGTGCATGCCCGGCAGGCGCTGGTACTGGTGAATTATGGCAGCGCCACCGGACAGGAGATCTATGACCTGAGTGAAGCCGTGGTGAAAAGTGTGCGGTCGACCTTTGGAGTGGAATTAGAACGCGAAGTAAATATCATCTGATTATATCATTATATGAGCTATTCCTTACCGTATTTTGGCGCAGTCGATCCTGAGGAGTTGAACGAATACTATGACCTGCAAACGGAGTTTGGCGGGCAGAAACTCACGCTCGATCTCAATTTTGACGAGGCAAGCATTGCGATTCAAAAATTGGATCAACTGCGCATCCGGCTGGAATCCCTGCCCGCATTGCTAAAACAAGCGTGGGAGGCCGTCCGGGAAAGCTTCAAACAGGGGCAGGACGCCAGCGTATACATCGACCAGCACATCGGTCTGATCGATGCGCCGGAGCTGCAAAACGGGTTGCAGAAAGCGGATGCCCTACTTTCGGATGTCGAAAAGCTGTTCGCACAGGTGCATCCCATTCGGATAGGATTGTATCCGGAAGATGAGGAGAACTATTTCCTACTGGACTTTTCGCTTGGCAAGGTTTTGACGAACGACCTGATCGTAGTGGTGATGTCGGTTGATGAAAAATTGCGCTATGTCACCCTGGAAAGTTAAGGAAGAACCCGGCTACAAGCCAGGTGCTTTGCCTATAACTAATTGAAATCATCGCTTTCGAGGTCTTCATCTTCGATGCTGCTGCCGGAGGGGCCCAGGTTGACCATGGAGCCGATCAGATCCTTGAACTCTATTTTACCTTCCACCACTTTTTTGCTGATCAATGAATAGGCGGCGAGACCGTGCAGCACGAACTCCATCAGCAGGGCCGACTCGCGTTCATTGGCGTGTTTGAAATATTTCTTCACCAGTGCGTGGAGCCCGTCTACTTTATACAACTGCTGGATCTTCTCCTGATCCGGCGTATTGAAGAACAGGTTGAGGTGATTGCCTTTATCGAACCAGTGCGTGATAGGGCGGAAAGGGTTGTCATCACGGCTGTCTGCCTTGCGTTTCTTAAGCTGCTCGGGATTTGGGAAGTAGTTGACGAACTGTGTGCGGAATGCTTTCTCCAGCAGGTTAAAAGCAACCTGGTAGGGGCCTTCCTGTTCTCCTTCATAGACCAGTTCTATTTTGCCCGTGATAGACGGCACGATCCCTACGAGATCGCTCATCCAGATGGGTGTTTCCTTTTCATTGTTGAGAATGGCGCGGCGTTCGGCGGCACTGACGGCGTTTTCGAAGGCGGCAATGGTGAGTCGGGCGGAAACGCCGCTCTTTTTGTCGACGTATTCGCTGGTTCGGGCTTCGAAGGACACCTGTTCGATGAGCCGTTTGATAAGGTCGCTGACGATGACGCGTCCTTTTTGTTCTTCGTGGATATCCGCTTCCTGTTCTGTGATGGCCAGGGCGGTATCGAGGGTTTTGGGGTAGTGCGTAAGGATCTGGCTTTCGATGCGGTCCTTCAGCGGCGTAACGATCGACCCGCGGTTGGTATAATCTTCAGGGTTAGCCGTGAAAACGAAGAGGATATCGAGCGGCATGCGGAGCTTAAATCCGCGGATCTGGATATCGCCTTCTTCCAGGATATTGAACAGCGAGACCTGGATGCGGGCCTGGAGATCGGGGATCTCGTTGATGACGAAGATGCCGCGGTTACTCTTGGGGATGATGCCGAAGTGGATGACCTCTTCGTCGGCAAAGTTCAGGCGCAGGTTGGCCGCTTTTATGGGATCGATGTCTCCGATGAGATCGGCCACACTGACGTCTGGTGTGGCGAGTTTTTCGCCATAGCGTTCGCTGCGGTGCAGCCAGCTGATAGGCGTATCGTCACCTTTTTCGGCAAGCAGGGTACGGGAAAATTTTGAGATGGGACGGTAGGGATCGTCGTTGATCTCGCTGCCGGCCACGTAGGGAACATACTCGTCGAGTAGTTCGATCATCTGCCGGGCCATACGTGTCTTGGCCTGGCCACGAAGGCCCAGGAAAAGGATGTTATGACGGGAAAGGAGTGCTCTTTCGGTATCGGGAATGACAGAGTCTTCGTAACCGAGGATGCCGGGGAAGGTGGCTTCCTTGTTCTTCAATTTGCGGATGAGGTTCTCCCTGATCTCTTCTTTTACGGATCTGTTACGGTAACCGCTTTTTTTCAATTGCCCCAGTGTCTTGATCTTTGAAATGTCCATTGCGTGTTTTTAGTGTTTGTCTAGTAGACTGTCTTTCGCTTTCCGCTTTCAAAATCCCGGAAGATAAAGGTGCCGAGGCGGTCGAGCGAGGCGAAAAAGGCCTTTCCGTTATTTGTTTCCGTAAATTCATTGACAAAGCGCTGCAGGTAAGGATCACTGGCGATCATGAAGGTGGTGATGGGTATCTTGAGTTTTTTGCACTGGGCCGCCAGGTTGAGACAACGGCTGGTGATCTTGCGATCGAGGCCGAAGCTGTTCTTGTAATACCGCTTACCTATTTTGAGACAGGTGGGTTTGCCATCGGTGATCATAAAGATCTGTTTGTTGGCATTGCGTCGCCTGCGCAGGATGTCCATCGCCAGTTCCAATCCGGCCACCGTGTTGGTATGATAGGGACCGACCTGCAGGTAGGGCAGGTCTTTGATCTCCACAGGCCAGGCATCGTTGCCAAAGACGACGATGTCCAGGGTATCCTTGGGGTATTTGGTGGTGATCAGCTCGCTCAGGGCCATCGCCACCTTCTTAGCCGGCGTTATCCGGTCTTCCCCGTAGAGGATCATGGAGTGGGAGATATCGATCATAAGGACCGTCGAGGTCTGGGCCTTGAAATCCGTTTCGCGGATCTTAAGGTCATCCTCCTGCATATTAAAAGCATCGATGCCATGGTTGATCTGTGCATTGCGGATGGACTCGGTAAAGTCTATCTGTTCCAGCTGGTCGCCAAAACGGAAGGGGCGGGTGTCTGAATTAGACTCGTCGCCGCCGCCGGGCTTGAAAGTATTGTGGTTGCCGTTTTTTGACTTCTTCAGCTTGCCAAAGATCTCTTCCAGTGAGCGGCGGCGGATGCCCTGCTCGGTCTTCGGCGTGATGGTGATCTCGCCGGTCTGGCGGTTATCGTCGATATACCCCTTATCCTTCAGATCCTCTATAAAATCCCCCATGCCATACTCTTCGTCGGTGAGCTGGTATTCCTTGTCCAGCTGATTCATCCACTGGAGGGCTTCTCCCACGTCGCCGTTGGTGTAGCCGAGCAGCTGCATGAAAACGTCAAGCAGCTGTTCGAACGTTGACTTGCCGGTTTCGTTGGGGTCAAATCGTTTGAAATGAAAACCTATCATATGTACAATTTACAGATTAAAAACAACTTATTCAACCAAATGGTTCGCCATAGAAAGGCCCCTCACTTTTTGCAAAGTAGGGGCCCTGGCCTCCCGGAGGTTTTTCTGCTGTCTTATTTCGCAGGTTGGGTAACCGCTGGGGGTTTTACGTTCACAAACTGCTTTTCCCAGTCATCCAACTGCTGCAGCATGGTGTAGCTGCTGAGGATGTCGTCAATATAGGCCCCCTGTTTGTCAGAAAGGTTGCCGCCTTTATTTTGCTTGGTCATTTGGGCATTTATAGCCAATTGTTCGTTGCTGGAGTTTTCGCCCAGCGAGTTATAATAGCGCATCTGCTGTGTGAGGTCTTTTTTGACGGAGGCGGCGACTTTTTTGGCCAGGTCGAAGTCTCCGGATTCATAGCAGGCCAGCAGGAAGCTCATCGAGATGCGGTTTTGCTGGTTACCGCGGTTGGACGTCATCCCATAGGGGAAATTGGGCTCGTACACGTTCCTGTCGAAATGCTCCAGGATGTTACGGGCGGAGTCCTTTTTGCCTGCATCGATGAGGGAAAGCGCCAACTGCGCGTGTGCAGCACGCAGGGTGTTGAGGTGGCGTCGGTTCTCTTCGTCGTAATAGACACCCGGGGTGATGGCGTTGCCGTAGGAGAACTTCTCCATCATGTTCTTGTAAGCGACGGTGTTGTTGTAGAAGCCGTACTGGGCATTTTTGCTTTCGACGGGGACCAGGCGGCCGGCGAGTCCATCCTGCCGGATGTATTTGGTAAGGCCCAGGTCCTCCAGCTCATAGGTAGAGTTGAAGCAGATGGGGCGCTGCCATTTGTTGGCGGCGATAACGGCCAGAACGGCCAGTTCATTCTTGAAGATGTAACTCTTGTTCTTGTTGATATTGATATGCAGTTCGCTGACAACACTGTCATCGGGTTGTACCGTGCCGTTGGCGTGCACCACGCCGGCATCGACGGGGACTGACAATTTCCGGGTCGGCATGAACTGGTAGACATCTCCTTCTTCAGTAGACGTTTGGTATTTAGGATCGGCGCTGCCGACGACATCCTTGAACATCGTGTAGGCGTCATAGTATTTGTTCTGATCGAAGCCGGGCATCGCGTTGATGACCACGGCGTCGCGGCTGTTACCTTCTATCTGTTCGGGGGTGAAGATCACATCGGTGGGGCCGCTTTCGTTGACCTTATAGCGCAACTGGTTGACATACCAGTCGGTGCCGAGCAGGCTGTAGTTCATGACCCTCACATCGGGCCGTATGCCTTCCACTTCCTGGGCATACCAAAGCGGGTAGGTGTCATTGTCGCCGAAGGAGAAAAGGATGGCGTTTGGCGGGCAGGATTCGAGATAATCCTTGCCGATGTCGCGTGCCAGGGTCTTTTTGCTGCGGTCATGGTCATCCCATTCCTGGCTGCCCATGAGGACGGGGACGGCAAGGAAGCAAAGGCCGGCGGCTGCATAACCGGCCAGGTCGGGTTTGCCTTTCAGAGCATATTTCTCCAGGATCTCCTGCACCCAAATGACGCCGAGTCCGATCCAGATGGCGAAAGCGTAGCAGGCGCCGGCGAAGGCGTAGTCACGTTCGCGGGGCTGGTAGCCGGCCTGATTGAGATACACAACGATGGCGAAGCCGGTGAAGAAGAAGAGCAGGAAAGTGACGGTGAAGTCTTTTTTGTTGCGATTGACCTGCACAAAGAAGCCGATCAGCCCCAGGATCACAGGCAGCAGGAACATGCGGTTATAGGACTTGTTGTTCTTTTGGATGGTGTCGGGCATGCGGCGCTGGTCGCCGAGGAAAAAATTGTCGATAAACGAAATGCCGGTGATGGCATTGCCGTCACGGGAGTTGCCGAAACCCTGGTTGTCATTTTGTTTGCCTGAGAAGTTCCACATAAAATAACGGCCGAACATCTCCCAGTTCTGGTAGCTGATATAATATTTTATATTGTCGAGCATCGTCGGCGCTTCGGCGTCGCCCATGCCCGAGAAGGCGCGATAGCAATCGATCTGGCCGCGGTCATTGTTGCCGTCCCACATGCGCGGGAAGAAATGCGAGGAGGGCGTATTGCCCCAATCTTCGCCATAGGTCTTACCGGCCACATCGTATTTCTCTTTACCCATTGCATACAGGGTGCCGGAGGCTGTGCGCGGTGCGCGGTCCTGGAAATCGGGGCCATAGAGGATAGGCCAGTCGCCATATTGGTCGCGGCTGAGGTAGCCGACGAGGCTGACGGGATTGTCTACATTGTACATGTCCACACCCGGATTAGCGGTACTGCGGATCATGGTAGTGAAATAAGTAGAGTAGCCGAGGAGCATGAAGGAAGCGCTCCAGAGGCCGATCTTCAGGTAGTAATAGCCTTTTTTCGTCGCCCAGCGGATGCCGATGACGATCGCGATGGCGAGCAGGATGAAGAAGACGGCGAAGCCGGAGAAGAAAGGCAGGTTGAGGCTGTTGATGAAGAAGATGTCGAAGTTACCCGCACCCTTGATGGTATACTGGATGACGAATTTCTGGACGACGCCGGTGATGCCGCAGCCGATCACGAAGGCGACGATGGCTCCCCAGGTCGTGGGCTTGTACCGTTTGAAATAATAGACCATCACGATGGCGGGAATGGTCAGCAGGTTGAGCAGGTGGACGCCGATGGACAGACCCATCATATAGAAGATGAAGATCAGCCAGCGGTCCGCATGCGGTTTATCGGCGTTCTGTTCCCACTTGAGGATGGCCCAGAATACCATGGCGGTAAAGAAGGCGGAGGTGGCGTAGACCTCACCTTCGACTGCGCTATACCAGAAGGAGTCACAGAAGGTATAGGCAAGGGCGCCGACGACGCCGGCGCTCATGATGGTGAATGTTTGGCGTGAATTGGGTTCGAGCGCCAAGGGATGGGCGATCAGCTGACCTGTTTTGGGGTTGCCGCCCATCACCAGTTTGCGGGCGAAATGGGTGATAGACCAGAACAGGAAGAGGATAGACAAGCCGCTGCCTATAGCGCTCATGAAGTTGACGCCGCGTGCGGCAGTATGCGGGTTGTCGCCAAAGAGGATGATGAAAAACCGACCCATCAACACGAACAACGGAGCGCCGGGGGGGTGGGGGATCTGCAATTTGTAGCAGCTGGAGACGAATTCTCCGCAATCCCAGAAGCTGCCGGTCGGTTCCATGGTCATCACAAAGACTGTACAGGCAATCAATCCCACGATCCAGCCGACGATGTTGTTTATTCTGTTGAAACGCATTGGTGTTGAAAATTTTACGGGCAAAATTAAGGGTTTGGACTTGTTCCTTTTGTTTGTTTTTGGTTTTCCCATTGGGCAAGCTGAAGCTGCATCCGGAATGTCGAGACGATGTCCTGTGCGAAGTATTTCGATTGCAGATCGGACAGGTTGCCGCCTTTGCCCTGCAGGACCATATTGGCGTTGATGGCCAGCTGTTCGTCGGTGATATTGGGGTCGCCAAGCGATTTGTAGTAGCGCATTTGCTGAGCAAGGTCTTTTTTCAATGATGCGGACACTTTTAACGCAAGCGTACTATCACCGGCCATCATACAGGCTTGCAGGAAATCGAATGAAAAATAGTCGTGCAGGTTTCCCTGGTTGGACGTCATGCCATAGGGCATATTCGATTGGAGCACGTTTTGATCATAGTGTTCGAGGACTCTCCTGGCCGAGTCTTTTTTGCCGGCGGCGGCGAGACTCATAGCCACCTGGGCGTGGGTGAACTTGATGCTGTTCAGGTGACGCCTGTTCTCTTCATCGTAGTAGACGCCTTCCGTGCCTGCGTTGCCATACGCAAACTTATCCATGATCAATTTATAGGAGGCATCGTTGTCGGCACCGCCTGTTGTGACGGGCGCCAGTTGATAGACCATGCCGCGCATGCGTACGTATTTATCCAGGCCCAGGTTAGTGAGCTCTTGCGGTGAAGTGAAGCAGATCGGGCGTTTCCACTTGCTGCTGGCGATGACCGCGAGCATGGCGAGGTCGTTCTTGAGCAGGTAATGGCGTGCGGCGGGGACATCCAGTTGCAATGCCGGCAGCAGGCTATCGCCGGCGTGGGCTGCTTCGGTCATGAAAGCGGCGGCACTGTCGACCGGCAGCAGGAATTTGCGGGTGGGCACCAGGTTGACCGTGTTTCCATTGTCGGCAGGAGAGGCATAGCGCGGGTCGTCGCTGGCCACTACGTTCTTGAGGATCGAATACAGGTCATAGTATTTGCCTGGATCGAAGCCGGGAACCTTATCGCTGAAATAAGCCACATTGCGCCTGTCACCCATGATCTGGTCAGGCGTGAAGATGACGTCGAAGGAATCGTTCTGATTGACTTTGTACCGCAATTCATTCATGTACCAATCGGTTCCCAGCAGGGTATTGACCATGACACGGACGTCGGGACGAATGCCCTCCACTTCCTGGGCATACCAGAGCGGATAGGTGTCGTTGTCGCCAAAGGAGAACAGCAGCGCATTCGGCGGGCAGGATTCGAGATAGTCCTTGGCGAGGTCGCGGGGCAGGGTTTTTTTGCTGCGGTCGTGGTCGTCCCATTCCTGGCTGCCCATGAGGACGGGCACGGTCAGGAAAGTGAAGCCTGCCGTCGCGTAGGCAGCGAGGGCCGGGCTTATTTTCGGCGCATATTTTTGAAGGAACCGGTAGATGGCGATCACGCTTAGGCCGATCCAGACCGAATAGGCCCAAAAGGAGCCGGCAAAAGCGTAGTCACGTTCTCGGGGCTGGAAGCCGGCCTGGTTGAGGTAAAGAACGATGGCTTCACCTGTGAAGAAAAATAGCAGGGCGGTGATGATCCAGTCCTTGCGGTTCGAACGGAAGTGGACGATCAAACCTATCAGACCCAGGATAAGAGGCAGCATGTACAGGCGGTTGTACGATTTGCTTTTCGTGTGGATGCTGTCGGGCAGCTTGCTTTGATCGCCGAGGAAATAGTCATCGATAAAAGAAATGCCGGTGATCGCGCAGCCGTCGCGGGGATTGCCGAAGCCTTCCAGGTCGTTCTGTTTGCCGGAGAAATTCCACATGAAATAGCGGAGGTACATCCAGCCGGTCTGATAGCGGAAAAAGTACTTGATGTTATCGGCCATGGTCGGCTGGTCTCCGTCCATGCCTGAGTAAAGTTTATAGGCATCGACCTCGTGTCGTTCGTTGGTCGGGTTCCACATGCGCGGGAAGATATGCGCGGAGGGGGTAGCGCCCCAGTCCTGGCCGTATTTTTTGCCGGCTACTTCGTATTTCGTGGAGCCTTTTACGTAGAGGTCGCCGCTTTCCACGCTCGGGGCCTGGTCTTGGAAATCGGGGCCATAAAGAATGGGCCAGTCGCCGTATTGATCACGGGAAAGGTAGCCCACCAGGTTGACCGGGTTGTCGACATTGTACATGTCAACGGGCGTGTCTGCGTTGGAGCGGATGAGCGTAGTAAAGTAGGTGCTATAACCCAGGAGCATGAAGGAAGCGCTCCAGAGGGCCATTTTCAGGTAGAACCAATTTTTCCTTACGGCCCAGCGGATGCCGAGGACCAGGAGTACGGCGAGCAAGACAAAGAACGTAGCGAAGCCCGAGAAGAAGGGTAGGTTGAGGTCGTTGACGAACCAGATGTCGAAAGCGCCGGCGCCCTTGATCGTGTATTGGATGACGAATTTGAGGACGAAGCCGGTGATGATGCAGCCGATGATCAGGGCGAGTATGGTACCCGGGAGCGTGGCCTTGTACCGTTTAAAATAATAGACCATCACGATGGCGGGGATGGTCAGCAAGTTGAGCAAATGGACGCCTATAGAGAGGCCCATCATATAGAAGATAAAGATCAGCCAGCGGTCGGCATGTGGTTTGTCGGCGTTGTCTTCCCATTTGAGGATGGCCCAGAAGACGAGTGCGGTAAAGAAGGCAGATGAAGCATAGACCTCACCTTCTACGGCGCTATACCAGTAGGAATCGCAAAAGGCGCCTGCCATGGCGCCTACGACGCCGGCCGTCATGATCAGGAAGGTTTCCAGTTTGCCGGGCTCGCGCGTCTCATGATTTGGACCGGCCGTACCGCCGGTCTGGGGATTTGCCTTCATTACCATTTTTCGGGCAAAATGGGTAATGATCCAAAAAAGGAAGAGGATAGACATGCCGCTGGTAAGAGCGCTCATAAAATTCACCCCACGGGCAGCAGTATGCGGGTTATCGCCGAAGAGGATGATAAAGAAGCGGCCCATGAGTGCGAAGAGGGGCGCGCCGGGAGGATGGGGGACTTCCAGTTTGAAGCAGCTGGAGATGAATTCACCGCAATCCCAGAAGCTGCCGGTCGCTTCCATGGTCATCACGTAAATGGTGGTTGCTGCTATTCCGATGGTCCATCCGATGATGTTGTTGACTTTGGTGAAACGCATATTTGAGCTTTGTATAGGTGCGGCTTTGCCGCATTTGGAGCACGAATTAAGAGCAAATACTGCAATTTTCCGAGGATGCTGGGGGGATTTTTACTAAAAAACTGTTATTCAGCCTGTAGGAGCGCCTTTAGGGGCTTATTCGAAGTATACGCGGACGGTTTGATAAAAAAGGCGGCTTTGGAGGTATTGGTTCTGGGATTGTTCGGTAAAGTCCTGGAGGCCGAATAGGCCGGCGGCATTGCCTTTTTGGATGGCTATTTCGAGGTACCCTGCGGAATTGAAGAGGGCGAGTTTTTCGCCTTCACCCACGTCGGCGTAGGTGGCGCTTATTCTATCGATCGTCTCGTCCCGCTTGAAAACGATACGAAAGCTGCGGCCTTTGCGCCGTTCTTCGAATTCTTCGCGGGTGATGTTGACGATGACGTTCTCGAAGTGGTCGATGAAGATGATCTGGCCTTCGATCCAGTTATCGCTAAAGACGGGACGGACATGGTTCTTTTCAACAAAGCCGGGGTCAGGAATGCCGATGCTGAGGAGGCTGGCGCCCTTGCTCAGCTCACTGATGGCCTGACCCATGACGCGGATGCAATAGAGGGTATTCTTGACGGCGGTGCGGTCGAGCGGGAGGCCGATGACCATTTCGGGCCGGCCTTCGAAGATCATGTTCAGCAAGCCGTTGTCGGCGCAGAGCAGGTATTGCTGGTTGTGGAAAGCCAGCAGGAGTTGTTCGGGTTTTTTCTCGAAGAGGTTGACGAGGATGATATGATAGGTGTGCGTCGGGAAATGGCGGATGGCGTTGCGGCACACGTAGGCTGCCTGGGGATAGTTGAAGGGAGAAAGATCATGGGAGATGTCCATGACATTAAAGGAGGGGTCGATCTGTGCCAACTGGCCTTTGACAGCCCCCACGAGATAGTCTTTAAGACCGATATCTGATGTCAGGGTGATTAGGGCCATGCCGTTTATTTGACAAACTCCCCTTTTTTGTTGTAATAGTGGTTATAGGTGAGGCGGTCGGCGAGAGAGGGCACCACTTTGTTGATGAGCACCGTGACCTTTCCCAGGAAGGTGAGGATCAGCGTACGTTTGCGCCGTTGGATGGCTTTTAAGATATGTTCAGCGCAATCGTGAGCGCTCATGAGGCTGCCTTCGTCGAGAACGGTCTCGCCGCGGGTTTCGCCGCGTTGGTCGAGCGCTGCAAGGCGGATGTTGGAGGCGGTAAAGCCTGGGCATACCCACATGACATGCACGCCGCTGTGGAGCATTTCTGTGCGAAGCGATTCCAGCCAGCCCTGGAGGGCGAATTTCGAGGCCGAGTACGCGCTCCGGCCGGGAAGGCCGCGGTAGCCGGCGGTGGAGGAGACGCCTACGATGGTGCCTTTGTTTTGCAGGATGGAAGCCAATGCATATTTGGTACAGTAGACGGCGCCGAGAAAGTTGATCTCCAAGATCTTTCGGGTGACCTTGGTATCGCAGTCCGCGAAGAGGGCGCGCATCGAGATACCGGCGTTGTTGATGAGGATGTCGATGCCGCCAAAGGTTTCGATCGTCGACTCGATAAAGCGCCGGCATTCTGATTCGTTGCCGATGTCACACGCAACTGCGTGCAGCAGGACGCTGGAGTATTCCATCTGGAGCTTATAGATCTTGTCATGGCTGCGTCCGCAGGTAGCCACTTTTGCACCCCTCGGGATGAGCGCTTCTATGAGTGCTTTGCCGATGCCGTCGCTCCCGCCCGTAATGACCACTACTTTATCCTGGAAGAAAGTCATGGATGGTTTTGTTGTGCGGCAAATTTAATACACAAAAACCAGCCGACACTTATTTTTTGTACAGAATGAGTTGTCCCATGTGATAGCCGACATGTCTTGTCCGGCTGAGCACCACGGAGAGACGATTGCGGTGCGGTTCTTTGGCAAAGTCTTCCGCGGATACTGCAGTATGTCTTTGCAACCATTCTTCGGGTGTCCAGTCCCGCAAGTGTTGGGTCAGTAAGTTGTTAACTGTCGTCCAGGCGTGCCGGAGCTCGTTTGGAGAAGGCATCGCAGTGGCGGGGTTGTCGGGTGAGGTGACAAAGGTTTCGTCGAGATGTGGGTATACCCGTTCACCGGTTCCGAGGAGGGGCATCATGCGGTCATGCACGGCAACCAGGTGGCCGAGGAGGTAGATGATGCGATTTTTTCCGGGGGCGATGGGAACAAGGAATTCGGCTTCGGTCAAATTGCTGAAGAAGGCGCCGGCCTGGCCGAGGGATTGTTCCCAACTGATGAGGACGGTATTGATGAATTGATCCATACACGAAAGTAAGAAAAAAGCCTCCGTGCGGAGGCTTAAAAATTTAGGTATACCACATTCACGGACTGGACCGTCTATGGATTCGCGGCAGTTCCACCTGATCCGGACTCTAAGAGTTTAAAGAGCTCATCGAGTTTGGGCGAAAGGATAATGTCGGTGCGACGGTTTTGCGCCCGTCCGTCGGGTGTGCTATTGGTCTGTATCGGTTCATAGGAACTGTGACCGGATGCAATCACGCGGGTCGGGTCGACCTGGTAATCTGTAGTAAGGATACGGACGATGGCCGTCGAGCGGGCAACGCTAAGAGCCCAGTTGTCCTGGTAGCGGCCACGGATGGGAACGGAGTCGGTGTGACCTTCAATGTCCACGGTGATGTCCTGGTCGGTATTGAGCGCCTGCGCCAGTTTTCCGAGGGCGTCCTTGCCCTTGGGGTTGACGGTGGCGCTGCCGGAGGGGAAGAGCAGGTTCTCTGACAGGCTCACATAGACTTTGCCATTCTTAATAGCAACGGTCAGGTCGCTGGAGTTAAAGCCGACAAGAGCGTCGGTCATCTTCTGCCTGATGTCCTGAATGGCTTTTTTCTGTTGATCCATGAGGGCCTGAAGTGCGACCAGCCTCCGCTGCCGGTCGGCAAGCTGCTCTTTGGTCATGTTAAGCTGATTTTGCTGGTTGCCTGCCTGGTTGGTCAGGTCCGAGACTTTGTTATTCAAATCCCCAATTTGTTGTTTTAATTGCCCGATAGAGGATTCCTGGCTTGCTATCTGGGTGGCGAAACGGGCGCTGTCATCCCGTAGGGTCTGGGCGTCGGCCTGGGCCGCCTTGAGCCTGCGCGTAGGAACGCAACTGGTTGCGAATAAACAGGTTGCGGCAAGGATGGCTAAGACCTGAATGTTTTTGTTCATGTTGATTTAGATTGTTGATTGACAACATATGGTACAACATTCAGGCCAGCGCTGGAAATCGTACCAGTGCCTAAGGCACACAAGTGCAGATGGTTCGATCAAGGGCTCACCCGGTCCGCCGGCTAAAACGCCCTTCTGCCGGTGAGTTGGACCACCTGCCAGACTTCGGTGTCTTTGAACAATTGTCGGTTCCGTCCTGTCCCGCCGCCAAAGCCCTGCCCGATGGAGAGTCCGATCCCGCCGCCGCTGCCAAAGGAACCGAAGCCGAGACCGCCGCCTACACCGATGGACGGTCCGCCACCGCCCCTGCCGCCCGGAACATTGGCATTTGGTGGAAGTCCATCGATCTGGAAACCGACTGCAATGGTCTTGGAAGCGTAAGAGGCCGTAGTATTATGCGTGGGATAGAGCAAAGCGAGAGGCATCGACGCCTCGTAGATGAGTTCTCCGGTAGTATTGTAGTCCATGCGCATCTGTACGCCTTGCGGGTTGTCGTCACCGTAAGTGAAGTTGCCGACCGCTGATCCCTTTCCGAATCCATAAAGGGCATAGCCTTTTTTGTCCTGCAGTGTTGCGGCATGGTGCTCATATTTGTCCGGCTGTGCCTGTTCCATTAAGCTTTGGTCGTGGTCATTGCGGCTATCGAGCGGGTAGCCAATGCCAATGGCATCGGCCTGGCTTTTATCGGCCTTGGTGTTCACCCATACGGTCATCCCGCCCTGGATGATCTTTTGCTGTTCCTGGGGGTCTTTTGCGGACATCAGGATATAGAGGTTCTGGCCGTCATTGGCAATTTCGTAACTGATCTTTTCGGAGCTGCTATAGCCGGGAAGCGGCTTGGTCCATTCTTTATCGGAGCCGTCGATGGTAAAAGGTTCCTGCCGCCAGGTAGCGGTATCGGGTGTACCCTGGCTGTCACGGGAAGAGCGGCAGCCGGCGATGATCGTCAGCGGCAGGAGGAGCCAGGCGTATGTGGAGGAGGACATGTCGTTATTGTTTTTGATCCTGACAAAGATACTCCACGAATTGTTAAAGGGACGTGAAGCCGCAGTGGCGCCACCCTTGTTCACCTGTAACTTTTGCTATTTCACCGGGTAGAACTGTTCGGCTGCATTCCAACCGCGGACGGACACCAGCGGGGCCGGCGCGCCGGGTTGCGGCGTGTAGTCCAGGGTGATTGTCTTGCTTTCGCCGGGCAGTATGGAGATATAATTGTCGCTGTAGAAGACCGGCAGGAGGCGCTGCCTGGTGGTCGGATCGACGAGTGAAACGCGGTTAAAAAAGGCCAGCGGGCCATCGCCAGGGTTGCGAAGGGTGACGGTGATATGGGCGCTGCCGGAAGCGCGCCATCCTGCAGACGTGGCGGCGATGTCAGCGGGTTTGTAGGCCGCATCGACCACGAGGGCCGCTTTAACTATGTGCTGCAGGCCGGAATAGTTGCCGGTGGAGTCGGGGAGCCAGTAGAGGTTATCGCTGACGATCTGTTGGGCGGTGTTGACGAGGCGAAGGGAAAGGAAGATGCCTTCGTTGCTGCGCATGTGGTCGATGCCGCGACCGATGGCGAGGTAACGCTTAGCCACGGTAGGACCGACCTCGAAGAATTGCTGGCTGAGCAGGCGGCTCTTCCCGTTCATGTCGATGACCCGCACCTGCATCATGAGATCGCGTTGGGTACGAAAAGTATTGTTGACGATCATGGTCATGCCGGCGATCGGATCGTATATGATGTGCAAAGGTTCGCTGCCCGCATGAAGGCCATAGAGACAGGCGTTAGGGTCAAGATAATAATCGTACATCTGCCCGCGCAGGGCTGTCCAGGGGTTTTGTGTCTTCCAAATGATGACGCCGGTATACCAGTCCCACATATGGGCACTGAATCCCTCCATGAGAGCGCGGTATTGGTCGTAGTTGACGAGCTGCGCTTTTTCTGCATAGTCGCGCAGGTCCTTTATGGGGCCGTACGGGTACACGCTGGAGTCATAGCCGATATATTTGTGATAGGACCAGACTTCGTTGTCGGTTCCTTCGCCATGTCTTTTTTGTGCATCGTAGATGGGTGGGACAAGGTCTTTTTTGGGGATAAAGCGTTCGAGGGATTCGTAATCACCCATGCCGACGGAGCCCACTTCGGAATTGAAGGGGAAGGTCTTTGTGGCCCAGAAGGTGCGCAACGGCTGAATGCCATAGGGGCCATCGCCGTTACCGCCGAGCGTATTGAAGGACATACTGTCCGAATTGGAATAATCAAAGAAGGTGCGGGTACCATCGAGGGTGGGAAGGATGGAATCCTTGAGGGCAGTAAAGATATCGATGGGCGGGGTGATCTCGTTGCCGCCGCACCAGAAAGCGAGGGAGGGGTGGTTGCGGATCATTTTGACCTGGTCTGCGGCGGAGGCGAGGAAAAGCCTGTGGTCGTCGGGGTAATGGCGTCGGGTCCATTGGTCTTCTTTTTTCGGGGGGTCTTCCCAGCGGCCGTTGCAATCGCCGGAGTTCCAGAAATCCTGGAAGACGAGAAGCCCATAGCGGTCGCAGGCGTCGTAGAATTCTGGGCGTTCGGTAAGGGCGCCGCCCCAGACGCGGATGAGGTTGAGGTTCATGTCCCGGTGGAAGCGGATCTCGGCGTCGTAGCGTTCTGGAGACAGGCGAAGGAGTTCGTCGGAGATGATCCAGTTGCCGCCTTTGATGAAAAGGGGCTGGCCGTTGACGAAGGCCTGACGGCTACGGGTAGTCGCGTTCCACGCGGTGGTGATGGTGCGGATGCCGAAGGTGAGGCGAACGCTGTCGCTTACAGGCACGATAGCCGATCGCGAATAGTCCCAATTATCGTTAATATGAAAGCCAAGCTTGAATGAATAAAGGTTCTGCGGACCGTAGCCATTGGGCCACCAGAGACGAGGACCGGAGATAGTATCGGCGGAAAGAGCAACCTCAGTGATTGAATGAGGTGGAAGCTTGATCTCCTTTGTGTTCAATTGGTCGTCAAGGGTATATTCCAGGTTGCCAATGACGGCCGTATCCGCAGTGTTCTCCAGCTCAGCGCCTACATGCACATACGCCGGCGCCTGGTTGGCATCATCCGGATAGCGCACACCGGGCACATCGGTGACGACGTGGGGATTAAGGATACGCACGGTGCCTGTGGTCTGGATGGTCACCTTGTCCCAGATGCCGGTATTGCGATCGGGGACGGGTTGGATCCAGTCCCAGCCGGTCACGTACTGGTGGGTCACGTCCCGGGCGATCTCACCGTCACCGCCCTGGCCGCCATTGGGATTACCGACGGGGTCGGGAGGATAGACGAGGATCGCCAGCCGGTTCTCGCCCTTTGGCGAAAGAACGGCCGTAATATTATAGGACTGGCGGAGAAACATGCCATATCGGGTCTGCTCGTTGAGGTGATGCCCATTGAGCCACACCTCGCAACTGTAATTTACGCCCCGGAGGTGTAGCCAGACCTGGCCATCTTTTTGACGCGCCTGATGGAAATCGCGCACAAACCAATACGTGTACCGATCTCGGCCGGTTGTATAGATGTCGGGTATCGCCTTGTTGTTGAGGCCATAAAAAGGATCGGGCGCCAGTTTGTTGTTGATCAGCGTCGTGAGGACGGTGCCGGGAACGCTGGCGGAGAGCCAGCCCTCTGTGCTATACCCGGGTTGGGACAATTGGTCGCCAGTGGCGTGGCTTTTACCAATGGCCTGACATTTCCAGGCGGTGTTCAACTCGTAGGACTGTTGCGCCTGCCCGGTTAAAATGACTAAAAGCAGCAGGAGGGTGGGGGAACAACGGCGATAGCTCATTGAACAAAACTACATCAACTTTGTTTTAGCAACCAAATTGGGTTTACCTTCCAACCAGCTAACCAACTATGGACCTCCCCGAACGACCGGCAATGTGGCGAAAGGACAGCAGACTGCGACTTATTTTGTTCGTGGCCCTTGTGGTACAGGTAATCGTCTGCATAACGGCCATCGGCATCTATCATCCCGACCAGTATTTTCAGATCATCGAATTTTCCTCCTGGCAATTGCACCGGCCGTCGGCGGCGGGGCATGTATGGGAATTCGCCGCACATCTCCGGCCGACCTTGCAGATCTATCTGTTTAGCGCATACTATGCGCTTTGCAGTGGGGTGGGTATCGTCGATCCTTATGGTCAATTGGAACTGCTGCGACTATTGTTTGGTTTGGCGCTATTTGTTTTTTTTAACGGGCTGGCGGTTTGGTATTTCAGGCAAGGGGACAAGCGCGTGCTGTATGGCGTGTTGCTGCTGCTCAATTTCACCTGGATATTGCCCTACACACGAACGTTGTACAGTTCTGAGATGCTGTCATCGGTCCTGTTCTTTGGAGCGGTGTTCCTGTATGAAAAGGGCAGCCGGAAACCGGGCGGCCTCCCGAGTCAGCGGGCCCCCTCCAGCAGCCCGATGGAGAAAGGTTCGGCTGACCGCCCGGCGTTATGGGTACCGCTTGCTGCGGGTTTTTTGATGAGTCTCGCGTTCTATACCCGGTTTCAGATGGGTTTTGCTATTGTCGGGTTTTTGATCTGGATGGTGTGGCCCGGGAAGGCGCTCCGCCGTTTGGCGCCGCTTGGAGCGGGCTTCCTGGCGGGTGTCCTGCTGAATACGGGTCTCGACTGTGGCTTTTACCACCAGTGGGTGTGCACGCCTTATACCTATTTCCATGTCAACATCATCGAGGGAAAAGCAGCCTCGATGGGCACATCCAGTTTCCTGGTGTATGTCGCCGTGTTGATCGCGGTGGCATTGACACCGCCGCTGAGTATCTTCTTATTGTTTGCGGGATTCAGGACGGCTTTGCTAAAGAAACTGGACAGGCCGATCGTCTTGTCGATCGTTTTTTTTATCGTGGGGCATTGCCTGGTAGCGCATAAGGAAGAGCGTTTCCTTTTTCCTATCCTGAATGTTTTGCCGATCATCATCGGCTGGGGTCTTCCGGGTTTGGTGGGCTGGACGCGCAGGCAGCGCAACGGCGTGAGGAAAGGGATAACAGGGATGGCCTGGTTTAGTGTCGGACTCAACCTGGTCCTGCTGGCGGTGATCCTGGTCACCCCCTATAGCCAGGCGATCTATTTCACCTGGCAATTAAAAAAGACCTTTAAAGGCCAGCCAGCGACCATTTACGCCCTCGGTCACACGCCTTTCGAGACGGAAGAGCGGCTTCCGCTGGTATTTTACAAAAGCGGGGTCAGCAACCTCAGATGGGAACGGCTGCCGGTCAATGACTCGCTTTCGGCTATAGGGGCCAAAGCGATCTACGTGTCTACCACCTACAACCAGTTAGGGGCGCGTCCGCAATACCTGGACAGCCTCGGATATGAAGCGGTGTTGTATAGCTCTCATATGCTATGGGGGATCAATGAGCTGCTTAGCTCGATGAAGGTGAATACCATCAATGATATCTGGGTGCTGTACAAGAAAAAGTGATGGTAAGCGGACGGCGGACGGCTGGTTGCAATGATCATTCTTTTATGGCTGCACTCGGCTGGTAACCGTTACTATGCTGTCTTCAGGCTTTTCGCCGGATTGGCAGTTGCCGCACGCAGGGCGTGAAAGCTAACGGTGGCGAACGCAAGTAACACCACGGCGCCGCCTGCCGCCGGGAAGATCCAGAGGTGAACGGGGATGCGGTAAGCGAAGCCATCCAGCCATTTGCCGGCTGCCAGCCAGGCCAGCGGTGCCGCAATCCCGATAGCGATCAGGACCAGTTTCAGGAAGTTGTTGCTGACGAGCAGGCAGATATTGAACAGATCGGCGCCCAGGACCTTTCGGATGCTGATCTCTTTGGTCCGTTGGACGGTGGTAATGGCGGCGAGGCCGAACAGCCCGAGGCAGGCCAGGAGGATGGCCAGGGAGGCAAACGAAGTAAAGATACTTGCGGTTCGTTGTTCGGCCGTATACAAGTTGTTGTAGTCCTCATCCAGAAAATGATAGTTAAACGAGCGCATGGGGAGGTAGGTCTTCCATGCCGAGCCCAACTGCGCGATGGTTTGCGGCAGCTGCTGCCCCTTGACGCGGATAAGCATGTGGCGCACGAACGAGGTGTCGGCGAAGAGCAGGAGTGGTCCGATGGCCGTGTGCATCGAGGCAAAATGAAAGTCTTTGACCACGCCTTTGACGACGCCTGGTTCTCCGCGGCTGATTGTCTTGCCGATCGCTTCTTCGGGAGTCCAGCCGATCTTGCGGACCGCCGTTTCGTTGAGGATATAGCGGTAGGCAGGCTTGGTCGTATCTTGTTTTGTAGTATTGGCGGGTAGATCGGCCGCGGTGAAATCGGAACCGGCGACCAGTTGCATGTTCATCGTGGTTAAATAGTTGAGGTCGGCGGGGATGGCTGTGATCGAGAAGCTGATAGGCCCGCGGTCGGTGACGGCATTGAGGCCATCGCCCCAGTCGGCCGAGATGGGCAGGTTGTAGGAGCCAGAGACGCTGAGGACGCCGGGTAGTACCTTTACGGCATTCTTGAGCGCATCGTAGTGGTTGAGTACCCTATAGTCGATGGGCAGCACGATGACGTGGTCTCTGTCAAGGCCGAGATTTTTGTTGCGGATATAACTCATCTGTTGCAGGATGACCACGGTAGTGATGATCAGGAACAGCGAGATGACGAACTGGATGACGATGAGGATGCGACGGAGGCCGGCATGTCCGCCGGTGATTCGGAAGCCCGAGCGGAGGATGTTGATGAGCTTCGTGTTGGAGAGGACGAGGGCCGGGTAGGAGCCGGCAAGCAGACCGATAACAAGACCTGCGGTTACGATGGCCAGGAGTGGCCGCCATTGAAGGATGTCCCCGGCCACGAGGTGTTTGCCGGTCATATCATTATAAAAAGGCAGGAGGGCGAGGCTGGTGCCAAGCGCGAGGACGAGAGCGATGGCTGTCACCACGAGGGATTCGCCGGTGAATTGCGTGAACAGTTGGTGTTTTAGGGCGCCGAGTACTTTCCTGATGCCGATCTCGCCTGTTCTGCCGGAGGATTGGGCGATGGCCAGGTTGGTATAGTTGAAACAGGCAATGGCCAGGATCAGCGCCGCGATCAGGGACAGCACGTATACATAGGTAATGCTGCCGTTGGGTTCGAAGCCGTCAAGGGAAGAGTATAGGTGTACTTTTTTGAGCGGTTCCAGATGATAGCGAAGATAGTCGCTACCCCCGAGATTGGCCTGTTTCCGGACGTCGGGTGTCTGCATAAAGTCGTTGATCTGCTGTTGCAGGCGTTCCACGGAAGCGCCATCCCGCAAGAGCAGGTAGGTGATATAGTTAGCCGTCCACCACTCCTCCGATTTTGAGGCGTCCATATTGGCGAAGCTGGTGACGATCCCGAATTGGATCTGAGAGTTACGCGGCGGGTCCTGGACTATCGCGGCGACCTTGGCATTTCTCGAATCGTTGAGCCGCACGATCTTACCGATGATGTCGGTGCTCCCGAAATATTTTTTTGCGGCCGAAGCGGTGAAGACGAGGTTGGCGGGGTCGCGCAAAGCGTTTGGATCACCCTTTAGCAGCGGGAACGTGAAGACGGAAAAGAAAGAGGAATCGGCATAGAGGAACTTCTTTTCGCTGAAGTGTTCGGCGCCGAGGCCGATAGTCGCCGGGAATAGTACGGCCCGGGTATAGTCTTTTACGGCGGGAAAGGTTCGTTTGAACTGCGGACCGGCTTTTGTGCCTGTTACCGCGACCTGGGTCGGAGACGAAGACGAACCCCTTGCGAAGTCCATGGTAACACGGACGATCCGATCGGCGTTCGCATGAAAGGTATCATAACTTAGCTCGTCGGAAATATACAGGCCGATGAGGATGCAGCTGGCAAGGCCGATCGTGAGGCCGAGGATATTGATAAGGCTAAAGCCTTTGTGCCGCAGCAGCTGGCGGCAGGTGTGTTTCAGGAAATTTTTTGCCATATACCAAATATACGGATCGGGTGCAGCATTTGTTACACCCTTACTTTGTTAACCCATCAATCCCATGAACCGTCCCGAGGTCAAGTAGACGGCTGGAGGATGGAATCCCCTATCTTTGACGGCTATGCATGCGGACGATTTCTGGCAGTTACTGCGAAAACAGTTTGATGAAACGGACCTGCCTCAATGGATGGCGACCATCTTTGGGGTGGCGGAGGTCCTGCTGGCGAGGGCAAACAATATCCTGCTCTATCCGGCTGGGATCATTAGCTCGGTCATCAGTGTTTATTTGTTGCTTGAAGTGAACCTCTATGCCGATGCCGCACTCAATAGCTACTATGTGCTCATGAGCATTTATGGTTGGTGGTATTGGGCAAGAAAAACCAATGGGCCGCCCGTACCCATCAGTTGGACGACGGGGAGGGAATGGTGGACGGTGGGGGCCATTGTTGCCGTCTGTGGCGGCTTATGCTATTTTCTGCTGCGGACATATACAAACTCTACTGTTCCGGCCTGGGATGCCTGGGTGAGTGTTGTCGCCTGGGCGGGCACCTGGCTGCTGGCGCGGCGGAAAATAGAGAACTGGGTGGTGCTCAATGTTTCCAATCTTTTCGCTATACCGCTGCTGCTCTACAAGGGGCTGCCGCTTTTCGCGGTGCTAACAATGATCTTATTTGTCGTTGCTGTGGCAGGCTTTTTTGACTGGCGCAGGCGTTTCCAATTACAGCCGTCATGATGCCCTTGCCTTCGGCTTTTTTGCCCGGCGGGATCTTCATACTGTCAGCCGCCATCCGCTTTGCGGTGAGCCCATTTTGGCCGGGAAATCCGTTAATTGTAAGAATTGGTGGATCGCACAAAAAAAAATTGGGAACTATTGTAAGGAAGCGGGCGGGCATCCTACTAATCTGAAAATGCGGGGTTAAATTTTACGCCATTCAAAGCATAAAAATATGAAGACATTAAAAACAGCGTTTGTCGCAGCGGCTCTTTTAGCACTTGGTTTGGCCGGCAGGGCCGTCCTGCATACAAAGAACGGGGAAAAACCGTCGCCGGCTGGGTTGAGCGGGAACGGATTTGCGGTGGTGGAACTATTTACCTCCGAGGGGTGTTCGAGTTGTCCGCCGGCAGATGCCTTGATCGCGCAGGTACAACAAGAGGACAAAGACCTGCCTGTCTATATGCTGGCTTTCCACGTGGACTATTGGGACAGGTTGGGTTGGAAGGACGCATTTAGTGATGCGACTTATAGTGACCGTCAGCGGCGGTATGCAGCATGGCTGAATCTGTCTTCGGTTTACACACCTCAAGTCATCGTCAATGGACAGCAGGAGTTTGTGGGATCGGAATCTGGTGCCCTGCGTGCGGCGATCCGAAGTGGATTGGACCAGCAAGCGAATGTGCAATTGGCGCTGACCGGGTTGAAAATGGACGGCGGCCGGCTTGACTGGCAGTGCCGGGCGGAGGGACTGGGCATGCACGCACATGTCGCTGTAGTCGTCGCGCTTGTAGAGCATTCGGCCGTGACAGCAGTCAAAGCTGGTGAGAACAGGGGCAGGACGCTGGCCCATGTACAGATCGTGCGGCAATGCAGGACAGTGTCGCTGGATAGTAAGGGAAATGGCGGGGGCATACTCGACTGGCCGGCGGGAGTGGTGCCGGGCCAAGCGGAAATCATTGCGTTCCTGCAAGACCAGGACAATGGGAAGATCATCGCCGCGACAAAAGCAGTAAAATAGTTGTAGTGAAGGCCGCCCGGTGGCGGCCTTTTTTTTCTCATGTGTAGTCGAGTCCTGGTTACGGCGTGAAATATACGGTAACCTGCGGAATAAATGTTATTTTTTACCGCTTTTTGTGTGTCCACCCCGAAAATTGGCAAAGATCAGATATATACAAAACACACTAGCTATGATAAAGCATTACTGGATGACGGCATGGCGCAACATGTTCCGTAGCAAGCTTTATTCGGGGATCACCATTTTAGGTCTGACCATTGGACTAGCCGTAGGGATGCTGATCCTGTTGTGGGTGCAGGATGAGACGAGTTTTGATTCGTTCCATCACAAGGCTGCCGGCATCTACAGGGTTAACTCGCCGGTGGGTCTGGGCAAGAGCACACAGGTATGGGCGACGACTTCGGCGGCGGTAGCGGTATTTGCGATGAAAGAGGTTCCGGGTGTCGAGAATGCCGTGCGGATTGAGGGGAACTGGGATTATTCTTTGTACAGTTGGGGCGAGAAGTCTTTTAGCGCCCTGGGCGCGATCTACGCTGATTCGAATCTGCTCCGGATGTTTGATTTTACTTTGCTGCGCGGCAATCCAAGCCGTCCCTGGCCTGACAACCATTCGATCCTCGTTACGGAAACGACCGCGCAGAAATTTTTTGGGAAAGCTGATCCCATTGGGAAAGTGATACAGGCCAATCATAAAGACAATTTTACGGTCAGCGGGGTGTTGGCAGATTTTCCAGACAATTCTTCGATCGATGCCGACCTGATCTTCCCGATGTCATTGGCTGCCGAAACCTATAAGGACGATTTCTGGCATGCCATGAACCGTGACTGGGGGGATTTTGGCTACACTACTTTTTTGCAGGTGCAACAGGGTGTGTCGACCGATAGGATCGGCAGGCAGTTGATCGCGATTCAGAAGCGGGAAGCACCCTGGACCTCGGTATCGCTGACCGAAAATGCCTTTGAGCTGCAGCCGTTGACGACTATACATCTGCGGGAGGCCGATGGCAGGACGCCGTTGTTGCAGACGGTGCGCATCTTCCTGATTGTAGCGATCTTCATATTACTGATCGCGAGCATTAATTATGTCAATTTATCGACAGCGAGGGCGATGCTGCGTTCCCGGGAAGTGAGCGTACGGAAGATCATCGGCGCCGCGCGCGGGCAGTTGTTTGCTCAATTCATGTTGGAATCGGTGTTGTTTTATCTATTGTCCTTGCTGATGGCTTTACTGGTCATGGTGTTGCTGCTGCCTTATTACAATCAATTGGCCGGTAAGAAGATGGTGCTGCGTCTCGACGACCTTCGCGTTTGGCGGGTGGTGGCGTTAACAGGGCTGGGCACGCTGCTGGCTTCGGCCATCTACCCGGCGTTGCTGCTGAGCTCTTTTCGGCCCTTGGAAGCGTTGCGCGGCAGGCTGTTCGTCGGTATCGGGAGCGCGTTATTCAGGAAGGTCCTGGTGACGACACAATTTATCGTCAGCATCGGGTTGATGATCGCGACGGTCGTGATCGCGCAGCAATTGAACTTTATCAGGGAAAGGGACCCGGGGTATGGCCGGTCGCAGATCTTTACCGTGGGCACAGGAAATATGCGGGAACACCTGACGGCGGTGTCCGCAGTGTTACGCGCGGAACATGCTATTACGGGACTGGCGGGCGCGAATGCAGACGTGATAGAGAATCAGAACACAACAGGCGGTATCGATTGGGACGGCAAACTGCCCAACAGTTCGTTTATCATCTACCCGATGGGTATCGATGAGCGGTTTATACCGTTGTTGAAGATAAAAATGGCTGCGGGCGCGAATTTCACGGGAACGCCGGCGGACTCGACGCATTATATCCTGAATGAGACGGCGGTCCGGATGATGGACATCAAGGATCCGGTCGGGAAGCGGTTGAAGGTGCAGGAGGTCAACGGAACGATTATCGGGGTTGTAAGAGATTTCAATTTTATGTCGATGCGGGAACAGGTCAAGCCGGCCGTCCTGCGTTACCGGCCAAAAAGCTACCTGCTCTATGTGAAGACGGAAAGAAGGCAGGCCGGGCAAGCTGTGGCCGCGGTGCGCAAGCTGTGGAAGGTATACAATCCGGGTTTTCCATTCGAATAGAGTTTTCTTGACCAGCGGTTTGACGCACTTTACAAATCCGACCGGCAAACGGGCGGTCTGTTCGGGTTGTTTGCGGGCATTGCGCTCTTCGTGTCTTGTTTGGGACTGTTTGGTCTGGCGGCTTATACGTCGCAACTCCGCACCCGGGAGATCGGCATTCGCAAGGTATTGGGCGCAAGCGCGGCGAGTATTGTGGGGTTGCTGAGCGGAGATTTTCTGGTCTTGGTGGTTATTGCCATCGTCGTTGCCAGTCCGCTTGCCTGGTTGTATATGCACAAATGGCTGCAGGATTTTGCTTATAGAATTACGATCGGCTGGCCGGTCTTTTTGTTGGCAGGCGGTGCGGCGATCACACTGGCTTTCGTGACGATAGCTTGGCAATCGCTGCGGGCAGCAATCGCTGATCCGATCAATAGTTTACGCAATGGTCAGGAATGACCGTCATAGGCGCTCGCTCAACCGTGCTTTTGACGCGCAGCCGGTTTGGGCTTTTTGGGCAGCTCCTGCATGAGGAGTGTTTTGGGAAATTCGCTGAGGTAGGTGGCGCCCTGGCGGAGAGGTCCTTTACCGTTGCCTTTGGTCCAGAAGAGCAGCGGGATCTGGGTGTTGTTCACGCCGGGGTAGTAACTGACGCTAAACCGAACATCGGATCCGCGGCCGTAGCGGTCGCCGCCAACGAGGCCGATAGGGGTTCCTGCTTCAACGGTCTGGCCGGGTTTTACAAAGGCGGCGTCTTTTCGGAGGACGCCATATTGGGCGAAGGAACAATCTCCCTGGGAAATCTCGACGTAGTTCCAATTGGAAGTGGTCGTTGCACCGGCGTCGTTCTCTGTATTGCTGACATCGACAGCAGTGACGACACCGCGGCGTGCGGCGTAGATGGTATCACCCATTTTGGCGCGCAGGCGGACAGCATAGCCGCTGTCTTGCCCGCCTGGGATCGAACCGGCACCTTTCGCATTGGGAATGACGTAGGCCTGGGTCTCGAGTCCGGGGGTGACAGGCAGCAGGTATACGAAACCGGTGTTGACAGCTGGACTCATACACCCCTTGCGATAGCTGGTTTTAAAATTGACCTTTGTATCCTCCGTTTTGTTGAGGGGCGAAAGGACAAGCAATTTATTGACGCCGGGTTTGACTTCGGCCTCGTAGGGCAACGCGTGATCGGCTTTGGCGTTCACGAGCGTCGTAAAATCGAGCTGCAGGATATAGGTACAGTACCCCTTGTTGTTACAGGTGAAGATATAACGGCCCTGGTTATCCACCGTGTAACTGACATCGACTACCCGCTGGGCGTTCGAAGCGGTCCAGCCGAGGACGATCGATAGGAAGAAGAATACCTGTTTCATAGCGCTAAAATACCATGAAATAACGGATCGGATAGCGCGAACGGGGGACAATAGCCGTTAAAATATTACGTTTCATATTATTGGACATGCTGACCGCAGGCTCATGTTTAATTGATTGATTATTAATAGCTAATACATGGTTTCAATTATACATAAAATTGGTGCTCAATGGCATAGGCTAAAAACAAGCGTCTCCCGGCGACGCGGGGTCGATGAACCCGATCACAAACTCATTTCCGAGCAATTGGACCGCCAGAAGGCTTTTTATGAGAATATCCTGAATAAGCTTCCCACGGATATCGCGGTCTTTGATTCGGAGCACCGGTATCTTTTTGTAAATCCGGGCGCTATCAGCAAGGAGGAATACCGGAAGTACATCATCGGCAAGGATGATTATGATTATGCAGCTTACCGGAACAGGGATATCTCGGTTGCACATTCCCGCCGGGCGAAATTTTTGGAAGCCAAAGAAACGGGGAAAGAAATAAGGTGGGAAGACAGTCTGACCGATCCGCAAGGCAATGTCATAACGCATATGCGGCGGATGTTCCCGGTATACGGCGACAAAGGGGAGTTGTCTCAGGTGATCGGCTTTGGCATCGATATCACAGACAGGAAGATCATGGAAGAAAAACAGGCGGCACTTGTGAAGCAGTTATCGGCCAACAATGCGCAGCTGATCGATTTTTGCAGTATCGTGTCGCACAATTTGCGGGCGCCATTGGTGAATATCTCGATGTTGGTCAATTTTATCGAAGCGAGTGCCGATGTGGACGAACAAAAGCTGCTGATAGGGAAATTGCGGCCGGTCATAGACAACCTGAATGCGACGTTCAATGAGCTGGTGGAGTCCATACAGGTGCGGCAGGACCAGGAGATACAGCGGGAGCGGGTCTGTCTCGAGACTTGTATGAAGCGAACGGTCGATGGGCTGCAAACGGAGATCAACCGGCTGGAGGCGCAGATCGAGACCGACTTTAGTGCCGCATCGGTGATCGAGTATCCGCCGCAATATTTGAATAGCATCTTCCATAATTTAGTGAGTAACTCCCTGAAGTACCATTACCCGGGCCGGCGGCCGTTGATCCGTGTCAGGACGGAGCAGTCCGGGGACAAGGTGATCCTCAGGGTGAGTGACAATGGGCTGGGGATCGATCTTGTCAAACACAAGGAGAATTTCTTCAAGATCGGCAAGGTCTTTCACCGTCATCCGAATGCGAAGGGTTTCGGGCTGTATATGACCAAGACGCAGGTAGAGGCCATGGGTGGGCGGATATGGGTGGAGAGTGTGCCCAATGAGGGGTCTGATTTTTTCATTGAATTTGCGAATTTGATAAAACAAGCTTCGTGAAGCGCATATTGCTGATAGACGACGACCCTATTTTTGTCTACCTGACGAGGAGAATCATCGCCAGTACCAACTGTCCCTGTGATATCAATGAATTCAGCGATGGGGAATTGGCGATCGATTATCTGACCAAGATGTCCGGGCAGCCGGCCTTATTGCCAGATCTCATTTTTCTGGACCTGAGCATGCCGGTGATGGATGGATGGGACTTCCTTAAGGCATATGCTTTGTTGAAGCCGGCAATAAAAAAAGGAATCTCTTTGTATATCGTTTCCTCTTCGATCTCGCCACAGGAAGTGGAACGGTCGAAGCGTTATACGGTAGTGGCCGATTTCCTCATCAAGCCCGTGGAGCGTGGCAAGATCGTGGAGATCATGACTGGTGAATGAGATGACCCAATGATGAGGCGGCTGTCAGGACATGACATGGATGGCCGTGCGAATCCGACCCTAAAAAAACCGTACTATGTTTGATCCGACCCTTGTTGATCTGCCTATTCTGCGGCAGAGAGCGTTTAATCTCCGGTGGGCCACTGTCCCCGACGATGTGATCCCGCTCACTGCAGCAGACCCTGACCTTCCCTGTGCGCCGCAGATCGCGGAAGCCATCGCGCGATTTGCCCGCCACCGTTATTTCTGTTATGGTGCTCCCGAGGGCATGTTGGAATTCCGGGAGAGCATGGCGGCCTATTTCGAGACCCGGCGACACATTCCCGCTTCCCCCGGATGGATATTTCCCGTCGACAGCGCGGCTTATGGCATCTATCTGACGTGTCAGGCCTTTCTTTCTCCCAATGACGAAGCCATCGTTTTTGATCCCGTCGATTTTCTTTTTCGGTATGCTATCGAGGCAGCTGCCGCGAGGCCTGTGGGTTTTGCGATCCCGCCCGGTGATGCGCCGGTGGATTTTGCCCGTTTAGAGAGGCTGATCACCAGGAAAACAAAAATGATCTGTCTTTGCAATCCATTGAATCCAACGGGAAAAGTATTTACCGAAAGGGAGTTGATGCGATTCGGGGAATTGGCGTGCAAGCATGACCTGCTTATACTTTCTGACGAAATATGGAGTGATATCATTTTTCAGCCGCATGAGTATACGAGTATAGCTTCCTTGAACAAGCAAGTGCGGGACAGGACGGTGACGATCACGGGATTCAGTAAATCACATGGGCTGGCCGGCCTGCGCATCGGCGCGGTAATGGCTTCGGACCGGGGGACTTTCAATCAATTGTTCAATGCTTCGCTCCATAAATCGACCGTACATGGCGTGAGTTCGCTTTCCCAGGTGGCTGCTACTACCGCGCTGAACGAATGCGGCGGATGGCTCACGGGTTTTTTGCAACACCTTGAAGAGATGCGCGAGTGTTGTGTGGAGGGGTTGAACAGCATCAAAGGGGTGCGTTGTCTGCTGCCGGAAGGCTGTTATGTAGCCTTTGCAGATATCACGGGGACGGGCATGGGCTCGGCGGAGATGCAGGAGCTTTTATTTAACCACGCTCGTGTCGCTGTTGTTCCTGGCCTTCGGGAATGGTTTGGAGATGGGGCCGATGGGTATATCAGGTTGAGTTTCGCCACCTCGGGAGAGATCCTTTCCCGGGCGCTCGGGCGGATGAAAAACACCATAGAAAGCATATGAAAGTCGTCATTATAGGAGGAGGAATCGCGGGTATGACCATGGCCGCTTATTTGCAGCGCCGCAAAGTCGAGGTGGTCATTTGTGAAAAAATGGCCGATCAGGGCGACAAAGGCCATGCGTTCCTGATGCACAGCGATGCGTTGTCCATACTGGGTGAGCTGACAACGGAGACGGGCGCATTCCTGCCGGGCAAGGCGGTGAACCATTTTTCCCAACGGCGGCCCGGTGGTGAAGAGGTCAGGAAGGAGGCCTTGCATTCCTGGCATTGTATGAGGCGATGCGAGCTCACCGGATTTCTGCATACCGTATTGAAGCCGGGGACCATCGTACCGGGAAGGACATTTTCGCACTTCGTGCGTGTGCGGGGCAAGGTAGCAGCTGCTGCGTTCTCCAATGGGGATTTGGAATACGGCGATCTGTTCATTGGTGCCGATGGCGCCCACTCGAAGGTTAGGGAAGCCATTTTCGGTCCCGTCGATCTTTCTCCGGTCGCTGTGAAAGAGATCGTCGGATCTTCGTGCAACAGGAAACTGGCGCAGCGTTACGCGCATACATTCGTGAAGATACAGGAGGCGACACGGGGTCTGGCTTTTGGCATGATCCCCACGAACGACCAGGAAGCTGTATGGTTTATGCAATATGATCCGCGGATCGCAGATGCTGTCTCCGGTGAACCGGAGGCTATCCGGGCATTTTGTTTGGAGATGCTGCGGGATTTCCCTCCCGTCGTAAAGGAGATGTTGACGACTGCCGACCTTAGCAAGACCTATATATGGAATACGAAGGACTTTGATCTGCTGCCTTCTTTTCACAAAGACAATGTGGTCTTACTGGGAGATGCCGCGCATCTCACGCTGCCTTTTACGAGTGCAGGTACCACCAATGCCATTATAGGGGCTAAGACGCTTGCGGCGTGTCTGGAGCGCGAGGACGATCCGGAAGCCGCGTTCGGGGAATATTACCGGGTGCGATCGACGGTTGTCGGAGAACACATCCGGCTTGGTAGGAGGCTACGGGAGGATTTTCTTTTTCCCGGAGGGGCTGAGAAACTGCCCATGCCGTTCCTGTCGCCGCACTGGAAGGACAAACTGACCGTGAGGGCTCGTCCCGTTACCGGTCTGAAAGTGAACTACTTTACCGATCCGATCTGTTCCACCTGCTGGATCATCCAGCCGGCATGGAAGAAACTGATATTGGAATACGGCCACTGTCTGGATATCCGGTATATCATGGGCGGATTATTGCCTTCGTGGAGGGAATGTAAGGGAAAGATCCGGAGCCCTGGCGATGCGGCGCAGCACTGGCAGGAAGTAGCCGATGTTTATTCGATGC
This sequence comes from Puia sp., assembly GCA_965214315.1. Classification (GTDB taxonomy): domain Bacteria; phylum Bacteroidota; class Bacteroidia; order Chitinophagales; family Chitinophagaceae; genus Puia. The sequence continues at coordinate 264,922 of CBDCBP010000013.1, read as the reverse complement.
CGATCGATGCGGGGGTATGGACCGAAGACCCGCTGTCGTCCAGCTTCCCACCATCTATTGCGTTCAAGGCGGCACAGTTGCAGGATGAGCGCAAGGCACTATTGTTCCTTAGACGGATCCGCGAGATGATCTTTTTAGAGAAGAAGAATATCATGAAATGGCGATTCCTGGAAACGGCTGCCCTGGAAGCCGGGCTGGATACGGCCCGTTTCCGTAGGGACTATACGGGTGCGGCGCGTCCGGCCTTTGAGGCGGATCTTAGGATGGCTGTCGCATTTGGCGTCACGAGTTTTCCCACCTTGACATTTGGCAATGGCACCGGCGAAGGCGTTCGCTTAAAGGGTTATCAGCACTACTCGGACTTCGAGCAGGCCATTCTGCAACTGGCCCCGTCGGCGGTGAAAGCCGAGATAGACCGTCAGCCGGAGAGTCTCTTCAGGTTTTTTCCAACTATGGTAGAACAGGAATTCGCCATACTGAGCAACCTGGTGCGCAAGGATGCGCGAAGGGTTTTGCAACAACTCAACAGCGAGGGCTATATCGACAAGGCCGAGTCCCAGCAGGGGGTTTTATGGTCCTGGATCTTACCTGACTAATCCGGCGTGCATCAACCGGTCGGCACGCTAGTCCGTCCTTCGGCGCAGTACTACTACCCGCCAATCATCGTTGAAAAGGGCATGGTCCCTGAATCCTAAAAACAATACATTTGTCAATAATGGATAGGCAAAAAAATGACGATGCCGACAAGGTCGCGGATGGCCCATTCAAGAGGGTACTCGGATTGCCCACGGCGGTGATGCTGGTCGCAGGCATTATGATCGGTTCGGGCGTATTCAAGAAGATCGTGCCAATGGCGCAGACGCTGCCACACGAAGGGTATATCTTATTGGCCTGGATCATTGCGGGCGTGGTCAGTCTATTCGGTGCGTTCACCTATGCCGGTCTTGCGGGGATGACGACGGCTACAGGCGGTGTCTATGAATACCTGCGGCTCATCTTTGGAGACTTCATCGCCTTTCTGTTCGGCTGGTCCTTGTTTATGATCGTAGGCACAGGGGCCATCGCAGCGCTGGCGTTTGTGTTTGCCCAATCGGTGAATGAGCTTTATCCTTTGCCTTATGGTGCATGGGGCATCAAGCTGCTGGCGGCTTGCGCCATTTTTGGCCTGACCTGGCTCAATTGTCTCGGTGTAAAAAAAGGCGGGGTACTGAGCAATATCGTGACCTCGGCTAAGATAGGAGGCATGCTGGCGTTGATCATTGCGGGGCTATTTTATCATGGGCATTCGCAAGGACATGCGCCCGCTGCCGCCGGAGCGGAGCAACTGCGGGGGGCGGGGTTGTACAGCGGGTTGCTGGGGGCGATGCTAAGCGCGTTGTGGGCGTATGACGGTTGGGCGAATATCACGTTTGTGACCGGTGAGGTCAAGGATCCGCGCCGGAATGTGCCTTATGCCATCATTGGTGGGGTTGGCATCGCGATGACGCTTTATGTGCTCCTGAACTATAGTTATATGCGGGTGCTTCCGGTGTCCGGCCTTGCGCAGTTGGGTGCTAACCGGATCGCCGCCGCGGAAGTGGCGCGGATACTGATGGGCAAAGCGGGGGCTGTCATTATCGCCATCCTCATTATGACCTGTACTTTTGGCGCCCTGAATGGCTGCATCCTGTCCTATCCCCGCGTTTATTTTCGCATGGCACAGGAGCGGATGTTTTTTTCGAATGCGGGGCAGGTCCATCGGGTCTATCGTACGCCGTACATGGCGTTGCGCTATTCGGCGTGCTGGGGCGTAATCCTGGTTTGCAGCGGCACATTCGATCAGATCACCGATCTGGTGGTCTTCGCTTCGTATGCGTTTTTTGGATTGGCAGCCTGGGGGCTGTTGCGGATGAAACGCAAGGGGCTTATCGAAACGAAAGTGATCGGTTATCCGGTGATACCTGTGATCGTCATCCTGTTCTGCGTCGCCCTTGTCATCAATACGCTTGTCATCCAGACCAGGGCTTCGTTGCTCGGGCTGCTGTTGATCGGCAGCGGCATCCCGTTTTATTTGTTTTTTAGATGGAAATATAGATCACCGCTATAAAAGAAGGCGCTTTTAAAAAGACGCATTGGGCGCAGGGGCAAGCTTGATCGTGTGGATCCGTTCCAGCGCCGGTTAGTTACTAAGAGCTTCCATCTTCTTTCTGAGGTTCGCGAAGGTCTCAAGCGGAGCCTTGGCGGCGAAGTTATTCAGTAACCAAGCGGGCGTCGATCCACCCGGGTCCAGCTGCAGGATATACTCCAAATGGAGATGGTTGTTCGAAGTGGTCGTGACCAGCCAATGACCTTTGGACATCGGCACCCGGACCAGGTCTTTTTTCTCCGGTTTGTAGTCCTTCATGCCCGTTGATTCGACGACCAGGCTGTGGCTTTGGGGTTGGAGGGTTGCCTTTACGTCGGCATAGTAGTCGCGGTTCACGGCAGGCCAGGGGGTTTCTATCAGGGCATAATAAATGACCTCGTTGTCATTTATCCGCTTTACCATGGCGCATGATTTGGTGGCATAGACCCATGCCGGATATCTTTCTACATCCATGAGTACCGTTGACAACTGCTCGACCGTGCCAAGAAGGTCCATGGCAACACGGATGTCGTTGAATTTCGAGAGTTCGGAATGTCGGCTATAGATGACGATCCCATCTTTCTCTTTTTTCACCGTCCAGCCGGCGTAGTCGCTGCCGGGCAGGAGATTCGGTAATAGCAATAAACAGGTTATCAGGCTCCTCATAGTTGTCATTCAATATAGGCAGAATAATCGGAATTGTGGTATGATTTGCGGATATTCACTAACTTTATTTTATGCGAATCCTGGAAGGAATTTATCAACAAATTTTTGACTTTTTTAACATTCAGCCGTTGATCGACCTGTTTCGGTCGGGTAACTACAGCAGTTTGCGCACTTTACAGGGGATAGAGAATGTGATCAACCCGCTGATCCCATTCTTATTGTTGATCGAAATCATCCGCGCCGTCGTCATGCGCAGGTTTACTGGTCCGCAGTATAAGATCCCTTTTTTTATTTATGTCTTCAATAGCATTGCGGGAAGATATATTTCGATTGCGGCATTTGCTTTTTGCGTCGGTATTTTTTCGCCGTATGCGATCTTCAAAACGAGTTTTACCTGGTATTGGCTGATCTACGGATACATCGTATGGGAGCTTGGGCATTTTGTGTACCATTACCTGGGTCATAAGGTGCGCATATTTTGGTGTCTGCATTCTACGCACCATGCGCCGGAACACATGAACCTATCGGTCACCTTTGCGCATTTCATTCTGGAGGGGCCTTATGCCGATGTGATCAGGACGGCTGTGTGTATCTTGCTTGGCGTGAATCAGCCACTGTTGTTCTTTATCATGTTTGTCGATGGCACCTGGGGCGCTTTTATTCATGTGGGTGAGCACCTCCTCAAGGATGGGCGTCTTGGCTTTTTGAACCGGTTCATCCTCACGCCGTCCCATCACCGGGTACACCATGCTAAAAATCCGCTCTATATGGACACCAATTTCTGTAACCTGCTGAACATCTGGGATCGGATCTTTGGCACCTACCGGCCGGAGCGGCAGGATATCCCCCTCGTGTATGGCATTACGCGCCCGATGAAGCCGGGCAATTTTCTCGATGTGTACTTCGGAGAGTTCGTGGCGCTGGGGCGGGATATCGCAAAGGCGCCTGGCATCAGCAAGAAGCTGTTGTATATCGTTATGCCGCCGGGGTGGAGCCACACGGGGGACCATAAGACTTCCAGTGTCGTCCGTCGGGAATGGGAGGCGGCGCAGGCGCGGGGCGAGGATGTTGCCGCCGCTGCAAGACCGGAACTGCGTTGAGGATTCAAAAATTTGGCTATATTTATCCCCTCAATTCAAAAATTATACTATGGCGGACGTAACAGAATTGGTGAAAGCCAATAACGATCTCTTGCAAAAGAACAACGCATTGCTGAAGGAAAACCATAGCTCCATCGGGGACAATGGCGATAAGCTTGACAAAAACCTGTCGGTTATCGAGACGAACCATTCGATCGTCAAGGACAATGCAAAAGTATTGGCCGAAAACAACGACCTCCTCAAGGCGAACAATGCTTTGTTGAAGGCCAACCACGAGCTGCTGGAGAAAATCGCCAAGAAACTGGGTGCTTAGACCCTGCAACCCAGCGTGTCAAATTTTTTTTCGCTCAGCATTTTCGCCGGCTCTCCCAGGGTGCAGCTGGATAGAATGATTGATTGACTGTGCCGACACTTATAGATTCTACCTATTTAAATATAGATTTAATTGATCTTGGTTATTGCTTCAATACCCTAACTTTAGCGTCCCGGGAGATCAAGCACGAAATAACGGTCAGTTATTACTATAAATAAAGCAAAATGGAAAAAGATTCAAAGGACATCGGCCAATGCCCGTTTCACAATGGAAGCATGAAACACAATGTTGCCGGCGGCGGCACGAGGAACCGTGATTGGTGGCCCAATCAATTGAAGTTAAATATCCTTCGCCAGCACTCCACTTTATCCGATCCGATGGGTGGAGACTTCGATTATGCCGAAGCCTTTAAAAGCCTTGACCTCGAAGCGCTAAAAAAAGACCTGCATGCCCTTATGACCGACTCACAGGATTGGTGGCCGGCAGATTTTGGGCACTATGGTCCGTTGTTCATTCGAATGGCCTGGCATAGTGCGGGCACATATCGGGTAACCGATGGCCGGGGCGGCGGGGGCGCGGGGCAGCAACGTTTTGCGCCACTCAACAGCTGGCCCGATAATGTGAGCCTGGACAAGGCTCGCAGGCTGTTATGGCCGATCAAACAGAAATACGGCCGCAAGATCTCCTGGGCGGATCTCATGATCCTGACCGGGAATATCGCCTTGGAATCGATGGGCTTTAAGACATTTGGCTTTGCCGGCGGACGTCCTGACGTATGGGTACCGCAGGAAGACGTATACTGGGGTTCCGAGACCACGTGGTTAGGCGGCGACATTCGATACGCGCAGGGATCGCCTGGGGTCCAGGAGGGACACGGCGTGCTGGTATCGGACGACAATTCTGAAGTCGATCATAGCCGGAACCTGGAGAAGCCCCTGGCGGCCGTACAGATGGGCTTGATCTATGTAAATCCGGAAGGTCCTGACGGCCATCCCGATCCGATCGCCTCGGCACGGGACATCCGGGACACTTTTGGCCGCATGGCGATGAACGATGAGGAGACGGTAGCCCTGATAGCAGGCGGCCATAGTTTTGGCAAGACGCATGGGGCCGCGCCGGCTACCAATGTGGGCAAAGAACCTGAGATGGCGGAGATGGAATTGCAGGGTTTTGGCTGGAGCAACTCCTATGGTTCGGGTAAGGGTGCCGACACGATCACGAGCGGGCTGGAGGTCATTTGGACAAAGACGCCCACTAAATGGAGCAATAATTTTTTCGAGAACCTTTTTGGTTTCGAATGGGAATTGACAAAGAGTCCGGCCGGCGCACAACAGTGGGTGGCAAAAAATGCCTCAGGGATCATTCCCGATGCGTACGATGGTTCAAAAAAGCACCTTCCGACCATGCTTACAACGGACCTCGCCCTGAGGTTTGATCCGGCGTACGAGAAAATATCCAGGCATTTCCTGGAAAACCCCGATGCTTTTGCGGATGCATTTGCGCGGGCCTGGTTTAAATTAACGCATCGCGACATGGGACCCCGGGTGCGTTACCTGGGCAGCGATGTGCCGAAAGAAGTGCTGATCTGGCAGGATCCCATCCCAGCCGTTGACCATCCATTGATCGATGCTGCGGCTATCACGGACCTGAAGTCTACTGTATTGGCCTCCGGATTGAGTGTGGCCGAGCTGGTGTCGACGGCCTGGGCTTCGGCTTCCACCTTCCGCGGCTCCGACAAGCGCGGCGGCGCCAATGGGGCGCGGGTTCGCCTGGCTCCTCAAAAATTCTGGAAGGTGAATAACCCGCCGCAACTGCAAAAGGTATTGGGTGTGTTGGAAGGGATCGCGAAAAACTTTAATGCCGGGCAGAACGGCGGCAAGAAAGTTTCGTTGGCAGACCTGATCGTGCTGGCGGGTTGCGCGGCTATCGAAAAAGCTGCGAAGGATGCCGGGCAGTCGGTCACCGTACCCTTTACGCCGGGCCGTATGGATGCTTCGCAGGAGCAGACCGATGTTGAATCAGTTGGATACCTGGAACCGCTCGCGGATGGATTCCGGAACTACCGTAGGGGAGCAACCGCTGCATCTACCGAAGAGCTGCTGATCGACAAGGCCCAGTTGCTGACGCTTACCGCGCCTGAGCTTACGGTATTGGTAGGCGGCCTGCGGGTGCTGAACACCAACTTTGATGGATCCAGACATGGGGTCTTCACATCCCGGCCGGGCCAGCTGACCAATGATTTTTTCGTGAACCTGCTGGATATGCGCACAAAGTGGAAAGCAGCCGGCGCTGACAAGGAGTTGTATGAAGGCAGCGATCTGTCCACCGGAAAATTGAAGTGGACAGGTACCCGGGCGGACCTTGTTTTTGGTTCCAACTCGGAGCTGCGGGCTGTCGCGGAAGTGTACGGAAGCGCAGATGGGCAGGATAAATTCGTAAAAGACTTTGTAGCCGCCTGGCATAAAGTGATGAACCTGGACAGGTTTGAGCTCGCTTAATCGTTCAGCAAGGATAATATTCTGTTTTGAGCACCCTGGCCGGATTATTTTTACCTGATCAGGATCACCGTCCCTTTTTTCGCAATCGCCCTTCCCGTATAGTCGGTCCCCTTCACGATCCATAGGTACGCATTGCTTTCCTGCAGTCTTCCCTGGATTCGCCCATCCCATCCCTGGCCGATTTGCGAAGAACTGTATACGAGCTGTCCCCAGCGGTTAAAGACGCGAAAATAGTCGAGCGAGGAGATGCCGATGCAGATTGGACGGAACACGTTGTTGGTATTGACGCCTGGTGTAAATGCGTTGGGCATGAAGATGTCCGGCATCGTATGGGCTATCGTCACCTTTATCGACGCTGTTCCGTAACAGCCAAAAGTATCTGTTGCCGTCAGCTGATAGGTGATACTGCTCATCTCCGGACCGTAGAGGCCAATGGGGTCCGAGGTGTTGGGATCGCTCAGGTCCGTGGAAGGGACCCATTGATAGTCGTCTTTGTAGGCGTCACTGCTTGTTGCCCGGAATTGAAGCGGTTCGTCGACGACGACCAGCGTGTCATCGCCCGGATACAACCGGATCGGAGGGACAACGGTCACCACGAAAGTATCGGAAACAGTGACGGGGCAACCGGCATTTTGAATAGCCAAAATATAATCCGCCGTTTGCGTCGGAGCTACTTTGAGGTAGACAGGAAATGGCAGAGAGGGTATGGCACCCTTGTCGCTTTCTATAAGCAATGGCTGCTGCACCCATTTGTATGCCGTTCCAGTAGTGATAAGTGCGTGCAACTCCGTAGTCGCGCCATAACAGATGGTCGTGTCGGCAGGGTCGATCGATGCCTGGGGAAGGGCCCCCTTGTAAAGGTTCACGAAAAAGCTGTCGGTCAATGTTGTGCAGGTATTTTTCTCCGTGGCGACGATCCACCCGCGCGCGGGTCCAGCGGTTACGGTAAGCGTATTCGTCGTCCCGCCCGAATCAATATTCCAGCCGGGTGGGACCGACCAGGTATACGATGCACTGTCAAGCGAAGGGATCGAGTATTGGCCCACCATATTGGCACAAATGATCGAATCGCCGCTCATCTGGAGACCGGCGCAGCTGTTCCTAAGCGCGAAATAGGCATATGCAAAATGTCCCCCCGGCACGCAATTGTCCGCTTCGAACGTAAGGGTTACCTGCTGCCCGCGATAAGGCGTCAGATCGAAGGTGACCTCTGTCCAGCCTTTCGTCCACACATCCTTCAGGTACAAGCCTGAATCTCCTGGATTGTGGGATGCATTTGGGGTCGCCAAAGGGCTTGGCATAAAACCATTGGCCCGGGCGGTCGCGGAATCGAGCCCCCCGCCTCCGGTTGGCAAGAAGTATTCGGGTGAAGCGCAGGTAATCACTCCCTCGGGCGTGCTGACGATCGCGCGGGCCATCGGCTGTTCTGCTGAAGCGTGGGTACCGTTCTCCAACACCATTGCATAAGCATACGTCATGGTATAAGGAAGTGTTGGCGGCCCGGCGGGGACATTGATGCCGTACTTGATTCCACGGACGTAACCGCCTTGCGGACTATTAGCTGTAAAAGCGCCCGTCCCGGCCGCCGGATTTGCAGGAGGCGGCTGCGCGACAGCCGTTGAACCCAGTAAGATCGAATATTGATAGGTATAGCCGTTAATGGTCGGGATCGTTTTGAAGCCGCCAAAAGCGTCGTTTGCCTGGTGCGTGATGACGGTGATACCGCTAATGCCGGGCAGATCATATTCGGGCACACTGGCCGCGCCGATCGTTCCACCATTGGACGTTGTGCGGCTGGAATCATATACCGTTATGATCGCACCGGGTCCGTTGCCCGCTTTATTGTTGCCGGTATAGGCTTGCCAATGGGTCAGGTCGCCATCCGAAAAGTTGCTATTGATCGGGCAGGGCTGGGCTTGTTCGACCGAGGGCAAGGCGGGAAATGTGGCTAAAACCACCAACCATAAATGCATTCCCCACCAGGTCATACCAGAAGTTTCGTTATTGCCTAAAATTACCTTAATAGAAACGAAAGAAATGCGTTCGGGGCCGCGGAAATGCGGTTTTTTTTGTGGAAAGGACGGGGAATGTCGCTTATAGGGTGTCTGATGCTATTTTTCCCACCCGGCGGATATACACTTACCGGTATCGATAAACCGGGTTCGGATCAGGTTTATCGATTGTTTCAAAACGCCGGCACTGTCCGGATTTCAAGGTTCGGATTGTCTTCCATCTACGAACAACTAAAAACCAACATGATGAAACAATTCAACCGCGCGTTCACTGTGCTTCAATTTGCACTCGGCTTTTTAGCCTGTATGCCTGCTAAAGCAACCTGTGCGCAGGATAGTGAGAAAGAAAAAGCCGTCAAAGCCTATTATGCGGGCTTTGAAAATAAAGATTGGGCGACTACTTCGGCACAAATGGCGGACGGCTTCACCTTTACCAGCCCTGCCGGAGATGACCATATCTCTATAGCGGCATTCAAACAGAAGTGCTGGCCAACGGCTGAATTTACTAAAAAGGTGAGCTTTCTTACAATGGCCGAAAACAGCAGCGAGCTGTTCCTGCTGGTGCAGATCAATACCACGGACAATAAGATCGTGCGCAATGTCGATATTTTCACCTTCAACAGCGTTGGAAAGATCAAATCGCATGAGTGTTTTTTCGGAACTGGAATTGGCTATCCGGGGCACCACACGAACTAGCGCACTGGCTTGTTATCCGGCCTACAATGAAAATAAATGTCGAGGGCAAAATTTACAAAATTGATCATGGCCACCTCACTTGGCAGTCTGACGATGTTTATTTGGGGAAGCTTTTCACATGTCGTACTATTTGCAGGCGCGCGATACGCGATGGACAGACTCATCATTCAATTCCTGGGAAATGTATTATCAGCCCTTATTGCAGTTCAAATAACTTCATTGCTCCAAGGGGGATATTGGCAAAGGGTTTTTGCCGTGACGTATTTGGGCCTGCTGACTTGTTGCGCAGTGAATAGCATGTATTGGAACTGGTACGTTTTCTCCACAGGTATTTTTATCACTCAGATCCTGGATATGGTGGTCGGTTTCTTTCTGGCAGGGCTCGTCATTTGCAGCATCTTGCCAGGAGCGAAGGCTTGGATCGGAAAACCCCGCCGCGGCGAGGCGGAAGCCTCGAAAAAATCCGGAGCCTAAGGGTGCAATAGCTTAGGGTCGACCATATCCTTAAGCTTACGGATTCGGCCATCCATGGTGATGTACTCGCCGTCATGCAGCGTCTTCGTCCGGCCGCTTGAGACGTTGATGGTCCCACCCGGAAGAATGGTCGTCCCGTTGACCAGCGTCACATTCCTGGTTACAGGTCGTGTCGCGCCGTGCATTACTTCGGTCATCGTGCCATGCTTCATCATGATGTAGATCCAAGGTTCACTGTCTTCCCGGAGGTTGCTTTGTTGGTTACTTTGCTGGGCAAATGCGCCGACGGTGATGGCGCTTAAAAGTATGATGCAGAGCGATTTTTTCACATTGAAAAATTTAAGAATCGTTTCTTTGCATATAGCTATTCAAAACACCTGCCATACGCCGGCAAGCATCTGCTGCAACGAAAGATAAAATAGCTGACCAGGATCGTGACAAGATTGGGAAGGAACGCTATGACGGCTTGGGCGGCCGCCTTGGCGGTTGTCAGGATGGCTTCTTTTTTGCCTTCTTGCCAAAGCACTCCTTCTCCTTTTTTTGATTTCCGTTTTTATCTATAATAGTATCATGGACAATTATGACATTATCATTATCGGAACAGGTGCCGGTGGCGGCACATTATTGCACACTCTGAGAAATTCGGGTAAGAAAATACTCGTATTGGAGAGGGGCGGATTTCTGCCGAGAGAAAAAGAGAATTGGAGTAGTAAGGAAGTGTTTCAAAAGGAGCGCTATCATACCAAGGAAGTCTGGAAGACGGCGGAAGGAAAGGATCTTCATCCAGGGACCGGTTATTGGGTCGGAGGGAACACGAAGGTGTTTGGCGCGGCGTTGTTTCGCCTTCGGGAAAGGGATTTCGGGCGAGTCGAGCATGCGGGCGGTATTTCGCCTGCATGGCCGTTGAAGTACGGGGACTTCGAAAGGTTTTACACGGACGCTGAAAAGCTATATTGTGTTCACGGGCAAATGGGAGTCGATCCTACGGAACCTTACAGGTCGGCGGAATACCCCTTTCCCAAGGTCAGTCATGAGCCTGCCATCCAGGAATTGCACGATCATTTGGTGGAAAGAGGCCACCGGCCTTTTTATATGCCGGTAGGTATTAAGCTCAATGAGGCGGATATGCTCCATAGTGAATGCATTCGTTGCAGTACTTGCGACGGATTTCCCTGTATGATCCACGCAAAAAGCGATGCGGATATCAATTGTGTGCGGCCGTCTTTGTCTCAGTCCAATATTACCTTATTGACGGAAGCCAAAGTGGAGCGGTTGGTAACGACAGGCGACGGAAAAGAGATCGACTATATCGAAGTGACGGTGAAGGACGAGTTAATGAGGTTCAGGTCTTCGATCGTCGTGGTGGCTTGCGGCGCGATCAATTCCGCCGCGTTGCTGCTCAAAAGCGCCAATGATAAGCATCCCAACGGCCTGGCCAACGGCAGCGGGCAGGTGGGCCGGAATTTTATGAAACACCAGAGTGCAGCGATGTTGGGCATCAGTACCAAAGTAAATCTCACTAAGTTTCAAAAGACCTTAGCGGTCAATGACTACTACTGGGGAGACAGCGATTTCGCGTTCCCCATGGGTCATATTCAATTGTTGGGCAAGAGCGATAAGGATCAGATCGCGCCGGACGCGCCATTTTTTACACCAGGTGTCGTGTTGAGTGAAATGGCGACACATTCTATCGACTGGTGGTTTACGGGTGAAGATCTTCCGGTACCGGAGAACAGGGTACAGGTTTTTAACGGGCAGATCCATTTGGACTACACCGATAATAATACGATAGGGTTCGAGCGGCTGATTAAAAGGTGGAAGCACGTATTGGGTGAGATATATACGGGACATGTCTTTATGGATCACGGCATTTACCTGAGCAAGGATGTGCCGCTGGCGGGGGTGGCGCACCAAGTAGGCACCTGCCGGTTTGGCGAGGATGCGGCTGATTCGGTGCTGGACCTGCATTGCAAAACACATGAAATTGACAATTTATACGTAGTGGATGGGAGCTTTTTCCCGTCGATCGGCGCCGTCAACCCTTCATTGACGATCATGGCCAATGCGATCCGGGTGGGTGAACATTTGATGGAGCGAATGAAATAAAAACGATTCCCTTGAAAGCGTCTTTGAGTGGAGATTGTCGAAAATACAGGGATGAGGCGCTGGGCCTGGGCCTGTTTATGTTCTCTGCCGCATTCTTCGATGCGGTGTTTGAGTATCCGGGTCTTCCAATCCGGCATCAATTGCCTTCGGCGTTGCTTAGGCGTTCTTTCGTAGGCATATCGATGGGGTTGACGGCCTTGTACATTTTTACGTCCGGATTTGGCAGGCGGTCTGGCGCGTATATCAATCCGGCTATTACGATCGTTCGTTACTTTTTGAAAGATATCAATTGGAAGGACAGTGGCTTTTATATCCTGTTCCAGTTCGCAGGTGGGAGTTTTGGCATGTGGCTCGCCGTATTGTTCTTCCCGCGGTGGATGGCACATCCAGCGGTCAACTATATCGTTACAGTTCCCGGCAAGCCTGGGGTTGGGGTAGCTTTTTTAATGGAATTTTTGATCTCTTTTATATTGATCGTGGTGGTGATAGTGATGGAGCGCAGCAGCAGGCTGGAAAAGTACACACCATGGGTGGTTTCCAGTCTGATCGCCTTGTTTATCACGGTGGAGTCACCCTTCAGCGGCATGAGCATGAACCCGGCACGTACTTTTGCTTCGGCGATCGTGGCGGGTCAATGGAAGGTGTTTTGGTTGTATTGTGCCGCGCCTTTGGTGGGGATGGGCGCGGGCGCCGGGATGATCGAAACTTTTTATCATTCAAAATATAAAGCAAAATGAATTCAAACCCGAAATTAAAAGGACAAGCAGCCTTGGTCACCGGCGCCAATAGCGGCATAGGAAAGGGTGTCGCACTCGCATTGGCGAATGACGGTGCTAAGGTTGTCGTCAATTATGTGACGCATCCGGAGGACGCCCAAGCGGTGGTAAAGGAGATTGAAGGGAATGGAGGTACTGCCATCGCCCTCCAGGCGGATGTCAGCAAGGAAGACCAGGTCGAAGCGATGTTTGCGGAAATGTGCAAAGCATTTGGGACCATCGACATCTTAGTAGCCAATGCCGGCATACAAAAGGATTCAAATTTTGAGGATATGAGCCTGGCCGACTGGAATATGGTGCTCAATATCAACCTGACGGGGCAATTCCTGTGCGCCAGGGCGGCCGTCCGCGAATTTATTAAGCGCGGCATGGTAAAAGAGCGCAGCGTTGCATTGGGCAAGATAATCTGCATGAGTAGTGTCCATCAGGTGATCCCCTGGGGCGGGCATGTCAACTATGCCGCGTCGAAAGGCGGCATCAATATGATGATGAAAAGCATGGCGCAGGAATTGGCGCCGAAGCGGATACGGGTGAACAGTATCGGCCCGGGAGCGATAGAGACAAATATCAATAAGGGTGCCTGGAGTACCGGCCCTGCCCTGGATCGACTGTTGACGCTTATTCCCTATGGTCGTATCGGGATCCCTGCAGACATCGGTAAGTTGGCGGTCTGGCTGGCCAGCGACGAGTCCGACTATATCACCGGGACGACTGTATTTATCGACGGCGGGATGACCTTATATCCGGGATTTTCCACCAATGGGTGAATAATCAGGAAGTAATGCGCGATGATCAATGATGCTCACAAATGTGAATCATGTAACAGAAAGATGGAAATGAATAACAATTGACGGGGTGGCAGATCTACCTTGGAGACCGTAGGGTAAGATTCCATCTTAATCCGTAATTGAGTGAGGATATTATCCCATAAAACTCCAATAGCTGTTCACATTCTACAGGTGGATGTTCGTATCGGGCCTGTGATCCATATCGAATACGGGCGCCTGCTCCAGGACTTCTTTTCCTTGCCTGCGGATGAATAAGTGCTTGTCCGGTTCGACCCGAATCTGATCGAATGGAATGGCAAAATATTTCACGCCGATGCGATATGTCCACCGAATTGCATGATAAAATAATCAATTTTTCCGGTTGTAGCTACCGGCCCTTGGCTGACCATTGAAGGTAACGGGAATGGAAGCATGGAGTGTTATATATTAGTTGGAAATAATTACATAATTCGCAGTCTTGGTCTATTCCGCGACTCGATCGGTGCCCAGCCAGCCGCCGATAAAACCTGCTGCCAGCAAGCCATTGCGGATGTGGGGACATTGCCGCATGATCTTCCAGATCGAACCCGATTGGTAGTTGGCGATCATGATGACAACCGGGCCTTGGTTAAGGCCGAATTTCCACGGAGACACCCAGCCGTTGGGATTTTTCCCTTTCTCCGGAAAGATGGGGTTGAAGCTCGCGTCGAAACCTTCCGAATCGTGGTGTTTGAGATTGAATCTTTCTATGGCGTGGCGGATGGTTGGGATCACGATCTCCGGGGCAAAGGGAAGAGAGGCCACTACCGCCCAGGGAGAAATGGTGCCGTCGTCCGGACCGAAAGGAGCGCCGCGCGCCATGTAGCCATAAAAGCTTATTTTTTGGCCATTGATCTCCCGCGTGGTATCTCCTGGTCCGTCACTGGCCGTCAATCCCCATCCAAAAGGGCCATAGTGCAGAAACCCATGTTTGTTTTCAATGGCATATTGGCGGTGGATATACGTCGCGCGGCGGCTGTTCTCAAAATAGTCAAAGCCTGCCATCCGGCAAAAGTCATCGAGTATGCCCCGGAAGTCGATCCACATATGGGAGAACTGGTGGATGAACAGCGGGCCCGCATAACAATATTCGGCTTCATAAGGCTTCTTTAGGGTGAATGTGGATGTCCATTGCCGGTAGCCTTCCGTTGGGATAGGATAAGTTGGCGATCCGAGCGCCAGCATATACATGACCAGGGCTTCGCTGTACTGATCATCCCAACGGTAGGGTAAAAAGCCGGCTTCGGGATTCCAGCCATGCGATAGTGTGGTTCCCCCGTCGAGGGCCCATTGCCAGTCGACCCGGCGGTAGAGGGCATCGGCCCATTGACGGATCTCCTTTTCGACGGGGTTTTCGGCTGAAAAATAAACTGCGGCCGATAGGATCCCCGCCATCAGCAACGCGGTGTCAATGGTGGAGAGTTCGCAGTTCCAGGCGCGTTGGCCGGTGCGCATGTCCAGGAAGTGATAGTAGAAGCCTTTATACCCGGCGGCATGGGTGTCGGTGCTTTGAGTGCTGTGATAAAAAAAATGCAGGACTTTGTGGATGCGCCGGGCCGCTTCTTCCCTGGTTAGAAATCCATTCTCCACACCGACAATATAGGCGCTTAGCGCCATTCCTACGACAGCCACGCTGGCAGGCGTACCGGGCTGCGTCTTGTCCATGACGAGACCGGTTACCGGATTTGTCTCTTTCAGGAAATATTCGAAGGTCTCCTGCTGCAGGCTGTCGAGCATTTCTTTGTCCGTGCCCTGTGGGTTTAGGAGGGGAAGCGGTTTATTGAATGGCGTTTTCATGCGGTTTCAAGCGTTATCAAAACGGTTCCCTGTGGTGGTATGTGTAGGTCAAGTTGTATAGGCCCATCGTTCGGTATGATAGTCAGCACCTCCCGGGTGAGGGCGGAGCTGAGCTCCAATTGGGCGACCTGGGCGGCACTTAAATAGCCAGGTTTTCCCATGGTCTCCCACGCGCCCGTTGCATTGGCATGGGTATCATCTATCCGTTCCAGGTAGGCTTGTTCGATCGGCGGGGGGTTGTTCAGGAAGAGGCGTACCGCCTCGGTTGCTACGGGATGTCGCGGAAGGGCGGAATTGGTAACCAGGATATGCAGGGCCTCCGTGCTCCGGGTCATCCATACATCTACGGTGGGATGTGCCCCTTGCACGCGCAGTAATTGGTCACCCAGCCGGTGCAACAGTTCGTAGGCGCGGTACGCGGGCTTAGGAATGCCGTGAATGGTCATCAGGCCGAAGCCGCCGTGAAATGGGATGGAGGAAAAATAGTTCTCCTCGAAGATATCGGAGAAGGTCCAATAGCTATAGCCTTGCACCTGGTCCGCTGCTTCCATAATGGTCTTGGTGATGAAGGCGGCCGCATAGGGCTGGTCGTGCAGGCTGTCGAAAGGATTGGAAGAGGTGCACCATTCGGTGTAGTATACGGGGGTCGCGCCTGCTTTTTTCCGGGTCTCGGTTACCTGGTCGCGGAGTACGCTGCGTTGGCTATCGGCCAGTTGCGTAACGGTATCGTCCCCGGGTTTGCCGAAGGCGTCCGTGGGGTAATGGTGGGTCGAGATAAAGTCGTAAGGTGTTTTGGTTTGTGCACAAAAATCCCGGAATTCGGTTATCCATGCATTGGAGGCGGTAGCGGGACCGCCAACCTTCAGATCGGCGTGGATACCCTTGATGGCCTCTGCAGCGTTTTTGTACAGCATAAAGTAATCCTCCCTGGTTCCCGTCCAAAAAGAAGGGAGGTTGGGTTCGTTCCAGATTTCGAAGAACCAGTTGCGCATTTTGTCGATACCGTACCTGTCGACCCAGTGGCCGACGCAAATGGAGATCAGTTCTTTCCAGGCTGCGTAATCCCTGGGTGGGGTGACATTCCCCTTGTATTTGAAAACCGTTTCGTCGCCGGAGGACAGCGCCAGGGGCATAAAGGAGAGTTCTACAAAGGGGGCCATGTCGATAGAGAGCAAAAAGTCCATCACCTGGTCCGCATTAAAAAAAGAGTAGATCAGTTTGTCGTTCTCATCGACCAGCGTTCCCATGTCATCGGAAAGGATGCCGTGGAAGCGGACGTGTTTGAAGCCCAGTTCCCGATGGCTTCGGAGCAGTTGTCGCCGCCAGTCGGCGCGTAGTGCCAGTGTGGCGTGGCCGCTGCCGATGGTATGTTCCCAAAAGTGGGGGAAGGAGGCGCCGGGTGCGGACAGGTCGGCAATAAAAGTAGTATCCATAAATTATTTCCTTGTATGTAGAAAGGCTATGATGGCGGTCAGTTCATTTTTCTTAAGGATGCCCCCATAGGCCGGCATATTGGTTCCTCCGTTGACGATGCGTACATGGAGCTCCTCGTCGGAAAGTCGAAGGGCGACCTTGGTCAGATCAGGCCCTTTTAGTCCTCCGGTGTTGTCAACGTGGTGGCAGTAGAGACATCCTCGTCGGTAGAGGAGGGAGGCCCCTTGTATGACCAGGGTATCGGTGGAATGAATGTCGGCTGGTGTCAGAGGTTTGGCGGTGAATTGGGGTGACCAGGTGGATTGTTCGCCGAGCAGGAAGAGGCTGAACACGAAGACGATCACGCAGATCGAGCCGAACACGGCCCAGGGACGCCTTAATGCGCTGCGTTCGCCCTTGTGGGAGATAAAGGGAAGGGAAAGCAGGATCAGGATGGTCAGGACGGGACCCAGGAAGATGACCACCGATTCGATCTTTGGGGGCATCAATGCGAAGAGCGAGAAGATGGCCAGCATATACCAATCAGGTTTTGGATTGGTATAGATATAAGCGGGATTGGGGGGTTGGGTAAGTTCCGGGGGACCGTAGATGAGGGCAAGGGAAAGGACGGCGATGATGGTGGCGGCGCCGAAAAGGATGTCGCGCCAAGCGGCATAGGGCCAGAAGGGCACGCCGACTCTTGCCAGCATGTCCTTATACCATTGCCGGTATGTCTTCGGATCTACGGGCCGGCCCATCTTTGGCGGCTCTGAAATGCCATTGCGAATGACAAGCATCAAATGGAAGGCGACGAAGCCGAAGAGGATGGCGGGGATGATAAAGACGTGGTAGGAATAAAAACGGCTCAACGTATGGCCCCCGATGGTATTGCCGCCCATGAGCAGGCGAGCGGCTAATTGGCCGATGATGGGAATGCGACCCAGCTGTTCGGCGGCTACTACGGAAGACCATACGCCGTTGGCATCCCAGCGCAACAGTTGGCCGGTGAAGCCCATCGCGATGGTCATAAACAGCAGGATCACGCCGCTGATCCAACCCATCTCCCGCGGGAATTTATAAGCAGCGGTGATGTACACGCGGATCATGTGGATGCCCACCATAATGATCATGGCAGAGGCGCCGAAGTAGTGGATGCCCCTGAGTAAGTTGCCGAATTTTGCCTTATGGGTAATGAATTGCAGGGACTGATAGGCATCGGAAGAGGAAGGCTGGTAGAGCAGGGAAAGTGCTACGCCGGTGATCACCTGGAGGACCAAACAAAACAAGGTAGCGCTCCCGAAGACATAGCTCCATTTGGATCCGGGTGGCACGGGATGTTTGATCAGTGGCAGGAGCAGTTCGCTGATACCGCTCCGGTCGTCTATCCAGGCCCATATTTTTTTTAGCAATTTCATTCCTTGTTTATTTGGCGCCCAGGGTGGTGATCGGGACGGGCGCAGTCTGGATCTCCACCTGTCGTTTGGTGATGCGGACAGGATATTCCACCAGGGCTCTCGGCGGCGGGCCGGAGGCGACTGTTCCGTCCTTGTAATAAACGCCGCCATGGCAGGGGCACATGAATAGTTGAGCGCCTTCTTCCCACCTCACCGGGCAGCCGAGATGGGTACAATTGGCGGAGAAGGCAGTGAATGCTGATTCGGAATCCCGGCGCAGCCAAGCGGCGGAACGGGCGGTGCTGCCGGCCCAGGCTTCGGGGTCCGCGTTCTCAAAAGTGACCAGTTTGACAGCGCCCACGGCGAGATCGTCCAGGTCTGCTACTTCGCGCCAGGCTTCGGGGGCTTTCTTCAGCAAAGGCGCAAGCAGGGCGCTGATTACGGGAATGCCTGCTGCAAGGGCAGATAGTGCGCTGAGCCCAAGGCTCAGCTTGATGAAGAAGCGCCGCCTGTTTTCTGAGACGCTTTGCGGATCGTTATCAGTTCGATGGTCGGTCATGTCTTAATAAGTTGATCCAACACGTGAGGGCAATGGCAAAAATCACGAGTCCGGCCAGGCCGATGACCCAGGTAGTCAACATACCCCAAAAAATAAAGTTTAGTCCCAGTGCAAGGAAGAAAGGCCAGTAGGTTGGCTCCGGCAGTTTTTCGGGTCGGGCTTTTTCCCAGGTGTCGTCGGTGGAAATGTTCGCACTTTGGTTGTTGTAGTCATTCATGTCTTGTAGTTGAATAGCCATAGGAAATGGGCGCGGTAAACCAGCGTAGCAGCAGGTATACGCACGCGGAGAGGTAAACGAAACAGCAGGGCACCCACATGATCAGTCCGGCGGCCTGTTGGTCGGTGGAGGGGGAAAGGCCCCACGGATTGACCGGAATGCCCATCATGCCGGGGCCGATCATGGTAGGGCCGATCATGGCAGGGCCAAAGGCCGGGTAAGGACGGAAGGCTTCCAACGGCGCGAAGGTGATCAATAGTCCCAGCAAGGAACAGGAGAGGCAGGCGGTGAAGAGGTAGAGAACGCCAGAGAGCGGATGGATCCGCTGTTCGGGAGAGGGACCGGCCAGGGGCCAGCTAAAAACAACTCCCGCCATCAGCATACTGCCTGTATGCAGGAAGGGCATCGCTGTAAAGTGCTGCATGGGGGCAATGGAAGCCGTGAATACGGCAGGTATATGCCAGCACCACATGACGCCGACTCCCGTCATCCAGGCGAGCCAGCTTCGTCTGTGCAGAAACGCGGATATGCTTTGTAAGGCAGGGTGAGAGCCGGCGGTGGGAAGGCTGATCACCAGCAGTGGGCCCGCGATCAGGAGCAGAATGACGTGCGTGATCATATGGGCGCTGAAATAAACATGCATGGCTAAGAAATGCAGGGGGGAGCAGCTTGTCAGGAGGATCAGCGCGATCGCCGACCAGAAACAAGTGTTTTTTTTCGGCGCCTTACGTTCGGAGAGCCGGTAATGGAGGACGATGAAAGCCAGGACCAGGAGCAGGACCAGGGGATCGAAATGCCATTGGTATAACAGGGGATTCATTAGCCGGTGATGCTGTGGAAGTGAGGGAATACGTAGACGATCAGAAAGACCAAGAGCCAGACGATGTCGACGAAGTGCCAGTAGATGCCAACAGTTGCAAACACGTTGGATGTCGACCGGTTGTAATCGCCTGCGAAGGTCAGGCCCGTGACAATGGCGATCACAAGCAGGCCGGCAAATACGTGCAGGCCATGAAAGCCGGTGAGGGTAAAGAAACTGGTGCCGAATAGGCTGCTGCCGACGCTGACGTTTTCTTGTAAGAGCCTGGCATATTCCGTTCCCTGGCCGACGAGGAAAGTCAGGCCTAGCGCAAGGGTTAGCAGTAGCCAGCCTTTAAGGCGGGTCATCTTCCCTTTTTTGAAGTTGGTTTCGGCCCGCCAGAAGGTAAAGCTGCTGGCAAAAAGAAGGGCGCTGAAAATGGCCGTCGACCGGAGGTCCAGGTGATCCGTTTGTTGTGTGGTGAAGCCTGGCATCAGCGAAAAATACACGTACGCCATGATCAGCGACAGGAAGAACATGGCTTCTGAGCCCACGAAGAGCTTTATCATGAGTCTATTTTCCATGGGTGTTGGGTCTTTGATCTATGGACAATTCGATTGGTTTCCAGTCGGCCTCGGCTGGCCGTTTGTGATCGCGGAAGGGCCGCCTGCTTTTAACGGGAATGACCCGGTCGAAGTTCTTGAGCCGGGGTGGAGAAGTGGTCGTCCATTCCAGGGTATTGGCGTCCCATGGATCGTCTTTGGCGAGCGTGCCTTTGCTAAGCGCGTTGATCAGGATATAAACCAATAAGCCGACTGCTGCGGCCATCAGAAATGCGCCGATGGTAGAGATCAGGTTCAGGATACCCCAGCCGGGCAGGTCCGGATAGGTATACACCCGGCGGGGCATACCCATGGCGCCGAGCGCGTGCTGCACCAGGAAGGTGATGTTGAAACCTGCGACGAAGAGCCAGAAGAACCATTTGCTCAGGCGAAGGTCCGGCATACGGCCGCTCATCTTCGGGAACCAGTAGAACAAGCCGGACAATAGTCCGAACAGGGTGCCACCGATGAATACGAAATGCAAGTGGGCCACTACATAATAAGTGTCGGTGAGTTGCCAGTCGATGGGCACGATGGCGAAGGAGATCCCGCTGAGGCCGCCGATGGTGAATTCGATCAAAAAGGCGATGGCGAAAAGCATCGATACGCTGAACCGGATGGCGCCGCCGTGCATGGTCGCCAGCCAGTTGAAAATCTTCACGCCGGTGGGAATACCGATGAGGAGACTGCTGGCGGCAAAGAAGCCGTTTACGGTATTGCCAAGACCGGTGGCGAACATATGGTGCACCCAGACGCCGAAGGCCAATAGCGCTATGGCTATCCCTGAGCCTACCACCATCCCATAACCGAAGATAGGTTTGCGGCTGAAGACGGGAAAGACTTCCGAAAAGATGCCGAAGATGGGGAGGATCACGATGTATACTTCCGGGTGGCCGAACAACCAGAATAAATGTTGCCAAAGAATGGCCGAGCCGCCGCCGGCCGCGCTGAAAAAGTGGGCGTGCAATTGCCTGTCCAGTAAGAGCATGGCCAGGGCGGCATTCAGGGAAGGAAAGGCGGCCAGCACCAGGAACGAGTTGATCAGGATCATCCAGACGAACAGGGGCATCGTCTGCAAGGACATGGAAGGCACCCGGTAGTAAAGGATGGTGACGACAAAGTTGACGGAGGCGGTTACTGTGCCTATGCCTGCGAACAGGAGCCCGGCGCAATAGTAATCTATGCCCGGGGAGGAAGAATAGTTATACTGGTTGAGTGGGGCATAATTGAACCATCCTGCATCCGGAGCGCCGCCGGCGATGAAGCTGAAATAAAGGAGGAACCCACCGAAGAAGGTAGTCCAGAAACTGAAGGCGTTAAGCCGGGGAAAGGCCATGTCGTTGGCGCCGATCATCAACGGCACAAAATAAGTGGTGAAGCCGAAGATGGCGGGCATCGCGACGAAAAAGATCATGGTGGTTCCGTGCATCGTGAATAGCTGATTGTAGACTTCGGGGGCCAGGAAATGGTTGTTGGGGATGGCGAGCTGTAGGCGGACGAGCAGGATCTCGACACCGCCCACCACCAGGAACAGGACGGACAACCACAGGTATAGGATGCCGATCTGCTTGTGGTCCACAGAAGAGATCCATTGCAGGATGCCCTGGTCAGTGCTGACGCTCAGGCCGGGCAGTCGCTCCCGGGGTTGCGGAACAAGGTTGATGTCGGTCATGTATGATGGTTACGTTGCATTTATTTCAATTGTTCCAGGTAGGCGGTCAGCGAATTGATGCTGTCTTTGGCGAAGATGAAGCGGGGCATATGAGCGCCGGGCTTTACTTGTTGCGGATCCGTGAGCCATTGGTTCAGATGGGCGGCATCGTTGACCAGCATGCCGGTCAGCATGGTTGTGCGGCTGCCGAAATGGGTGAGGTCGGGGCCGGCGATGCCTGCAGCCGTCGTTCCCCTGACGCGGTGGCAACTGCTGCAGGTAGAGCCCAGGAAAAGGATGGCGCCCGCCTTAGCGAGTGTATCCTGCGGCATATGGGCCGCTGCTGCCTGCCGGGTCAGCCAAAGCGCATAGTCCGGTGCTGACTGTGCGACGACGCGGATGCGCATCCAGGCATGTTGCTGGCCGCAGAATTCGCTGCAGGCACCTTCATAGATCCCCGGCCGGTCGATCGTGAGCCAGAGGTAATTATTCCTCCCCGGTATCATATCCATCTTTCCACCAAGTGCCGGTACCCACCAATCGTGGATCACATCGGCGGCATTGAGCTGCAGCAATAATTTTTTGCCAACTGGTAAATGGACCTCGTTAGCTGTGTTTATCGCCGTTCCAGGATACACCGCTTCCCAGAACCATTGATGACCTGTGATAATGATGTCCGGTCGCCGTCCGGCCGGGTCGGGGAGCACGGCGTTCATGGTGGCCATGGAACGAAAGAAAAAGACGACGACCAGGGCGAGGGGAATGCCTACCATCCAGATCTCGAGGGTTCGATTGCCGGTAATCTGTTTAGGCTCCGATTCCTGGCGCTTCGAACGGTATTTGATCGAGATATAGAGCGTAAGCACCGAAACCAGAAGAAGGATTGCGCTGGCGGCAATGATGAATTCGATCGTCAATTGCCGGATGCTAGCGGCCTGCGGGGAGGCCGTATCAAAAATAGATGAGCCGCTTATGTTTAAGAACAGGTGGTCCGCCATGCCTTTCAGTCGTATAGATGATCTTTTATTTAAGTTGTCACTCAACGGATTGGACTATCCTCAGCAATTTACCATTTTCCTGAAAATACAACGTATGCTTTTGACTTCCCTTTCGCACTGTAACGCGGTAGCCTGTTACCTCATCGGACTTATTGTCTTGAAGATCTCTGTAATTGTCTTAGGGACAGCACCATTATCAATTTTCTCGAATCTTTTGCAAATGCAGGAATCGGGGCCTGAGCCTGCCTGATCGCAGGCACTTCGTGTGGTCAAAAGGAGCAAAAGGCATCCTATCGTCGATTGCTTGCTTCTTTTTATCATTTACCCTGTGTTTATTGTATAAAGATCAACATCAGCCGCATAAAAACGTTTATGTAATTATCTGCAAATTTTATATTATTCCCACACCAATGTTTCAAATGCCATGCCCTGCTTCATTGAAGTGCTCAATCAGCCCGGGCCCAGTAAGTGTGAATTCTGTAAGCTAAATCCAAAATGATGCAAATGTCTCTGATGCGGCTGATCTATCTTTACCTTCACTTAACAGGACAGTGGTTTGTCACCGAAAAAGGGATGGATCTTTATCCGGTCCCTTTCTTTCTTCATCTGAGGAGGACGGATTATGGTCCGCCGCCGGTGTGCGGACATCGGTACGCCGATCGCCGCTACGGCAATGATTATCAAAACAAGGATGATGTCAATCTTGTTGGTATACACTTTAAGACCAAATATGTCGAAGTGGACGTTCATACTTGAATTTTTACTGTTTAAAGACATGCGATTGAAATTGCAAAACCCTGAGCAAGACAATAGATGCAAGAGTTTTATAAGATACTGCTGGGATTTTTACACATGGCCTGGGACATTTACTGGGGCTTGGCCTTCGGGTTCATGTTGTCGTCCCTGGTAAGGGCCCTGGTGCCGACGAAGACTATTTCGGCGCGGTTGGGGAAGAACACGATTGGGTCTGTCGGTCTTTCTTCGTTTTTCGGGGCAATTTCTTCCTCTTGTTCTTACGCTGCGGCGTCGATGTCCCGCACCCTGCTACTCAAGGGGTCCACCTGGTCGAATGCGGTGGTGTTCATGGTGGCGAGCACCAACCTCGTCTTCGAGATCTTCATCGTGATCGTCACCTTACTGGGATGGGTATTCTTTGCCGGAGAGATCGCGGGCGGAATGATCTTTATCGTGATATCGGCCCTGATGATCGCCTGGGTCTATCCCTCGGGCGTGAAGAAGGAGGCCATTGACAAGGCTTCGAAGGAAGGGACCGGCGGAACCCAAGATAAGCACGCACATCATTCGATGGAGCACGATGATGGCGGGATGCCACATGATCATGGGGCGATTGCACATGATCATGGTGCGATGGACCATGGGGACGGCGTCCGGGTGAAGCTGGCGGAGGCGGCCGGCTATTTTTATATGGATGTAATGATGGTGGGCAAGGATATTCTGATCGGGGTGGCGATCGCATCGGTGCTCATGGTGATCGTTCCGGCGGCATTTTGGAAAGCGCTTTTCCTCTCGGACAACAGCCATGTTCCTCACCTGGCCGTGCTCGCTTGGAATGCTTTGATCGGGATACTGATTGCCATCCTGGCTTTTGTCTGTTCTGTCGGAAATATTGTGATGGCCACTGTCTTATGGCAAGGCGGTATTTCTTTTGGCGGCGTCATCGCCTTTATCCTGGCGGACCTGGTGACGGTGCCGATGCTGCTGGTATACCGCAAATACTATGGCATGCGCACCATGTGGTTCTTGCTGATCACATTGACGGGCTGCATTTTCATCACCGCGATGCTGGTTGACCTGGGTTTTGGCGCACTGCACTGGCTACCCAGGTCGCCGGTAGGGCACATGCAGGCTATGGACCAGGGGGTCGTTTGGAATTGGCAATCGTGGCTGAATGTTGTCTTTATCCCACTTTCACTGGTATATTTTTTTTGGGGGAGGCGCAGTGCAAACATGTAGTATTTGGAATTGACCTTTTATTCGTAGATCTGGGGGTGTTTGGCAAAGTAAGGAATGAAAAACATGGCTATGATTGCCGTGATGACCTCCAGGCCCAGGCAAAGACCGCGCAGACCGGAAAAAACAGTTCCCTGTTCATGTCTTGTGTCCTGAAGTGTGATGAGGATCAGCACTACCAGGAAAGCCGTACAAAATACAGCAAACCAGAAAGAGCCTTTTCGCAGGTGTTTTTGAAAAAGGTAATAGGAGAATCCTCCCAGAACCAGCAAGATAGGGAAGCCGATAAAAATGCTGATGGGCATTATGATCAATGCGGTGGCAAAGCCGGTCTCTTCCCGATATACAATTGTATAGATCAGCGCTAAGAAAGCAACCATGAGACCTGCCAGAAGACCGGAAAGTATGGATTTCGAAAGAGAAGAGATGTTTTCTGCTGGTAGTTGCATATCGCTTCGATTTGTTTGGTTTTTGTATGAAGGTAGTCCTGATAATTCATTCACCTAAGGGTTTCATCGAAAATGTGGGAATGATATAATAATCTTCACAGGATTCTGTAACAAGTCCTTGAAGATTGTCAATGGGTAAAGCGCTGTTGCTTTTGCGGAATGTCCATTTTTTGCTACATTAGCAGTTATAAGTACATTAATTCAAATGTCCAAGGATAATAGTCAGTCGGATTCCCAGCAAATGTCGGATTTTGAAAAAGCCGAGCTGGACTTGTTACGGGAAAATCTTCGCCGGTCCTACAAGGAAAGGTTTCTCATGGCCACCCGTTTGTATAAGATCCAGCAAACAATGCAGAAGGCCATCATCACGCATAAGCCTTTTGTCAGCAAGTAGTCTTCATGGATATCTTCGACGAGGAAATATTGAAATTTTGGGCAGCATTACAAAACCAGAAAGTAAGATATATTATGGTTGGTGGATATGCGACGAATCTTCACGGGTATCAGCGATATACGGCCGACATGGATATCTGGATTGATGATAATGTCGACAACAGGCAGCATTTAAGAAAGGCTTTTGTTGAGTGCGGGATGGGAGATTATTACATGCTTGAGACCATGCAAATTGTACCTGGTTGGACAGATTTTCATTTGATGAATGGCCTCCGTCTGGATATCATGGTCAATATGAAAGGTCTCGAAGGATATGGTTTCGATGAATGCTTAAGCATGGCTTCCATTGCGGAGATTGATGGTGTACAGGTTCCATTTTTACATATCAATCAGCTTATCGCCAATAAAAAAGCAGTCGACCGACCCAAAGATCAACTCGATGTGCTGGAATTGGAAAGAATAAAGAAAATCCAGAATGATTTATAGCCTATTTTAGGTTTGCTGTCGGATTGTCTGGCAAGTCTACAATTTCGATTATCTGGCATTCCGCTGTCTTTTTCGCTCCTTCCCTGAAATGGCCGAGCAGATTGATTTTGATATGCCGGTAATGATGAGGGCGCCTTTCAGGTAAAATGATCCACATCCGGGCAGTTCCTGCCGGAGGTACAGGACGATCGTTTTCTAAAATAATTTCCACCTTTGAGTTCTCAAACTCCGGCCAAATCATGAACATTTGAAATCACATTTGTGACCGAGCATTGTTTCGTAGGGAGTATGCATTGCGTTAAGTAATGCACGATTCGAACGTACGATGAGGTAGACCTTTTGTTACTCGAACGAAGTTAATGTTGAATTTGATTCCTTTACAATATCTGGAGAAAATATGTTAAAGCAAAAAGCCTTCAAATCTATTGACTTGAAGGCTTCGAATTTGTTTGTGAACTGGCTGGGACTCGAACCCAGGACCCATACATTAAAAGTGTATTGCTCTACCAACTGAGCTACCAATTCTTTTCCTGGCCACAAAGCAGCGTGTGCGCCTTGTTTTTGGGAGTGCAAAAATAGGGTAAAAAAGGAATCACGGCAAAAAATTGCGCCATTATTTTTCCACGAGAAATTAATGGTTATCAACAAATTCGCGTGGGGATGTGGACGCATCAATGGGGTGAAAGGGAATAGCATACTTGTGTGGTCACGCAGGCTGTACAATGAAATTGACAAACATTTTTTGAAGAAAACTAATAAATTAGTTGATCAACTAATCAATTAGTAGTAGCTTGGTTTAAAATTAGCTCCCATGCAGAAATTAGCCAAACGTGAAGAACAGATTATGCAGGCCTGCTGGCAGCTGGGCAAGGCATATATAAAAGAGATCATCGGCGAGTTACCGGCTCCGAAACCGCATTACAATAGTGTCGCAACGATGGTTCGCATCCTCGAAGACAAGGGATTTCTTGGCCACGAGACTTTTGGGAATACTTTTCAGTATTATCCTGTCATTTCAAAGGAACAATACCAGACCCATGCCTTTGATGATATTGTCAAGCAGTATTTCAACAATTCTTACCCACGGATGCTGGCCTATTTTGCCAAGGAACAAAAGATATCCCAGGAAGAGCTCAACGAAATTCTTGCGCTTATTCAATCTCAAAAGAAATGACAACTTATATCCTGCATGTCACGGTGATCACTACGGTCTGTTTTCTCTTCTACAAACTGATGCTGCAGAAGGAGACCTTTTACCGGCTGAATCGCTGGACGCTTATGACCTGCCTGGCCATTTCCTTTTGCCTTCCTTTGCTTCCCGTTCCGCAAAACTGGAGTTGGCGCACCAAATTCGATCAACTGGCCGCGGCTGCGCGTCAATGGACTCGCGCGTACACAGGTGCCCAGGCGCCTAAAACCACACAGGTAGCAAAAGCTCTACTGACGCAGAAAACTGCAGAGGCGGCGAAAGCCGCACTCACGTCAAAAGCTTCACAATCGGCGAAAGCTACACAGCCAGCAAAAGCTACAGAGTCGCCGAAAGCTTCACATGCGCCGGCAGCGACGCCTGCAACAGCAAATCCTACCACCATGCAAGCCGAATTTTCGGTCAATAACCCCCCCGTCATCCGGCAGGTAGCAAACGTCCGGAAGCCTTCCTCTCAGGCAAAGCTGGCTGCCGGTTCGGTAAACAGGTTTCTTGATCCAGGTGTCGCGCGGGCGGCATCGGTCGAGCGCGTGGCTGATTCGAGTCGGACGATCCCGGATTCGGCCGGCAGCGTGGCTGATCTAGCATGGGCAACTGCCGGATCAGCGAAGAAAGTGGCCGATGAGCCTTCGGATAAAGTGACGGAAACACAGCTGCTGAGGCCCGAGACAATGGCCACCGCCGGGACGCCGGCGGGAGAGGGGAAAGCGGGGACGCTCGCCGGACTATTCTCACGCGTTTCATTGTTTCGTTTGCTGAAAGGCCTTTTCTCCTGCTATTCGCTGGGGGTTCTGCTTTTCGGATTGAATTTTCTTTTTCAGTTGGTCATGTTGCTTTACCAATCCTACCGCCGGCCTGTGATCAAAGATGGTCGTTTCCGTATCGTAGAGATCAGCGGTGACCGGGCGCCCTGTTCTTTTGGCAACACCATCTTTATCAATCCGGACAACTATGATTGGGAGACCTACAACCAGATCCTTATCCATGAAAAGATCCATGTAAGCAGCCGTCATACACTGGACATTGTCCTGGCGGAGCTTGCCCTCGTCGTCCAGTGGTTCAACCCCTTTGCGTGGTTGTATCGCCGGGAGGTGGAAAACAACCTGGAATTTTTGACCGACGCCAGCGTGCTGCTTCATCGGGAAGTAGAGCGTTCGGCTTACCAGTTGAGCCTGCTGCGGGTGTCGGCGCCTCAATTGTCGTTTAGCCTCACCAACAATTACAACCAATCACTCCTTAAAAGACGTATCATCATGATGAATAGTAAACGTTCCTCACTTCATACGATCTGGAAGTATTTTTTCCTGATCCCCATTTTCACCGCTCTAGTATGTATCCTCAACAGGCCCGTATCGGCCTACGGGGCCGCGGCCAAACAGTTGCCAAAGAGGGACAGCGATCGAACCGACGGCAGCCATGCGGGCGGTCCAGCCACCTTTCCTGGCGGGTGGTTCATGGGCGAAGCGGCTCCCGCCACCGCGGACACGACAAAACACCCCGCCAGGTCTGGGACAGATTCTACTGCCAACAAACCTGGCGAAAAGGGCGCAGCATCATCAGGCAACCGATCTTCCGACAGTGATGGAGATCGCGATGGCATTAATTATCGCAATGGCATTAATTATTCAAACGCCGCGTTGGACGCGGCAGCGCAGGACGGAATGAGTGCCGAGAATGTGCAGGAACGGGAGACACTGGATTTCGAGCGGGCCGAACTACAAACTCAGCTTTTACTGGATGATATGAGCGCACAGCAGGGGCAGGTCGCCATCAAAGCGAAAAACTTTGCCAATGCGCATATAATGGCCGATCCCCAGGTGCAAATAGCGCTAGCTAAGCAGGACATGCTGCGCCAGTCGGTAAAAGTAGACGTCGACCTCGTCAATGTTTCCCGGAGCGGGATGAAAAACGCGTTCAGGGGCATCGGCGACAGCGATCTTAGAGAGGGCTCCTGGTTTGCAACCAGTTCCAACGACCGGATCAGCTTCGAGTTGAAGGCGGAGAATGAAGATCACTCGTGGAGTTCCGGTTTCACTGTCGAAAAATCGGAGATCACACCTTTCCCCGGTTCGGGCACGGTAGAATTCAAGCTGATCCGCGAAGCCGGCACGATCAGCTTCAAAGGCCAGTTCGATGGACAGGAGGGTTTTGGTCACTTCCATTTTATCCCTGATGCCGGATATTATGCGGCGTTGAAGCAAATGGGCGTCGAGGACCTCGACGACCGCCGTCAATTCAGCTATTTCACCGTCAACATCAAGAAAGACTATGTGAACATGCTCGTTCACAACGGCTATGCCCATATCTCTTCACGCGATCTCATCAGCTTTGCGGCCATGCACATCGACCAGGAGTTTATTCAATATTGGCATGGCAGCGGCCTGGTCGATGCCGACGAACCACGCAACCTGATCGCCTTCAAAGCCCTGCACATCGACCGTCTCTATGTGGATGAACTGAAGGCTGCCGGCTACGACCACCTGGATATGCGCGATCTGCAATCTATGAAGGCGCAGCATATCGACAGGGCCTATATCCGTTCGCTTGGACGTGGCGAGGGGGAGGACATCATCCCGGTGCGGGATCTTGTCACGTATAAGGCCCTGCACATCGACAGCGCCTATCTGGATGGCCTAAGGAAAGTGGGCTACGATCACTTATCCCGCAACGAGATCGCTTCCTTATATTCCATGCATATCATGCCGGAGTACATTAAGTCCCTGCAAGACCTGGGCTACAAAGACCTGTCCATCCGGGACCTGACCAACCTCAGGGCGATGCATGTCACGACCGAGGATATCAAGGGTTTTCAGGACATTGGATGGAAAGACCTGGATGTACGGCAACTCACCAATTTCAGGGCGATGAAGATCACGCCGGAGTTCGTGAAAGGCTTTCAGAACATTGGGTACAAAGAACTCGATGCCCATAAGCTCAGTTCCTTCAAGTCGATGGGGGTTACACCGGAGTTCATAAAAGGATTTACCGATATGGGTTATGACGATATCAGCGCCGGCCAATTGAGTTCGCTCAAGGCGATGGGGGTTACGCCGGAGTACGTGAAGGCGTTCAAAGCCGTCGGTTTCGAGCATATCCCGGTTAACCAGCTGACTTCTTTGAAGGCAATGGGCGTAAACGCCGACTATATCTCGAAAATGCGGGCGAAGGGGTTTGACTCCAAAGACCTCAACAAATACATCCGGTTAAAGAACGATTTCAACTAAGGCGTTTCGTCAATTGGTGCATTTATTTTAGGGCGCCGCTGCGCGGCGCCCTATTTTTGCGAGATGAAAAGGACCCGCATCATGGTGGCCATTTTCTTTTTCGTGTCCGGTTTCGGCTTTAGCACCTGGGCTTCGCGGATCCCCACCATTCAGCAGGAATTGCATTTGAACGAGGCTCAGCTCGGGGCTATCCTCCTTGCTTTGCCCATTGGTCTCCTTGGGACCCTGCCTGTCACAGGCGTACTACTAAGCCGCAAGGACAGCCGGCAGATCATGTTCCTGGGGGCACTGGCATTCAACGGGATGCTTTGTGCCATCGGGTTTGCGACCAAGAGCTGGCAGTTGGTGATCGCCTTATTGTGTTTTGGCTGCTCCCGCAACTTGATGAACATCTCGGCGAATGCACAATCTATCGGGGTCCAGGCTTTGTATGACCGGTCGATCATCGCCCGGTTCCATGCGGTTTGGAGTCTGGCGGGTTTTGCGGGCGCCGCCCTGGGCGCATTCATGGTCAATCTCGGTCTGGCGCCGTCCTGGCATTTTCTGATCGTCGGCATTGTCCTGACGGGCCTTTGTAGCTATGCTTATCCGGGAAGCCTGCGACAGCAGCCAACGCCCCGTGAGCGGCGGCCATGGTTTGCCCTTCCGGATAAGACGCTCACCAAGTATGGCCTGATCTCGTTTGCTTCCATGGCTTGCGAGGGGACCATGTTCGACTGGAGCGGCATCTATTTTCGAAAAGCCATCCATGCCAGCAGCAAGGTGGCGACACTTGGTTTTGTGGCTTATATGACGGCGATGACCCTCGGCAGGCTAACGGGGGATCGGCTGGCCAATCGTTTCGGCATCCGGACCATGCTGACCTATAGCGGAGGGCTTATCGGGACGGGCCTGCTGATCGCCACGCTGCTCCCTTTTCCCTGGATCGCCGGCGCAGGATTTATCCTGACGGGTTTTGGGGTGTCCTGTGTGATCCCGATGGTGTTTAGTATGGCCGGCCGTTCGACGGGTATGAGCAGCGGGTCGGCTATCGCCAGCGTATCGACCGTGGGCTACCTGGGTTTTTTGATCGTGCCGCCATTGGTTGGATCGGTGGCACAGGTGGCCGGTCTGCGGGCCGCCTTTAGGATGATGGCCGGATTTGGGGTGCTCATTACCGTTCTAGTGCGTTTGACCCTGGGAAATGAACAACCTTTGGGTGGCACAGCGCCGGTGCTGCTGGATGCAGACCAGCTTGAATGCTGATTTGAGGCGGCACGAATAAACAGCCGCCCCTGGAAAGGGGCGGCCTTTTTGGATCTAACTAAAAATGGAAACATATACCGCACTACACAATGAGACAGTCAAAAACTGGGCGTAGTTCCCTAGCCAACCGCCATTAACTCCTCGCAAAGGCGTACCTGGACGAGTTTACCCGATATGCAGCTATGGGTATTGAGGGTCAGTTGCATCGGTGGGGTTTTACCGTCAGGGGCAGGCTTTCTCCTCAACAGGAAGCTGTTGCCCGCGCTGGTCCGACGAAAGGGAACGAACCGGTTTTTTACCTCTTCTTCGAGGATAAACAGGGGGCGCAGCGTGTCGAAGAATGCCCGGGTGATCACCCGGAACACGGCCGATTCCAACCGGTTATTGGCTTTAAATCGGATGATTCTTTCGGGATGTTTTCCGGTGTACAGTTCGATAGCCTCGATGACCGTCAGGAGCAGCTCGTCCACGTCCTCATCGTTAAATAGCGCCAAAGCAGTATTGCTGACGATGTATCGCTCCTCTATGCTGAAGTCGAAGACACCGGGGCGGAGTGCCGTGAAGCGCAATTCGATGATGACTGATCCACATAATCCTGTGGTGAAACGGAAAAGGCTCAGGTCTGGTCTGGCCTGGAGATGGGCGCATGTTTGGCTGGACATAAGAATACATTTTAGTACCGGCGGCCGGTGCGTTCCCGATTGGGCGTCCGTCACCGCCGGGTTTGTTTAACTGTTAGAGATATGCTTTTTTTAAAGGCTTGGCAACCTCTTCATTGAAGACTGCATCGCTGACCGGCTCATCTTCGACCGGTTCGTGGTCTGGCGCTTCATCCAGCATCTCGGGGAACGGTAGTAGCGCAGACTTGCTGCTGGCGGCACTCATTGCCGGCGTAAGAATGACGATCGAATTTGACTCCGGATTGGCATAGATGTATTTTCTGGCGAGCCTTTTACTTTTCAGCGAAACGGTAATCGGATGGAGGTTGCCCCGCTGGAGGGATCGGATGATCCTTTCCTTAAGCACGGCTGACTCCAGTTCCCTAATTTCGTAGGCGTCAAGTGTTTTTTCCAATGCAAACCGATCGAACAGGTATTTGATCCTGTAGTTGCCGGAGAGTGTCTTTTCGGTAAAATCCAGCCTGATCCAGCTCATGTATTTGTCTCCATCCTTCCGGTACAGTCCCTTATAGACACTTCTTCCCTGCAGCAGGTTAAAAGCTTCTTTTAAAGTGACGCCGTGCCTGCCTTTGTCGATATGAAAAGTCTGTTGCTTTTCTTTTTCCGGATCATCGGGATAACGCAACAGGGCGACATACCTGTCGAAGAAATACCGGTCGCCCATTTTGCCGCGGGTAAAAGTAAGCTTCGCCTCCAGTTTGGTCTCCTCGTCGAAAAAAGCTTCGGTATAAAGATCGAATACCTGTTTTTCGCGTTTTATCTCCTCTTCGAGAACCACGTTCAATGTTGTGTTCTCTCCAAACCCCAGGTATTTAAGTCTGGCGTTGAGGTATTGCAAATTTTCTTTGAAAAGTGCTGCTTGTTCGTCTTGCATAAAAAATGATTTAGCGATAATGATTAGATCAGGCGTGCCCGCTCCAATGTCCAATTGGTGGCCTGGAGCTGTAAATGCCGCCCGCCGTTCTTTTCCTGTACCTCGATGAGCAATTGCTGTCCGGCCGAAAGGGTAAAGCGCGGCAGGACGAAAATGCTTGCGGCCCGCCCATACCCCGGGATCACCGCGGTGCTGTCGTAGATATAGACAGGTTGCAGCGATCTTGACGGTTGACCGGCGCCCGGATGACCCGACGGTCCTTTGCTCTTTCCCGTTGCCGTGATCAAAAAGCAGATGCTGTCGACCTCGTAGTCCAGCGGTGACCGGTTATTGAACTGCATCCGGAAGAAGATCGACGCGCCGTGGGTATAGACCCCCTTCACCTGCACCTTCATCTTGCCATTTCGGTTTTGCAGGAAATAAACGCGTTGGATGTCCTTTTCGATCTTTTCACAGCATCGTCTCATCGTCGCCTGCTCGGCCGATGCCTTATAAGCAACAGATGATCTGATGACTGTAGTGAAAAATTGATCTGTTATTTGCCCCTGGGTTGCTGCCGTTTGGGCAACCGCGTCGTTGAATTGGCCGAGCAGGGCGATGGCGGCCAATATAAAAAGTGTTTGCTTCATGAGAATTTTTAATGTTGAGTGATGTTTGTCGACAACTCAAAATTAACTTCGTGAGGGGTGCGAAACCAAAAAAAGCGGCCTATATGTTTGGAGGACTTTGGGAAGAAACTCTCTAAAAATAGAGCCTATTTATACCCCCGCCTGTCGCGCTTGATCCGGTATAACTTGGCTTCGGAGATTCTTAGATAAGAAGCGAGAATGCTGTTAGTGACCTGCCCGATCATGGTGGGGTTCGTCGCTACCAAATAGTCATAGAGTTCTTCAGCACCCTGACTGCGAATATGATCAATGTCCCGGATCTGAATATGGTATTTGTCGCTGATGCGCTGGCGGATCGTACCGAATTCCTTGTATTCATGCGTCAGCCGTTCGAGGTGCTCCCAGGAAAGCAGGTAAAGGACGCAGCGCGTCTGTGCTTCGATAAATTGTTTGGAGGGAACGCGCAGGTTGAAGCTGGTCACCCCCGTGGCAATATCTCCTTCGCCCATTAGCCAAAGGTACTGCCTCTTGCTTTCATTAAGCCCATAGCAGGTCAATACGCCTTCCTCAATGAAATAAAGATAGTCGCAGGTCTCATCGGGCCGAAGCAAAACCTGGTTTTTGCGTATGTCCATTCTCACAGCTGCACGAAAAAGCTCAGCCTTGAGCGCTACCGGCATCGGCGCGATCTTGTCCATGATGTCCATCTGGGAAGTGAGGAGTAACGCCATAGTGTAGTTGCACACCTCAAAAGGGCTGCCATTTTTTACTAAAAACGCCGTTCCATGCGCAAACTGAAGCCAGCCTGCAGTGGCCTGCGAAAATCCTTTACATTTGATCATGGTTACTGTATCAGCGATGCTTCCCGGGCATGCACCGGAACTGGAGCACTTGCAAAGGATCGTTTTTCCGACCCTCGCGGAGCAGGAGCGGCTGCATGCTCCCCAATATCTCCGGCACCTCGAAGTCTTTCCGGCAGGTCAGTTCGTCATATTGTCAGATAGTGGTATCGTAGGAATGACCACCACTATGCGATACGATATAGGTCCCGGGACGTATACACATGTGTTCAGCGATGTCTTCGCAGGTGGCTGGCTGGGGCGACATGCGCCGGCCGGCGAATGGCTTTATGGACTGGATCTGGGCATCCATCCGGATCACCGGGGAAAAGGTCTTGCCCGCATGCTCTATCGCGCCAGGCAGACGTTGGTGCGCATGCTGGACCTGAAGGGGCAGATCACCGTGGGAATGATGAATGGCTACGGGGCGGTGGCGGACCGGCTGACCGGCGACCAATATTACCGGGAGTGGCTGGAGGGGACGCGCGTGGACCCAACGTTGACGCCTCAACGAAAGATCGGTTTCAGGCCCCTGGGGCTTCTGCCTGCTTATCTGCATGACCCCGCGTGCGGCGATTACGGCGTCCTGTTGCAACTCGATGCAGCGGTGCCCGTCTGAGGAAGGTGCTCGGCGAGCCGCCGGCAGCTGAAAGGACGTAAAAGACCGTGGCATAGTAATTTGTACAAGGATTTCACGGTTGACCCCGCTTTTTCCCGGCCGGGGTATGCCCGATTGGACTTAACTTTACAGCCGGAGCGGCATTCAAAAACTTCAATTTATGACACCAGACAACAGGCAGCGCGTCGTCATCCTCGGGGCGGGTTTCGCCGGACTGTCGATGGCCAGGAGCCTTGAGAATACCGGTTATTCGGTCTTCCTGCTCGACAGGCATAATTATCATCAATTCCAGCCCCTGATGTACCAGGTCGCTACGGCACGCCTGGAGCCTTCGAGCATCTCCTTTCCGCTGCGCAAGGTCTTTCAGCACAAAACCAATATGACCATCCGCATAGCCGAGATAGAACACGTTGACACTGCCGCGAAGATCGTATACACGTCTGTGGGTACGGTACCCTATGACAGGCTGATCATCGCGATGGGCTGTACCACGAACTATTTTGGGAATAACCGTATCCGGGAAAATTCCTTCCCGATGAAGTCGGTCCCCAACGCCATGGCCCTCCGCAACAGGATATTGCAGACCTTCGAAGAGACGATCGAAGCCGGCGAGGCCGAGCGGCAGGCGCTGTTGAATTTTGTGATCGTCGGCGGCGGTCCGACGGGTGTGGAACTGGCTGGCGCGATGGCGGAGATGAAGAAGAACATCCTGCCCAAGGATTATCCGGACGTCGACTTTTCCAGGTTTACGATCTTCCTGCTGGAAGGATCGCCCAATACCCTGAACGCGATGAGCGATGCCAGCAAGGCCAAGTCACGGAAATACCTCGAGGACCTTGGGGTAAAGGTGCGCACGAGCACAGTAGTGCAGGACTACGATGGCAACACGGTCCGGTTAAAAGATGGGGAGACGATCCCGACCAGGAATGTGATCTGGGCCGCGGGTGTCATCGCTAACCTGCTGGACGGGATGCCGGCTGCCAGCATCGCCAGGGCCAACCGGCTTAAGACGAACCGCTTTGGCGAGGTGGAAGGGCTCGATGGTGTGTATGCCATTGGCGACGTCGCCTATATGCCGACGCCGAAATACCCTAACGGGCATCCGCAACTGGCCAATGTCGCGATCGCACAGGCTGCACACATTGCCAGGAACTTCAAGCAGGAACTCAAAGACAAACCACGGTCGGAATTCGAATACCACAACAAGGGCTCCATGGCCACGGTTGGGAAGCGAAAGGCCGTAGTTGACCTTCCCGGGTTTTCCTTTCAGGGCGGGCTGGCATGGCTGACCTGGATGTTTGTGCACCTGATGCTGATCCTAAGCGTCAAAAACAAACTGATCGTGTTCCTCAACTGGATGATGAGTTATTTCGCCAATGACTCCACGCTTCGGCTGATGCTGAAGGCCGATCGGGAGGATACGCCGTTCGAAAAGATCGAGGAGCCTGTCGCAAAAGGGGCGTAACGTTGATTTTTTCCTTATTTTTGAATGCTGGCGGACCCTCTGTCCGCCGGCCAAAACCCCATCATCAGCTGTGCAGCGGGAACGGGTATCATTCGGTGGATCCAATCCCCGCTGCAAAAATAAGTCTGCTATGGCCGAAATCATCGTCGAATTAACACACGCTAACATTTATCAGGGCGACAATTTGATCCTTCAGGAAGTTAACCTCTCGATTGATAAAGGCCAATTCGTTTATTTAGTCGGTAAGACCGGTACGGGCAAGAGCAGCCTGCTCAAGACGCTTTACGGGGACCTTTTGCTCACAGAAGGAGAAGGTCAGGTGGCTGGTTTTAACCTGCGGGACATGGATTGGAAGAAAGTGCCATACCTGCGCCGGACCCTTGGAGTTGTATTCCAGGATTTCCAGTTGTTGACGGACCGCAATGTCAACGACAACCTGAAGTTCGTGCTTCGGGCCACCGGATGGAAGGATGTGCACCTGATGGACGAGAAGGTTGCGGATGTGCTGGACAAAGTCGGCCTGAAAGCAAAAGGGTTTAAGATGCCCTTCGAGATGAGCGGCGGTGAACAGCAGCGTGTGGATATCGCCAGGGCCTTGCTGAATTCGCCGAAACTTATCCTGGCTGATGAACCGACCGGCAACCTCGACCCCGAAACTTCGGACGAGATCATGCAGTTGTTGTTTCAGATCTCGCGCGACTACAGCACAACCATCATCATGGCTACGCATGACTATCGCGTTATACACAAATTCCCGGCGAAAGTGCTTCGAACGGAGCGGGGTCAGGTCATCGACAATGCGACAATGACGATCGAGTAGGGGCTACCAGATCGAATCCAGCAATTTCTGCAAACTGGCCTGTTGGTCGTATAATCCTTCCAGTAGTCTTTTTCTTCCCATTATGTCTTCTGCCGTAAAAGGGCGGGTATGTAACTTGGTCAACAGACAACGGATGTCATCGGCGCCGGTCGCTACGTGGCAGGTGCCTTCGAGACCCGTGCCTTCCACGGCGTCCCGGTTGACGATACAATGCCGGCCGTTGAAAAGGGCATTGAGCAGTTTCAACTTCACCCCGGTACAATTGAATGAGGGCAGGATATTGACCTGTGCCTTGGAGATCAGGTCCTGCAGCTCTTCCTCCGACGGATTAGGGATAAGGCAGGCATGGGGGTATTGATAGATGAGGCGGGTGAGCCTGGAAGAGGGGTTTTTACCGGAAATGATAAAGGGCATGTCCAGCGAAGCGAAGATCTTTTTTAACAACCAGCTCGCCGCCTGTTCATTCTCCGCTACCGATAGATTTCCATGATAAAGAGAAAAGCAGCCCGTACCTTCCTTGCTCATCACTTTTTCGAAAGGGAGGAAGACGGGCAGGGTATCGATATCCGCAGCCCCGAACTCCTGGCGGTATTGGTCGCTGTCCTTTTGCGAGACAGCCAGGATCTTCACTTTTCCAGCGATGCGCCGCTCATAACGGCGGAGTAGATTGCTCTCGTGCAGATAATAGATCTTTTTGAGCAGGGATTTTTCGGACAAATAGAGTTGGCGATAGTATTGATACTCCACATTGTGGAGGCGAAGGATGATCTTTCTGTCTTTAAAGCGGTCGTCGTTCACCAGATAGGTGCAATGGATGCCTTCGAGCAGAATAGGGTGGTCATCCAGCAAAAGGCGGTCAAGCAGCCCGCCGTTGGAGCGGGAACAAACGATATAGGGAAGCCGATGGGAGAAACCCTTGTGGCCTTCCCGGCGGGAATAATAATGGACCTCCTCGCAATAGTCGTTCAGCACCGGCTGTTCCCCCCGCCCATATTCGAAACAGTGGAGGTGGATCCGCACACCTGCCCCGTGCAAGAAGCGGATCTTATGAAAAAGATCGAAAACGCCTCCGTAGTCGACGGGATATGGCACATCAAGGCACACGATATGTAGATGATTGTTCACAGATCTAGTTGAAAAGTTGTGGACAGAAAAGCTGTTCATAAAGCCGAACCAGTTTTTTCTCCTCTTCCTGCCAGTTGTAGTAAAGCCGGGCCTGTTTGCAGTTGGCCAATAGCGTATGATAAAGCTCCGTGTCGCTCAATATGGTGTTCAGGGCAGCCGATATTTCCCGGATGCCGGGTTTGTCAATTAGAACAGCAATCCGATAGGAATTGTTTATTTCCCGGTAAGCCGGATAATTGACGGCCAGTTGCGGGATACCTGCGTGGATATAGTCGAAGAAGCGGTTGGCAAGGGAATAATAATTGCTGGTGCCCTGCCGGTCGAATAAGGTGATGCCGATATAAGCCGAGCGGGTGATGGGCGGCAGGTCTTCCGGCCGGACCATACCCCGGAAGATCACTTTTTCTTCGAGGCCGTATTGCCGCACGAGGGTCCGGGCCTTTGCCATGAAATTGCCTTCCCCACAGATGAGTAAAGGGGTATCGACAGTCTGCATGGCCGGGATCAGCGTTTCGAAACAGCGGCCTTCATTGACGGCTCCCTGGTAAAGGATGAAGCGGCCCGCGGGAAAGGGAGGGGTGACCGGCGGCGTAACCTTCGGGTGGGGTGCTGCGGCTAGCTCGGGTAGCGGTTCAGGACTAAGCAAAGGCGCATTGCGGATGACGGCGTATTTGACGCCGTAGAGCCTGAAAAACTCGGCGGCAATCAGATCGTTGACAGTATACCCGATCGGGAATTTCGGCACGCAAAAACGCTCGATGGTTTTCCATATTCTATAGACGCCGGGCCTGCACACGACCTCCTGCATTTCGCAAAACAGTTCGTGTGCGTCGTAAACCCGGGGGACGCGCCGGATACGCGACACCAAATAACAGGGTAGGATGGTGTCCAGGTCAATGGCACAGATCCCCGACATCTTTTGGGTGAGCAGGAAGAAGAACAGCCGCAGGTTGTACTCGATGTAGAAGCCTTTGCCGCGCAGGAACCACGTCCTCAGGCGGTGTTGGCGAAAAGGTTGTGTTCCGAGGGTTGGGGCGTGTTTGTTCTTGCGTCCAACCAGGGTCACATCATAGCCGGCCGCGGAGAGGGAGCTGCAGATGCGGATCATGCGCTGGTCATAGACAAGGTCGTTGGTGACGGTAAAGAAAAGTTTCTTCGTCATAGGCCGGTATCGGGATTGGCACGGGTGGATGGATTGCCGGGATCGGGGTTTGCGGCCATGATCATTTCGATGATCCCTACGGTGCGGGCGGCCTCCGCTGCCGAGGGCAGGTCAAAGGGCGCTGTCGCCACAGCTTTTATCAGTTCGTCGTACACCTTGTCGTGGTTGCTCATACTGCCCTGGTAGAAGCCATAATCATTTGAAGGGCGTCCGAGGGGCAGCGAGGGGGTAACCATGCCTTCGACACGAAAGTAATCCAATTCATTCAGGTATTGGCCGCCAATGCGGATCGTACCTTTTTCACCCAATACCAGCAGTGAACCCTCTACATTGGCGGAATAAGCCGACACGGTGTAGTGCAGGGTGCCGATAACGCCGCTTGTCATCCGCAAGATGGCCACACCCGTATCTTCCGTTTCGACCAGGCCGGGCAGGCTGTAATTGTCGCGGTAGGCGTCCACTGTGGCGAGTGGGCCGAAGAGCCAGGGGAGGAGATCGACAAAGTGGCTGAACTGGGTGAAAAGAATGCCGCCATCCTGGCTTCGTTTTCCGTGCCAATCGGAATGCCGGTAGTAATCCGGCGGCCGGTTCCAGATGGCGTTGACCTGGAAAGAATGGAGCCGGCCGAGTCTCCCTTCGCTTATCATTTGGTGAAGCAGCCGAACCGGCGGATTGAAGCGGTTTTGTTTGACGACAAAAAGATGGCGGCCGGCCAATGCGGCGGCATCGATCATGGCACTTGCTTCTCTGGTAGAGAGGCACATCGGCTTCTCGCAGAGGACGTGGGCGCCGGCGGTAAGCGCGAGTATGCTCTGCGGAGCGTGCAGGTAATTGGGTGTGCAGACGACGACCACGTCGGGCGACCCGGCATCGAGCATGGCTTCGAGGGAAGGGTAGGAGCGGGCGCCATAGGCGTCTGCCAGTCGCCGGGCTTTTTCCGGCAGGATATCAGCTACCGCTCTCAGTGATCCGCAGCGGGCGATCTGCGCCGCGTGGCGTTGGCCGATATGCCCGGCTCCGACAAGGGCGAAAGATATGGGGGGGGTGACCTTAGACACTCCGTACCGGGGTTAACTGATCGTTCTGAAGTTGGTATTGTTCGCCGCTTTCGGGGCAGGTCGCCCGGCCGGTCGCATCGAAAGCAAGCCGGTGGCCGCAGGCGCTGACCCAGCCGGATTGCCGGGCGGGGTTGCCCAGGAAAAGGCTGTAGGGCGGAGCAGAATGCGTGAGCACGGCGCCGGCGCCGATAAAGGCATATTCGCCGATAGTATGCCCGCAAATAATGGTCGCATTGGCGCCAATGGTCGCGCCTTTACAGACAAGCGTGTTCCTGAACTCGTGTTTTCTGGAAATGGCACCGCGGGGATTGATGACGTTGGTGAATACAGCGGAGGGGCCGATAAAGACCTCGTTTTCGCAGGTCACCCCGCTATAAAGCGAAACATTGTTTTGCACCTTTACCCGATCTCCGAGGACGACACCGTCGCCGACCATGACATTCTGGCCAATCGTACAGTCTTTGCCGACGGAGGCGTCGGACATGATATGGCAGAAATGCCAGATTTTTGTGCCGCTGCCAATGGCTGCACCAGGGTCGATGACCGCCGTAGGGTGGACAAAATAGTTCATAAACGGGCGAAAATTAGCCAATTGCCCCAATATAAACGTAAAATTTGCCCTATTTTTACCCTTAATTTTAGGATGTTGGGAAATTACCTTAATTTTGCGGCCTGCTAATTCAGCAGAGATGCGAGCGGATAAGGGTCCGCGGCCGAAGGCCCATCATTAGCCGTGCACCGGGGATGGGTTAATTTGGGACAAGCTATCCCCGATGCACACTAAATAAAAATTTGAGATGCCTTATTTGACAAAAGAAAAAAGAGCAAGTTTCTTTACAGCGTTTGGTGGCAAGACTGCCAACACCGGTTCCATCGAGGGCCAGATCGCTTTGTTGACGGAGCGGATCAACCGCATTTCGGAGCACCTGCAAGCCAATAAAAAAG
Organism: Puia sp.; assembly: GCA_965214315.1. Lineage (GTDB taxonomy): Bacteria > Bacteroidota > Bacteroidia > Chitinophagales > Chitinophagaceae > Puia. The sequence goes on along the minus strand of CBDCBP010000013.1, from coordinate 222,771 downwards.
ATTTCTCCACGCATCGCGGTTTGATGCAATTGGTTGGTAAGAGAAAACGTCTGCTTACCTATCTGAGCAAGACTAACCTGACAGGGTATCGCCAGTTGATTGAAAAATTGGGTCTCAGAAAATAATCTCTTATGTATATAGCAAACATTCTCAACTGACCGCACGGTTGGGAATCGTTTTTTTATACCATAAGGTTTTACAGTATTTCACTTATTTTTTAACTCAGAATTACGGTTTTCTTTTCGATCCTGCCTCAATAAGCCGTTATTCGACAAAGACGAAAAGCTCATGCTTTCACAACCTATTAGTGTAACGTTTGATATCGGCGGGGGCCGGATGGTTTCTATCGAGACCGGTAAACTGGCCCGTCAGGCGGATGGAGCCGTCACCGTGCGCCAGGGGAATTGTATCATCCTTGCCACCGTTGTTGCCAACAAAGACCCCAAAGAAGGACAGGATTTCTTCCCGCTTTCTGTCGATTACCAGGAAAAATTCGCTTCTGCCGGTCGTATACCCGGCTCTTTCTTCAAGCGGGAAGCGCGCCTGAATGATTATGAGATATTGACCAGCCGGTTGATCGACCGGGCGTTGCGTCCGCTTTTTCCAGAGGATTATTTATGTGATGTTCAGGTGTTACTGACGCTGGTTTCCAGCGATGGAGAGGTCATGCCGGATTCGCTGGCTTGTCTGGCTGCTTCGGCTGCGCTGGCCGTGTCGGATATTCCAATCAAGGAGATCATCAGCGAAGTGCGTATCGGCCGGGTATGCGGCAAGTTCATTGTCAATCCCACCCGATCCGAATTGGAAAAGGCCGATATGGAATTCATGATCGCCGCCACCGACAAGAACCTGATGATGGTCGAAGGTGAGGCGAAGGAATGCAATGAAGAGGACCTGGTGAAGGCGCTGGAAGTCGCGCATGACGCGATCCGCGTACATATCAAGGCGCAGGAAGAACTGCGTACCAAAGCCGGTGTGACCGGCAAGCGCGATTACACCAAGCCGCTTACGAATGATGAGCTGCAGCAGAAAGTAACGGCATTCGCCAAGGATCGCGTCTACCAGATCAGCCGTGCCGGCAGCAGCAAGCACGAACGGAGCGATGGGTACGACAAATTGAAAAAAGAATTGATCGAGTCCCTCGGTGCAGAAGTGACCGATGCGGACAAGAAGCTCGCCAAGAAATATTATGCCGACCTGCAGTGGGATGTGGTGCGGAACATGATCCTGGACGATCGTATCCGGCTGGACGGCCGGTCACTCGAGCAGGTTCGCCCATTGGCGATGGAAGTGGATCCGCTGCCGACTCCGCATGGCTCGGCCTTGTTCACGCGAGGCGAAACGCAATCGCTCACGACCGTCACGCTGGGAACACCCCTGGACGAGCTGCTGATCGAAAGCGCCGCCAAGAGCTATGACTCGAAATTTTTCCTGCACTATAATTTCCCGCCTTTCAGTACCGGCGAGGTAAAGATGATGCGCGGGCAGAGCCGCCGGGAAGTCGGACATGGCAACCTGGCCATGCGCAGCCTCAGGCAGATGATGCCGGGCAGCGACTATCCTTATACGGTCCGGGTGGTGAGTGATATCCTGGAATCCAACGGTTCGTCTTCGATGGCCACCGTATGTGCAGGCAGTCTGGCGTTGATGGATGCGGGTGTGCCTTTCCCTAAACATGTGAGCGGAGTAGCCATGGGGCTGATCACGCGTCCCACTGACGGGAAGTATGCCATCCTCACCGATATCCTCGGTGATGAAGATCACCTGGGAGATATGGACTTCAAGGTGACTGGTACCCGCGAGGGTATCTGCGGCGTGCAGATGGATATCAAGGTCGATGGTTTAAGCATGAATACGATGCGTGAAGCATTGGAGCAGGCACGTAAAGGCCGCCTGCATATCCTGGATGCCATGTATGAGACCATGCCTGCGGCGCGTCCTGAAGTGAAGCCTCATGCACCGCGGATGGTGAAGATCTTTATCGACAAGGAATTCATCGGCGCCGTCATCGGGCCGCAAGGCAAGATCATCCAGGAGATCCAGCGCGAGACCGGGGCCACGATCAACCTCGAAGAGGTTGGCAATTTTGGCGAGGTCAGCATCTTCTCTCCCGCCAAGGAAGGATTGGACAAGGCCGTGAATTGGATCAAGAGCATCGTCGCGCAGCCGGAAGTCGGATCTGTGTACGAGGCGAAGGTCAAGTCCGTGATGCCTTATGGCGCCTTCGTAGAGTTCCTTCCGGGCAAGCAGGGCCTGCTGCACATCAGCGAGGTCTCGCACAAACGGTTGGAAACGATGGAAGGGGTACTGAAGGAAGGAGATATGGTGAAGGTGAAGCTCATCGGGCTCGATCAGAAAACGGGCAAGTTCAAGCTGAGCAGAAAGATGTTGATGCCCAACCCCCAGGGTGCCGGCGCACCTCCCGCTCCGGCCGGACGACGCGAACAGGAATAATCATCCATCAATTCAAATAGGGTCTGCGACTGGCGTCGCAGACTTTTTTATTATGCACATAGCAATTTCGATCGAGACGGTAGAGTGGCAGGATCTGCTGATCGCCTTGATGAGCGAACGCGGGTATGAGGGGTTTGAACAGGAAGATACGCTTCTAAAGGCTTTTATCCCGGAGGAAGACTTCGATCGGGAGGAATTGGAAGCGCTGTTGGCTGCACACGGGCTGACCTACACCTTGGAGCGGATAGCCGAAAAGAACTGGAATGAGGAATGGGAAAAAAATTTCCAGCCGGTGGTCGTAGAGGCGTTCTGTGCGATCCGCGCCCATTTCCACGCCCCGATAACGGGGGTGGAACATGAATTGGTGATTACGCCGAAGATGAGTTTTGGTACGGGACATCATGCGACGACTTATATGATGTTGCAATCGATGCAGGGGATGGACCTGCGCGGCAAGCGGGTACTCGATTTTGGAACGGGTACGGGTGTGCTCGCCATCCTTGCAGAACGGCTGGGTGCAAGGGAAGTCATAGCGATCGACAATGACGAGTGGAGCATCAACAATGCGACGGAGAATATCATCGCCAACGAATGTTCCCGAATAACCGTGTTGCGGAAGTACACAGTCGCCGGGCTGGATGGCCGGTTCGATTGCCTGCTGGCCAATATAAACAAACACGTAATTGTGGATCAATTGGGCGATCTGGAGCAACATTTGGCACCAGGGGGCGTTATATTATTGAGCGGCCTGCTGCAAAATGACTCAGAAGACATTGAATATGAGGCCAAAAAAAACAATTTATCCATATCCAACAAGTTGACAAGGGCAGGCTGGATCTGCCTTAAAACCGAAAAATAACTGTCGGCAATTAAATGCCGGGGTTGAAAGACGCAAGAAACTGCGTTCTATTTTTCAGTATATTTGTTATCCAACTCTGGCGGACCTTAAGGTCCGACGGCCGAAGGCCCATCATTAGCCGGTGCACCGGGATGGCTACTTTGGACGAAAACCAGCCTGGTGCACCCACTCAACCACTCCATGAAGGAGGTATTACTCATTCTGTCGGCCTATCTCATAGGATCTATTCCCACTTCCGTCTGGGTAAGCAGGTCATTCTTTGGAATAGACATCCGCGAATACGGCAGTGGGAATGCAGGGGCCACGAATACATTTCGGGTACTAGGTTCCAGATGGGGAACCTTGGTCATGGCGGTCGATGTGCTCAAAGGTGTCATTGCGACGAGTCTTTACATTTTAGTTCCCTATTATTTACAGAATGAGGCCGAGCGGACCAATTTTATGGTTGGTCTGGGCCTGGCTGCCGTTGCGGGCCATATCTTTCCTATTTGGGCGGAGTTCCGTGGCGGTAAGGGAGTGGCCACCCTGTTTGGCATGATCATCGCTATCCAGCCCCTGGCAGCCGTGTGCTGTGTAGGGGTATTCCTGTTGGTCCTCTATCTGACGCGTTTCGTGAGTCTTAGCTCCATGCTGGCGAGTGTAGCCTTTGCCGTTTTTATACTTTACATCTTCGATGCGCACGAAACCCTATATCGTGCATTTGCGATCGCCGTATGCCTTTTGGTGGTCCTTACCCACCAGAAGAACATCTCCCGTTTGCTAAGGGGGAATGAAAACAAGGTGCCCATCCTCAAATATCGTGACCGGCGGCGACAACGGAGAAATGAGGCCGGTAACGAACTAGACCACGAATCTGTTCACGAGAAGGAATAATTCACTAGTTTTGCATTCCGCGGGCATGCGTTGCAACCGACGATGGCGCCGTATGGAATCTGTCATTTTCAAACTGCCACTTAAATCAGTCCAGAAATGTCTCAAACTTTGCTGGAAAAACTACAGTTGACCGATGAGAGGAACCTGTTGATCCAGGGTCTGCCGTCTTCCATCGAGAAACAGTTCATCAAACTGGCCTTTGCCAAGAACCTAACGCCATTGTTAAAGAGCAAAAAGATCGATTTCGCCCTCGTATTTGCCATCAATGAGGTCCAACTGGGCATTATCACGCGCGAGGTATTGCCGGCGTTGCATGCGGATGGAAAGTTTTGGGTAGCATATCCAAAACCAGGGTCCAAGATCGCGACCACACTGAACCGGCAGCGTAGCTGGGCTTGCATCACGGGCTCGGGCTATGAAATGGTCTGTGACGTAGCGCTTGACCATGTATGGACGGCCGTGCGCTTTTCGAAGACCAGACCCCTTTCTTCGTTGCGGGTTCCCTTGCGTGGGGAAGCCGTCCTGGAAGAAGCCGGGACTGCCGAAGTTGTCCGTACGGCAAATCGTTCGACCAAGTCCCTGGAGAAACCTGTAGCGAACCGCAGGCGTACAGGAGCCGCAAGGCGGCCCGTATAGCGTCATCCATCTTGTCACTTGTCAATCATTGAAGGAATCGTCAGGGCCTGCAGGCACCTGCTGCATGCGCGCATCTACTAATGTTTCTGGGTATTTTCTCCTTTGCCGCTGGCCACAGAAAGAGGCTTCGTGTATCTTTAGAGCTACGGCACCAAAACGCTATTCATTTACACCCTTTTCCATGGCAGTTTTTAGCAGAACAAGTCTTATTACGGAATTGTTGGACAGGACCGAGCTGCTGAAGGCCAATACCCAGACCTTCCTGCGCCTTAGCGATGAGCAGCTGAAACAGCCGCCTGGTCCGGGTCAATGGTGCATCGCTGCCGTGTATGGGCACCTCAATCTTTCTATGGATCAGTCGGTCAGGTTTATCCTCTCCCGGATAGCATTGGCCCCCAATACCTCTTCGGATGAATATAGCAGCGGGCTGCTCGGCGACCTGGTCTGTTCGGCCATTATGCCACGTCCGGATGGGAGTGTTTTCAAACTAAAAGCGCGAAAATCCCAAATGGTTGAACCCGCGTCTATCGACGCCAGGGAGGAGCTGAGCGTATTTTTGCGGCAGTGTGATGCGCTCGATGACATTCTGCGGCATGTAGCCACCAAGGACCTGCGCCGGATCACTATCCCTTTTTTCCTGCCCCGATTGCTGCGGCTAAGGCTTGGTGACGTCCTGCGTTTCCTGGTGGCGCATGGGGAGCGGCACCTGTTGCAAGCGCAACGCGTGATGGGCATGTTGGAGCGGCAGGCGGGTTAGACATACCTTGCCGCAACCGTTCCCACGTCCCGCATGAGTTCCTTTTCCAGGTCTTTTAGATGACGCGCGGTTTCCATTTGGATCTTCAACTCTTCCGCCGAATGCGGCGTTTTCATGTCATGTTGATTTTCCTCTATCAGTCGATGGATCTTTCGGAGCTTCAGGTAGCGTAGTGTCGACAGAACGGTCTCCTTGTACAATTCATCGGGTAAAGCTATCTTCCCTTCGTAGTGTTCCTTCCAGTTGGGGCTCAATTCATTTTGCGCATTCAGGTCCATGATGGATACTGCGAGCGCGCTGAGTTCCTGGTCTTCGTGGTAAAGGAAGTGCTTGGCCGTAGGCTCGAGCCCTTGTTCATACCAATTCTTATAGAGGTCAAGTATGACCAGTAGCCGCTTGTTGTCGATCAGGTCGACGAGGTCCTGTGACTCGGTGAGAATATAGTCGGCTACAAGGGTCTCGTCGTTCCAGGCTCTCAGGCCAAATTCGAGGAGATCGCGGATCATGCCCCTTTCGTTTTGTTCGTGGCGGAAGAAGAGGTTGATGGACTCATCGTCTTGCGGCACCGCTATTTCGGGCGGTGGTGTATTTTCCACTGCCTGCGCTGCGATCTTGTTCTCCTGTTTAGTGATCCGTTCACGGATGTATTTATTAACGAGGGTATGCAAGCCGGTCTCGTCGATCCGCAGCATTTCGGCAGATTGCCGGATATAATCCTGTTGCCGGGTAAAATCCTCCGCTTTGTTGATACGCGCGATCGTTTCAGCGACCTGGTTGACAACGGCGGCCTTTTTGTTGGAGTCGGTACCGGCTTCTTTGAGCGCCACTTCCAATTGAAAGAGGATGAAGTCCTTTTTGTTGGTAGCGATGAAATCGCGGAAAGCTGCCGCGCCCAGCTTTCGTACGTAGCTGTCCGGGTCTTCTTTGTCGGGTATCAGCACCAGGCGTACATCGAGACTTTCTTCGAGCGCCATGTCGAGGCCACGCAGGGCGGCTTTTATGCCGGCGCCATCACCGTCATAAATGATCGTAAGGTGGTTGGTGTATTTTTTTATCAGTCGAAGCTGGTCGATCGTGAGGGAGGTGCCGCCGCTGGCGACAACGTTCGCAATACCGGCCTGGTGCAGGGAGACCACGTCTGTATAGCCTTCCACGAGAAGGCATTCATCTTGTTTATCGATTGCCTGCCGGGCAAGCCATGACCCGTAGAGGATCCTGCTTTTGACATAGATCTCGTTCTCGGGCGTATTGATGTACTTAGGGGCCCTGTCGTTGGTTTTGATGATGCGGGCCCCGAAGCCTATTATTTTTCCCGTCTGGTTGTGCACGGGAAAGATGATGCGGCCGCGATAGTTGTCGACGAGCCGGTCGTCGCGGAGGGTGACCAGTCCGGTTTTCCGGAGGTAATCCGGATTGTATTGAGCGGCCACGGCAGCCCGGGCAAAGTTGTCGCGTTGTTCGGAGTTATAGCCGATCTGGAATGTGCGGATGGTATCCTCGTTGAAGCCGCGTTCTTTGAGGTAGCTGAGGCCGATGTCCTGTCCCTCCTCGCTGTTGAAAAGGGCGTCGCTGAAGAATTTCTGCGCGAAGCCGTTGATAATATAAAGGCTGTCGGCAGTGTGCTGCTGCAAACGCACTTCGGGGCTGACTTCGGACTCTTCTACTTCGACATTGTAGCGGGCGGCGAGCCACCGGAGGGCTTCCACATAGGAATACTTCTCGAGCTCCATGAGGAAACTGATGGTATTTCCGCTGCGCCCGCAACCGAAGCATTTATAGATCTCCTTTGCGGGGGAAACGGTGAAGGAGGGAGACTTCTCGTTGTGAAACGGACATAGCCCCAGATAATTGGCGCCGCGTTTTTTCAGCTTCACAAACCCGCCGACTATCTCGATGATATCGATGCGGCTAAGGATCTGTTGTATGGTTTGCTGAGAGATCATCCGGGTAAAATTACGTTAATCCGCGGGATTGCTACAGTCGTCGGGCAATCCTTTTACTTTGTCGAAAACTACCGTAAAATATGTATAAAACTGAGTATATTTACCTATACTAAAAGGCCTATTTTTTCGCTTAATAACTAAACGTAATCCTTTGAAAACCGGGTCGTACTCCGTACTTTATCTCGTGATCGCGAGCCTTGCCATCGTCATCTGTTTTGTGCCCTTTGTGTTCCTGGGTTTCAAGAAGGTGAGAAAGGTCAACACCTACCGGGTGATCGGCATCTACTGGCTTTTTAACGGGCTCGTCAACTTCCCAATCCTCTGGCCGATGCAGCAGGGGGCACTCCACCATTTTTTTCAGCACCTCAGTAATATTTATGACCTGGTCGACACCCCGCTGGTGCTGCTCGTCTTCGCGCTGGCAAGTTCGGGCAAATTGAGGAAGCAAGTGTTGTTGGTGCTGGTCATTTTTGTGATCGGAGAATCCGTTCTTATCGGGCAAAAAGGGTATGCTTTTTCCTGGCCGATCGTTGTCGGGATCGGGGTATCGTTGATATTGGTGTACACGGTAATGGGCTTGTGGCAGTACCTCAAGAAGATGGAGCATAACCGGTTTGAGCACTCGATGGTCTATGTGTATGCCGCTTTGCTGTTCGGATACGGCACCTACCTGATCATTTATTTGCTGTACTATTTGCGCGGATCGGCATCCGGCTACAACGAAGCGGACACCTTTCTACTGTACTACACGAGCCTGCTGCTCTCTGCCGTTGTCACCAGTACCGGCATATTGACCTACGGGTTACGCATAAAGAAGTCCCGCCGCGCGCTGATGCCGGGTTATTCCTCGTCCTCTTCGTAGTTGTAGGTGTCGGGGCTGTCGTTGTAGATCGCTTCCCAGGTCTTCACCTTATCGTCTCCCAGCAGCTCCAAAATGTCGAAAATGGCATCTGATTTTTTCTTCCATATCGTCAGGGTCGTGTCGGCGTATTTGGAGACATACATACACTGATCCGTTTCCATGTTCACTTTGATCAAACCTACAGGCCCTTCTTCTTTCTCCTGTATCAAATAATAACAGCCCTTTTCCAACAACGCATACGAATACATACATCACCTTTTTTTAAGATAAAACAAAAAAGTCCAATCGATCCAGCTTAGAAGGGCAAAAATCTAACTTAACTTCGATCCGCACCACCGGTGCGCATCTAGCTCTCGGGCTTTCGCCCGTGGTCTCGCCGCCCAAGGCGTCGAATGTAATGGGGTAGTAAGTAAGTCCGGCCGCATGGCCGACGCTGAGGTGTCATCAGTAATTCCCACAGCGATGATGCAAAGTTAAGGAATTTGGGTATCCCATCGGTTAACTTTCCAGTTGCCCACCGGCCTACTTCACAAGGATTACCTATTAATTTGATAATCAAACAATTAAATAATTTTTACCATATACAGTGGTTTCCTTTATCGATCTCGGTCGATTTATCAGTTCAAGTCTGGCTGGGCGCATGGCAAACAGGATCACGGCTGCTCCAGCTGCCCCTTCAGTTTGAACTTTTCATGGCTGATGGGTTTAATATAATTTTATAAGGACTGTGCCACGCCTTTGTCGAGCTTGAGCCAATGGTCGATGCAAGCCGGCAGTTCCTGTTGATAGTGGCTCACATAGAGCAGCGTCGTTCCGAAAGTTTCACACAGCGTGTCGACTATGTCGCGGAACTGTGTGGTTTGCTCTTCATCGAGCCCCTGGCAGGGTTCGTCGAGGATAAGCAGTGGTGGATTCTTGATCAGCGCCCTGGCCAGGAGCACCATGCGTTGCTGCCCTGCAGACAATTCTGCGAGCCGGCGGTTGCGGAAAGGCCGCAGCGACAAAAGCTCTACCCAGTTTTCCACGGCGGCCTCCTGTTCTTCATTAAGTGTCCGGAACAAGCCGATCGTATCGAAAAGGCCTGAGGCGATGACGGATGCAGCCGGGGCGCCGGTATCGAAATAGCTGTGCAATTCCGGGGACACGAAGCCGATCTTTTTTTTGATGTCCCAGATCGTTTCGCCGGTGCCGCGGCGTCTGTCGAAAAGCCAGATCTCGTTTGCATAGGCCTGCGGGTTGTCGGCAGTGATCAAACTAAGCAGGGTCGATTTGCCTGCGCCATTCGGTCCGGATACCTGCCACCGTTCACCCTTCTTTACCACCCAATTGACATTTTTTAAGATCGTGTTCTCGCCATAGCGAACGGTGGCATCGATCATTCTTATCGCGAAAGTAAAGTCGGCTGTACCGGTTGCATTATCCCGAACCCGTTCAAGGACGCGTTTGTGGAGCGCGGTATGTGGTGGCTGTTCGCCGGGATAGAACCCTGCTTTCTCGCCTTTATAACCCCATTTGCCCTTGTCGAGCTGAGCGACATGGGTGATGGTTTCGGGCAACTCATGGCCGTTGGCGATCAGCAGAAGCTGGATACCCTTTTGGGGTAATGTATTGATGATGTCGTGCAAGGTAGCCCGGCCTTCAACGTCCAGCCCTAAAAAGGGGTTATCGAGAATGAGGAAGTCGGGGCTGTTGAGAAGTGCTATGGCGAGTTGCACGCGCTTGTGCTCACCATTGGAGAGTTGGATCAGCGGTTTTTGCAGCAGCGCTTGGATATGGAGGAGCCCGATCACGCCAGGATCAGGGTCAGGCCAGCCGGCGTCGGCAATTTCCTCTGCGACAGAGATGGTCTGGTCGGCGTCCGATGCGTTGAAGCGTTGCTGGTAGTAGAGCCCGGTGCTGCCGGGTCTGTTTCGAAAGCGGTGCTGTTGTTCTACTACGGCTATACTGTACGAGGTGGTGATCCGGCCGGTATGGAAATGTCTGCCGAGTAGGGTATGCACTAAGACCGTCTTGCCGCTGCCCGAGGGGCCCGTAAGCGCCCAATGCTCGCGGGGGGCGATGGTCCAATCGAGGCTATCCAGGAGCAGAAAGCCGCCTATTTGTACGGAGACCCCTTCGAGGGTCAGCAGGGATGAAGCCATCCTGCAATTTACAGATGATATCCACACCTGTAGAAATTGAAATAAAGAACCTCTCCGTTCGTTTGACTATCTTGCAGCCCTAAAGCCCCACGGGGGCGGTAGGATGATCATACCTATATTGGATCGCTTTATGGCAGAAAAATCTAATTTGTTCGAGTACACGGAAGATAGTATCAAAAGCCTGGACTGGCGGGAGCATATCAGGCTTCGCCCCGGGATGTATATCGGGAAACTCGGTGATGGCAGCAGTCCAGACGATGGTATTTATGTGTTGCTCAAGGAGGTGATCGACAACTGTATCGATGAGCATACCATGGGTTATGGCAAGCAGGTGGAGGTCAATATCGACCAGAAGACAGTTACCATCCGCGATTATGGAAGGGGCATACCACTTGGTAAAGTAGTGGACGTAGTGAGTAAGATCAATACCGGCGCCAAATACGACAGCAAGGCCTTCCAGAAGTCAGTGGGGTTGAACGGGGTTGGCACGAAAGCCGTAAATGCCCTGAGCAGCTATTTCAAGGTCACGGCTTTCCGGGAGGGCAAAGAAAAGACAGCCGAGTTTTCCAAGGGGTTACTTACGAAAGAATACAAAGAAGCCAGGACCGATGGCGCCAACGGGACGCTGGTCGTCTTTATACCCGATGAGACGGTGTTCAAGAACTTCCATTATCTGCCGGAGTATATGGACAACCAGTTCTGGAATTATTGCTATCTCAATGCCGGCCTGATCATCAACTTCAACGGCAAAAAATACATTTCGAAGAACGGTTTGCTGGATCTGCTGCAGCGGCGTACGAATGAAGACGAGCTCCGGTATCCCATCATCCACCTGAAGGGGGAAGACATCGAAGTCGCGATCGCCCATAACAATGATTACGGGGAAGAGATCTTCAGCTTTGTGAATGGTCAGTACACGACACAGGGCGGCACCCACCAACAGGCTTTCCGGGAGGCCTTCGTCAAGGTCATCCGGGATTTTTACAAAAAGGATTACGAGCCTTCCGATATCCGGCAGAGTATTGCCGCGGCGATCAGCGTCCGGGTCGTAGAGCCTGTTTTCGAGTCGCAGACCAAGACCAAACTGGGCAGCCTCAACATCGCAGAGGGCGGTGCGACTATGAAGAATTTCGTGACCGATTTTCTGGCCAGGGAGCTGGACAATTATCTGCATAAGAACCCCTCGACGGCCGATGCCCTGAAGAAGCGTATCGAGCAGAGCGAAAGGGAGCGGAAGGAACTGGCGGGCATTAAGAAACTGGCCAACGAACGTGCCAAGAAGGCCAACCTGCACAACAAAAAATTGCGGGATTGCCGGTTTCATCTCAACGATGAGCCGACGGGTAAGGACAAAGAATTGGCCCAGGAGAAGAACGAGAACAGCACCATCTTCATCACCGAAGGAGACTCTGCGAGCGGCAGCATCACGAAGGCCCGGGATGTCGAGATCCAGGCCGTCTTCAGTTTGCGCGGCAAGCCATTGAATTGTTTCGGGATGACCAAGAAAGTAGTGTATGAGAATGAGGAATTCAATTTACTGCAGCATGCGTTGAATGTAGAAGATGGCGTGGAAGGGTTGCGCTATAAGAATATTGTCATTGCGACCGATGCCGACGTGGATGGCATGCATATCCGGCTTTTGCTGATGACCTTTTTCCTGCAATTCTTTCCCGACCTGGTTAAGAATGGGCATGTGTTCATCCTGGAGACCCCGCTTTTCCGGGTGCGTAATAAGCAGGAGACGCATTATTGTTATGATGAGACAGAGAAGCAGGCGGCGGTGAAAAAACTGGGCAATAAGCCGGAGATCACGCGGTTCAAGGGACTTGGAGAGATCTCGCCCGACGAATTCGCTCGGTTCATTGGGGCGGATATGCGTAAACAGCCGGTGATGGTCATGCCGGAGACCCATATCCAGCAGATCCTGGAGTATTACATGGGCAAGAATACCCAGGAGCGGCAGGAATTCATTATTGCGAACCTTAAAGTGGAGCTGGATCTGGTGGAAGGCGAGAAGGCCTGATCATGATCGACCACCCGTGTGGGTGATCCGCCTCTTGAAATGGCGCTAATTTTATAGTTGAGTGATATGATCCATATTGTTTTTCAGTACAATGACATTGAGGCGCTGAAGAAAGCCTTCGAGCTGGACCCCGCCTTTGCGGGGGAAGTGATCCAGATCGAGGATGAATGGGGGGTAGGCCCCATTGCGGGCATTTACACGCAGGAAGGAATGGAAGCGCGCAAGCAATGGTGGCGCGAGATCCTGGCTGGCGGTGACTATGATGGATTGGTAGACGCGGCCGGCAGGGTCGATGACAATGTGAAGGTGGCGGAGCTCAAGGGTCGGCTCGGGGCCGAGCCTGCCGCCACCGTCTGGATCTGGGCGGCGCAGAACAAGCATGATGTCAGCGGCTATTATTGGCTGATGAGTCAGCTGAAGGAATTCCAGGGGCGTATTTTTATCCTGTACCTTAACAACCTGCCCTTTATCAATGAGAAAGGACTGCTCTTTTATCCGGAGAACCTTTTCCAGATACCGGCAAAGGAGTTCCTGAAGGCACGTAAGCTGGCGAGGCCCATCACACTGAGTGAATTTGAGGTCGACCCGGACGAATGGGCGCGGCTCTATCAGGAGGATAAAGGCGTGCGGATACTGGAAGGTGGCAAAAAACTGGCGCAGTACCCCTATATTTCGATGAGGAGCTGCGTAGATTCATCACCGGGGACTGGATAAAAGTCAGCAAACTGATCGGGCAGTTCCTTGGCAAGGCAAAGCAAACCACAGGGGATGCCTATGTGTTGTGGCGGATCAAGCAATTGGTCGCCGCAGGAGAATTGGATGCACAGGGCGAGCTTAAGAACATGCGGGATTTTGAGATCAAATGCAAGCTTGTCCAGCCGGCGGTGCAAGCTCCGTCAACCATCAATACATGATAAAGCTGCTCAAACTGGAAGAGTTGGCGATGTTCGCGCTGAGCATCAGCCTGATTGCCCGATTGCCTTATGCCTGGTATTGGTGGCTGGTCTGGATACTGGCGCCTGACCTGGGTATGATAGCCTATCTGGGTGGCAACAGAATAGGGGCAATAGGCTACAACCTTGTTCACCATAAGGGAGTAGCGATCGCGATCTATCTGATCGGGTTTTATACCCGGCATCCCGCGGTGGAATATGCCGGGCTCATCTTGTTCGGACATTCCTGTATGGATAGGGGGATGGGATACGGACTGAAATATTTTAGCGGATTTGGAGACACGCATCTGGGGAAGCTCACAGGCGGACGGGGGCCAAAGGCAACGGAAGCCGCACAGGTGCCCGAGAGAGCGGTGCGCTGATGGTCCGGCGGTAACATTTGAAAAAAGCGACTATGGCTAAGACGAAGATAGCAGACGATTTTCATGAGAATGAGTCCGGGGTAACCGGTCAATACAAACATTGGTTCCTCGACTATGCCTCGTACGTGATCCTGGAAAGGGCGGTGCCGGCCGTGGAGGACGGGTTGAAGCCTGTGCAGCGCCGCATCCTGCATGCGATGAAGGAAATGGATGACGGCCGATTTAACAAAGTGGCCAATATCATCGGGCAGAGCATGCAGTACCATCCCCATGGAGATGCCAGCATCGGTGAAGCGCTGGTAAACATGGGACAAAAGGACCTGTTGATCGAGACCCAGGGCAACTGGGGCGATATTCGAACGGGCGATGACGCGGCCGCGGCCCGTTATATCGAGGCGAGATTGAGCAAATTCGCGCTGGAAGTGGCTTTCAATGCCAAGACCACCGAATGGCAGCTCAGCTATGACGGGCGGAAGAATGAACCGATCGCGCTGCCGATGAAATTCCCGTTGCTGCTGGCGCAGGGTGCGGAAGGCATTGCCGTAGGACTGGCCACGAAGATCCTGCCGCATAATTTTTGCGAATTGTGTGAAGCAGCGATAAAACACCTCAAGAACAGGAAATTCGAACTGACGCCTGATTTCCTGACGGCGGGAATGATCGACGCCACCAATTATAATGAAGGCAAGCGGGGCGGAAAGGTGCGTGTCCGCGCCCATATCGAGGAGTTCGATAAGAAAACCCTGCTGGTCAGGGATGTCCCATACGGTGTGACGACCACGCAACTGATCGATTCCATCCTGAAGGCCAATGAGCAAGGCAAAATAAAGGTACGGAAGGTGACGGATAACACGGCCGCCGAGGTAGAGATACAGATCGATCTGGCGCCGGGCATTTCGCCGGATATCACCATCGATGCCTTATATGCTTTTACGGATTGCGAGGTGAGCATCTCCCCCAATGCCTGTGTGATCGTCGAAAAGAAACCGCAGTTCTTGAGCGTAAAAGAACTGCTTACGCTCTCGGCGGACCACACCAAGGAACTCCTGAAGCGGGAACTGGAGATCCGGCTGGCCGAACTGCAGGAGAAATGGCATTATACGTCACTGGAGAAGATTTTCTTCGAAGAGAAGATCTACAAGGAGCTGGAGAAAAAACATGAGACCTGGGAAAAGGTGCTGACGGCGATCGCCAAGGCTTTCGAACCTTTCCGGAAGCAACTGCGCCGGGATATCAGCCGCGAAGATATCGTCAAACTGACGGAAAAGCCTGTCCGCCGTATTTACCGGCTTGACATAGACGAACTGAACGCCCAGATCAAGGGGCTGGAGGCCGATATCAAGCAGGTCAGACATGACCTCAGCAACCTCGTGGATTTTACGGTCGCCTACTATGACAACCTGCTTAAAAAATACGGCAAGGGACGGGAACGGAAGACGGAGATCAAGCTGTTCGAGGCCATCCAGGCGCAGCAGGTGGCCATTGCCAATACCAAGCTGTATGTGAACCGGGCAGAAGGCTTTATCGGTACAGGATTGAAGAAGGACGAATTTGTTACTGACTGTTCCGACCTGGATGACATCATAGCCTTTACGAAAGGGGGGAAGATGAAGGTGGTCAAGGTGGCCGACAAGGCGTTTATCGGGAAGGATATCCTTCATATTGCAGTATTCCGTAAGAACGACGAACGTACGACTTACAATATGATCTATGTGGATGGCAAGAGCGGGGTCAGCTACGCCAAACGGTTCAATGTCACCGGTGTCACCCGCGACAAGGAATACGATCTGGCCAAGGAGGACGCCAAGAGTAAAGTGCATTATCTTTCCGCCAACCCGAACGGCGAGGCCGAAGTGGTGAAGGTCTTGCTTAGTCCAGCCTCGACGGCGAGGAACAAGGAGTTTGATTTTTACTTCGAGGAATTGGAGATCAAGAACCGCAGCTCACTGGGCAACCAGGTGAGCAAATATCCGGTCCGGGCGGTCAAATTCAAGGAGGCGGGCAAGTCGACGCTCAGCGGGCGGAGGCTGTGGTTCGACGCAACTTTTGGTCGGTTGAATACGGAGGGCAAGGGAGAATACCTGGGCAGTTTCGATAGCGACGAGCGGCTATTGGTCGTCTATAACGATGGCAACTACGAATTGACCGATACTGAACTGACCCAGCGGTTTGACGCGGAGAAGATCATCGAGATGCGCAAATTCGATCCCGAAAAGACCATTACGGCGATCTATCTCGACAACGAGAAGCTGCAATACAATGTGAAACGATTCAAGATAGAGACGACAACCCTCCGCAATAAATTTCTCTTTATCAAGGAAGGCGAGGGGAACCGGCTGGAGATGATCACGCTTCATCCTGAACCGGTGGTGGTTGTCAAGTCCGGCCGCGGTGCCCAGGCCAAGACGCAAAAGATCAAGATCGCCGGTTTCGTGGAGGTGATGGGCTGGAGGGCGGTGGGCAGCAAACTGTTCGATTTCAGCAAGAGCGTCGAATTCGAGTGGGGACACAGGGAAGCGCCCAAAGAGCAGCCGCCGCAAACGGAGTTGTTCTAGGGCTAAGGCCTCTTTCGCTTCAGCTGAATGGTGGCATTCTCGGTGAGGCTGCTGCTAAGGAATACCTGGTAGCGGTTCTTGCCATCCGTGATGACCATGAGGGCAGTATTGGGAGGTATCCTGCCAAGATTTTCGGCGAACATGCTTACTTCATTGATGTCCCGCGTGCTATCCAGGAGCAGGTAGAGATTGAAGGCTTTGGCCTCAAGCGCCTGGTGGGTCAAAGCGACCTTACTGTTTACAAAGACCGAGATACTGTCTCCGTCGATCTCTCCATTGTCATAGAAGCTGAGTCGAACCGAATCGGATTCCACCTGGAAGACCCTGGTTGACGATCGCCTTTCTTTCCCCAAACGATGTTTCGATCTTCTTTTTGTCTGCTACGATCGGGACTGCGGTAGGGGCGGGAACGGCAGCTACCGCTGCTGTATTGGGCACCGCGGCCGGGATGGCGGCGACGACGAAATCGTCTGGCTGGGGTTTCCACATGCGGGCGGCGACCGGCCCTGCCGCAATGGTACTATCAGCGTGATTATCAGTTTTATCCTGCCCATATGTCACTTTTATATCAGGGCAGGTGTACTTGTACCTGTCGTCGTGGTAAAAGGTTCCCAGGACGGTGCTGCCCATTTTGGAATGGATGACTTTTCCCCTGAAATTGGTAATGCAGTCTACACTGTTGGCGACCGAAACGCTGCCGTAGAAGGTCATGGGGAGGTTAAGAATAGTGATCTCGTGTGTCTCCGGGTCGTAGTGGCCATGGACGAAATAACTTGGTATTTGTCACGGAAGTAGTAGCCGAAGATGCCTTCGACGCGGCTGCCTTTTTGTTTGATGACCAACTCGGTGAGATAGTTGTTGTGTATGCCCGACAGATCGACGTCAGCATGTCCGTAGTAAGAGCCGGATACGAGCTGGGCAGATAAAAAGCCGGGTACAACAAGGAGGAAGCAAATATATAATAACTTTTCCATCAGTTCGTAAGGGGGCGATGCATGAAGGTAAGACCAAAAAGCCAGCTCTCAAATAGCCCCGCTTTGAGGAGAGGAATAGAAATATTCGTGCCACAAACGCTCCCATTTTACAACTACGGTCTGTTCAGGTAGCGTTTCATTTCCTTTTGGGTGTCGCGTTCTTTGATGGATTCGCGTTTGTCGTAATTCTTTTTGCCTTTGCCCAGGCCGATCTCCATTTTGGCGAGGCCTTTTTCGCTAAAGAAGACGCGGAGAGGGACGATCGTGTAACCCTTGTCTTTGAGCTTATTTTCGAGTTTGCGGAGTTCCCGTTTGGTAAGCAGGAGTTTCCGGTCGTGGACGGCGATGTGGTTATTGGTAGTCCCGAACCGGTATTCCGCAATGTGCATGTTCCTCACCCATAACTCCCCTTTGAAGAAGACGCAAAAGCTGTCGACAAAGTTGACCTTTCCGTCGCGGATGGATTTGACTTCTGTTCCGGCCAAAACCATCCCTGCATCGTATTTATCTTCGATGAAATAGTCGTGTAGGCTGATCTGTTCTTTATTTCTTGCTTTTCCGGGATAACCTGAAATTTATGTTCCCTTGCGGGTATCTTTTTTGAAGGTCGGCAAAGGTACCGATTATTTCGGGATCGATCACCGTGAGACTAGCTCTTGAACAGCGTCATCAGCGTGGCGAGCTTTTCTTTCAGGTCTTTTCTGTTGACGATAAAATCCAGGAACCCGTGTTCGAGGAGGAACTCGCTGCGTTGAAAGCCTTCGGGGAGGTCTTTTTTTATCGTTTCTTTGATGACCCGCGGGCCGGCGAAGCCGATAAGCGCTCCCGGCTCGGCGATATTGAGGTCACCCAGCATCCCAAAGGAAGCGGAGATGCCGCCGAAAGAAGGGTCGGTGAGCAAAGAGATATAGGGTATTTTGGCATCTGTGAGCTGGGAAAGTTTGCCGGACACTTTGGCCATTTGCATGAGGGAGAAGGCGGATTCCATCATCCGGGCACCGCCCGATTTACAGATGATGAGCAGGGGGGCCTGGTGTGCGAGGCAGTAGTCGACGGACCGGGCAATGCGTTCGCCCATGACGCTGCCCAGGGAGCCGCCGATGAATTCGAAGTCCATGCACCCTATGACGATATGATGATCCTTGAGGTCACCTGCCGCAATGCGGATGGAATCCGTAATATCGGTCTTTGCCCAGGTTTCTTCCAGGCGGCGTTGATAGGATTTAAGGTCGGTAAAATGGAGGAAGTCCTTGGCGCGAATGTTTTCGAAAAGGGGTTTGTATTGGTTGTCGTTGAACAGGATCTCGAAATATTCCGAACTTCCGATCCGGTGGTGGTGGCTGCATTTGGGACATACAAATATATTCTCCCTTAGTTCGGTGACCGTACATATATAATTACAGTTGGGGCATTTGGTCCAGAGTCCTTCGGGCGTCTCCTTTTTCTCTGCGGTCGACGTCAGGATCCCTTTTTTGATGCGTCTGAACCAACCGCTCTTGCTCTCCTCACTTTGTCCCTCGTCCCCGGCCAGGTTCGCTTCAAAGTCGTCTTCGTGCTTCATTTGGAGTTGTTTGTCACTAATTTGAGGCGGCTAAGATACTAAACACCGGGGATTTCGCGGCTTCCTGTCTCCCTGCCGGTAAAAAAAGTAAATGAAAACTGTTTTGCAACCAATCCTGTATTAAATTTGCGCGTCCAGAACGCGGCTGGCGTTCCTATTGTTATTGCTTCATCCTCAACTATCAGAAGCTATCATATACCACGAGCCCGTAAGGGTAACCGAGCGAAGCGAGGGTTAGGAACGAGGAGGGGCGTGGCGAAGCAGCCCTGACGAAGTTGAGCATATGGCCTTTAAAAAGACAAAATGAACATATGAAGTGGTCTGAACTCTTTACATCCGCTGTCGGCAAAAAGTTTGTCATGGGTCTCACAGGCATTTCCCTCATTCTTTTTTTGGTCGTGCATGTGGGGATCAATGCCTGCATCTGGGCCATGGATGGGGGGCAGATGTTCAACAACGCGGCGCATTTTATGGGCGCTACGGTCGTGGTCAGGATATTGGAAGTGGGCTTGTTTGCGGGCATCTTCCTGCACCTGATCCAGGGCCTGATCCTCGAATTCCAAAACAGGAAGAAGCGGTCCATCGGTTACAATGTACCGATGGGCAATAGAGGCAGCAAGTGGTATTCCCGGTGGATGGGCCTCCTGGGTACCATCATCCTGTTGTTCCTGATCATTCACTGGAAGCAATTCTGGATTCCCTCGCGTTTTACGGGCGTGACCGAAGTCACCTATGACAATGGTCAGCCGGTGCATGATCTCTTCAGCCTCATGAAAGATACATTCAGCGAACCCTGGGTGGTTATCGTATACATCCTTGGTTGCCTATCGTTGGCTTATCATCTGTTGCATGGTTTTCAGAGTGCGTTCCGTTCGCTGGGGGTTCGTAATAACAGATACCTCAGCCTGATCAATGGCATCGGGGTGGGCTTCTCCGTCATCGTGCCGCTGGCCTTTGCGATGATGCCCATCTCCATGTACTTTAACTGGGTGTAGAACCCTTTGGAATAATCTTAAAAATACAAGTTCATGTTCAAGTCAAACATCCCCGAGGGACCATTAAGATAAAAAATGGAAAGATTATAAAGGACATGTGAAGCTGGTTAACCCGGCTAACAAACGGAGTCTGGAAGTGATCATTATCGGCACCGGTCTGGCGGGTGCGTCGGCGGCGGCTTCGCTCGGTGAGTTGGGCTATAAGGTAAAGGCCTTTTGTTTTCAGGATTCTCCACGCAGGGCGCATAGCATTGCGGCCCAGGGTGGGATCAATGCTGCCAAAAACTACCAGAATGACGGAGACAGCGTCTTCCGCTTGTTCTACGATACCATAAAGGGGGGGGACTATCGGGCGCGGGAAGCCAATGTGCACCGGCTGGCCGAGGTCAGCGTGAGTATTATCGACCAATGTGTGGCGCAGGGCGTGCCTTTTGCCCGCGAATACGGCGGCCTGTTGAGCAACCGTTCTTTTGGCGGTACGCAGGTCCAAAGAACTTTTTATGCCGCGGGTCAGACCGGCCAGCAGCTGCTGATCGGTGCCTACCAGGCGCTGGAACGGCAGATAGCGTTGGGAAATGTAGACATGTTTACGCGGCATGAGATGCTCGATGTGGTGGTCATCGACGGGAAGGCCCGGGGGATCATCGCCCGCAACCTGATAACGGGTGAACTGGAAAGACATTTTGGACATGCGGTATTGCTTTGCAGCGGCGGATATGGAAACGTTTTCTATCTCTCCACCAATGCCATGGGCAGCAATGTGTCGGCTACCTGGAAGGCGCATAAGAAAGGTGCTTATTTCGGTAACCCCTGTTTCACGCAGATCCATCCGACCTGTATCCCGGTGACGGGCGACCATCAGAGCAAGCTGACGTTGATGTCGGAATCGCTGCGCAATGACGGCCGGATCTGGGTGCCGAAACAAAAGAACGATCCCCGCAAGGCCAATGAGATCCCCGAGGAAGAACGGGATTATTACCTGGAAAGACGCTATCCCGCCTTTGGTAACCTGGTGCCGCGCGACGTGGCATCCCGTGCGGCTAAGGAACGCTGTGATGACGGTTATGGCGTGGGTTCGTCCAAGCAGGCCGTTTATCTCGACTTTGCTGCCGCCATCGAACGTTATGGCCGGATCGAATGCCGGAAACACGGCATCGAAAACCCGAGCATAGCCGATGTCCGGCAACAAGGAGTGGATGTAGTGAAAGAAAAATATGGCAACCTCTTCGATATGTACAACAAGATCACCGGAGAGGACCCTTATGTATTGCCGATGCGTATTTACCCGGCCGTGCACTATACGATGGGCGGCCTATGGGTGGACTATGAGTTGATGACCTCGGTACCGGGGCTTTATGCCCTGGGTGAGGCGAATTTCAGCGATCATGGGGCCAACCGGCTCGGGGCTTCCGCCTTGATGCAGGGACTGGCCGACGGTTATTTTGTCATTCCGTATACGATGGGTAATTATCTCGCCGGCGAGATCAGGACGGTACCCATACCGACTTCGCATGAGGCTTTTGCGGCGGCGGAAAAAGCCGCAGCGGACCGACTGTCCCAACTCAAGGCTATCAATGGGACGCAGAGCCCCGAGAGCTTCCATAAACGGTTGGGCAAGATCATGTGGGAAAAATGCGGTATGGCTCGAAACGAAGCCGGATTGAAAGCCGCCATAGCCGAGATCCAGGCACTGAAAGCAGAGTTCTGGCGTGACCTGCGGATAACAGGGGAGATCGCCGAGTTCAATCCCGAGTTGGACAAGGCAGGCCGTGTGGCCGATTTCATCGAACTGGGTGAGCTCATGTGTCAGGATGCACTGGAACGCCGGGAAAGCTGCGGGGGGCATTTCCGTGAGGAGATGCAAACGGAAGATGGAGAGGCGCTGCGCGATGACGACCATTTTGCGTTCGTGTCTGCCTGGGAATACAGGGGTGAAAGCGATTGGACATTGCACAAGGAGCAGCTTGCATTCGAAGTGGCGCATCCGAGCCAGCGGAGTTACAAATAAGTAGTTTAACAGTCAAAGTATCCACCAAGCATACATTATGGAACACTATACAATGAACCTGACCCTCAAGGTCTGGAGGCAGAAAAATAAAAAAGACAAGGGCGGTTTCCACACCTATCCCGTGAGTGATATCTCCTCCGAGATGTCTTTTTTGGAGATGTTCGACGTGCTTAATGAAAGACTGGTCGTGGAGGGCAAAGAGGCGATCGCGTTCGATCATGACTGCCGGGAGGGCATCTGCGGCATGTGTTCCATGTATATCAACGGGCGGCCGCACGGGCCCTGGGAGGGGACGACGACCTGTCAGCTGCATATGCGGGCTTTCAAGGATGGGGATACCATCGTGGTAGAACCGTGGAGAGCCAATGCCTTTCCTGTCATCAAAGATCTTGTCGTCGACCGGGCTGCTTTTGACCGGATCATCCAGGCAGGTGGCTATATCTCCGTTAACACAGGTAATGCCGTGGATGCCAATGCCATCCCTGTCGAAAAGGATAAGGCGGACACGGCTTTTGCGGCGGCGGCTTGCATTGGCTGCGGCGCCTGCGTGGCAGCCTGCAAGAACAGTTCGGCACTCCTGTTTCTGTCGGCGAAGGTCTCCCACCTGGCGCTGCTGCCGCAGGGCAACCCGGAGCGCAAGACGCGCGTGGTCGATATGATCGCGCAGATGGACAAGGAAGGGTTTGGCAGCTGTACGTCTACCGGCGCCTGCGAGGCAGTGTGTCCCAAGGAAATATCGATCGCCAATATAGCCCGGCTGAATGGGGAATATGCAAGGGCCGCATTGACGACGGATAAATAGATTTTCGTTGACCCCCTCCTTCAGTGAGGGTCCTTCCAAAAATGCGGAGCATTTTCAAAGACATAGTGCCAAAAAACGGGTCCTACTTTTTGTTTTTGGGCCCTTTTTTTGGGTACCTTTGCGCCCATGATTAGAGTGAACAATGTTACCCTTTCCTTTGGAAAGCGGGTCTTATTCGATGAAGTCAACCTTACATTCAACAAAGGGAATTGTTACGGGGTGATCGGCGCCAACGGAGCCGGTAAATCCACGTTCCTGAAGATATTGGCGGGCGAGATCGACCCCACCAAGGGGACCATTGAGATCAGCCCGGGAGAGCGCATGGCGGTGCTCAACCAGAACCACTTCGCTTTTGACGAGGTCAGCGTCCTGCATACCGTTTTGATGGGCCACCGGAAGATGTGGACCGTGATGCAGGAAAGGGACACCATCTATGCCAAATCCGATTTTTCAGAGGAGGATGGTCTTCGCGCCGGTGAGCTGGAAGGGGAATTTGGTGAAATGGGCGGCTATACCGCCGAGAGCGATGCGGCGGCGCTGTTGAGCGATCTGGGCGTAAAAGAAGCGCTCCATGGCACGCCGATGAAGGAATTGGCAGGTGCGCTTAAAGTGCGGGTGTTGCTGGCGCAGGCACTATTTGGCAATCCGGACATCCTGATCCTGGATGAACCTACCAATGACCTGGACGTCGAGACCATCGCCTGGCTGGAGAACTTCCTGGCCGATTATGAAAATATCGTGATCGTCGTATCGCATGACCGTCACTTCCTGGATGCTGTCTGTACGCATGTGGCAGACGTAGACCGGCAGAAGATCAAGATCTTTACGGGTAACTATACTTTCTGGTATGAGACATCGACCCTGATGGCGCGTCAGGCAACCGACAAGAATAAGAAGACCGAAGACAAACGCGCAGCGTTGATGGAGTTTATTGCGCGGTTCTCGGCGAATGCCAGTAAGAGCAAGCAGGCGACTTCGCGCAAAAAGGCGCTTGAAAAATTGACGATCGAAGATATCGAGCCTTCCAACCGCCGTTATCCCGGCATCATCTTCAAACAACTGCGGGAAGTTGGCAACCAGATCCTGAATATCGAGAAGCTTTCGAAGAAGGCCGAAGACGGCCGTTCTCTCTTTTCCCATGTCACGTTCAGTGTCAACAAAGGGGATAAGATTGCTTTTGTGAGCAAGGATCACCTGGCGCTTACGAGCTTTTTCGATATCATCAATGGTGAACTGGCAGCCGATGGCGGCAAGATCGAATGGGGCACGACCGTGACGAAGGCGTATTTGCCCAATGACAATACGGAATTTTTCGAGGGACAGCACATCAACCTGATGGACTGGCTGCGTCAATTCGCACCGCCGCATGTCACCGACGTCGATGAACCATTTCTACGTGGCTTTCTGGGGAAGATGTTGTTTAGCGGGGACGAGGTCCTGAAAAATACCAATGTACTGTCCGGTGGCGAAAAAGTACGGTGTATGCTAAGCCGGATGATGCTGCAGGATCCCAATGTGGTCATTTTGGATGAACCCACCAACCACCTCGATCTGGAATCTATCCAGTCGTTCAATGAAAGCATGAGTAACTTCAAAGGGATCGTCTTGTTGACTTCCCATGACCATACCTTTTTGCAGACGGTCGCCAACCGGGTCATTGAGCTGACGCCGGGTGGGATCATCGACCGGCTGATGTCCTTCGATGAATACCTCGAGGATGGGCGTGTCAAGCAATTGCGCGAGGAGTTGTATCCGCGGAAGACGCTGGCCAAAGTGTAGGTGTTTGCCTGTGCTGCGGCAGGCCTGAGATCGATCGCGCTTTTCTCATTGCTGGCCGTCTATCGACCGGTGAGGTAGCCAGGAAGGCAGGGCCGGTCGTTGTCGCAAGTTTGGACGTTCGACGCTGCTTTTGGCGGGCAGCCGGGGTTTTCCGAAACGATAGGTTAATCCCACCCGTTCCGTAAGGCTTTTTTTCCCGTCTTCAAGCTGGTAAAAAATCGTATACCGTTGAAAAGTATAGTGGAAGGAAAAGTTGCTATATCTGAATGTTAGAGGTTGCGCAGCCACGCTGTCATAGATGCCTGCGTTAGTGTATGGCGCGCCAAGCACCCAGCCGTGGGCCAGGCGAAAACCAAATTCTCCCTGCCTGGTCCGGCATATGAACTCCGTCGAAAGGCCTGCCGTCCCGAAGAGGGCGCGACGGACGATATAGGTTGCCAGGGAATCCGGTAGTTTTTTGCGAAAATGCAGATAGTCGCCCAGTTCCTGGTGCATGGCGGTTTCCAGGCCCAGGAAACGCCATTCTCCCTGGCCCATGGGAATTACGCAGTTGACTCCGGCACTGATCCCCCCGCCGCCGAAGGTCTTTGGACCGCCATATGCGTCCAACTGCTTGGCTGTTGCCGGCGGGATGGTGATCAGCGAATAATTTCCCAGGTCACCGAACGGAAAGCCGCTGAATCCGTCGCTCCACTTTCCAAGTTTATAGGATCCCAAACTGCCATTCAGCCCATAGTACCATTGGAACATGCCTCCGTGCTGTGCGACTTCGACCGAAGCGCTTGCCCCGGAAACGTGATCCGTATAATTGGCATTGGCGCCTCCGCCAAAAAAGGAGGCCCTGGCGTATACCCCTGTATGCGCGGAATCTTTTTGCAGCGGAAGGGTGTGGTATTCCTGTGAACTCCCGTTGTAAGGGCTTACATAGATGGCCTGCTGACGTGCATAACAGCCGGTCAGCAACGTTGAGACGGCCAGGAAAGGCGCTAATTTTCGCGTCATAGGTTTAGTTAGGCAAATAAGTAGACAAGGAATTACGGTAACCCGCGGCAGCCGGTCGTCAAAATCACGAAAAAAGCGCGCGCACACGGCATGTAACCCGCTGATTTTGTCTTATTTGATACAATAAATACATGTTTTAAGCATTTTAAGAGAAATCCCCCGGTTTGTTGATCAGAAGGCTGCTTATACTTGTCCTGCTCGCCTGTGGAGCCTTCATGGCCGCAAGGTCCCAGCAGGGGCCGGTGAGGCCTGTTGCCGTGGACAGTTCAGGCGGGCACGCAGACGCGGTACGGCCCCGATCGGCGGACAGTTTGCCTTCGCACCTCGATACCGCCCGGCCGCGTTCAGCGGAAAGCCTTTTCCGGGCCGCCGATTCCCTTCAGCGGCTTGCCGACAGTCTTCATTTTTTAGCCAAATCCTATTCCAACGCGGGCGACACGTTGCAAGGGCGCGACGGTGCGGGGGCAGCGGCGCGCGCATCTGATACCCTGGGCGGTTGGATGATGGCCACGGATTCACTTTTGGGGCTGGCCGACAGCGCCGCGGCCTTGGCGAGGCAGTTCAGACGGCACGGTGACTCGCTGCTTCGGGCGGATTCGATCCGATCGGCAAAGGCGGATACCCTGCTGTCCGCCACGGCCATGTTGCGCCAGGTGGACTCGATCAATGCAGCGCCGGCTGGGGGTGTCGACAGCGTCAAACTCCGGCTGGATGCCATGTTGAATGGCGGCGCCGTCAGCCAGCGGTATACCGGGACTGCGCCGGGCATTGCGCAAAAAATGCCCAATGCAGGGTATACACCGGGAGCGGGTGTCGGGAACGCTTCGGGTTCCATAATGGCGGGAGCCGGGGGTGGGGGTGGTCCCGGCCGGGGCCCTTCGCGGGCCGGGGGGCTGCCTGTGCGAAGACCGGGTTTGGCGCCGCCGGTACTGTCCAATTTGCACGAACGATACATTCCGGTCACCAAAGGAAGGGTGAAGATCGACTCGCTGAGTCTGCTACCCAATGCCTTTTTTGTGAAAGATGTCGCCGACAGCGCCTTTACCCTGGACTGGGTGAATGGCGCTTTGTTCTGGAAGCATCCACCTGCCGAAAGGGACAGCGTGCTCGTGACCTATCGCACATTCCCCTATAAACTGAACGCCGTAGCCAAACGCTTCAGCTATGATAGTATCGAGAATTATTTCCTGGTCCGGCCATACGAAAAAGACAAATATGGCCAGGATGCCAGCGAGGCCTTTTTCAATTTTGGGAATATCACCTACAACGGCAGTTTTGGCCGGAGCATCTCGTTCGGCAACAGCCAGGACGCGGTAGTAACGAGCAACCTCAACCTGCAGATCAGCGGCTTTCTGGCAGACAGCATCGAGATCTCGGCAGCCATTACCGACAATAATATTCCCATTCAGCCGGATGGCACTACCGCCGACCTGAATGAGTTCGATAAGGTATTCCTGCAATTCAAGAAGAAGAACTGGGCCTTGACCATGGGGGATATCGACCTCAAGCAAAACCAGCTATATTTTCTGAGCTTTTACAAGCGGCTGCAGGGCGCCAGCTTCGAGACGACGGAGCAAATAGGACCGCATTCCACCAACAGGACGCTCGTCAGCGCCGCGATCGCGAAAGGCAAATTCACGCGGAATATCTTCACGGGACAAGAGGGCAACCAAGGGCCCTATCTGCTGCAGGGGGCGAACAACGAACTGTATTTTATCGTGCTGGCGGGCTCGGAAAAGGTGTATATCGACGGACAGCTGATGCAGCGTGGCGAAGACCAGGACTATGTGATCAACTACAACACGGCGGAGGTCACCTTCACGCCAAACCGCCTGATCAGCCAGGACGTCCGTATCCAGGTGGAATTCGAATATGCGGACCGCAACTACCTTAACGTCAACCTATATGCGTACGACGAAGCCAATTTCGACAATAAACTCAAAGTGCGGCTGGGGATGTTCAGCAACAGCGATGCCCGTAACAGTCCGATCAATCAGACGCTGACGCCCGACGAGACCAGGTTCCTGGCCCAACTCGGCAACAACATCACCCACGCGTACTACCCGGCGGCCAATATCGATACCTTTGCGGCGGGAAAGATCCTGTACAAAAAAATAGATACATCCTATAAGAACACGGCGGGGGCAGTGGTACAGGATTCCATTTACGTGTTTTCTACAGATGTCACACAGACGCTCTACAACCTGTCCTTTGCCAACGTCGGTCAGGGCTATGGCAACTACATACCCGATGTCAGCGGCATCAACGGCGCCGTCTTCGATTGGGTAGCGCCCGTAAACGGAGTGCCGCAGGGATCGTACGAGGCGGCGCAGTTCCTCGTCACGCCGAAAACACAGACGGTGATCAGCCTGGGGGCAGACTATGCCGTTGACAGACATACGACCGTGACCACCGAGGTAGCGAAGAGCCATTACGATATCAATACCCTGTCCACGGCCGACAAAGGCAACGACGACGGCTATGCGGCGAAGTTCACGTTCAAGAATGTCAAGCCGATCGGGGCTGCGGCATCGGCGCTGACCCTCACGACTACCGCAGGGTATGAGTACGTGCAGGCGACCTTCCAGCCGTTGGAAGTGCTGCGTACGCCCGAGTTCACGAGGGACTGGGGGTTGTCGTTGACGGTCAATCCGGCGACCGAAAAGATCTATAAAGCCAGCATGCAGCTTAGCGACCTGCATCTCAATACACTGAAATACGAGATTTCCCGTTATGACCGCAGCGACGGTTTTACCGGCATGCAGCACATCATTTCCGACCACGTCAAATTTGCGGGTTTCAACCTGACCGACCAGGTGAGCATCACCACCTATGACAGCAGTCATCAATACAAAGGGCTTTTCCTTCGCCCGACGTTCGACCTGTCCCGGAAGCTTTCTTTTCTGGGCAACTATACCATCGGCGGCACCTATGCGATGGAACGCAATGAGAACAAGGATGAGAAGGCCGATACGATGGTGTCCACGAGTTATGCCTTTCAAACCCTTACAGCCTATCTGAAATCGCCGGAAAACGCGAAGAACAAATGGGGGATGAGCTATACGACGCGGGTGAACAGCTATCCTTATCAGCATGGGTTGACGGCAGGAGATCGCAGTAAGACAGTTAACATCTTTGCCGATCTGATGAAGAATATCCACCATCAGTTCCATATCAATGCCACTTACCGGGAGATGACGATCGCCGACAGTGCGCTTGCGGCGCACACGGTAGACAGCAGTACAGTCGCCCGGGGTGGGGACAAGACCTTGCTCGCGCGGGTGGAGTATATCGTAAATGGCTGGAAAGGCTTGCTGCGCGGAAACTTGCTGTACGAAGTCGGCTCGGGTCAGCAACAGAAGCTGAGCTATACGTATCTGCAGGTTCCGGCGGGTACGGGGCAGTATGCGTGGATCGATTACAACAACGATGGCATACAAGAGCTGAACGAGTTCGTGCTTGCGCAGTTCCCTGACCAGGCCCGGTACATTAGGGTATATACACCGACCGATGAATACATCAAGGCCAATTACAACACCTTCAACTATAGTTTTTCGTTAAGCCCTAAAGCGATGGTCACGCCGAAGGCGAAAGCTTTTGCTAAATTCCTCGCACGGATCATGTACCAATCCTCTTTGCAACTGACCCAGAAACAGCAGGCGGCGGGACTCGTCCAATACGATCCATTCAAGGCGCCGCTGAATGATACGGCGTTGATCACCCGGACCATGATCGTGGTCAATACCCTGGCCTTTAACCGGAGCGACCCGCGCTGGGGCTTTGACCTGAGCAATACGCAAAATGGCGGCAAGACGCTGCTCACCTACGGTTATGAAACGCATCAGACCAAAGAATGGTCGCTGCGCACGCACTTCAACCTCAACAAGTCTCTTGCGCTGACGGGTATTTATCGTACGGGGATCAACCACGAGAACAATTCCAGCTCTAATTTTGACAGCAGCAATTATGACCTGAAGCAGTTTTCGGTAGAGCCGGGACTTGTCTATACAAAGGGATCGCATCTCCGCATTGGGTTGGATTTCCGGTTGGCCGACAAACAGAACGCCGCCGAGTGGGGCGGGCAGCATTACACGTCGGATGCAGTTACGTCGGAATTCAAATACAATATCCTTCAGAGTACTTCGATACAGGGCAAGTTCACTATGAATACCATCGTCTATACGGCGTCAAAGAATGGTACGGCCAGCACGACGAGCCCGGTCAGTTATACCATTTTAGAGGGGCTGCTGCCTGGGAAGAACTATATCTGGAATATCGATTTTACGAAGAAACTGGGCAGTAGCCTGGAGCTGAGTTTACAATACGAGGGCCGCAAGGCCGGGGAAATGGGGATCGTCCATACGGGGAGGGCGGCTTTACGGGCGTTGCTATAAAAGTCCCATCCATAGCGGCCATTCGGACCACGTTCAACATTGCCGCTGGCCTCGAAAGACGAAAGCCAGGAACGGGTTCCTGGCTTTCGCTATATAATAATGGTTGAACTTCGATCTCAACCCTTTAAGCGATCGTCTAGCCAAAGATGCCGCCCTTCTTGAGTTCACGGGTACCTTCGCCGATCTTGAATCCATTGTGATAGATCTCGATCTTGTAATTACCTTTCTGGAATTCGCTGTTCTGTTTCCAGGCAAATTCGACAGATTTTGACTTGCCGGCTTCGAAATCGACAGGAACCTTTGCGGTGAACATCTTGTCGCCATCGTCGCGCGTAGAAAAAGTACCGGAGCCGAGTGCAGGTACAGAAATGGGTTTGCCATCGGGACCGGTAATGCAGACGTATACATCCGTCTGGCCGGTCTGTGCGATTCGATTGGCCACATCAAAACCAATCACCAGTTTATTTACCCTACGGGCAGTAGAAGTTTCCTTGTCCTTCCCATCTTTCCGCTCGTGCATGGGCGTGATGGAAATGTTGGAAGCATTCAGCGTAGAAGCGATGTCTACCTTTTTGGTCAGGTCTGTGTTGGTAGCGGTAGTCGTCTGAAGGTCTGTCGTCAGCTTCTCCTTGTCGGCAGTCAGCGCAGTCTTGTCGGCAGTCAACTGCTGATTATCCTGCGTAAGCTGGGCGACCTGCTGCTCCAGGTTACCGATCTTGTCATTCAGATCCTTGATCAGGCTTTCCGCTTTTGCCTGTTCTTCCTTGCTCAGGTGCTGCTTGCTAAGCAACCCGCGGATCTGACCCTTTAGTTTAGAAACCTGGCCATCTTTTTCATTGATATTAGCGGTCAGTTTATTATTGGTGCCGGTAAGAGAGTCGAGTCTTACAAGGGCATCGTCGAAGTTTTTCTGCAACTGACCTTTTTCGTCGGTGACTTTCGAGATCTGAGCCTGCTGCTGGGTTTGGGTTTGCTCCTGCTTGTTGTTGTTCCAAAGCAGGTAGCCCCAGGTACCTAAAAAGCCAGCGGCAAGCAGACCGATGACGAGATTTTTGTAATCCTTTTTCGGGGGTTGATTTTGCGGTGTAGCGGAGGGATAGTTGGTTGTCGTACTCATAGCTATTTCTTTTTCAAAAGTTAAGAATGAATGTATATAAAGACGAAAACCGGGGTTAACGGTTTCATCGGTGTTGGTCTAAAACCGTGCCAAAATCATTTTTAGGGTGTTCAGGGCCTGATTTCTAAACATTTACGTAAATTTATGCCACAAAAATGAGTGCTGATGTCAGTTGAAAAAATCCTTACTGAATGGAAGAAGGCAAAATTTAAGCCTGTTTACTGGCTCGAGGGTGAAGAAGAATATGACATAGATGTATTGGTAAACTATGCGGAACGTCGGATCCTGACGGAGGCGGAGGCCGGATTCAACCTGACGGTCTTTTATGGGAAGGATGCCGACTGGACCGCGGTGATCAATGCTGCGCGGCGTTATCCCATGTTTGCGGAGCGGCAGGTCATTATTCTCAAAGAAGCCCAACAGATGCGGGACATCGACAAATTGGAGGCGTATATTGAAAAACCGCTTGCTTCCACCGTGCTGGTGGTTGCGTATAAAGAGAAGAAGGTGGATGGGCGGAGCAGGTTGGCGAAGTTATTAAAGGATAGGGAGAAGGCCGAAGTATTGACGACGAAGAAGATGTACGACAACCAGCTGCCCGAGTGGACCAGCGCACTCATCCGTGGAAAGGGCTATGAGATCACGCAGAAGGCGCTGCTGCTGTTGGTAGAGCATATCGGCAATGACCTGAACAGGATCAACAACGAGATCGACAAATTGCTGGTCAACCTGGGCGCCGGCAAGAAGATCACGGAAGACGAGATCGAGCGGTATGTGGGCGTGAGCAAGGAATACAATGTCTTCGAGCTGCAGGATGCGTTTGCCAAGAAGGACAAGGTGAAAGCCATCCGGATCATTCAGTATTTCGAGGGGAATCCCAAGGCAGGCCCTATCCAGTTGATCCTGCCTTCCATCTATAATTTTTTCAGCAAGGTGTATATGATCTTTGGCCAGCCTGCGCGGGATGAAAAGGGAGTGGCCGCTGCCATCGGCGTGAATCCTTATTTTGTAAAGGATTACCTGGCGGCGGTGCGCAATTATCAGTATGAAGGCATCGAGAACGGGTTGCTGCTGCTCCATACCTATAATCTCAGGAGCGTGGGCGTCGGAAGTGCGGGCGTCGAAGACGCTTCGCTGTTGAAAGAGCTCGTGGTAAAGATCATGGGCTGAGGACAGCGAGTGCATCGGTCTTATCCTGTCCCATTGCGGCTTTAAGCTCGTCCAGGCTGTTGAATTTCAGTTCGGGTCTCAGGTATTTTATCACGAAGACCCGCATTTCCCGTCCATAGATGTCCTGATCGAAATCGAAGAGATTCACTTCGATGGTGCGTTGAGTGCCGTTGATCGTCGGACGAATGCCTATGCCCATCATGCCTTTGAGCCTCGGGCCGTCGAATAGGGTGGGGTTCATGTTTTGGCCTTCGGCGTTAGTCGCTGCCCGAGCAGAGGAGTCTGCGGATCCTGCGACCATGCTATCGGCGATGGACAGCAGCTGTGCTTCGACAGCATATACCCCGTCTCCCGGGATCAATTTTTCGGCGCCCTCCGGTTCCAGGTTGGCTGTCGGGTAACCGAGCGTCCTGCCGAGTTGGTTGCCTTTTACGACTTTGCCGGAAAAGAAGAAGGGGTACCCCAACAGCTGATTGGCGGTGGCGATATCGGCGCGGCCGATGGCTTCGCGGATGCGGGTAGAGCTCACCGATACTTCGTCGAGCAGTTGGACCGGGATCTCTTGCAGGCGGAACCCGCTGAGGTTACTGAATTTTTCAAGCAGGTGGTAGTCCCCCAGGCGGCCTTCGCCGAAGCGGTGATCATAACCGATGATCACCGTATGCGGACTGAATTTTGCCAGGAGAAAATCTTCGATGTATTGCTCGGCGCTAAGGCGTGAAAACGATGAGGTGAATGGAACGATGACGAGGTGGTCGATCTGTTGCCAGGACAGGAGCCCGACCTTTTCCTGCAGGGTATTGATCAGGCGGACCTCTTCGGCGCCGCCTTTGACGATCTTCCGGGGGTGGGGATAGAACGTAATGATCAGGGTCTCGCCGCCTATCCTGGCGGCTTCTTCACGCAATTGGCGAAGAATGTGGGCATGGCCCGTGTGGACGCCGTCAAAAGTACCGATCGTGATCACGGCCTTATGAAAAGCCGGCAACTGGCCGGAATAGTGGTGGATCTGCATGGGGATGTAAACGGTTAATAATTGGCCTTCCGTCGGCGAACCCCTGGTTCGCCCGGCAAAACTACAGGATTATCCTTTACCTTTGCGGTCCATGTCACTCTATGCGCAACGCGGAGTTTCCGCTCAGAAAGAGGAAGTGCACCGGGCCACTGAAAAGCTGGACCACGGGCTTTTCCCCAATGCCTTTTGCAAGATATATCCGGATTATTTGGGCGGGGATGACGGCTGGGTGAACCTCATGCATGCGGATGGCGCAGGCACGAAGAGCATACTGGCCTATCTCTATTGGAAGGAAACGGGCGATCTGTCGGTTTGGAAAGGGATCGCGCAGGACGCCATTGCCATGAACCTGGACGACCTGCTCTGTGTGGGCATTTATGATAACCTGCTTTTTTCTTCTACGATCGATCGCAATAAGCGAATTATCCCCGGAGAGGTCTTGACGGCTATCATCGAAGGCAGCCAGGCCTTTTTTGACGAACTGCAGGGATATGGGGTCGGCATCCGCTATCTGGGTGGCGAGACCGCTGATGTGGGCGATGTGGTGCGGACCATCGCGGTCAATGGCACCATGGCCGCACGCTGGCCAAAGGACAAGCTCGTCACCAACGACAGGATCCGGCCAGGCGATGTGATCGTTGGTTTTGCGAGTTTTGGCCAGTCGACCTACGAGACGGCTTACAATAGCGGCATCGGCAGCAATGGCCTTACCAGTGCCAGGCATGACGTGTTGAACAAGACCTATGCCGCCAGGTTTCATGAATCTTTCGATGTTTCCCTGGACGATAGTGTGGTCTATATTGGACCACATCGGATGACGGACGAATTGGAGGTGCCGGGCGGGTTGACGGATATAGGGCATTTGTTGCTGAGTGCGACGCGCACCTATGCACCCCTGTTAAAGCAACTGCTGGCCGAGCGGTTCGACCAACTGCATGGGTTGGTGCATTGCAGCGGCGGTGGCCAGACGAAATGCATGAAATACCTGCCGGGGGAGTTCCGGATCATTAAAGACAACCTTTTCGAGCCGCCGGTGATCTTCAAGCTGATCCAACACGCTTCCGGCTCGGACGACCGGGAGATGTACCAGGTCTTTAATATGGGCCACCGGCTGGAGATCTTCACCGATCCTGCTGCCGCGCAGGGGTTGATCGATGCCGGTCTCGCCTTCGGGATCGAGGCGAAGATCGTAGGCAGGGTCGAAGCTGCTGCAAAAAAGAGCCTGGTGCTGACCGCCAGCGGGACGGAGATCATTTATTGACCATGGCTTTGCTGCCAGTGGTCCTGTTTTTGCATAGCTGATTGCTATGGAAGAGAATTGTCACTGGCTGGAGATAGGCTTAATCCAAATGACTGATAATTAAGTTATTGTATATATAAATCGTGTCGCCTTGTGTTAGCGCACCCAGTGGCGTGAATTTTTTGGGCGGATAGGGCTAAGTGTTAAATAATCGATAATGTCAATGGCTGGACGCTGGTTGCTAAAGGTAATGGACAATTCGCAAAAGACTTTTCGCAGGTGAATATCGTAGATGATCGTAGAAAAATGATTAAAAACAAGTATTTTCTATCCTAAGCGCTATGTCGTTTCATTTTTCATAGCTATTTTCGCAAACGGTCCTGGACGGAATGACATTAATTTATCTTTATATATTTTTTGCCCCTCCGTGAACACTCCCGGCTCTGTAGATGTTCTTGATAAGTACCCATCCATTATTTTCGTCATCCTTTTTATTTATTATCAGCTATGAGGCAACTCAAAATTGCTACACAGATTACGAACCGTGATTCCCAGGCGGTAGAGAAGTACTTGCAGGAGATCTCCAAGATCCCGATGATCACACCCGAAGAAGAGACCGTTTTAGCACAACGGATCAAGATGGGTGATCAGAAGGCATTGGATAAACTGGTGCAGGCCAATCTGCGCTTTGTGGTATCAGTGGCAAAGCAGTATCAGCACCAGGGGCTATCACTTAGTGATTTGATCAACGAGGGCAACCTCGGCCTTATTAAAGCGGCTCAACGCTTTGATGAAACCAAAGGTTTCAAGTTTATTTCCTACGCCGTTTGGTGGATTCGCCAGTCCATCCTGCAGGCGTTGGCAGAGCAGGGCAGATTAGTCCGCCTGCCTCAAAATAAAATTGGCACTTACAACAAGGCCAATAAGGCCTATATGGCTTTCGAGCAGGAACATGAGCGCGAGCCTAGTACGGAAGAATTGGCCGAATTGCTCGAAATGAGCGAGACGGAGATCAACAACATTTTCCAAAGCAACACCCGTCATAGTTCGTTGGATGCCCCGGTTCACGAGGCCGAAGACGTAGCAATGGGCGATCTGCTGGAAGGTGGGGATGAGACCGATGATGATGTCATGAAGGATTCGCTGCGCGCTGAGATCCGCCGCGTATTGAAGTCTTTGAGTCCGCGGGAAGCGGAGATTGTCAATGCCTATTTTGGCCTGGACGGCGAGAACGGGGTGACGATCGAACAAATTGGTCAGAAATACGACCTGACGAAAGAACGTATCCGCCAGATCAAGGAGAGGGCGATCAAACGCCTGCAGAAAGCACGGTACAGCAATGCGCTGAAAGCATATTTGGGGTAAACCCACGTGATAAAGTTTCGTGAATCCCGGCCTTAAGCCGGGATTTTTCGTAATGTCCGGCGGAGGACATTTGATAAGGCATTTTTACTTTACATTTGCCCGCTTTAACACATTGATACTATGGAGCAAGCAACTACTGAACACGTGCATTGTCTGATCATCGGTTCGGGTCCGGCCGGCTATACGGCGGCGGTTTACGCCGCCCGTGCCAATCTTAGGCCCGTCCTGTACCAGGGCATCCAGCCGGGCGGGCAGCTCACGATCACTACGGAAGTGGAAAATTACCCCGGCTATCCAGACGGTGTCCAGGGGCCTGAAATGATGGTGCATTTCGAGAAGCAGGCGGCCCGGATGGGCGCCGACGTCCGGTATGGGCTGGCAACCAAAGTCGACTTTTCCGCTCAGCCCTTCAAGGTCTGGATCGATGAAGAAAAGCTGATCGTGGCCGATGCAGTGATCATCGCCACCGGTGCCTCGGCCAAATGGCTGGGAATGGAAAGCGAGCAGCGGCTCAATGGCTATGGGGTGAGTGCGTGCGCGGTTTGTGACGGATTCTTTTTTCGCAATAAGGAAGTGGCCATTGTTGGTGCCGGGGATACGGCAGCGGAAGAAGCACTGTATCTTTCGAAACTTTGCACCACGGTGCATATGTTGATCCGTAAGGACAAGATGCGAGCTTCACGCGTGATGCAGGAAAGGGTGCAGCAAACACCCAATATCAAAGTTTACTGGAACAGTGAGGCCGATGAGATCCTTGGCGAAAGCCGGGTCGAAGCCCTGCGTGTGCACGACAACAAGACCGGGGAAAAGAAGGTCGTCCCTATCAGTGGGTTCTTCGTGGCAATCGGTCACCAGCCCAATTCGGGCATCTTTGCAGATTTCCTCGACATGGATGAGGCGGGCTATATCAAGACGGTGCCGGGTACGAGCCGTACCAATGTCGAAGGCGTCTTTGCAGCGGGCGATGTGCAGGATAAGATCTACCGCCAGGCCGTCACAGCGGCGGGCAGCGGTTGTATGGCGGCGCTTGATGCGGAGCGCTATCTTTCAGCCAAGGGTTTAGCCTAAGGTCCGCAAAATCATCAACTATGGTCACCGTTCAATTGCATAAGCTGATCTTCTCTGCCCGTCATGGGGTGCTCAGGGAAGAACTGGCGACCGGGAATACCTTCGAGGTAAACCTCGACGTGCTTTATGACGAGCAGGACCGGCCGTTCGAAGGCCTGGACTCGATCGTCAACTACGTTGCCCTTTTTGGGATCGTCAAGGAGCGGATGTCTCAGCCCAGTGCGCTGCTGGAGCGGATCGCCGATGAGATCATCATGAAGATCCGGGAACATTATCCGTTCATAAAAGAGGTGGTCCTTTCCATTTATAAACTACAGGCGCCTATCGGAAATTTTCAGGGCAAGGCGGGTATGACATTGCACAGGAAGTTCGGGGCGTGAGCACGGCGATTATGACACTACGCAACAAGTTCGGGACTTTAAGCAAGGCGATTATGCGTGGACGCTAGACGGCTTTGCCGCGCCATCCTCCGCTGCGGATATACGCAAACGACATAAGAAAGAGGGATAGCCAGTAGATCCATTCCGATAACCAGCCCACCACCAGCGACATATTCCAGCGTTCCAGGGTGAAGTAAACGTAACTGCAATAGAAGAGAATGGTGATGAGCTCGATGAGCAGGTTTACGCGCGTGTTGCCCGTGCCGGTGACCGCATTCAACCATATGGTGGCAATGGACATGAGTATCAGGGCCAAGGACACGATGCGGATCACGGGCAATGCCGCCAGGGTAAAGGCAGGATCCTGTCCATAGACGGAGAGGAAAAGGGACGGAAAACAATTGAGCAGCACGGCGACCACGACGGAGAAGCTAAGGCTTAATTTTATGATCTTCCGGATGAGTTCGGTGACCTTGTCCTCCATTCCCTGACCGATGATATTGCTCACCATGGCATTGGTGGCTGATGCGAAGGCCCACGTGAAGACGCCGAAGAGTCCGCCGATGTTGCGCATCGTATTGCTGATAGCGAGGGCCTGCCGGCCGTGGTGTTCGACGAGGATATAAAAAAAGACCCAGGCGGCAATACTGACGATGAACTGAAAGACGAGCGGGGATGACTGTGTCAGGATGAGCCGGATATTGGCGCCGTCGAATGTCCAGTGGCGATAGAGTTGCAGTTCCCTGCCGATCCCCTGGGCATGGATGACCATGAATACCACCAGCATGCCGGAGGCTTCGGCAAATATGGAGGCAATGGCGGCGCCGTTGAAGCCGAGTGCCGGCAGCCCGAAATGGCCGAAGATCAGCGCGTAGTCGAGCACGGTATTGACGACCGTCTCCGCCAGTGTTCCGTAGACCAGGTATTTGCTTTGGTTGGTGCCCACAAGCAGCGCGTTGCGCATCTGGTAGACATATAAAAAGGGCAGTCCCCAGATACGGATATGGAGGAACGCGATAGCCTGATCGCGCAGCGCCGCGGAATGGAGGGACCATCCAAGGGCGACTGGAGCGAGGAACCAGGTGATGGCGATGCCGGCGAACGCCAGACCCAGGGCGATGAGTATCCCCTGGAAAAACAACTGGCCGATCTCACCGACCCGCCCTTCGCCGGCGCGTCGCGCGATCAGTGCCTGGAGGCCGTTGTTGAGGCCCTGTCCGACGACGGCGAAGAGCAGATAATAGACACCCGTTATACCTGCGGTAGACAGGGCATCGCCGGTCCTGTCGAGGTGGCCCAGGAAAATATTATTGGTGATGAAGTTGAGCTGGGGCACAAGGATGGCCAGGCTGATAGGGAGCGCCATGCGGAGGATATCCCGGTTGGTAATATTGACCTTATAGCTTTTGGTATTCGCAGGCGCTGCCATTGTTGAAAAAGAGGGCAATTTACATCCTTTTGTAGTATTATTGCACATTGTGACAACTATGGTCAAACCAGCCTTTACCATCGAAGCAGCAGGTACCTCTGATGAGGAATTGCTACAGTCGCGCCTGCTGGTGGAAGTGAATCCCAATTCTTTTTCCTACGTATTGCTCAATCAACGAAACATGCGTCCGCTGGCGGTCAGGTACTTCCAGCTGGAGCATAGCAAGGAAAGCCCGCTGACGGAAACGCTGCGCGAGATCATGGAAGGCGACCCGCTGCTGCGCAGGCCGGTGAAGGAGACCCTTTTAGTGTACAATTTTCCTGAGAGCAGTCTGATACCCGAATCGGTGTTTACCATGGACACGAACCGGGAGATCATCGACATCTTACATGGAGACCTGCAAAAAGGCCTGATCCTGACGGAGAAGATCCCCTGGTGGGAGCTGTTCAATGTCTATCGCATCAGGCCTGACCTGCATCAGTTATTGCAACAGCATTTTTCAGCGGGCAAGTACTGGCATTATTACAGCTTAATGCTGAAGAGCTATAAGATGTTCGATTCGACGGAAAAGGAGAGCTGCATGAAAGTGATCTTTTATGCCGACAAGATGGTGGCGCTCGTCATCAGGGACGGCAAGCCTTTATTGGCTCAGACCTTCCCCTACCACGATACGAAGGATGTGGCCTATCACCTGTTGAACTGCTGCCGTCAGCTGGGGCTGGACCAGGAGGGGGTCCGGTTGCTGGTAGGGGGGTTGATAGATCGTCAGAGCGCGCTGAGCACCGAGCTTTCCAAATATTTCCTGCGGATTGATTTCGAAGCCGTCGACGAGAGCATCAAGGTTACCGACGAGCTCAAGGAACTCCCGCTCCATTATTTTTCTTCCATCCTGAAAATGGCCGTATGCGCATAATCGGTGGGGAACTGGGCGGCAGGCGGGTCAATCCTCCGGCCAGGATGCCCTACACCCGGCCGACGACCG
Source organism: Puia sp. (assembly GCA_965214315.1). GTDB lineage: Bacteria > Bacteroidota > Bacteroidia > Chitinophagales > Chitinophagaceae > Puia. The sequence continues at coordinate 183,072 of CBDCBP010000013.1, read as the reverse complement.
ATATCGCCAAAGAAGGCTTGTTCAACATTTTGGAGAACAACCTGGACCTGTCCCTGTTGCGAACCCTTGATCTTTTTGGCGGGACCGGCAGCATCAGCTATGAGCTGGCCAGTCGCGGCGCCAGAGACCTGACGGTCGTCGAAAAAGATCCCACCATGTTTGCGTTCATACAGAAGAGTGCCGGGGAATTGGAGTTGGCGGTGATTTTAAAGGTCGTGCGAATGGATGTATTCAAGTTTATGGACCAGTCTGCCGGCGGCTTTGACCTGATCTTCGCGGGGCCGCCTTATGCACTGGAGACGATCGATGAACTGCCGAAGCGGGCAGCGCGGCTATTGAACCCCGACGGATGGTTTATATTGGAGCATACGCCGCGGAATAACTATCAGGGGTACCCGCTATATGTGACGCAGCGAAATTACGGGACGACCATCTTCTCTATTTTCGTGAACAAAAAGGTATAAGCCATGCAACCCCTCTTTATCACCGGTATCGGGACAGGGGTCGGGAAGACCCTGGTTTCCGCCATCGTAGCGGAGGCACTGGGAGCATATTACTGGAAGCCGGTGCAGGCGGGATTCGACGAAGGCACCGATGCCGAATGGGTAGGGCAGCGGTTGAATGCCGGAGTAGCGGGTGGTAATACCGGCATCGAACGCATGGACGTCGCCGGTGGCCTTGGAAGCGGCCGCGGGGTCGGCCAGGGGCGGGTGCTGCCCGAGTTGTATAAACTTAAGCTGCCGGCATCGCCGCATATTGCTGCTAGAGAAGAAGGGGTGGTGATCACTATGGATGCGATCGCCGAAGCACTTCCCGGCGTACGGCCGCTGGTCGTCGAGGGCGCAGGCGGTTTATTCGTACCGCTCAATGACCGGGATTTTATGGTCGATCTGGCGCTGCGGCTGGATGCTACGGTAATCCTGGTCAGCCGCAATTACCTGGGCAGCATCAATCACTCCCTGTTGACGGCAGCGGCTTGTAAGGGGCGCGGGGTCCGGGTAGCAGGTTGGGTCTTCAACGATCAGTACGGGCATTATGAAGCCGAGATAGCCCAATGGAGCGGGTTGCCGGTCCTGGGGTCCATCCCCTTCCAGGAGGCGCCCGATGCGGCGTTTGTGAGGCAGCAGGCGTCGTTGCTGAGGCCGGTGTTGCTAGAGGCACTGGCGCGAGGTTGAAAATTGCGTATCTTTGGTAAAGCATTCCGTTTGCTCCGATCGAATTATGACTTTCAACTTCCCTTTGCTCAAGCCGATACGTATACTCCTGTTTCCCTTCTCCCTGGTTTATGCACTTGTAGTAAAGATCCGCAACTGGTGTTTTGACAAGAAGATACTGTCCTCCTCTTCCTTTAACCTGCCGATCATTTGTGTGGGCAACCTGGCGGTCGGCGGTACCGGCAAGTCGCCGATGGTAGAACTATTGATCAGGCTGCTTAAGGAAAGGTATACGGTCGCCGTTCTTAGCCGCGGCTACAAAAGAAAGACAAGCGGATATGCCCTTGCGGACGATGACACGACCGCCCTGGACATCGGAGATGAGCCGATGCAATTCCATGCGAAATTTCCGGATGTGACGATCGCGGTGGGAGAGGAGCGGATAGTCGCTATTCCACAACTTCTGCACGACCGGCCGGAGACGCAGGCAATCATCCTCGACGACGCCTTTCAGCACAGGAGTGTTACCGCCGGGCTAAACATCCTGTTGACCGACTATTCCAATTTGTTCACCCGTGATTGGTGGCTCCCAAGCGGGGATCTGCGGGATGCGCCATCCAGCTATAAGCGGGCCGAGATCATCGTCGTTACCAAATGCCCCGATGAGTTGGCCGAGGAGGAGCGGAGGGCGATCGTAGCGGAGATCCGGCCGCTTGAGCACCAGCACATCTTCTTTTCGTCGATACAGTACGATGCCCCCTATGGCATCGTAGCGCACGGCGGCGCTGTGATCGACGAAGAGGTGGAAGTGTTGCTGGTAACGGGTATAGCCAATCCGGCGCCTTTGAAGACATGGTTGGATCACCATAGCAACGCCTTCTATGAAATGGCCTATGGCGATCATCATATTTTCTCCATCGACGACCTGGAGGCGATCTTTCACCGGTTCGAAGCGATCACAGCGGAAAAGAAACTGATCCTCACCACGGAGAAGGATGCGGTCCGGTTGGTGAAATTCCGGCGGGAGCTGGCAGGCAGGCCGTTCTACGTGCTGCCGATCAAGCCGGCGTTTTTATTCGGGGACGAACCCCGGTTTACTGAATTAATCATTACATTCATCAACGAATTTGACGGCGTTGGTGAACAATCAAAAAAAACAATTGATGAAAGATAAGAAGAAGAAAAAAGATAAAGTCGAGTCGGATTCGGCAGACGGCTACACAGGGAGGCTGGACGTAACGCGCAGCGGGATGGGCTTTGTGATCGTCGAAGGCCGTGACCAGGACATCCTGGTCAGGCCGGGAGATTTCAACACCGCGCTGCATGGAGACACCGTGCGGGTGCGGGTCGTCAACAATTCGGCGCGGAGCGGACGTTGGCAGGGAGCCGTTGTCGAAGTTACCGGCCGTAAGCAAATGGAATTCCTGGGCCGCATAGAGATCAGCGCTTCCTTCGCCTTTTTTGTCGCCGATAGCGACAAGCCGATGCCGGATATCTATGTGCCTTTGAGTGCGCTGAATGGTGCCCGGCATAAAGACAAGGTCATCGTCCGGATCAAAGAGTGGGAGAAGAACAAGAAGCCGCAGGGAGAAGTGATACAGGTGATGGATAAGGGAGATGAGAACGACCAGGCCATGAAGGAAATTCTCCTGGAGGCCGGGTTCCCGATCTTTTTCCCGGAGAACGTGATGGAGGATTCCGCGCGTTTGCCGAATCTGATCCCCGCCGCGGCGATCGCCGAAAGGAAGGACATGCGTCCCGTGCTCACATTCACGATCGATCCGCATGATGCCAAGGATTTCGACGATGCGATCTCTATCCGGCACCTCGACAACGGACAACTGGAAATAGGCGTGCACATCGCTGATGTCAGCTATTATGTAGGGCCTGATACGGCATTGGACAAAGAGGCCTACACTCGGGCCACATCCGTTTACCTGCCGGACAGGGTGAATCCCATGCTGCCGGAGCGGATATCCAACGAGCTATGTTCACTTCGTCCCAACGAAGACAAACTGACCTTCTCCGCCGTATTCCGGATCGGTGCCAAGGGTGAGGTAAAAGCGGTATGGCTGGGAAGGACCGTCATTCATAGCGACCATCGCTTTACCTATGAGGAAGTGCAGGAGATCATCGAGCAGAAAACTGGGCTTTACCAGGCCGAGATAGCATTGTTGAATGAGCTGGCCCAGCGACTCCGCAAACAGCGTTTCAAAAAAGGGGCGATCAATTTTTCGTCCACCGAAGTGCGCTTCAAACTCGATAGCAAAGGCAAACCCATCGGTATCATGGTGAAGGAAAGCAAGGAATCGCACCAGCTGGTGGAAGAGTTCATGCTGCTGGCGAATCGGGCGGTGGCCGAGCACGTGGGGAAGATCATGGTCGACAAAAAACCTCTTCCTTTTCCCTACCGCGTCCACGATACCCCCGATAAGGAAAAACTGCAGCCGTTCATGGAGTTTGCCAAGAAGTACGGGCATGTCTTCGACGTGGCATCGCCACAAGCCATCGCTCGTTCCTTTAATCAAATGCTGGCCGATGTGAAAGGCAAGCCCGAGCAGCATGTGTTGGAGCAACTCGGGATCAGAACCATGGCCAAGGCCGTGTATACGACCGAAAATATCGGCCACTACGGACTGGGTTTTGAGCATTACTGTCATTTTACTTCGCCCATCCGTCGTTATCCTGACGTAATGGTTCACAGAATATTGCAAGAGGTACTTGATGGAAAGATCGAGATTGACAAGAAGGTCGAGGCCAGATGCAGGCACTCCAGTGAGCGGGAGCGTGCGGCGATGGAAAGTGAGCGTGCCGCCAATAAGTATAAGCAGGTGGAATACATGCAGAATTTTTTGGGCGATGAGTTCGAAGGGGTCATCAGTGGAGTCGCGGCTTTTGGGTTTTGGGTGGAAACAGTGGAGCACAAATGCGAAGGGCTGGTGAGCATCAACAGCCTCTTGGAATACGATGATTTCCGCCATATGGAAAGTGATTATAGCCTGGTGGGGCGGCGCAGCGGAAGGCAGTTCCGCATGGGCGACAAGATTACGATCAAGATCGTGGCTGCCAACCTTGTCAAACGTCAACTGGATTACGAGTGGGTGATCACCGCGGCCGAGAAGAATGCATTTGGTGCACTGCCACCGGCTGCGGATGGGCAGGCTGCTGCACCGGCTCATAAGAAGGGTAGCCACCATGGTGGGCGCAAACAGCCTCCATCGCGCAGCGCAGCGCCGGACAAGCGGCGGAAGAAAAAGAAATAAGCGCTATTTTTGGTCCCATGCACAGTTTTGAAGCCTTGTCAGCAGCCTTTGCTACCCGGTTTGCCAACCGTCATTTTCCCGACCAACCTGCCAGTCTTTACGGTCCCGCCGATTATTTTCTCGGTCTCGGGGGAAAGCGAATCAGGCCGGTGCTTTGCCTGATGGGGAATGAATTGTTCTCGCCCATTGAGGAAGATGCCTGGGAGATGGCTGGCGCACTTGAGTTGTTTCACAACTTTACTCTTATACATGACGATATCATGGACAAGGCTCCGCTGCGGCGGGGAAAACAAACTGTCCATGCCCGCTATGGTCAGTCCACGGCCATCTTAGCCGGAGACGTCATGATGGTGGTGGGCTATGAGCAGATTGCCCGACTTAGGTCGCCGCATATCCGGCGCATCCTGCATCTCTTCAATCAAACAGCCATAAAGGTTTGTGAGGGGCAGCAGCTGGACATGGATTTCGAGTCCCGGGCAGAGGTGACCATGGCCGAATACCTGCACATGATCGAATTGAAGACCTCGGTCTTGTTGGCGGCAAGTCTGCAGATCGGCGGCATCATTGGCGGTGCCGGACTGGGCAACCAGGATATCCTGTATGCCTTTGGCAGGAACCTTGGGCTCGCCTTTCAGGTGCAGGACGACTATCTTGATTGTTATGGCGATACGGAGAAGGTGGGCAAGCAGATCGGCGGAGACATTGTCGCGGGTAAAAAAACCTTTTTGCTGATCAAGACCCTGGAAGTCGCCGATGAGGGGCAACGCCGGATGATGAAGGAACTGGAGCAGGCGCCGCCAGCCGGGAAAGTTGCAGGGATGCTGGCAATCTTCAAGGCTTGTGGTGTAGATGTCTGGGCGCGGGAATTAAAAGCCCATTACCATGATGCGGCCTGTCGCAACCTGGAAGATGCCGCGGTGTTGTCGAATCGAAAAGAGCCTTTGCGGGAGCTGGTGGAATTTTTGTTGCAGCGGGAATATTAGGCAAATTTTGGTAATATTGGTTATGAACTCCATTTTCCGTAAAAAGTCACTTGATAAGATCGCAAAGGATGCTGCCGAAGGGATCACCGACGGACATGGCAGCGTGGGTTTGCAAAAGGTCTTGAATGTCCGGGACCTGACCTTCATGGGAATTGCGGCGGTGGTGGGTGCCGGTATCTTTTCCACCATCGGCACGGCTGCTTATGACGGGGGGCCGGGTATTTCCCTGCTTTTCATCCTGACGGCCATCACCTGCGGCTTCTCGGCGCTCTGTTATGCGGAGTTTGCCAGCCGTGTTCCGATCGCCGGCAGTGCGTATACCTATGCCTATGTGGCCTTCGGAGAATTGGTCGCCTGGATCATCGGTTGGGCATTGATCCTGGAATATGCCATCGGGAATATCGTGGTAGCCATCGCCTGGAGCGGATATTTCAACAATTTGCTGGAAGGGTTTGGCATTCATCTGCCGGGCTGGCTGATCACCGATCCGGGCTCGGCCAAAACGGCTTTTTTGGCGGCGCAGGATACGCTCTCGAAAGGCGGTGCGCTCGATGAGGTGGGCAGGGGCGCGATAGCGACCTGGAACTCGGCGCCCGTGATCGGCGGCACGCATATCCTTATGAATATCCCTGCGTTTATAATAGTTTGCGTGATTGCCTATATCACCTATATCGGGATCAAGGAGAGCAAGAAGACGACCAATGCGATGGTGGTCTTCAAGATAGCGGTCGTCATCCTGGTGATCATCATCGGTGCTTTTTTCGTAAAAGTGGCCAATTGGAAGCCTTTCCTGCCGAATGGCTTTGCGGGCGTACTGAAAGGGGTATCCGCCGTATTTTATGCGTACATCGGCTTTGATGCCATCTCGACGACGGCAGAGGAATGTACGGACGCGCAGCGGGACCTGCCCAAAGGCATGATCTACTCCTTGGTGATCTGTACGGTCTTGTATATCCTGATCGCGCTTACGCTGACAGGCATGGTCAGTTACACCGAACTAAAAGTGACCGATCCGCTGGCCTTCGTGTTCAACAGGGTGCATCAGAGGTGGATCGGGTACATTATCTCCGCCAGCGCGGTAGTCGCCACTACAAGTGTGTTGCTGGTGTTTCAGCTGGGCCAGCCGCGGATATGGATGAGCATGAGCCGGGACGGCCTGTTACCGAAGGCTTTTGCGAAGATCCACCCCAAATACCAAACGCCCTGGTTTTCCACGATCGTTACGGGTATCATCGTCGCCGTCCCAACTTTGTTCATGGAAAGCGGGCTGATGACGCAGCTGACAAGCATCGGAACGCTATTCGCGTTCGTGTTGGTGAGCTGGGGGGTGCTGGTGCTGCCGCGTCCGGAAGGGGCGCGGACCAAGGGCTTTCGGATGCCCTATGTGAACGGCCGTTTTATTGTGCCCATCCTCTTTGCGCTTTTTGCTTTCTTGTTTCGCGACCGCATCGCGGCGGCGTTGACACATTTCACGGAGGTCGACCTGCAGGAAGTGCTGTTCCTTATTTTTGTGCTGCTGGCTGCGGGCCTTACGTTGGGCACGATCATCAGAAAATACTCGCTGATCCCGGTATTGGGTGTGCTGTTCTGCGCGTATCTCCTGATCGAGATCCCGGCGATAGCATGGGAGTGGTTTTTCGTATGGATGGCCGTCGGATTGACCGTCTATTTCTTATATGGCTATCGCAAGAGCCGCCTGAATGTACCGGCTGGCAGCCCGCATAGCAGTGTGCCGTGATGCGCAAGCAATTTCGTAACTTTGCGCCATGAAGTTCGAAGTCGGCGATAAGGTGGTCATCCAGCATTCCAACGATGAAGGGGAGGTCGTGGAGATCATCAACGACCAGATGGTGCTCATCGATGTCCGCGGGGTAAAATTTCCCGCTTATACCGATCAACTGGATTACCCTTACTTTAAGCGATTTACGGAGAAGAAGCTTTTCCCGGCGGCAAAAGAACCGAGGCAATATGTGGATCAGCTGCCGCCCGAGAAACCGGCTGCAGGCAAGAAAAAGGAACCAGTGGCCCGTTTGGACAATGGGGTATGGCTGACGTTTCTACCGGTTTTTGACAATGACGAGTTTGGGGATGAGGTAGTGGAAAGCCTTAAGATCTACCTGGTGAACAGCATGGCCGCCGGGTATCATTTCTCTTATCACCTGAACTATTTTGGGAAGAGCGAGTTCGGGCTTGACAACCAGGTGCCGCCGGGGCAGGATTTTTATTTGCATGATATCCCTTTCGCCAACCTGAACGACAATCCGGTATTCGAATGCGATTTTTCGTTGCTCGCGCCGGATAAGACGAAGGCCGACCATTTCGAGACCACGCTGAAGCTTCGGGCCAAACAAGTCTTTGGGCGGATCGAAGAGATCAGGAAGAAGGGTGAGGCCACATTCTCCTTCAAATTATTCGACGACTATCCGTATAAGCCGCCCGAAGCGGCTGTGGATACAAGAAGTGTTCTTGCGGGGTCCGGGTTCCGGATGTATGAGGCCTCCCGTGCGCGGCAGCACATGGAGCCGGCTAGGTCTGAATTGGACCTGCATGCCGAAAAGCTGACAGATAAACCGGGGTCACTGGACAACTTCGAGATCCTGACCCTGCAGCTGCAGACGTTCGAGAAATATTTCGACCTCGCCCTAGCGCACCATTTGCCCAGCATGATCGTCATCCACGGGGTGGGGAGCGGGAAGCTGCGGGATGAGATCCACGAGCTATTGCGCGTCAAGCGGAATGTCAAATCCTTTGTGAATCGCTATGATCCACGGTATGGCTATGGGGCCACGGAGATCTTTTTCGATTATGCGAAAAAATAGGCGGCCCGTTCGGATGCCAAAAGGCGGCTTGCTTCAACGGGTCAGCCCATATCTGACCCCGGCGCGGCACTGGATCGGACCAAGGGCGATCGTTTTTGCCCGAACATTGTTTATCTTTACCATCGCTACCAACCGGGTCATCGCGCTTCGTTTTACGAGGGGAGGAAAGTCCGGACAGCAAAGGGCAATGTACCGGTTAAGCGCCGGGGGGTGTGAAGACATCCACAGCAAGTGCCACAGAAAATAACTGCCTCGTCCATTTGCGTCGCGAGTGGGGGGTGAGGATGAAAACGCGGGGTAAGAGCCCACGGCGCCGGCGGGTAACCGCCGGCGGGGGTAAACCTTGCATGCTGAAATGCCACGTATACCGGCGGTCGAGGGCGGCTCGTCCTAAGCCTCCGCGAGGAGGCTACGCCGGAGGGTAGGCAGCTAGACCCCTGCAGCAATGCCGGGGCCAGATAAATGATGACCGCCCGCAGCAATGCGGGAACAGGATCCGGCTTACAGGTTGGTAGTTTTTTTCTTACTCCGTTGCACGCGGCATTTCGCTGGAGCGATGGCTGGCAGGTGACAAAAGCAGCCTATGAGAGGGACAGGAAGCCGGGGCGTGAAGGTCTGGCATCAGCGGGCACCCTGGCATTAACGAAAGTAGACGTGGCCGATCCAGCCTCCGAGCTCCATGAGCCAGGCCAGCCCGAGATGCACGACCAATCCACCCAGGATCGTCCGGGTATTGGCGGCGACTGCACCGAGCACCAGGCCGCCGAAGAAAGACGAAATGCATTCGGCCAGGGGTTTGCCGAAGTGGATGGTGCAATAGAAGGCCGCCATGGGGAGGATAGCATCCTGACCGGCAAAGCGAAGGAGTCCGATCACCAGGAGGCCGCGGAAGAAGAGCTCGATGCCCAGGAAATCGAGGCCGTAAGAGAACTCGTATACCAGTTTCCAGGGCCAGGCGGGGCGCGCATAGCCATCGATAAAAGAAAGGTGTTGGACCTTGGGATAGACCTGGAGGAAATCATGTTGGGTGGAAGCAAGCGCGATCAGCGGAAGCAGGAGCAGGAGCAATCCGAAATAGGGGGCCGCATTGAAATTTTTGGTCGTCAGTCCGATGCCCCGCAATCCCCCTTCAAGCAGGCCGAAGCGGCGGCAGGCGAAAAGGACGGTGAAAAGCAGCAAGACTTTTAGCGGAAGTTGCAGGATGAGCAGGGTATAGCGGTCCCAGGGGAAAACGACGGTATGGGGCAGCAGGGCGCCGAGGTCCCAGTGCACCATCTTGAATGAAAAGAAGAGCGCGCCGATCGCGATCAGGAGCACCATTTTTGGCTGGAAATAGCCTGCGGGTGCGGCAGCGGTTGTAACGGTTAGATGGCCGCGGCGCAGGACCGGAGCGGTTGTGCCCGCACGTTCTTTGTAGCCCCACTCATATTGCAGGCCCCAGGCGAGGGCGAGGACGAGGCTGAAAAAACAGAAGAAGGTGCCGATGGCTTCGTACCAGGGAAGGGACTTGATGCGGCGTTCGATGCCGATACTGTAATTGGCGTAGACCAGGGCGGCTATGAAAAGGGTAGTGAGCAGGAGTGCGGCACGGGAGCTGTTCTTATAGAAGTCGGTGAGATAGCGAATAAAGCGGCGCATTATGCTACAAAGCTTTCTTTCATTTTCGCGAGCAGGTCGGTCTCGATCATCTTCTGGGCGAGTTTAAGCATGTTGTCGAAGGACCTCTCGCGGGAGATGCCGTGGCCGATGATCACGGGTTTTGTAACGCCGAGCAGCGGCGTGCCGCCGTAGTACTCGAAATCAAAGCGGTCGAAGTATTCGCTCCCAATCTGGTGACGGCTCGAAATATCGTAGAGTGATTCTGCCAGTTTGAGGATGACGTTGCCGGTGAAGCCTTCGCATACAATGACGTCGGCTTTGTCGATCAGGATGTCGCGGCCTTCGACGTTGCCGATAAAATGAAGGTGTGGGTTTTCTTTGAGCAGCGGATAGGTGGCCTGGGCGAGGATATTGCCCTTGCCTTCTTCTTCTCCGATGTTGAGCAGGCCTACGCGCGGCTTGTCGATGCCCAGGATATGGTGGGCATAAAGCGAGCCTAAGACGGCGAACTGGTTGAGGTTTTCCGGTTTGCAGTCGGCGTTGAGGCCCACGTCGAGGAGGACGCCTGTCTTGCCGTTGTCTTTTGGGATGACCGTGGAGATCGTGGGACGCTGGATGCCTTCGATCGCTTTGAGGCTGTAGATGGCGCCTACGAGCATGGCACCGGTATTGCCGGCACTGATGAAGGCATCCATTTTGCCGGTGGCCAGCAAGTGAAAGCCGATGGCAATAGACGACTGTTGTTTTTCCTTGAGCGCCTTCGTGGGATGCTCGTCCATGTCGATGGTCTGGGGCGCGTGAACAACCTTGACCGACGTGGCGGGAATAGCATATTCCTCCAGCAAAGGATTGATCTTGCTTTCGTCGCCTACCAAGTAGACGGTGACCTGGGCATGGACTTCATGCAGGTAACGCCGCACGCCTTTCACCGCTTCCAGTGGTGAGAAGTCGCCCCCCATCATGTCGAGACCAATGTTCATTGGCTGACCCGTTTAATTAATAGGGGAAACCTCGGCAACTACTTTTCCTTTGTAAAACAATTTGCCTTCGCTGACGTGCGCGCGATGGCGAACATGCATTTCACCGGTGGTGCTGTCCTTGCTCAACGTAACTTTCTCAGCCTTATAATGCGTCCTTCTCTTTGCGCTGCGCTGCTGGGAATGTCTTCTTTTCGGATTTGGCATACCAATTCAATTTTTAAGATAATCAATAATTTTCTTGTATTCGGTCAGGGGCCGGGCGGCAGGTCCTTGAATTTTTCGAGGCCCTTCCACAATGGGTTCCCGGGCTGACTCTTCTCCCGGTCCAATTTTTTTAGCATGTCGAGCACCTCTTTGTTGCAATGCGGTCCACCCATTTCTTCCGGCTTGCACATGCGCTGCATAGGGATGCTCAGGTTGATGAACTCGTAGATCCAATCGGAGACATGCAAATGGCTTTCTCCTTTCGAGATATAATAGACATCAGGGTCTTCTTCCTGCTGATTCATGATCTCCGGGTCTTCCACCAGTTTAACCAGGATGTTGAATTCATCCCATAGGTCAAGCGGCAGCATGTTCCCGCAGCGGTCACAGATCAGTTCCACTTTTCCGCCCACTTCGAATTTCAGGAGCATAAAACTGTTCTTTTTGTCCAGCGTCAGCTTTACCTGTGCTTCGCAGTGGCGGAAATCCTGCTGCTGATAAGCCTCAAAGAACCTGTCCGTGATCTTATAACTAAACTCGTGAAAACCAGCCTTAAGGCCCACAAACGCTATTTCGAATTCCCGGCGGCTGGACATGAATGCTTTTTAAAGAGCTTGCAAAGGTAGGGGTAAAATGCTACATTACAAAATAATAGACAAAAGGATCGTTTCCCTACTTTTGGCTGATCCATGAAGCTTTTCACCAAATACAGCAGGGTAAGTATCCTGGCTAGTGTCATCGCACTGCTGCTGGGCAGTGTGGGTTATTTCTTCGCCGTCCGCTATGTTTTACTGCATCAGTTGGATGACACCCTTAAGATCGAGGAAGAGGAGATCCTGGACCAGGTGGCGCGGCATTCAAGGCTGCCCAAACCCGCCAATTACCGGGACCAGCAGATCGCGTTCGTGCCGTCGGGTGGACCGGTCGCCCGGACTTTTCAACATACGAGCTGGGGAGCATTGAATGGCAGGATCATCCATGCGGTCACGGTGGATGGGGCAGACGACGACCCGGCTTCGGAAACACCCGTGGCGGGCAGACGGCCCCGGAGGCGGGATACGAATGACCCCTGCCGTTTACTCCTCTTTTCGGTAAAGGTCGGCAACCAATATTATGCGGTCTTCGTGTCCAAATCCGAAGAGGAGACGGAGGATCTGCTGATGGTGATCATGCTGATCACGGCGGGGATGATCCTATCGATGCTGGGGGTCCTGTTCCTGGCGAACCGGTTCTTACTAAGGCGGATCTGGCAGCCTTTTTACCGGACCCTCGAAGCCATCCGAAACTTCAATCTGTCGAGCAGGAAACCCTTGCCGGTCACCGATTCGGATATCGAGGAGTTCCGCCGGCTCGACGAGGCGGCGCGGCAGATGACGGGCCAGATCACCAGGGACTATGAGATGCTGAAAAGTTTTACCGACAACGCGTCGCATGAGATGCTGACTCCGCTGGCGATCATCAATTCCAAGTTGGACCTGCTGATACAGGACCCCAGGATGCGCGAGGAACATCATGGGCCTGTGCAGGCCATGTACGACGCCATCAGCAGGCTGCGGCAGCTCAATCAGTCGTTATTGCTGTTGACGAAGATCGAGAACAACCAGTTTCAGCAAATGGAGCCCGTCAACCTGGCACCGTTGATCATCGAAAAACTGGTGCAGCTGGAAGATCCGTTGAAGGACCGGCAGTTGCTGGTGCATACAGAACTCGACCAGCTCTGGTTGCCGATGAACGGCTATCTTGCAGATATGCTGCTAAACAATCTTTTACTCAATGCCATCCGGCATAACCGCCATTCGGGACGCGTGGATATACATTTAAGAGACCGCTTGCTGCGGATCAGTAATTCGGGCCCTGCGCCGGGGTTCGATGCCAGCACGATCTTCGATCGCTTCGTGAAAGGCGCGCACTCCGGCGGGACGGGACTGGGCCTCGCTATTGTCCGGCAGATCTGCGACAACTACCGGTTTCCGGTGGTGTACGCTTACGCAGAGGAACTGCATACGCTGGAGATCAGCTTTCCGGAACAGGCGCTACAGAATTCCGACAGAATAGAGGGATAGATTTGTCAGGCGGCATTTAGGCGCTGATAAATAATATGTTAGGTATACTAATCCAACTAAAACGGGGAATGCTCGTGCTGGCGCTGCTGGGGTCGGTCGTTGGAGTGTGGGGGCAGCAAGGCGAACAGTTGCCTTCCACAAAACTGGATTTTTATGTGGGACAGGCGCTGCAAAACAGCCCTTTGCTGAATGATTTGCACAACCAGGTTTTGTCCGGCGAGATCGACAGTCAGTTGATCAAGGCCAGCTATCTGCCCCAGGTGGTAGGCAGCAGCACCAATATCTATGCGCCCGCGATCCATGGCTATGGGTACGACCAGGCTGTTTCGAATGGCGGGAATTTTACGACCGTCGCGGCTGTTACCAAAACCCTAGTGGGTAAGTCGCACCTGGATGCGCAATATGAGACGATTCGGCTGCAGAGCCGGGGACTGGGCAATTCCGCCAAACTGTCCGAACAGGACCTGAAGAAGAGTGTCACCGCGCAATACATCACCGCTTATGGCGACTTGCAGCAACTGCAATTCAACCGGGAAGTCTATGCGCTGCTGCAGCGGGAGGAGCGCTTGCTGAAGGACCTGACCGGTAAGAACGTCTACCGGCAAACCGACTATCTCACGTTTTTGGTGACGATGAAGCAGGAAGGGCTATTGCTGCAACAACTGGACATCCAATACCGCAACGACCATAGCACGCTCAACTATCTTTGCGGCATCAACGACACGGGTGCCACCATTTTAGAAGATCCCGGCGTCCGGTTGCAGCCCTTGCCCGATATCGGTAATTCGGTCTTCTTCCGGCAATACGGGCTCGATAGCCTCAAACTGCGAAATGAAAGAGCGTTGATCGATTTCGGCTACAAACCGAAGGCCAGCTTGTATGCGGATGGCGGCTATTCCTCGTCGCTGATGTATGAGCCTTACAAGAATTTCGGGGTGAGTGTAGGTTTTACGGTGACTATGCCGATCTATGACGGTCATCAGCGGAAGATGCAGTACAGCAAGCTGGATATCGCGGAGCGGACGCGCAACGGGTACAAAGATTTTTTTACGCGGCAGTACAACCAGCAGATCGCGCAATTGACGCAGCAATTGAAGGCTACGGAGGCGTTGATAGGACAGATCGACGAACAGGTGCGTTATTCGCAGGCCCTGATCGACGTCAACGGAAAGCTGCTGGGTACGGGGGATGCGAGGATCGCGGATTATGTCATTGCGCTCGGTAATTATCTGAGTGCGAAGAACCTGCTGACGCAAAACAATATTACGCGGCTGCAGATCATCAATCAAATCAATTATTGGAGCAGATGAATACATTATTGCGCAAGCGGTGGGGACGGTTGGCGCCGGTGACAGGGTTGACGGTGCTGATCACCCTCGTAATGACCGGGTGTAAGGCGAAGGAGCGGCCCGCCGGCGCAGCCGACAAAACGGATTCCGTGGATGCAAGGACGCCAGTCACTGTCACCGCGGTGGACCGGAACGGGCTCAATGACTATATTGAGCTGAATGCTGTGTCTGCTTTTCTGCAGAAGAGCTATGTCAAAGCTACTGCCACTGGTTATCTGCAGTCGGCGGATGTCTATCCGGGCAAATATGTCGATGCAGGCCAGACCCTGTTTACGATGCAGACAAAAGAAGCGCGGAGCATCGGCAACAGCCTTTCACAACTCGATAGCACCTTGAAATTCTCGGGCGTCAATACGATCAGGGCCAACCAGCACGGTTATATCACCCAACTCAATCACCAATCGGGCGACTATGTGCAGGATGGGGAGCAGCTGGCGGTTATCAGCGACCGGAACAGTTTTGTCTTTTTGCTGGACCTGCCCTACGAGTTGCGTCCCGTCGTGCTGCGGCAAAAAACCGTCGAACTGGTCCTACCCGACGGTACAACCCTCACTGGTGTGGTGGGGCCGGTCATGCCGACCGTCGATTCCGCTTCCCAGACGCAGAACGTAGTTATCCGCGTCAACAACAACGCTGCGATACCGGAGAACCTGATCGCCAAAGTGAGGATAGTGAAGACTGCGAAAACCAATACCCAATCGCTGCCGAAGGCAGCCCTGCTTACCGACGAAACGGAAAGTGATTATTGGGTCATGAAACTGATCGACAGCGCCACGGCCGTAAAGGTCGCGGTAAAGAAAGGGATCGAGACGAAGGACAGCGTCGAAATACTGCAGCCCATCTTCGCACCGGGCGATAAGATCCTGGTGACGGGCAATTATGGGCTTCCGGATACGGCAAAGGTGAAAGTGGAGGAGGGGTTATGAAGAATTTTTTCGTCTCCTATAAGAATCCCCTTGCCGTCACCCTGGTCCTGGTGGTCCTGGGCGGGATGTTTGTCTATAGCAGACTGCAGACGGCACTGTTCCCGGAGATCACTTTTCCGAAGATAAAGGTGATCGCGGATGCCGGCCTTCAGCCGGTCGGTAAGATGATGGTCACTGTTACGAAACCGCTGGAAAATGCCATCAAGCAGGTGCCCGACCTGCAATACGTACGCAGCACTACCAGCCGCGGCAGCTGTGAGATCTCCGCTTTTATGGATTGGAAGGCGGAGATCGATCTCAGTCAGCAAAGGATCGAATCGAAGATCGCGGAAATAAAGAACGACCTGCCGCCGGAGACGCAGGTTACGGTAGAAAAAATGAATCCGTCCATCCTGCCGGTGATGGGGTATACGCTGGAAAGCCATGGCCGCTCGGCGATCGAATTGAAGCAACTGGCCAGCTATACGATCAAGCCCTTCCTTTCCCAGGTCGCAGGCGTTTCCGAGGTGCGCATCATCGGTGGCAAGACGAAAGAATATTGGGTCACCCTCGACGCGCAGAAAATGAGCACCCTGTCCATTACTCCCGACATGCTCAACACGGCCCTAGGGCAAACGGGCTTCGTAAAATCCAACGGGTATCTGGCGGACTATCATTTCCTTTATTTGACTGTCACGGACGCGACCATGCACTCGAAGGAAGATATCGGCCATATTGTTGTCAGGAATACAGGGAAAAGGGTGATACAACTACGGGACGTTGCCGCGATCGACATCAGGGAGGCGGTAGAGTATACTAAGATCAATGCCAATGGCAGGGACGCAGTGCTCGTGGCCGTTATCAAGCAACCCAATGCCAATCTGGTGGTCATGTCAACCGCGATGGAAGCGAAGATAGCCGAACTGCGGAAGGTTCTGCCGGCAGGCATTTCGATCCAACCGTATTATATACAGGCTGACTTCGTGCATACTTCCGTAAAGAGCGTCACGGACAGTCTCTGGATCGGACTGGCCCTGGCCATCGTCGTCGCCATCGTCTTCCTGCATTCCCTAAAGGCCAGCGGGACGATCCTCATTACGATTCCGGTGACGATCTGCCTGACGTTGATCGTGCTGTACGCGGTCGGCTATACGTTCAACATCATGACGCTGGGTGCCATCGCTGCTGCGATGGGCCTGATCATCGACGATGCGATCGTCGTGGTCGAGCAGATCCACCGAACCCATGAAGAACATCCGGATGAATCGTCCACGACCCTGGTACAAAAAGCCATCCGCTATTTGTTTCCCGCAATGGTGGGGTCGTCCATCAGCACTATCGTGATCTTCATTCCTTTTGTGCTGATGAGCGGGGTGGCCGGTGCCTACTTCAAGGTGCTCACCAATACGATGATCATTACGCTGGTTTGCAGTTTTTTTGTAACCTGGATCGGACTGCCAGTCATCTACCTGCTGCTGACGAAGGAGCGGAAGACGGCCCGCAAGGCGAAACCGCACAAGGTGAAAAACCAGCGGTGGGTCGCCTTTTTTATCCGCCGCCCCTGGTTGAGCCTTGTCATCGTCGTAGCCCTTGGCTGGCTGATCTGGTTTATTGTGCCGAAACTGGAAACGGGTTTCCTTCCGGAAATGGATGAGGGCAGCATCGTGCTCGACTATACGTCACCACCCGGTACCTCCCTCCAGGAAACGGACCGGATGCTCCGGGAAGTAGAAAAGATTATCGTAGCGACGCCGGAAGTGCAGGCTTATTCCCGCCGTACGGGTACGCAAATGGGTTTCTTTATCACCGAGCCCAATACGGGCGACTACCTGATCCAGTTGAAGTCCGATCGTACGAAGGCGACGGATGAGGTGATCGCGGATATCCGCAAGCAGATCGAAGCGACCCAGCCTGCCTTGCGGGTGGATTTCGGGCAGGTCATCGGTGACATGCTGGGGGACCTCATGACCTCCGTACAACCGATCGAGATCAAGATCTTCGGCAATGACCAGGCTAGGCTGCAGGACCTGTCGAAACAGGTGAATGACGTGGTCGCCAAGATCGATGGTACGGCGGATATGTTCAATGGGATCGTGATCGCGGGCCCGTCCGTGCGTATAGAACCGAATGATGCCCGGCTGGCGCAGTTTGGACTAACCCCTGCCAATTTGCAATACCAGCTCCAAACGGCGCTGCAGGGCAATATCGTCGGCACCCTGCCTGAAAAAGAGCAGCTGACGACTATCCGTATGGTCTATCCGGGCAGTAAGACCCTCAGTGTGGCCGATATCAGCCGGCTGCCCATCTTCCTGCCGGATGGGAAATTGAAACCGATAACCGATCTGGCCACGGTGACCGTCAACGCGGGGGATGCCGAGATCCAGCGGGAAAACCTGCAAGCCATGGGCGTGGTCACCGGGCGGCTGGAAGGGCGTGACCTCGGCAGCGTGATGAAAGACATCCGGGAGGCGGTAGGTCAAAAGATCGTCCTGCCCCAGGGCTACCATATTGCCTATGGGGGCGCTTATGCTGATCAGCAGCAATCGTTCAGCGAACTGCTGACCATCCTGATCACTGCAAGCCTGCTGGTCTTTATCGTGATCCTTTTCCTCTATCGGCAATTTGCTGTGGCCGTCTTGATCCTGCTGGTGGCCGTACTGGGCATCTCCGGCAGCTATCTCGCTTTATATTTGACGCATACGGCACTGAATGTAGGCAGTTATACCGGGTTGATCATGATCGTGGGGATCATTGGCGAGAACGCCATCTTTACCTACCTGCAATTCCGGGACAGCCTGGCCACGCAATCTGTGGATGACGCCGTGATCTATGCCATTTCCACGCGCCTCCGGCCCAAGCTGATGACCGCATTGGGAGCCATCATTGCCCTGATGCCCCTTGCACTGGGGATCGGAGCCGGCGCCCAATTGCACCAGCCGCTGGCCATAGCCGTTATTGGCGGATTCGTCCTCGCGCTGCCGTTGTTGCTGATCGTATTGCCGTCGATGCTGCGGTTATTATATCGCCGCCGCCAACCGATAATTTCCTGATTTTTTGTAGTTTTCGGGTATGGAAACCACCAGCCTGCGATTACAGACGGCGGAGGCCGCGGATGCGGAAATGATCGCCGACCTCGCCCGCCGGACATTTTATGAGACTTTTGCGGCCGTCAATACCAGGGAAAACATGCGCATCTACCTGGAGGAGCAGTATACCCGTGAGAAGGCGATGGCGGAAGTCGTCGCGCCGGGTCGAATCTACCTGCTGGCTTACCTGGGCGATGAGGTGGCAGGGTATGCCAGTCTGCGGGAAGCCGATCCGCCTAAGGGATTGGAAGGGGAGAAAACAATAGAAATAGGTCAACTATATGCAGCCCAAAATATGATCGGCAAGGGGGTGGGCGCATTCCTGATGCAGTCTTGTCTGGAAATAGCCAGGAATAAGGGGATGGATTGGGTATGGCTGGGCGTATGGACCGAAAATCACCGGGCTAAGGCTTTTTATACCAAATGGGGATTCGAGCGCTTTGGAGAACATATTTTCTTTGTGGGCCTGGATGCGCAGACCGATTGGTGGATGAGGAAACGGTTATACTAATCCCTGCAGGTGCTTCTTTTTCTCCGGCCACTCGTCATCGATGATGCTGAAGACGACGGTATTCCGCCAGGAGCCATCGTTGCGGATCGTAAATTTTCGCAGTTCGCCTTCTCTTACCGCGCCAATCTTTTCCACGGCTTTTTGGGAGCGGATATTCTGGTGAGCGACGCGGAACTGCACGCGGGCGAAACCAAGCCTTTCGAAGAGGTGCGTCAGTAGCAATAACTTGCATTCTTTGTTGTACACCTGCCCCCAAACATCGGGTATGTACCAGGTGTGACCGATCTCACAGCCCCGGTCCTTTGCCACAACGTTGAATATCCTTGTCATGCCCAAAATGAGGTCGTCGGCAGTTTTTCGTATCACGAAGGCCTGGCCGCCTTCCCCGACGGTCGCCAGCGCCAGTTGGTAATAGTTATCGAATTGGACATCGTACTTGTCGTCTAACAGGAGTGTCTTGGTGAATTCCCAGAGCCGTTCGTTCTTCGCAAGCGGGCGCAGGCGTTCCCTGTGCGCTACGGTAGCTGGTTCCAGGTACACGTACGTGCCACGAAGGGCGGGAAGCTGGTCGGCTGTGATCAGGGGCATGGAGCGTAAATTGGCTTGCGCAAATATACGACTACTGCACCAATAGCTTGCCGGCGCCGACTAGTGCGTGGGTTTCGTCGGAAATGCGGTAGAAGATAATTCCTTTTGGCCAAGCTCCGGAGTTGACGTTAAAAGCAGTACTGTTCACCATGTAACTTCCAATAATGGCGCCTGCCGCTGTGTAGAAATTTACTTGAAATGGCTGCTCGTGGAAGTTATCCAAGCGGAGGGTTGCGTCCATATGCAGCACTGTTGGTTTGAGGACGGGGGTGCGGGCAGCGTCGACGTCTACACGCACTACGGCGGAATAAATACTGCTGCCATCCTTCATAACGGTCACTAACCGGTAATAGTTGATGGAGGACGTCGGGTAGGTGTCTTCATCCTGGTACGAACTGTCAACAGTTGCATCGGCGACCCCTCGGGCCAATATTTCATGCAGTGGGCTGAAGTAAGAACTATCGGTGGATTTTTCAATAGTGTAGCGGTCTATCAGCTGCTCGTTGCCTGCGAACCAGCGAAGGACGACGACATTCTCATTTTCGCGATAGGCAAGGAGATCGGAGTGATTGGCGGGGCTTACTGAGATCGCCTCACCGTTCTGTTCAAATGATTGGCCCATGGTCTGAGCGGCCGCCAGCAGGAGGCCGCAGGAGATCAGGCCAGAAAAGTAGATTTTTTTCATGGTTCCCTGATTTTACTGCTATTGTACAGGCAAAGGCCGTGCCCGACAGGTTACCGCTTTAAGAGCTTGGTGTTCACGATCTTTTCCATGACCGCTTCCTTCTGGTATTTGCTGATCGGCACGGTATATTGGGCAATGTGGAGCATATTCCCTTCCAGTGAGGCTATTTTGTCGATGGCGACCACATATGACTTATGCGGCTGGATGAAGGCGGCAGCGGGCAGTTTCTCGTGCAGCATTTTCAGGGTGAGATGGGTAACGATCTTTTTTTCGCGCGTATAGATCGCCACATAATTCTCGAGGGCCTCGGCGAAGAGGATATCGGCGAAGGCTATCTTTTCGAGTTTGCTGTCGGCCTTCACAAAGATGTAGTCGCCGCCGGCGGCTGGCGCCTGTTGGAGCCGGAAATAGTCGAAAGCTTTGTTGGCGGCACGGAGAAAGCGGTCGAAAGAGATGGGTTTTAACAGGTAATCGAGGACTTCCAGCTCAAAACCCTGCAGGGCGTATTTTTCATACGCTGTCGTAAAGATCACGCGCGGTGGTGCCGACAATTGTTTGAGGAATTCGATGCCGGTCAGGTAGGGCATTTCGATATCCAGAAAAAGGAGGTCGACGGGTTCCTTTTTCAGGAGGGAGTTCAATTCGACGGCGTTCTCGCAGACGCCTTTCAGGTCAAGGAAATCGATCTGACCCACGTATCCTTGCAGGCCTTTGCGGGCAAAGGGTTCGTCGTCGGTGATGATGCATTTGATCGGGGAGGCCATATTCAAAGGGATTGAAGGGTTAACGCAGCGAAAAAACAGGTCTGCCTCTTTTCGGCGATAAAGGTATGTTTTCCGGGGTACAGCAGTTCGAGGCGGCGGCGAAGATTTTCGAGCCCAATGCCCCGTCGGCTTTCGTGCTGATCCCGAATACAGTCTGGTACGCCATTCTTCACCTGAAGCTGGATGGCACCCTCGCGGACGGCAATGGATATCTCCAGGTGATAGTCGCCGCCGACGTACTTGAAAGCATTCTCCACGAGGGGCAGAAAGATGAGGGGGTAGACCTGTTGCCCGTTGAGTGCTTCGTCGAAATAGGTCTCCAGCCGGAGTTTTTCGGAACTGCGGGCCTGCGCCAGCTGAATGAAATTTTGCAGGTAGTGGATCTCCTGGCTAACGGGTACGGTCCTCCTTTGATCGTAAAGCTGGTAGCGCAGGAGTTCCGAAAACTTCTCCACACTCTTCTTGGCCGCGGCGACATCTTCATCCATCTGAAAATAGATCGTATTTAGCGCGTTGAACAGAAAATGCGGATGGTATTGCGCCTTCAGGAACTTGAGTTCGGTTTGAAGATGATTGTTTGTGATCGTTTCGAGCTCGATCTTGCCCGCAACGAAGGCTTTGAGAAATGTTTGGCTGCGGACAATGCCGTAAAGGATAAGAGAATAGAGCGTGGGGATGATATTGATGTCTGCCAGGTCAAACCACTGCATCCCGTCGTCCGTGAAAGCGGTATACGATCCCAGCAGCATATTTTGCATGACGATATTCACCCCTATGACGTACAGCAGTTCCCGCCTGATCCGGGATGGGCTGAAGTCCCTGGCGCCCCATTTTTCGTCGAACCAGTTGAGCAGCCATTTGAAGACAGCCATGAAGATGTAGCTGAAGACGAGGCAGGCGGCCAAATCCATCGCATTGATCTGCCAGCGCCGGTGCCAGAACTTCATGCCCGTGGCGGTGTCGAGGACCAGGCGGATCGTCGTGTAGACGATGAGCCCATACAGCGGCGGAAAAATCCATCTCCAGAAAAATTTCATGTGTGTCAAGGTACGATTTTGGACTTCCGCCCGCCAAAATCTTTGACAGTTGGGCATGAAACGATGACAACTGGGCCTAGCGTCAGATGTGGAATTTTTTCTACACTTTTAACTTGTTTAGTTTTTTTCTGTTGGAGGTTGGGGCTGCGGCTGATGGTCGTGGAGCCAAAGCTTAATGATAGAATCGGTGATCTCTACCAGTTCGCTGAAGGAATCGGGCTTTCGTAGGAAGCAGCTGGCGCCCAGTTCGTAGGACCCCCTCCGGTCCTGGTAGAGGGTGGAAGTAGTGAGGACGATGATAGGTATCTGGCTGAACTGCTTGTTGGCCCTGATCTCTTTGAGCGCTTGCAGGCCAAGCATACCGGGCATGTTCAGGTCTAGCAGGATGAGCGCCGGCAGCTCGATCTCAGAAGTATAGAGGCTTTCCAGCAAAGCGTCGGCATTTTCGATGAATACGTAATCGATTTGAGGGTTGCGTTCGACGAAAGCATCAAGGATAATCTGTCTGTCGTCCGGGTCATCGTCGACAATATAAATCAGGTGGGCGTTATTTTTCATCATACTGCTGAATATTTGTTCTTACCGATGATAAGGCCTTGCTGGAAAACCTTTGCCAGAACCCTGCCAAATATATGGCGCGGGACTTGTGGCTATAACCATTCGACGTTGTAAGGGCCTTCCCTTATTCTTCTTACATAAAGCAAAAATTCAATATGATGCGTTCTGCCAAGGAGCTTAAAAAAAGGCTAAACCGGTGTCGGGTGCCAGTAGGCCGAATCATACGTCCCGACCGGCTACCGGCGCGTGAATCTACATAGGCCGGGTGGATATGGTTTTATTAACAGCCGCTATTATCATTCTTTAAAGGTGTGCATGCAACCAACGATCATGTTAGTGGACGACCGGGAAGACAACCTGATGTTACTGGAGAGCGTGCTTGAGACGGATGGATATACTTTTGTGAAAGCCAATTCGGGACGGCAGGTGTTGAACCTGCTGCTGACTGATGTTGATTTTGCACTGATCCTGATGCATGTTCAAATGCCCAGCCTGAACGGGTTCGAGACAGCCGCGCTTATCTATGAGCGGGAAAAGCTCCGGCATATCCCGGTTATCTTTATTACGGCCAGCAATTACGGGGAGGAGGATCTTTTAAAGGGGTACAGGGCTGGAGCGGTGGATCATATCTACGAACCCTTGCATCCCGAGCTGTTGCGGGTGAAGGTTGGCATCTTTGTGGATCTGTACCGTAAGGGTCAGCGGCTGATGGCCCAGGAGCAGAAACTGGTTGCGATCAACCGCAACCTGGAACTGGAGATCAATGAACGCAGGGCGTCGGAGGAAAAAGTGACGGACTTGAACAGGCAGTTGCTGGAGAACATTTCCAGGCTGGAGACGGCCAACAAAGACCTGGATCTCTTCGCTTTTATGGCTTCTCATGACCTGCAGGCGCCACTTCGAAAGATCCGGATGTTCAGCGACCGGCTGCTGGCCAGTCCCGGGAACAATCTTGGCAAAGATGGCAAGCTCTACCTGTCCCGGATACAGGAAGTATCAAAGCGGATGCAGGACCTCATCAACGATATTCTGCGTTTCAGCAAGATTGCGGTGGAGAGGCAGTCCTTTGAAGCAGTGGACCTGAATGTCGTCATCAATGAAGTGTTGTCGGAAATGGAAGGGGTCATCAGGGACAAGCATGCCGAGGTCACGATAGATCCGTTGCCCGTATTGCCGGCAAGTACGGTATTGATGGGTCCGCTCTTTTCCAATCTCATCAGCAACGCCCTGAAGTATGCCAAAAAAACGGAGCCCCCGCGTGTCCATATCCGCTATGAAGAAGGGCCGGCAGGGACGAGTGCCAATGGCCGGGACCAGGGGGGCCGCTATGGACGGATCTGCATCGAGGACAATGGCATCGGGTTCGACCAGAAATATGCTGAGCAGATCTTCGATATGTTCCGGCGGCTGCATTCCAATGCCGAATATGAGGGGACAGGCATCGGCCTTGCGCTGTGCAAGAAGATCGTGGAGATGCACAACGGGTTTATTTCGGCGCTGGGCAGGCCGGGGGAAGGGGCAGTCTTTATTGTGGCCCTGCCGCTGGGGAGCCTGCAAAGTGAATGGAACGAAAAAAAAGACGAAATTACCGCACAAACAACAAACAAATCATCTCTTGGATAACATGTTGCCATCCAGCCTTCCAACTCGGATATTGATTGTAGAGGACGACGAGGACGACTTCCTGATCATCGAAGCATGTATCAAGGACATTCCCGAAAAGGCCTTCAGGATCGATTGGTGTTATGATTACAATGAGGCCCTTCAACGGATAGGTCAATCGCGTTATGATATTTATTTCGTGGATTACCTGTTAGGGGAAAAGACCGGACTGGAATTGCTGCAGGAGGCTATCGGCATGGGTTGTGAAGAGCCGCTGGTGCTGCTGACGGGGATCGGGAACCGTCAGGTGGATGTGCAGGCGATGACGATCGGGGCGGTGGATTTCCTCGTCAAATCGGAGATAAATACAGAAAAGCTGGAACGCTGCATCCGTTATGCACTGGAACGGAGCGACTATATAAAGGCGTTAAGGGTGAACGAGCGTAAATTCAGGAATATCTTTGAACGGTCCAAAGATGCGGTTTTCGTGACAGGTGAGGATCTCGTCTTCAGGGACGTCAATATGGCGACCTGCGACCTGTTCAAGTACGCCAAAGAGGACCTGTTGCGGATGAGCCTTTACAACCTGTTCGCGCGTAAGGAGGCGGCCGCACAACTAAAAGATCAGCTTTCACTGACAGGAGAGGTGGAGGACCTGGAAGTGGAGCTGCTGACCAGGAACAAGGAACGAAGGAACTGCATCCTGTCTATCTCCTTGCAGATCTATGCCAATGGGGAGAACAATATCCAGGGGATCGTTCATGATATCACCAATCTGAAACGCATTGAGCGAGCGACCTTTCAGATCGAGAAATTGCGGTCGACTGCGACGCTGTTGCGGACGTTGGCGCATGAAGTGCGAAATCCCCTGACCAATATCAACCTGTCCGTAGAGCAATTGAAGCCCGAGATCAACAGTGAAGATGCGAATATTTACCTGGACATCATCGCCCGGAATTGCGGCCGGATCGATGGCTTGATCTCCGAGCTGTTGGATCTGTCGAGACCAGCCGAGATCAGTTTGCTGAAGACGGGTTTGCAGCAGATCGTGGAGTCTACTTTGGCAGCAGCATCGGACCGCATCGCCTTGAAGAATGTCCGGGTGGAACTGGTTTTTCCCGATCGGCCGGCTTTCGTGATGGCGGATAAGGAGAAGCTGAAGATCGCCTTTTTGAACATCCTGATCAATGCCGTAGAAGCAGTACCCGCGCAATCGGGTGTGATCACCATCACTATCCGGGAGGAGACGCCACAGCATTATAAAGTGTTGATCAGTGACAATGGGGGTGGCATACCCGAAGAGAATATCTCGCGCATCTTCGAGCCCTATTTCACGTCTAAAACGAATGGGTTTGGCCTGGGGCTGGCGGCAACCTGGAATATCCTCCAGTCCCACCGCGCCGGTGTGGACGTCATGTCCCAACTGGGCGAGGGGACAAGTTTCATGCTGACCTTCGAGCAGGCTTGACCGGCACCGCTTCCTTCTCCTTTCGCGCGCGCCAGGATCTAGTCCTTGTAACCGGACAAGCTTACCCATTCATCCTGCCCGTACACGATAGATGGCGTGTCTTCGTATTGAGCGACAATAAAACGCCGGATATTCTTCTGGGCGGAGTCAACCAGGTGGCCGAGGGTCTCCTTTTTGCTCCATTTTTCCGGTTGGGTTTGAAAGCATAGTTCTCGGCTGAGAGGGCCGCCATCCGCCTGGAGTAATTGGCGACGATTGTTTGGAGGGCGTCGATGGTTGTTTGCATCTTTTTGTGGTTAAGCAGGTTAATAATACGAAGGATTTGGGTCTTTCGCCCTGATGCGATATTTTTGCGGCTCGCCAGTTGGTCAGGGACCGGAGGTAATAAAATACCCGTCAGTCAGCTCAACAGCTCGCGGCGGGAACAAATAAATCACGAAGAATGAGACAAATTGCTTTCAGGGAAGCATTGCGGGAGGCCATGAACGAGGAAATGCGGCGGGATGACCGGGTATTTTTGATGGGGGAGGAAGTAGCGGAGTACAATGGCGCCTACAAGGTAAGTCAGGGCATGCTGGATGAATTCGGACCCAAGCGTGTCATCGACACGCCCATCTCTGAATTGGGTTTTACCGCGATCGGGGTTGGTGCAGCACAGAGCGGGCTGCGTCCGGTGATCGAATATATGACCTGGAATTTTGCCGTCCTGGCATTGGACCAGATCCTGAATACGGCATCCAAGATGCTGGCGATGAGCGGCGGCCAGGTAGGCTGTCCGATCGTGTTCCGCGGACCCAACGGGTCGGCGGGTCAGCTGGGTGCGCAGCACTCCACTGCTTTTGAAAGTTATTATGCCAATATTCCCGGCATCAAGGTCGTAAGCCCAAGCAACGGTTATGACGCCAAGGGATTGCTGAAACAGGCCATCCGTTATGAGGAAGATCCCGTGATCTTTATGGAAAGCGAGGTCATGTATGGGGATAAGAGTGAAGTACCGGAAGAAGAATATTATATCCAGATCGGCAAGGCGGATATCAGCAAAGCAGGCAAGGATGTTACGATCGTTTCCTACAATAAGATGATGAAAGTGGCTTTGGGTGCAGCCGCCGAACTGGAAAAAGAAGGTGTGAGCGCGGAAGTCATCGACCTGCGGAGCATTCGTCCGCTGGATTGGATGACCGTCCTGGAGAGCGTCAAAAAGACGAATAGACTGGTAATCGTGGAAGAACAGTGGCCATTCGCCTCGGTTTCCTCCGAGCTCACCTATCGCATCCAGAAAGAAGGTTTTGATTACCTGGATGCGCCGATCCGGCGGATAACGTCGGCCGATGCGCCGCTGCACTATGCGCCCAATCTCGTGGCGCTGGCCCTGCCGGATGTAGGCAGGACGGTAAAGCTGGTGAAAGAAGTGATGTACTTGAATAAATAACGCCGAAATAGAAAAACCCGCCATCTGGCGGGTTTGTTTTTGCTTTTATTTGATAGCACTTTATTTGATCGCGGCAAGGGCTGTGTTGAACAACACCAGGAAGCCATAGACGCCGCCTATCAATAAACCACCAACGATTGTTAATTTGAAAAGTACCTTCCCGGTAGCGGGGGCTTGCAGCTCAGTGTTCTGCTTCATAGGGGACTATTTTTGGATGATTAAATGTTAGTTTTAAACAGGTAATTGGATTAGGCTAAGGTACTGCAAACGGGCCGCAGATGCAAGCGTTTTCCCGGGATTTTTAATCCCCCGGCGTCGAGCAGTGTAACTGATTGGTTGTGAACGTTAAATTGCGACGGGATCGAGCTCTATAAGGTCGATAGCGGGGGGCTGCGCGTCGGGGCTTGGGTCTTCCAGGGCCATATGACAGGCATAACCATCGAAAAAAGGGAGGTTGTGTACGGACCACCAGCTTCCGTCGAGCCCGATGGGATTGGGTTTGCTGAGGTCGAGCGCTTGCAGTGGGACGCCGAGGCCGCGGCCATCGGCCTTGATCAAACTTTCCTTTGCCGTCCAGAAATGGAAGAAGGCGGCCACAGGGGACGTGCCGGTCTGGATCGCCGCCCATTCCGCGGGCGCGAACTGCTCTTCGAATCCATCGAATGAAAACGCTTTCACGACCTCGATATCGATGCCGATCCTGGCGGTCGTGCCCAGGATACACACGACCCGATTGCCGGAATGCGAGATATTGAATTCCGGGCCGCCCGGAAAAAAGGGCTTCTTCCAGGCTGTATATTGGAGCTTGTCCAGGACAGCAGGGTAACCAGCTTTTAATAGCGCGGCGTGGAGCAGGATCTTTCCGAGCAGCGAGGCATGCGCGTCCTGCCATCGCCGGTATCTGCCAATGCCCTCCTGGAAAGCAGTGGGAAGGAGGCCAAGCAAGCGGCGGAATTGTTCTGTCGGCAGCGGTTCCGGAAAGGCTGTCGAATACAGGTAGAGACTCATGGCCTGGGATTGTGAAAACTAAGCTATTGAATTATTTGGAATGCAAACCGTAAATTTGACCCTTTCGGACCATCCCGGACGGTCATTGTTTAATCTTATAAAAACGTTGGCGGAACATGTCGAATATCCTGATCATTGACGACGAAAAAGCGATACGCAAAACACTCAGCGAAATATTGTCTTATGAAGGTTATAAGATCGACGAAGCGGGGGATGGCGAAGAAGGGCTGAGAAAGGTGAAGGAAAAGGAATACGACGTCATTCTTTGCGACATCAAGATGCCGAAGATCGATGGGATAGAATTCCTGGAAAAAACAAGGGAGACGCATCCGGATATTCCCATTATTATGATCTCGGGTCACGGGACGATAGAGACCGCGGTCGAAGCGGTGAAAAAGGGCGCCTATGATTATATTTCCAAGCCGCCGGACCTTAACCGGCTGTTGATTACCATCCGCAATGCGATGGACAAGACTACGCTTGTCGCGGAGACCAAGGTGCTGAAGCGCAAGGTCAGCAAGGTGCAGGAGATCGTAGGGTCTTCCACGCCGATACATAAGATCAAGGAGACCATCGAAAAGGTAGCGCCCACGGAGGCGCGCATCCTGGTAACCGGCGAGAATGGGGTAGGGAAAGAACTGGTTGCCCGCTGGGTACATGAGAAGAGCAGCAGGGTGACCGGGGCGCTGGTCGAGGTCAACTGTGCGGCGATCCCGAGTGAATTGATCGAGAGCGAATTGTTCGGGCACGAAAAAGGATCGTTTACTTCCGCGGTGAAGCAGCGGATCGGAAAGTTTGAGCAAGCCAATGGCGGGACGCTTTTCCTGGATGAGATCGGGGATATGAGCCTAACGGCGCAGGCTAAGGTACTACGGGCGTTGCAGGAAGGCAAGATCACCCGTGTAGGCGGAGACAAAGACATCAGCGTCGATGTACGCGTTATCGCGGCTACGAACAAGGACCTGCTGAAGGAAGTGGACGAGAAGAACTTCAGGCTGGATTTGTATCACCGGCTGAGTGTCATTATCATTCATGTTCCTTCGCTGAATGAGCGGAAGGACGATATTCCGTTGTTGGTGGAGAAATTCCTGGCTGATATCTGCGGGGACTACGGGATCGCCAAAAAGACGATCGATGAAGAGGCCATCAAGGCTTTGCAGCAGCACAATTGGACGGGTAATATCCGTGAGCTGCGCAACGTGGTGGAGCGGTTGATCATTCTCTCCGGCAAGACCATCGTGCAAGGGGATGTGGAGAGTTATGTGCTTCCTAGACAGTAGGCTTGTCATCAATCACCGCGGACGAAGGCTTCCATGTCCTGGCGGGTACGCAGGATGCGCAGGGTAGGGTAGTGGCCGTGAAGGGACTGCCCGAAATAGCCGGAGACAACGAGCTGCTGGTCGGGAAAGGTATCGATAAGCGCACGGACGTATTGGTCGGGTTCGCAGCTTAGGAGGTTGGTGACCACTTGCACATAAAGATGGGTAGGGGGATTCACATCGCAGTATTGGCGGATGTGCCGGATATCGGCGTTGTGGCCGAAGTAGACGGCGGATTGGCCATTCTTCTTCAACGAATATCGCATATATAGCAGGAGTATCTGGTGAAATTCTCCCTTTGGTGTAAAGAGCAAAACCCGTCTGCCGCCCGCTTCCGGGGAAGGGACAGGGAGTGCGTCGATGGCCGCCTGGAGTTTCTGCATGATGAGGGCACTGGCAAAATGTTCCTGAGCCGGAACGAGGTGACCCGTGAGCCAGAACAGGCCGACTTTTTCAAGGAAAGGGAATATTACGCCGGTCACGGCATTGTCAAAACCAAGCTGCGAGATGGCGTGGCGGAGAGTGCGCTCGAAAAACTCCTCGTTGAAGTCAAGAGAGGCTTCCAGGAGTTGATCGACAAAATACTGGTGGCCATTTTCGCGCTGTGGTATAGTGGCCACCAGATCCTTCAGTTGGGCTTCGCTGAGGCCGGCCAATGCTGAGGGCTTGTGGCCCTGGTGATAGAGGAAGGCGATCCGGAGGAGGTATTTGAGGTCATCGTGGTCATAGAAACGATGGTTGCCGGCTTTCCGTTTCGGCCGGCTGAACGAATAGCGCTGTTCCCAGATGCGCAAGGTATGCGCCTTTATCCCGCAAAGATTCTCTACGTCCTTGATGGTGAATTGGTTCATCGAGCGGTTAAACTACGAATTTTTAGCAAAACTTTCGGGGTCAACGCTTTGGGAGGCCAATTATTCAGTTAAATTTGCGGGAATCAACAAAAACTCCAGGAATGTCATCTCATCAGCTGCTGGTTCTTGTGCTTATCCAAGTGGTCATTCTCCTGCTTCCCTCGATCGGTTTGGCGAAACTGTTTGAAAAGGCCGGCGTTCCGGGCTGGAAGGCGTATGTGCCCTTTTACAATACCTATGTGATGCTGGAGCTGGCGGAGCGGCCAAAGCACTGGGTATTCTGGCAGTTGATCCCGGTGGCCGGTTGGTTTATTTCGCTGGGGATCTTCGTGGAGTTTGTGAAGGTCTTCGGAAAATTCAAGCTGTGGGAACATGCCATGGCGGCTTTGCTGCCGCTGATCTATTTTCCCATGATCGGCTATGATCCCAAGGTTAGGTATACCGGCGCCGGACCGGTGCGCAAGTACAAAAAAGGGACCGCCCGGGAATGGATAGACGCCGGCGTTTTCGCCATCGTGGCCGCGACGCTGATCCGGACTTTTGTCTTCGAAGCTTATACTATTCCCACCGGCTCGATGGAAAAGACCTTGCTGATCAATGACTTCCTTTTTGTGAGTAAGTTCAGCTACGGACCGCGGATCCCCAATACCCCTCTTTCCATTCCCTTTGTGCACAATACCCTTCCGGTCACCAATGGCAATTCTTACCTCGAATGGATAAAGGTCCCCTACACGCGGTGGTTTCCAAGCCCTGTAAAGCGGGGCGATGTCGTGGTGTTCAATTTTCCGGAGGGCGATACGGTCATCAACCTACCCGAATACCAGTCGCTGCGGCCCTATTATGAGGTTTGCCGCGACCTTGGCCGAGGCAATATCGATTCCGGGCGGCAGATCGTACTGGCCAATCCGGATCAGTACCCGTTGGTGATGCGGCCCGTCGACAAAGAAGAAAATTATATCAAGCGCTGCGTAGCCGTTTCCGGTGAAACACTGCAGATCAGGAACCAGGTGCTTTTCATCAATGGACAGGAGCAGCCATTTCCACCGGAATCCGAGACTTACTACACGGTCGACACCAAAGGACAGACCCTCGATGAAACGGCTGTGAAGGAAGCGTACAATGTCGACGTCGACAATCCCGAGGAAGTAAGGACGACGGGCACCGCCAATGAATATGACATGCTGCTGACCTGGTCAGCGCACCAGCAGATGATAAGCAGCGGCCTTGCCAAGCGTATTACGCCGGATATCGACAGCCAGGAGTCGGTATTCCCTTATGCGCCGACGGCCCAATGGTCGCGTGACAACTATGGTCCCATCTGGATCCCGGCCAAAGGAGCGACGCTCACGCTGACGGCGGCGAATTATCCGGTCTATCAGCGGGCCATCCGCGTATACGAGGGCAATCAGTTCGAGCTGAAGGATGGAAAATTCTGGTTGAACGGGCAGCTCGTGACCCAGTACACCTTTAAGATGAATTATTTCTGGATGATGGGGGACAACCGTCATGGATCGCAGGACTCCCGCTATTGGGGTTTTGTGCCGGAGGATCATGTGGTCGGCGAAGCTGCGTTGATCTGGATGAGCTGGGATCATGGCGTTCGTTGGAGCAGGTTGTTCAAGAAGATCAGATAGGCCTACCATGCAAAAAAAGGAAATCACGCTTCGATATGAGGAATATGCCTCCGACCGGGATCTGCCGGCCGGCGATGCCGCGCTTTTGGCGGCCGCGAGGGATACAACCGCTTACGCGTATGCGCCCTACTCCCATTTCAGGGTGGGCGCCGCGGCCCGGCTGGTGAATGGGGCCATCGTGACGGGCACGAACCAGGAGAATGCCTCCTTTCCCGCGGGCATTTGTGCGGAGCGGACATTGTTGTCGGTGGCGGCCACCCAATATCCGGGCATGGCGATCGAAACACTCGCCATTAGTTATAGCCATGCGGAGGGGGTCAGCGACAGGCCTATCGCACCTTGCGGTATCTGCCGTCAAAGTTTGCAGGAATTCGGGCAGCGGACGGGCAGGGCCATGCGGGTAGTGTTGGGAGGGATGGAAGGGAAGATATGGGTGCTGCCGGAAAGCGGCCTGTTGTTGCCCCTGGCGTTTACCAGCGAAGAGTTGAAATAGGGACTATGGGGTGATCGGGGCACATTAGCTGGGTTAAATTACGATAACCGGGTTGTTGCAAGGATAACCGGGGCTTTAGGTGCCCCTGAATGGTCGTATTTTTGATCGATGGCCCGTTTAAATCAGCTAACCTGTTCGGCACGTACCGTCTGTATGTGTCTTGCATCTTCCATTTTCTTTCTTTCCCTGTCTTCCTGTAAAGAGCACGCTCCTGCTGCCGGCACGGATGAAACGTCCGGGACCGGAGACGAAACCATCGTCGATGTGCTGGTCGCGAGTCCGCGTGCCCTTACCAACCAGATCGAGGCCAATGGGAGTGTCGTGGCCAATGAGTATGTGGAATTGCACCCGGAAATCAGTGGACGGATCGTGTACTTGAATGTTCCGGAAGGCGGTCCCGTATCCAAGGGTACGGTAATCGCGCGGGTAAATGACGCCGACCTGCAGGCGCAGCTGGAAAAGTCCAGGGTCCAGCTGGAGCTTTATCGAAAGACGGAGGAGCGGGAGCACAAGCTGCTTGACATCAATGGGATCAATCAGGCAGATTATGATCTCGCCGTGAACAATGTCAACAGCATCAAGGCCGATATCGATTACACGCAGGCGCAGCTGGACAAGACCGTCATCAGGGCTCCCTTCGATGGCGTGGTAGGATTGCGGCAGGTGAGCCCCGGCGCCTACGTGACATCGGCGAATATCATCGCCACCGTTCAGCAGCTGGACAAGATCAAAGTCGACTTTACCTTACCGGCACAATATGCGGCGGCAGTCAGGTCGGGTACGCTGGTGGATATCCAGTTGGACGCGCAAACGAATGAGCGGCGGAAAGGGCTTATCGTGGCTTCGGAGCCGCAGGTCAATCTCTCCAGCCGGAACCTGAAAGTAAGGGCTTTGCTAAAGGAAGGGGCCGCGCATCCCGGAGCATTTGTAAAGGTCTTCATCAATGCCGGCGCGGGTAAGAAAGCGATCATGGTGCCCACCAATTGTATCATACCCGAGGACAAAAATAACCAGGTGATCATCGTCAAGGGCGGCAAGGCGAAAGTGGTCAATGTTGTGACGGGGGTTCGTGAAGCGGATGACATCGAGATCACCAGCGGAATAAACACTGGCGATACGGTCATCGTGACCGGCGTGTTGTTTGCCCGGCCCGATCAGCCCGTCACGATCCGGTCGGTAAAGACCATCGAAAACCCGGAACCCGTCACCAAATAGATCAACGGCTGTCCGGCCGCTCCGGCGGTCTCAACCCTGCATACATGAATATCTCCGAACTGTCCCTCAAGCGCCCAGTCCTGGCAACAGTTATGAATCTCATGCTCATCCTGTTTGGCGTGGTCGGTTATCATTTCCTTGCTGTGCGGGACTATCCCGCCATCGATCCGCCGATCA
The DNA here is from genome assembly GCA_965214315.1 of Puia sp. Classification (GTDB taxonomy): domain Bacteria; phylum Bacteroidota; class Bacteroidia; order Chitinophagales; family Chitinophagaceae; genus Puia. The sequence goes on along the minus strand of CBDCBP010000013.1, from coordinate 149,328 downwards.
TTACGGTCCAGACCAGTTATACCGGCGCCAACCCGGATCTCATCGAGAGTCAGATCACCGAGCCGCTGGAAAAGAACATCAATGGGATACCGGGGATCCGGACCATCTCTTCCCAGAGTACCCTGGGTGGAAGCTATATCACGGTCGAGTTCAACCTGGGCATAGACCTGGAAGCGGCTGCCAGCGACGTTCGGGACAAGGTAGGCCAGGCCGTGCGATCGCTTCCGCTGGACATCGATGCGCCGCCCGTGGTGACGAAATCGGATGCCAACAGTGACTTTATCCTGATCCTGGCGGTGCAAAGCCGTACCAAGAGCCTCATGGAATTGAGCGACTATGCCGAAAATGTGCTGCAGCAGCAATTGCAGACGATCGACCAGGTAAGTTCGGTGGATGTCTTCGGGGACAAAACCTATTCGATGCGGATTTGGCTGGATCAGGACAAGATGAACGCGTATGGCATCGCCTTCAATGATATTGCCACCGCAATGACCAACGAGAACGTGGAGCTGCCGCCCGGTAAGATCTATGGCAACAACACGGAAATGACGATCAAGACGCTGGGCCGGCTAACGACCGAAAAAGACTTTCGGGATGTGATCCTGCGCGAGGACACGACGGGCATCGTCCGCCTGAGCGATGTGGCGCGGGTCGGGCTGGGCCCCCAGAATCCGGAACAGAGCTGGAAATACAATGGGGTCAATGCCGTTGGGCTGGCCATCATCCCACAGCCTGGCGCCAACAATATTGCCATCGCCGACGAATTCAACCGCCGGCTGAAAGAGATTCAAAAAGCCAATAAGTCCGATCTGGTCTTCCATGTGCTCATCGACAACACCAAAACGATCCGGCAATCGCTGGCGGAGGTCAAGGAAACCCTGGTGATCGCTTTTGCGCTGGTCGTGCTGGTGATCTTCTTTTTCTTTCGCAACTGGATGATCGCGTTGCGGCCGTTGATAGATATTCCCATTTCGCTGATCGCGACGTTCTTTATCATGTATATAGCAGGGTTTACGATCAATATCCTTACGTTGCTGGGTATCGTGCTCGCTACCGGGCTGGTGGTGGACGACGGCATCGTCGTTACAGAGAATATCTTCCGGAAGCTGGAGCAGGGGCTTCCCATCCGCAAGGCTGCGCTGGAGGGAAGCAAAGAGATCTTCTTTGCCGTTATCAGTACTTCGCTGACACTGGCCGTGGTATTTATGCCTGTGGTCTTCCTGCAAGGGTTTGTGGGCCGGTTGTTCCGGGAGTTTGGGGTAGTGCTGGCAGCGGCGGTCTTGATCTCTTCGTTCGTATCATTGACGATCACGCCCGTACTGAATGTGTACCTGACAAGCAAACGCAGTGGACATGGCTGGTTCTATGATAAAACGGAGCCTTTCTTTACGGGTATGGAACGTGGCTATCTGCGGCTCTTGAAAGCATTTATGGGCGTGCGCTGGATCGCTTGGGTGTTGATCATCGTTTGCGGCGGGATGATCTGGCTGATCCTTGGGAATATGCAGAGTGAGATCGCTCCGCTTGAGGATCGCAGCAGTGTTCGTTTTAGCGTCAGCCTGCCGGAAGGGGCCAGCTATGCCTACACGCAGAATGTCACAGATAAGATCGCCGGTTATTTGTATGACTCGGTGCCGGAGCGGGATTTTGTGTTTGCGCGGCTGCCTACCAATAGCTCCGTAAATGCCTCGGCGCCGCGCATCGGCCTCACGCCTCCGGCCACGCGCAAAAGGAGCCAGAGTGCCATTTCGAACGACCTGCAGCAAAAGTTGACCAGGTTCAATGACGCCCGCATCTTCGCCATCCAGGAGCAGACGATCGCGGTAGGATCGGCATCGAAGACCACGCTGCCGGTCCAATTCGTCCTGGAAAACCAGGACCTCGATAAAATGAAACGAGTGCTGCCGGCGTTTCTGGAGGCCTGCCGCCAGGACAAGACCTTTTCCAATGTCGATGGGAACCTGAAGTTCAACAAACCCGAGTTGCAGATCACGGTGGACCGCATGAAGATCCGCGATCTGGGTCTCTCCACCAATGACGTGATCTCCGCCATGCAGGCGGCTTTCAGCGGCGGGCGGCTGGCTTATTTCATCATGAACGGGTATCAATATGATGTGATCGCCCAGGTAGAGCGGAAGGACCGCAACGATCCTGCCGATATCAGCAAGATCTATGTGCGCAACAGATCCGGTGACAATATCCCCCTGGCCTCGGTGCTGCACATCGAACAAAACAGCGGTCCCAGCACCCTCTATCATTTTAACCGGTATAAGGCTGCGACGGTCAATGCCTCGCTGGCGGAAGGCAGGACGATCGGAGACGGGATTGTCGCGATGGAGCGGATCGGCAACAAACTGCTGGATGCGAGTTTTCAGACCGCTTTGTCGGGCGCCTCCAGGGACTATGCGGAGAGCTCGTCCAATATCGTATTTGCCTTTGTGCTGGCGCTGCTATTGATCTACCTGGTGCTTTCGGCGCAGTTCGAGAGCTTTGTGGATCCTTTTGTGATCATGCTGACCGTTCCACTGGCGCTGGCGGGGGCATTGCTGAGCTTATGGCTGTTCCATCAGACGCTCAACATCTTCTCCGAGATCGGCATGATCATGCTCATCGGCCTGGTGACGAAGAACGGGATACTGATCGTCGAGTTCACCAACCAAAAGCGCATCCTGGGAATGCGCAAAAAGGAGGCGGTGATCGAAGCGGCCTCGCAACGGTTGCGTCCGATCCTCATGACGAGCCTCGCGACCTCGCTGGGGGCACTGCCCATTGCATTAAGCCTGGGGGCCGCGGCCACCAGCCGCGTCCCGTTGGGCATCGTCGTGGTGGGGGGCATTCTGTTTAGCCTGGTGCTGACACTGTTCGTGATTCCGGCGGTGTATACTTACATAAGCGGCCACCGGGCCGCTGTCCGCAGGACTGACAGTAGCGATATCGAATAAGAAGAACGTGCACCTGACCGAAATAACGGAGTAAATCATGAGAAAACTACAGCTTGTTTTGGCGGCGTTGGCGCTGCCGGGGTTTATGTTGCAGGCGCAATTGCTCACGCGGGACGAGGCGGTGCGCATCGCGCTGAAGAATAGTCTTGGCATCGATCTCGGCCGCAATGCCGTGAAGATCGCGGCCATCAATAACAGCTATGGGATCGCAGGCGGATTGCCATTGGTCACGGGCACCGCCGGTGACCAGGAGCAGTCTACGAGCATCCGGCAGAAATATTCCGATCCTACGGACAACAAGCAAAGTAACAATGCCTTTTCCAATAGTCTCACGGGCGCGGTCAACGGCTACCTGCTCTTGTACAACGGAGCGCGGGTGGTCAATGCCAGGAAGCAGCTTGGGGAGATCGAAGCGCAAACGCGGCAGCAACTGAGCTCCAGGGCATTGATCGTCGTCAACAATGTGTTGTTGAAATATTATGATGTCGTTCGTCAGCAAAGCTACGCCAAGACCCTTCAGGCGTCTATCGATGCCCAGAAACAGCAGCTGGCGATCGTCCAGGCGCAGCAAAGCGTCGGGTTGGCTAATAACGCCGATCTTTTTCAATCGCAGGTAGACCTGAACACGCAGGTCCAGAACCTGCAAGCGCAGCAGTTGATCATCGACCAGGACAAGACGGACATGCTGGCGCTGCTGACATTGAACCCCGACTCGGTCATCCAGGTGGAAGACACCATCCTGGTCGACAGAACGATCCAACTGCCGGCCATACTGGGCGCTTTGCAGTCGGCCAATCCGGACATCATTGCAGCGAATGACCAGATCACCATCAACCAATACGTCGAAAAGCAGGTTGCCGCGCAACGGTATCCTTCGCTGGGCACGAACATGGGGTATAATTATAGCCGGCTCAAGAACTCGGAGGGTTTTTCGTTGCTGAACCTCAACTATGGGCCCTATGCCGGCGTGACCCTCAACGTGCCGATCTTCAACGGCAATATTTACAAAAAGCAACAACAGATCGCCGGCATCAATATCAGGAATGCGGAGTTGGTGCGGGACACCCTGCTGCTCAATTATACAGCCAACGCCGTCAAGAACTGGCAGGCGTATAAGAGCAATCTGCAGCAGGTGGAGACGGCCAAGGCCAACTATGATCTTTCGCTCAAGCTGCTGGAACTGGTCCTGGAGCGGTTCAAACTAAAGCATGCAACTATCGTCGAGGTGAAGAATGCGCAGCAGAGTTTTGAGAATGCAGGTTTCCTGCTGGTGAATGTGAGCTACGCAGCGAAGGCGGCAGAGATCACGTTGCGGAGATATGCGAACCAACTTGTTTATTAATCGTTGCCCTGCCTTGTCGGCTGATGACTTGGTCAGAGCGATTTATTAATCGTTGCCCGGCCTTCTCGGCTGATGACTTCGTCGGTCCGATTTATTAATCGTTGCCTTGCCTTCTCGGCTGATGACTTCGTCGGAGCGACTTATTAGTTCTTGCTCAGCCTTCTCGGCTGATGACTTGGTCAGAGCGATTTATTAATCGTTGCCCGGCACGGACAGTTGACGCTGTCCGAACGGGGCTAATATCGGCGCCTTCGGCGCTCTGACGGCCCTTTGGCTGGTTGGTGAGGGTGCTGGTACGCAATGGGCCGTTAGAAAGGGGCCGTTAGAAGAGCGTCTGCACCCCCCACATGATCTTCGTCTCATGGTCGAGCAGCCATTTTTTTCGCCAGAGGCCGCCGGCGTAGCCTACGAGGTCGCGTTTGGACCCGATGACGCGGTGACAGGGGACGACGATAGCAATATTGTTCCTGCCGTTAGCGGCAGCCGCGGCACGGATGGCCTTGGTGTCGCCGAGGCGGCGGGAAAGCTCGAGATAGCTGAGGGTCTTTCCGAAGGGAATGGCGGTGAGTTCGGTCCAAACGCTTTGTTGGAAGGGCGTGCCTTCCTGGCCGATGGGGAAGTCGAAGACGCGGCGCTGGCCCTGGAAATACTGGATCAGTTGTTCGATGCACTCGATGACGAGGGGAGGAACCGGGCCATGGAGGCCGCTCTGTCCGGTCTCGGATCCATCGAGGTGGTCGACAAAACTGACCTCATTGATATAAGCTGGCGTGCCTCCCACGCGAAGCAGCCCCAGGGGGGACTTATAGTAGGTCGTGGAAACATCCAGCGTGGTTGACATGGTTTATCCCACCTGCAAGCCGTTGTTAACGGGACGGTCGGGGGTTAATAAAACTACTTCTTTTTTATCAGTATATACGCCCAGCACCAGACATTCGCTGAAAAAGTTAGCGATCTGTTTTGGGGGGAAGTTGACGATCGCGATGACCTGTTTTCCGATAAGTTCCTGCTTTTCATAGAGGTCAGTTATTTGCGCCGAAGACCTTTTTATTCCCAGTTCACCGAAATCGATGGTCAATTGCCAGGCGGGTTTCGTTGCTTTGGGAAAATCGTTAACTTCAAGGATCGTTCCGGCCCGGAGATCAATTTTTTCAAAATCCTGCCATTGTATTGTTGGCATAGTTATGGCGTTTTTTTTGGCAAATTAAATATACAAAAGTTATGAAACGTACAGCAACGGCCGTATGGAACGGCTCTGGTAAAGACGGTAATGGCAATTTAACGACGCAAAGCACGACCCTTAACAAAACGCAGTATTCGTATAAGTCCCGTTTCGAAGAAGGGGTAGGCACCAATCCTGAAGAGTTGCTCGCCGCCTCGCATGCCGGCTGTTTTACAATGGCACTGGCCTTTGCGCTGCAAGGTGCAGGGCTCACGCCGGAATCGTTGGAGACAACGGCTACTGTCACGCTGGATGTAAGCGGTACGGCGCCTACGATCACACAGTCGGCTTTGGTGCTGAAGGGGAAGGTTCCGGGTGTGACCAAAGAGAAATTCCTGGAACTGGCCAAGGGGGCAGAACAGGGTTGTCCGATCAGCAGGGCGATAAAGGCCGAGATCACGCTCGATGCGACCCTTTTGTAGTTTTTAGCATAGCCCCGCACTAGTTATTGAAATTTTAGCACCCAGGGTGCCCCTGCAAGCGAAGCCGCAGGAAAAATCATCATTAAAAAGCCACCCCAAATTTAACACCGGGGATGGCTTTTTTTTAAATAGCATAACTTAACTTACGCGACACTATGAGTTCAACAAAAAAACCCAACCAACAGTCCCGCCGGGATTTCCTGCGCGGCGCCTCTATGGCAACGACAGGCTTCTTTATTGTCCCCAGGCATGTGCTTGGCAGAGGATTTCTAGCCCCCAGTGATCGCCTTTCCATAGCAGCCATCGGCGCCGGTGGAAAAGGCCACGACGACCTCAAGAATTTCTATGGCAGCGGAAAAGTGGATGTAGCCTACCTTTGCGATGTCGACGATCGCCAGGCCGCGGCTTCCATCAAGGAATATCCGAAGGCGAAATATTACAAGGATTTCAGGGAGATGCTGGATAAGGAGCACAAGCATTTCGACGCGGTGTCCGTCTCTACGCCTGACAACATACACGCCGTAGCGGCGCTTGCGGCCATGCAGTTGAGCAAGCATGTGTATGTACAGAAACCGATGACGCATGATATCTACGAAGCCAGGACGCTGACGGAAGCCGCGAAGCGGTACAAGGTCGTGGCCCAGATGGGCAACCAGGGTTCTTCGGGCGATGGCGTAAGGTTTATGCAGGAATGGTACAATGCGGGGCTTATCGGCGATGCCACCGCCATCCACGTATGGACCAACAGGCCCGTATGGCCGCAGGGCGGCCTCAAGCCGGCCGGCATGGAAGATATACCCAAGGAGCTGGATTGGGATCTCTGGCAGGGGCCTGCTGCTGCGACAGATTATCACAAGGGTTACCTGCCTTTTAACTGGCGTGGCTGGTGGGCCTGGGGCACAGGGGCTTTGGGCGATATGGGTTGCCACCTGATCGATCCTGCTTTCAGGACGGTTGGACTCGGTTATCCCTCGGAAGTGGAATGCAGTATGGCCTCCACTTACCAGGTCATGTGGGATGCCCTGGAGCATCCGGATAGCTGCCCGGTCAGCTCTTCGGTGAAAATGAAATTCCCCGGTAAGGCGGGCAAGCCCGATGTTGCCTTGTATTGGATGGACGGCGGGATCCTTCCTGAGCGGCCGGAAGAGCTGGGCCCCGATGAAAAAATGGGGAATGACGATGGTGGAGCGATCATCACGGGTACGAAGGGTAAGATCATGTGCAGTTGCTATGGCGCCAATCCGACGCTGCTGCCGACCTCCCGCAGGTCCGAGGCTGCCAATATTCCGCAGACCATCGCACGGGTGCCCGAAGGACATTATGTGCAGTGGGTGAACGCTTGTATCGCAGGGTACGGACAGAAGACGCTGAGCTCTCCGTTCGAATATGCGGGACCTTTGACGGAAACGATCCTGATGGGCAATCTCGCCCTGCGGAGCTACAATATCAGGGGCACTAACGGCAAGGGTTATCCTGGGCGCAAGAAGCTGTTGTGGGATGCCGTGAACATGAAGATCACGAATTTCGACGAGGCCAACCAGTTTGTGAAGCGCGATTACCGTGCGGGCTATAAACTGGGCGCCTGATAAAAAGAATGCCCCGCCCCGATGCTGGGTAACAATCTATTCTATTCATTGAGGAGTTTCGAAAGGTCCAGCAGCTCCTTTTGTTTATAACTGTTGCGTTCGTCGTCGAAGCATTTGGCGAACTCTTCCAGGGTCGTCTGGATGATCCGGTGGTGCGACAGTGGTTTGAAATAGGTGGCGACGGGTGGAACGGAAATGCGTTTGAAATAGCTGTCTACATCTTTATGCGTGAAGACCTGACCGCTGGTAGGGTCGATGAAAAACTCGATCCGCTGCATGGGGCTGAGCTTTTCAGGGTTTTCATCGTAATAAGGTTTTATATAGGCGAGGACGAATTGCCTTGGAATATTGATGGCCTTTACCGGTATGTCAAGCAATTCGCTGAGCAGGAGGTAAAGGATACCGTTGGTGATGGAGTTGCCACGCTTTGTTTCGACGAGTTTATTGATGAGGAACTCTTCGGGGTGTTGGTAAGCCACTTCCGTCCCTTTCAATCCGTAATAATTGTAAAGGATGCTGGTAACGACGTGTACCTGTTCGAGCGGCGTGAGATAACTATTGAGTTCGAGCCAGATATTGCGGCGCAGCTTCTCGACTTCCTGCAATATGGGCGTTGTGACCAATTCGGGATATTGGAATTTGGCCACAAGCAGGGAGGCCGTCAAGAGGTCCTGATAGCTGCTGTTCTTCCAATGGGTGAAATCTTCAGTAAGATCGTAGTAGTGGAGTTTGTGGATCAGCAATTCGATCCTTTCCTGGACGTCGCTGCTGATGGTGTTCTCCCATAGGTTCTCAAGGTTCGGTATGATGCCTCTTCCATAGCTGACGATGCGACTGCTCACGGAATCGAAGACTTCGAGATCGGGGTCATCGATGAGGTGAAAGAGTGCTGCTATTTCTCTGTTTTCTTGCATGCGGTTTTGGGCTTTCGCCGATACAAAGGTAAGATCGGAGAAGTTTATAAGAGTCATAAACCCTTATTATCCACACTAACGCCTCAAATGTTCATTAAATTGTACGGAAGGAGGGGTCCCAAACTTCGTCTAACCGCCTTTTTTCTTCCGCGGTACTCTTTTCGGCGGGTTGGCCTTGACCTCTTCTATAATGGCCTTGACCTCCTCAAGCGTTAGGTCCGCAGCGGTCTCCTGCTTATCTTTTGGCAGTTTATAGTTGCGTAGCCCCTGCTTGATATAAGGCCCGTAAGGACCGCGGAGCAGTTGTATTTTTTCTTTCTCGAAGATCTTGATCGTCCGTTGTTCTTTGGCTTCCCGTTTTTCGATGACCATCGGTTGGGCCACGTCGAAGCCGATGGTGTAAGGATCGAAATCCTTCCCTAGAGAGTAGAATTTGCCATCATGGGCTATGTAGGGACCAAAGCGGCCAATGTTGACCGTCACATCTTTATCCTCGAAGGAGCCGAGGATACGGGGAAGACGGAAGAGTTCCATGGCCTCGTCGTAACTGATGGTTTCGATACTCTGCGTATTCTTCAATTTCGCAAACCGCGGTTTCTCTTCGTCGGCGACGTCGCCGATCTGCACCATTGGTCCATAACGTCCCATCCGTGCGACTACTTTTTTGCCGCTTTGCGGTTCGATGCCTAGTTCTCTCTCGCCCTTGATGCGTTCCGCGTTCTCGATGGTATTGTCGACGTCTTTTTTGAACGGGTTGTAGAAATCATCGATCATCTTGCTCCACACCATGTGACCCTGGGCCACTTCATCAAATTCTTCTTCGATGCGGGCGGTAAAATGGTAGTCCATGATATCGTCGAAATGCTGTTTGAGGAAATCCGTTACCACCAAACCGAGGTCAGTGGGGAACAACTTGGATTTCTCGGCACCTGTATTCTCCTGTTCCGTCACTTTTTCGATCCTTTGGTTCTTAAGGGCCAGCACACGGAAATCCCTTTTGACACCTTCCTTATCTCTTTTTTCGACGTAGCCCCTTTTCAGGATGGTCGAGATAGTAGGCGCATAGGTCGAGGGCCGGCCGATGCCCAATTCTTCCAATTTTTTGACAAGCGAGGCCTCCGTATAACGGGGCAGGGGCCGCGTAAACCGCTCGATCGCCCGCATTTCTTTCAGGGGCAGTTGTTGCCTGACCGTGAGGGGCGGCAACATCCGTTCCTGACCTTCTTCTTCCTGATCAGCATCATCTTCATCCCGGTCTTCCATGTAGACCTTTAGGAAGCCGTCGAATTTCAGGACCTCGCCGCTTGCGGTGAGCTCTTCTTTATTGGTGGAGATCTGTATCTTGACGTTGGTCTTTTCCAATTCGGCGTCGGCCATCTGGCTGGCCATCGTTCTCTTCCAGATGAGTTCATATAAGCGCCGGCCGTCGGAATCGTCGACCGTCATGGCATCCATATAAGTCGGACGGATCGCTTCATGCGCTTCCTGGGCCGACTCGTTCTTGTTCTTGAATTTCCGGGCCTGGTGGTATTTGTCGCCATATTGACTGCGGATCTGTTGGGAGGCGGCGTCCATGGCAAGCTCGCTCAGGCTGACACTGTCCGTACGCATATAGGTGATCTTACCGCTTTCGTAAAGTTTTTGCGCCACGATCATCGTCCGGCTAACGGAATAACCCAATTTCCGGCTGGCCTCCTGTTGCAGGGTAGAGGTAGTGAAAGGGGCAGGGGGTGTTTTCTTGCCCGGCTTGACCTGAATATCGGTAACAGCATAATCGGCGCCGATGCAGCTTTGCAAAAACTTCTCGGCGTTCTCGGCGGTGGCCTGTTTCTTGCCTTCCGCAGAGAAGCTGACAGCCTTGCCGCTGATGTCTTTAGCGGTAAAGAGGGCTTCCAGCTTAAAAGAGCTGACGGGTGTAAAGGCATTGATCTCCCGCTCGCGTTCCGCGATGATGCGTACGGCTACGGATTGGACGCGCCCGGCACTCAGGTTGTTCTTCATGCTCATCTTGCGCCAGAGGACGGGACTCAACTCGAAGCCCACGATCCGGTCCAGGACCCGGCGTGCCTGTTGGGCGTTAACCAGGTTCATGTCGACGGTCCGGGGTCTGGTAACGGCGGACTTGATGGCCGAATTGGTGATTTCGTGAAAAACGATGCGTTTGGTGGTCAGCGGATCCAGGCCGAGCACTTCGCACAGGTGCCACGATATGGCTTCCCCTTCGCGGTCCTCATCCGTCGCGAGCCAAACTTCGCCCGATTTCCTGGCGATTGCTTTTAACTCTTTGACAACCTTTTCTTTATCTTCCGGAACGATGTAGCGCGGCTTGTAGTTGTTCTTGATATCGATACCCATATCGCCCTTTTCGAGGTCGCGGATATGGCCGTAGCAGCTCTTTACCTCAAAATCTTCTCCCAGGATCTTTTCGATGGTCTTGGCTTTCGCCGGAGACTCCACTATTAATAAGTTCTTCGCCATTTTAGTATAAAGGGTTTAAATAGGCCCGAAAATCCCGTTCGGGCCAGCCCGTCACGCGTGCAAGTTTACAGTATAACGGGCACATTAAAAAATCGGTAGCCGGGCAACCGGTTTCCCTTTTTTCAGAGCGGCCAAGTTTTCATGTTGATAATCAATCATCTGTGATCAATTCGCCGCAAGAAGTTATACATTTATGAACGGCTGGCTGTCGGCGTTGTCTAAAAAGGCTTATTTTGTCAATCAATTATACGCTGTGGTGCAGCCTAAACCTTCTTATCAGTTATTTCCCCTGGGCGATTCAGCCATCACGATCGATTTCGGCAATTGTATTGACGACCAGCTCAATAGGCGTGCATTGGCGGTGCATGGCTGGTTGGCGGCGAATCGTTTGCCCGGTGTGCTTGACCTCGTAGTGGCATACAGCTCCGTCTCGGTGTTCTACGACCCGCTGGTCGTCCGGGCCAAAGGCGTGGCGGGATCGGCTACTGCTGCGGAACGAGTGGGCAGCTGGCTGGCCCGCGGCTGGCAGGAAGCGGAAGTCGGCCATACGGAAGTCGAACAGAAGGAAGGCGCCTATACGGAACTCGAACAGAAGGAAGGCGGCCACACGGAAACCGGACACGCACCCAAGGCAGCGGGACGCGACCGGTCCGACGGCTTGCCCGAGCCGCAAGCGGCAGGCCCCGTAGTGGCCATCCCGGTATGTTACGAGGGAGAATATGCGCCGGACCTGGATTGGGTTGCCACGCAAAAGGGGCTGTCCGCGCCGGAAGTGGTGTCGATCCATGCGAGCGGCATTTACCGCGTCTACATGATCGGTTTTCTGCCAGGTTTCTCCTATATGGGCATGCTGGATAAGCAGCTGCAACTCGCCCGTAAACCCCAGCCTGTCGCCGTCGCCGCCGGTGGAGTGGGGATCGCGGGATCACAGACGGGCATCTATCCGTTGAACAGTCCTGGCGGCTGGCAGATCATTGGCCGCACGCCCATGCGGTTATTCGATGCCGCAGAAGACCCGCCGGTGCGCCTGAAATCGGGTGACTTGGTTCGCTTCTGTCCTATCTCGGCAGCCGAGTTCCGGCGGTTATCGGGCCGTCCCAGGTAGTAAGATTTTTATTTGATCAGTGATTTAATTTGTTGCCGAAAGGTGTAGCTTCGGCAACAACCGTTGGTCTGCCCTGCCTTAAAACACATACTTTATGGCTTTCTCCATTATTAAGCCCGGTTTGCTCGACACGATACAGGATATGGGCAGACCTGGTTACGGTAACTGGGGCATTAGCCCCGGCGGCGCGATGGACAGCTACGCGGCCCAGGTGGCCAACCTGCTGGTAGGGAATGACAAACACGAGGCGGTCATCGAGATCCATTTCCCGGGTCCCCAGATCCTGTTCGAGCAGAACACGCTCATCGCCATTACCGGCGCCGATTTTTCGCCTACGGTCAATGACGAAGGCATACCCCGCTGGCAGCCGGTCGTGGTTAGAAAGAACACCGTATTGCATTTTCCTTCGCTCATAAAAGGCGGCCGCTGTTACCTGAGTGTTCATGGCGGCTATTGCATGAAGAAATGGCTGAATAGCTATAGCACGCATCTGAAGGCTGCCGCAGGCGGATGGGGTGGGATGCCACTGAAGAAGGGCGACGAGTTGCCTTTCAATGAAAGCCATATCTATTTTGCTGGGGTGCTGAAAGACGAAAGCAATTTTGAAGTGCTGCCTTGGCGGGTGAACGCGGAAAAGGTCTATCAGTACCCCCATGAGATCGGGTTCCTTCCCGGTCATGAATGGAGCCTGCTGCCTGACGCCGGCCGAAAGGCATTTTTGGAAAATAATTTTCTCATTCATCCTTCCTCCGACAGGATGGGGTATCAATTGAGCGGTGTGCCGCTACGGCTGCAGGAGCCTATTGAACTGGTCTCGCCCGCAGTGAGTTTCGGCACGGTTCAACTCTTACCCGGTGGTCAAATGATCGTATTGATGGCCGATCACCAGACGACGGGTGGGTATCCGCGTATCGCACATGTTATTTCGGCACACTTGCCGAAACTGGCGCAGCTGCGCCCTTCCGATACGATACAATTTAAACTGGTAGACATGCAATCGGCAGAAGGCCTGCTGCTGAGCCGCCAGAAGGAACTGCATATCCTGCAGCGATCGTGTATGGATCACCTCAATGAGATGGTATGCTGAGTGCGCTGCAGGCCGGCGGGGATGGGGGGCTCGTCGTCGATCTCAATTGCGACATGGGCGAGGGCATGGACACCGATGCGGCGATGACTCCTTTTATTTCGTCTGCCAATATTGCTTGCGGCGCCCATGCGGGTGATGCCGACACGATGCGCAGGACGGTAGAGCTGGCGTTGCGCCACGGGGTGGCGATCGGCGCGCATCCTTCCTATCCCGACAGAGCCAACTTCGGCCGGGTCGATATGCTTGGCAAGCCCTTGCGGCCCGGGGACCTGCCGGGCTTGTTACACGAACAACTGCATCGGTTGCAGTCGGTCTGCCGGGAATTTGGGGTCCGGCTGCGGCATGTAAAGCCGCATGGGGCGCTGTACAACCGCGCTGCCGCCGATCGCGATATCGCCGCACTGGTCACGCGGGCCATCCTCAATTTCGATCCATCGTTGTTGTTGTACGGGCTTAGCGGAAGCGAACTGCGCATGCAGGCCGGCGAGGACGGTCTTCGATTCGTAAGCGAGGTCTTTGCCGACAGGGGCTACCGGCCTGATGGCAGTCTTGTGCCCCGCGGTGAGCCGGGAGCCTTGATCGAGGCGCCTGCTGTCGCGATAGCGCAGGTGATGAAAATGTTGCGGAAGGGACTGGTAGAGACGCCGGGCGGGGATGTCGCTATCGTGGCGGAAAGCGTTTGCCTGCATGGCGATGGGGCCCACGCAGTCGCCTTCGCCAAGGCGATACAAGGAGCGTTTATACGGGAAGGTGTGCGCGTCATAGCGCCGGACATTACTCCCGGCCCGCTTCCCGGTTAATATAGTTTTCTGCGAGCGCGGTGAGGAGGTCGTCGGATTCTTTTTCTTCGTAGAGGGAAAGCTCGAGGAGTTCTTCGATGTCTTCGAGGTCGAGGGTTCGCGCATGGGTGGCGAGGCTGCCGTAAGACGTTATTTCGTAATGGTCAAGTTTTTGTGCGGCGACGATGAGGCCCGCATCGCGGGTGGCGGTCTCAGGGGATGTATCGGCGATGACCTGTTCGGCCTCCCGGGTGATGCCGTAGATGGTTTCGGGCGCATGTGCTTCCGCGGCTTTTCCCAGCAACTGGAAGATGGCTTCGAGCCGGCGGATATGTTCTTGCGTGTTGTCCAGGTGGCCGGCGAGGACGTTCTTGAGCTTTAAGGAGGAGGCTTTTTTGAGCAGGGGCAGGACGATGAGTTGCTGTTTTTCCGCTCCATATATTACCCTGAGCTCGTTCAGCAGGAGCTGCTCCAGCTCGGAATCAAGTTGACGAGGTATTTCTTGTTTCATATAGCTTTTTTAACACGTTCATCTAAAGATAAAGCACAATTGTGCCAATCCGGTGGCCTTCCAGGGGCGAATACTGCCCCGAGCCGAAGGTTTGCGCGGCAGGCAGCAATCCTTAAATGGCTGGCCTGTCTTTTTATGGTATTGTGGTAAAAAAGAATATGGAAAATCTGGCAAGAGAACGGATAAAAATAGAAGGGCCCAACGGCTTTCAGGAATTTTTGCTCCTGGAAAAGGACCACGGCGACATGATCGTGTATGATATATATCGAAACGATAGCTATTTGCTGACTATGGCTCCGGATGGAAGTATCCTGTTCATGAATTTCGATGCCGGTGCCGAAGACAAAAAATTATTCAAGGTGTCGCATCTCAATCACTTTGCAGAGAAGATACGATCGCTGTCCTAGGGCACAAGTTTTCTTTTGGGGAATTCGTCACACGGGTGACAGTGGAATTTTCTCCTCTCTTGCGGCATTTTTTCTATACGGGAGAAAGTGCCGTGTTTTTTTACATGATGCAGGGTGCAAGGTCGCCGACAACATATTATCCTTATATTGGGCCTTGATCACAAACCACTCATTAATCCACCTGTCATCGGCTTGAGGAAGATGTTCTTTATACGGCTTGTCGCGGTGCTTGGCTGCAGCTGGTGCTGCTTTTCCTGCTATGGGCAAAAGGATAGTACGGGTCACCGGTTCGAACGCTGGAAGAACAACAATATTTTCCTGTTCTTCCGGAATGCTATTACCAAGGGGCGGCCGGATTCAGTGACCACCATCAACATGACCGTCCCCATCAACACCAAAGCGGAAAGCCCCTATAAGGCATATGAGGGCAAGATCATCAGGCATATTTATGTGCGGGGTTATGGTTTTGAACAAACCTTTACCGATACAGCAAAGCGGTTGCAGTATATGGGGACCAAGGCGCTCAATAAGCTACATCGGAAAACGCGGGATTGGGTTATCCGGGACGCGCTGTTTATAAAAGAGGATATGCCGGTGAACGCCTATAAGCTGGCAGATAACGAGCGGTTGATCCGAAGCCTGCCCTATATTCAGGATGCGCGTATCCTGGTAACCGGTCTGCCCGACAATCCCGACTCCGTCGACCTGGTGGTGGTGGTTAAGGACCTGTTCAGCATCAGCGGGGCCGTCGGCGGCCTGGGCTTCCCCCCTTTTAGTTTCTCGGGCAATGTCAGCGAGGCCAATTTCCTGGGCATGGGCCAGCGGATCCAGGGGGGAGTGAATCTGCAGCAAGCGCGATCGCCCACGTTCGGGCCGCAGATCCTTTACAGTAAAACAGATATTGCACATTCCTTCGTGAATGCCACCGCCAGCTATACGCAGATCAATCCCAATATTTATAACGGCACCCAGGATGAGACGGCCTTGTTCCTGCGGCTTGACCGCCCCCTGTATGCACCTTACGCACACCTGGCCGGTGGATTTATGATCGGAAAATTCCAGAACTTCAATGTCTATCGTCAGGCCGATACCCCGGAGGTCTTTCCGACCATTAAACCAATCGCCTTTTACAAATACGATTACCATACCAAAGATGGCTGGATCGGCTGGAACCTTGGTTCTAACCAGTTCCTGAACAATACTTCGGTTCGTGACCGCCGATTTCTCGCGGTCCGTTATTTCCGGACAGATTTTGACAGCGTGCCCAAACAGGTCGGGTTCAACACCTTCAATTTTCGCTTTAACGACAGGGAGGCTGCGTTGACCTCCTTCACCTTTTTCCGTCAGGATTTCTACAAGACCAACTATATCTATGGTTTTGGTACCACGGAGGATATACCCAAGGGTTATAACGTGGCTTTTACCAGCGGTTGGTACCGTCAGCTTTATCTGAACCGCTTGTATGTAGGTGTGGATGCGAACGAATACGTGGTATCGAAGCGGGGGGCCTTCGTACAGTTCTTTCTGCGGTCCGGGGTGTTTATGTACCGGGGAGCCCCGCAGGATGCCAGCGTGCTGATAGGCGCCAGCTATTACAGCCCGTTGTTCGTATTTGACCAGTTCAAGATCAGGCAATACATCAATTTCAGCTTTACGCGACTGATCAACAGGGTAGGGCTCGATCCCCTGACCATCAACAATGTCTTTGGGCTGCGGTATTTCACCAGTGACTCCACGGATGGCGCCCAGCGGATCACGCTGCATTCGGAAACGACGATGTTCCTGAACTGGAAGTTCTTTGGTTTCAAATTTGCGCCGTTCGCGTTTGGCGACTTGTCCTTCCTGACGCCGGAGAGCGGTACATTTTCCAAGTCCGACCTGTATGACGGCCTCGGAGCCGGAGTCCGGACACGCAATGAGAACCTTGTCTTCAATACCATCGAGCTTCGGATGGTGTACTTTCCGCGAAGGGCCGAATACAACGATCAGTTCAAGATCCTCATCAGTACGGGGCTGCAGTTCCGGTACAACAATACCTATGTCCGGCAGCCGGACGTCGTCCTGCTCAATACCGACGGGTTGAACAGCATTTATTAGCAAAGGGTAGGGACGATAGCCTGGACAAGCAGTTGTGACCAGTGGCGATAAGTGGCAGCGGCGGGGTGCAGGCCATCCGTGGCGAAAGCGGTCCTGGCGCTTCCGATCGTGCGGCCATGCGTGGTGATATCGATAAAGGCCAGTTTGTGACGGACGGTGATCGCTCTGGCGGTAGCGTTGAAGTGGTCGATCTCGAGGGCTATGCGACGTTTATCCTGGCCGTTTTCAGCGGCGAATGGGGCAACGCCCCAATCAGGTATGGACAGGACGACAACGCTTAAAGGAGTGCCGGCGAGACCGGTGGCCTGTGCCAGCAATTGGGTGAATTGTGCGGCATAGTCGCCGACCGTCAGGCCGCGGTATTGATTGTTGACGCCGATGAGCAGGGTGACCACCGTATAGGCGGACAAAAGTTGAACGCCGTTAATACCCGCCAACAGATCGCCGGTGGTCCAGCCGGTACGGGCGATGATCTCCGGGGCCTGAAAGGCGTGGCCGGTCCGGCGCAGGACCTGCACGGTCTGGTAAGGAAAGCTATCGTACAGGGGCACTCCTTCGCCGATGGTGTACGAATCTCCGAGTGATAAAAAAGAATACATTTTATTAGTTAGCAGAGGCGCTCGGGCCCTGGCCACCCGCTTGCTGCTGGATGTCATTTTCGCTCTTGGTGTTCTTGCGCTTGAAGAGGGCCATATCCAACTTCCCGAAGCGCCAGTTGAACTGGAGCCTGAAGAACTGCGGGTCTCTTCTGCGATCTGCTTCCTGCGTATAGGTCGATGAATAGGTGTAGACATCGCTGACACGCGTGCGGAAGATATCGCTAACGCTAAGGGTGAGGGAAGCGGCCCTGTTCTTCATGAATTCGTAGCGGATGGCCGCGTCGACACCGCCGGTCGGTCTATTATATCCGTTAGCATTGCCGCTGACGGTCCCGCCGAAGCCACGGCCGGAGTTGCCGCCGTTGTTGGCGCTGCCACCGGGTGGAAGGACCGTCTTAGTGGTAAAGTCGCCCGAAAGCTGGAAGGAGATCGCCTTCGTGAGCTTAAAGGTGTTGAACAATTTCCCATAGAAGCTCCAGGTCTCGCCGACCGGCGCCAGCGCGAACTGGCCGGTGTCAATGGTATTGATCTTGGAGGTAAAGATGTTGGCGTTGGCGGTGACGTCCCACCATTTGCTGATGCTGTTACGGCTTATCAGCTCGAGGCCACCGACGAAGCTGGATTTGGCATTGATGTAAGTGTTGATGATCACCGGCCGGTCATTCACCGGGTTGGTGCCCAGCGAAGCTTCACGGGTGATGAGGTCGGTGGTCGACTTGTAATAGACCGACGCCAGGAAGTTGGCATTGCCCGCATAGGTGAGGGCGTAAGTGACCTCGAAGCTATTCGTGAACTGCGGCTTCAGGTTCGGGTTACCCCGGCTCAGGTTCAGGGAGTCGGAGTAATCCGTGAAAGGGAACAGTTGCTGGAAGCTTGGCCTATCGATCCTTCGTGTATAATTGATCTGCAGGTCCTGGTTGTCCGTAAGCTTCTGGGTCAGGAAGACGCTGGGAAAAAGCTCGAAGGGGAAGCTGTTCTTGAAGTGGCCGAGGGTATCGATCTGTTGGTTGGCGGTGTTGAAGCCCGGTATAGTCCTGTGTGCCTTTGTAGTCGGAGCTTTCCACCCGAAGGCCCAACTGGTAGGTGAAATTCCTGATGGCGTTTGAATAGGTCGAATACCCTGCGAAAACGCGGTCGCGATAGGTATACTGTGATGACAGCAAGCCTTCTACGACATAGTCGTTCTGCGCGTTCACCGTATCGATATCGCTGAGGTTATAGATATTGCGGATGGCGGCGCGGAGTCCCGCTTCGAACTTGCCTTTCTCACCGAGGGGCAGCGTATAGTCGGTCTGGGCGGTAAAGAACTTGTTGGTACCGTTGCCGACCTGTTGCTGGTTATAGACGGACGACAGGGGCCCTTCCTTGAAATTGTGTATCTGGGAGGAAACGACGTTCCGGTTGTCATTGGTGCCCTGGCTGTAGTTGATGTCGGCTGACCATTCTTCCCCCGATTTTGGAAAAGTATGTTTGAAGCTAAGCATTGCGCCATGGTTGTTAAAATCCGAGTTGGTGGTCGAAAGGCGGCGGGTGTAAGAAGAATTGGTCCCGGTGGGGTAGAGGGTATCGACGTAAATGTTGCTGTTCGTATAGGGCGTAAAGCTCCCGTGCACGATGTTGCCGGTGACGGTCAGGGTATTGCGGTTGTCGAGGAGAAAATCGACGCCGCCGCGGCCGAAGGCGAAATAACCTTTGTTGACATTGTAATCGGATTCGAAGAGGCTGTCGTTGGGATAGCCGGGCTGATCGAATGTATAGCGGGTAGTCGTACCTGGGGAGATGGATTTGCGCTCGTTGAAGTTGCCGGAAAGAAAGAAATTCACCTTTCCCTGTTTGACGTTGATATCACCGCCGACATTGAATTTTCCGCGTTGGTCGATCCCGGCGCGGATGTTGCCGTTGTAGCCGGCCTTGCGGTTCTTTTTGAGTACAATATTCAGGATGCCGGAGGTGCCGCCGGAGGCATCGTATTTCGCGCCGGGATTCGTGATGATCTCGACGCTTTGAATGGCATCGGCGGGGATCTGGTCGAGTGTCAGGGTCGTCGGGCGGCCGTCTACGAAAATAGTCGGTGTGGAATTGCGGAGCGTGACATTACCGTCGATATCGACCTGTACGGAAGGCACGTTCTTCATGACATCGGTAGCAGATCCACCTTGTGCGGAAATGTCCTTTTCGACATTGTAGATCTTCCGGTCCACGCCCATCGTGATGAGGGGTTTGGAAGCGGTGACGGTTACCGATGCCAGGTTTTGAGCATCCTCCGTCATTTTAATATTGCCAAGGTCTTTATCCACCGCGTTGGCTGCTTGCTGGGCATTGGCCAGGGCCTGCTGTGGATCACCACTCCCGCCGCCTACGGCTCCGGCCGCGCCTTTGAGCCCCTTGAGATCGAACGCTACTTTTTGTTCAACTGTCGAATAGCCGATGGCGGTGATGCGAAGCCGGAAGTTGCCGATGATCGGAAGGTTTTCGAGGCTGAACTCCCCTCTGCGGCTGGTGATCATGCCTCCGACTACCGTGTCTTTTTGCGCCTGTGTGGCCAGACTGAATTTGGTTTGGACGAGCTGGACGGAAGCCCCATCCATTCCCTTTCCTGTCTTTGCATCTACGACCTTGCCATAGAAATGGCCGATGGCCGGGACCTGGCCGCCCGGACGGCTTCTGCCACCGCCGGTGCCCCCGGGAAGACCCATTGGCGCTACCTGGGAAAAGCCGGCCTTCGAGAATGCCACTACTACGAACAACAGCCAAATCTTTCTCATGAGTATGAAATATTCCTTTTGCCTGCAAAAATCTGTTAAACCGTTTTAGCGAAAGGGTTCATTCTGTACAAACGGTATAATATAAATACAGAAGGGTTAATGGGCATCCCCGAAAATGCGTATCGGTTATCTCACGAGGAGCGTCAGCAGAATTTGCAGGACGCCGATCAGGAAACCAAGGGCTGCACCGATGAGCTCTACGAAGCGGAATTCTTTGGTGAGGAATTCGTTGAGCAGCGCTTCGAGCCTGTCGGTGGAGAAACCGGCGATCTTTTCGACGACGATGCGTTCCAGGTCCAGATCGTGGCGCATGTTGGCGACATAGCGCTTCATGATCACCGGGAAGAGTTCCTGTAGTTCTGCCATGAATACCGTCTTTAGCTGTGCGACGGTCTTGTCGCCGATGAACATGGCGATCATGGGCATCGACTCTTTGAGCTTTACGCGGAGGAAGTGGTCGATATGTTCTTCGGCCAGGGGGAGGATGCGTTGTACGGCTTGAGGGTTGGTAATGGCGGCTTCGATCTCACCAAAGGAGAGCAGCTCCTGGCCGACGATGCGGCCGAGGCTTTCGGCGATCTGCTGCTGACGCTTTGGAAAGACCCCGTGCCATGTAAACCCAAGGAATTTTTTGGGGTGACGGGGATGGAACAGCAGCTTGAGGGCCATCCAGATGGTGAGCCAATGGATAAAGGCGGAGATAAAAGGGATGGTGTAAAACCACCAATTCAGTTTCGACATAGTTCATGTATTGTAAAAAGAAAAGGTCGCCTTTGGCGACCCAATTCCTTGGCTAAAATTTTGCAGGGCCAGTTTAACTGTCCTGCGAGGCTGTAAGCCTCGCAGGGCCTTGCATTGGGTGGATGATGGGGTTCGAACCCACGACCCTCAGAACCACAATCTGATGCTCTAACCAACTGAGCTACAACCACCAGCTGAACCGCGAAATTACTGTAAAATCGCTTTTTGGCAAAAACAAAGTCGAAAAAATGTTGTTCTACGAAGATTTACGTGTATTTTGTCCAGGAGGCCTGGCTTTTCCGGACAGCCTGGGCCGCTCATCATAAAAGACGCCAACCGCCTGTTAATATTGAATAGCAGCGACAACATACCATAATTTTTATCGTTATTTTTGAGTAGCTATGTTAAAAGTGTTTAAGTATATGATTAATAAAAGAAATCTACCGATTGTCCTTGTGATCCTGGCGGCAGGGGTTTTTATAGCGGGCAGGACATTGGGAAGAGGTGGGAATCCGCCGACGAAATACGAACGTATCCTGCACAATGTTGGAGAGTACCTGGAACAGATCCATTACAGCCCGAAGGCCATCGATGACAAATTTTCCGCCGAGGTCTTTAACAAATACATAAAGGAAGTGGATGTGGAGAAGGATGTTTTTCTGCAGTCGGATATCGATGACCTGAGGAGCAGGTTCGGGACGAAGATCGACGATGAGATCCTGGGGACCGCCGCGATCCAGTTCGTGCCTGCAGTCAGTGAATTGTATAAGAAACGGATGGGGGAGACTCAGGCCATCTACAGGGAAATCCTCAGCAAGCCATTCGATTTCACCGCGAATGAGGACTACAATCAAAACTATGATGAGGTCAAATTTCCCTGCGACGGATGCAGACCGCAGGGAGGCTTGGCGTAAACGCATGAAATTCCTTACGCTCGAGCGGTATTCGGACCTGCTGGATCAGCAGGAGGCCAACAAAGGGCAAGAAGGATTTTGTCGTCCGCAGCAATGCCGACATTGAGAAGGACGCTCGGGACCGGTCGCTCAAGGTGATGGACCGGATGTACGAACGGCTTAAGAGTAAAGGAAACGGATGACGACCGGTTCAATAGTTTTGTTCAGACCATTGTCCAGTGCATGGATCCGCATACCGATTATTTCCCGCCGGTAGAGCAACGTTATTTCAACGAGCAGATGAGCGGCCATTTTTTTGGCATCGGCGCTTCGCTGCTTTATGAGGATGGAAATATAAAGATAGGTTCGCTGGTTGCCGGCAGTCCTGCTTGGAAGTCCGGTCAGGTCAATAAAGGTGATATCATCCTGAAGGTTGCGCAGGGCAATCAGGAGCCGGTCGACATGGCGGGCTATTTCACGGAGGATGCTATCAAGATCATCCGTGGCACGAAAGGAACGGAAGTGCGGCTTTGGTTGAAGAAGACTGATGGGACGACAAAGGTCGTTTCCCTGATCCGGGACGAGATCGTGCAGGATGAGTTGACCTATGCACGAAGTGCCATCGTCAATTCGCCCAAGGGGAAGATCGGGTATATCTATTTGCCCGAGTTCTATGCCGATTTTGACAATCCCAAGGGTGCGCGTTGCAGCATCGACGTGGCCAGGGAGATATTGAAATTGAAGGAGCAGAAGGTGGACGGTATTGTCCTGGACCTTCGGGACAATGGCGGCGGGTCGCTGGTAGATGTAGTGCAGATGGCCGGTTATTTTGTGGAGCAGGGGCCGATCGTACAGGTGAGGGACCGGGATGGCAAGCCTTTGATCCTGCCCGACCATGACAAGAGCGTGCTGTATGACGGACCGTTCGCGGTCATGGTAAATGAGCTAAGCGCTTCGGCGTCCGAGATCTTTGCCGCTGCCATTCAGGATTATCATCGTGGGGTGATCATCGGCAGCACTTCCACGTATGGCAAGGGTACGGTTCAGCGGCCGCTGGATCTGGACAAGACGGTAAGCTTTATGGGCGGTGCCAGCGATCTGGGTACCCTGAAGCTGACTTTACAGAAGTTCTACCGCATCAGCGGCGGTTCTACGCAGTTGAGGGGGGTAGCTTCGGACATTGTATTACCGGATATCTATCCCGACATCTATGAATACAGCAAGATCAGGGAAAAGGACAATCCCGATGCTTTGCCGTGGGATGAGATCGCCAAGGCCGATTATACACCCTGGAAGTATGCCTATGACCTGAAGACGTTGGAGGGCTTGAGTGCGGACCGGATGAACAGTAATAGTTCCTTTAGCCAGATCCGCCACGATGAGGAGTGGCTGAGCGGCATCCAGGATAAGGTATATCCGTTGAGTCTGGCCAAGTATCAGGGAAGAACAGAAAGCAGCTTAAATCATGACCGTCAAGCAGATCGAGACGCTTAGCAAGCTGCCCGCTGGTAGCGAGTTAAATGTGGGAGCGCTTCCGCAGGACTTGCACAAATATGATGACGACAAGAACAAGGCCGATCGTTTCCAGCAATGGCTGAAGGATAGGAAAGGTCAGATGTCTGGCTGGGAGAAGCCATCAATGTGGTAGATGATATGATCTCAGAGAAGAATTTGGTTTACAACCGATAAGAGGTAGTTGATACTTAAGTAAAATAGGAGGCGGCGCTTATTAAATGGCGAGCCTCCTTATTTTATTTTTGACGCAAAGAGCGCGATGACGGAACCCAGGATAGCGATGAGGCCGAGGGAAACGCGCAGGTTGGAAGCCTGGGCGATAAAACCGATAAAGGGTGGGCCGAAGAGGAAGCCGAGATAGCCGATGGTAGAGACAGCTGCGAGTGCGACGCCAGGGCGACAATACGCGGGATCTGCCAGCGGCGCTATAGACCAGGGGGACGACGGAAGACACGCCGGCGCCGACCAAGCAGAAAGCCAATAGTGGCGGGAAGCTATCCAGGGGAAGGGCGACTAGAGATCAACGAGACCGGTGGCGGTGAGTGTACCGCTGATCTGGAGCATACGGCGGATCCCCCATTTGGTCGCGAGCCAGTCGCCCAGGAACCGGCCGGAGGCCATGGTGGACATAAAGGCGGTCAGGCCCAGCCCGGCCAGCGCTTTTGGGGGCAGGATGACGCGTTGAAAAATAAACATTGCTCCAATCGAACATGGCTCCTTCGCAGATCATGCTGAACAAAAGGCGATAGATGCCCAAGATTGATGAGGGAGCGGTCTGGCCGGGCGAAGATCGGGCGGTTCTCGTCCGAGCCGGCGTCGACGGCGATCAACCGTGGCTGGAAATGGAATGGCGACGATGGTATAGGCCAGAAGGGTAACAACCAGATAAAGTGCTGCCAGGGGAGTCCAGCCGAAGCTGATAAACGCGGTGCCAATGGAAGGCGCCGGAGAAGCCGGCCAGGCTCCAGAGCCCATGATAAGACGCCATAATAGTGCGGCCGTAGAGTGTTTCGGTTCCGATGGCCTGGGTGTTGATTGAGATATTGAGCATATTCCCGAACATCCCGAAAAAGAACAGGCAGGCTACCAATTGCCAGGCTGCATTGACGAGTGCCGAGTGTGGGCAAAGTTGTCGCGTAGAGGATGGCTGCGGTGATGGCGATGGGCCGGCTTCCGAAGCGTGCGACCAGCCAGCCTGCCAGGGGCAAAGGATGTCAGGAGGCCGACGGGCAGGCCGAGCAGTACACGCCGCCAAGGGAGGCATTGTCGAGGTGGAGTTGCTGTTGGATATTGGGGATGCGTGAGGCCCAGGAAGAGAAGCAAAGGCCTGCGAGGAAGAAATAGGCGCTGACCGCAATGCGGTTTTGCCGCATTGGCGGGAGGGAAAGGGAATAGCTCATTGCCCTCAAAGATAGCGCTCTTCCAGGATTCGCATGTGGTGGACCACATGGCCGGGGAGCACGAATCCGATGGTAAAGGCGTTCAGCGGATGCGTTCCGACACCGTGCCGGTCGAAACGCAGCTGTTCATCGGACAGGGAATCGAAGAGGTGTTGTGTTGACTTCCCGAACAGCCTTGAATTCCTGGATCGAGGTCCTTCCAGCGGCGTTCCGCTGCGCCGTCGTGTGCGTGCCCACTGCCGTTCTCATCAAAGCCGGGCAGCGGGGTGGGGTCCATGCGGCAAAGCCGGAGGGCGCGGTAGGCAAATACCCGTTCCGCGTCGATGATATGCTGAAGCATTTGGCGGATCGTCCATTTGCCTTCGGCGTACGCGAAGTCATATTTCTGAGCGCGGTATTTTTTCCAGGAGTTTCCTGAATTGCCGGGTGTTCTTGCGAATGGCCTCGCGGAAGTCGTTGTCCTTAATGTTGTCGATGTAGGACTGATAGAAAGTCCGCGGGGATGATCTCCGATCTCGGGATCATGCGTATTTGTTAGTTCACGGTGTTATGCAAAGTCGATTTTTCGAGTTTTTCTTTTTTGCCGGTGCTGATCGCACAGAAGCCAGTTTGAGTGCTTCGTAGGCGTTCACGATTCCGCCGGATCTGCAAATATCGGACAGGTTTACCAAGGTGTTCTCGGAACCCGGGAACCTTCACTTTTGTCGATCAGGTGCGATAGCCGATTTTTCTATGCAATATTTCAGCTGTTGCGGGGTGAGGCTGGGATAGAATTCCAGGATGAGTGCCGCGATGCCGGTAACGACTGGGGCAGCCATGCTCGTACCCTGGAGGTTTTCATATTTATTGCCGGGAATGGTAGAGTAGATGCGGGTGCCGGGTGCAAAGACATCGACTTCACGTTCTTGCCATAATTGGAGAAGGATGCGGTGAGGCTGGAGAAACCGGGTTCCGCCAGGGGATCGCTGCTGGCTCCTACTGTGATCCAGTTGGTGGCCGTCGTGGTCGTATGCCTGAAATGCGGATTGGGGAAATGGTCTGTGGTATCGATATCGGCGTTGTCGTTGCCGGCGGCGCAGACAAGCAGGACGCCCTTGCTTTCGGCGTACATGACGGCCGAGTCGACCCACGGTTTTTCCGGGGACAGGTTCTTGCCAAAGCTCATGTTGATCACTCTTGCACCGTTATCGACTGCATACCGGATGCCGAGTGCGACGTCCTTATCATGTTCATCACCGTTGGGTACGACCCGGACCATCATGATGCGTACGTTGTCGGCCACCCCGTCGATTCCTTTGCCGTTGCCCCTTTCCGCACCGATGATGCCGCATACATGGGTACCGTGCATGGGATCACCGGCCATGATATCGGTATTGCCATAATACCGATCGCTGAAATCGTCTTCGTTGTCTTTGACGATCTCTTTGCGATATGCCTCCGGAGCCGATTCTTTTACCGCGGCTTTTTTGTCTTCCGCATCCACTTCTTCTTTGAATTCGCTGAGGAAGGACTGGTTGGTCATGTCCATGATCTTGTCGGCCTTGAACATATACAGGAACCAGGTCTTGGCGCTTTTGCTTTCGGTCGTCCTGGTCTGAAAGGTATCGAGGTCGTTGCCGGTGTATTCCAGTTTCCCCATTGCCTTCTGTAGGATACTGTCGCTGCGGATGCTGGCGGACAGGGCGCGATGGAGTTGGTAAAGGTCGATTCCGTTGTCGGAACCATCACCCATGATCGTCTTACGGGCCTTCAGCCACATATGGCAATTATCCTTGTCGTCGGCACTCATGACTGGTGGTGTCGAGGCCAGGGGTTATCGAACCTGCTTTTGATACGCGTAGTAGACGCGGGCTTCTTCCTGGGAGTCATCCTTGACGTTTGTGCCGTCTTTTCCCCCGATGAAGTTCCAGCCGTGAATATCGTCTGCGTAACCGTTGTGATCGTCGTCGGCGCCATTACCCGGTATCTCCTTAGGATTGACCCACAGGATATCCCTGAGGTCTTCGTGCAGGGTATCAACGCCGGAGTCAATGACTGCGACCAGGACGGTCTTGCTTTTTAATTTTTTCAGTTTGGCGAAATCGTACGCGCTTTGTTGACACTGATGCCATAAAAGCCATCTTTTTCTTTATCGAGCAAATGCCAGCCTTTTGGCAATTCGGTTTTTACAGATGTTCCCTGGGCAAGCAAGGAAAAGGGCAAGCAAACGGCCAGGACCACGAGTAACAACGCATTCCTGCGGTTACCTTCCATTTTCATGTTGTTTTTTTTCATGTGTAGCTTCGTGTAGTGTTGAATCCAGCAAAATAAATAAATAATGCAGGATCGGGTGGCAAATATTACAGGAATGGCGCTGTGGGTTTGTTAAAATTGTCATTTTTCGAGGGCCAGCCGGAGTTCTACCCGGCGATTGGCCGCTTTACCCTGCTGGGTGCGGTTGTCGGCGATCGGCTTGGCCTGTCCATAACCGGCAGCGTCCAGGTGAGTGCAAGAAACGCCCTTTTTCATGAGGTAGTCTTGTACAACCCCCGCGCGCTTCCGGGATAGCTGGAGGTTTTTGGCCTGGGTGCCTGAGTTATCGGTATAGCCTTCGATGGTCAGGTGCCATTCCGGATGAGCCAGGAGGAGGATAGCCAGCTGATCGAGGGCAACATATGAGCTGTCCGTGAGCCGCTCGCTGCCTGGGTTGAACAGGACGTTGTGGGCGATGAAATTGACTTGCTCGGCTGTTTCCTTTTTGATCTCGGGCATGGGTGCGGGAACGACGATCGGGCAGCCGTGATTTTCCGGCAGGCCGGCGCTGTCGGGACAATTGTCTACTTCATCGTTTACACCGTCATGGTCCCGGTCGGGGATCGGACAGCCGTTGTAGCGGGCCAGGCCAGGCACGGTCCTGCAGGAATCGTGTTCGTCGTCGATGCCATCTTGGTCGGTATCCGGGATAGGGCAGCCGTTATAGCGCGCAAGGCCCGGGACGGTCCTGCAGGAATCGTGTACGTCGTCAATGCCGTCGTGATCGGTGTCGGGTACCGGGCAGCCGTGGTTTTCGGGAGGCCCGGGTTGGAGGGGACAGCCATCGGCTTCGTCGTCGACGCCATCCTTATCGGTATCGCGTTTTCGAAGGGGGGCGGCGTTACCGGAGGAACTCAGCCAGATACCCCCGGAAATGCCCATCACCTGGTGGTGGAAAGTTCCCTTATAAGGATAGTAATCGGAGTTGTAGAAGTTGGTAAAGCCATGGCTGAAATAGGCGCTGATCATGATGTTGCCGAGTTCGAAACCGGCCCGGCCGTTAGCGCCGATATCCCAGGTCTTGTAGGTATTGGGCCCTCTCCCAACGGAAACAGGGTCCGTATTGCTGTTATAGGTTTCGTTCGATGGGGCGTTGGAACCTGCGCCGGCGTTGGTCAGGCTCCCGGTGGTGACGTTGCCGCTGTAGATGAAGCTGAAGTAGGGACCGCCACTAACGAAAAAACTGTTTCTGCGATTACGCGTCAGGGGTAGCTTATAGGTCAGGTTGACGGGGATCTGCACATAACCCATCTTTAAGCTTGATTTATTGAAGATGGTGTCGCTGTTGAGGGCAGCAATGGAATCATTGGTGCGACTGTAGTTCCGGCCCTGGCTGGAGTAAAGGATAGCCGGCTGAAAGAAGAAACGGCTATGGGCGATGGGGATCTCGACGATCACGCCGAGCTGGAAGCCGGTCCGGGAATTGTTGAAGGGCTTTACCGCTGTGTCCCAACCAGGAATGTTGTTCGTCTCAAGTACCTTGGCTGTTTGTACACCGCCCATGATACCCAGCCTCACCTGTGCTTGTAAGGCAGTTTGTCCGATGATGACGAGCAAGAGAAGAGGTAAAAGTCCTTTTTTCATAATTGCAGATAGAGCGACGCGGCCCGCTTTCGGATCGATGGGATAATAACGCGTCAATGGGCGGATTATTTTGCAACCAGGCAGGGGTCAGACGGGCGGCAACGGAAATCCCGGCGTTGCGCTTCTGTGTTAGAGGGTAAATTTTATTCCCTGGGCCAGCGGTAATTGGTTGGAGTAATTGATGGTGTTGGTTTGGCGGCGCATATAGGCCTTCCAGGCGTCGCTCCCGCTTTCGCGTCCGCCGCCGGTTTCTTTTTCGCCGCCGAAGGCACCGCCGATCTCGGCGCCGCTGGTCCCGATATTGACGTTAGCTATGCCGCAATCGCTGCCTGCTGCCGAAAGGAACTGTTCGGCCTCCCGGAGGTTGAGGGTCATGATGGACGAGGACAGGCCCTGCGGCACGCCGTTCTGGATAGCGATCGCTTCGTCGAGAGTTTTATAGCGGAGCAGGTAGAGGATGGGGGCGAAGGTTTCCTGGGCAACGATCGGATAGGATGGGTCGGCTTCTGCGATACAGGGGCGGACATAGCAGCCGCTTTCGAAACCGTCGCCGCCGAGGACCTCGCCTTCAACGACGAAGGTACAGCCTTGCTGTTTGCCTATCTCGATGGCGGCCTTGTAACTGGCGACCGCATCTTTATCGATCAGTGGGCCTACATGGTTGTTTTCGTCAAGCGGATCGCCGATCCGCAATTGGCCGTAAGCGGCTACCAGCTTGTTCTTCAAACTGTCATAGACCTCTTCCTGTATGATGAGGCGGCGGGTGGACGTGCAACGTTGGCCGGCGGTGCCTACGGCCCCGAATACGGCACCAGGAACGGCTATATTGAGGTCGGCATCGCGGGTGACGACGATGGCGTTGTTGCCGCCGAGCTCGAGTATGGACCTGCCCAGGCGGCCAGCAACGGCGGTAGCTACAGCCTTGCCCATGCGGGTGGAACCCGTGGCGGACAACAGGGGGATGTTGGTGTCGGCGGCGAGCCATTCGCCTACGGCACGCCCGCCGTTGATAAGGCCGCTTACGCCTTCGGGAACGCCGTTGGCAGCGAATACCGTCGCGACGATGTGCTGACACGCCAGGCCGCAAATAGGCGTCTTTTCAGAAGGTTTCCAGATACAGGTATTGCCGCAAACCCAGGCGAGCATGGTGTTCCAGCTCCAGACGGCGACAGGGAAGTTGAAGGCCGAGATGATGCCCACTACGCCAAGGGGGTGCCACTGCTCGTACATGCGGTGGGAGCGGCGTTCGCTGTGCATGGTCAGACCGGTGAGCTGGCGGGAGAGGCCAACGGCGAAATCACAGATATCGATCATCTCCTGCACCTCGCCATAACCCTCTTGCAGACTTTTACCCATCTCGTAGGAGACCAGGCGGCCAAGATCGGTCTTCTGACGGCGCAGGGCTTCTCCGATCTGCCGGACGACTTCACCGCGGCGCGGCGCGGGCCAAAGGCGCCATTCGGCGAAGGCCGTGGTGGCAGCGTTGACGACGGTGGTATAGGCGGTCTTATCTGTGGCGGTGACGGCGGCGATGCGGCGTCCGTCTACAGGTGAAAAAGATTCGAATACGGAGGCTGTCGAGGGGAGCCAGTTCAGGCCGGTGGAAGTGCCGGCATTCTCGGCCTGTATGCTCAATTGTTGTAGAAATTCCATAAAAAATTGCTTACGACTGTTTGACAATCGCAAGCAATTTAGGAAAAAACTAACCACTAACCAGTGGCCTCAACCTTAACTTAAAATCTACTATGAAAAAACTGGTCCTATGCCGGTATCTACCTTACCGGCAATGTATAATACGCAGAAGACGCTGCCCGGGTTGCGTCGATCGGGGCGACCGGGGAAATGATCGGTGAAAAGGGGGAAAAACCCGACAAACTCGTCTTTGACGCCATCGCCGCGAAAGAAACCATGGCGGCGCCGGCCGCTCTCGCGCATTAATTCAGTTTGTTGTCCATAGCGGCAAAGAAGCTTTCGCTGTAGCTAACGCCGATGGGTATATCCTTGCCGGCGATCTTTATTTTGCTTTTGCTGACATGTTCTATTTTACTGATGGGAACGATATAGCTCCGGTGGGCCCTGATGAATTCCTTCGCGGGGAGTTTTTGCGAGATGGTCTTCAGGGTCATCAGGGTGAGGATCGACTTGCCGGGCAGGTAGATCTTTATATAGTCATCGAGGCCTTCTATGTACAGGATTTCCTTGAGGTTGACCTTTACCATCTGGTAGTCTGATTTGACGAAGATATAGCCCTCCTGCAGTTCCTGGCTGGTGAGATAGTCGACATACTCTTTGGCCTTATAGACGGCCTTGAGGAAGCGGTCGTATTCTATAGGCTTGAGCAGGTAGTCGATCGCGTCGACGTTGAACCCGTCCACGGCATATTCGCTGAAGGCGGTGGTGAAGACCACGGCGGTGTTCTTCTTGTTGATGATTCGGGAGAATTCGATGCCGTTGATATCGGGCATCTGGATATCGAGGAACAGGATATCCACGGGAGCGGTGTCCATTACTTTTTGCGCTTCGAAGGGGTCTGTGAAGACGCCCTTCAGGTCGAGAAAGTAGATCTTGGCGATATACTTCTTAATGACCTCGAGTGCCAGCGGTTCATCGTCGATGGCTATACAAGTTAACATCAGACCGGAATTTTTAAGTGAACGGAATATGCATTGGGCTTGTCGTCGATCTCCAGCAGATAGCGGTCTTCGTAAAACAGCTCGAGCCGGCGTTGGGTGTTGCTGATGCCGATCCCCGTGTTATCCGATATGCGCAGCTGCGTATTGAGATGTTTCTGGTTACAGATGTTGAAAAGCAGGGAATCTCCCTTTATTTCCAATAAGATGTTGATAGGACTGCGCTCCCTGGTGCTGATGCCATATTTGAAAGCATTCTCTACAAAAGGCAGGAGCAGGAGCGGGGCGATCTGGTGGCCCAGGGGTTCGCCGCGAACAATAAAATCGACTATCGTCTTGTCGGTCAGACGCATCTTCTGCAGCTCGATATAGTGGGAAGTGAAAAGGATCTCTTTTTCGAGAGGGACGAGGTCATTTCTGGCTTCCGTGAGCACGTAGCGCATGATGCTGGACAGCTTCATGATGGCGGGGGCGGTCTGTTCGGATTGGGCGGAGGCCAGGGCGTAAATGTTGTTGAGGGTATTGAACAGGAAATGTGGATTGATCTGGGCCTTGAGGAAGGAGAGCTCGGCCTTTAATTTCTCGTTGGCGATCTCCTTATTGCGTTGTTCGGAGCGAAGCCATTGGTTGATGACGCGGATGCCGGTGCTGAACACGAAGACCATCAGAAAGACGGCCAGGTTGGCCGCACTGATGATGGGGCGCACCCTGGGGCCAGGTCGGGTACCGGGCTGACCGGGTTGACCTGACTGCGCAGCAATTCCTTCTCCCGGATTAAATGCTCCCGTGGGCAGGCGCCCCGCCTGCGGCCCGTTGAAAGGTGGCGCGTTTGGGAAAAAGCCGTGGTAAATACGCGGCAGGACGCAGAAAAAGATCAGCAGGACAAGGATGAGCGCCGCATAGCCGAGGAATTTTTTTTGGTCCAGCAGCCGGGGAATGAACGCGTAGGTGTTCAAATAGTAGAAGGCAATCAGGAATCCGTTGGCAATGAGAAAGTAAGTCGTCAGAAAATGTTCCTGGAAATAAGCGAGATCTACTTCCCTGGGCCGGGGATAGAACAAGAATGGCAGCAGCAGAAAACAAAGCCATGCTGCGATATGAATAACGATCTGTACGGTAAGTTTCTTCAAAGCTGGCCTCCTTTATGCTGGCCGATATCAAAACTAGGCGGGATTCGTCGAATGCTTACAACTTTTAGATGAATGGAGGGATTGCACCGGTGAATGGGCGAAGAAAAAAGAGGGTGTCTCAAAAGTTGAGACACCCTCTTCGAGGAGTCATGTGCTAGAAGTTTAAGACGATCTTGCTGTACAGGCGCATGCCGTCGAAGCCCATTTGGACGGCGTCGAACGGTCCGCCGGATTCGCTGTCGTAGGCAGACGCGTTGCGGGCGTTGGGAACGATCGACAGGTCTGGATGGACGTTGAAGATATTGTCGACGCCTGCATACCAGACGAGGTTCTTGCTGACTTTGTAAGAGAGATAGCCGTCGGTGGTCACCTTACCCTGGTGGAAGAAGTTCTCCTGGACAACCGATTTTCCGTCGTCGGTGGTCACATAAGGATCCCAGCCATTGCCTTGATCGGAAACGCCGGCACCGCCGGGGCCGCCGGGCGTTGCACCGGGAACGCTCGAGTAACCGAAGCCCTGGGTAGTTACTTTTCCGAAATAGGTCAGATGGGCGCCGATCGCGAACTTGCCGATACTGTATTCGAGTGCCAGCGTGCCTTTGGCCCGGGGAGCGGAGGCCTTCAGGAAATACTGTTCACGCGTGCTGAAGAAAGCCTGTTGGTTGGCATAGTTGCTGTTGAGGGCGGTGGGGATGTTGATCTTGTTGATGGCGATGTTCTGGATATTCCCGGCGAGGGTAGCCTTGAACCGGTTCCTGCCGATCCGCTTGTTATAATCGAGGACGATATCCACACCTGTATTCGTCGTGTTGACGGCGTTCGCGAAGAAGTTGACCGAGCTCACGTTATATTCCGTGAGATAGGGGGCCAGGGCGGGTACGGAACCGTTGAAGTTACCGGTGATCACGATGCGGTGTTTCATCGATACGACGTAGCCGTCGACGGTGATGGTAAAGTTGGGCGCGGGCAGCCAGCTGAAACCAAGGCTGCCATTGACGGAAGTCTCCTGCGTGAGTTTGGGGACACCTGCCGCCTTTGTGATGGGGCTGTAATTCGGCGCCAGCTTTACGTAGACGAGCTGTCCGGCGACTATGTTCGTGTTCGTATTGCTGAAGTTGATCTGTTGCAGGGTTGGTGCGCGGAAGCCTGTGCTGACTGAACCGCGGATATTGAAATTGTCGGCCAGTTTGTAGCGGGTAGCCAGCTTATAGGTGTTGACGAAACCAAAATCAGAGTAATTCTCGAATCGTGCCGCACCGTCTATCAGCCATTTGTCTGTGACGTCGAAGGCCAGATCGACATAACCGCCGACGTTGGTGCGATGGGCTTTAACGGCGTCGCCGGGCTGGTAGCCGGGGTAGCCTTCCGAACCAGTGGCTGGCGTGCGGAGGGAGTCGCCGTTACCGTCACCGTAAAGGTTGGGGTAAAGCTTAGCAGCGGTTTGGTAGCCGTAAGAGTCCGGTTCGCCCGCATAAAGATGGTATTGTTCGAACCGGTACTCCCCGCCGAAGGATAAGGTGAGGCCTTTGCCTACTTCGGAAAAATGTTTACTGATATCCAGGTTGGCGGTATTTTGAAGGAAAGAGAAGCCGCCGTCGTCGAAGGTTGTCTTGAGGTCGCCGGGGGCATTGCTTTCCAGGGTGGCGTTGAACGTCTTGTAACCGTGGTAATGGAAATTATTGCCGCCTATGACGTTACTGATATCCCAGTCCCAGCCGTCGCCGACGGTACCCTCCAGGCCCATGGCCCAGGACCGGTCGGTGATATTGACTCTTTCCTGGGGATTGTAAAAGACGTTGTTGGAATTGATGGTCCCATCGCTTGCCCCGGCCACTTTCATGACGTTCGCGTCGAAGATGAGGGTGCCGTCCGCATTGGTAGGAAATTTCTGGGGGTTGGCGGAGAAATTACGGGTATAGGCGTAAACGTCCGACAGTTTGCCGTTATAGCCGCCAAAAAAATAGAATTTGGTGCGGGTGCCGGCGATCGGGATCTCCGAGTTAACCATGAATCCGCCGGAGATAACGCCGCCATCGCCGAACGCGCGGCGAACGCCATTGATCGGGAGCGCCCTGGGATTGGTGGCCATATTGGTATCGGGTTCCTCGCGGAAGGTCTTGCCCTGGATCATGTAATTGCCGGAGAAATTGATAAAGCCGCCGTTCTTGCCAATGGCCAGGCCATAACTCGCTCCGAGGTTGTTGGAGATCCCATCGAGCCAGGTGCTCGTATAATACTGGCTGGGATCCACAAAATTCAGGGAATTGTATTTGTGGTCGCTATAGGCGCTGCCGCCCATGGTGATGTTCAGGTGATTAATATCCTTCTTTAAGATGATATTGATGACCCCGGCGATGGCGTCGGACCCGTATTGGGCAGAGGCACCGTCACGGAGTATCTCGATGCGGTCGATGGCATTTTCCGGGATGGCATTGAGATCGGTACCGGAGTTGCCGCGGCCGCGGGTACCCGCTTCGTTGACGAAGGCAGACTGATGGCGGCGCTTTCCGTTGATCAGGACAAGGGTCTGGTCGAAGCCGAGACCCCGGAGACTGGCGAAGTCGTTGGCGTCGGAGCCGTCGGCGCCACTCTGTTTGTTGTAGTTGAACGAGGGGACCGCGATATTGAGCTGCGACATCAGGTCGGGCCGGGCCGTAGAGGAACCTACATCCGCTACTCGGATAACATCGACGGGGACGGGTGATTCGACCCTTGACCGGGGGACGCCGCGGGAGCCTACGAACACGAGCTGAGTAAGCTCGGAGCTGACAGGTTCCAGCAGGATGGTCAAAAAAGCTTCCGCCGGAACGGGCACCGTCTGGGTAGTATATCCAACATTACTAATTATTAATATATCTCCGCTTTTGACGTCGAGTTTGAAAACCCCTTCGGCGTCTGTAGAGGCCCCGTGCTTAGAGCCTTGCACTTTGATGGAAGCGCCGCTGAGCGCGGTTCCTGTGGTTTTGTCGCTAATTTTTCCAGTCAATGCTTTCTGCGCGTGGAGAGCGTGGATAGCGCACAGAAATGCCGCGAAAATGACGAGTCTCTTCATATTAAAGTAGTTTTGGTATTGCGTCAATTTAGCAATAAATAACTACAACAAGCTATTTTTTAACCGAAAGGATCAAATTATTGTAAATTGTTATATGACTGCATGGACCAAAATCGAGGGTTCGGATGCCGGTTGGGGGATGCCGCAGGAAAGAGATGTGCCCTTGTCAGTATTGTTCCTGTTCGTTGGGAAAATCGTTTTCTTTTACATCCTGGATGTAATGGCGGACGGCTTCGCTGATCTCGCCATGAAGGCTGAGGTACCGCCGGAGGAAGCGGGGCTGGAATTCCGTGGTAATTCCTAACAGGTCATGCATGACGAGCACCTGCCCGTCGCAGTATTTGCCGGCGCCGATCCCAATGACGGGGATGCGGACGCTTTGGGCGACAGTCTTGGCGAGGGCCGCGGGGATCTTTTCGAGCACGATGCCGGAGCAGCCGGCTTCTTCGAGCAGTTGGGCGTCCTTGCGTAATTTTTCGGCTTCGGCGTCTTCTTTGGCGCGGACGTTATAGGTACCGAATTTATAGATGGACTGGGGTGTCAATCCAAGATGGCCGATGATCGGGATGCCCGCTGCCAGGATGCGGTTGACAGATTCGAGGATCTCTGCTCCGCCTTCGATCTTGACAGCGTGTGCGCCGGTTTCCTTCATGATGCGGATCGCAGAAGCTAGTGCTTCTTTGGAATTGCCCTGATAGGTGCCGAATGGAAGGTCGACGACGACCAGGGCCCGGTTGACGCCTCTTACAACAGAAGAAGCGTGGTAGATCATCTGGTCAAGCGTAATGGGAAGGGTGGTTTGGTGCCCTGCCATGACATTGGACGCGGAGTCGCCGACGAGTATGACGTCGATGCCTGCGGCGTCGAAGATGCGGGCGAATGAGTAGTCATAAGCGGTGATCATGGAGATCTTTTCACCGGTTGCCTTCATCTTTTGCAAAGTATGGGTCGTTACTCTTTTGATCTCGGTATGGAGGGACATGACCAATGGAATTTGGCGAAAAGGTAGGGAAATTTTACACTTCCATGCCTTTTCATTTATTGGATGGAGTCCAATAGCCCGCATCGCGGGCAATAATTAGCCGAATCCAGGCAAGACCTGAAAGGTTGCGAACGAGTCTTTGCCGGTGGCAAAGGCGAAGTTCTTTAAATTTTAAACGATTTTTTGCCCGGATTCAATTTCAGATCTGCGTAGAGGTGTTGGATGAGCCCATCGGCGAGACCGATCTTGGGCACGAAGATCTCCTGGGCTGATGCCCAACGCATGGCATTCACGTAGATCTGGAGTGCGGGAACAATGACATCTGCGCGGTCTTCCCGCATCTTGTAGAGGCGCATGCGTTCTTCGAGTGTGAAGCTGGCGAATTCCTTATAATAGTCTTTCAGCAGTTCGATGGACAGGGATTTGCCTTCCTTTCGCTTGGAGATGGAGAAGATCTTGTTGATGTTCCCGCCAGAGCCGATCGCAATTATCTTTTCGACATAGTTCGCGGTTTCCTTCCGGATATAGTCCTTCATCGCGTCCCATTGGTCAACGGTCACCTGGTTCTTGAGCAGGCGGATGGTGCCGATATTGAAGGACGCGGAGAAAAGCAGGCTGTTACCCGCGAAGAAGGTCAGTTCGGTGCTGCCGCCGCCGACATCTATGTAAAGATAGGCGTGGTCTTTGTCGAGGTTCTCGGCGATATGGTTCTCGTAAATAAGGGCGGCTTCACTGCCGCCGCTGATGACCTCGATCTCGATACCGGTCTCTTCCCTGACCTTGCAGATGATGGCGGCTGCGTTCACGGCGTCGCGCATGGCCGAGGTAGCGGCTGCTTTTATATGGTCGACACCATAGGCCTCGATCAGGTGTTTGTAGGCCTTGATGGTGTGAAGGATCATGTCCGTTTTTTCGGGGGAGATCTCTTTGCTATCGAAGACGTCGAATCCGAGCCGCAGGGGTACCCGGACCAGGTTGATCTTATTGAATTCCGGCTTACCAAATTCATCGGATACGTCTGAGATAAGCAGGCGTGCTGCGTTGCTTCCGATGTCGATCGCTGCGAGTCGCATTTTCATCTTGTAGGTTTCCTATCTGCCCGTTGCCTGTACTTGTTCCTCCAGCCCTTCTTCGAGCGGCGTAGCCTTCTGGTACAAATAATTATAAATTTCGATCTGGGACCTTACCCTGGTCTCCGGATGATCCCGTTTGTATTTATTCAACAACTCGTTGTCCAGCCAGCGGGCCTTTACATTGTCCGAAAGCTGGATATCGAGTATCTCTTTCAGTTCCATCGCGATGTTTTCGTCCAGGATAGGGCAGGTGGCTTCCACGCGGTGATCGAGGTTGCGTACCATCCAGTCGGCCGAAGATATGTAAGTTTTTTCTTTCCCGCCGTTGTGGAAGATAAATATGCGGGCATGCTCGAGGTATTCGTCGATGATGCTGATGGCCTTGACCGGTATTAGGAATCTGCTGTTCTCGGAGAACATGCAAAAGATACCGCGTACGACGATCTGGATCTTTACACCGGCCCTGGCAGCTTCGGACAATTTGTCAATGAGGTCTTCGTCGGAGAGTGAATTCATCTTAAGGGTGATCGCGGCGGGTTTTTTCTCCCTGGCCAATTTTGTCTCGCGGGAGATCATTTTCACGAGTTCACGGCGCAGGTTCGTGGGACAGGGGATGAGGAATTTGCAGGCCTTTAACGGTTCCGTGCCTTCCTTATAATTCTCGAGGTAGTTGAAGATGCGGTTGACGTCGGCCATGACGCCGCGGTCGGAGGTGAGCAGGCAATGGTCGCCGTATATGCGGGCGGTCTTTTCGTTGAGGTTGCCGGTGCTTACGAAGCCATAGTGAATGGTAAAATTGTTGATCCGCTTCTTGATGAGACAGATCTTTGCGTGGACCTTCATATTGGGAACGCCGATCAACACTTTTACGCCTTCGTCCTCGAGTCTTTCCTTCCATTCCAGGTTGGCTTCCTCGTCGAAGCGGGCACGTAATTCAAGCATCACCGTCACGTGCTTGCCATTGCGCACGGCATTGATGAGGGCGTTTATGATTTTGCTGTTGGATGCAAGCCTGTACCCGGTGATCTTGATAGTGGTGACATTGGGATCGATGGCGGCCTCGCGCAGCATATCTATCAACGGGTTGAAGGAATGATAGGGGAAGTGGAGCATGACGTCCTGTTCGAGTACGACATCGGTAACGCGGGGCGTTTTCTGCAGCAGCGGGTGGGTGAAGGGTTTTTTCCGCTGGCCTTGTTTGGGGAAGACAT
Source organism: Puia sp. (assembly GCA_965214315.1). Taxonomy (GTDB): domain Bacteria; phylum Bacteroidota; class Bacteroidia; order Chitinophagales; family Chitinophagaceae; genus Puia. The sequence continues at coordinate 110,569 of CBDCBP010000013.1, read as the reverse complement.
CGGGGAAGTCCATGAAGTGACGGAAATTATGGATGCGGCCGCCGGGCAGCAGGTTGCCGCTCTTGCGGGAGAGGTTAAGCCGTTTGATGAGGTAATCAAGAAGGCCTTTGTCCATTTCCTTATCATAGACGAATCGGACGGGTTTGCCTTTCCGTCGGTTCTTGAGTCCTTTTTCGATCTTTTGGATGAGGGTTGTAGAGACGTCGTTGTCGAGGTCGATCTCGGCGTCCCGCGTGACCTTAAAGACCCAGGAGTCATAGGCGTCATACCCAAAATAAGCAAATATATTGCGGAGATTGAACCGGATGATGTCCTCCAGCAGGATAATATGGTGTTCATCGGGCAAAGGGTTGGGGAGGATGACGAACCTGCCGAGCACGCGGCTCGGTATTTCGATGAGGGCATATTTCCGCTTCATGCTGCCATCGCGCCGGGAGAGGACAACGCCCAGGTAAATGGATTTGTCACGGAGGTACGGGAAGGTCGGAATGCTCTCGACCATGAGGGGAATAGTGTTGGTCCGCACCTCTTCCTCGAAATAGGTTTGTATGAATTGCTGTTGATGGGAGTCCAGCTCTTTTTCATTGACGAGATAGATCTTCCCGTTCTCCATTTCCTTGCGGATGCCTTCCCAGATCGCGTCGAACTCCAGCCCTTGTTCAAGCACTCTTGACTGGATATCGTTCAGGATGCGGTCGGGAGATGCTTCGAGGTGCATATTGATCCGGGATTTGCTGCCGCTGTATTCACTCATGCGTTTGAGCGTGGCCACGCGCACCCTGAAGAACTCGTCCATGTTGTTGGAGAAAATGCCCAGGAACCGTATCCTTTCGCGCAGCGGAACGGTGAGATCCGCTGCTTCCTGCAGCACCCGTCCATTAAATGAAAGCCAACTGATATCGCGTGCGATCGTTTTTCTTCTCATTGCGTCCTTTATTTCTGTCATGGTCCCGCTTTTGTTTGTGCAATTACACCTGTGTCCGGCGCAAACTACCAAAGCGAGAGGGATATGAAAATTAAGTAATTATTAATAAAACCGATAAGTTTTGGTCACCAAGGCCGGACGATCGCCCGCGGTCCGGCGGCGGGTTATCCACGGACGTGAACAATACGTTGAAAAAAAAGGGATTTCTTTTGGCTAATTGCCGATATTTTACGACTTTTGCAGTCCAAAAATTTCAGTATGGCTAGAGTTTGTCAGATCACGGGTAAGCGTCCGATTACCGGAAATAGTGTATCACATTCCAACATTAAGACGAAGCGCTGGTTTTTACCCAATTTGCAGACCAAGCGTTTTTTCCTTGCCGAAGAAGACAAGTGGATCACGTTGAAGGTCTCTTCGGAGGGCTTGCGCACGATCAATAAAAACGGTCTGTCCAGTGTAGTTAAAGAGTTGAGAGCCAAGGGTGTAAAATTATAATGTCGAATTTTTCAGTAGAATTTTAATAGCGATCATTATGGCAAAGAAAGGGAGCAGGGTACAGGTGATTTTAGAGTGTACGGAGCACAAGACCAGCGGTCAGCCCGGTACCAGCCGGTATATCACCACCAAGAACAAGAAGAATACCCCGGAGCGTCTGGAGTTGAAGAAGTTCAACCCGATCTTAAAAAAAGTAACCGTTCATAAAGAAATCAAATAATCATGGCAAAGGCTGCAAAAACCGCTATCAAGACCAAAGATGCCAAGGCCGCCGCGGAGGCTAAGAATTATACAAAAGTGATCAAGGCTGTTCGCAGTCCGAAGTCCGGTGCGTATACTTTCAAGGAGTCCATCATACACAAGGACAAGATCAGGGAATACCTTGCTGCGAAATAACTAATATAGTTTGATAAGAACGACAAAAGCGGGCCAATGCCCGCTTTTCTTGTATGATAGGCCTTCGGCCAGCGGCCTTGCCGCTTTTTAATGATGCACGTTATGGGACTTTTTGATAAACTTTTTGGAAAAAAGGAAAAAGAGAGCCTCGATCAGGGTCTTCAGAAGACCAAGGATGGGTTTTTATCCCGGCTGACAAGGGCCGTCGCCGGCAAGAGCATGGTGGATGAGGAAGTCTTGGACAACCTGGAAGACGCACTGGTCAGCGCGGACGTGGGCGTGGATACGACGATCCAAATCATCAAACAGATAGAAAGTAGGGTTGCAAAGGATAAATATATTAATACCAGTGATTTAAACAGCATACTTCAACAAGAAATGGAGAAGATACTGGTGGAGGCGCCCGAGCAAAGCTACAAGGACTTCAGCACCCCCTCAGGCAATAACCCCTATGTGATCCTGGTTGTAGGAGTGAACGGCGTCGGCAAGACGACGACGATCGGCAAACTGGCGTATAATTTCAAGAAGGCCGGCAAGACGGTTTTGCTCGGGGCGGCGGACACCTTCAGGGCGGCGGCGGTTGATCAGCTGACGATCTGGAGCGAACGGGTGGGGGTAGGCATCGTCAAACAGGGAATGGGTGCCGATCCCGGTGCCGTGGCATTCGACACGGTGCAGAGTGGTGTTTCAAGGAACGTGGACGTGGTATTGATTGATACGGCGGGGCGGCTGCACAACAAAGCCCACCTGATGGAGGAGTTGAGTAAAATAAGCAGGGTGATCAAGAAGCTCATGCCCGATGCCCCGCACGAGGTGTTGCTGGTGCTGGATGGCTCTACCGGGCAGAACGCACTGGAGCAGGCCAAACAGTTCACTGCCGCTACGACGGTGACCTCGCTGGCCATTACGAAACTGGATGGCACGGCCAAGGGGGGGGTGGTGCTGGCGATCGCCAACCAATTCAGGATACCCGTGAAATTCATAGGCGTAGGGGAGAAGATGGAAGACCTGCTGATTTTTGACAAGCATGAATTTGTGGACAGTCTTTTCAGTTTGAAGTAATTTTCAGTATAAGAAATGAAAACAAGAACACTACAGCGGGATAAGGTCAATATCATCACCCTGGGTTGCAGCAAGAACATGGTGGACAGCGAGGTGCTGAGCGGGCAATTGCGTGCCAATGAGATCGACGTCGTGCACGAGAGTGAGAACAGGGACCACAATATCGTCGTGGTCAATACCTGTGGCTTTATAGACAAGGCCAAGGAAGAATCCGTCAATACCATCCTGGAGCAGGTGGCGCTCAAGAAGAAAGGCAGACTTGACAAGGTCTATGTGACCGGATGTCTCAGCCATCGCTATCGTACTGACCTGGAAAAGGAGATACCGGAAGTGGATGCATGGTTCGGCACGATGGAATTGCCCCTGCTGTTAAAGCAGTTCGAGGTCGATTACCGGTCGGAGCTGTTGGGCGAGCGGTTGCTGTCGACACCGCAGCATTATGCCTACCTGAAGATATCGGAGGGATGTAACCGGACCTGTGCTTTTTGTGCTATTCCGCTGATGCGGGGCGGGCATGTCAGCCGGACGATGGAAGACCTGGTAAGGGAGGCGGAACGGCTGGTGCGGATGGGTGTAAAGGAGATCCTGCTGATCGCCCAGGAGCTGACCTATTATGGGCTGGATATTTACAAGCGGCGGGCCTTGCCCGAACTGCTGCATCGGCTGGCGGATATAAAGGGGCTGGAATGGATACGGCTGCATTATGCGTATCCTTCGAAGTTCCCCCTGGAGGTGTTGGATGTGATCCGGGAGCGCCCCACTATCTGCAAGTACCTGGATATGCCCTTGCAGCATGCCAGCGATCATATGTTGAAGGCCATGCGCCGCCAGATCACAAGAGCGGAGATGACGGAACTGATCCATACGATCCGGGAGCGGGTACCCGGCATCTGTCTGCGCACGACCCTGATCGCAGGTTTTCCCGGCGAGACGGAGGCGGACGTCGAGGAATTGAAAGCGTTCCTGGTAGAGCATCGGTTTGACCGGGTCGGCATCTTTCCCTATTCGCATGAAGAGGGGACATCGGCCGGGGAGCTGCTGGATGACATTCCTGCAGCCATCAAACAGCAGCGGGCAGAGGAGATCATGGAGGTGCAGCAAGAGATCTCTTTTGAGAAGAACCAGGAAAAGATCGGCAAGGTATTCCGGACCCTGATCGATAAGAAGGAAGCGGGTCGTTACCTGGGGCGGACGGAATTCGATAGTGTTGAAGTCGACAACGAAGTGATCATACACAGCCCGAAACCACTGACCATCGGTGACTTTGTGCAGGTCCGGATCACTAAGGCGTATGATTATGATATCGAGGGCGAGTTGGCATAAGCCGGGGTTAAAATCAGTAAAGAAATGATTAATCGGCGCCATTCTGCCGATAACGCAAACCGGTACATTTGTCCAAAACAATAGCACATGAGTTTAAACTGGAACGGCGTTTTCCCTGCTTTAACGACAAAGTTTACCGCCGATGACACGCTCGATCTTCCGTTGTTCGGCATCAACCTGGAAGCCCAGGCCGAAGCCGGCGTCAAGGGTGTTATCATCGGGGGCTCACTGGGTGAGGCGAGTACGCTGACCTTGCAGGAGAAACAAGAACTGGTCCGTTATTCGGTGGAAAGGGTCGGCCATCGTATTCCTGTGCTGCTGAATATTGCGGAAGGTGCTACCCGTGAGGCCGTGGCCCAGGCGAGGTTGGCCCACCAATGGGGCGCACGAGGACTGATGGTGTTACCGCCCATGCGGTATAAGAGCGACCATCGGGAAACGGTGGCGTTTTTTAAGACGGTCGCGGCGGCGACGGATCTGCCGGTCATGATCTACAACAATCCGGTCGACTACAAAATAGACGTGACACTGGATATGTTCGAAGAGCTGATCGCCTTGCCCAATATCCAGGCGGTAAAAGAATCCACCCGGGACGTGAGCAATGTCACGCGGTTGATCAACCGCTTTGGAGACCGGCTGAAGATCCTTTGCGGCGTAGATACGATCGCGTTGGAAGAGCTGGTCATGGGTGCTTCGGGTTGGGTCGGCGGCCTGGTCGGCGCCTTCCCGGTGGAGACGGTGGCGATCTATCGCCTGGTAAAAGCAGGACGGGTCGCCGAGGCGCTGGAAATACACCGCTGGTTCCTGCCGCTGCTGGAGCTCGATATCCATTCCAAGCTGGTGCAATACATCAAACTGGCGGAAGCCGAGGTTGGTCTGGGCTCGGAACATGTGCGCGCGCCGCGGCTGCCGCTTACAGGCAAGGAAAGAGAACAGGTATTGGCTGTGATCCGGCAGGGTGTGGCGGCGCGTCCCGTGATGGAGGCCATTGCAGCAAACGTTTAAACTCATTATATGACCTACCAGGATGCCAGTATAGCAGATATCGACGAAGTGATGAAGGAAGCTTGGGATGCTTTTACCGTATATCGCAAAACGAGCCTGAAGCAAAGGGCCGGCTTGATGCGCGCCATTGCCGGAGCGCTGGAAACGGCGGGCGACACATTGATCCAAACGGCAATGCGGGAGACGAATTTGCCGGAGGCACGTTTGCGCAACGAGCGGGCGAGGACGATGTTTCAGCTGACCAGCTATGCGGCAGCCTGTGAAGCAGGCGACTGGCTGGAGGTACGGATCGACACTGCGGTACCCGACAAAGGCGATCCCGATCTTCGCAAATGGAATATTCCCATCGGCCCGGTCGTCGTTTTTGGGGCCAGCAATTTTCCCTTTGCCTATTCTACTGCGGGCGGCGATACGGCTTCGGCATTGGCGGCCGGCTGTCCGGTGGTCGTCAAGGCGCATCCGGCTCACGCCGAAACCTCGGAGATCGTGGCGCAGGCCATCCATACTTGTGTTGCAGCGGCAGGCCTGCCAAAAGGGGTGTTTGCGCATGTGCATGGGGCGGGATTCGAGACGGGCAAGGCCCTGGTCACGCATAGCCATACCCGTGCCGTTGGCTTTACGGGGTCTTATGGCGGCGGCAAGGCACTTTTTGACTGGGCCAATCAACGTGCGGTACCCATCCCTGTTTTTGCCGAGATGGGCAGCATCAACCCCGTTTTCGTGCTGCCCGATAAGTTACAGACTTCGGCCACTGAACTGGCCGCCCAGCTGGCAGGATCGATCACGCTGGGGGTAGGTCAGTTCTGTACTAACCCCGGACTGATATTGGGTGTGGAAGGAGCCGGGCTCCGGACTTTTATTGCGGAACTGGGAGCAGCCATCGGAAAGGCTGCGCCGGGGACCATGCTTCATCCGGGTATTGCCAAGGCCTATACCGAGAAACGCGGCGCGGCACTGGCACTGGCGAATGTCGAGACGGTAGCTGTTGCGGCTACCCAAGCACGGGAAAACCAGGGCGTGCCGACCGTTGCCACAGCGAGCGCAGAAGCCTTTTTCAAGAACCCATTGTTACACCAGGAAGTCTTTGGTCCCTATTCCCTGGTAGTCGTTTGTGCTGATGCCGCCGGCTTATTGAAGGCAGCGCAGCTTCTGGAAGGACAATTGACCGTTTCGCTTATGGCGACGGACAAGGATATTAAGGAGCATGCCTCGCTGGTCGAAGCCGCCCAGGATCTTTGCGGAAGGTTGATCCTGAATGGCGTTCCTACGGGCGTACGGGTGGCTTTGTCCATGCAGCATGGGGGTCCATTCCCTGCTTCGACCGACAGCCGGTTCACCTCGGTCGGCGCCGATGGCATAAAACGCTGGGTACGGCCCCTGGCCTACCAGGGATGGACAGACGGGGCGCTGCCGGATGCGCTTCAAAGCGGCAATCCGCTAGGCATTTGGCGCACGGTAAACAATGAACTGACAAAAGCCGGCCTACACGCTTGAAAAAGACATTTTTTTGTATCGATGCACATACTTGCGGCAATCCGGTGAGGTTGGTTGCGGGTGGCGGTCCCGTGCTGGAGGGGGCGACCATGAGCGAAAAACGCCAGCATTTCCTTCGGGAATACGATTGGATCCGAAAAGGGTTGATGTTCGAACCCAGAGGCCATGACATGATGAGCGGCAGTATCCTTTATCCGCCGCACGATCCCCGGAACGATGTCGCTGTCCTGTTTATCGAGACCAGCGGCTGTCTGCCCATGTGCGGCCATGGGACCATCGGGACCATCACGATCGCGATCGAAGAGGGGCTTATCCAGCCGAAGACACCTGGACATATCCGCATGGAAGCGCCCGCCGGGCTGGTCCTTATCGACTATGTGCAGGAAGGCAAAAAGGTCCGTTCCGTAAAGCTGACGAATGTACCGGCTTACCTGGCGGCAGCGGGAATCGCCGTGGAATGCCCGGATCTCGGGCGGTTGACGGTGGATGTTTCCTACGGCGGGAATTTCTATGCCATCGTCGATCCGCAGGAAAATTTCCCGGGCCTGGAACACTATTCGGCGGATCAGCTGACCAGCTGGAGCAGGGTTATGCGGCAGCGCATCAATGCCGGCCATCAATTTGTGCATCCGGACGATCCTACCATCCGCAGTTGTACCCATGTCTTGTGGGCAGGCAAGACCATCAGCCCGCAGGCGACTGCACGCAATGCCGTATTTTATGGTGACAAGGCCATCGACCGGAGCCCCTGTGGTACCGGGACTTCTGCCCGTATGGCACAGTGGTTTGCCCAGGGCAGGTTGAAAGAAGGAGACGTCTTTTTACATGAAAGCATCATCGGATCGGTCTTCAAAGGGCGCGTAGAACAGGTAGTCGGCGTTGCCGGCAGGCCGGCGATCGTGCCCAGTATCGAGGGCTGGGCCAAGATCTATGGGTACAATACCATCAGCATCGACCCGGAGGATGATCCCTATGCCTATGGCTTCCAGGTGTTGTAACCCCATCCCGAACATTCCTTTCTTTTCGCTGTTGTAGTTGGCGGCTCATATTTGTCCTTCAGAAAAGCCGCCGTTGGCGGTTCCGGGCCGTTTGGATAATTTCCCCAAAGATGTTTCCCGATGTCCCCCGGAGGCAATAAATTCGCTGTCTTATGGATTGGAAATCGACGCGCTTCGCCTACCAGCAGACCGGTTATTTTTCCCGTATCATCACGGACTACCTGGAGCAGGCTGCCGGGCTAGCCCCTTTTTACAGTCACCCCGTCAATGCCGAAGGTTTCCGATCGGCCCTGGCGATCCGAAAGACCTACCCCACCGATCGCAAGGCGCTCGTACAGGTATTGGATGAACAATATGCGCAAATTGGCGATGCGCCCAGGGTCCGGGAAAACATCGCGCGGCTGGCCGGAAACGAGGCGTTCACAGTGTGTACGGCGCATCAGCCCGCTGTTTTTACGGGTCATCTCTATTTCATCTACAAAATACTCCATACGATCCGGCTTGCCGAATGGTTAAAGGAACAGCACCCGGCGCAACACTTTGTACCCGTATTCTATATGGGCAGTGAAGATGCCGACCTGGAAGAGTTGGGACATATCTTTTTGGGCGGTGAGAAATTGACTTGGGAGACGAAGCAAACGGGAGCCGTGGGTCGCATGACTACCAAGGGCCTGGAGAAGCTATATTTCCGGATAGAAGGAGAACTGTCTGTTCAACCTTATGGCCGGGAGCTGATGGCCATGTTGAAGCCTGCCTACCTGGAAAGCCCGGATGTCCAAACGGCAACTTTTAAATTCCTGCATGAACTCTTTGCCGAATGGGGACTGGTCGTGCTGATCGCCGACCGGGCGGTGTTCAAGCGCCAGATGATCTCCGTTTTTGAAGACGACCTGTTTAAGGAGGTGCCGACACGGATCGTGAACGACTCGGTCGCCCTTCTGGGTAAGCAATATAAGATCCAGGCCAATCCGCGGCCCATCAATTTATTTTATCTGAAGGATGACCTGCGAAACAGGATCGAGCGAACGAAGGAAGGATTTGTGGTAGTCAATTCCGATTACCGGTTCACCGAAGATCAACTAAAAACGGAATTGCATGAGCATCCCGAGCGGTTTAGTCCAAATGTGATCCTGCGGGGCTTGTTCCAGGAGACCATTTTACCAAACCTGGCCTTTATCGGCGGGGGTGGGGAGACGGCCTACTGGCTGGAACTAAAGCGTCTTTTCGGGCATTACGGTGTTCCTTTTCCCGTCTTAGTGCTGCGCAATTCGTTCCTGCTGGTGCGACGGCACTGGCTGGAGAAACTGCGGCAAGCCGGTTTCGGTATTGCCGGATTGTTCGAAGGCGCGGAAGAACTGGTGAACGAATTGGTGCGAAGGAATGCAGGGAAACAGTTGAACCTGGAGGGGGAGATCGCCGCTGCGAATCACTATTACGAGGGGCTGAAGGCGTTGGCGAGGCCCGTGGACCCGACGCTGGAACAACATGTTACGGCGCTGCAGGCACGGGCGCTGGAACCGATCAAGTCGTTGGAGAAAAAGCTGCTCAAGGCCGAGAAGCGGCGATTCGGTGATCAGCGGCGGCAGGTGGCGGCACTGAAGGCAGCCTTGTTCCCGCAAGGCGACCTGCAGGAAAGGATAGATAATTTTTTACCCTGGTATGCAGCCTATGGGCCCGATCTTCTGCGGGAGCTCTACCGGCAGTCCCTTGTCCTCGAACAGGAATTTGTCGTGCTGACAGAATCATAAATAAGCCACTTTTTTTATGGCCAGGTGCTCGTCGAGCGAATACGCACGCGGTGCGCCAGTTGGGAGATCGAAGTCCGCGATATCATGTTCGCTGATCTGCTCCAGGTGCATGACCAAGGCCCTGAGACTATTGCCATGGGCTACTACCAGGACATTTTGTTGTTGCTGCAAGAGGGGCGCTATGGCCGCCTGATAATAAGGGATGACCCTGCCAGCGGTGTCTTCGAGGCTTTCGCCCCCCGGCGGGCGGGTAGCATAGCTGCGTCGCCATATACTCACCTGTTCGTCGCCATATTGTTTTGCTACCTCTGCCTTATCCAGTCCCTGCAATTGACCATAGTTCCGTTCGTTGAGTGCCCGGTTACAGGTGACCGGTGCCTGCTGTTGTTGTGCCGCTCCCAGGATGAGGGACAGGGTGTCGATGGCCCTTTGCAGGACCGATGTGAACGCATGTGAGAAAGGTATGGTTATTAGTTTTGCACCGGCGGCGCGGGCTTCGTCGCGGCCCAGCGGCGTAAGGGGGATATCGGTCTCACCCGTGAACCGGTTCTCCAGATTCCAGGTAGATTGTCCATGCCGGACGAGCACACACATAGGCATAAGCGTTCTTTTACCCAAAGATAGGTCATTGATGGCCGTTGTGTCCGGTGAGCAGCAGCATGGGCCACTCGGTTGCGTCCTTCGCCCAGTTCAATGTCGATCCACTGACCGTCAATCCCGCGCCGGTGAACACATCCGTCCATTGGGTAGGCGCGTCCGGCGGAAGATTAAGACATCGCCGGGTTGCAAAGCTAGATCCATAGCGGATGAGCGGTATCGCGACGAGGAGCCACTGATCGCCATGACGGCGGCAATAGGAAAGGAGGGGGCCTTGGACAGCCACGGGCATATAGTCACCCTCGGCAAAAAGCCGGGGATGGCGTTTGCGGCATTCCAGGGTACGCCAGAGCGTGAACAATTTTTCGGCGCCGCCAGCCTGGTTGTCGCGGATGAAGGCAAATAGTTTCCCCGGGTCACTGGCGAAACTGGTCAACTGGCGAAGGAGGTTGGCGCGCTGGACGAAATCCACCGGGCGGCGATTATCGGGGTCGACCAGGCTACATTCCCACAATTCCGATCCCTGGTAGATGTCCGGTATACCCGGGGCCGTTAGCTTCAACAGCAAGAGGGAAAGACTGTAGACGGACGACCGGCGGATGACCGCATGGGCGAAGGGTTTGAATGCTTTCAGAAAGGGGGAATCTTCCTGCAACAAGGCGGTGGTGAAGGCCTGGCACTGCTCCTCGTAGGCGAGATCTGGTTTTTGATAGCTGGTCTCGGTATCCGCTTCGCGCAGGGCCTTGGTGAGATAAGCTGAAAACCGCTGGCGGAACGAATCGGTGACCAACCCTTCTTCCGGGAAACTGCCAAGGAGGGCCTGGTAGATGAGGTATTCGTCGTTGGCAGAAGGCGCCCGGCGGCCGCCGACGGAAGCCGTATGGGCCTCATTAAGGGCAAACCAGTGGATGACCGCATTCGTAAAATCGGCTGGCTGTTCGCTTAAGGCAGATAGCCGCATGCGGCTATCTTCTCCGCGTTTTGTATCGTGGGTGCTTGTGGCGTTGAGGGCATACCGTTGGTGGGCCTGGCGGTCCTGCATTTTTCGGTGGAATTCGCCGGTGTCGATGCCGGCGACGGCGGGTGTGTCGCCTACCTCGCAATGGGCGATATAGGGATTATAAATATAAAACGTCGTGTCTTCGATGCCTTTGGCTGCGAGGGGACCGGTGAACTGCATGAGCCGGATAAGGAACGCGAGAGAAGGGTTGACATCCATTGTTGTCACCGCGGCAGTCGCGGCGGGCAGCAATTTCGCAAAGAAATCGAATTCCGGGATTAGAAGGGATTCACGTTCCCGGGCGCGCAAGAGCGAGGTGTTGAAGACAGGCCCATCCGCGGGTGAGCCGCCGTTGTCGTCGGGGTAGGCGCGATAGACGGGGAACGAGGCCATCCATATGGCCAGGGCTTTCTTGAGACGGTCTTTATCCATGACGGCTGCCTGCGGCAGTCTCATCAGCAGTTCGAGCAGGTTATCCAATTCGCCGCCCATATTGCGGTGGAGGAAGCCTAGTTTCCTTTCGAAAACGAGGTCGTCATATGCCGGCAGATGCACTACCTGTTCCGTGTAAAAGTTCAGCAGCTCCCTGCTGCCATCGGCGTCAGTAAAGAGTTGACCGGCCGCGGCAAGGAAATCGTAGCCGGTACTGCCGGCTATGGGCCAGTCTGCGGGCATGGTCTCCCCCAGCGAGAGGATCTTTTCGGCGATGATGTAGCAATCTTTCCCAAATAATGCCGTCAGCCGTTGCAGGTAGGCTAGCGGTGCGGCCAGGCCGTCGATATGATCTATCCTGATCCCGTTGATGCGACCCTGCTGGTACCAGCGATGGATGGCGGAATGGTAAGCATCGAAGACGGCTGGCTTTTCCATAGCCAGACAAATCAGGCTATTGACGGCAAAAAAACGGCGATAGTTAATGTGTGAAGCTGCCAGTGTCGAGTGGGCCAGTACATAGTGCTGGGTTTGCACCAGGGTTTGGAGCAGGTTGGTGTGTCTGTTCACAAATGCCGTACGGTCATGCACAAATGCCGTCCACCCGGGCAGCGTGGACAGTTGGTGCAAGCATTTTTTTTTGGCAGTTGACCAGACAGCTGGTTCCGCGGGTATGGCCGATTCGAAGGTATCGAGGATGGCCAACAGATCACTTGGATAACCGTCAGCCACGGTGCAGATCCAACGATAGCATTGAGCGGCCACGGGATATTCCTGGTCGTAATAACGGATCAGGAAGCCTTCGGCCGTAAAATCCAGACTCAGTTCGCTTTTTTGCAGGCATTCCGTAAGCGTAGACCCGAGAAAGGGGGCCATTAGCTTGTCTCCGAGCAACTCTACAGGGTGATCGTCGATGATATCGAAATAGGAATGGTAGGGGGACTGGCGGCCACGTTCCAGCACGTCGAAGAGCCAGGGATTGCTGGCGTGCCAGGCCATATGGTTAGGGACGATGTCCTGCAGCCAGCCCATCCCGTATCGCTGAAGTTGCATGGATACGGCTTCCCACTCTTCTTCCGTTCCGATTTCGGGGTTGAGTGTGAGGGGATCGGTGGTGTCGTAGCCATGCAGGCTCCCCTTCGTGGCGGTCGTGATGGGCGAGGCGTAAACGGTGGAAACGCCAAGCTGATGGAGGTAATCCACGATCCCCCTCAGGTGTAGCAGGGTAAAATCTTTGTTGAGTTGAATGCGGTAGGTGCAGGTTGGGATAAGCATGGGTTTTATTTAGTCGTTCTTTTCGAAGACAACAACGGAATGAGCGGCGATATCAATAGCATGCCACGCCGGTATGTCGGTTGCTGCCGATGAGCCCGGCCCGCCCCATTGCAGGTCTGCCGAATCGAAAACCTTGTGCAGGTGTTTCCAGGTAATGTTTTGAAGGGAAATGGGCTGATCGCCAAAGTGCAGCCAGATAAAAACGTGATCGTTTAGTATTTTCCTTTCGATGGGCAAGGTTTGGCCAGTGGCAGGATGCACGATCATCGTATCCCGGGTGCGCCCCTGCAGCGCCGGTCGGCTCTGGCGGAACCGGATCAGTGCCTTGTAGAATCGAAGGAGGGTTTCGCTGGGGCCTTCGATCCGCCAGGACAGGACGGAGTCCTCAAACGTGGCATTGGCTTGTGGGTCGGGTAGGGGACCGCCATCGGCAAAGTGAATGAATTCTTTCGCGCGGCCCTCGCGAACGGCTTCGATCAGTGCGGGTTCGCTGAAACTCACAAAGAATTGAAAGGGTTGTTTTTCGCCATATTCTTCGCCCATAAACAACAGCGGCGTGTAAGGTGACAACAGGACGGTGGCCGCTGCAAGCTTTTGCTGTTCGAAATTCAATTCATCACCGAGCCGGTTACCGTGGGGCCGGTTGCCGATATGATCGTGGTTCTGCGAGAAAACGACAAACTGGTCATATGGATTATTGTCTGCCTGTCCACCAAAATGGCGACGGCGGTGAGCGGACCAGCCGCCGTTATAGACATAGGTGTTGCGAAAGGCCTTTTCAAGGTGCGCAATACCGCCAAAGTCGGCATAGTAGCCGCTTGTATCGCCGGTCAGCAGGGTGCGAAGGGAATGATGGAATTCGTCGATCCATTGGCCATCGAGTCCATACCCTCCCTTCACCAATGGGTTGATATAGCGCGGATCATTTAGGTCCATTTCTGCGATCAATTCTTTTTTGCAGCCGGTGCGTTGGCCGATCTCCACCGTCAATTCTTTGAGCTGCTGTATAAAAGGGAGGGCGCTTTGGTCGACGATCGCGTGGACGGCATCGAGCCGCAGGGCGTCTACATGAAGGTCTTCCAACCAAAAGGCGGCATTCTGCAGAAAGTAGTTCCGAACTCCGTCGGACCAGGCGCCGTCGAAGTTGAGCGCATTGCCCCAGGGTGTCTTGTAATGTTCGGTGAAATAGGGCGCGTACAAGGGCAGGTAGTTGCCCTCCGGTCCGAAATGGTTGTAGACAGCGTCCACGATAACGGCAATGCCCATGGTATGTGCGGCGTTTACAAGCCGCTGAAAGCCGGCAATGCCGCCGTAGCTGTATTGGATGGCAAATGGGTATACGCCGTCATAGCCCCAGTTGCGGTCGCCAGGGAATTGCGCCAGCGGCATGAGCTCGATGCTGTTGATGCCCAGTTCGCGGAGATAGCCAAGTCGCCGGATGATCCCATCGAAGTCATGCGTCGGAGAGAAGGTGCCGGTGTGGAGTTCGTAGATGATCTTGTTGCTCAGCGGCAGGCCTTTCCACGCGCCGTCGCCCCAGGTAAAGTTTTGCATATCGGCGACCATCGATGCTGCATGGACGCCCTCGGGTTGAGCAAGCGATGCCGGGTCTGGCAGGATCTCAGGCTTGCCGTCGAGGCGATAGCCATAGCGTGTGCCCGGTGTAACGGGTAGGGTTGTCCGCCAATAGCCCCTGTCGTCCTTTTGCATGACATGGATCGTTTCCTCGGCGGTGGTGAGTACAAGCTCCACGCGATCGTGGAGCGGGGCCCAGATGGTGAACGCCGTGCGCTGGTCATGGAAGTGGGCGCCGATCTTTTGCAGAAATGGGATCACGGCTAATAAGAGTCAAAACGGATGCCAACTGATATGAGCAGGTTTTTCCCCAAAGCGCAGCTGCTGCTATTTTTCTTTTTTGCGAAAGAAACCTCTCAATAGCCAATTGTGTTGGATAGCTTCGAGGTCTTCGCTGAGTTCCTGGCTGCTGACGCGGAGGTTCTTCAAGGTGCGTTGCAGGTTATCCGCGGCTTCCTGGTCGTGGAGGAGCGTGCCTACGGGTGAATGCTGGTCGTTCAGGGCTGCCCCCGCAGAGCGCAAAGCGTTGCTGAATTCGTCCACTTGTCCGGCCGCCTGGTTCATTTTATCGACAGCGCCTTTGAGGGAATTGAAAACGGTGGTATCGCTGGCAAGCTGACTGGCGAGGCCGCCGGGCTGTTGGAGCCGCTGGGAGAAGGCTTTCAGGTTGGCGACCATGGCTTCGCTGCCGGCCGTTGCGTTTCGGAGGTTGTCGATGGATGTGCGCAAGTGATCGGCAATCGCCGGATCATTGATGAGCTGACCGAGCGTCCCCTGGCTCTCGGTGAGGCGGTGGCTGATGGTCTTAAGGTTGCCGGTGATCTCCAGTAGGTTGCTGTTGCTAGCCTGGAGAGTGGACATGAGTTCCTGGGTGCCGGTGATGTGTTCGCTTTGGAGGCTGTCGTTGTCGCCTACAGCAGGGGACGAGTCGCTGCCGCCATCTATGACCACGATCTTATTGCCCACCAGTCCATCGGTAGTGATGCGGGCTTTGGAATCCTTTCGAATGTGGGGCTGGGCCTGGTGTTCAACATTGAGGACTACCGCCACCTGGGAATTGCCATAGAAGTTGATGGACTTGACGGTGCCCACTTTCATGCCTGAAAGCCAGATATTGTTCCCGGGCTGCAGGCCCTGCACGTTGTCAAAGATGATGTGCAGCCGGATGGATTTGACGAAGGCTTTATGCTGACCGCCGATCGTAAAGACTGCCACGATGAGGATAGCCAGCCCGATCGAGATAAAGACGCCCACTGCGATTCGTTTCCCTACATTGACTTCGTTCATGCCTTGGTTATAAAGTTATAAGTATAAAAATGCTGGATGCGTGGGTCGGAACTCGCGAAAACTTCGTCGAAACTACCCTGCCGTAGGAAAGAGCCCTCGGACAACATGATCACCCGGTCGCCTGTGGCCCTTGCGCAGGTGAGGTCGTGGGTGATGATGACTGCGCTGGTATTGTAGCGTTGCTGCACCTCGCGGATGAGATCATTGATCTCCACGCTTGACACAGGGTCAAGGCCGGCCGTGGGTTCGTCATAGAGCATGATCTCGGGTTTGAGGATAAGGGTCCGGGCGATGCCGATGCGCTTTTTTTGTCCGCCGGAGAGTTCGGATGGCATTTGGTTGATGGATCGGGAAAGGCCCACATCGTCGAGGACCTGCACGACGGCCTCGTCGATCTCCTTGCGCGTCAGTTCACGCTTGTTGCGGACCAGGGGAAATTCCAGGTTGGCGCGGACGTTCATGCTGTCATAGAGTGCGCTGCTCTGGAAGGAAAAGCCGAGCTTACTGCGGAGGGCGCGAAGTTCCCGGGCATCTAGCCGATCGATCTCGCTTCCCAGTACTTTGACGCTGCCCTTATCCGGCCGGAGCAATCCGGCGATGATCTTGATCAGTACCGATTTACCACTGCCGCTTCGACCGAGTACGACGACATTCTCTCCTTTGAAGACATCCAGGTCTATTCCCTTCAGCACCTGCAGATCGCCGAATGCCTTGTGGACGCCGCGGAGTTCTATTACGGAGGTTGCTTTGTCTATATCTGCTTTACCGCGGTCGGCAACAACGGGTGTGGGGGTCGTATCTTTAATCGGGTCAGCCATTTTTACTTAAGATAATTGTTAACTAGTGTAACGATGATCATTTCTTCGATGAAGATGAGGAACATGGACACGACCACCGATGTGTTGGCGGCCCGGCCGACGCCTACCGTCCCGTTCTCGGCGTAGAATCCGTTGAAGCAACCGGCGAAGCCGATGGTGAAGCCGTAAACGGCTGATTTGACAACGAGGACACCGATATCGATGAAGTTGATGCGGATAAAAGCCGCCTGGAAGAAAGACGTGAAACTCGTCTGCTCATTGTTATAGACATTCACGAACGCGCCCAGCATGCCTACGAGGGCCATGTAGACAGCCAAAACCGGAACGATCAGCGTAGTTGCCAGTATGCGGCTGACGACCAGGAATTTGAATGGATTGGTGGAGGATACCTCCATCGCCTCGATCTGTTCGCTGACTTTCATCGATCCCAGTTCTGCGCCGATATTGGATCCCACTTTTCCCGCCACGATCAGGGCCGTCACCAGCGGCGCTAAAGCGCGGACAATGGCAATGGCCATAAGGGACGGCAGCCAGGATGTGGCACCGAACTCGGCCAAAGACGACCGCGATTGTTTGGTAAATACCAGCCCGGTGATAAAACCCGTCAGACTGATAATGCTAAGGGATCGGATACCCACCTCGAAAAACTGGTTCAGCACTTCCTTATATTCATAGGGAGGAATGAAGGCTTCCTTAAAAAAACGGATAAAAAACTGACAAATATCATACATACGTAGAAAAAAGGCCTTCATTACTTTATAGTGGCGAATATGGTGCCAGTCGGTTTTGAGGTCGTTTTTCTACATTAAAAAAGAATGGTTGCCACGAAATCCGTCAGGTGTCGTTTTGCGTATATACTACTACGAGCGTGCAGAATACGAACGATTAAGACGCTTTCAACACCGTTTTTTACAGTCTTCATAGGCAGTTAGGTTTGGTAAAGCAGGGAGATTCTTCTTCCTGCATTTTTTTTGCCATTAGGTGCCGTCATCAGTGTTTTTTGATCCGGTCTCCCTCTATGTCGTTGATCAACAATGACCCGCCTTTACGGTCCACCCGATCTAGCGTCATGAAATATATCAATACGATCTCATATGACGGTCCGTGTCTTTACCAATACAAGGCCATCCCCATGATGAAATTGACGCTGGAGCGGCTTTTTTGTACATTCGCCGCAAATAAACAATGCTTGAAAAACAAGTTAAGGAACCTTTTTATCCAACTGCTTCCACACTTTCCTGTTCTCCGAAAACTGTTGTTAAAGCTATCTCCATCGAGCTGCCTTCTCAATACGCAGATCCTGCAGGAGAATTATTTGCGCGATTACATTCAAAGTTATTATGACAGTGCATCGCTTCAACAAAAGCGTTTCTACAATATCGGCGCAGGCTACCAACGAAGCAAATTCCCTGTCTGGTCTTATGTCGATTTGAAGGCGGCTGGCTATGACGAAAGGGGAATCGATGTCTTTTATGACTTGGAGAGCCTGGCGCCGCTGCCATTGGAAGCTGGTAAGGCCGAGGTGATCTTTAGTTCTTTTGTGATCGAGCATATATCGGCAGCTGCGACCAGGAACTTGTGTGGTGAAGCTTTCAGGGCGTTGAAGCCCGGCGGCGTTTTTCACTCCAAGATCCACAGTTTTGAATATGGGTACCTGTTGTGGAAGAACAATTTGTTGCCTGCCTATGGGCCCTTTGGCGGTAGAGAGAGCCAGGCAGAAATAGATGCGTTTATTAAAAGGCACGGCGGTAAGGTCAGGGCGTTCTTTGACCGGTCTCGTGGATATGTGCTCGAAAGCCTCAAAAAGCCGGAGGAAGTGCTTGTTTTTTCGCCTGGCGATCTATTCCTTATGGGCAATGCGGCCACCACTTACCTGCGTATCCGGCAGGACGGTGCCGATAGCGATCAACTATTGAAAAGCCTTCCCGGCGACAGTACCAAACGTTTCTTTGCCACTTTGCAGCAGGATCATGTGGATCAGTCGACCAGGCGGCCACATCAACACAATGCGGATTACATTCCGCAGGAGGAGCTTTTTGCTTATATAAAAAGCCTGGGTTTCACCAAGGTCTATTTTACGCAACCCTA
The DNA here is from genome assembly GCA_965214315.1 of Puia sp. Taxonomy (GTDB): domain Bacteria; phylum Bacteroidota; class Bacteroidia; order Chitinophagales; family Chitinophagaceae; genus Puia. The sequence goes on along the minus strand of CBDCBP010000013.1, from coordinate 92,051 downwards.
CCAAAGTATAGCGCCGGTTTTGTGGGAACCGGCACTTAACCCCATTCATGAAGGTTTTCTATATGCCATCGAGGCGATAAAGTAAAAGTAATGTTTTTACATTTACTATCATTCCGGCCGCTCCGGGCAATTATTTTTTTGAAGAGTTTGGGTATTTCGCTAATTTACGATCGCTTATCGATGGCCATAAATGGAGTTGGTTCGATGTCCTGTGCATGCCACCACCTTTATGATTAATAAAGATAAAATAACCGCATTTTTCGGCAAGTCGAAGGTCATATTTGCGACGATAGCTGCCGTAGTCACTTTCTCGATCACGCTTTACAACCAATTCAAAAGCAGCAGTTCAACGGAGATCTCCGGCTCAGTGTCGACCATCAGAACGTCGGGGGGGCCGGTGGATGCGGTCGTCCAGATCAGCAGCCCGGTCACCGCGCAGACGGAGACAGACAATCGCGGCCGGTTCAAATTCAAACTTGATAACCTGAAGACAGATACCTTCCTGATCATCGTGACAAACAAAAGGACCCATACCGTCATGAAGCAGAATGAATACGTGAATGCGTCCCGTGGGCGCACAGATATCACCGTCGTGTTCGATTCCAGCATGATTGACGGGCAGACGTATAATTCGAGCGATACTTCGCGTCTGCATAGGCGCCAAGGCCCCAACCTGAAAAAGTTCGTTCACGGGGTCACCAGTTTGTTCCATTGACTGGCCTCCGCTAATCAAAGCCATTGTTACTCAACTCAGACCTGCGAATAACTGGTCGGGGCAAGGAAGGTCCGTACTATCTTGGAGATCAGCAAAGCATCCGAATACTCGGGTAGGGCGCTGATCCTTTTCCAGTCCGGATCGCCGACAAAGGCCTTCCAATGAGCGTCGTGGGCCTCCATGTTGTCGAAGCAAAGCATATAGGTCAGGTTGGGCTGCCGCCCGCCGATCATGGTCTCGCCAAAAAATACGGGGCGGGCGCCTACTTTTTTGAAAATATCGATCTCGCCGCCGCTGTTGAACATGTCGATTTTTTTGAGCCCGGCAGATTCGGATGGGCTCTCATAACGGCGCAATTCGAACAGGCGTTCTTTTTTCTCCGGCGGCGCCATGCTGGGCATATGCGCGAAGGCCCGGAGCAGGGCGCTTTCCATTCGATCGTAAGCCGGGCTTGCCGGCGGGGCATTCAGATAAGGCGCGCCTGCGCTGGCGTAGGCGCTATCCCGGCCCAGTCTTTCCGCCGTTGCCGGCAAGGCTTCGGGCGAAGGATAGGGGACAAGCAGAAAGAGGCTGGCCGTTCCCTCCGGTTGCAGCTCCAAAAAAACGCCGACATTCCCGATGCCGGCCCGGTTCAATGCCGGCACTAGTGCCTGTTGCAAATAAGCATCTGTGAGCTGTCGCTGGCTATCGTTAGCGAACAACCAGGTGCGAAGCTCATACCACTGTTGTATTTGGCCGCGGCTGTCTCCTGTGGAGGCCGAGGCGGCTATTAAGGGCGAGGCCCCGAGCGCTGCGCCGGAGACCATGGCCGATCGAACGAAATGGCGTCTGTTCATATGTCACGAAGGTATCACTTCTGGAACATACGCGCGAATGGATTGGTGTTTGTTTGAGCGGTAAAGCCCGCGGGTATCTCGAAATCGGAAGCCGGGAAGGTCTTGCGCGTCGCCTTGATGAGTACCATATCCAGGGAATAGGCTGTTGTGTGCATGGACAATCTTACAAAAAAGCCATTGCAACCGGCTTGTTCCAGTGCCTTCATCATTTGCGGAGTTACGTGTTGCGAGCTCAGCATATTTTGAAGGGCGGAATAGCCAGGCACGTCTGTGGTGGTCCAGATATCCTCGGGAACGGTCGTTTTGGAGCCGGGCAAGATGATCGTCAGTTTTGAATGGATACAATTATAGCCATTTACTGTTTCGTTCCCGACCCTGGTGACCTGGTAGGTCATCCCGTCAGAGTGATTGAGTGCCGCCGTGTCTATGACATGCAAGCGGTAAGTCTTGGCATCCATGTCGAGCCAAAGGCTATACCGGGGCATTCCCGCATGACCCAGCAATTCGGTCCTGCCACCGAACAAACCCATGTCTGAGCGGGTATTGTGCCCATCGGTTACAGTCATAGACATCGTGTCTTTGATCACGGAGTCTTTGTTTCCTCTTTTTAGATCGTAGGTGTCAAGAAACTGATAATAATAGCCATTACCGCAGGTAGCTGTCCTGAATCCCTGGATAGCTGCTGCCGAGTCTGCGGGTGAAACGCTGGGGCCGGCATTGGCTTGTTGGAGTTGCTGCATCCTTTGCTTTAGGGCCGTAGTATCGAGGCCGTGGGCGCTGTCTTTTTTGCCGGCGTTCGCAGCCTGTTTGTTGGCTATCGTGTTCTTGGCGTTGTCCATCAGCGTTTTCAGGAACTGGGCCCGGGTGACTGCAGGGAGACACACTGCTGCCAGCAATGGGCACAGGCAAATCAGTATTTTTTTCATGGCGCGTAGTTTTAAGATCATTTCATTCCCTGTGACGTCAAATTAGCGTCGAATAAGAGGGTGTTGCTGGTATTTGTTTGTCGCGAGTCCAGCACCAACTGATTTTGTGGTCCGAGATTCCAGAACAAAGGGGATTTGCCGGCCTGTCCGCCCATAGCCTGGGGGTTCGGATTGGCGGGGCTCGCGTTCAGGTTGATTGTGATAGAGATGCCGGTGATATCCCAGAGATCGTAATCGATGCCGGATGTGGCGCCGGCTTTGTAATTGGTCGGCGAAATATACAATTGACCGCCCGCTTTCTGAAGTGTTGCGAGGTCGAGTTTGTCCTTGTATAGTTTCCCCGGACGGAAGATAATCTGGTGTGTACTATTTGAATTATACGGTTCGGTCATGTTCTCGTTGTTGGCGATGAACATGCATTCTTCAGGGTTGACAGGCATAGTCTTGGTCATCCCGGTGTTGATCGCCATCCAAAAGCCGGTGCTGGGTTCTTTGCCGTCGCTGCCCTGGTTGACCGTCACCACAACACTGGAAATGGTCGGTGAGCCGCCGTCTGCCGGTACGCAAGTTCTGACAGCGAAGTCATCGGTGATACTAGCCGTGTTCAGCACATCACCGGACATCGTCGCAGCCTTGTATTTGATGGGGCGGGCCTGGGTATAGGTGCAGTTTGCAAAGATCTTCTGGATCTGGGCCTGCAATTCCTTAAGGGAATAGGCCACGCTTACGCCGCCGGGGCCGCCGATGATATAGCTGTTGATCGTCGTTTGAACGCTGCTGGTCACGCTGCCATAGTCGATGCCCAGGGAGGCGGAGAAGCCGAAACCGGAATAGCTGGCTTTAAACTGGTCGGCCTCCTGTTCGGAATTGAAGGTCATATCGCAGTTGGCCAGGACTCGGACGCCATATTGCACTTCGCTGATAAAAGAAAGATAGGGCGTGGCTTCTATACTGGGGTCTTTAAAGAAGCCGCTATCGGGCGGCGTAGAGGTGATGGAGAACATCGTCTTGGTGGCGTCGATGGTCATGTGCACGTGCTTGGACTGACTGGCGTCGCTGTAGTTGTTGCTGATGCTGACGCCATATCCGCTGGCCGCGGCACCAATGCTCAAACTATAGGCCGCGCTGTTCTCGGTGAGACTGACCTGGTAAAAGAAGCTCTCGTTACCTGTTGTATTGGGCAGTCTGGAGAAAAGCGTGTTGACGCCGTTTGTGAGCATGGTCTGATCCGGATTGGACACATACACGTAAGATTTGCCTTTCATATTCGGCTCGTTGCAGGACAACGCCTGTGTATAACGGGCGCCCAGCGTAGGGCCAAACTGACCGTCGGTCAGGTTAGCGTATGTGTAACAAGCGCCGGGGTAGAGATTGGCCATGGACCCGGAATAGTCGTTGTTTAGAAAAGTGTTGCTATTCGCGGTCAGGACGACGGGTGTTACGGTGCATTCATAAGCGCCGGAAGGCTCCTTTTTGGTTTTGCCATCGGTCTTAGAGGTGGGTGGTCCAGGCAGTACGCCGCTTGGCAGCGTTTTGTCTAACTGTATCTTAAGGGAGGTCTTATCCGGGAAGTCGTATTTTTTCACTACCGGAGCGGGAGTAGACTTGTCGTATTTGGCCTTGCGTTTGGTATAGGCGGCTGTCTTCACATACTCTTCCATGGTCTTTACCGCCGGTGCTGCGTCGGGTACGGCAGTAGTGGCGGGTATGACGGTCTTGGTCGGGGTAGTCGTCGTAGTGGCAGTGGTTGCCGCGGGTGTCGTACTGGCGGGTTTTGCCGTCGACTTGACGACGGGTTTGGCCTGGCCGAAGGCAGCACTGCTGCACAACAAAGCAATCGTTGGGAGAAGAAGGTGTCGTTTCATGATTGATAGGTTTCGATTATGGCGTGTTTAAAATAATGGTTTTTTCGATCGGGATCGGGCGCATATACGAATTCGAGATCGTCATGCCGGGCCGGTGTAGAACGGTTAAACGAAGAGGGCTTTGGCGTGACGGTGGAGTCAGGCGCATGAACAGCTGTTGAATCCGCAACCTTCTTTTTTTTCTTTTTGAACAGGCCGGTAAAGCTTTTGAAAGCCTTGTCGCTGGCGCTGTCCACCTTGTTCATGGCGCTGTTGGTGACGTTATTGGACTTGGTGACGACGCGGTTCTGGCCGTTTGTCTCGGCTTGTTGCGGGATAGTGCTGAGCGTCGATTGTGCCGCGGCATGCTGGCCGGTCCAGAGAAGGAGGAGGAGGGCCATGCAGCGGACGGCGCTCCATAGACGAAATGTTAGCATAGTTGAGATGTTAAAGTGCTTGGTAATATTGGTTTGATCAGCGTTCGATCGGGTGTTTCAGGATACAACAAAAGTATTTCGCAGCAGCTTTCCGTTATATCCCCTAAAAAGGGTAATTTAACATACCCTTTCTCATACTATTTTTACCTCGTTGCTATCCCTTTCTTTTTCATGAAATTAGCCTTTGTCATCCTATACTGCATCACTGCGCTCCCCTGTTGGGCGCAGCCATCCTGGACTGTAAAAAAGGACAGCCTGGAGCGCGTCTTGTTATGGGAGACCCAGGATTCCGATAAGGTGTGGACCATGCGGGACCTGGGCGTGATTTTTTTAGACCATGACGAGCCGGACTCGGCCGTGAGGTATGCAAAGGCTTTTGGCGCCTTGAGTGAGAAGATCCATTTGTTGAATGGTGCGGCGCTTGCTTTGAGCATGCAGGCCGCGGTCTTGTCGGATCAGAACAAAATAGACGAGGCCATCAGCCTCGACCTGGTCGCGATCGGTTTTGCCCGAAAATCGGGGCGAAAGAAGGCGCTGGCCAGCATTTGCAATAATACGGCGATCCTTTATGGGAACAAGGGTGACTATTCCCAAAGCCTTGACTACTATATACAGGCGCTCGCGGGGTACGAAGAACTGAAGGATACGCCTTATATGGCGTTGGCGAACGGCAATATTGCCATGGTCTACAACGGCATCAAGGAGTATTCTAGCGGCTATGTATATGCGCTACAAGGTGTTTTTCTTTGCCGGCATGTGGGGCAGGCGATGGGACTCAGCTCGGCACTGCTGAATCTCAGCACTGCCTTGATGAACCTGGGCCGGTACGATACGGCGCTGGTCGTGCTGCAAGACGGCTGGAAACTGGCGGAGTCGTCGAATTTCCGAACTTCGGAGGTGGCCCTGTTGGTCAACATGTACCATGCGTATGTGGCACTTGGTCAATTTGACCTCATCAGGCCCACTGCGGAGAAATTGATGGCGGTATCCTTGTCGCTGGACAACAAGCAAGGTCAATGTTATGCGTTGATAGGACTGAAATATTATTATGTCTACAAAAAGCAGTACGGAATGGCGGAACATGCGGCGCTCGAAGCGATCGACATCGCCCGGCGAAATGGGCTTACGGTCGACCTTCGGGAAGCCTACAAAGAAGCGGGCACGGTAGAGATGGTTATGGGGGATCAAACCCGGTTCAATTATTTCAACAACCTGGTGGATTCCATAGACAACAGGGTATTATCCGACAAGGTCCTCAAGAATACGCAGGATATTGAAGGCAGATATTCGTTGCGTAAGAAACAGGCGGAGATCGATCTCCTGAACGAGCACGAAAATATCCAGCAGTTGACCTTAAAACAACGAATGACAATGATCTGGGGACTGGCGGCGCTGATGCTGGGCGTCGTGCTGACGGGTATCTTTTATTACCGCAACTACCAAAATAAGAAGCAACTGCTGGTCGCCAGTGCGCAGCTACAACAACAACGCATCCTCGAACTCGAAAAAGAAAAGCAGTTACTCGCCACCCAGGCCGTCTTACAAGGACAGGTAGAAGAGCGTACCAGGCTGGCTAAAGACCTCCATGATGGATTGGGAAGCATTCTGTCCAGTACGAAATACTCTTTTGCCATCGTTAAGGAGAGCCTGGCGATCAGCAAGGAAAATGCCGACGCCTTCGACCGAAGCATGGAGATGCTGGACAAATCGATCAATGAATTGCGCCGGGTGGCCCATAACATGATGCCGGAGGCCCTGATCAAATTCGGTCTCGATACGGCATTAAAAGATTTTTGCAGCAGTGTCGACCAGAGCGGCGCCCTGCACCTGACCTATCAGTCCTATGACCTGAACGAAACGTCTATTCCGCGCATGACGGCGGCCTCCATTTACCGCATTGTACAGGAACTCGTGAACAACGTCATCAGACATGCCCGGGCCAGCCAGGCACTCGTACAGATGATCCGCAAGGGGGACATGCTGAGTATTGCGGTAGAAGACAATGGAGCGGGGTTTGACAGGGATATCCTGGGGCAGGGCGGGGGAGTGGGGTATTTGAATCTGCGGAACCGGGTGGCCTATCTGAACGGCACGATCGATATCGAGACCAGTCCGGGGAATGGCACATCCGTAAACATCGAAATAACAAATTTTCTGTCATGATCACCGTATTCATCATAGATGACCACCAGATGATCATCGAAGGCATCCACAGCCTGCTGATCAATGAAAAGGACATCGAATGGATGGGATCCGCCAAATTACCCGACCAGCTGCTGAACGGACTGAAGACCCAACAGCCGGATGTGTTGCTGATGGACATCAATCTGCCGCAAATGAGCGGACTGGATCTGTGCCTGGAAGTCAAGAAGAAATATCCGGGTATACAGGTCATCGGCCTGAGCACCTCTTTTCAGGCCAGTGTGATCCGAAAGATGAAAGAGAATGGAGCTTCGGGCTATTTATTGAAAGACGCCTCGAAAAAGGAGATCCTTACTGCGTTGCGGGAGGTCCACCAGGGCAGGGAATACGTGAGTTTTTCGGTGGCGGAGGTCCTGAAGCAAAAGGCCCCGGCAGGTCTGCTTCCGGTCCTCACCAAACGGGAAAAAGAAGTGCTGGAGCTGATCGCAGAGGGCTGGACCAACCAGGAGATCGCCGACAAACTTTTTTTAAACTGCACGACGGTCGACTCGCACCGGAAGAACATGCTGACCAAGTTCAAGGCCAAGAATACGGCTGCGCTGGTGAAGATCGCGGTGAGCAACCATTTGATCTAGAATTGGTATATTGGCGGATGAAAAAAACCTTTCTGCTACTTTTTCTCCTTCGCGGGGCGTGCGTGTTCGCCCAGAAATACGAGACACTGGCCATGACACCTCCAATGGGGTGGAATAGCTGGAATACTTTTCAGACCAAGATCAGCGAGCAACTGGTGATGCAGACTGCCGACAAAATGGTGTCGAGCGGGATGCGGGATGCCGGTTATGTATATTTGGTGCTGGACGACGGCTGGATGACGATGCAAAGGGACAGCAGCACGGGCGATCTTGTTGCGGACCCTGAAAAATTCCCGCATGGCATGAAGGCCTTGGCGGATTATGTGCATTCGAAGGGGTTGAAATTCGGATTGTACAATTGTGCGGGCACCAAGACCTGTGCCGGCTATCCCGGTACACGGGGATATGAATACCAGGACGCGCGCTATTATGCGTCCGTGGGGATCGATTACCTGAAATTCGACTGGTGCTACGCCGAGGGACAAAACGCCCCGGAATCCTATACCACCATGAGCAAGGCGCTGCGGAAAGCAGGCCGCCCCGTGATCTTTAGTTTATGCGAATGGGGAAGCAATAAGCCATGGGAATGGGCGGCGCCTGTCGGTCAGCTGTGGCGGACCACGGGCGATATCGCTTCCGTATTCGATTCTACGAAACAGATGAACGGCTGGGTAGCCAATGGGATCATGCACAATGCCGATCTCAATGAAAAGCTGAACCGCTACGCCGGCAAGGGCCGCTGGAATGATCCGGATATGCTGGAAGTGGGAAATGGACTAACGGAAGGAGAGAACAGGGCGCATTTTTCAATTTGGTGTATGATGGCTTCGCCGCTGATTGCCGGGAATGATATCACAAAGATGAATGCCGCGACCCTGGCTATTATGACCGATCGGAATGCGATCGCGATCGACCAGGATACGCTGGGTGTACAAGGCTGGCGCTTGCAGCAGAAAGACAGCCTGGAGGTATGGGCAAAGCCGCTTGGTGCGGGCAGCTGGGCCGTTTGTTTCTTCAATCGCGGCGGCAGCCCGCGACCGTTCAACTATAGCTGGTCGGAGCAGGCCATCACCGATCCGGTATCGGGCCGCGTCCTGGATTGCAGTAAGCATACCTATGCTTTATACGATGTCTGGGGAAAGAAGGCTTCCGGCACGACGGCGAAACCTTTTTCGCAGACTATTCCCCGGCATGATGTGGTGTTGATGGTGTTAGCTGCAAAACCATAGGTCAGCCGCCCGGCGCACCGATCGTTCGTCGGGCTGGCCATCGGAAGCCCAGGCGATATAGCCATCGGGGCGGATCAGTACGGCGCTCAGGCCGAAATGATCTTTGGCATGGGCCGGCACATATTTCATCCGCCCGCGGTAGTCATCAGCCAACGCTTGCAGGGCCGCATTTCCATTGAAGTCGAGCAGGATACCGAGGCCATCGTGCATCAGCGCGCCGATAGTGCCGCCATCGTCGAACGCAAAGTTGGGAACACTTTGGCCCAGCAATGGGTGGGTGTCACCGAGCTCGTAATGCGTGTGAATGCCCCAGACCCTGCCTGCCATATACGTAGCACCGTCGCGGGTATTCATCAAGTCGCGGAAGATGGCATTCAGCGCGCGGGCATCGGGGTCCGGTTTCATGATGGCAGCCTGGGCGCGTGACCAATCCAGCACCTTCGCCCCGATGGGATACCGTTCGGCGTAGTAGCTGTCGAGCAAACCCTCAGGCGCCCTGTTGTGGATGGTGGCAGCCAGCTTCCAGCCGAGGTTCATGGCATCGCCCATTCCAAGGTTGAGACCCTGCCCTCCGAGCGGCGCATGAATATGCGCGGCGTCGCCGGCGAGCAGTACCCGTCCATTGCGGTAGGTGGTGGCCTGCCTTGCCCGGTCGGTCCAGGTCGTCGCTATGTGGAGGGCGCTGACCGTAACATCCAGACCCGACACGCGGCGAAGCACTTCCTGTACGTGGTCAAGCGTAACCGGCTTATCCGAACCATGAAATACTCCGCCGTCAAAATCCTGCATGACGATGTAACCGGGCTGAGATTGCAGGTACATTCCTCCCGGCGTCACATGCCGGCCCGGGGTGATCAGCTCCGGCTGAACAAGGTCAACCTTGGCCGAGTAGCCGGTAAAGGCCGGCTCCGTACCGGCGAATGCAAAACCGCCCGCCTTGCGAACCACACTGCGGCTGCCATCGGCGCCAACGAGCCACCTGGCTTGAAAAGACGCGCCACCGCTCCGGACCGTTACGCCGTCCGGCGTCTGATGAAAGCCGCTAACGGCAACGCCAAACCGGATCTCAACACCCAAGGCTCCCGCGCGCCTGGTTAATATGGTTTCGAGCTCCTGCATTTCAGACAACAAGACGGTACCTGTCGAGCTTGGCAGGCGATATTTCCATTGCGTCTGATCGATGTCGTCTGCATTGAATGGAATGCCGGCGAAGTGCCCCGCCTGACGGGAATGCTGTCCGGCATGTGGGATGGTATGACGTTTGTATAGCTCGAGTTCTTCCAACAGCCCGCGGCGGTAAAGCGATTCGATGGTAGGCGTCGAGAGTCCACGTATGCCGAAAGGAAATTGTTTCAATGGCGAATGTGGATCGTCTGCCTTCTCAAGTACCAGGACTGAACAATTCGCGAGAGCGAGTTCACAGGCCAGGAAAAGCCCCACAGGGCCGGCTCCGGATATGATGACATCTTTCATGCGCACAAAGGTCGGGAATGCCGCAGGGCTATGCTTGTACAAACGCGACAAAATCGTTGCTCATGGCCTGCTGGCGTTCTTTTGCCTTCCGCGCGAAGGCCGCCGGAGTCGTCCCGCTGTAGCGCTTGAACTCCCTGCTCAGGTGCGCTTGATCCGCATAACCCAGCTCCTGCGCAAGGCCGGCAAGGTTGGCAGCCGGATGTTGCCACAAATGGTTGCGTACCTGCTCAAAACGGATCAGACCGGAGACGTCTTTAACGGTATGACCTGCAGCCTCCTTGAACTTTCTTTCCAATGTACGCACTGTCGCATGTGCCGCCGCTGCTACCGCGCTGACCGGCATCGTGCCGTTGGCCCTTCTCATAGCGACGCCTGCTTTGAACAACATGCTGTCGATGGCGAGAGTGGAACGCGCATCCACAAAATACTGCTTCATCCTGATCACGGCTTCATCTATGCGGCCGGTCTGGATAGACTGTTCCAACGGAGCGTGAAGACGGGCGATAGGGTGCTCGAGCGTACGTACACCGTCCTTGCCGGACGGCAGGCCGAGCAGATCGAAGACGGTCCATGGAAAGCACCGGACAGCCATGATCTCTAAACGGCCTTCGGCGAAGAAAACAACCGGATGGTTCAGCAACCCCATCATAAAAGGGGATGGCATGGCCTGCAAACTTCCATTGTGCCAGGTGCTGCAGCCATTTCCGAAATGAAAAATAATTTCGGCGTAGCCGTCAGGTTGTACCTCGAAACCCGGCCCTGTTTCTCCAGCTTCCATGCGGTTGTACCAAAAGCACTTTATGGCGTCCCGTAGTTCCTCAGGCGGTTCAAATTCCTGGTGGTGCATGCCGGAAGATAACCATTAATCAGGTAGGCAACTGCCCGATCAGCATTTCAATCGACCAAAATCCCAAGGAAGACCGTTTATCCGGTTGGCAGCGGGGCATATCCTCTCTCATTACAAAACCATCCTTTAATCCCTGCTGTCGAAATCAGCCTTTGATAGCGGCTGTCATTCGGCTGATAGATACCTGGCTTTTCCCGGGGCGTGGCTGGGAAGGGCGGATGGTAGACTTCCGAAAAAAGTGTAATCTTGTCTATTCTTCAGGCTTAATAATCGCAACAGCAATGAGGTACTTCAACGGCTTCGCCATCGGTTTTTCTATTGTCCTTTTATCTTTTTTGCCACCGGGTTGTAAGGCCCCTGATGAAAAAGACAAAATTGCAGTGACATCTGCTCTGCCGGACTCGGTAAAGCACCTTCCGGAGAACGCCCTCAGGGGACTGGTCGCCGCGCCGGATCTTACACTAGGCCTATATGCCCATGAGCCCATGCTGGACAACCCGACCAATATGGATATCGATGAGAAAGGAAGGGTGTGGATCACAGAAGGGTTCAACTACCGGAACCAGATCAACCCCCAGAACCCTTACCGCAAGGAAGGAGACCGTATCCTGATCCTGTCAGATACCGATGGCGACGGCGTGGCAGATAAGCAAACCGTGTTCTACCAGGGGACGGATATCGATGCGGCGCTCGGGATAGCTGTCCTGGGTGATAAAGTCATCATTTCGAGAAGTCCCAACGTACTGGTGTTCACCGACACCGACGGTGATGGGAAGGCCGATAGAAAAGACACCCTCTTTACCAGCATCGGGGGCATCCAGCACGATCACGCTATTCACTCCTTCAATTTCGGTCCTGACGGAAAGTTGTATTTCAATTTTGGCAACGAGGGCCATAGTATCCGCGATAAACATGGCAGGCCGATCGTCGACCTGGCCGGAAACGTCCTGAACAATACCGGTCATCCCTACAGGCAGGGCATGGTCTTTCGTTGCAACCCCGATGGATCCGAAATGGAGGTCCTTGGCAATAATTTCCGAAACAACTATGAAGTAGCGGAAGACTCCTACGGTACTATGTGGCAATCCGACAACGACGATGACGGCAACCGCGGTGTTAGGATCAATTATGTCATGCAATATGGCAACTACGGCTATACGGATGAAATGTCCGGCGCATCCTGGCAGGAACGCCGCATTGGCATGGAGGATTCGATCCCCTACCGGCACTGGCACCTCAACGACCCGGGTGTGGTGCCAAATCTTTTGCAGACTGGCGCCGGCAGCCCTACCGGTATATTGGTATACGAAGGCGATCTGCTCCCGAAACGGTTCAGGGGACAGCTCATACATGCGGACGCGGGTCCCAATGTAGTCCGTTCCTATGCAGTAGCGTCCTCCGGCGCCGGTTATACTGCCTCCATCAACAATATTATCACCGGCAAATTTGACAATTGGTTCCGGCCTTCCGACGTCTGCGTGGCGCCCGACGGCTCTTTATTCGTGGCCGATTGGTACGATCCCGGCGTCGGAGGTCACCAGGTCGGCGACCTGACCCGCGGTCGGGTGTTTCGCGTGACCACCGAAGGAAATGAGCGATATGTTACTCCGCCCCTGGACCTTGCCACTGCAAGCGGAGCAGTCAAGGCACTGGAAAGCCCCAATATTTCCACCCGCTACCTGGCCTGGAACACCCTGCATCGCTGGGGACAGCAGGCGGTCCCGGCGCTCACCGGTCTCTATCATTCCGATGCCTCCCGCTACCGGGCCCGTGCCTTATGGTTATTGAGCAAGCTTCCCTCCATCGGGATCAATTATATCGACAGTGCATTGAACGATAAGGACGAGAATATCAGGATCACGGCGATCCGGGCGGCCCTCGAGATCCATGCTGATACTATAGCGATCGTTAAAGCACTGGTTCACGACCCCTCCCCGGCAGTCAGGAGGGAGGCCGTACTCGCCCTGCGTCACAATGTTTCCCCGGCCTCGGCAGGCCTATGGGCTCAATTCGCCACGCAATATGACGGCCGGGACAGGTGGTACCTGGAAGCCCTTGGTATTGCCGCCGATGGCCGGTGGGATGCCGATTTTGCGGCCTGGATGGGCGCCGTGAACAATGTTTACGACACGCCGGCAGGAAGGGACATCGTCTGGCGTTCCCGCACGGATGCTTCCCTACCGCTCCTTGCCCGGATCATCTCGGACCCTGCGAAAGATCCGATGCGGCAACTTAAATTTTTCCGGGCCTTCGATTTTCACCAGGGACCGGCCAAACAAGCCATATTGCTGTCCTTATTAGCAGGCCATCATCCGCAGCAAGCCCGCATCGATGCGCTAGTCCTGCTGCTATTGCCCCCTAAGATACCCCGTACATCCGTCTTGGACAGGGCACTGACATCGGCCTTACAGCTGGTCCGCGGGACGCAGGACTATTTGGACCTCGTAGACCGGTACCAGTTAAAGGATCAGGGACCGGAGTTGCTCGCGCTGGCAAAAACAGGTGATAACATCGATATCCGGTCACATGCCCTGCAGCTGCTGCTGAATACCGGCGGCTCGAACCTGGTAGCAAAAGCGCTCCGAAAGCAGGACGACACCTCAAGGGTTTTGATCGAAACGCTCGGCATGGTGGAAGACAAAAAAAACAAGAACCTCCTGCAGGCGGTGATCCTCGACAACACTTATGGCGTGGCCTTCAGGACAGCGGCACAAAGATCCATGGGCGTCGATTGGACCGGAGAAGACAGGATACTGATGATGGCGAAAAACAAGACCCTGCCGCCGGACCTCAGGGACAGCGCGGCATTGATCCTGTCACATTCCAACAGGGAAGAGATGCGAAAAGCCGGCGCTCTTTACCTGCCCTCGGCGGGCGCCGGGGTGGTCAATACCATCGAGCCCATCGACGAACTGGTAAAATTAGCTGGCGATACGGCTTCCGGCCGAACGGTATTCATGACTTATTGCCTGGCTTGCCACCAGGTGAACCACACGGGGATCGATTTTGGTCCCGATCTCTCCGAAATTGGAGCCAAGTTATCCCGGGAAGGCTTGTATACCGCCATCCTTCATCCAAGTGCGGGGATCAGCTTTGGTTATGAGGGTTATATTTTCAAGCTAAAGAATGGCAACCAGCTTGTGGGGTATGTGCAGAGCCGCACCGAAGACGAGATCACGATAAAAATGATCGGCGGCCAGACCGAAATGCATAAGAAGAAGGATATCCTGAAGCAGCAAGACTATGGCAAATCGCTCATGACCGACGGGCTGGCCGGGGCAATGGGCCAGCAAAAATTCGTCGACTTGGTAACCTGGCTCTCCACCCTGAAGAAAAAAAATTAGCAGGCGCCGGCGCGGCTGCTGGAAATCCTCGCAATCGTGTTACAGTAAAAGCGGCCGATCGCGTTGCAGGAGAACAGGACGATTCCGATCACAGGAAATTATCGCAGCTGCGGTACGCATCGATAAGCGCCAGCTCTCCCGCTTTGCCGGGGTTCTGGGTGCCATGCTCCATTCCCAGGATGCCTTTGTATCCCTTTCCATAAACGTGTTTGAAAATGCCCTTGTAATTGATCTCGCCGGTCGTAGGCTCGTTCCTGCCGGGATTGTCGCCGATCTGCAAATATCCGATCTCATCCCAGGCCCAGTCCAGGTGCTGGATGATATCGCCCTCATTACGCTGCATGTGATAAATGTCGAAAAGTACTTTGCAGGAGGGACTATTGACGGCCCGGCACAACGCGTATCCATCGGCGGAATGCCGCAGGTAAAGGTCAGGGTTGTCGCTTAGGCATTCGATGACCATCACCAGCCCGGCGGCTTCGAATATCTCCGTGCACCGGCGCAGCAAGTCGATCACATGGCCCGTTTGAATACCCAACGGCAACTCCCTGTCGAAATAGCCTGGTACCACCGTCATCCATTTCGCATGCGTCCGTTTGGCCGTCTCTACCGCCTCGTGGCAATAATCGACGAATTTGTCAGTGTATTCTTTTTTACCGGTCGTAAAGGACGTTTTCCAATTATCGCCGTCATCGATTACGAACACTCCCATCCGCATACCTAATTTCGCCAGGAGGTCGCCGATTTGCTGCTGTTCTTGCTTGGGCCGCTGCATCATACCGTTGTCTTCCATGGCCCGGAAGCCCATGTCATACCCCCAACGGATCTGGTCGAGGAAGTTAGGCCCGGCATTCTGCTCGAACATGCCGTCATGGATGGCATAGGACAGGTTGAATGGCGCGGAGCTTGGCTCGATTTCCACGCGATTGGCTCTCCCGGCGGCGCCCGACAGCAGCGAAGCTCCTGCCAGCGCGGATCGCGTCATGAAATGTCTACGTTGCATAGTGGGGTTGATTTTGTCACGAATATACTGCGTACGCTAGTATCCCGAACAGGCCAGCAATAATTTGAAAGTCCCCCGCTTCGATCCTCACGTGGCCAACAAGCAGAAGGGCAATAACAGCAAGCGACACATCGAGGGTGTCCCGGACACATTTCTGGACCCTTGAATCACGGGTCTTTGACTGCTTCGCACCTTTCTTTATTACCCTACTATTTTTCGCGCGCACCCAGCAGGTAGTACTCATCTCCATCGACGGCTTCCAGCCCGAAATGTACACAGATCATTCATGTCCATTAGAACGGCCGGAACTGGATCAACTAAGCGCTAATAGTACTTCGCTGATTGTTTGGCTGCCGATCCCAAAACTAATTTGGTCTTTTCGGGCGCGGTCGCGGCGGTCGGCGACAAACCAAGGTGCCGGCACAACGATGCAAATAAATCCACTCGCAGGCATTGTTGCCCCAACTTGCGGTGGCCATTTGGAAAAAATTCGGGAGGGCAGCATCGCGCCGCTGATCACGCGACTTTTGGTTTTTGTCCTTTATAGGATCGGTTGGGAAGCTGGTAGGAGAATTATGGATAAGTCGTAAAAAATCCGCAAAAAGACGTAACTAGTCTATAAAATTCCGTTTGAGTCGCAAAGAAGGCTGTTTTAGAAACAAAAATTCCTGAAACGCGAAATAGTTTAAAAAAAGTCCCGGTTATCCCGCTTTAATATTAAAAATTCCTTTCAGGCGCCTTTATTAATCTAAATAATCTTTACAAACACAAAATTAATCTTAAAAATTCCCTGAATTGGTAGCATAAACAGGATATAATGGGAAAAATTCCAGATTTATACCTGGCTTTTACGGAACTGTTGATGCACGAGCGTGCTTTGGTCAATAGCGTCGCTCATTACGCAAAGCGGTTGAATACAATGCCGCAAAACCTGAATTCGGCCTGCCGCAAGGCGTACGCCCCGGCTGCGGCGGAAGTGCTGACTTCCTACGTCATCGGGGAAGCGAAGCGGTTGCTGGCTTATACAGATGACACGGCAGCGGAAGTTTCCCTTGCATTCTCATTTACAGACCCGTCCCATTTTGTCAAATATTTCAAACGCCACACGACCCTTACGCCAAAGGGCTTCAGGGCCATTCAACGCTAGGTGCTTCGGATACCAGATTATTTTCAAATAGACCGCAAATCTGTTGGTTAATTTTATCACCTTTATTGGATGGATCGCCGAAAATTTATCACGTCTGCGGGGTTGACCCTGTCGGCGGTCGGGACAGTGCCTACAGGAACCCTGGGTTTGTTAGAAACTTGGGAAGCGAGTCGTAACGGGTCGTTGCAGGATTTGACCAAGTCATCGGAGCAAACTGGCCAGTTACCAAATACACAGGCGGACTATACCATTCACATACAAACCGGATTGGTGGAAGTGGGACCGCAACATATTGTTTCCACCACGACGTATAACGGTCAATTCCCCGGGCCGCTGCTAAGGTTTAGAGAAGGACAGCAGGCCGTGGTCGACATTTACAACGATACCGACAAACCAGAGCAGTTTCATTGGCATGGGCAGTTCTTGCCGGTAGATGTAGATGGATCGGCCGAAGAAGGTACGCCTTATATTCCGGCGCATGGGGTGCGCCGGGAAGTATTTGTGCCGCGTCCGGCGGGTCTGCGGTTCTACCATACGCATACAATGGCCGGGGCCGATCTTTCCACGGGTCAATATTCGGGCCAGGTAGGTGCGGTATACATCGAGCCGGCGACGCCACGTGGCGGGTTTGATCGGGAGGAGTTCCTGGTGCTAAAGGAATTTGTTCCTTACTTTATGCGCGGCGGGGATATGGCAAGCGATTTTCTGGCGGGAGAGTTGATACATGAGCTGATGGAGTTAGGCGAGAAGGCAGACCAGGCGGCTACTACAAAGGTGAAGGGTTACGAAGTAGGCTATAAGGTGTTTGCCATAAACGGCAAACAGTTGGGGCATGGTCCTCCCATCCTGGTCAAGTATGGGGAGCGTGTTTTATTTCATATCGTGAATGGGAGTGGGTCGGAGATCCGCAGTCTGGCGATGCCGGGGCATACTTTCAAGGTGATCGAAATGGACGGATTTCCGGTTCCGCATCCGGCAGAGGTACCGGTGCTGTGGATCGGCACGGCGGAACGCATTTCCGCTATCGTCGAAATGAAGCATCCGGGAGTATGGGTCATGGGTGACCTGGCCGATGATGACAGGCGAAACGGAATGGGGACGGTTGTGCAATACACCGGTCACCAAGGCAAGCCCGTTTGGATCACACCTGCACCCTTCAAATGGGATTATACCAGGTTTGGGGACAAACACCGGAGCGTACCGCCGCCGGACGAGGTAATCGACATGCTTTTCGTAAAAAACAATGGCGCGGATCATGGCTTTAATCGTTGGACGATCAACGGAATGGCTTTCGACATGATGAACAGTAAGCCAATGTTCCATTTAAAGGAGGGCAAGCGCTACCGGCTTCGCATGCGCAACGCCTCGGACGATATACATCCCCTGCACTTGCACAGGCATAGTTTTGAGATTACCCGGGTCGGTGGCAAGCATACCGCCGGGGTCATGAAGGACGTGGCGATGCTGGCAGGGTTCCAGGAAATGGAAGTGGATTTTGTAGCAGATAATCCGGGTTTGACGTTGTTCCATTGTCACATGCAATTGCATATGGACTTTGGATTTATGGCGTTGTTCGACTATGTATAAAGCTAACGTGTTAGCCTTGGAACATACCTGCTGTCGGCGTTTCGCAGACCGGGTGACTCGTTGAGAACGGTCCTGCCGCTGTTCTTGCTGGATTTGCCTTTTTTCTCCGCTGCCAATGTGCGGATCTTTCTTGTTCGGGTTGGTAACAAATAGTGTATCACCTTGCTGTTTGTAGTAAAAGGCGGCGATGAGTTGCCTGGTCGAGGTGTCGGATACGCGCAAAGAATCATGTGTGAATGAAAAACGTGACCTGCCCTTCCAATTGGTTTCGGCAAGTGGGAGTTGAGCATAAAGCTTGCGACTGCATGGTAGAAGGGAAAACAATAGGGTGACCGCTCTGACTGAGCATGATGGGTATTTCATTTTCTTATGGCTGGAAACTGTTTCCTGCGTGAGATGGAGGCGGCTATGGGGATGGCCGTGACGATAAGGAGCCAGGCCAGGAGGGGTGTGAGGAGAAATACAAAGGCGGGTTTTGTTTCAGGCGGATTCAGTAGCCCACTATAACTGACCAAACAACCCGCTGAGATGATCAGCATCAGCCAATAGAGTGTGATGCGGGTAAACGCGGACCAGGGCTTGGATATCCAGTTGGCTATCAATAGCGCTGCGAATGGAGAGCTGACCCAGAGAATAAAAAGTATTGGCAGGAGAATTGAACGGTTTTGCCGACCGGCACGAATGACCATGAAGAGTGACGCGAAGGCAGCGATCGCGACGATGACCGTGGCTAGTGTCTTGAACAAGCTATATGGTGATCTGGTTGTCACATTTATTATTTTTTGTTATTGGCAAGTCGACTTGGGCGTTCATCAAATATCAGTTAAATAATAAACAAAAGTTGTTGTGTTTCGGGCTTGGTGCACAGAATATCTTCAGAATTCGGGCATATGTTGAATTCCGATTGTATGAAGTTGTGGCCTTTTTCAAGGCTTGTCGATTTTTAATAAAGTGATACATGAAAATATTGGTGGTCGAAGATGAAGAGCGGGTGGCACTACCCATTAAGAAAGGGTTGGAAGAGCTTGGTTTTCCCACCACAATCGCTGCTGATGGACTGGTTGGCAAAAAGCTGGCGTTGAGCGGCGCGTTCGACCTCGTCATTACAGACATACTCCTCCCCGAGATCAACGGCGTCGAGTTGTGCAGGACCATCCGGCATGCGTTGCCAGACATTCCCATCATTATGCTGACGGCTTTGGGAACAACCGATGAGAAAGTGGAAGGTTTTGATTCCGGGGCAAACGATTATTTGGTAAAACCATTCGATTTCAGAGAGTTGTACGTTCGAGTCAGGGAATTGCTGAAAAGGAGCAATGCAGCCGGTGGAAGCGCAAAAAAGGTCCTTTTGTCGGTGGGAAGTCTGGAGATGAATGTACGCACCATGATCGTCAAAAGGGATGATCAGGAGATCAATCTTACCCGCAAGGAATTCAAGTTACTGGAATATATGCTCAATAACCAGGGTAGGGTGCTCACCAGGGCCGAGATCGCCGAAAACGTTTGGGAAACTGCTTTCGATACGGGCACGAATTTTATCGACGTGTATATCAATTACCTCCGTAAAAAGATCGACAAGGGTTTCGACAACAAATTCATCCATACCAAGGCCGGGATTGGTTTTATCTTAAAGGAACAGGCATGACGATCAGGTTAAAACTGACCTTGCTCTTCTCGGGACTTTTTGCCTTGCTCCTGCTGGGGTTTTCGCTGGCGGTATATTTGTTCAATACTACCCAACGCGAAGAGGCTTATTACAAACGGCTAAAGCAACTAGCGATCACGAAAACCAACTTACTACTCGGCGCTAAAGTAAATCCGGCGGTATTGCAGCTGATCTACAAGAACTCGCTTAATACACTGCCCCAGGAGGAAGTCGCCATCTATGACTCGACGTATAACATCCTGTACCACGACGCGATGGATATCGACAGGGTCAAAGAGACCACGGGAATGCTCGACAGCATCGTGCGCCTGGGAGAGATCCATTTCTATGTGGATGACTTGCAGGCGATCGGCTTCTGCTATGTCTTTCAGGGGAAGAGCTATGTCATCACCGCCGCCGCGAAAGACGACTACGGTTTGAGCAAGCTGGGCACGCTGAGAGCCGCCCTGGTGATCGGCTTTCTGCTTGCGGTGCTGGCAACGCTACTGACAGGCATTTTCTTCTCTCGAAGAGTTCTCCGACCGGTGTCCGACATGGTAGGGAAAGTGGGGGAGATCAGCGCGTCCCGACTGGATATGCGCATTGACGCCGGAACGGGAAAAGACGAGATGTCCGAGCTGGCCCTTACTTTCAACCAAATGATCGACCGGCTCGAGAATTCCTTCAACGCGCAGAAACAATTCGTAAGCAATATCTCCCATGAGTTGAGGACGCCCCTGGCAGCCATCATCACCGAACTGGAGGTCGCGGCTATCAATGAAAGGTCGGCATGCGAATATAAGCATACGAACAGACTGATTCTGCAAGAAGCGCGGAAATTGTCCCGCTTGTCATCTGATTTACTTGATCTCGCCAAGGCTAGCTATGATCCTTCCGGCATCAGCTTTCGGGAACTCCGGCTAGACGAGATCCTGCTCGACGCCCGGCAGGGTATTCTTCGTGCCAATCCTGATTACAAGGCGGAACTGCAGTTTAAGCCGGACATCGAAGAGGGGGATCCGATCGCGATCCAGGGGAATGAATACCTGTTGAGGGTAGCTTTCGCCAACCTGATCGAGAATGCCTGTAAATTTTCCGCCGATCGACAGTGCTTTATTGCCATCGATTTTCAACAGAAGCGTCCGGCAATCGCGTTCAGAGACAACGGGATCGGCGTTCCGATGGCAGACCTGCCCCATATCTTCATGCCATTTTATCGTGGCGAGAACAAAACCTTTGCCGCCGGTAACGGTATCGGACTTTCATTGACGGCCAGGATCGTCCAGCTGCACAATGGAACATTGGAAGTCCGCTCTCCTCGTGGCCAGGGAACTACCTTTACCATCCGGCTCCCCAATACTAGCTAATTCAGGATGCCGACAGGATGCTCTAAGGGTTTTCTAATTTATTTATAATTGATCCCTAACAGGCGCTTGCACAGAACTGTCTTACTTTTATGAATGGCCAACTCTGAAAATTCGGATCATTCCTTCGTGCTTCAAAAGGTACAGCCGGCGTTACTGGGGCTCATGGACGGATCGGTTTCTACGCTCGCGCCGCTTTTTGCTACCGCGGGGCTCACACATTCTTCCTCCAAAGCTTTTTTAGTCGGACTGGCGGCATCGGCCGGCGCCGGCATCAGCATGGGACTGGCTGAAGCGCTTTCTGATGATGGCGAAGTCACGGGACGTGGCAAACCGATCGTCCGGGGAAGTATCACCGGTCTGGCCACTACCGTGGGAGGCATGCTGCATACCATGCCTTTTTTGATACCCAACCTGCCGATAGCACTGCGAACGGCCTATGTCGTAGTCATCTGCGAATTATTTGCGATCGCCTATATCCGGTACAAATTCATGCATTCGCCACCGGGAAAGACTATTCTACAGGTGATCATCGGAGGCGGCATTGTATTCATTTTGGGCATCCTGCTCGGGCGTATCGGCGTCCCTGATTAAAGCTGCAGGTATAACAGAAAGGAAAAGTTGAATACAAGTATGATGAAACGATCGATTTGGGGATTATTATTCGGATGCCTTTGCCCCGTTTTGATACAGGCACAGGACAATTATGAGATCCAGGTGTACGCGTCTCAGACAGTCGGAAAGGATACGACGATGGTCGAGCTGCACAGTAATTACAGCTTCATAGGCAACGTTGCGGGCGGTGGCGTCGTATCTACCAATCATATGGACCGGGAGACCATCGAGACAACACATGGTTTCACGCCCTGGTTCGAGGTCGGGTTCTATATCTTTAACGATATCGCAGATATGGGAAGGACCAACTATGTGGGCAGTCATTTGCGCCCCCGCGTGATGGCTCCCCTGAGCTGGCGCTGGCCGGTCGGCGTCAGTATTTCGTTTGAGGGGGGCTTCGTGAAGGATGGTTATGATCCGGACACGTGGACCCTCGAGATCCGGCCAATCTTAGACAAGCAGTTGGGTCCCGTCTACCTGGCATTAAACCCGGTGGTGGATCTTACTTTCAAGGGCGCTGATGCCGGTCGGGGGCCGATATTCGCGCCTGATTTCAAGTTCAGCTATCAGATCGGTAAGGCCTGGGCGCCGGGTATCGAATATTATGGGTCATGGGGACCGTTCAGACATTTCGATCCTATGGCCATTCAGCAGCACCAATTGGCGATTGCGGTGGATGCCGACTTCGATCCCCGCTGGGAGTTCAATGCAGGGTATGTCTTCGGGTTGACGCCCAGTATCGACAGGAGCATTTTCAAGGTGATCGTCGGACGGAGGTTTGGCGGAAAAAAACATGTGACACATAATATGACCAAATGAACACCATGCACAATCTCTCCGCGACGAACCTGGATCTGCAGCCAGCCTTCAATGATCCGCACGCCCGCGCCATCCGCGTCTGGCACTGGACTTTTTTTATTGTCATGGCAGCGCAACTGGTCTGTCCTTTTCGCCTCCACCCTTTTCAGGACCAGGAACAACATAGGCATGGTGCAACAGGAATTGAAGCACCAGGGGTTGATGATCAGCCAGGACCAGGCGAGGGGCGTCTCACATGCGTTCAACGACCGGCTATGGGACTGGCATACTTACTTGGGCTATGTTATCTGCGGGTTCCTGGTTGTTCGCATCTTGATTGAGCTTACGCTCTCAAAGGAAGAAATGCTCGCGGTAAAGATCAGGCATGCAATGGCCATCAAGCGCAGGTACTCGGGAGACAATGAATCGCAACGGCTTTACGTTCAGGTAAAATGGAGTTATGTCGTTTTTTACTCCCTGATCCTGATTATGGCGCTCACCGGGCTGTGTCTTGCCTTCGACGACCTCTCGTTTTTTAGGGGCATCCGGGGCCCCGCCCGACAGGTCCATAGTTTCGTGCAATACCTGATCTACGGATTTATCGTATTGCACATTGGCGGGGTCATTGTCGCGGATTCGTGCAAACACCAGGGAATTGTCTCTGGCATGATCCACGGAAACAAGCGATCAATATAATCCAATCGTTCAACCATGTTCCACACTTTTCTTATCTCTTTAATGTTGATGACGCAGGTCCAGGGGTCGACCTGGCATACCAACATGGAGGAAGCCAAGATACTGGCAAAAAAAAACATCGATACATCCTGCTCAATTTTTCCGGCAGTGACTGGTGCGGGCCGTGTATATTCGTGGTAGCCGGAGCGGTTTGCCTGCTCGTCGCGCTGATCACCGTGAGCTTTCAGGAGGTCAGGGCCGCGACGGCGAGTCCCTTGAAGAGTCTGCAGGCGGAGTAGATCTCAGCGTGGAGGGACTCTGCAATGGCTTTGCTTTTTCTCCTGAATTTCTACAGGTTCGATTCCTACGTTGCATCACATGAAAAAGATCCTAAATCTTTCCCTTGGCGTTGGGTTATTACTAGCCGGCCTGCCCGGCCATGCCCAACAGTATACTTTCGACAAGAAGATCGCGCTGCAGGGTGACGGCGGCTACGATTATATGGCCATCGACCAGGTCAACGAACATCTTTTTGTTTCGCATGGCACTTCTTTTAATGTCGTGGACCTGGGGACGGAGCAGCCGATCGCCGTCATCGATGGCCTGAAGGGCGTACACGGCATCGCCATCGTCAATGAAGTAAACAAGGGATTTATCAGCGACGGAAGGGCCAATGCGGTGGTTGTGGTCGATCTGTCGACCTTTAAAATCATCAAGACGATCGCCTTGAGTGCCACCGACGAAGACGGCATTATCTATGACCCATTTTCCAAAAAGGTCTTCGTTTTCAATGGCGACAGTAAGAACACCTGTATCATCGACATCAACACGCTGGAACTGGTAAAGACGATCGATCTTGGCGGCGGTCCGGAGTTCGCGGTTTCGGACGGGAAAGGGTTGGTATATAACAATATTGAAGACCTGAATACGATCAAAGTGATCGACACGAAGACCATGCAGGTCAAGGCGACCTATCCACTTTCTCCATGCGGCGGTCCCACCGGCATCGCGATGGACACGCTTCGCGGCCGGATCTTCACCGGTTGCCGCACGAACAAGGGTTTGAGTGTGTTGGACGCCAGTTCCGGTAAGGTCATTACGACCCTGCCTATCGGCGCGGGAGTCGATGCCGTCATCTACGATGAACCTGAGCAGCTGATCTTCGTGAGCAACGGCGATGCCACTACTACGATCATCCACCAGGAATCCGCGGATAGCTATAAAGTGATCCAGACACTTGCCACCCAACCCCGCGCGAAAACGATGGCCATGGACAAATCGACAAAAAAGATCTACCTGAGCGCCCCGCAATTCGAACCCGGCACCAGGAAGATCGTACCGGGGACCTTTACGGTCTACGTGTACAAGCCGGCATAAGGGTTGGCTCAGGGCTAGACCTGCTGCTCCGTCCCGGCTGGTTCTGTAGATCTGCTAACGAAAACACCATATACATGAATAGGATGTCCTTCTCATCGACAGTTGTGCTTTGCCTCGCGGCGCCCTGTGGCTTATTTGCTCAGCGTGTGCCCGACGCAAAAGTGCCTCCGGCGGTCAAATCCGCGCTTGCGGCTCAATATCCGTATGCCAAGGGAGTCGGCTGGGAAAAAGAAAAAGGTAATTTCGAAGCCAATTGGGGCGGTGCGTCAAAGGAAGATAACTCGGTGCTTTTTACGCCGGATGGGCAATTTGTTGAAATGGTCGTTGCCACACCGGTGACCAGCCTACCGCCTGCGGTCCTCAACTATGTGAAGGAGCATTATCCGGCGTCGAAGATCAGCGAAGCAGGTAAAATAAGCTGGCCCGGCGGAAAAACAGGTTATGAAGCGGAAGTGAAGGGTAAGGATCTCGTATTCGATGAAAAGGGCATTTTCATAAAGATCGACTAAGCCTCATCCTCATTTAATCCAGAATCGGCTATTACCTTATCGCATGTCGATCCGCCGGCTCATATCGCTGTTGTTTTATCCTTTAGCGGTATTCGCTCAGCAGGGCCCTCCGTCCTTTGGTGCGCAAAAGGATATGATCGACATTAGCAAAAGTGTGTTGCATATAAAGGTGCATCCGCAGAGCATTAGCACAAAAAGCGTTTACTTTAACATGCTTCGGACATCGATGCAAGACGTCGGCCTAATGGTCTGTTGCTCAGGGCCACCACAGCTGCATTCAATTTAGGTGCCCAGGCGGCGGGCTTGCTATCCATTATTTTCGCGCGTTATGTGGCGGCGCAGGGCAGGATCCGCTTCACCCTCCGGTCCAATCTCCGGCTGCCAAATAACATCTGGGACATTACGCCATTGCACCCGGAAACTGCAGATCAAAAATTCCTGGCTTGTTCCTGAAGGTGTGATATGTTCTTTTATCAGGCATCTGATCTTGAGGAAAAAAGATGATAGCAGCGTTTCAAGGCCTGTCTCACTGTATTGCCGAACGGGCAGTCCACTGCATTTGTCCGGCCCGGCACTTTAGTCGCCATAATAGTTTGTCGCAGGGCTTCCCCGCCTGCCTTGACATAGGCTTCTTCACCCGGAACCGCAGCAGGAGGCTGCGTTGTCGTCTTTGTCCTGGAGGGCAATGGCGTTGTATTTTCAGGCACCATTTCTTTTATCTGTTCGGTCGTTGCTATATATAGTTTAATGTGAGGGTTTTGTTTCTGTAGCGGGCATCCAGTAGCTGATTTGGCTCGCCTCCCGGACGAAAGTTTTGATCTGCTGTTCGATCTCGTCGCGGACTTCGCGGGTCTTTTGCAGGATTTCGTCGCGGCTGCCGGTGAAGCTGGACGGGTCTTTGAAGGACCAGGCGATGCGTTTGACCATGCCGGGGAAAACGGGACAGCGTTCAGCGACTTCCTTATCGCAGACGGTGACCACGGCGTTGTATAGCCGCCCTTGTTGGAACAGGTCGAAGACGGCCTGTGTGGGCTTGCCGGCGAGGTCGATGCCTATTTCCTGCATGACCTTGACGACGTTCGGGTTGAGGATGCCTGGTTCCAGACCGGCGCTTCCGGCCTCGAATGTGTCGCCGCCGTACTTTTTCAGGAAGGCTTCGGCCATCTGGCTGCGGGCGGAGTTATGGATGCAGACGAAGAGGACTTTGTGTTTATTGCTCATGGTCGGTATACTAATATTGCGATAGTTTAAAACAAAAAAAATGCTGGGAGGGAGGCGCATGGACGGCGCATTTATCCGCAGCAGTTATCGCCTCCCTTGTAGGCGGCGAACAGGGTACCAAACTCCTTTTGATAGATGGCCCACGTCTTAGGGTCGATACAATAGCAGACGCTGGTCCCTTCGATAGTGCCTTGGATCAGGCCTGCGTTCTTTAGTTCTTTTAGGTGTTGGGAAATCGTCGGTTGGGCAAAGCCCAGTTCTTCAACCAACTGGCCATTCACGCAGGCATTAGACTTGATCAGGTATTGAATGATGGCGATCCGGCCCGGGTTGGCCAGCGCCTTCATTATGCCCGAGAGCGTATTTTGCTTGTCGGTGAATATTTCGGATTTCGTCAGGCCGATTTGTTTGGCTATTGCTTCATTGCAATATTACGATAATTTACAAAAATGGACAAAATTATTTTCAAGAGTCTTTTGCGCAAGATTCAGTAGTATTACCTGAAATGCTAATTGTGACCATAGAAATGCTGATGAGCAAGAAGTAGCGCACATGATGAACTAAGAGTAGCTTGTTACATTCATTAAGAAGATCCAGGATGCACACGCGGACCAATCGCTTCTACGACCGAATATCATTACGTAGTCTGTGGGGAAAGATAGGAATGGTCGGGATCAAACGTGCCCTCGTCTGTGACGGAAAATTCAATAGAAATTTTTTACCGTGTTCTGGGAATTCCGATCGGGGAGGTGGCAGATGGTCAAAGAATCAGCTGTCCCACGTAATTAAAGACTTGATTGATTAACGCATGTAATTCCGTTGTGGGTGGCGTTGCTTATATGATAGATTTACCTGATAATCACGTTGGGCAAACGATTGTGTTACAGCCAAAATTAATTATATTTGCAACATAGTTCTATCCACTCACGATACCAACCTTCTTCGTCAATACTTTTCCGATAAACCGGTGAAGAGGGCTTACCTGTTTGGGTCATACGCACGAAACACCGCCGTCAAGGAGACCAGTGATATCGACATATTACTGGAATTAGACTATACAAAGCCAATAGGAATGAAATTTTTTAGCTTTAAGCGAGAATTGGAATCCCTGCTACGCAATAAAGTCGATGTTGTTACCAGTGATGGCCTTTCCAAATACGTTCTGCCGTACATAGAAAAAGACAAGATACTGTTCTATGAAGCAACCGCTTAGCGACGAGCTACGAGTCCGGCACATACTGGACTTGATCCGGGAGGTTGAGTGTTACCTGCTGCATGTATCCCTGGATGAATTCCTCGCCAATGCTGAAAAGCGTTTCGCTACCAGTAAGCAAATTCAGATCATCGGCGAAGCATGCACTCGCATTTCATCGTCCGTGAAGGACAGGCATACCGAAATAGAATGGAAGAACATCGTCGGCTTCCGAAATATTTCCATTCATGAGTATTTTGGCGTCAATTTACAGATCGTCTGGCAAATAGCGCAGAATGATCTTCCCGCGCTAAGCAGCAATTCACATCAATTTTGGATGAACTTATTAGCGGCTAGGCTGCGCTGATAGGCTGCTTCAATTTAGTTTGACAAGACTTGCCATCATTCGCTGGTTCGAATCCCGACAAGATTGCCTTTGGCGATCTTTTAGCCCTCCTAATTACACAAGAAGTTTATGCCGACTTCGTCGGGATCGTTTTGTTTTTTCGCCCGCTTTTGCAAACCAGTTCGCAACGCCTCCTACAAAACAAAACCCGCAGCAATCGCTGCGGGCTTCTTGTCAGTCGGGACGACAAGACGCACCGTCAAACTGTAATATTTTGGGAATCAGCATTTTGATATCATTGGCGGAATCTTACTCACTCAACCGTTCACTAGCACCGATGGACCTTAAAGAGCTTCGATCGAAGAAACGAACTCGCGTCTCATATAATCTCCACCTAAAGGCAGCAAATTGCATTATTGCAACAAAAAGTATGTATCAATAGCTCCGTCAACGATTCGAAAATAGCCTATTCGCTAAAGGAAAGGGAGGTGAAGGCTGTGCGCGGGCAGCGCTACACGGAACTTATAGGAACGGGAGATTCTGCAGTCAGTTGAGCATGACCGGGCGGCTCGCTACCTTGTAATGGCTAGGCGGGCAATAGATGGGATTGTTTGGTGTTAATCCATTAAATTGCTGCAAATTCAACTTCAGGATGCCTACTATGGATGACATTTTACCGTTATATTTTTCGACATTGGAAATAGCGAACGTCAAGTGTTTTGGGTCACGTCAAGTTCTTGACTTAAAGGACGGCAAGGGCGCGATCTCTCCCTGGACCCTAATCCTTGGTGACAACGGTGTTGGAAAGACCACCCTGCTCAAGAGCTTGGTGTGGATGACGCCGGTAGAGGAACAAGACAAGGGTTTAAAGGAGAGTTCGGGCATCTCCGGAGTGGCTCTTAAACCCGCGATGGATGACTTTGAAAAAGATGCGCAGTTCGAACAATTGAATGGGAAACATGGGAGTCGGAGGTTGAAAATTGGAGCCTCCTTTACCAAGCATACCAGACTTTGTCAAAAGCCCGAGATGGCCGATGAGCTATCTTTCTCAGTTTCGGTTACTTTTGGCGAAAAAGGTGAATTGTTGAGCATATCGACGGAATATGCCGAACTGGCCCGGTTCGAGACGTTAAATCTGTTTGCCTATAGCGCAGGCAGACATATGGGCATTAATAATTTTGAGCAGGCGAATCTGAAGAGCCCAATCGCGAATCTTTTCTCGGAATCCGGAGATCTTTATGACGCGGAACAAATCCTCTCGAACTTGGAATATTCCTCTTTAAAAGAAGGTAACGAAGGAAAATCGACCAGACTCTTAGCCAAGGTCAAACATGTATTGGAAGATTTGTTGCCGGACATTCAGAGCGCCGAACATATTCTAATCAACCCTCCTATCAATTCGGACGGAACCTTGAACAACCATCTTGTTGAAGTCATCACGCCCTACGGCAAGGTGCCGTTGAGCGAATTAAGCCTAGGATACAAGACCATGTTGGCGTGGATATTGGACCTTGCGTTGCGTATGTTGTGGCGGAATCCGGAAATGGATGACCCTCTGAGCCAAGCGGCGGTTGTGCTGGTGGACGAAATCGATTTACACTTGCATCCCAAATGGCAACGGTCCATCCGGGAATATCTGCTGCGCCATTTTCCCAATACGCAGTTTATTTGCACAGCTCATAGCCCCTTCATGGCGCAATCCTCCGAGGCTGAAAATCTTTGTGTACTACGCAGGTTTAGCAATGAAGTAAAAATTGAAAATGAACCAGCGGTCGTTAGTGGCTGGCGTATCGGTCAATTCGCAACCAGTGAATTATTCGGCATAGATGGGGAGCGAAGCGAAGAAGTAGAGGAACTGATCAAAAGCCGACGGGCCCTGCTTGATAAAGAAACCCGGACGCCTGAGGAAGAATTGCAATTGAAAGCGCTCGACGAAAAACTTTCAACCTTACCAGTAGCCGACCGTCAGGAAGACCAGCAATTACTTGATCAATTAAGGATGGCGACCGAAGCGCTAAAAAGGGAGGGAAAGTTGAAATGATCCGTATCTTCAAAGGCGCGGCTCCGCCCGAACTCGTCAGGCAAGGGGCATTGCGTGCTGGAGTAGATCGTGCGGCCTTCGATGCTCATCGGGCCGAATTCCTGGCTGGGAATTTTGACCTAGCCACGATCTACAGGTTACCGGTCGTTCGAGACACCTTAAAGGCGGTCCAGCACAACAAATGCTGTTTTAGTGAAGCAAAATTTGTGGGCGATTACAATCATGTCGAGCATTTCCGGCCAAAGCATGGGGTAGAATTGGAGGACGGCACATGGCTCTACCCGTGTTATTACTGGTTGGCCTACGAGTGGTCGAATCTTTACTTGAGTAAGGAACGGATCAACGTGTCTTACAAAAAGAATTATTTCCCTTTGATCGATGAGTCTAACCGAAACCAGACCCATAGTGATAATCATTTGGAAGAAACGCTTTTAATCGATCCAGGCACCGAAGATCCGAGGGACCATATCATTTTTCACAACGACGAGCCAAAGGGCTTGACGCATAGAGGTCTTAGATCTATTGAATTACTAGGATTGCGTCACGCTGACTTCGCCGAGGCCAGAAGGAGAAAGCTCGCCATCCTCGCCGCATTCAAGGATGCAGTGGATCAGGCCATTGCGCTCGGTTCATCGCCTGATGATCTTCTTTTGGCCGGCTTGATTGGGGTGTTGCGGGCCTCGATCCTACCGGATGCCGAATTCAGCTCAATGGCAATAGATTTTTTATCAGGATGGCCCCATCTGGCATAAGATCCGGGCAACGATCGAATTGGTGCAATTGGCTGAATTCATGGATGATTTGTTCTCGCCTGAAATCCAGGTGGCCCTTGACGGATGTCGACGTCTGACCATTCAAGGTCCCAAAAAAATCGAAAATCGCCCGAAATACAAACAAACCATGCAGAACGCCGCGTGCCGGTCTCGGTTCCTCCCGCCAGGGGGAAAAGTAACGGTTGCCAGTGTCCGGTTTAACAAAAGGAACGAAATGCTCGATAAGCGTTAGCTTTAAATGCATCGATTCGTGCAGAATAGACTCGGCCACGCGAATTGATGAAACCGGTGTGCGATCTTTGCACACGGAGACAAAGATGGTCGAGAAGAGTTCCGGATGGCTAAAGCTTACGTCAATCTCCTCGTCATCGGAGCTCAATACTTGGATCGAGTTGACCAATCGCGCGACGGTCTTGAGTGGCTCATCGGCTTGCCCGAGCAGTTCGAGAGCGGCGATCAATTTATTTTGAGCGTCGACTGCAGTCAGGGCGTCAACCCCCAATGGGGATAATCCATGCTCCCCATAAAAAGGGGCGATCGGCTGCATAACCGGCGCGTCCAGCCAACTATTCCCGTTGCCGCTGGGTCGGAGCAGTGGCCATCGATTTGCCACCGGCAGTGTATAGCGATCTGGAATGCCTGCACGCTCCCGGACAAGCAGTATGGTTAGTTTCTCCTCCCAGAGGGGAAAGGGCTGTCTCAGGAATGCATCAATGGCTGTTCGAAGTTCCATCGTTCGCCGGTTTGAAGGTATAGACAAGACTATGCCGGGCAACTTTTTGCACGGCGGACACTGCATGATAGGAGCGCGGTGAAATTTCGAAGCCAAAACCAGAGCCAATGAGGGGCTTAACCAGTTTAGCCACGTCCTGCGCATCTTTCGACCGAAATAGGATCAGGTATCCGCCATGGGCGTCTTCCCAATCCGGATTCAATTGGATCACTAACCGGTGCGTTTCCTCGTCGCCGATGAAATCGTTGTGGATACCGATGCGGTGGCTTTTGACCAATTTATGAACGGTCACTGAGGTCAATTCGAGTGGAGAGGATTGCAAAGCCGATTCGAGTTTCCCGCCGATCTGCTGGATAGTTTCCGGTGCAAGAAGCTGGGACAATTCGCCGGGCGGCGGGAAGTCAAGCAGGCTAAATTCATATTGGGTATAGAATTCAGCCTCAGTCAACGACCATGCGTCCGTGTCGTGCAACCACGCCAGAAGTGCCGTTCCGATGTCCAGTGGCAGCAACTCCGCTACGCAAAAATGAGGGAAGGGTTCTTTACTACATGCAAGCCCCGTAAAATTAAGGAGACTTTCTTTAGGCATGGGGCTGACAATAGTGCGTGAGTAAATGATGCATGCGACCGATTAGATAAAGTTGATCGGCGCAGTATATTGAAGGGTTGTCAAAGCCATTTGTCTTCCGCCATCGGTGCAGGATCATTCCGCCACCACAAAGATGCAATTGCGGACAGCTTTGACAGACGGTGCAGGTCGGTCGCTGCAGTTGGCGATAGTCGTCGAAGGCGCGGGACTGGAGGAAGCCGATCAGGTTCCCATCCCTGATGTTCACCGGTCGATCGAACCGGTCGGCTCCCGGAAAGGAGCTCTTCAACGTATCGTTCTTCATCACTGTACCATCGGTATCAATGATCAGAATGCCGAAATCCGTCAGGCCCATGCCTTCCTTAGAGACCACCCCACCCAACAAGACCTTCATCATATCGTCTAGGACGCGGATGGGCAAGGGGTCTGTATCGGCCAGATAAACATCCAGCAGATCGGCCATCCAGCGACCATATTCCACCGAGTCCGATGCTGCCTTACCCGGGGGAAATCGGTCGTGATTGCCATCTTTGTAGAGAAAATCCACACTTGGCGCTCCTATTGCCTTAAAAAACGAATACACTTCTCGTGGATCGGATGTAGGGTCTATCACCGCCAGTAGGCCTGCGTTTAGAAATTCTGCGTTCGGATGAGACTTCAACAGGTCAATTCCTCGGCGCACGGAACCAAAGCTTCCTTTTCCATGGCGGGTAAGCCTCGAACCGTTATGAACCGCTTCGGGACCATCGATGCTCACCGCGACGCTGACATGGAAAGCCGAACAGGTATCCAGGATTTCGGTTGTAATGAGTGTGCCATTAGTCTGCAGGCTAATAGGATAGGCATTTGGCAAGACGACTCGCAGGTTCTTGAGCAGTCGTTCCAACCCGATATTTCCTAGCAGCAACGGCTCTCCGCCATGGAGGACCACGCTAAAAATACGTTCCTGGTACTGCGCCAACTGTCGAAGTGAGTTGCAGACACCGAGTACCGTTGTGTCGGACATCAGTTTTTCCTGTTTTGCCCAATTGTCGTCGCCCATATGATAGACATAACAATATGTGCAATCTAAGTTGCACCGGCTGGCCACCTTGAGCAATATCGTATCCAGCTCCGGCTGCATGGGGCTATCGGCCGCGGTTGTGGCGATTGTGTTGGCGGTTGTAGGCGTGGAGATGATTTTCTTTCTCCGATTGCACTTCGCCGATCAGGCGTCTGAGCACGGCATTGTCTATGTCATTAGTATCGACTACCAGGTTTTGAGGAGCGGATGACGTTATCGTTTCCGGAATAGGCGCTCCTGCCTCAATTGCTTGTTCCATAATAAGAAGTTTTCGAATTTAAAGGTAAACGAATTAAGGAATAGTAGCCATCATTTTTGCATTTTGAAGTGTATGTCAAAAAATAGGGTGATTATTTTAATGTAAATAATTGTATATAAATAACTAATACAACACGAAATTTTTGTATTCAATTAAGATAGTCGACAAAACACTGACCTGTCGTGCATTTCATCGTTTTTTGTGATAATAAAAAATAGAGTTACTAATTACTATCGGATAATCGCGCCAGAATTACCTCACATATTTGAGTGAATACCATATCTTTTTGGGCACAGATGGCGGTCAGTTGTGATAATAGCTATAAATAACTTCGAGCAGGGCTAATATTTTTAGTATTTTTGTATGTTGGCGTAAATCACCAATATTTAAAACTCATTCATCATGACAGAAGATATTGTAATTTCCGTCGATCGAGAAAAGGACAAAGTCATCATAGAAAACGGGCAGGAGTATGATGCATATACCACTATCGGGCACAGAATGCGTGGCGATTTCTATTTAAAACTGGAATTTGCAAAATTGCATGAAAAGACATTCGGGGATCTTTCAAAATGGAGTCTCGAGCCAAGAGAATTGGCGATAAATTCTGCTGTGATAAAAAAGAACGGCTATGATATTACCCATATTATAGTTGAGAAGTTCCAAACGAATTCCAATTACGAGTTGATTTGGGAATGCATTTCGGATAAGCCCGGAATGTCGCTAATAATCAAATGACTTTTTTCATAATAAAAGGGGCCGTTAATGTCAACCAGGCACCATATTCTTCCCCAATTTTACCTGAAGGGTTTTACAAATAATGACGGAAAGTTTGCCGTTTATGATTGTGAGCAAAAAAGAATAAAGAAAGGGTATCATGTGCCCAAATCCCATTTCTATATCGAAAATCGCAATACGGTCGAGATTTTTGGTCAGTCGTCGGACTTTCCGGAGAAGGTCTATGCGAAGATCGACAGCGAAACGTCGAAAATATTCAAAAAGATTCAGGGGTACAAAGGTGTTCCCAAACTAAGTGTTTATGAAATGGCCGGGCTACAATTTTTTCTTTCCGACTTGTTTTGGAGAAATCCGATTAATGATGAACAATACGCAAATAGTTTGAATACGCCTTTTTTAAGGCAGCTTTTCAGGGCAGTTGATCCCCTTACTGGAGAGGAAAAGGCAAGAGGGCTTCCAAAAGAAGTAGTCGATGATAAAAAGCTGCTGCAGTCTTTCAGACCCATCGCCGGCGCTTTGTCATTTGATGCCTCCGAAAAAACCGATTATCATAATTGGCGGATTGGGTATCATCCTTATGGCGGATTTATATGCAGTGATAATCCATTTGTCATGGGAAAGGAGAACGCAAAAGATATTTTCGATACGGCTTTTGCTTTTCCCTTGACTAAACATCATGTTTTGGTCAGAAGTTTCCAAGCTTTCGGTTCATTGCCAGCGTCAATAATGGCATACGTCCAAATAGCGATATTTAAGCAGGGTGTGCAATTCTGCGCCGGACCGAATAAAGAATTTCTCAATCTTTTATTGAATGATCCTACCTACTACAGCATTGATTTTCTGAAAGACCATATTTTCGGATTTCTGGAATTCCCAGGTTTAATCGCCAATTCCAACAATTCTGGGAGTGGGTCTTCCTAAACCATGCGAGGTTTCTTGTTGGTCGATTTTCCGTTGAATATTCTGGAAAAAAGGCAGGTTTGATCTCACATCCCATAGGAAAAACAGATTGAAGACGTGAGTGACATAGAAAGCGCCCAAGCCAATGAAAAGGAACAGCTGTATTCCCGATCCTTGAGGATAGGCCAATAGCCCTAGCCAACAACTCAAAAGCACAGAATTGAATAACGTCGCAAAAGCCATTAGATCAATTTCGGAATCTTCGAGCACTTCCATGATCGAAACAAAGGTCCCATAGTACTGTCCCTTCCTGTAAGACCCATTTATCCACCGAAACCACCCGCAGCTGGCGGCAATTGTCGTAACGCCCTGGCGCAGCCCCTTAAAAAGTGGTGTTTTGCTTTTGAAAAGCCGATACAGTTGTTTATTAAATCCCTTGTTTGTCACATGGAACAAAGATATGACGATCAAAAAGGTCATTAGCGGAATTTCCAGATTGCCAATCTGCGCGAGGGTAAGATCCAGGGGCTGCCTGGCCATATGCGGAAAGTCATAGCGAACATGAAAACATTTCAAAAGTTTCACGCTAAGCAGCAGGCATTGCAGGAAATATAGCAATCGCAGGACAAGGATGAACCGGCGATGGGAGAAGAATATCTTCATAAACCAGTCAAACATAAAAGCGGGTTTTTAAGGTTAATAATTGAGTTTTCATATCGGGTGACGGGAAATCGCCTTTTTAACTCTTACGACGACGAAAATTCGGACTGCCAAAATTTGCGTGTTCATAGTTTTTTCCGCATGCCACTAAAATACGTAGAATTCAAACGTCTACGAGGAATGCTATTCTGGCTTGGTAACAATAGAAATTTCAATTTAATGCGAAACCAGCTTGGAGGTAATTTTATCAAAGACCTGTTTCAGGGCCAGTTCGCAACGGCTCCCGTTGACGACGATGCGGACGTAAATGGCATGGTAGCCTTTTTGGGCGGGGCGTAGGACGAAATGAAGGCCGAAGGTGTTGTTGCTTCTCATCTTGGTATGATTTAAAATGAATAATGCGGGCCGCGTCTACCGGTGCATTACTCACCCGAGGTGAGTTCAAAGGTAACTCACCACAAAGGCGGTTTGCTACTCACTCAATCACTCACCTACTAGATGATATTCGATATACTGAATTGATATGGAAAGTTCACAAAAAAGCCCGTAAACACTGCGTTTTACGGGCTCCTTGTTCTTTTTTGGATCGACTTTCGTCGGGACGACAAGATTCGAACTTGCGACCCCTTGCACCCCATGCAAGTGCGCTACCGGGCTGCGCTACGTCCCGAAACCAGCATTTCGTGGGGTGCAAAAGTAAGGAAAAAACGGCTCAACGACCACAAACCCCTTTAACTTTTTTTTAGCACTCCCTTTTCCAATAATTGGCGCAATACTTGCGTTTAGCCTATCAACTTCAAATCACTCCTATCGCAATATTTCTAGCATTGGATTCTCCCTCCTGATCGCAGCCATCACCCAATCCACATTCCTTTCGCAAAGCCAGTTTCTAAACATTTTTCGCCAACAAATGCTGAATTAAATGAAGAAGATTTTCTTAGCAGGCATGCTATGCCCGCTATTGGCCCATGCCCAATGGAATGTGAATGTATTCGGAGGTTTTGCCAATTATATAGGCGACCTCCAATCGAAAGTCTATACGACCCGACAATCCAATGGCGCTTTCGGCGCCGGTCTGCAATATGATCTCAACAGGCATTTTTCCATCTTAGGCAATGGCAGCTTCGGCCGCATCTCGGCAGCCGATGGCTATAGCGACAAGGCCGACCTCCGGGCCCGCAACCTCAACTTCGAGTCGAATATCTATGAAGGCAATCTGTTGCTCGAGTACAACATCTTCGACCTCGGCACGCACAAGCTCACACCGTACGTGTTTGGCGGTGTGGCCCTCTTTCATTTCGACCCGTACGCCTATGACACCACAGGTAGAAAAGTGTTCCTGCGCGGGCTGAGCACCGAAGGGGAGGGACTTACCGCCTATCCCGGCAGAAAAGAATATTCGCTTTGGCAGGTATCGATCCCTTTTGGCGGAGGCATCAAGTTCCGCATCTCCGACAGGGTGGTGCTGGCCTATGAGATCGGGATGAGGAAGACTTTTACCGACTACCTGGATGATGTCAGCAAAGAATATGTCAGTCAGGCCGCACTGGCAGCAGCAAAAGGTCCTGAAGCCGTCGAAATGGCTTACCGCGGCAGTGAGCTGAAAGAGGGGGCGGCTTACCCGGCAGCGGGCACGATCCGTGGCAATCCCAAAGCCAAAGATTGGTATTATATGTCCGGTTTGCGGCTCTCGATCGCCTTAAATAACGGCACAACACAGCATCGACGGCACAACGGTGTGATCGATTGCCCGAAAAAAGTTTATTAGCGACGGTAGCCGCCAGCAATAAATTGTGGGTTACTTTTGCGTTATGGCGTATAAGAACCAGCAGGAGTTTATCCAGGCGTTGGAAAAGGCAGGAGAATTGGTGCGCATCCCTAGTTTTGTCGACCCGAAGCTGGAGATAGCAGAGATCACGGACAGGATCAGTAAAAGTGGCAACGGCGGCAAGGCCCTGTTGTTTGAAAATACCGGCACGGCATTCCCCGTGCTGATGAACGCCTACGGCAGCGAAAGGCGGATGTGTATGGCCCTGGGCGTCCAACAACTGGATGATGTGACCCGCGAGATCGAAGGACTCTTCAAACTGCTGTCGGCACCAAAGGAAGGCATCATCGATAAACTAAGGTTACTCCCCAAATTAGGACAGTTCGCCGGCTGGATGCCTGTCGTCAGGAACGGCCGCGGTGAATGCCAGGAGGTCGTCCAGCCGAACACGGATATCGGCAAGCTGCCGGTTATCACCTGCTGGCCGAAGGATGGGGGACCATTCATCACCCTGCCGATCATTCATACCAGGGAACCGCATTCGGGCATCCGGAATGTGGGCATGTACCGCATGCAGGTCTTCGGGCCGACGCTCACGGGTATGCACTGGCACAAGCACAAGGTCAGTGCCCGTCATTTTCAGGAATATAAGAAATTGGGCCGGAAGATGCCGGTGGCCGTGGCCCTCGGGGGCGACCCGGCCTATGCGTACAGCGCCACGGCGCCCCTGCCGGACAACGTAGACGAATACATGCTGGCGGGTTTTCTGCGCAAGAAAAAAGTGGAACTGGTGAAATGTCTCACCCAGCCGGAGATCGAGGTTCCTGCCGATGCGGATTTCGTGATCGAGGGATATGTCGATCCGGCCGAAGAATTGATCTGGGAGGGCCCATTCGGAGACCATACGGGCTATTATTCGCTGCCCGACTGGTATCCGCGTTTTCATATTACGGCCATCACCCATCGAAAGAACGCCGTATATCCTGCTACCATCGTCGGCATCCCCCCGCAGGAAGACGCGTGGCTGGGAAAAGCCACGGAGCGCATCTTTTTAGCCCCTATCAAAATGACACTGGTGCCCGAGATCGTAGACATGGAAATGCCTGTTGAGGGCGTCTTTCACAATTTGGTGATCGCACAGATCCGCAAGGAATACGCGGGGCAAGGTCAAAAAGTGATGAATGCGATGTGGGGGGCCGGCCAGATGATGTTCAACAAGATCCTGGTGATCGCTGACGAGCACACGTCCATCCGCGACTACAAGCGCTTAGCGCATGACGTGTTCCGCAACCTCAATCCGGCAACGGACGTCTCGTTCGCGCAGGGGCCGATGGATGTGCTGGATCACAGCTGCAGCCGGCTTGGCTTTGGCGGAAAGATGTGTATAGACGGAACGACGAAGGAGACCGAAGAACAGGAGGCGGAGTTATACCAATTGGCACGGTCCGCATATGACACGCTGAACGAAGCAACGCTCAAAGCGGACTGGCCCGAAATTGCAGGCGTCAACGGCAAGCTGCTGAACGAACAGATCCCCTGCCTGATCCTGTCTGTCAAGAAGAGCAGGCCGGACCATATCCGCGAATTGCATGCAGCGCTTTGCGGCCTTGACGCGATAGAGGGGATCAAGATGATCCTCTATGTGGAGCACACGGTGGATGCATCGGACCTGCCCGTGGCGCTATGGCGGTTTTGCAACAACCTGGATCCCCGCCGGGATCATTTCCTGCACGAACGGCCATCGGGCTTCGATCCGGGGAAACGATTTGCATGCCTGGGTCTCGATGGCACGCGAAAGACCCGCGAGCTGGACAATTTTCAACGCGACTGGCCAAACATCATAGTAGCGGACAAAGCCACCATCGCCGCAGTGGATCGCAAGTGGGGAGAACTGGGACTCGGACCGTTCCTGCCCTCCCCAAGCCTGAAATTCAAGGACCAATTATACGGCGAGGAGGCCGTTGTATCGTGAACCGAAAAATTATTTTGCTGGCGACGGGCATGCTGTGTTCGTCGCTGGTCTTTTCCCAGACCCCGCATACCCTGTTATGGCGCATCAGCGGCAAGCAGATCAGGCGTCCGTCCTATCTGTTCGGCACCATGCATGTGCTATGTGCTACTGACGCGACATTGAGCGATAGCTTGAAAGCCGTGATAAAAAGTTGCGATGACTTGTATTTCGAGATCAACCTCGGAGACATGATGGGGATGTTGAATTCGCTCAAGTATATGCGGATGAATGACGACAAGACACTTGCCGATGTCCTCAAGCCCGCGGAGTATAGCCGGGTAAAGGACTATTTCGACAAGCATGTGTCAATGCTGCCCTTTAGCATGCTGGAGCGGTTCAAGCCGATGCTGATCAGCGGGATCATCGAGGAGCAGGGACTGGACTGTGCCACCACCGATGGGATGGAACTGACGATCATGAAGGAGGCCAAACCGTACAATAAACCAGTGAATGGATTGGAGACCGCGGAATTCCAGGCGGGGCTATTCGACAGTATCCCGTATGCGGAACAGGCAAAGGAACTGGTCAACTACATCGACAGCCCGGACCAGAACAAAGCGCAGACCAGGCAGCTGGTCGAATTGTACAATAATCGGGATTTGGACGGGATCGATTCCCTGAGTCAGAAGGACGAGGGAGGAGCGGAAGGCGGTCATATGGACCTGCTGCTATACGGCCGGAACCGGAAGTGGGCAAAGATACTGGATGGGTTGTTGGGGCAGAAATCGCTGCTGATCGCCGTCGGGGCGGCGCATTTGCCCGGTAAAATGGGGGTGATCGCACTTCTGCGAAAGGAGGGGTATACCGTCGAACCGGTGATCGATCATGTTTCGAAAGGACAGCTTGCAGCCGCCCTTCCAAAACGGTGACGAGAGCAAATGACAGTTATATTCTTTCGAAAGCGTTGAAGAAGAAATCCCCTTCGATCCTGGCGTTATCGTCGCTGTCGCTGCCATGCACGGCATTCTCTCCGACAGAAGCGGCAAAGAGTTTACGGATCGTTCCTTCTTCGGCTTTCGCCGGATCGGTTGCGCCGATCAGCTTGCGGAAGTCAGCGACCGCATTGTCTTTTTCGAGGATGGCGGCGATGATGGGACCGCTGCTCATAAAATCCACTAATTCGCCGTAAAACGGCCTTGCCTTGTGGACCGCGTAGAACTCACCTGCTTTTTCAGGTGATAGGCGGGCCAGTTTGAGGGCAATGACACGAAAGCCGCTTTTAAGGATCTTGTCGATGATGGCCCCGGAATGCCCCTTGGAGAAGGCGTCGGGCTTGATCATGGTGAAAGTGCGATTACTCATAATTTCCTTTCTTTTGCTTTTGGCTGGCGAAGGTAGGACATTTTTTTCGGAGGCAATACGGGGTATTGTAATGTGATACAACTAAAACTTGGGATTTGGGATTTAATTCTGCACCTTTGCGAACATTTTTGACCGGATGAAGGCGATCCCAGAAATATATCCCTTATTAGCGCAACCCCGCCGGGTGGTGATCATCATGCACCAGAAACCGGACGCGGATGCCATGGGTTCATCCCTGGGACTGTCTTTGTTCCTTCAGCGGCTGGGGCACCAGACGACCGTTATCTCGCCCACCAACTGGGCGGAATGGTTGAAGTGGATGCCCGGGTGTGCGGCGGTCATCGATTATGAATACTCCCAGGACAGGGCGGTGGCGGCACTGGACCAGGCGGAATGGGTGTTTTGCCTGGACTTCAATACCCTCACCAGGACCCGTCACATGGCTTCCCGGCTACGGAAGCTGACCGCCACCAGGATTCTGGTCGATCATCACCAACAGCCGGAATCAGCGGTATTCACTTATGGTGTCAGCAATACGGGTAAAAGCTCGACCTGCGAAATGGTCTATGACCTGATCGCGGACTCGGGATACGCGGATAAGATCGACATCGATATCGCGGCCTGTTTGTACGCAGGGGTGATGACGGACACGGGGTCATTCCGTTTCCCGGGCGCTTCGGCCTCGGTGCACCGGATGGTGGCTGCGTTAAAGGATACGGGTTTGAACCATACGCAGATCCATGAAAACCTGTTCGACAATTTTTTAGAAGGCCGGCTTCGTTTTACGGGATTTGTACTGCAGAGCCGGATGGAGATCTTCTATGAACACAATGCGGCACTGATCGCGATACCCTGGAAAGACCTTGTCCGGTATGAGATAAAAACGGGGGATACCGAAGGACTTGTCAACTATCCACTCTCGATCCAGGGCATCCGAATGGCCGCGCTGATCATCGACAGGGACGAGGAAGTCAAGTGCTCCTTCCGGAGCAAAGGGAATTTCGACGTGAATGCATTTGCCAGGACTTATTTTGACGGCGGCGGACATGTCAACGCTGCCGGCGGCCGAAGCACGGATACGCTGGAAGTGACGGTGCAACGTTTCCTTGATGCCTTAAAAGAGAATTCATCACAATTACAAAAATGATTATAAGAATGAAAACCATCTCGTCGTATTTGCTGGTTGGGGTATTGCTGCTGGGAGCGGCATCGTGCACCAACTCCGAATTCAAAAAGACAAAAAGCGGCTTGCTCTACAAGATATACTCTGATGGCAAGGGCCCGGTAGCGCAGAAAGGCCAGTTCCTGAAATCCAATATCATCGAAAAGCTGCGGGACTCCACGTTGTTCACCACGTACGGCAGCATGCCGCAATACCTGGGTGTCGACAGCCCCAGGGGAAGGTACACGCCCAATGAGATCTTCTCCCTGTTGCGCAAGGGGGATAGCGCGGTAGTCGTCCTGTTGGTAGATACCCTGCAACGCCAGGCCGGCGGTCAGCTTCCTGCCTTCCTGAAAAAGAAGGACAAGATCATCGTCACTTTCAAGATCACCGATCTTTTTGCCTCACAGGACCTGGTGCTGGCTGACAGACAGCAGGAGCTGAACAAGCAAAATGCCAAGGAGATCAAGGTCGTCGAAGACTATCTGGCAGCACACAATATCAAGGCGCAGAAGACGCAGCTGGGCACTTACTACGTGATCAATACCCCCGGCGACGGTCCGGCGGTCGATTCGGGTAAACAAGTGTCCATCCGTTATACCGGCAGGGCACTCCCTGGCGACAAGGTATTTGAATCGAATATGACGGGTCCGGGTAATGAGCCTTTTAAATTTGTAGTAGGGGCGCGCCAGGTTATCCCGGGCTGGGACGATGCGCTGAAAAACTTTAAGAAGGGCGGCAAAGGAACATTGTATATTCCTGCCTATCTGGCCTACAACGACCGGCCGATGCCTGGCCATCCGCCTTTCGAGAGCCTGGCTTTTGATGTCGAAGTGGTGGATGTGACCGATGCGCCTCCGCCCAGTGCAAACCCCGGTATGCCTGGCTTGCCTCCGGGTGTTGGTGGTGGAAGGCCTAATTTCCGTCCCCAGATCAGGCCGCAGGGCGCGCAGCCGCAACAGCAGCCGCAACAGCAGCCGCAACAGCAGCCCCAGACGCCCCAGCCACAACACTAACGAGCTGGTGTAAGCGATATGGCCGTCCACGATCGAACGTGGACGGCTTTTTTATTGGTTGTACGCGGTTAAAAGTGTGATCGCTTCCCTGGCTTCCCTAGGGTCGTGGACGCGTAGGATAGCTGCCCCGTTGAGCAGCCCGAGTGTATGGAGGACGGTCGTTCCGTTGAGCGCTTCTTCCGGGGTGATGCCAAGGGTGCGGTAGATGGTGGATTTGCGGGATACGCCCAGCAATACCGGCCGGCCCGTCATCCGGAAAAGGTGCAGGTTTCGCAGCAGTTTCCAGTTGTGAGCCCTGGTCTTGGCGAATCCAAAGCCCGGATCGATGATGGTATCGTTGATCCCGGCCAGCCGGCAGTCTTCTATCCGGCCGATCAGATAGTCGAGCACTTCTTTTACGACGTCCTCGTACACGGCCTCCTGGTGCATGGTAGCCGGTGTACCTTTCATGTGCATGCAGACGTACGGCACCCGCAGGGAGGCGACAGTGTGCAGCATGTCCGCGTCGAGGCGGCCACCGCTGATGTCATTGACGATGGAGGCGCCTGCCCCAACGGCTTCTTTTGCGACTCGCGCATACCAGGTGTCGACAGACAACGGCACCTGCGGCCAGCGGCTATGCAGCAGGTGAACAGCATCGACGACCCGCTTGAGTTCTTCTTCTTCGCCGATGACATCGGCACCGGGCCGCGTGCTCTGGCCGCCGATGTCCAACCAGTCGGCACCATCATCGATCATTTTTTCGGCACGGGCCAGCAGTTCCGCGTCGCCAGGAGAGCGGCTGCCGCTATAGAAGGAATCGGGTGCCCTGTTGATAATGCCCATCACCAGCGGGCGGTCACCGACCAATAAATTACCTTTAGCGTTTAAAGTGAACATATTTATTTATCATTGCCGGGTAAAATTATGCGATTCATGCAAGAATTAGCGGTCAT
This sequence comes from Puia sp., assembly GCA_965214315.1. Classification (GTDB taxonomy): domain Bacteria; phylum Bacteroidota; class Bacteroidia; order Chitinophagales; family Chitinophagaceae; genus Puia. The sequence continues at coordinate 48,194 of CBDCBP010000013.1, read as the reverse complement.
GAGCGGTACGAATGCACAATACGACAGGGAAGTGAGCGGATGCAGGGGAATATTTGTACGGAAGACGCGGGATTATGGAACTTCCTGGCGGGTGTTGCGCATGATCTCGATCGCCGATCAGCTGTACATCAAAGCAAAGCGTATCCGTACGCTCCAGGAGACGCGTGAACAAATGGTAGGGGAGGACAAAGCCGGGGAATTCCGCGCGATCGTAAACTATGGCGTTATCGGATTGATCCAGCTGTCCATCGATCCGAATGCCCCGCAGGAGCTGTCGGCCGAACAGGCGGAAGGGTATTACGATACCATGATCACCCTGGCCAGGCAGACCATGATCGCAAAGAACCACGACTACGGCGAGGCCTGGCGGGAGATGAGCCAGGAAAGCTTTGCCGACCTGATCCTGATGAAGCTGTTGCGGGTAAGGCAGATCGTGGCCAATGACGGCAAGACCCTGGTCAGCGAAGGCATCGACAGCAATTTTATCGACATCATCAATTATTCTCTTTTTGCCCTGATAGGAATAGCCGAGGGCAGGCACACCCCATAAATCGTTCGCTTATGAAGTTGATCATTTCAGTTGTCCGGACGGTGGTGGGCGTGCTGTTTATCTTTTCCGGTCTGGTAAAAGCCGACGATCCACTGGGTCTGAGCTATAAAATGCAGGAGTTCTTCGAGGTATGGAACATCCACTGGCTGGATCATTTCACCCTGGCCTTCTCCATCGCCATGATCGTCTTCGAGATCGTCGCAGGGGTGGCCGTGCTGCTGGGCTGGCGGATGAAACTGTTCGGCTGGCTGCTGCTGCTGTTGATGATCTTCTTTACTTTTCTCACCGGCTATGCTTACCTGAGCGGCAAAGTACGCGAATGCGGTTGCTTTGGCGATTGTATCCCGCTTACCGCAGGCGAATCCTTCGTGAAAGACCTGGTCTTATCTGCACTCGTACTTTATCTGTTTGCGGTACGGGAGAGGATCAAGCCTTTTCTGTTACCGGCCGCAAGTGCGGCATTCCTGATCCTCGCCACGGTCGCGGCACTGGCCTTTCAATGGTATGTGCTGATCCATTTGCCGGTAGTGGATTGTCTGCCTTATAAGATCGGCAACAATATCGTCGAAAAGATGAAAGCGCCAGCCGGATCTGTCCCTGACAGTTCGGTGATCACGATGGTTTATGACAAAGGGGGGAAGCATGTGGAATTCGATGCCAGCCATTTCCCCAAAGACTTCGACGACTCCTATCATTTCGTGAGCCGATATGATAAAATGATAAGAAAAGGCAATGCCGATCCGGCCATCAAGGATTTTATCCTGCTCACCGGCGCCGGCGCCGACACGACACAAGACGTATTAACGCGCAAGGGATATACCCTCTTTCTTTTTTCGAGGGAGGCGCCCCATGGCAACCCTTATTGGGTTCGGGCCTTTGGCATCCTCCTGACGATGGCCAAGTCGAAAAAACTGCCGCTTTTAATGATCACGGGCGACTACGACGGGCTGATGGATTGGGTCGGGCACCAGGGGATCTCGGCGGATGTGACGGTCTTGAAATGCGATGCCACGGCGATTAAGACGGCGGCGAGGGCCAATCCAACGTTGTTCCTCCTGAAAGGCGCGACCATCCTTGGCAAGTGGAGCTATGCCGACTTTGACAGAGCCCTTCCTTCAATCGCCGAATTGCCGCACCAATGATACGCTATCTCATAAGAAGGTGCATCTACGGGCTGCTCGTAATGCTTGGCGTGGTCGTCACCGTCTTCTTTCTTTTCCAGGGGTTCGGCGATCCATCGCGGCTGGTGATCGGCCAACGTGCGGATGCGGTTACGCAGGAGGCCATACGCAAGGAAATGTATCTTGACCAGCCGCGCTGGAAGCAATTCGTCTTTTACCTCAATGATATCTCGCCCATCGGCATTCATACGCGTGACGAGATCCGCACCAAGGGGATAAAAGGGCTGTTCATCGGCGGCAATAACGTGCTAGCCATCAAATGGCCGTACCTTCGCCGGAGTTATCAATCCAAAAGAGCCGTCTGGAGTATCCTGATGGACGCCTTGCCGGGCACGATCGTGCTGGCCATGACGGCGATGCTGCTGGCCACCATATTGGGTGTAAGCCTGGGTGTGCTGGCGGCGATCCGCAAGGATACCTGGATGGACAGTTCGGCGATCTTCGTGAGTGTACTCGGCATCAGCGCCCCTTCTTTTTTCATGGCTATCGTCATCTCTTATGTATTCGGTTTTGTCCTCAGCGGAGTGACCGGTTTGCATATCATGGGCAATCTCTTCGACACCGATCCTTTTGCCGGGCGGCAACTTCACCTTCGTAACCTGGTATTGCCGGCGCTGACACTGGGGATACGCCCCATGGCCATCGTCGCCCAACTCACCAGGGGATCTTTGCTGGATACCCTGAACCAAGACTATATCCGTACCGCCTACGCGAAGGGGCTGCCGGCACGGACCGTGGTGTGGAAACATGCCCTTCGCAATGCGTTGAACCCGGTGATCACGGCGATAACGGGCTGGTTCGCCGAATTGCTGGCGGGCGCTTTCTTCGTGGAGAAGATATTCTATTGGAAAGGGATTGGAAAAGTGACGGTCGATGCGTTGGAAAAGTTGGATTTTCCCGTAGTGATGGGGTCGGTGCTGGTCTCTTCGTTCTTCTTCGTGGTGGTCAGCGTGGGCAGTGATCTCCTGTATGGGCTGGTGGACCCGCGGGTACGCCTGGCTACCTGATGACGACTTCTTTGACGACGGTTTCTCCCAAGGCTTCGTTCACCCTTTTGATGATGTTCTCCTTTTGATAAAGCAGCTCCTGCCGGAGCGCGGCAACAGTCGTATGGACAAAAAGGGTCTGGCCCTGGATCATGATCTTATCCGTATAACGGGCGACGGTCTTGCCCATGATCTGTTCCCAAACGGCTTCTATCTGGAGTGCCTGGATGGAACCCTTTAACTGACTTTTCTGTAAGAAATTCCTTAACGCTTCGCCTAATGAATATTCACCCATAGGCGCAAGGTAGGAAATGCTTTTAGCGTCGCAAGCATGATGAGGGCGCCTGTTATGCACATCGCCACAAAAAGAAATATTGGCTTCCCGCGTTGCCGGCTCGCTGAGGACCGTCGGAGCGGATCCCGCTGGCCGACGATGCTGCGTCGGCCCTGGTATTGCGGCAGGATGCCGGAGATAAGGTCATACCCTGTCTCGCTGATGATCCAGGGTTGCGGTGCGAAGAAGAGCGGCGCATTGGGCGCTTCGCGGCGTTCGGTATTTTGCTCCAGGAGCTGCGATTGACGGAGGAGCTCGGCTGCATAGAGACGCAGTCCCTCTTTGTTGGCCTTGATTAAACCGAACTCACCGGTATCGTCTACTGCGTAAGAGAAAAAGGCTTCTGCGGGGTCATTGTTTTCTTCTAGAAAACGAATGGAAGATTCCAGGTCGGGAGCGGGCATAGCAATCGTTTTTTCTTGGTTCAGTATAGCCGATAAATATACTCTTTTTTTAACACCCGTCTGATGTATACCCTAAAAAAATCAGGAGGTTCCCGCAAGGGGAATGCCACCGGAGTCGAGGGTGATGAGCTCGAACCCGACGCCGATCTGATCCATCTCCCGCCGGATGCGTCCGGGGTGCGTATCTGTGATAAAAACCTGGCCATTGTCCTGCAGACAGACCCGTTCCAGCAAGTTGCGCATGCGTTTTTCGTCCAGCTTCTCAAACACATCGTCCAGTAAAAGCAGCGGAGGGAAGCCTTTGGCGGCTTTTAATGTTTCGTATTCCGCCAACCGGAGCGCAAAAAGCAGGCTTTTTCGTTGCCCCTGGGAGGCCATGGATCGAAAGGGCAGTCCGGCATAGCTGATGTCGATATCGTCCCGATGGATACCACTACCTGTTCGCTGCAGGAAGAGGTCTTTTTCGAGGCCTTCCCTGAGCAGTTGGTCGAACGAGGTGTGGAACAGCGCGCTGTCGTAGGTGAGGGCAAGCGGTTCTTCGGCGCCTGCGATGCTGGCATAGAAACGGCTGGCCAGGGGCAGGAGGTCCCGGAGAAAATCGCGGCGGCGTTGGAATACCAGGTTACCGGAGCCGACCAACTGCCGGTCATACACTTCCAGGAGGTGTTTGTCTGTAAGCCGCCGTTCGGGGAGTGACCGGAGAAAACCATTGCGTTGCTGCAGGATCCGGTTGTAGTCGATGAGGTTTTGCAAATAGACAGGATCCAATTGGGAAACGAGGGCGTCCAGGAAACGTCGTCTTTCTTCGCTGGTGCCGGTGACGATCTGGATATCGTCGGGAGCGATGATGACACAGGGGAAGCGGCCGATGTGCTTTGAATATTTCTCGTAGGGCAGACCATCCGCCTGGAATTCTTTTTTGCCGTTGGCGCGCAGGACGCAGGTGATAGAAGTTGTTTTGCCATCGATGTCGAATTCGCCAGCTATGCGAAAGCCTCCTTCGCCTTTGTGGACATTGGATTGATCGCTTCTTGAAAAATAACTTTTGGTGAAGCACAGGTAATAGATGGCATCCAGCAGGTTGGTCTTGCCGACGCCATTGTTGCCGCAGATGCCGATGATCCGCTGGTGAAAGCGAAAAGCGGCCGCTTCGTAATTCTTGAACTGGACGAGCGATATTTCTTTTATCCTGAGCAAAGCTTTAAATTCGGATGTAAAATATTACCTTTCATCCAAACTTAAACCAGACTGTTATGAATAAATTGCACGCCATTCTGCTCGGGTTGGCTTTGCCGGTTCTTTTACAAGCGCAAACGGAGAATATTGACACGGCGATGGTTAACCGCATTCGGGACGAGGGGTTGAACAGGAGCCAGGTGGCGGCCATAGCGCATCAAATTACCGATGTCGCGGGACCGCGTCTCACCAATTCGCCGGGCTATCACCGGGCGGCCGACTGGATCGTCCAGACCATGCAGGCCTGGGGCCTCAGCGGGGCCCGGAAGGAAGCCTGGGGGCAATTCGGCCTTGGCTGGGAAGCACAGAAGACGGTCTTGGCCATGCGCACCCCCTATTATCGCCCGCTGATCGCCTATGCGATCCCCTGGTCGGGGAGCACCAATGGGCCGTTATCGGCGCCGGTCTACCTGGTCAAAGTGGACTCGGCCTGGATTGCCGCCCATCTGGCGGACATGAAAGGGAAGATCCTCCTGATCGTGCAGGACACTACGAACAGGCCGCGCTTCAAGGCCGACGCGGAACGTTATTCGGATAGCGCGTTGGCGGCCATCGGCGATACGTATATGATGAACAAGGCCATGATCAAGATGATGATCCCGCAGTTTGTCCATTTTCTCAAGTTGGACAAGATGATCGCAGAGAGCGGGGCGCTGGGCATCCTGAGCTCGGGCGGCGGGAGGGATGGCACCGTTTTCGTGCAGACATACACGGGTTACCGGAAAAAAGACCAGCCGAAACTTCCCGAAGTAGCTGTGGCCAGAGAAGATCTTTTACAGGTCAGGCGCCTTGTTGAAGACGGGCATACGGTCACTGTTGAAATGCAAAGCGACACAAAATTATTTGACCAGGACATGGAGGGACATACGGTAGTAGCGGAGATCCCCGGCACCGATCCGACATTGAAAGCGCAAGTGGTTATGCTCGGCGGCCACCTCGATTCCTGGAGCGCCGCGACCGGGGCTACCGATAATGGTGCGGGTAGCATAGTGGCGATCGAAGTAATGCGCATCTTGAAAACCCTTGGCGTAAAGCCGAAACGAACGATCCGGATCGCGCTGTGGGATGGGGAAGAGCAGGGACTCTTAGGCTCATTTGGCTATGTGAAAAAGCATTTTGGCGACCCCGCCGATATGAAGCTGACACCGGAGGCTGAAAAAGTCTCCGTCTACTTCAATCTGGACAACGGTTCCGGCAAGATCCGCGGCATCTTCGCGCAAGGCAATACCCAGGCAGCGGCCGTCTTCAAACAATGGCTCGTACCATTCGCCGATCTTGGCGCTTCCACAGTAACCATGCACAATACCGGATCCACCGATCACCTGAGTTTCGATGCCGTCGGCATACCCGGGTTCCAGTTCATACAGGACCCGCTTGATTATGAGACGCGCACCCATCACAGCAACGAAGACAACTATGACCACCTGGTGATGGATGACTTGCGCCAGGCGGCGACCATCGAGGCCGCCTTTGTGTATATAGCCGCCATGCGGCCGGAAATGATGCCCCGCAAGCCGCAGGGGCCACCGGAGAAATTCATTTTTGATGACCTCATCCCTTAAAGTGGGGCTCCTGCCGTCAAAAAAAGGGCCTATCGGTCAGCGGAATAGGGGGGAAATTCCCATTTTACCCCGTATATTTGCCCCCGCTGTACCAGGGCCTACGCCCGGCGAACCCGCGGGTTCGCATTGGCTTGTCTGGGAGCGGCAGAAATTCAAAATCTTTCAAAATTGGCTACCAAATTCTCAAAAGAAACCTACCTGTATTGGTATGAATTAATGCAACTCATTCGCCAGTTTGAGTTGATGGCAGAGGAAAAATACAAGATGGAAGGCAAGATCCGGGGCTTTTTCCACGCCTATATCGGGCAGGAAGCCATTGCGGCGGGTTGTATGACCGCTACGAAACCGGATGACCCCTTTATCACCGCTTACCGCGATCATGGTCTGGCCCTGTCGAAGGGGGTAACTGCCAATGCTTGTATGGCGGAATTATATGGCAAGGCCACCGGCGCTGCCAAGGGAAAGGGCGGAAGCATGCACTTTTTTGGTGTGGACGTGAAGTTCTTTGGCGGTCACGGGATTGTCGGCGCACAGATCGGCACTGGTGCGGGCCTCGCATTTGCCGAGAAATACAAGGGCACGGACAATGTGTCGCTGACCTTTTTCGGCGACGGCGCCGCCCGTCAGGGGATGCTGCACGAAGTCTTCAATCTTGCCATGTTGTGGAAGCTGCCTGTTATCTTCATCTGTGAGAACAACAACTATGCAATGGGCACATCGGTCGAGCGGACCTCCAATGTAGTGGACATTTATAAGTTGGCGGATGCCTACGAAATGCCGGCGGACTCCATCGACGGGATGAGCGCCGAGGCCGTTCATGAAGCGGTGGCACGCGCAGTAAAGCGGGGCCGCCAGGGCGATGGGCCGACACTGCTGGAGATCAAGACCTACCGTTACAAGGGTCACTCCATCTCCGACCCGCAGAAATACCGGACGAAGGAAGAAGTGGACGAATACAAACAGCGCGATCCGATCCAGCAGGTGCTCGATACCATCCTGTCAAAAAAATACGCTACCCGGGAGGAGATCGACGCGATCAACAAACGGGTGAGCGATACAGTGACCGAATCGGTGAAGTTCGCCGAGGAGTCTCCATGGCCGGATGATTCGGAGGTGTTGAAGGATGTCTATCTCGATACCAACTATCCATTTATCGTCGATTAACCTTTTCCCAAATTAAAAAGTAACAAATTCATTTCAGTAATGGCAGAGATCAAACACCCAGCGCATGTAGAAGAAGAGAAAAATCCTGTTGCCGAGCTCCACGATTTTTGGGAAACCTACGGCAAGCAGGTATCGTACGTGCTGCTGGCAATCGTCGTGGTAGTGGGTGGATTCTTCGCCTATCGTAACCTGGTGAGCGGACCCAAGGAGAAACAAGCGACCGAATCCATGTTCCATGCGGAGGAATATTTCCGGATGGACTCTGTCCGGCTGGCGCTGAACGGCGACAACATCAATGCCGGTTTTGTGAAGATCATCTCCAAATATGGTGGCACAAAGGCGGCTAACCTGGCGGCTTTCTACGCCGGCACCTGTTACCTCAAGCTGGGGGATTTCAACAATGCGGTGAAATACCTGAAGGATTTCTCGACTCCTGTACAAGAAGTGCAGGAAAGGGCGTACGGTCTGCTGGGCGATGCTTATTCCGAACAAAATAAGAAGGAAGAAGCGGCTGCGCAGTACAAGAAGGCCGGGACCTATTTTGAGAAGGACCAGCTTTTCTCGCCTGAATATCTCTTCCGCAGCGGCTACTTATACGAGAGCATGGGTAAGACGCAGGATGCGATCGCCATGTACAAACTGATCAAGGATAAATATCCTGCTTCTCAGCGTGGGGCGGATATCGACAAATATCTGGCAAGACTGGGCGTGATCCAATAATGCGGTCATCGTCCGGCAATATAATGTTTCTATGGCTGACGTTAGTAAGAGTCAATTGTTACAAACTGCAACAGGCATTCCTCACGTGAAGGGTGCCTGTGTCGTTATTGTACGTACGGAATGGAACGACGCGATCGTGGGAGCGCTGGAGAAAGGAGCCAGGGCTGCACTCGAGGCAGCCGGAGCCCTGTGCAGCGTGCTGACGGTGCCAGGGGCATTCGAGATCCCTTTTGGCATCCGGGCCTATTGGGATAGTCACAAATACAGGGACGATCGTCCGCAGGCGTTCATTGCCCTTGGCTGCGTACTGCGGGGAGACACGCCGCATTTTGACTACGTCTGCCGGGCGGTGACGGACGGGGTACTGCAATTGAACATGACCTTACCGGTACCGACGATCTTTGGCGTGCTGACGGTGGACAACCAACAGCAGGCAGACGAGCGGATCGGTGGCAAGCATGGTCATAAAGGGGAGGAAGCCGCTGTAACGGCGCTAAAAATGATCGCCCTGAAAAAAACCTTTTAGTGACAGTTCAGTTGTTCATACCATGTTTTGTCGACCAGCTTTATCCCCAGACCGCTTTCAATATGGTGAAAGTACTGGAGAAGGCGGGCGTACAAGTGGAGTACAATACCGAACAGACCTGTTGCGGTCAGCCCGCCTTCAACGCCGGTTTTCGGGACGAGGCCCGGGATGTGTGCACAAAATTCCTGAAGGACTTCGGGGGACATGACTACGTGGTGGCACCCAGCGCCAGCTGCGTGGGTTTCGTGCGCAACTATTATTCGGCGATGTTTGACAATTCTTCTTTGCACAACGACGTGCGCGACCTGGGAAAGCGAACTTTCGAATTCTCTTCTTTTCTCGTCAATGTACTTGGAGTGGAAGATGTAGGCGCAGCCTTATTTGGAAAAGCGACCTATCATGACAGTTGCGCGGCGCTTCGGGAATGCCGGATAAAAACCGAGCCGCGGAAACTGCTGAGCCGGGTGAAAGGGCTGGAAATGCTGGAGATGGACGACGTGGAAACCTGTTGCGGTTTTGGGGGCAGTTTTGCCGTGAAGTTCGAATCCATCTCCGTGGCCATGGCCGATCAAAAGGTAAACAATGCACTCCAGACAGGGGCAGACTATATCATCTCCACTGATCTGAGCTGCCTGATGCACCTCGACGGCTATATCCGCCACAAGGGCTACCCCATCCGCACGATGCACCTCGCAGATGTACTGGCCAACTTTTAGTTATACAAGGACATGATCAACGACCGCCGGCCCGAAGCCCTACCGGGCAAAAAATAAGACCACCCATATTACCTTCGTAATCGGATGGTCTTGACCCTTAAAACAACCTGTCGCAAGCGTTAAATAGGGTTAAAACCAGGCCTCATAGTTACATACGAACGGCGTTCACGTTTAGATGTAATAACCCCAATTCTTTTTGAAAATTGGGGTTAAATGATTATCAATGGCTTACGTGACCAAGCTCGCCTTGTTTGCTGATCAGCCGGTCAGTCGGTCTGCGTTGATTAGGCAGGCATCAGCACATGGTCAATGACATGGATAACGCCGTTGCTCTGGTAGACGTCCTTGATCGTGACCTCTGCCATTCCACCTTTTTCGTCTTTCAGCCAGAGGTGTTTGCCTTTCATCATCACCGTCAATTTGCCGCCCGCTACCGTCTTCAGTTCTGCTGTTCCATTACCCGCTTTGATCATGTCCATCAGCGTTTTGGAATCGAGCCGGCCGGAAACGACATGATAGGTCAGGATACCCGTCAACGTGGCTTTGTTTTCGGGCTTTACAAGCGATTCAACAGTGCCGGCGGGGAGCAGCTTGAATGCTTCGTCGGTGGGAGCGAAAACAGTGAAAGGACCTGCGCTTTCGAGGGTCTCTACTAGTCCCGCGGCCTTCACGGCTGCAACAAGGGTCGTATGGTCTTTGGAATTGACAGCGTTCTCGATGATGTTCTTTGAAGGATACATCGGTGCGCCGCCGACCTGTACGGTCTTTTCCTGTGCCTGCGAAAGAGTAGTGAATAAGAGGCCAAGCAGCATAATGCCGCATAATTTTACTGCGTTCATGTTAGTGATTTTTTTTAAATGGAAATTCATTTTTACATACGACGGTTCAATAGGTTATGGATTGATTTAAGGGCATATCTTTTTTTGTACCTTTGCCCGATGGCATATTGGTTAGTAAAATCGGAACCTTCCGTTTATAGTTGGGAACAGTTGGTAAAAGACAAGGAAACCTCCTGGGATGGCGTGCGCAATTATGCCGCACGGCTTCATCTTCGCGCCATGCGAAAAGGTGATGAAGTGCTCTACTATCATAGCAATGAAGGGTTGGAGATCGTGGGGATCGCCAGGATATCGAAAGAAGCTTACCAGGACCCGACCACGGATGACGACAGATGGATATCAGTCGGTATCAAGCCGGTTAAGCTTTTAAAGCATCCCGTGAGCCTTGACCAGGCTAAGAAAGATAAATTGTTGTCGGGGATGGCCCTGGTCCGGCTCGGCCGGCTGTCGGTGCAGCCGGTAACCGATAAGGAATGGGCGAAGGTGATGGAGCTGGCCGGCGAGAAATAGTTTGCGCTTGCCAACAGCATTTGGCCGGCGGCTTGAGTGCCGATGGCCGCAAGCACCCGGTGATAAACGCGTCCGCGAAAGGGTTGAGAGTTTTTTATATTGGCAATATGCAAAAGAAACGACTGGTAATACTGACCGGTGCCGGCATCAGCGCCGAGAGCGGGATCAAAACCTTTCGGGATTCGGATGGGCTGTGGGAGGGATATGATGTGACGGAGGTGGCGACACCGCGTGGCTGGCGAAAGGACCCGAAGCTGGTGCTCGACTTTTACAATATGCGGCGGCGGGATGCCCTCAAGGCGGAGCCGAACGCAGGGCACCTGGGACTGGCCGGATTGGAACGCGACTTCGAGGTGCACATCATCACGCAGAACATCGACGATCTGCATGAAAGGGCCGGCAGCACCAGCGTCCTGCACCTGCACGGAGAGATCTTCAAGATGCGGAGTACGAAGAACGAGAAATTGGTATATGACATCCGCACCGACATCCTGATCGGCCAAAAAGCGGCAGATGGGGCACAACTGCGTCCGCATATTGTTTGGTTCGAAGAGGCGGTGCCCATGATCGAGCAGGCGGTTCCGCTGGTCAGGTCGGCAGACATCTTCGTGGTGGTGGGGACATCGCTGGTCGTTTACCCCACGGCGGGACTCGTTGACCTGGCGAGGCCCGGCATACCCAAATTCATCGTCGACAAAAAGATCCCCTACACCACTACGATCGGCGATCTCGTAGCCATAGAGCTGCCGGCTTCGACCGGCGTGGCCGAACTGCAGAAAAGGTTAACCCAACTGCTTGCATAAACGGATTATTCCCTCTATTTTGGTCAAACTTCTGCCGTGGAACCCCATACTTCTTCAAGCTCCGTAGTCATTCAGCTAATTTTGCTGGCCGCGTTCCTTCTACCAGCCCTCCTATTCTTGCTGACCCAACAGAATACCTTAAAATTGATCAGACCAGAGAACCGCCGTATGGCGCCCGGCCTGGTCTGGCTGCAACTCGTCCCTTTCTTCGGGCAGGTCTGGCAATTTTTCGTCATCTCGAGGATATCCCGCTCTATCAAAAGCGAACTGGAGTCACCGCGGGGAGATTCGATCCTCGGTGTTGAAGATGTGCTTGTGACAACAGGGGCTCGGAAACAGCCCACCCTGGGTATAGGCGTGAGTTATTGCACACTATATTGGCTATGTTTATTGGTGGATGTCGCCATGGTAGCGGTGCGTCGGGATGCGTCCGTCACGGTAATGCTCCTTATTGCACTTTTTGGCTGGGCGACCATCATCTGTTGGATCATTTACTGGGCCAGACTGGCATGGTACAAGCGTAAACTAAAGGCGCTCCGAGTGCTAGCCTGAGATCCGGATGTCATTTCATTTGCGATGGCGTGGCAGCAGCCCGCGCATTTTCGCCTTCTCTTAACAAGAGTTGTTCTATTTTGCGCCGAAATGGTCTTTTTGAAGCGAATTTTGCTGGCGACCGCGCTTACAGCACTCCTCGGGCGATGTTTTGCGCAGGATGAGCTTTCCGCCCCGGTATTGACACTCAAGGATTATTGTTTGCGCAACCTCCCCACGGGCTATAGCCCCCTGATGAGCATCATGACGCTTACGCCCAAGAGCAATCCGCATTATCTTTTTCCGCTGTACCATGCTTTGAGAGATGAGACGAAATTCCGCGGCATCTACTCCGACAAAGGTTTTTTCGACGAAGTGAGCCAGTATTTTGCATTTGCCGGCGACTACAGGACCGCCCTGCAATACCTGGCGAAGAGCTATGATACGGTCGATGACGCCACGCGCGGGAAGATTTACAAAACGGCGGCGACCCTGCTGGGCGTCCAGCATGTCAATGCCCGCAATTATATTCGGCTTGCCGCGAAGAACCGCAGGGTGGTGATGATCAATGAAAACTTTTCCAAGCCGCTGCACCGGGCATTCACCATGTCCCTGCTGGCAGATTTTTACCGTATGGGCTACCGTTATCTCGCCATGGAGATGCTCAATAATTTTTCCAGCCAGCGGCTGGAGTCGGTGGGCATGCGCACCGGCTATTATGTATGCGAGCCCGTTGCGGGAGAATTGGTGCGGGAAGCGATCTCCCTTGGTTTCAAACTGGTGCCCTACGAGGACACGCTGGCCGGTGTGCATACGGCCAATCAGCGCGACTCGATCCAGGCACAGCACCTGTACGATGTCCTGCGCAGTGATTCCACGGCGAAGATACTGGTGCATGCTTCGTTCTCGCATATTCTGAAAACGCCCGAACCGGGAGGACGCATCCCGATGGCTTTGGCCTTCTGGCGGTTGAGCGGCATAGAGCCGCTGACCATCGATCAGACGGATATGACGGAAGAAAGCAATTTTGGCTACGGCCGGGTCATCTATCAGGCCTATACGACTAAATTCTCTATCACCGAGCCGTCGATCGCGCTGCTGAACAACGCACCGGTGAATGTTATAGACAAAGACCTGTACGATCTTTGCGTGATCCACCCGCCGACAACCTATCTTGACGGGCGGCCTGTCTGGATGAAGTTGGGCGGCCTGCGTCAACCCGTGTACATCAAAAGACCTTCGAATGCCGTATTCTTCATACAGGCTTATTACCAGAGCGAGATCGACAACAATGACAATACGCCCTGGCAGCTGGTGCCCGCGGACCAGACCTATACGCTGGGCGGGACCGAACGCTACCTGCTCTACCTGAGGAAGGGGAAGTACAAGGTCTTCTTCAGAGACATCAATTATCAAATTTTGAGCGCTTTGCCCGTGGAGGTCAACTAGGCCTGGTCACACGCTGGCCGCGGGAGCACATTAAACGTGGCCGCGCGCCCCAAGCCGGGGCGGATCAATCCGCCTTGACCGAGTGGGTAAACCGAATGCCGTGGCGCTCCAGCTCCTCCAGCACCGGTTCATAAATAACCGGCAGGATAGGAATATGCACACCCTTCAGGGAAATGCGTCCGTCCAGTACAAGGATCGCGGCGATCCCCAGCGGCAGACCCACGGTACGTGCCATGGCTGTATACAGGCTGTCCTCCCCCTCGATGATCAGCGAACTTTGCGCGGTATAGGCCGCGCCGTTTCGCGTGTAGCCAATTTCGTGTACCATGGCGATCATATCTTTGTCCGTCGGCCGCATAGCCAGTCTGGTCTCCAACAGGTGTTGCAGGATGTCTGCGGAGGTTTGGGCCGCCGGTGGCACAGGGAAATCGTCAAAAAGCCCGAGAAACTCGAAGCAGGGCCGATTCGCTTCGTCGACCAGCAGCGGGTCCGACCAGTCGGCGTAGGTGAGGGGCTTCGCGGTCTCGCTGCTGGCCCCGCGGGGGATGTTACCCCTTGGCCTGTCACCGTTGACAGAACCGGCATCCAACAGCTTTTTGTCATCGGTCAGTCCCGCCGCAACGATAGCCGCCCAGGCATCGCAAAAGGCCGGATAGCGAAGGGTGGTGCGGATAAAGGTGCCGCTTGCTTCGAGCCCATAAAGCGGTATATAAGAAAGCGAATCCCGGTTGGGGTACCAGGCCAGCTCTCCAAGACCCGGCAGGGCCACGCGTCCCGTTTGCCCAAACAGCTCCGCATAACCCCGGCGAACGACGGCACCCTCCTCGCGGTAAGCCGCTCCCGCCGAGCCCGCCAGCACGACATTGCGGGGGTTCCAGCTGATCTTATAGTGCCAGGGGTTATCGTCGCTGGATGGCGCGACAAGGCCGCCCGTATGCGAATAAAACGTGTGTATATGCCCATCCTGCGCCTTGATCCTGTCGATCAACTGCAGGGCGCTCATATGATCGATGCCGGGGTCGAGGCCCATTTCACAAAGGAAGAGCAGTCCTTTATCGCGGACGTCTTGCTGCAGGGCGCCGATCGACGCATCGAGATAGGAAGCGGTCAGCAGGTGCTTGCTCTTTTTGAGGCAGGACAGGGCCACTAAATAGTGTAGGGTGGGGGGAAGTAGTGAAATAACGATATCGGCGCTTTGCACGAGGGCGTCGCGCGGTTCCTCCTGGCTGACATCGAGCGACTCGACCCGGGCATGCACGGCGTTGCCAAGCTTTGATTCGGCCAGCGGGCGGTTGGATTCAGCCACGATCAATTGCCACCCGCGGACCGCAGTGACGTCGACCAGGTAGCGGATGAGGCTGGTTGCCGACTTGCCGGCACCGAAAAGAAGGATATTCATATTGAAAATTAAACTTTTCCGGCATAATTCTATCTGATAAACCAGCAGCAACAGAGTATGGCTAATCCAACACCAGTTACATCAGGCTTGCGGCGCTACAAAGGCGCCTGGAAATACGAGCAGGCAGCACATCTCCTGCGCAGGACCATGTTCGGTGCCAAAAAGGAGGATGCCGACTATTTCCTCCGCCAATCTCCCAAAAAGGCCGTGCGGGAGCTGCTGAGGACGGACCTCCCCCTGCCGTCGCCGCCAATCAACAATTACAATGACGACAAATATGTCGACCCCGACATACCAACCGGGGCGGATTGGACCGTCTCGCTCAAATACGATGGCATGAGCAATGGCCGCCGCAAGAATTCCTTTAAATCCTGGTGGTTTGGCCTGATGACAGGACAGGACAGGAGCATCCGGGAGAAGATGGTGCTCTTCTGGCACAACCATTTCGTCACTGAGACGAATACGGTAGACAATGCTTTATTTTGTTACCGCTACAACACCCTGTTGAGGAAATATGCCCTGGGGAATTTCAAAGAGCTGGTCCGGGCTATTACGGCAGAACCGGCCATGCTTCGTTATCTTAACGGCTATGCCAACACGAAGAAGGCGCCCGACGAGAACTATGGACGGGAGTTGCAGGAACTGTTTACGGTGGGGAAGGGGCCTGGCTCGCACTATACCGAGTCGGATGTGAAAGCGGCAGCGCGGGTGCTGACGGGTTATACGATCGACTATAAGACCTATACGGCATCCTTCGATCCAAACCGGCATGACCAGGGCGATAAGCAATTTTCCGCTTTTTATGATAACCATGTGATCAGGGGGATGAAAGGGAAGGGATCGGAGGCGGAAGTGGACGAGCTCGTGGAGCTGATCTTTTCCCGCGAAGAGGTCTCGGCTTTTATCTGCCGCAAGCTCTATCGTTTTTTTGTGTACCATACGATCGACGAAACGACCGAAAGGGAGGTCATCAAACCGCTGGCTCAGCTGTTCCGGAAAAAGGGATATGAGATAGCGCCCGTACTGGAGGAATTATTGTGTAGCCGGCATTTCTTCGACGCCGGCAACAATGGTTCCATGATCAAGAGTCCGGTGGACCTGACGGTTGGGCTATGCCGGGAGTTTGGCTTGATGTTTCCCAATGCCGAAGATTGCGAGGAGCAGTATGGGCTCTGGGAACAGGTACGTAACCAGGCGGCGGCCTTACAGCAGAATATCGGCGACCCGCCGAACGTGGCCGGATGGCAGGCTTACTACCAGGAGCCCGAATATGATAAGCTGTGGATCAGCAGCGACACGCTGCCGAAACGCAACCAATTTACCGACAAGATGGTCAACGGCGGGTTTGGTCGAAATGGCAAAAAGGTGGGGATCGATCCCGTAGCCTTTGCAGCCGCCTTGCCGCATCCGGAAGACCCGGAGCAGCTGATCGCGGATTCCGTGCGGGTCCTCTACGCCGTCGCGCTGCCGCCCGGAGAGCTCCAGTTCATAAAGACCAGTATCCTGTTGGCCGGGCTGGTAGGAATGGCCTCTGACCATTACTGGACCAACGCTTGGGTGGCGTATCATGATAAGCCCGATGACAAGGCCAACCGGAACACGGTGAACAACAAACTTAAAAATCTATACCGTCATCTCATGGAGCTGCCGGAATATCAGTTGATGTAAAACCAAATGGCATGAAACGCAGAGACTTCTTTCGTACTTCGATGCCGGCGCTGTTGCCGGCGCTGTTGCCGGCGCTGATCCCCGGGATCTCGCTCAGGGCAATGGGATCATCACTGCTTCGCCCGATGCGGGACCAGGCAAACGACCATGTGCTCGTGCTCATCCAGTTGAATGGGGGAAATGACGGGTTGAACACCGTGATCCCATTGCAATATTACGACGCCTATCGCAGCGCCCGGGCGAATATTGCCATTGCGGAAGACAAGGTCCTGAAGCTCGAAGGGTTTGATGGAACGGGACTGAATCCGGCGATGCCCGAATTGCAGCAACTCTTCAATGCCGGAAAGTTGAGCATCATCCAGGGCGTCAGCTATCCGCAACCAAATTTTTCGCACTTCAGGGCGACAGACATCTGGCTGACCGGAGCCGATGCCGGACAGGTCTTGCCGACGGGTTGGGCCGGCCGCTACCTGGATCGGCAATATCCGCATTTTCCGCAGGACTATCCAAATTCCAAGATGCCCGATCCGCTGGCCATACAGGTCGGGTCGCTGGTCTCGCCGGCGTTGCAGGGCCCGGGCCTTACGATGGGGATGGCCATCAGCAATCCCAGCAGCTTTTATGACCTGATAGGCGACAAGGCCGAGCCTGTCTCTGATTCGCGTGCCGGAGATCAACTGGCCTACATCCGGGAGATGTCGATAAAGACCGACCAGTATGCGGGAGTGATAAAAAAGGCGGCGCAAAAAGTGACGAAACAGTCCGACAAATACCCTGCTGCCGGTAAAAATCCACTCGCCGATCAATTAAAGATTGTCGCGCGGTTGGTTGCCGGGGGCCTGCAAACGCGGTTATACCTGGTGAGCATGGGCGGCTTTGACACACACGCAAGACAAACCGACGCCACAGACACAACGACAGGAGTCCATGCCAAACTGTTGGCTAAATTATCGGAAGCCATCAATGCTTTCCAGGACGATCTATCTTATCTGCAGGTGAGCAACCGGGTAGTGGGCATGACGTTCTCGGAATTCGGACGAAGGATACAATCGAATGCAAGTGGCGGGACCGATCACGGGGCTGCCGCACCGGTATTTGTGTTTGGGGATGGAGTGAAAGCAGGTATACTTGGAGACAATCCCGTATGGCCATCCAAGCTGACGGTCAATGACAATCTGGCTATGCAATATGACTTCAGGGCTGTTTACAGCACCTTCCTTGAACAATGGTTTCGTGCAGACCAGGCTGCGACGGAAGCAGTGTTATTCAAAGATTACGCGGCGTTGCCCCTCATCGCCTGATCGCGCTATTCACTTATGTAGCCGGATCTCACCAAGGTCGATATCGGTGCCGGGCCTTACGTCGTCGACATCATAGCGAACGTTCTGGTAAGGTTCGATGGCTTGTACCGTCACCCGCCAGTGGCCGGGGTTGATCGATCGAAGGAAATATTCGCCATTCACATTCATCATTTCGACAGAATCTCTTCCCTGCATGGCCCAGACCCTGTTGGCGCCAGTGGCCGGGAATGTCCTGAGGTGGAAAGAAGAAGTCTGTAACAATCGCACTGCATGAATACTGGAAACACCTATAATCACTAACACTAACTGCACCATTGCATTTCTCATACCGATTCTATTTTTTAATTTTCAAGGACATACGGCACATGCATGACAGCAGATGCTACGACAATCGTTGCATGACAGGCTTGTAACTAACAGATTGAACAGGTGGTGGCAGGGATGCGGACACGAGCTTGTTTTTCAACTACTGTGCCAAATGAGGGGAAATACGCAGAAATTATCTTTATCATTTTGTTAATGAACACCTTACACGCCGGGAAGTCCCAACTCCCTGGAATTGATCGTCGTTACTTTAGTTTGCACTTTTATCCCGCGCGTACTCTTGGGTGCTTCCAGCATGAGGGCCGAACCGGCGCCTATGCCGTGGAAATAAAGGTTCTCCGTTTTAAAAACTTTTTTATTTGCCTGGACATACGCTACTTCTACTACGACCAGGTCGAGAGCATAAGCGGAACGGTTAGTCACGGTGACCTGCAAATCACTGATGCCGCCAAAGGTGCCAACGGAATAAGTGTTGGCGCCGACGCTGATCTGGTTGGCCATCGCCGCCCTCATTGCTTCTTTGTCTACTGAAACGGGGCTCGTGCGATTCGTTTCGGCATTGTCCGAACGGTGAACAGCCTCGCGTGGCATCGATGTTATCGCAGCAGCCACAGCTTCTTTTTGCGGGGGCGTACTAATATGTTCCTGTACCACTTGGTGGGTCGGCCGTTCCTTTGTCCTTGAAGGCGGTGGCACCACCTTAGTCGTTTTCGCGGGTGCGGCAATATTATTTACACCGGGGTGTCCTTGATTATTTGCGCCTGCGTATCTCTCGCGCGTTGAAACGGATGGGGGTGTGGCAGCGGGCACCGGCAATTGCTGCGCTGTGGGATGAACGAGCGGCTGTTCGTCCTTCACCGCAGATCCGTCGCGACTGTTGCCGCGGCTGTTTTCGTTACGGCTGTTTGCATTAGCCTCGTTGGCCACCATTCTATGCGGCAAGCCCAGTGTATCTCTGTTGAGGGAGAGGCCTATAAATATACCGACCGCCAGCAAGGCGAGGATGCAGAGGCCGATCGCAGCGAAGCGGGTGATGGCCCTGGTCTTCGGATGCTTGAGCGCCGTTCTGCTCGATTGGCGGCGAGGCATTTGGTCCAAAAGCGGCCTTTGGGCGGCAGCTGTCGGAGCTGCATAATCTTCTATCGCAGCCCTGGCATACGACTGTGGCATTTCACGTAAGACCGGCTCCCGCGGAGGCTGAATCTCGGGATGGGTCTCCCGCAGAGGCAGGATCCCGGGATGGGGCTCCTGCAAAACGGTCTCACGACCAGGCATCTCGCGAACAGCGGATCCAGGGGGCAATTCCCTGGCGATGGCGGCTTCCCGCTGATTTTCCCTGATCACGGTCTCGCGGGATGCGGGGCTCTTCCCTGCCGGCATCGTCACGTAGATGATGCGCTTACCTGAAGACATTGGGGAAGACAGGGGGTTCGAAAGCGACGAAGATCTTTGCGATTCTATGGCAGGCGGCAACTCGTTCATCGTCCTCACGGAAACATTCCGGCCGTTGTCATTTTCACCGCTGGCTGAAGGAACTGCGGCAGAGGCTTTTTTGTAGAAGCGGTCGAACGGCTGCTCTTCCACGATGGGGGCGAAAGCGCTGAGTTCTTCGAGCTCACTCGGATATCGCCATGCAGCACTCTTGCCCTCCAACCATACGAGGTCATAGGCTTTGAGACCCATACTCTTCAATTCATCCAAAGAGTGGGGGCCGCTTTGTTTGTTATTGCGAAGAAGCAGATACATCTTCATCCTTGATCCTGTTTAGAGGTATTTGTATAATCAAATGGTACAGAAATAACAGCAAATCTTTCTCCTGATTTTGTGAAGGGTAAGTTATACTTACACTACGATCGATGCGAAGGCTTTCAATGGATTTTTTCTTGCTTTGCTGGAGGTGGGTTGGAGGGCCGGGGATACAAATGTAATACTTTATTTATAATATAAAAGTGTCGGGGAATCTTTCGGTCGGGGATTTGTTAATATCTTCAATCTTCCCGAAATTGTTCTCCCATCGATCCCTTACAATCAGAAAAAAAATGACAACCATGGATGCTGCGATAAAGGCAAAGGTAGAACAATGGTTAGAAGGCAATTATGACCTGGCCACCCAGGACGAGATCAGGCGCTTGCAAGAACAGCATCCTGAGGAATTGGTAGAAAGCTTCTATCGTAACCTGGAATTTGGAACGGGCGGTTTGCGGGGGATCATGGGCGTCGGCACCAATCGCATTAACAAATATACGATCGGAATGGCCACCCAGGGTTATGCCAATTACCTAAGAGCCTCTTTTCCAGGCAAGGAAGTGCGGGTCGCCATCGCACATGACAGCCGCAACAACAGCCGTTTTTTTGCAGAGACGACGGCCAATGTGTTCGCTGCCAATGGGATAAAAGTTTTTCTGTTCCAGTCGCTGCGTCCGACCCCCGAACTCAGCTTTGCCATCCGGCATTTCCATTGCCATGGCGGGGTCGTTTGCACTGCTTCGCATAACCCCAAGGAATACAATGGATACAAGGCCTATTGGACCGATGGCGGTCAGTTGGTCCCCCCGCATGATAAAAATGTGATCAAAGAGGTCGAAAAGGTCGCCGGAGTAGAAGCTGTAAAATGGGGCGGCGGCGAATCCAATATCACGATGATCGGGGTTGCGGTCGATGAAGCCTATATCGGCATGGTGCGAAACCTGAGCGTCTACCCTGAAGTAGCAGAACGGCAACATAATTTGCGGATCGTGTATACGCCGATCCATGGTTCGGGGATCAAATTGGTGCCTGAGGTGCTGCAACGTTTTGGCTTTACCAATGTACATGTGGTTGACGAACAGGCCACGCCCGACGGCAACTTCCCAACCGTCGTCTATCCGAACCCGGAAGAAAGCGAGGCAATGAGCATCGGCCTCCGAAAGGCGCAGCAGATCGATGCCGATATCCTGCTCGGTACCGATCCGGACGCCGATCGGGTAGGGATCGGCGTGAAAGACAAGAAAGGCCATTGGGTTTTGGTGAACGGCAACCAGACAGCGACCCTTGCGTTTAATTATATGATCGAGGCGCGTAAGGCCAAGGGCATCGCGGGACCTGCCGATATGGTGGTCAAGACGATCGTGACCACGGAGCTGATCGACGAGATCGCGCGGCGTAATCATGTGCATTGCTACAGTGTGTTGACGGGGTTCAAGTACATCGCCGAACTGATCAAGGAAAAAGAGGGGCAGGAGAACTACGTGATCGGTGGTGAAGAGAGCTATGGGTTGATGATCGGCAGCCAAGTCCGGGACAAGGATGCGGTGAGCGCAGTAGCGATCCTCTGCGAGATGGCCGCCTATGAAAAGGATAAGGGACGCAGTCTTTACGATAAATTGATCGATCTCTACGTCGAATACGGTTTTTACAAGGAGCATTTGATCTCCATCACCAAAAAAGGCATGAACGGTCAGAAGGAGATCGCCGACATGATGAGCGCCTATCGCAACCATCCGCCTGCCCGGATCAACGGGTCACCAGTGGTGCAGTTGTTGGACTATGATATCCATACGGGCAAAAACCCACAAACGGGAGAGACATGGGAGATCGATCTGCCGAAGTCGAACGTTTTACAGTTCATACTGGAGGATGGCAGTAAGATCTCTGCCCGTCCGAGTGGGACAGAACCCAAGATAAAATTCTATTTCAGTGTGCATACGGTGTTGCCTTCAGTAGGCGACTATGACAGGGTCAATGCGGAAATGGGCGCACGCATAGACCAGATCATCGGCGATATGCAATTGAAGTAGTCAAGAAAGCGCCATTTGAGCGATGGCAACGATAAGGAACAGACCCGCGGAATAGAGATTGGCTTTTGTAAACATAACGGTTTTTTTGTAGGGTTGAGATTACAACATCCAAAATATGCATGACCGTCGAGAACTGCAATACCAGTTAACCCTTACGACTTTTTAAAAAAAATTGGCCCCTGCGTAACAGGGGCCTTTTTATGTTTCCGGAGTCGGGATCAAAAGTTGTCGGTCAACCGGGTACTTGAATAGTTAAGCGCTGCACGTGACGCATCCGTCCTCCATGCTGCAGGTGGGTCCGATCACATCCTCGCCGGCCTCAGCTTCGGCGACCTGGACTGCGGCCGGGTTGACAAGCGGTTCCACCATTTTTCCGCCCTGGCGTTCGACGGTGAATTGTACGGCTTGAGAGGCAGCCTGGGTACGCAGGTAGTACATGCCGGTCTTGAGCCCTTTCTTCCAGGCATAAAAGTGCATGGATGTCAGTTTGTTGGCTGAGGGCGAGTCGACAAACAGATTGAGCGACTGCGACTGGCATACGTAGGCCCCGCGGTCGGCGGCCATATCGATGATATTCCGTTGTTTGATCTCCCAGACCGTCTTGTAGATATCCTTCAGCTCCTGGGGTATTTCGTCGATGTTCTGGATGGAGCCGTTATGAAAAATGATGTTGTTCTTCATCTCGTCGTTCCACAGGTTGAGTTCGACGAGATCCTTCAGGAGGTGTTTGTTGACGACCACGAATTCCCCGCTCAGCACCCTGCGCACATAAATGTTGGACGTATAGGGTTCGAAACATTCGTTGTTGCCGAGGATCTGCGAGGTCGAGGCAGTGGGCATCGGCGCCAGCAGCAGGGAGTTGCGGATGCCATGCTTGACGACTTCGTCTTTCAGCCGGTACCAATCCCAGCGGTGGGAAGGTTCTACGCCCCAGAGGTCGAACTGGAACTGGCCCTTGGAGGCAGGTGAACCGGCAAAGCTGCTATAAGGACCGTCTAGCTTGGCCAAGTCCTTGGATGCGGTCATGGCTGCGAAATAGATCGTTTCGAAGATCTCTTTGTTGAGCTTTTTTGCTTCGTCGCTTTCGAAAGGCAGGCGAAGCAGGATGAACGCGTCGGCCAGTCCCTGGATACCCAGCCCGATGGGACGATGGCGCAGGTTGGAATTGCGGGCTTCCTCTACGGGGTAGAAATTGTGATCGATTATTTTATTGAGGTTTTTGGCGACCTCGTAGGTAACCTCGTATAATTTCTGGTGATCGAAGGCGCCGTTCGCGACGAACCGGGGTAGCGCAAGCGATGCCAAATTGCAAACGGCGATCTCGTCGGGGGAAGTGTATTCGATGATCTCGGTGCAAAGGTTGGAGCTCTTGATGGTGCCCAGGTTTTGCTGGTTGGACTTGCGGTTGGCGGAGTCCTTGTACAAGAGGTAGGGGTTGCCGGTCTCGATCTGGGCATCTAAAATGGCGAACCAGAGATCCTGTGCCTTGACGGTACGGCGAGCGCGGCCTTCTGCCTCATATCTTTCGTAGAGTTGTTCGAATGCTTCACCCCAGCATTCGTGGAGACCCGGCGCTTCGTGTGGACAGAACAGGCTCCAGTTGCCACCCGTCTCGACGCGTTGCATGAACAGGTCCGGTATCCAAAGAGCGTAGAAGAGATCGCGTGCGCGCAGTTCATCCTTACCGTGGTTTTTGCGGAGGTCCAGGAATTCGAATACGTCGGCATGCCAGGGTTCGAGATAGACGGCAAAGGCGCCCTTTCGTTTGCCGCCGCCCTGGTCCACGTAGCGGGCGGTGTCGTTGAAGACGCGCAACATAGGGATGATGCCATTACTGGTGCCGTTGGTGCCGCCGATGTAGCTGCCGGTGGCGCGGATATTGTGAATAGAGAGGCCGATGCCGCCGGCGCTCTGCGAGATCTTGGCGGTTTGCTTGAGCGTGTCGTAGATGCCGTCGATGCTGTCATCCTTCATGGTCAACAGGAAGCAGGAACTCATCTGCGGTTTTGGTGTACCGGCATTGAAGAGGGTAGGCGTGGCATGCGTGAACCAGCGTTCGCTCATCAGGTGATAGGTCTTGATCGCGCTGTCAATATCGCCATGATGGATGCCGATGGCGACGCGCATATAAAGGTGTTGCGGTCTTTCCACCACTTTTCCGTCGACCTTGAGGAGATAAGACTTCTCAAGGGTCTTGAAACCAAAGTAGTCGAAGCCATAATCGCGATCGTAGATGATGGTGGAGTCGAGCAGTTCGGCGTTGTCCGAGATCACCTGCCAGACGTCATCGGCCAGGAGCGGCACATATTTGCCGGTTTTGCCGTCATGGCAATCGTAAAGCAACTTCATCGTACCGGAGAAACTCTTGGTAGTGTTCTTGTGGAGGTTGCTCACGGCGATGCGGCTGGCCAATAAAGCATAGTCCGGATGTTTTACCGTAAGGGACGCGGCGGTTTCGGCGGCGAGGTTGTCCAGCTCGGTGGTCGTGACACCGTCATACAATCCTTCGATGACTTTTTTGGCGACGTCGACGGCATTGACGAAACGGCGGTCGAGACCGTAACAGAGCTTTTCGATCCGGGCCGTGATCTTGTCGAATTTCACGCTTTCCTTTTTCCCGTTCCTTTTGATGACGAACATATATAAGTGGATTGTAAAGTTACAAAAATAAAGCAGGAATAGTCGTTTTCAGGATACGGGCCGGGGAAGTGCGGTGGCATTAAAAGTCTTCTTCGAGGCTGAAGCTCTGCGCTTCCTTACCGGACATCACGCCCGATTTCTGGTAGTCGCCGACCCGTTTTTCGAAGAAGTTGGTTTTGCCTTGCAGGGAGATCATTTCCATGAAGTCGAATGGGTTGATGACGTTGAAGAGTTTGGGGCAACCCAGCTGATCCAGCCAGCGATCGGCCACGAACTCGATGTATTGCTGCATCAGCCGGGCATTCATGCCGATGAGGTCGACGGGGAGCGCTTCGGTGATGAATTCCTTTTCGATCTTTACCGCGTCGCTGATGATCGCTTGTACCTGCTCCTGCGGGAGCTTGGTCTCGAGCATGCTGTAAAGCAGGCAGGCGAACTCGCAGTGGAGGCCTTCGTCGCGGCTGATGAGCTCGTTGCTGAACGTCAGGCCGGGCATGAGCCCCCTTTTCTTCATCCAGAAGATGGAGCAGAAACTCCCGCTGAAGAAAATGCCTTCGACGGCGGCGAAAGCCACCAGTCTTTCGGCAAAGGAGCCGTTCTGTATCCAACGGAGCGCCCACTCAGCTTTTTTCTGCACGGCGGGTACCGTATCGATGGCGTGGAAAAGGCGGTATTTTTCCTGCGGATCCTTGATGTAGGTATCGATCAGGAGCGCATAGGTCTCGGAGTGGATATTCTCCATCATGATCTGGAAGCCGTAAAAGCAGCGGGCTTCCGGCAGCTGCACCTCACTCATGAAGTTGACGGCGAGGTTCTCATTGACGATCCCGTCGCTGGCGGCAAAAAAAGCCAACACATGGGAGATGAAGTGGCGTTCCCCATCATTTAGTTTTGCCCAGTCCTGTGCATCGCTTCCCAGGTCGATCTCCTCGGCCGTCCAAAAGCTGGCCTCGTGCTTTTTATACATCTCCCATACCTTGGGATAGTTGATCGGCAGGATGACAAACCGATCTTTGTTCTCGCGCAATAAGACCTCGTTTCCGTTCTCCATTCATTAATAGATTGCAGATGAATAATTTAAAGACCACAATGGTTTGGGTAGTTTTTCCGAAAAACCGTTGGCGACAGTTGTCCCTGCGGCGGCTGCTTCGCTGCCCCCGCAAAGAACTAACTCAAAAATAACATAGCCCAGGGATTTACCTAGGCTATGTTTTCCACTGCATGTGCAATACTTTTACCTTCCGTATGGAGAGGTTGGCCCCTAGGCCCATTGCGGGGTTTTTGGGTGTGGGAAAGTCCTTGCCGGCGGGCTTTCCGGACCACGTCCCGCTCAGGACAGCACTTTCTCCGTGATCAGCCCGCTGTTCTTGTTTTTCAGGATGACCTTTTTCGCACCATAGTGCGTCATTTCCTCTTTTATCAGGTAGTGATCGGCATCGTATTCGACGAGGTGACTGTCCTTGGTAACGCCGATGCGTCCACGCCAGATATCGAGTTGGACCGGTTCCCACATTTTTGTCTTGGCCGAGCGGTAAGCCGCATCCAGCACGGCGTTCACGACATAGCCGTCGTAAAATGTTTCCCTAGGCGCCCTATTGCGTTCGAACGCGTTGAACACATCGGTAAACATATGGTTGTAACCGAGGTCATTCATTTCGTCCCCTACGGGGAAGAGCCAGCCGGTATTGCTTTCGGATTTTTCCGACACGTAGTCGGCGCCTTTCCCCGTGGTGAACATTTCCAGTCCGGTGCGCAGGAAATTATTGATCCAGATGGTGCCTTCGGTGCCCATGACCTCGTCGCGGAGATCGAGGCCGCCGCGGAAGGTCCAGCTGACCTCGAATTGACCGATGGCGCCGTTCTCGTATTTAACGAGTGCGATGGCATGGTCTTCGGCGTCGATGGGTTTTACCTGCGTGTCCGCCCAGCACATGACCTCCATGGGGCGGATGTCCTTACCGATAAAATGGCGGGCGATCTCCACGCAATGACAGCCAAGATCGAGGATACAGCCGCCCCCCGCCTGTTCGATGTCCCAGAACCAGTCGCTATGGGGCCCGGGGTGCGTCTCCCGCGATTTGGCCCACAGGATACGGCCCAGTGCGCCGTTCTTCACGCTCTCGTAGGCCTTGAGGAACTTGGGCGTATAGACCAGGTCCTCCAGGTAGCCGTTGAAGATACCGGCGTCTTCAACGGCCTCCAGCATGCGGCGCGCTTCCGTAGCATTGCGTCCCAGGGGCTTGGTCGTCATGACGGCCTTGTTGTGTTTGCAGCAAAGGAGCACCGCTATCTCGTGCAGGTTGTTTGGCAGCGCGATGCAAACGATATCCACGCTTGGGTGCGCGATGGCTTCCTCCATTTCGGTCGTCGAGTGTTTACAGTGATAGTCCTTCGCAAACTTTTCGGCGCTTTCCCTACGGCGGGAGTATACGCTGATAACGGAGTCGCGGCTTCGCTGACCTAAGATCGAGTCGGCGTAGAAGCGGGCGATGAACCCCGAACCGAGCATAGCAATTTTGGGCATATAAGATCAATTATGGGTTAACGTGGTTTGTTTCTTTTCGCGGAAGAAAAGAATGAAATAGATCAGTACGCCGGCCGCGATATAGGCCGGTACCAGCCAGATGTGTTTCCAATCGTGCTGGTTGGGGCCGACGGCGTAGACGTCATCGATATAGCCGGAGAACCAGGTGCCGATGAACATGCCGAGCCCGTAGGTGGCGAAGGTGAAGAGTTGCTGCGCGGCGTTCTTGATCCTTGGCCCCGCTTTTTTCTCCGTGTACATATATCCGGTTACGAAGAAGAAGTCATAGCAAACGCCGTGCAGGATGATACCGGCATAGAGCATCCAGCTGCCGGCTCCGAGGCTGCCGTAAGCGAAGCAGATATAGCGGAGGATCCAGGCCGACATCCCCATGAGCAGCATGTTCTTGACCCCGATCCGGTTGAATAGAAAAGGTATCGCGAGAATGAAGAGACCTTCGGAGTACTGGCCCAGCGTCATTTTGAACGCAGAGTTCTGCATACCCAGTTCTACGAGGAAATTATTGGCGAAGCCATAATAGAAGGACAGTGGGATACAAACCAGAATGGCCGCGACAAAGAAGATGAGATAGGGCCTTTCTTTGAACAGCACGAATGCTTCGGTGCCGGGCGCCTGCGATTCCTTGCCTTTGGGTGGCGTGTTTGGCAATACGAAGCTGAACAGACCCAACAAAACGGAGGCCCCCGCCGCGATCTGAAAAGTCAATGTCGATATTTCCAGCTTCTCTTTGCCGATGATCGTTCCAGCCACGATCCAACCGAGGGTACCAAATACCCTGATCCATGGGAATTGCTTGCCGGGATCGTTCATCTGGCCGAAAGCGACGCTGTTCGAAAGGGCGATGGTGGGCATATAAAGCAGCGAATAAAGCAGAATGGCCCAGTAGAAAAGGGTATTATTGGCGATCATCGGCACCGAGAACAATAGAATGCCACCCAATACGTGAAGGATGCCCATTATCCGTTGAGCGGCAAAATAGCGGTCGGCGACCAGACCGACAAAAAAGGGGGAGATCATCGTGGCAATGGCCAGGGCGCTGTAAGCTGCGCCTATCTGCAGGCCGGACGAGTGTAAAACGGCCGGCATGTAAGAGCCCATCGTCACGTACCAGGCGCCCCATATAAAATATTGGACGAACATCATGAAGGCCAGCTGACTACCCGTTTTTACTGTCATGTACTTGTTTGATTGGGTTTTGTAATAAAACTGCAACAATTTACCTTTTCCATCCGGGCTATAAAAAAAAATGTCGGTGGAAAGTATAAGCAACGGATTAAATTGCACCCGTTTATGAGAACGTTTGAAGATAGCTACCTGCACAAGGGCCTGCGCAGGCAATTGGTGGATACGATCCGGCAAAAGGGCATCACCGACGCCCGCGTGCTGGCGGCGATCCTGCAGATCCCACGGCATTTTTTTATGGATTCGGCGCTCATGAAGATCGCTTATGAGGATCGCGCCTTCCCGATCGGTGAGGAACAAACCATTTCACAACCTTATACCGTCGCCTATCAAAGCCAGCTGCTGGAACTCAGGCCTTTTGAGAAAGTTTTGGAGATCGGAACAGGAAGCGCCTATCAGGCCTGCGTATTGGCCGAAATGGGCGCACAGGTATATACCGTCGAGCGGCAAAAAAAACTTTTCGACAATAACAAGCACTTCCCCTACCTCAGGAAATACCACGGGCTGAAATGCTTTTACGGTGACGGTTTCGAGGGTTTGCCGACCTATGGCCCCTTTGACAAAGTGATCGTTACCGCCGCCGCGCCATTTATCCCTCCCCGGCTGATCGAGCAATTAAAGCCCGGGGGCCGGATGGTGATCCCGGTCGGCGAGGGGCAGGTGCAACGCATGCTCAGGCTGACACGACTGGCCGACGGAACGCCTACGCAGGAGATCTTCGACAATTTTTCGTTCGTGCCGATGATAGAAGGCAAGAACAACTAACCGATGCGCCCGGCGGCAGGAATGGGGTGCGCCTGCAAGATGAAGTCGACGACCTGATGCATGACAGCCGGGTCCCTGGCGATCCGCCGGTGCCCAAGCTCCCTGGTGAATACAAAATGTAGGTTGGGGTGTCCGTCCTTTTGGACGGCAAGTGCTTCTTTGAGCGGTGTCACCCGATCGGTCTCGTCCTGCAGGTAGAGCACCTGACCATGCACCTCCTTCAGTGCGCGGCGAAGGGAATACCAGGCAAAATGATGGCCGCTGATCTCCTGACAGTAGTCATCCATACCCAGGACGGTTTCGGGCGGCAGCTGAAGCATAGCGCCGAAAGCGCTTAGCGCTAGCGTCGTCTCTACGGCGGGGGCGATCAGGACGAGACGGGTGGTCTCGTTGTGCGGGCTGCTTTCCAGCAGCATTGCCAGCGCGAGGCCGCCAAGCGAATGGCCGATATAGGCGTCGAACGGGCCGTGATACTGCTCGATATGGCGCAAGGCCTGCACGTAATTGGGGAGCAGAAAGCGCTTGCCGCCCGAAGCGCCGTGTGCCGGTGCGTCGAAGGCCACGACCTCGCAGCCTTTTTCGAGCAGCGGAGGCAGGTAGTCTTCAAAGAAGCGGCTATTCGATTCCCAGCCATGCGCGACCAGCACCTTCCGCACCGGAGGTTCTGCCGGCAGCCAGACACGCCCGCGGATGGTGTGCCCATCATGGTGAAAAGACAGCCGGTCGCCTTTGCGGTATAGGTCCGATCCCTTGCCGACCGGCCTTTGCTGCGGGGTGGCAAAAAGGCGAAAGGCCATAACAACGGCTTTGCGCGGAGCCGCCAGTGAAAGGATGTTTATCCGCGCTCGGGCGTAGCTGAGTGCTAAATTTTGGGCTATCTTCATGGCCCTGCAAACATACAAAATGAAGGTAGTAGTTATTGGATCGGGTAATGTGGCGACAGTACTTGGCGGCAAGATTTTGGCCGCAGGTCATACGATCCTGCAGGTGGTGGCAGGGCGGCAGCCAGTAGCAGGGCGGCAGCCAGTAGCAGGGCGACAGCCAGTAGCAGGGCGACAGCCGGACGAACACCCGGGAACAGGTGCGGCACGCCTGGCCGCTGCATGGGGATGCCCCTTTGCGCTGGACTGGGCGGCAATAACCCGGGAAGCGGAAATGTATGTCGTGGCAATAAGCGACACGGCGCTCCCCGCATTCGGCGACCGGGTGCGGCTGCCAGACCGGCTGGTAGTGCATACGGCCGGGGCTGTATCCGGCAAGGTGTTACTGCCCGTCAGCAGTCGTTGCGGTGTGCTCTATCCTTTGCAGAGCCTGCGACGCGAGATCCGGCCCTTTCCCGAATGCCCGCTGCTGATCGATGCGGAAGACCCCGCGGCGCTGCCGGAGATCGAGGCCTTTGCGCGGACCCTGTCGAAGCAAGTTCAACGGGCCAACGACGGAGAGCGGCTCAAGCTGCATGTGGCCGCCGTAGTGACCAACAATTTCAGCAACTATTTGTACACTTTGTCGGCAGATTTCTGCCGCCAGGAACGGGTGGACTTCGGTTTATTGCTGCCTTTGATCCGCGAGACGGCAGGCAGGCTGGAGGGGAATGCGCCGCGCGACGTGCAGACGGGGCCGGCAGTAAGGGGAGATGCGGGAACGATCGAAAAGCACCTGGAAATATTGTCTAACAATAAGGAATTGACTGAGTTATACCGGCTGTTTAGCCTGCAGATCGAAGCCTATTACGGGGTTGGTAAAAACCACGGCGCCGACAGAAGGATTTAAGGTATTTTTGCTCGCTTTGGAACAGGCGAAGCCATAAATTGCATGCTGCTATGAGCGTATTGGAAAAATTCAAGTCGATCAGAACATTTGTATTTGATGTAGACGGGGTCATGACGGACGGGACCGTGCTGGTGTATGACTCGGGCGAGCAAGTGCGACGCATGAGCACACGGGACGGATATTGTCTGCAGCTGGCTGTAAAAAAGGGGTACCGGATAGTGGTCATCTCCGGCGGCAGTTCAGAGGGGGTTAGATGGCGGCTGCAGTACCTGGGCATACGGGATATTTTTCTGAATATCCACGACAAGGTGGATGTATTGAAGCAGTACGCGAGGGAAAATCAGCTGGACGAGCAGGACATGTTGTACATGGGGGATGATATCCCCGATGCGGCCCCGATGAATTTCGTCGGTCTGGCCTGTGCCCCGGCGGATGCGGCGCCGGAGATCCGGCATATGGCCACCTATATTTCTTCTTTTGGCGGTGGGAAGGGCTGTGTCCGGGACGTTGTGGAGAAGGTCCTCAAACTGAACGGGCATTGGGAGTTGGACACGACCATCGCCTCAAAATAATCTACTTCGCTATGCTGCAATTGACCGGTGCTTTTCTTCGTCTTATCCGTTGGCCCAACCTGGTGTTTATTTTTCTCACGCAGACGTTGTTCTACTTTTTCATCTTGGTTCCCGTCGACGCCGGATCAAAGACCGCACCTGTGCTGGAGTGGCACCTTTTTGGGCTGCTGACTTTGTCATCAGTGCTGATCGCCGCGGCTGGGTATATTATCAATGATTATTTCGACCTGAACATCGACAGGGTCAACAAGCCGGCGCGCCTGGTCGTCGACAGGATCATCAAGCGCCGATGGACGATCCTCTGGCACTGGCTCCTTTCGGGCATCGGCTTGCTGCTGAGTTTTTACGTCAGCTACAAATTGAGGAACCCGCTGATCGCCCTGGGCAACCTCGGCTGCGTGGGGTTGTTGTATTTTTACAGTACGACCTTCAAGCGAAAACTGTTGATCGGCAACATCATTATCTCGCTCCTGACTGCCTGGGTGATCCTCGTGTTGTACGTGAGTGAGTTCCGCTTCCGGGGAGCGCCTGTTCCGGTCGACGCCTACCGCTTGCTGCTTCTTTTTAAGTACGCGATCGTCTACAGCAGTTTTGCCTTTATGTTGTCCGTGGTCCGGGAAGTGGTGAAAGACATCGAGGACATGGAAGGGGATATGAAATATGGTTGCAGGACGATGCCGATCGTCTGGGGGGTGAACGTGGCCAAGGTCTTCGCCGGCACCTGGCTCGTGGTGTTGATAGGCGCTCTGGTGATCCTGCAATTCTATAGTTTGAGAAAGGAAGGCGTTCTCTTCACGCTCGTCGGCTTGTTACTGATCGATTTGCCGCTGATGTGGATACTGCGCAGGCTGTACAGGGCGCAGACGAAGACGCAATATCACCTGCTGAGCAATGTGATAAAAGCGGTAATGCTCGGAGGCATATTGTCTATTATTTTTGTTTTTGGATCAGTTATCTATGAGTAAGATCGTTCTGGCATCGGGTTCACCCCGGCGTAAACAATTATTGGAATGGGCGGAGATCGATTTTGAAGTCATCGTGCAGGAGACGGCGGAGACCTGGCCGCCCGGGCTGGCGGTGGCTGACATCCCGATCCACATCGCGCGCAACAAGGCCCTTGCCGTAGAAGGCTTGATCGGGCAGGGGCGGGTGATGATCGCGGCGGATACGGTCGTCGTGCTGGGTGAGGAGGTCATCGGCAAGCCGCGGGACCGGGATGATGCAGTGGGCATGCTAAGTCGCTTGGCCGGGAAGCGGCATGAAGTGATCACGGGAGTGGTACTCAGGAAGGAAGAGGAAGAGCAGGCTTTTTCCGACACGACTGCCGTCTATTTTCATCAACTGACGCTCGATGAGATCCGCGGCTATGTAGACCGGTACCGGCCATATGACAAAGCCGGCGCGTATGCGATACAGGAATGGATCGGTGTCGTCGGCATCGACCGCATCGAGGGCGATTTTTACAATGTCATGGGACTGCCGGTGAGCAGGGTAGTGCGCGCACTCCGGAAATGGCGCGTTGTAGCATAAAAGTCAACCCGCGATTCCCACGCTGATGTCCGGGGAAAATTTAGTAATTTTCCATCGCGGGGGATAGGTTATGCGCGAAGAATTACTGCACTTTATCTGGCGGCATCGCTATTTTAATCAACAACAACTTTTCACGGAAGCAGGGGAGCCCTTGCAGATATTGTTTCCCGGTGAGCTTCACCAGGACCAGGGACCCGATTGCCGGAATGCGCGGATCCGCATCGGCGGCCGGATAGCTGCGGGGCCCGTGGAGATCCATATCCGGGCCAGCGACTGGGTGCGTCATGCGCACGATAAAGACGACCATTACCGGGATACTATTTTGCATGTGGTATGGGAGAATGACTGTAGTGCCGGGGAAAAGACACCGGGCGGCATTCCCATCCTGCGCCTGCAGCAGCGCGTGCCCAAACTCTTGCTCGAGCGGTACGACCGCTGGATGAAAGGTGCAACATTCATACCCTGCGAGGGGCAGGTAGGGCAGGTGGATGAAATGCTCCTTCGGAACTGGCGGCAGACGCTGGTATGGCAGCGGCTCCATCGGCGGAT
Organism: Puia sp.; assembly: GCA_965214315.1. Lineage (GTDB taxonomy): Bacteria > Bacteroidota > Bacteroidia > Chitinophagales > Chitinophagaceae > Puia. Next base: position 14,662 of record CBDCBP010000013.1, on the reverse strand, counting down.
GCTGTTCATCCGGGAATGCTTGAAAGAGAACAAACAACATTGGGAACAGGTAGCGTGGCTGTTGCTGGCACAGGCCATGGGGTCGCCGGTCAATAAGGCGGCCTTTGGGGCCATCGCGGCGAGCCTGCCGGTCGAATTGCTGGCGCGTCACCGGTCTCAGCCGATGCAGCTCGAGGCCTTGTTACTGGGACAGGCGGGGCTGCTCGATGGCACTTTCGGTGAGGACTATCCGCAGGAGCTGCAGCGGGAATATCGCTTCCTTCAAACCAAGTGGTCGCTTAGGCCCATCGGGACACCGGTTTCTTTCCTACGCATGCGGCCGGCCCATTTCCCGACGATCCGGCTTGTGCAGCTGGCGGCACTGATGACGGCCGGTACAGGCTGGTTGTCGCGTGTGCTGGAGGCGCGATCGCCCGGGGAGGTGCTGACGGGTCAGGACATCGCTGCGGCCGGATACTGGGAGAACCATTTTGTATGCGGGAAGCCGGCTACAGCAGTTCCCAAGCACCTGGGTCCGGATATGCAGCAGGGTCTGCTCATCAATGCTTTTATCCCCTTGTTGTACGCGTATGGCTGTCTCCGGACTGAGCCGTCTTATGCTGAAAAGGCCCTGAGCTGGCTGCGGGAATTGAAGACGGAACGCAATGTCCTGCTGAGCGGCTGGCGCCGGTTGGGGGTGAAGCCCGTCCATGCGGCCGATGGGCAGGCGTTATTGGAGTTGAAAAAGGAATATTGCGATAGCCGGCGCTGTCTGGATTGCGCCATAGGCTGCGCGTTGTTGAGCCAGGGGAAGGGGGGCGAGACGGCTTTTTTCGGTCGCTGACGGGGACGGTCGGGCAACCGTTGCCGAATTCGGCTCGTAAATGATTGAGGAAGTCTTTGTCAACAAATTTTGCCTAAATTTACGGCAGTTAGAAAACGATCGGGCCAGTGGCCCGTCGGCTAAAGGCCAGTTATAAGCGATCATCTAAATCCATAGCAGTGAACAAATTCAAAGAGCCGCGGCATGCGGCTCGTCGACAGGACAGACTTAAGCTTTTCCTTACCGTTCTTGCCTCGACCCTCCTTCTGCACCTTTTTGCCCAAACCAATACGGATAGTCTTCAGATGATGTCCAAGATCAGCAAGCAGAACGCCAAGCGGGACAGGATGAACAACATGCTACGGATGGAGGAGGAAGGCGACCTGATCTTTAACAAGCACAGCATTTTCGGTATCCGGCTGGCGACCGACGGCTATGGCATCAACTATGAAAAAGGAAAATTCAAGTCGCCGACCCGCACCATTTTATACGAATTCGAGCTCAACGAAAAGCATGACCCCAAGGAACACCACGTTTCGGCGGTATCCGATGGCATCAATTTTTCATCGGTGGTGCCTTATAAGCTCAACAACCTGTACGAATTCAAGATGGCCATCGGCGAACAGCGGCTGATCGGCGGCAAGGGCAACAGGAACGGCGTGGCTGTCACGGCCCTCTATGCCGGCGGCGTCACGATCGGAATGCTGAAGCCGTACTACCTGGATATTCAAAATGCGATCACCAGCGCGACCTCGCGGATGACCTTTCCCCAGGCCGTCGCGGATACCAACGAAGGAGACCAGGTAACCGGCGCTTCCGGGTTTACCGTAGGCTGGGGCAACCTGACCATTAAGCCGGCCATCAATGCGAAACAGGCCCTGCGGTTTGACTATGGCCGGTTGAATCAGACGGTCTCGGCCATTGAGGTCGGTCTCACAGAAGAATACTATTTCTCCAAGATCCCGCTTGTCTACCTGGTAAAGGAACATACCTTCTTTTTCAACGCCTATGTGGCTATCCTCTTCGGCAGTCGAAAGTGACGCAAGCCGTGTCAGCCCGATGACAGTTCATACCGCATTCTAACGTACTTTTGCAAGATGGAATCAACATCAAACGCCTCGGCCTGCGTGCCAGGCGAAGGATCGAACCAAGGAGCCGACGGGCAGAAGGTCAAGAAACCCAGTTGGTTACGCGTCAAACTACCGATTGGCGAAAGTTATAAACATGTCCGCGGTCTCGTGGACACCCACAAGCTTCATACGATCTGCGAAAGTGGCAATTGCCCCAACATGGGCGAGTGCTGGGGTGAGGGAACGGCTACCTTCATGATCCTCGGGAATGTCTGTACACGGAGCTGTGGTTTTTGCGCGGTGGCGACAGGAAGGCCTGACCCCGTGGATTGGGATGAGCCGCAAAGGGTAGCCGAAGCGATCCACCTGATGAAGGTCAAGCACGCGGTGATCACCTCCGTCGACCGGGACGAATTGAAGGATGGCGGCAGCTTCATCTGGCAAAATACCATCCGCGCAGTCAAGGCCCTCAATCCCCAAACGACGCTGGAAACGCTGATCCCCGACTTCAAAGCCGAGCGGGTGAACATCTCGCGGGTCATCGAAGCCGCGCCGGAAGTCGTCTCACATAACATCGAAACGGTGGAAAGGCTTACGCGGCAGGTACGCATCCAGGCCAAATACTGGCGGAGCATGGAGACCCTCCAAACATTGAAGGAAGGGGGTATGCGCACCAAGAGCGGCGTGATGCTCGGACTCGGGGAAAACAAAGAAGAGGTGGTCCAGACGATGACCGATCTGCGCAACAGCGGGGTGGATGTGATCACGCTGGGTCAGTACCTGCAGCCCACAAAAAAACACTTGCCTGTCGTTCGCTTCGTGCATCCCGATGAATTTGCGGAACTGCGGGAGATCGGTTATGGATTAGGGTTTGACTATGTGGAAAGTGGTCCGCTGGTCCGTTCGTCCTACCATTCCGAACGCCATGTCATTGCGGGTTATGGCCGTGCGGCATGGCTGCGGGGTAAAGAAACCACCGCCTAAATACACCGCCGGGATGTTCAAACGCTTTGCCAATGCTGTGTCGCTTTTCCTGCTGCCGGTCTGTCCCTGTCTGGCGCAATTGCATTGGAGCAAAGTGGATACGGCTTACGGCGTATTGCCTTCGACCTTACACGTCTATCGCTCGACCGACAGTCTGCATGGCTTCCCTTCCATCGCCTACTATGTTTCGGCCAGGCTGAAGGATAAGCGGCTCACGTTCACGGCTTCCACGGGCCAGGGTAAGCGCTTTACGCCGGCCCAATATTTCCAGCTGGAGCAATTTCCCCTGCTGGTGGTCAATTGTACTTTCTTTTCGCTCTACGATGGTCAACCGCTTAGCCTGCTCGTGAAAGATGGCAGGCTGTTGTCCTACAACGTGACTGCGCTGCGGGGCACAGGGAATGATTCCATGCTCTATTATTATCCCACGCGCGGCGCCATCGGCATCGATCGAAAAAGACGCCCCGATGTGGCCTGGACCTTTACGGATAGTTCCAGGCGATGGCCTTACGCTTTTGAGGACATGCCGGTGGTGGCCAAGGGTACCGATACAGTACCGTTGATCTTCAACCTGAAGGACATCGAATGGAAATGGTGGAAGATGCGCACTGCCGTTGGCGGGGGCCCTGTCCTGGTGCACGACGGCAGGATACGGATCACCGACCGGGAGGAGCAGCTCTTTCCCGATGCCAATCGGGACGGGGAGCATTTGCCGCGGACAGCGATGGGTTACACCCGCGACGGCAGGTTGATCATCGTGGTGATCCAGGGCCGTACGCCCGGGGTCGCGGCGGGGGCCAGTCTGGAGGAAGTAGCACAGATCCTGCTGGACCTGGGGTGTTATGAGGCGCTAAACCTGGATGGAGGTGGCAGCAGTTGTTTGCTGGTCAATGGTAAGGAGACGATACGGCCTTCCGATCCGGATGGGCAGCGCCCGCTGCCTGCGGTATTCATTATTAAGAAGAATTAGTTCAACCTTTCATATCCCAAACGAGAGCGCTGGCGCCCAGGATGGCGGCATCGGATTCCCTGAGATGGCTGACGAGGATCTTTACCTTGTTCTGGAAGACCTGGATGAGGTTGCTTTCCATATTTTCCCTGGTGGGTTTGAGAATGAGGTCGCCGGCTTTGGTGAGGCCGCCGAACAGGATGATGGCTTCGGGACTGGAGAACATCACAAAATTCGCCAGTGACAGACCCAGGATGGAACCCGTGAAATCGAAGATCTCCTTGGCCAGTTTATCGCCCTGGATGGCCGCATCGTAGACCCGGCGGGAGTCCAGGCGTTCTTTGGGGATGTCGCGAAGCAAACTGGCTTGGTCGCTTTTCTCGAGCATTTCTATGGCTGTGAGTTTGACACCCGTGGCGGAAGCATAGCTTTCCAACGAGCCTTTTTTACCCGTGCCCTCGTGGTGGCGGCCATTGGGGATGATAATGGTATGCCCCAGTTCCCCGGCGAAGCCGTCATGGCCGTAGATGAGCTTCCCATTGGCGACGATACCACTGCCTACGCCCGTACCAAGGGTGATCATAATAAAGTCCTTCATGCCTTTGGCGGCGCCGTACATCATTTCGCCGATGGCGGCTGCGTTGGCGTCGTTGGTGAGTATGGTCGGAAGCTGAAATTTATTCTGGATGAGTTTGGCCAGGGGGATGATGCCGCGCCAGGGAAGGTTTGGCGCGTATTCCACGGTGCCGCTGTAGTAGTTGCCGTTGGGCGCACCCACGCCAATGCCCCGCATTCTGCCGGTGCCGCCGGCTTGCTCGATGAGCACGGCCATGTGTTTGTAGAGTTCGTCGATAAAGCCTTCTACCTGGCTATGTCCCCGGGTAGAGATCTCGCTTGAGAAAAGGACGTTGCCGTTCCGGTCCACGATACCGAATTTGGTACCCGTGCCCCCGATATCGATACCAATCGCGAGTGGGTCGTATGACTGAGAAGAAGAAGTGGACGTGGCTTTTGCCATGCTGGGGATTATTTGAATTTATAGGGCAGCAAAGATACAGGTTTAGCGTCATCGACCAATGATCAGTGTCCTCCGGCGGCACGAAGCGCGTCGAAGTCGATGCCTTGTGCCTTCAGCTCTTTCTTGGCGCGCACGGCATAGTAAGCCAAATAGCCAAAACAGCCAACTCCCACGAAGTAAGAGAATTGAATACCGATGGTCGTGTCCGCGAGATATCCCTGCAGCAGGCTGATCACTCCGCCGCCAAAGATCATCATGATCAGGAAATTGGAGCCCTCATTGGTGTGTCTGCCAAGACCCGTTACCGCCAGGGTAAAAATACAGGGCCAAAGGGTGGAGCAGAAGAGGCCGACACTGGTAAAGGCATAGACGCTGATCATGCCCGAGGCGAAGATGCCGATCAGCAACGCCGTGATGCCCATACAGGAGAAGATCAGCAGCTGGCGTGCGGGGTTTCCTTTACTCATCAGGTCGCCGACGATCATGGTTACAATGATCAGGGCATAGATGTAGAAAGGGGTAATGTCGTGTCCGGCGATCGTGTTCACCAGCAGGAAGACGCCGAAGGCCAGGTAGGGCATAATAAACCTAAGCACCTGCTGGGCGCTTTTGCTTACGCCGAAAGCACCAACGGAACTTGTCCAGCGGCCGATCATAAGGCTGGCCCAATAAAGCGACACGTAAGGCGCAATCTGATCGGTGGGCGTATTGAGCTTCTCTTTCATAAACGCCGGCAGGTTGCTGGCCGTGCTGACTTCCACTCCTACATAGATAAAGATACCAAGCATACCAAGCCATAGTTGGGGGTATTTCAGCGGGCTGCCACGGTCTAGCAGTTTGCCATGATCGGCGTCGCTCCCCCCAGCCGCGGCGTCCGGGTCGATCTTGTTGGGAAGCGAAGAGAACTTGAAGATGAGTGCGATGATCAGGAAGGCCGCACCCAGGATGAGATAGGGTGTCTTGACACTGCTGATGCTGGCTTCTTTTACGACGCCCGGCACGATCTTGGCCGAGCCGAAGATGGCAAAGCTGACCAGAAGGGGACCGATGGTCGTGCCGAAATTGTTGATGCCGCCGGCCATGCTTAGGCGTTGTGATCCGCTGGCCGGATCGCCCATGATGATGGCGAGCGGATTGGCCGCAGTCTGTTGCAGGGAATAGCCAAGACCGATAATGAACAGACCCGAGATCAGCAGGGTAAAGGATGCGGACATGGCAGCGGGATAGAACAGGAGCGCGCCGATAGCGGAGATGATCAGTCCCAGTGCGATGCCATTTTTATATCCCAGCCGATTGAGGATGTCCCCACCGCTGGCTTTAGAGATCACATAATAGATAATTGAACCGACTGTATAGGCGACATAAAAAGCAAAGGAGATCATTTGCGCCTGCCATTGTTCCATATGCAGCTTGTCTTTGAAAACGGGTATCAGGATGTCGTTACTGGCTGCTACGAAACCCCAGAAGAAGAAGACAGTGACAAGTGTTCCGAATTGAGACCATTTGGTTTTTTGTTGCATATAATGGCAAAGGTGTTAGCGCTTTTAATGGAATAAGGCTCCAAAATACCGAGTTTTTATGAAGCTAAAAATTTTTTCATCTTCTGCACGCGGTTTCATCGAAATCCTTGCTAAATTGAACGACAATGGAAATCATCCACGTTTCAGCAGAATGTTATCCTGTAGCCAAGGCCGGTGGATTGGGCGATGTCGTTGGGGCGCTGCCGAAATATCAGCATGATCTCGGGCATGTGGCAAAGGTCGTGATGCCGATGTACCGGACGAAGTTCCTGCAGGAGAATCAGTTTGAGGTCGTCCACAAGGGCTACACGCACCTGCACAATTACTGGTTCAACTATACCATCATTAAGGAGTCGGCTAACAAACTGGGCTTTGATCTCTACCTGGTGGACATCAATGGGCTCCTCGACAGGGAGAAGATCTACGGATATGGGGATGATACGGAAAGATTCTTTTCCTTTCAGATAGCGGTCGTCGACTGGCTGGCGGCGTGGAAGCACCAGCCGGATATCATTCATGTGCACGATCACCACTGTGCGCTGATCCCCTTCATGGTCAAGTATTGTTATGCCTACCACCATTTGCAGGGGATAGCGACGATCCTCACCATTCACAATGCACAATACCAGGGGCAGACGGGTATGGACAAGACGACCTACATTCCCGAATGGGATATGTGGAAGCGGGGAATGCTGGAATGGGCGGGAGCCCTCAATCCGCTGGCGGCAGGGATCCGCAGCGCATGGAAGGTGACGACGGTGAGCCCTACCTACCTGGAAGAGATGCGGCATTCCGCGGCAGGACTGGAGGCCCTGCTGGAATATGAAAAAGGCAAAAGCAGCGGGATCCTCAACGGCATCGACTCGGTGGTTTGGGACCCGGCAACGGACCGTTATATCGAGGATCATTATGACCAGGCGACGGTGGAAGAAGGCAAGCAGCGAAACAAAGCCAGGCTTTGCGAGCTATACAACCTCGACATCCGGAAGCCGCTGATCACTTTTATCGGCCGGCTGGTGGGCGACAAAGGAGCGGATCTCTTACCACAGGTGTTCGAAGAGTCCTTTTATTATATCGGGCGCAAGATGAATTTCTTTATCCTGGGCAGCGGCTTGCCGGAGATAGAAGGGCGCCTGCAGGCGATCCGCGAACTCGGCAGGGGCGACTACAACACCTATATCGGCTATGACGAAGGACTCAGCCACCTGATCTACGCAGGGGCCGATTTTATCCTCATGCCCTCCCGCGTAGAGCCTTGCGGCCTGAATCAGCTGTATGCGCTGCGGTACGGCACGGTACCGGTCGTACGGAATACCGGGGGCTTGCATGATACAGTCATCGATTATGGCGATAAAGACGGGTATGGTATCCGCTTCAACCATGCGACGCCGCAGGATCTGACGCATGGCATCTGGCGGGCGGTGGAGCTCTATCAGCAGCCGCAGATGATGCAGGAGATCAGGCAGCGGATGATGGAATTGGATTTCAGCTGGGAAGCCAGCGTGCGCACTTACCTGGACTTGTATGAAAAGGCAAGAAGGGGCGAATAAGCGGAGGCATAGTTTTAGTGCTGGTAATATATAATAGATTGTTCATTCATTAAACGCTTGTATATGTCAAAGGAAATTCTATCGGTGATTTTAGGGGGAGGGGCAGGAACACGCTTATACCCGCTCACTGCCAGCCGTTCGAAACCAGCCGTGCCTATTGCGGGGAAATACAGATTGGTGGATATCCCTATCTCCAACTGTCTCAACTCGGGCATCTCCCGGATGTTCGTGCTGACACAGTTCAATTCGGCTTCCCTGAACAGGCATATCAAGAACACGTATCATTTCAGCGCATTCAGTTCGGCCTTCGTGGATATCCTGGCGGCGGAGCAGACGCCGGACAACCCGACATGGTACCAGGGTACCGCGGATGCGGTGCGCCAGTGCTTGCGTCACCTGGGGCCATTCGACAGCGAATATGTGCTGATCCTTTCCGGAGACCAATTGTATCAGATGGATTTTATGCTGATGCTGGATAACCACAAGAAACTCGGAGCGGACATTTCTATCGCGACTATCCCGGTAAATGACAAGGAAGCCTCCGACTTCGGCATTATGAAAAAGGACGACAGCGGATACATCACTTCCTTTACGGAGAAGCCCAAGAAGGACATGCTGCCGCCGTGGGTGAGCGATACCGGGCATACCATGCAGTCGCAGGGCCGGCATTACCTGGCATCGATGGGTATTTACATCTTTAACCGGCAGCTATTGACCGACCTGCTGCAAAACGAGTTTGTGGAATCCACCGATTTCGGTAAGGAAATTATTCCCCAGTCCCTCGAAAAGTACAAAGTCGTGAGCTATCAATACGAGGGTTACTGGACCGATATCGGGAATATCCCTTCTTTTTTCGAAGCCAACCTTGGGCTCACCAAGGACATCCCCGATTTTAACCTGTTTGACAACGAGAAGGCCATTTACACGCGTGCGCGCATGCTGCCGCCTGCCAAGATCAGCGGAACAACGCTGGAGAAGACCATCATTGCGGAAGGTTGTATCATCAATGCCTCGCGCATCGAGAACAGCATCATCGGTATCCGCACACGCATCGGAACCGGGACCACCATCGTCACCAGTTACCTGATGGGAGTGGATTACTACGAGACGATCGAAGAGATCGAACTGGCGCGTCAGCATGGCCTCCCCACGGTGGGCATTGGCCATCGCTGTTATATCAGGAATGCGATCGTCGACAAGAACTGCAGGATCGGCGACGATGTCCGCATCAACGGCGGTCATCACCTGGAGAATGCCGACCACTCGCTGTATACAGTGAAGGAAGGGGTGGTGGTGATCAAGAAGGGTGCAGTCCTGCCGAACGGTTTCGTGATTTGAAGGATGCGCATTCATAACCAAATACGATTGTAATGTCCATTGCTCCCAAGCCTACGCTCACGACGGCTCAGATCTTTACCATGAGTTTTGGCTTTATGGGAATACAGTTTGGGTTTGCGCTGCAGAATGCCAATACCAGCCGCATCCTGCGGTCATTTGGGGCAGATGTGGATCAATTGCCTTTGTTTTGGATCGTGGCGCCGCTCGTGGGGATGATCATACAACCGCTCATCGGTCATTATAGCGACCGTACCTGGACGCGGCTGGGACGACGCAAGCCATTTTTTCTGACGGGTGCCTTGTTAAGCGCCACGGCGCTTGTGCTTTTACCGAATTCCGGCAGCCTGGCAGGCGTAATTCCTGCGCTTTGGGTTGGCGCGGGCTTCGTGATGGTGATGGACGCTTCCTTCAATGTGGCCATGGAGCCTTTTCGCGCTTTGGTAGCGGATAACCTGCCGGATAGACAGCGCACAAAGGGCTTCTCCATACAAACATTCCTGATCGGCCTTGGCGCGGTCGGCGGCTCTTACCTGACCGGCTGGCTGGCACGGTTGGGCTTTTCACAAACGCCCGGCAGCAGCGGGATCGCAGACAATATCAAATACGCCTTTTATATCGGCGCCGCCGTCTTTATCGCAGCCATTCTCGTGACGGTCTTCTTTTCAAAGGAGTATCCCCCTGCCGAATACGAGCGGTACCACGGCAAGCTGGATGCGAACGAGAAGAAGGCCGGACTGTCCCAGATCGGCCGGGATTTTTTGCAGATGCCCAAGACCATGCTGCAGTTGGGACTGGTGCAGTTCTTCAGCTGGTTTGCCTTGTTCACGATGTGGGTCTTCACGACGGATGCCGTCGCCACCCATATCTACGGCTTGAAGGGCGACTACGTGAAGACCGTGGCTTATAATGATGCGGGCAATGCGGTGGGCAGCGCATTTGGCATTTACAATGGGGTGGCCATGGTCTATGCCCTTTTGCTGACGCCGATAGCGCGGAGACTCGGCCGCAAGCTCACGCACGCGCTTTCCCTGCTGGCGGGGGGAGTCGGCCTCATCTCTATCTTTTTTGTACATGACGTAAAATACCTGAATGTATCGATGATCGGCGTAGGGCTGGCCTGGTCGAGCATCCTGGCGATGCCTTACGTGATCCTGAGTGGTTGCATTCCTGCCGGGAAGATGGGCATCTATATGGGTATCTTCAATTTTTTCATCACCTTGCCGCAGATCGTCAATGGCTTATTTGGGGGTTGGATCGTCAAACATATTTATGGTGGCCAGCCTATTTACTCCATTGTGGCGGCCGGTTTTTGCCTGATCGCCGCGGCGATCTCGGTGCTGTTCGTATACGATGGCGGCGCCATCCGCATCCAGCAGGAAAAAGCCGGGTTCTACGCGGATGCAGAGCGGCCGATTTCCTAATTCTTGATTATGCAAAAGATCAGTCTACTTATGATCGGCTGTCTGCTTGGCCTTGCAGCCGGCGCACAACGCTTGAATGTCTATCCTTCGAACTGGTGGGTGGGCATGAAACATTCGACCATCCAGGTCATGATCCATGGCGGGAATGCCGGTGAAGCGAAGAACGTCAGCGTGGATTATCCCGGTGTGACCGTCGCCGACTGGCATCGGGTAAGCAATCCGCACTACCTGTTCGTGCATCTTCGGATCGATCCTTCGACAAGACCCGGGACCGTGCAACTGGCACTAAAAGGAGCAAAGCCGGGGGTCGCGAGTCTTCCGCTGTCGGCCCGGCGCCCCGGCAACGGAACTGCTTATGCGCAGGGTGTCACCGCCGCCGACTTCATTTACATGCTGATGCCGGACCGGTATAGCGACGGCGATCCCGGCAATGACCGGATACCCGGGCTGAGGGACCAAAGCCTCGACAGGGATTCCATGTACCTGCGCCATGGGGGCGATCTCCAGGGGATAGTCAACCACCTGGATTACCTGCAATCGCTTGGGGTTACGACTTTATGGATGACCCCGGTAGTGCTGAACGACATGCCCGATAGAACGGAGCATGGCTATGCCTTTACCGATCACTATACCATCGACCCGCGCCTGGGCGGCGCCCAGGGCTACAGCCAACTCTCCGATGCCCTGCACGAACGAGGGATGAAACTGATCCAGGATGCGGTATACAACCATGTCGGTCTTTTTCATTTCCTCGTACAGGACCTTCCCGACAGCGGCTTTCTGCACCAATGGCCCAGGTACACCCAAACCAATTACCGCGGCGAGCCGCTCATGGACCCGCACGCGAGCGACGGTGACAGGAAGCTCACAAGCGACGGCTGGTTTACGCGTCAGATGCCTGACCTGAACCAGGACGATCCCGACCTCGGCGAGTTCCTCATCGAGCACGCGATCTGGTGCGTAGAGAAGTTTGGCGTAGATGCGTGGCGGATAGACACGTATATGTACAACAGCCTGGATTTTATGAACCGGTGCAACCAGGCCTTGTTTGATGAATTTCCCCGCATCACAATGTTTGGGGAATGCTGGACGGTCGATGTCGCCAGACAGGCGTACTTTACGCGTAACAACCTCAATGTTCCTTTCAAAAGCAATCTTACGGGTGTCGTGGACTTTCAATGTATTTTCAACGGCATCGCAAACGCCGTTCACGACACTTCGGCTTCGGGCAACGGCGTCAATGACCTCTATAAAACACTCGGCAGCGACTTCGTCTATGAGGACCCTTCCGCCAACGTTATCTTTCTGGACAACCACGATATGACGCGTTTCTTTTCCTTGATCGGCGAGGACGTTGCCGGCCAGCGGATAGGGCTGGAATGGCTGCTGACGGCAAGGGGGATCCCGCAATTGTATTACGGGACGGAGGTCTTGATGAAAGGCATCGATCATCCCGACGGACTAGTACGGGCGGACTTTCCGGGCGGCTGGCCGGGGGACGCCAAAAACGCCTTTACCGGTGCCGGCCTGAGCGCCGATGAATCAGGTGTACAGGCGCTGGTGAAGAAACTGGGCCAATACCGGCTCCATTCGCCGGCATTGAGAACGGGCAAAATGATGCAATATACGCCGCATGGCTCCCTCTATGTATATTTCCGTTATGACGGGCAGCAGACCGTGCTCTGTGCGATGAACACGGGGAATGCGCCGGTCGAACTGGATTTTGGCCGGTTTAATGAACGGGTGACCGGCTTTTCACAAGGCGTCGATGTGATCAGTGGCGAACACCATCCTTTGGGACAGCCGGCGACGATGCCTGGCCGGACGATGTGGGTGCTGGAATTACAGTAGAATGGTTTCGAGGTACTGATGTCCCGTCTTGCCCCAGTCCTTCAGACTGGGTTTCACGGCATCCTGCAATGCGGCATTGGTAACCTTCTTGCCCTTTGCCGGCGGAACGAGCTGAGTCTCCTGGATAGGTGTGGCCTCCACTTTCGTGGCGAACCAGGAAATGTGCTGGTGAGGCAAAGAAACGCCAAGGATCATGCCTGGCAAACCTGTGAAGCACTCGGGACCTCCCGTGGTCAGGATTTCGTCGGTGTAGAAAGCGACCACATAGATCGAGTCCATGATGATGGCGTTGGCCCGGCGGCAGCTAAAGCCGGCGATGTTCCGTGTCTCGTCGGTGATCTTCCATTTGATTTTCCTCAGGCTGTCCTGTACCGAAAAGGCTTGTTCGAATACGTGCTTGACGCTGACCCCTTTCTCGTTCAGGAGATCCGACCATACCACGTTGTCCTGGGCAGGTACCTGCCAGAAATTGAACATCTCCCTGTCATCGCTTTCGCGCCCGGGACGATACAGACATTTATCGCCGGCGAACAGGAGATCGAAATAGGTGTTCTTGAAATGACTGGACATTTTTTTTCGGAGTTCGATCCACTGATCATCTTCGCCATTGGTATTGGCTTGCTCCATCTGTGCATAGACGTTGATGCTCCGTTGGAATTCGATCTTCCCCTGCGAAAGGAAGATCGTGTGTTGCGCCTTCAGCGGATGGGCGAAGGCCGCAATGGCGGTCAGCAAAAAAAGTAGTTTGTTCATAATTAGTCTCTTTCTCTTGGCGCCGGCGTGCCGGCCTTGGTGAAGTTCCAGACGACGGACAGCATGCCGAATCGTTTGATCGTGCTGTAGGTGTTCTGGGAAATAAAATTGCTGTTTACTGTGCGGTTGAAACCGATGTTCTGGTTGAGCAGATCGTTGACGGCCAACTTGAAAAGCAGTTGGTCACGCTTGAGGAATTTTTTGCCAATCCAGGTGTTGATCAGCACAACGTTGTTGCTGGTGGGAAAAGCCGGCGACTTGGGCCGCAGGTTGATATCCGCGTCGGCGTGAAGCTGGAACTTCAGCGGCAGGTAAAGATTGCCATTGGGTTGGATCTCATAGGTCCAATATTTGGTGGCCACACCGGTATTGATAGACGAACGGCTTTTCGTATAGCTGGCGTTAAAATCCACACCGAGATCGTATTTCTTCTCTTTCGATTTATAAAAACCGCTGCCAAAAGTATAGGTTTCGCTATGGGTATCGTTCGGGGGTGATTCAATTTTTGATTGTCTCTTGCTGTTGTGATCCACCAAACTACCTCGTGCACAATCATGTTTGACTGAACGTTTTTATGCAGGAAAATGCTATCGTCTCTATCCCGAGTCGCACTTCTCTGTGTTGCCAGTCAAGGCCCAGCCAGAGATGCAACGGAGCGATTTGTCCACAATCGTGTTGCAGTTGAAGGTAGCGCGGATGATTGTGTGCGTGTTTAATTTCATCTGATTACTTTAGATTTTGTTTTGTTGCGTTTGCATGTTTGAATGCACCTGAACGTCTCTTTTTGTGAATCGGTTTGTTCAGGTGTTGCACATTGACGATGTCGTTCACTTTGACTATATGTCGCCACCTTCCGCGTCCGCAATGTAAGGCTTGTGTTGTGTTCGTGTTTGTGTTTTGTGTTTTGTGTTTTGTGTTTGTGTTGTGTTGTGTTGTGTTTTGTTGTGTTGTGTTGTGTTTTGTGTTTTGTGTTTTGTGTTTTGTGTTTGTAATTGTGTTTGTGTTTGTGTTTGTGTTTGTGTTTGTGTTTGTGTTTGTGTTTGTGTTTGTGTTGTGGCTGATCCGAGTTTGCGAGCTTACTTTCTGTCTTTCGCTCTCAGGTCTCGCGCGCTGGAGATGTTGCATTGCTTGGGTGCACTGGATGACAACGCACAGGTTTGATGATTCGTCAACATTTCACTTTGTTGTGCAAATTGTTGTCTGCGAAACCAATATGACAGTTGCCCTTCCCTTTGATGTGCTGCGTCTGTTCGACCTCTTACCGATGTCTCGTTCAACACAGCTCACGCATCCTATCGGATACACGCTTGCGGAATTTCCATCAACTCCGCAAATTGCGCGTATGTTGATTGCAGCGGTAACTCATGTTTTTGCAACTTTGATTGTTCTGAATGGTGGACGAAGGC
>CBDCBP010000012.1:0-27726 GCA_965214315.1 Puia sp. | reverse complement strand
TGCATTGACCCGGTTGATCGATTTTGAGAAATAGCGATGCCGCGACGATCGATGCGTCTTATATACGGTTACGGAATATTGCCCTTAGCTGGCGGTTGCCGCCGGCTATAGCCAAAACGGTTGGGTCTAGTCGAAGGACGTATCAGTCTTAGTGGCCAGAATCTATGGACGCGAACCCATTTTCCCGTCTCGGACCCTGAGACGCAGGACCCAACCGTTTTGCCGCCGATGCGCATCCTTGTTGCCGGACTACATGTTTCCTTTTAGGTATACCCTTCGCTAATAATGCGCATAGAGATACTGGGAGGCGTACATCGTGTGTGGATAGGCATTGGTCAAATAGCCGCGTGCGATCATCGTGCCGCCCGGAGAGCTGGTATTTATCGGTACCAACAAGATGATCCACCATTCTAATTCCTCGACCGTAAGACTTTCGTAGTCGTTGTAGGAGTCGGCCGGATAGGTGTACCAATAGTAATTGATCTGGAATCGGTCTTTCTCTTGGAGAGCGGTAGCGCTTTTCTTTGGGTTCGTGCTTTCTTTTGGGGCAGTGCTTTCTTTTGGGGTGGTGCTTTCCTTGGGGGTGGCGCTTTCCTTGGGGGCGCTGGGACTGCCGGCTGTTGGTTCGCGGGTGGTGGCGGTGCCGGGCAAAACGCGGGCGAGTGCCAGTGCCAGGGCTGGCGGTAGAATGGATATGCGGTTCATAATGGTTGCCGTTTTTAGCAGCAAAAGCGGCAAAAACTCAAGGTTTAATAAATAATGATTCCTGGTGGAGCAAGTAAAAGTAAGTGTGGGTTATGCAGACTGGCTGCGGCGGCGAAATTGTGCCTTATGAAACAGGATGGAGTGGTGCGGAAATTGGATTCCGTCGATGTCGTTCGGTGACGGCTTTTTTGGAAATGGTTGGTCGATTTTAGCCTGCCGTCTGACGATGACCGGTTCGCTCTGCCTGTTCCCGTTACTATCTTCGATCAAAATAATTCATCATGAAAAAAGCTGCCGTATTTCTGCTGTTCTGTTCACTTTTCGGCGCACTGGCGTTTGTTGCTGCCAAAAAAAGCCTCGTGGGCCATTGGCATGCCCTTTACGGTAACGGTGTCAAGGGCAGCACTGTTTTCCGTAAAGACGGCACTTACGAAGCAACGTTCGAAGGCTCGACCTGGAAGGTGGGCGGCCAATACAAGCTGGACGGAACTACGTCTACGATTACCGATACCACGTGTGGCACGAACTATTGGGGTAAGTATAGCGCGACCTGGTACAGTGATGATTCGGTGCGCATGACTGCTATTGAGGACTCTTGCACCGGAAGAAAAGCAAACGCGGACGGCATGGTGCTGGTCAAGGAGAAAATGTGACTGTATCCCTGCAAGCACGCGCCTAATTCAAGGTAGGGTCGCGCATCAGTTCTTCCATCGGGACATCCTTGTAATTGCGGATCTCGTGATAGAGGGTATCCCGCTCGACGGGTTCGCGTCCTACCTGGCGGATGAGGCTTACCAGCTGCGCCGTGCTCAGGCTCGGCGTTTGCTCCTCACTCCCTGCCATGGAATAGATCTTCGTCGTATCATCGATGGTGCCGTCCAGGTCGTTGACGCCGAAGGCGAGGGTGAGCTGCGCATTCTGCCGCCCCAGCATCGGCCAGTAAGCTTTGAGGTGCGGGAAATTATCCATGTACAAGCGGGCCACCGCGTACAGCTTCATATCCTCGATCACACTGGACTCGGCGATATGGCTCATGTCATTGTTCTTGTTGCGGAATTTCAACGGGATAAAAGTGTTGAAGCCATGGGTCTTATCCTGCACCTGACGAAGGCGTTCCATATGATCGACACGATGGGCATATGACTCAATATGGCCGTACAGCATCGTCGCATTGGTATGCATGCCCTGGCCATGGGCGGCAGCATGGATGTGCAACCAGCCATCGGCATCGACCTTATCGGCGCAGATGATGCTGCGGACATCGGGATGAAAGATCTCGGCGCCGCCGCCGGGCATGGAATCCAGGCCTGCTTCGTGTAGTTTTTTCATGCCTTCCTCCACGGACAATTTTGCCTTGCGGAACATATAATCGAGCTCTACCGCCGTGAATCCTTTAATGTGCAGATCGGGCCGGTGCGCCTTGATCTTCCGCAATGTTTCCAGGAAGAACTCCAGGTTCATCTTGGGATGTACCCCGCCTACGATATGCACTTCGGTCACCGGCTTGCCATCGTAGCTTTTCACGGTGTCGAGCATCTGCTGCTGCGTCAGTTCCCAGCCTTCATCGCGATGGGCATAGACCCGGCTATAAGAACAGAAGTTGCAAGTAAACACACAGACGTTGGTGGGTTCGATATGGAAATTTCGGTTGAAATAGGTCTTGTTGCCATGCAGCTTTTCGCGGACATGGTTCGCCAGCGCGCCGAGAAAGGGCAGGCTGCCTTCTTCGAATAAGGTGATCCCTTCGGCTGGGGTGATCCTTTCGTTGGCGATGATCTTTTCACCGATGCGGCGTAGTTCCTTGCCGGCGGTTCCAAGGAGGGCATCGATGCCCGTGCTGATAGATTCCATCAGGCAAAATTAGTGATTGTAGGGCTACCAATTAATTCTTTATCTTCGATCAGTGAATATAAGATTCCGCCTGACCGTCATGAACTTCCTGGAATTCTTCGTCTGGGGGGCCTGGCTCATTTCGCTCGGGGGATACATGTTCAATGTGCTTCATTTCAACGGCAAGCAGGTAGCCGCCATCTATGGCACGATGGGCATTGCTTCGATCTTCACCCCGGCATTGTTCGGGATCGTCGCCGATCGGTGGCTCAACGCCGAAAGGGCCTTGGGGCTCTGCCATATCGTCGGCGCCGCCATGCTCCTGTGGGCCTCGGGGCTGCACAGTTTCTACTTGTTTTATTTGGCCATGCTGTTCAATTCCTTCTTCTTCATGCCGACGCTTGCGCTCAATGCGACGGTGTCCTATATCATCCTGGAAAGAAGGGGTTTCAATATCGTAAAGGACTTTCCGCCGATCCGGGTATGGGGCACGGTGGGGTTCGTGTGCGCCATGTGGATCGTCGATCTTTGCGGCTACAACCAAAGTCCGCTTCAATTGTATATCAGCGCGGGTGCGGGCCTGGTGTTAAGCATCTACGCTTTCACCCTGCCGGCGTGTTTTCCCGTTCGTAGTGGGCCGAAGCCGAGCCTTGCCGCTTCCCTTGGCCTGGATGCATTCGTGTTGTTCACGCGTAAGAAGACGCTCATTTTTTTTATTTTCGCTATGCTGCTGGGGGCGGCCCTGCAGATCACGAATGCTTTTGGCAGCGCCTTTATCAGCGATTTTTCGGCTGATCCGCGGTATGCCGGGTCATTCGGCGTCCGCCATTCCAACCTGCTGATCTCTATCTCCCAGATCTCCGAAACGCTGTTCATCCTTACGATCCCGTTCTTTCTCCGCCGGTTCGGCATCAAACAGGTCATTCTGATCAGCATCTTCGCCTGGGTGTTCCGGTTCGGCCTTTTTGGGATAGGCAACCCCGGCACCGGCCTGCCGCTGCTGATCCTGTCGATGATCGTCTATGGGATGGCTTTCGATTTCTTCAATATCTCCGGTTCGCTGTTCGTGGAGCGGGAAGCCGAGGTAAAGATCAGGGCAAGTGCCCAGGGATTGTTCATGCTGATGACCAATGGCATCGGTGCTTATGTGGGTACGTTTGTCAGCGGCCGTGTAGTGGACCATTTCACAACGGATGGCGTCAAGAACTGGCACGACATATGGTTTTGTTTTGCGGGCTATGCACTCGTGCTGGGGATCGTCTTCCCGTTGGTGTTCCGTTACAGGCATACGGCCATGGCTGATGGGGCTGTGGTCGTTCCACACTAATTGCTTCTACATGAAATATGTCCTGCTTGTGGGTAACCCGGGGGGTTGGATCTTATTCGCGCTCTTCGCAGCGCTGGCGCTGTTGTTTCGGCGCTATCCCCTGCTGAAGGGATTTTCCTTCACGGTGATGATCTTTGCGGCGGTGAGCCTCGCCCTGTACTATCCGACTTATTTCACCCACGTCGGTCACTTCAAACTCTCCAAACTCATTTTGCCGCTGCTGCAAATCATCATGTTCGGGATGGGCGCAGCGCTCAGCCTGCAAGAATTCCGCCATGTCCTGCGGATGCCTCGCGGCATCCTAATCGGGGTCATCTGCCACTATACGATCATGCCGCTGGTCAGCTACACCCTGGCTGCCATCTTCCACTTCCCCAGTGAAATAACCGCCGGCATTATCCTCGTCGGCTGCTGCCCGAGCGGGCTTGCCTCCAACGTCATGTCTTACCTGGCGAAAGCCAATTTGGCACTCTCGGTATCCGTCACCGCCATCTCTACTTTGCTTGCGCCTTTTCTGACTCCCCTCCTGATGAAACTCCTCGCGGGTCAGTATATCGACATTCATCTCGGGGCCATGGTATGGGATATCATGCAAATCGTCATTATCCCGATTGCCGCGGGTGTCGCATTTCATTACCTGGTGCGCGGCCGTTTCGCCTGGCTTGACAAAGCCATGCCGCTGATCTCCATGATCGGCATCGCGCTTATAATAGTCGTGATCACCGCGGCAGGCCGGGAAAGCCTGCTTAAAGTGGGTCTCCTCCTCGTCGTCGCCACCTTCCTGCAAAACATCGCCGGGTATGCGCTTGGTTATTGGTCCGCCCGCTGGCTCGGACTTAAAGAAAGTGACCGTCGCACTATCGCATTGGAAGTAGGCATGCAAAATTCCGGCCTTGCGTCCGGCCTCGCACTTGCTATGGGCAAATTAGCCACGGTGGGTCTTGCCGCCGCCGTCTTTGGCCCCATGATGAATATCTCCGGCTCCGCGCTGGCCACCTGGTGGCATAGGAAAACACCGGATGACACCGTCAACTGAGATCAGCAGTGTACAAATAGAAAAAACCCCGTACGTTGCCGTACGGGGTCGTTATCATAATAAATATATATTGGCGCATTTACAGATGCGACTCGATCTTCTTCACGAAATTGGATTTGGGTTGGGCGCCTACCAGTTTGTCGACCACTTTACCGCCTTTGATGAACAGAATCGCAGGGATGCTGGTGATGCCGTAGTTGACAGAAAGCTGCGGGTTATGATCCACATTCACCTTCCCTACATTGATCTTGCCATCATATTCCTTTGACAATTCTTCGATGACCGGTCCGATTGCGCGGCAAGGGCCACACCATTCAGCCCAGAAGTCGACGATGGTCAATTTATCGTTATCGATCACTTTTTCCTGAAAATTGGTATCCGTAAGTTCTAAAGCCATAAATAAGCGTTTTTATATTAGAAGATTTCTTTTCCTACACGAAGGTCGATCAAATAATCGAACTTATTCGTCGTGCCGCCGACAAAATCGGCGCCGACCGCGTGCCCGCGACAAAATCGGGGGCGACCTCGTGCCGACGACAAAATAGAAGCGACCTCCATTGGTCAGCTGCGCTGCTTAAATCGTAACCACCTGGACCTCTAGTTCCGGCGTTTTTTCCAGAAATGCGGACATTTCGTCATTCATCTCGAAGCCATTGCCCATCGTGAAAAGGCTGATCCTGTTGTGGGTTTTTGACTCTATAATGTTGAATTTCAACCCCGATTTGCCTGGATACTGCTTGACGTTCCGTTCTATGAACTGCACCAGCGCCTCATTGATGAACCGGGCCTCCACATCCATGATGATCTGTTTGGTCAGGATGGGTTTGATGCTCTCCAGGAGCATCAGCTTCTCTATCCGGAACTCGAATTCCGCTTTATTGAACCGTTGGCGGAACGCACCGGTCAAAAAGAGGTTCTTGCCTTTTTCAAGGTAATTGGAATACCGGGCATAATCCTCGCTCCAAAGCATGAATTCAGCCTTTCCCGTGTAATCCTCGATGATCAGGGACCCGAACTGCTTCCCGGTCTTGCTGACGCGATGTTGCGCATCTACCACCAAACCAGCCAGTCGCAGCGTTTTGCCTGGATTGCTTTGCAGGGCAACTGCATCTTTGATCTCATTGAATTCTCCGAGCTGCGTGATCCCGTAATGCGTGATCTCGAACTTGAAGTGATCCAGCGGATGCCCGCTCATGAACATGCCGGTGACGTCCTTCTCGTGATCCAGCAACTCCGTGAGGGACCAGGGTTCACAATTGGAGATCTTGGGGGTGGTGATATCCGGCATTGCCAGGTCGCCAAACAGGCTGTTGCTGCCCGATGTCGAGTTGGTCTGATAAACGTTCCCGAATTTGATGATCTTTTCAAGTCCCGTCGCCGTGTCCCCTGGCGCGACATAAAAGTACTGGGCGCGGTGCATTTCCTTAAAGCAATCGAAACTGCCCGCATAAGCCAGGCTTTCCAGCGTTTTCTTGTTGACGGTCCGCTGGTTGATGCGCTTGATCATATCGAACATGCTGGAAAAGGGACCATTGCGATGCCGCTCTTCTATTATGCCTTCCACGGCGGCTTCGCCGACGCCTTTCAATCCGCCGAGGCCAACGCGGATCTCGCCTTTCATATTGACAGCAAAACCCTTTTTCGATTCATTGATATCCGGCCCGAGTACTTTCAAACCCATCCGCTTGCACTCTTCCATGAAGAACGTGATCTTTTCGATGCTGCCTGCGTGGTTGAGCACCGCGGCCATATATTCCGAGGGATAACGCGCCTTGAGGTAGGCGGTCTGATAGGCTACGAAAGCATAACAGGTCGAGTGGGACTTGTTAAAGGCATATTGGGCAAACGCTTCCCAGTCTGTCCAAATCTTCTCGAGTGTCTGGGCCGCAAACCCTTTGGCTGCTGCGCCTTTTACGAACTGGCTTTTCATTTTATCCAGGATCGACTTTTGCTTTTTGCCCATCGCTTTTCTGAGCACGTCGGCGTCGCCCTTGCTAAAGCCGGCCAGCTTCTGCGCCAGCAACATGACCTGTTCCTGGTAAACGGTGATGCCGTACGTGTCCCCGAGGTATTCTTCCATCTCCGGTAAATCGAATACGATCGGCTCACGACCGTGCTTACGATCGATATAATTCGGGATATAGGCAATTGGGCCTGGCCGGTAGAGGGCATTCATGGCGATCAGGTCATTGAATGTGTCCGGTTTCAGGTCCTTGAGGTATTTCTGCATCCCGGGGCTTTCAAACTGGAACGTGCCGATCGTCTCGCCTTTCTGATACAAATCGAAAGTAATCGGATCGTCCAGCGGGATATCGTCGATGACGATCCCGATGCCGTGGTTTTCTTTTATCAACTCCAAAGCTGTCTTCAAAATGTTCAGGGTCCTCAATCCAAGGAAATCCATCTTTAAGACTCCGGCTTCCTCGATAACGCTTCCTTCGATCTGGGTCACCAGGAGGTCGGAGTCCTTGGCGATGCAAACGGGTAAAATCGTCATCAGGTCATCCGGCGCGATGATGATGCCCGCCGCATGCAGGCCCGTATTCCGCACCGACCCCTCGAGGCGTTCGGCTTCGTGGAGTACCCGGCTGCGGATGTCGTCGCCTTTATAGATCTCCCGGATGAGTTTTACGTTGGCCATGTCGTCGGGTCCGACGCCGTCTTTTTCTTCCAGCGATCTCTCCCCTTCTTTTCCGGTCATGGGGGCATGGAGGACGCGTTTGAGCTCGATGCCGGGGCGTTCCGGGACCAGCTTGGCCAGTGCATTGGACTCGGCAAGCGGCAGATCAAGAGCCCGGGCCACGTCTTTGATGCTCATCTTGGCCGCCATGGTGCCATAGGTGACGATCTGCGCCACCTGGTTCCTGCCATACTTCTGCGCCACATATTCGATGACCCGTTGGCGTCCTTCATCATCAAAATCCGTGTCGATATCGGGCATGCTCTTACGGTCAGGATTCAGGAACCGTTCGAAGAGCAGGTTGTATTTGATGGGATCGATATTGGTGATGCCGATGCAATAGGCGACCACGCTGCCGGCCGCCGACCCACGGCCAGGGCCGATGAATACGCCCATATCGCGGCCCGCTTTGATGAAATCGCTCACGATCAGGAAGTAGCCCGCGAAGCCCATCGTTTTGACGGTAAACAATTCGAAATCGAGCCGTTCCTGGATTTCCGGTGTCAGGTCGCTGTACCGGAGTTTGGCGCCTTCCTGCGTAATGTATTTCAGGTATTCCCACTGGTTCAGGTTGCTGTCGCCATGTATCTGGAATGCCGCGGGGACGGGGAAATTGGGCAGCAGGATGTCTTTTTTGAGGTTCAGCGTCTCGACCCGGTCAACGATGATGTTGGTATTGTCGATGGCTTCGGGCACGTCTTCGAAGAGGGCGGCCATTTCGGCCGTCGTCTTGAAATAGAACTGATCGTTCGGGAACTTGAATCGCCGGTTCCTGGTGTTGGCGTCATCGTTGACGAAGTCGTCGTAACCGGGCGTGGCCTGTTTTTCGCCGGTATTGATACACAACAGGATGTCGTGGGCATTGTAATCGTCGCGGTCGGTATAATGGCTGTCGTTGGTGGCAATGAGCGGGACAGTAAACTTTTTCGAAAATTTTTGCAGTAACAGATTGATCTTCTCCTGTTCTTTGATATTATGGCGCTGCAGTTCGATAAAGTAGTCTTCACCGAAGAGGTCGAACCACCATTTGAATTCTTTTTCAGCCTGTTCCTCGCTCTCGTGGAGGATGGTCTGGGGCACGTAGGCGCCGATGCAGCAGGTGGTGGCGATCAGGCCTTCGTGGTATTGAAGGATCAATTCCTTGTCGATACGGGGATATTTGCTGTACATCCCTTCGGTATAACCCAGAGACGTCAGTTTGATGAGGTTTTGGTAGCCCTGTTTGTTTTTGGCCAGGAGGATCTGGTGGAAGCGTTGGTCTTTTTGATCCTTGGTAAATGTTTTTTTGAAGCGGTCTGCCACCACGTAGAACTCGCAGCCTACTACGGGCTTCACCTTCAGGGTGCCGTCGTCGTTCTTGTGTTTGTAGGCTTCGGCCACGAATTCGAAGGCGCCGAACATATTGCCATGGTCGGTGATCGCCAGTGCAGGCATACCGTCTTTGATCGCTTTTTTATAAAGGCTTTGGATCGATGCTGCTCCGTCGAGAAGGGAGAATTGGGTGTGTGTATGGAGGTGGGAAAATTTGCTCATTGGACTCGCAATTAACTAACAAATGCCGAGATGTTTCGTTCAGTGCTCGTCACATTCTTTCCACAGGGCTGCTCGATGGCTGGTTTCGCCTCGCTTCTCCCGGTTTCTGCCAGGCTTTCTTCGGTTTCACCATGGCTGTCTTCAGTTTCACCATGGCTTTCTTCGGTTTCACCATGGCTTTCTTCAGTTGGCTCCGGCTGCTTCCCGGACTGACACGAGCAGTCATTTGGCAAAATCTTTGCATATTTTGGTTATCTTTGTACCGTGCCAATATCCTCTTGCTGAAAATTATGTTGAAACACAGCGTACTCATAGCAATCGTCGCCTTGTGCCTGCTAAGCCGCTGCAGCACCTTCAAACCTGCTGCATCCCAGCCGGCCGCTGCTGCTGGCAGGCAATCCAGTGGGAATGTTCAATTTATCAATAACATCTCGATAGGATCAGCAGATCGCAAGGATGGGAGCCAAAGTTCAATTTCCCCTGCGAACGGAGGTGCCGTTTACTCGGAACGGGCAACGATCATCGAGCACTATCCGGCCTTACAATTCAAATATGCGATCCTTGAGAATTGCCCGGTGGAGGACCTGAATAATCCCAAGCTGTTGAGTTTTATGGATTACTGGTATGGTACACCCTACCACTATGGCGGCACTACCCGGGATGGCATCGACTGTTCCGCTTTCGCGTTCCTGCTGATGTCGTCGGTATATGGCGTGGCTACGATGCCCCGCACGTCGAAGGAGCAATATGACGCCTGTACGCATATCTCCCGGGATCAGCTTCACGAAGGAGATCTGGTTTTTTTTCATACGCTTTCAGGCAAGAAGCACCGGGGAGTGACGCATGTCGGCGTGTACCTGCGCAATGGCAAATTCGTGCACGCTTCGGTTTCGGGCGTAATGATCAGCGATCTGAACGATGGTTATTACGACAGCCATTTTGTGGGTGCCGGTCGGGTGATGGACCAACCCGCGGCTACGGCGGCCCTCAATTAGGTTGGCCCATTCGGTGCATGCGGCAAACCCGCCGCTTAGCGCAATTCGACCGTTTTGCGCCGCTCGCCGCTTAGTGCAATCGACTATCCCTGTTTTTTTACGACAATGTAGAAGTTCCGGTCGACAGAGAGGTTGCCGTCACCACCCGTGCCATTGCCCGTCGCGCCTACCGTGATGATGCCGGGGCCCGAACCGGCTGGATGCGGACGTCCGCCTGTCGGTTGGGCAGAAAGGGCTGCCTTTATATCCGGCAGGGGTGTTTCGAGGACTTCGCCGCCGGTGCCGGCCTTCATGGTCTGCCACTCCTCCGTCGGATGGATCCACTGCTCGGGAAGCCCACCGATGTATACTTTTACGGGCATATTGAAACCCTTGACGCAATTGCCCCAGCGATAACTGATGATATCTCCATTGGACTGGTAGGAAAGCACGGGGATCTTCGTGGTGCGAAGGTACTGATCAAAGACCTTCGAGAGGTCTTGGTGCGCGTAGCTGCTGATATAGGCCTCGATCTCCTGGGTGGTTACGGTCTTATGATAGAAGGTCGATTGCAGTCCGTGCAGCAGACCGCGAAAGGCGCTGTCGCCGATGATCTGCCGGATCATGTGCAACATATTTCCACCTTTATAATACATGTCGCCTGACCCTTCCTTATTGACACCGTAGGGGGCAATGACGGTGTTGTCGTTCGCGATGTTCTTCCGGGTGCCGATGCAATACTCGTCTCCGGCCTCCACGCCATACAGGTAAGTGGTATACAGTGTCTCGGTGTAATTGGTAAAGCCTTCGTGCACCCACATATCTGCGGCGTCTTTGTCGGTGATGCTATTCCCAAACCATTCGTGGCCGCTTTCGTGTACGATGATGAAGTCCCATTTTAGTCCCCATCCCGTTCCCGACAGGTCGCGGCCCAGGTAACCATTCTCGAAATGGTTGCCATAAGCGACATTGCTCTGGTGTTCCATGCCGAGGTGCGGGGCTTCGACCAGCTTATAACTGTCCTCGTAAAAAGGGTAGGGACCCATCCAATATTCGAAGGCATGGAGCATGGTGTCCGCCTGCTTGAATTGCGGTTTGGCCTTTTCCAGGTTATAATCCAGCACCCAGTAACTGCAATCCAGTGGGCCTTTGGCGCCCTGGAAAATTGAGGTCCAGTTGGTGTATTTGCCTATATAGGGAATGATATCGTAGGAATTGATGGGGTTGGTGACGACCCAGGTATAGGTGGTTGTGCCGTTGCCGTTGGGTTTTTTGTCTTTTAGTCTACCATTGCCGATGCCGATGAGCGTGTCGGCGCAAGTGATGTGCATCACTACGCCGCTATCGGGTTCGTCGTACAAGTGGTCCTTGCATGGGAGCCAGCAGCTGAGTCCCAGGCCCTCATCGGCCACGCTGATCCAGGGCCGCCCCTGTTCGTCCTTGGTCCAGATCCAGCCGCCGCCCCATGGTGGGCGGGTTGCTACTTTAGGGATACCCTGGTATTTGAAAACGACGGTTTCGATGGCGCCGGCTTTTATTGTTTTTGGAAAATGCACATGGAATACGTTGGCCTCGCGGGTGACTGCCAAAAGTTTTTTGCGCCAGGTGGCCGAGATGAGTTGCATCGGCTCCTGGAGATCGATCTGGAGGATCTGTCCATCGGTGAGCGCTGCGAAAGTGATGGCGTTTTCGCCTGCCAGGGATTTGGCGGCATAGTCGGGTGTTACCTGTAGGTCATATTTGAGCAAGTTCCACCACGCCCGTTCCGGCCCGACGCTACCGCGAAGGCTATCGTCGTGGGAGTAGACGGCTTTTTCTGGGGTAAGCAACTGGGCCTGTGCGGCGGGATTTAGGAAAACGCAAATGAGTGTAGCGGCAAATGACAGTATGCGACGCATTGGCTATCTTTATTTTAGAATTTTCTTACAACGTGATGAAGGTAAATAAACATTTGCCAACCCGGCGGGCGATTTGGACGAGCGGTTTTGAGTGGCTGTCGCTGGACGGGTGGTCCTCGCTGCTTCGCCATCTGATTGGGTCGGTCGCCTTGTTCGGCCTGGTCGGTTGCCTGGTTGGCTGCGGGCCGGCTGTCACTGATCGGGAAAAAAAAGTATTCACGTACAACGAATCCGATGGCATTGCCAGTCTGGACCCTGCTTTTGCCAAGAACAGGTCTATCATGTGGGCCATCCACCAACTCTATAGTACGCTGGTGGAGACAGATGCCGACTTGCATTTCGTTCCCGGGCTGGCCAGCAGTTGGGGGGTCTCGTCCGATCGAAGGACCTGGATTTTTCACCTGCGGACCGATGTCTTTTTTCAAGATGATCCGGCGTTTCCCGGCGGCAAGGGGCGGCGGCTCATCGCCTCCGATATCGTCTATAGTTTTAACCGGCTGTTGGATCCGGCGACTGCGAGCAGCGGGGCGTGGATCTTCCATGATAGAATTGATACGGGACGCACCTTTATGTTTGGACGGGGAGATCCGGTCGCGGTGCTGAAGATCGATTCGGATGTTCCAGGCGGCGGCGCATTTCTGGCCCTGGACGACAGCACTTTTGAGTTGCGGTTGCTTCGGCCTTTTAACCCGATCCTGGGATTGCTCAGCATGGAATATTGTTCGGCCGTTCCGCGGGAGGTCGTTGAAAAATACGGCGCCGCTTTCCGCGCCCATCCCTGCGGCACCGGTCCTTTCCGATTTGGGTCCTGGGAAGAAGGACAGGCGCTTATTCTCCGGCGGAATGATCACTATTATGAACACGATAGTGCCGGTCACCCCTTACCGTATCTGGATGCGGTGAAAGTAACCTTCAACGACGAAAAAGCAACCGAGTTCCTGCAATTCCGGCAAGGCGAACTGGACTTCATCAACGAGATCGACCCTTCTTTTAAGGATGAGTTGCTGAGTAAGCGGGGCCAGCTGAAAAAAGAATGGCAAGACAAGATCGTCTTATCGGTGCATCCGCAATTGAACACCGAATACCTTGGGATCCTCGTGGACAGCAACAATTCGCTGGTGCGCACCTCGCCGCTACGGGCAAAAGCGGTCCGTCAAGCCATCAACTATGGCTTCGACCGGCGGAAGATGATGCTTTATCTGCGCAATTCGCTTGGGCTGCCTGCGGAGAGCGGATTCGTTCCCGCGGGACTGCCGTCCTTCGATTCCGCGAAAGTGCATGGCTATCGCTATGATCCGGAGAAGGCTCGTAGTTTGCTGGCGATCGCGGGCTATCCGGATGGGCGTGGGCAGCCGCCTATTAAGCTTCTCACCATTCCTATCTATGCCGATTTTGCCACTTTTATTGCGCGGCAACTCCAGGACATCGGGCTGCACATCGACGTGGAAGTCGTTCAAAAGAGTCTTCTGCTAGAAGAAACGGCGCTGTCGAAGGCGCTATTTTTTCGTGGCAGCTGGATTGCCGACTATCCAGACGCGGAAAATTACCTCAGCGTATTCTATTCCCGCAACCCTGCACCGCCTAACTATACGCGTTATGATGATCCCGGCTTCGACCGGTTGTATGAGCAGGCTTTGCAGGAGAACAATGATTCGGCGCGTTACCGGCTGTATCAGGAGATGGACCAGATGGTGGTCGATGCGGCGCCTGTCGTGCCGCTTTGGTATGATGAAGTGGTGCACCTGATCAATCCCCGTGTTCATGGTCTCGAGGCCAATGCACTCAATTTGCTTGACCTGCGGCATGTCGATCTTTTAACGCCGCGTTGACGTCCGATGGTATTGTTTGACCGATCCCGTCGCGATCGCCGAAGAGGGCTTGAGCCGTAGAGGCGCTGAGCAGGATGGATGCGGGGTTCCGGAGGGCGGCGATGAGATAGTTTTTAAGACCGCTGCTAGTTTCCTGCGCTTTTCTTGAGCTTACCCGCAAATGCTTTCTCGAATTTCTCGACCTTGGGTCTGATCACGAGGTAACAATAGGGTTGCGATCCATGGTTGTTGTAATAATCCTGGTGATAGTCTTCGGCGGGATAGAATGTTGTGGCAGGGGTGATCTCGGTCACGATCGGATGAGGATATGCCCCTTCTTTGTCGAGTTGCGCCTTGTAATGCCCGGCTTTTTCCTGCTGTTCTTCGGTGTGAAAAAAGATGGCGCTGCGGTACTGCGTACCGATATCATTGCCCTGGCGATTGAGTTGAGTCGGGTCATGCGACTCCCAGAAAACCTCGAGCAACTCGTCATAGGTGAGTACTTCGGGATCATAAAAGACCTGGAGGCACTCGGCATGGCCGGTCGTCCCGGAACAGACCTCTTCGTAGCTGGGGTTGGCCACATGGCCGCCCATATACCCTGAGTATACTTGGACAACCCCTTTAAGCTCCTGAAAAACGGCCTCAGTGCACCAGAAACAGCCGGTACCAAAGGTCGCCACTTCGGTCTTTATGCCTTCGGGGATCTTTGCATTGTTCATATCACAAATATATTAAAATGGCTGTTTTTTCACGAATCGCAGCCAGAAAAGCACCAAGAGGGGTGGGGCAACGCTTTGTCCGATCATCAGTCCCATGAAAAGCAGGCTCTTGGTAGCTATCTGCGGCCCGGCTTTCTGTATCAATAGCTGAGGACCGATGCCGCTGTTCTTGCTGAACAGGATCATCATGGCGGTATTGAGGCCGAAGTGCAGGGCAAAGGGCAGTAAGATAGTGCCGGTCTTCTCAAAGGCCCTGGCGAAGGCGTATCCCGCCAGCCCCATCGTCAGAAAAATATACGCCATCTGTGCGGGCTTGCCGAAGCCGATGGTGAACCAATGATAGATGCCGAAGGCGATGGCTGAGACGACTATGGCTTTTTGCGGGCCGATGCGCTTGATGAGGATGTAGAGTAAGGCTCCGCGGAAGAGCAGTTCTTCGAAGAGGAGATTTTTGAATACGTAGCAGCCGGCTTTTAAAAGTGCTTTTGCACTGTAGTCAGTGTTGACATGGTAGGGGGCGTGCAACAGGGCTGCTTCTGCCAGGTAGAAAATACTCATGTAGCCGGCTGCGAGCAGAAAGCCCAGTCCGGCGAGCCGGAGCCGGCGCGACGTTGGTGCGAACCCGAGGGCTGACAGGCGGCGGTGTTCGATAAAATGGAGAAGGATCCAAGAGAGGAGGAGTTCGATAATGGCGCCTATCATGTGATAAAGATAGCGGCCGCGGACGTAACAGCGGGGGGGCAAAGTCGGGAAAATTTATTAGAAGTAGTTTTGTAAAGTAACTTTATAAGTTTACCTTCGTATTATGAAAAGCCCATCTACCCAGGACATGGAGATTGCCGCCAGCCTGAGAAGCACCCTCAACCGGCTTGTAAAGATCATGCGGCGTGAGACCCGCAATGATGGTAAGTTGTCCCTGACGGAGCGCTCCACCCTCGGCCTGCTCTACCCGGATGTGCAATTGGCGCCGACAGCTATCGCCCGGGCCGAAAAGGTGACGACCCAATCTATGTCTCAGGTTGTTAGTCATCTAGTGGAGTTGAATTATGTAGTACGGACCCCATCTGCCGAAGATGGCCGGAAGACGCTGTTATCGCTTACTGGCCTCGGAACAGCCCGGGTCGAACAAGCGAGACAGGAAAAACAGGAATGGCTGGCGAAGGCGTTGCATGAAAAGGTAACGCCCGCCGAGAAAGGCCTGCTCGTGGAAGCATTGCAGATCCTTACAAAGCTGGTTCAAGAATAGTTGGACCATCACTATACATCATTCGTATGGAATTACCCAAATTCACCGCTTTTCAAAGCCGCAATTACCGGCTTTATTTCTATGGCCAGTCCGTATCGCTGATCGGTACCTGGATGCAGCGTACGGCCGTTAGTTGGGTTATCTACACCTTAACGCATTCCAGTTGGATGCTCGGGCTCTCGCTTTTTTGCCTGCAGTTCCCGTCTTTTCTCCTGTCGACTGTTGGCGGCGTGATCTCGGATCGTTATAACCGGTTCAAAGTGCTCCTGATCACACAAGTGGCGTCTTTAGTGCAGTCGATTTTGCTTGCCGTCCTGTTGCTGATGGGGCACTACCAGGTCTGGGAGATCCTTTCCATCAGCGTCATACTCGGCGCTATCAATGCCTTCGACGTGCCGGCCCGCCAATCGATGGTCTATGAGATGGTCGACAACAAGGAGCACCTGCCTAATGCGCTGGCCTTGAATTCGACGATGGTCAACCTGGCAAGGCTTGTCGGCCCGGCGATATCGGGTATCGTGCTGCAGCGGTTTGAGGCGGGTGCGTGTTTTCTGATCAATGCGGCGAGCTTCCTGGCGGTCATCATTTCGCTGCTTCGCATGAAACTGCCGGCCTACGTGCCTGCTGTTCACCAAAAAAATCCCGTGGAGGAACTCCGCGAAGGCTGGCGATACATGGTGCACACGCCGGCTATTTTCCGCGTTATCACGTTATTAGCGGCGATGAGCCTATTCGTGATCCCTTTCGGCACGTTGCTGCCGATCTATGCCAAGGTCATCTTTCATGGCAACGCCGCCACTTTTGGCCTGATTAACAGTTTTATCGGGCTCGGCGCCATCTGCGGTTCTTTGTACCTGACCTCGCAAAATGCGGGGACGGAGATGGCGCGGAAGAAGATCCTTAGGACCACCACCTTGATCTTTGCGGTCGGGCTCCTTCTTTTCTCCTATACAACCTGGTTTCCCCTGGCGATGATCTTTGCGGTTGTCAGTGGGTTTGGTATGATGGCGCAGACGACGATGACCAATACCATTATCCAGACGACCGTCGCGCCTGCGATGAGGGGGCGTGTCATCAGTTATTTTGCCATGGCGTATTTTGGGATGATGCCGGTGGGGAGCCTGTTGATCGGCGCCGTCTCGGGTTTTGCAGGTGCGCCGAATACGGTGTTGGGATCCGGGGTGATGGCGCTGATCCTGCTTGCCATTTTCTGGCGTTTTCTCTCTGCGTCTGGCGCTTCTGAGGTATCTGCTGCTTCCGATGCGTTTGGCGCTTCCGATGCGTTTGCTGTTTCTGCCGTTTCCACGGCTTCCGCCGTCTCCGCCACTTCCGCCGTCTCCGCGCCCTCCACCGTCTCCGCGGCTGCCGCTGTCTCCGCGGCTTCCGCTATTTCCGAAACTTCCGCCGCTGAGATCACCGCGATCGAGATCGCCACGGAGACCGAAGTCGGAGCTACTGCACCGATCGAATCGGGCGCTGGTCCGTCGGGATCCGGTCAACCGATGTCCTCCCTGCAGGCGTCGCCTCAACAAGTCTTCCCCCAGCCAGCGTCGGCTCAACCGGTATTCTCACAATCGGCGTCTGCCGAACCGGCGGAAAAATCGTCATCCACTATCAACAATACAACGACATGGAAACAAACAGCAAGGCTCTAGCCACCGCACTGCTCGTCATGGACATCCAACCTGCAATCATGCAAATGCTAGGTGATAAACGCCGCTGCTTTAGCGGGAACCCTCAACCAGGCGATCGGCGCCGCGCGCGCCGCGGGGATCCCGGTGATCTACGTGGTCGTAGGATTTCGGAAAGGCTTTCCCGAGATCGGCTCAGGCACCGCCGCGAACTTTGCGGCCATCGCGAAATCGGGTATACCCGGTCTAGAAGACCCTGCCGCCGACCCTTCCGTGGCACCGCTGCCAGGTGAAATGGTCGTCACCAAACGCCGCGTCAGCGCCTTTGCCGGCAGCGACCTCGAAGTCATCCTGCGTGGGCATCGCATCGAACACCTCGTGCTCACCGGCATCGCCACCAGCGGCGTCGTTCTTTCGACCCTCCGCCAGGCAGCGGATATGGACTACCGGTTATCCGTACTGTCAGATGCCTGCGCCGACCGTGACGACGAGGTGCATAACGTGCTGATGAATAAGGTTTTCATACGGCAGGCGGCGGTCATGACGACTGCAGAATGGGTGGCGGCGCTCAGGAAGTAGCTGCCCCCCTCCGGACATTTAAGCGCTTCGTCGCGATGGCGGGTCGTCGATGGTGGCCCGTCATTCTCGGGGGAAATTCGTATCTTTGGGGATTAGAAAAAATGAGAATTTTTCCCGAATCAGCCCTGGTGCAATTGGAGTTCGATAAGGTCAGGACCTTGCTGGCCGGGCAGTGCAGTACGGAGTATGCCCGGGCTAAAGCCGAGGACCTTCGTATCCATACCCGAAAGGAATTCATAGAACTCGAGCTCCGGCAATCCAACGAATTCAAAGGGCTCATTCAAAATGGGCAGTATTTCCCCAACGACGATTCATTGAACCTCGCGCGGGAGCTTAAATTGCTGGGCATCCCCGGTGCGACCCTGTCGGGTGAACAATTCCTGCAGATCCGCCGGCTTGCCGAAAGCATTCAAAGCATCTTCCGTTGGTTCGATGCCGAACGGCGTGTGGCCTATCCCGCCCTTACGCATGTCATCGAGAACACCTATTATGAAAAGGCCATCATCGCGGCGATCGACGAAGTCCTCGACGAGTCGGGTACGGTTCGGGACAATGCGAGCGAAGAATTGGCCGACATTCGTCTGTCTCTTTTCCGGCGGCGCAATGAACTTCGTCGGGTCTTCGACCGCATCCTGTCCAAACTTGGCAAGTCGGGGTACGTGGCCGATATCGAAGAATCCTTCCTGAATGGCAGAAGGGTAGTGGCCATCTTCGCCGAACATAAACGCCAGGTCAAAGGCATCCTCCATGGCGAGAGCGACACCCGCCGCACCAGTTTTATCGAGCCGGAGGAAACCATTGCGCTCAACAACGACGTCTTTTCACTGGAGAACGCCGAGCGGAAAGAAGTCAACCGTATTCTCCGCGAGCTCACGGCCAGGCTTTCCTCGCATGCGCCGCTGCTCCAGGTGTGGCACGATGTGTTGGGTGAATTTGACTTTATCCGCGCAAAAGCGCGGCTGGCCGGCGAGATGAACGGCAGCTTCCCGCTGCTCGTGGACAAGGCGCATGTGCTGCTCCGGCAGGCGTATCATCCGCTCTTGCTGCTCTATAATCGGACAAACAAAAAAGAAACCGTTCCCACCAACATCTCCCTCAATGACAAAGAACGGCTGCTGGTGATCTCCGGCCCTAACGCCGGGGGCAAGACGGTGACGCTGAAAACGGTGGGGCTGTTGCAGCTCATGTTGCAGAGCGGGCTGCTGGTCCCTGTCCATCCCGACAGCGAGATGGGGATCTTCAAACAGCTGATGATCCACATAGGCGATACCCAAAGCATCGAGTTCGAACTGAGCACCTATAGTTCGCATCTGAAGAACATGAAATATTTCATGGAGAATGCCAATGGCAGGACCCTGTTCTTTATCGATGAGTTGGGAAGCGGCAGCGATCCTAACCTGGGCGGCGCTTTTGCGGAAGTGATACTCGAAGAGCTCGTGCGCAAACATGCTTTCGGCATCGTCACCACCCACTACCTCAATTTAAAAGTGATGGCCGGTAAGACGGCTGGGATCATCAACGGCGCCATGGCTTTCGATGAAACGAATTTGTTGCCACTCTATAAGCTGATCATTGGGAAGCCCGGTAGTTCCTATACTTTTTCCATTGCGGAACGCATCGGCCTGGACCAGCGGCTCATCCATCGCGCACGTACGCTGGTCGATGAGGATCATTTTCGCCTCGACAAGCTGCTGAATGCCACCGAGCAGGACCTCCGCGATCTCGAAAAACGCGAGAAAGACCTGCACAAGCTCATCAAGGAGAACGAAAAGCTCAGGAAAGAGATGGAGGCCGTTATCCATCGGGAGCGACACCAGCAGCAGGTCGAGCTGCTGAAGCACCAGAACCATATGACGGAGGAACGTATTGGTTACCTGAAGGAGATGGAGCGTAAGCTCAGGCAGATCGTCTTCGACTGGCGTAAGACGGAGGATAAGAATGAGGTCATCAAGCAAATGCAGACATTGCTTTTCAAACAAAAGGAAAAGCAGGTCAACGAGAAGGTGCGCAAAAAATTCGACGCAAAATATACCGAGGTGGGCGGCAGTGCCGAAGTCGGTAACAAGGTCATGATGAAGAAGAACCACCAGGTCGGCACGGTCCGTGAGATCCGCGGCAAGAAAGCCATTGTGCAGGTTGGCCTTGTCGCCATTACGGTCGACCTCGCCGATCTCACCGTTGTGCTCGATAAACCGCAGGAAGAGAGCGCGGGGTAGG
Source organism: Puia sp. (assembly GCA_965214315.1). Classification (GTDB taxonomy): domain Bacteria; phylum Bacteroidota; class Bacteroidia; order Chitinophagales; family Chitinophagaceae; genus Puia. The sequence continues at coordinate 7,540 of CBDCBP010000012.1, read as the reverse complement.
GAGTCGCCCTCCCTTGGCAACCCTCGGCGCTTTAAGGCTGCCCGGTTTATTGCACTGTGCCGGTCAGCACCGTCGGCGGCTTCCCGTATTCGAAGCTGTTGTGCAAGTCGACTTTTATGTTGTCTCCATCGAAGTGGCAGGTCATGGTTTCAGTGTGCGGACTCTCGATGTACCGCAGCACAAGTTCCAGCGTATTTTCGTCGATCCAGTGGTAGCTGCCGGCGGTTTGGAAGGGCGGCAGACCGACGTCGTGGTTGACGGCGCCGGTGAGTAGATTGGGGCCTGACATGGCTGTCTCCGTCCTGGCCCATTTGCTATCGCCAAAAGGAATGGCATATTCCCCCTTTTCGTCCTTTAGCTTTACCGTCCATACGCCGTCCTGAAAGGCAAAGCCGATCGCCTGTAATTTTTTGGCATTTGCTTGGAGCGCATAGTGCTTACCGTTGATGGAGACGTCGGCGCCCGTGGAAGCGCCTTTTCTTGGCGGGAGGGCGAGGGCGGTCAATTGCTGCTGCAATTTGGCATCGGCGTCGGGATCATCCTTATAGGCCCAATTTTGAAACGATGGGAGCAGGTACTGCCAAACGAGATTGAGCTCTTCCTGCATATCCGGCGTCTCTGCCGTAATCGCGATCACCGCGTCCTGGTCCGGCAACATGATGATGTACTGCCCAAAGGCGCCGTCTGCCCTGACCCCATTGTGCCGGCAACGCCACATCTGGTAACAATAACCCTGCAGCCAGTCGGGGTTTGGCGAAGTGCTTGCACCTTGCATGATCTTTATCGTCGTCGCTTCTTTCACCCAGTCTTTTGGGAGGATCTGCTTGCCGTTCCATCGGCCGCCCTGGAGATAAAGTTGTCCGAACTTGGCCATGTCTTCGGTCTTGAGGCGCAGGCCCCAGCCGCCGGTATTGTTGCCCTGTGGGCTGGTTTCCCAATCCGCGCCAAAAATGCCCAATGGTTCGAATAACCTGGGGCGCAAATAATCGATCACCTTCTGCCCCGTCACCTTCGTCACGATGGCCGACAACATATAGGTGCCGGCGGAATTATAGAGGAATTTTGTCCCGGGTTCATTGATGATGGTCGTCGCGAAGAACTTTCTGGCCCAGCTGGTGTCCGTGACGACCGATGGGGTGGGGTCGGGATCCTGTCCGTCGGACATCATCAGTACATCCTTGACGGTAAGCTCCGCCAGGTAAGGCGAGACGGGATCGGGTAGTTCATTCGGGAAAAATGAAATGACCTTATCCGTTAGTTTGAGTTTCTTTTCCGTCAGTGCAAAGCCGATGGCCGCTGCCGTGAAGCTCTTGCTGGTGGAATAAAGCGTGTGTTTGAGATTGGGTGCGTAGGGGTTCCACCAGCCTTCCGCGATGAGCTTGCCGTGACGAAGGAACATAAAGCTATGGAACTCCGTTTTGCTATGGGCGGCGGCATTGATAAAATCACTGATGGCGCCCGCCTGGACCCCTTCCTTCTCGGGTGGGCTTTTTGGGAAATAATCCTGTGCAAAGGCGGTCCCCAACAAAAGGGAGAAAGACAGGGTAAGGGCTAACGTGATTTGTCTGGCAAACATAACGATTGGTTTATTCTGCGTATGAAGTTAAAACAAATTTATTGTGTATGTTTGGCGCAAATCCTTAGCATGCGTTTTATTCTGCTTATCGGGATGGTGTTGACGGGCGTGGCTGCTTCCGCGCAGCTCACCGACAGCACCCAAATGGTCATGCCCGGCCGCTCCAATGGCCCTCTTCAGGAGCAAGAACCATATGTCATCTTTATTTCGGCCGACGGATTCCGGCATGACCTGGCTGATAAATACCAGGCCACCCACCTGCTTGCCTTAAGGGCCGCGGGTGTGGCCGCATCATCCATGACACCGGCTTACCCCTCCGTTACGTTTCCCAACCATTATAGTCTGGCTACGGGGCTCTACCCGTCGCACCACGGGCTCGTCGACAACGCCTTCTTCGACCCGGCAAAAGGTAAAGGATATACGATCAGGGACCGTAAGGCGGTCGAAGATAGTTCCTTCTACGGCGGCACACCGATCTGGGTGCTGGCCGAACAGCAAAAGCTCCTTTCTGCCAGCTTTTTCTGGGTGGGGTCGGAAGCCGCGGTGGACGGGGTGCGACCCACTTATTACTACCGGTTTAACGATAAAATAGCCCTCGACACCCGGCTGCAGGCGGTAAAGGACTGGCTGACGATGCCCGCGGCGCAGCGTCCTCACCTGGTCCTTTTTTATGTGTCATCCGTCGATCATGCCGAGCACCTGTACGGCCCGGACGCCAAAGAGACCGAAGATGCCGTTCATCTTGTCGACGACTGCATCGGCAAAATGACGCGCATGGTCGACTCGCTCCATCTGCCCGTGAACTACGTCTTTGTCAGCGACCATGGCATGGGTGCGGTGGATACCCTGCATCCTCTCGTACTTCCGGTTATCGATACGTCGAAATTCACTGTTGCATTCGGCGGGACGATGATCCACCTCTATGCCAAAGACAAGTCCGCGATCGCGCCTGCCTATTCCGCCTTGAAGCAATCCGCCGACGGGTACGATGTTTACCTGCCTGACGAGACTCCGGCGCGCTGGCATTATAGGGTCGCCGACGATCGTTACCAGCGGATTGGGGATGTGCTGCTCGTGGCGCATTTCCCGCGTGTTTTTCATGGCCGCGGGCGGGTACCTGCCGGCGAACATGGTTATGACCCGGTCCTTGCCGACATGGGCGCCACCTTCTATGCCTGGGGGCCCGCTTTCCGCCAGGGGCTTATCCTTCCTGCTTTTGAAAATGTGAACATCTATCCGCTTATTGCGCAGATCCTGGGGCTAAGGATCGACCAGCCGATCGATGGTTCTTTACAAGTGTTGAAGGGTGTTTTGAAGTAGCGGCGTCTCGGTCCGCGGCCTCAGGTGGCTGGGCGAGGGGACCGGTTAATATTCGTAGACCTTGTATCCCCATGGCTGTACGGCCACCCGGCGGCCGACCGGAACTAATTTATCTGCAAATACATCCCGCGCTTGCCCGCTGCCAGACGCGGACAGCTCAGCAACCTGCGGCCGGGGGGAGAAATTCAGTATGACGAGCACCTTGCTCTTCCCCTTTTTCCGGGCAAAGGCGTACACGGCACTGTCGGCGCCAGAGCGCAGCTTCTCGAATGCGGCGTCGGCGTCGAGGGCAGCGTTGCGATGTCTCAGATCGAGCAGGGTCTTATAAAAGGCGGCGCGGCCATAGGCGTGGAAGCCGATGGTGTCTTTTTCGAAGAATTGTATAGCGCGTAGCACAGGCTCTTCCTGTCCGCTATAGATCAGGGGAATACCGCGCGGCATCATCTGTGTGAAGACGGCGAAGGGCGCGTGTACCGGCCCGGGAAACGTCGAATAGTCGGCACCGTTCGAGCTGTTCTCGTCGTGGTTGCTGGTGAAATAGAGTTCGAGCGTGTTTGGCGGGTAGGCCGTGTCGTACTCTTGCAACACACTGTCGAGGCTGAATGCGGGCCGTTCGCCTTTCGCTACCTCGACCATTTTGTGGAAGAGGGCCCAGGGATAGACCGCGTCAAACCCGCTTTTGGGGAGATAGGACTTATCTCCTTCCGCCAGCATGAAGATGGGCTTCATGCGTCGGAGCTGGCCGATGCCATCCTGCCAGAAATCACCCGGGACATTCCACGCTACATCGCAGCGGAAGCCGTCGATATCGGCCTGCGTGATCCAGTATTTCATCGCGGCGATCATGCTGTCGCGAAGTACTGGATTGGCATAGTTCAGTTGGCGCGTATCGGTCCAATCATAAGGCACCGCGGCCTTGCCTGCGCTGTCTGTTACGTAGAAGTCGGGGTGTTCCCGCAGCCAGCGGTTGTCGGCGCCGGTGTGATTGGGTACCCAATCGATCAAGACTTTCATGCCTCTGATGTGCGCAGCGCTTACCAGCCGTTTAAAGTCCGCCAGCGTACCGAATTCGGGATTGACGGCGGTATAATCGGCGACGGCATAGTAGCTGCCGAGGCTCCCCTTGCGGTCTGTGTGGCTGATCGGGTTGATCGGCATCAGCCAGAGTGTTTCCACGCCCATGGCCTTTAGCCGGTCGAGGTGTTTGGCAAAGGCGTTGAAGGTGCCTGCAGGGGTGTATTGGCGGATGTTGACTTCGTAGATGTTGCCTCGTTCCGGCCATTTGAGCATCCGCTCGGTGTGCCAATAATCGTCGCTATGCACGGTTTTTGCGGCGGCCGTCCTCAGGCCGATGTCTTGGCAGCGGGCGGCCTGGGCCAAAAGCATGCAGGCGGCAAACAAAAGATTTCGCATGTCTTAAAATTAACCAATCTCTCCTAAACGGCAAGGTGATAAAAAGTATCGTCGACTGCCATCAGGGGAAAATGAGCCGGCAGCCCGGCTTTCGGAATCTTTACGAACCCGTTTCGCTCGTAGAACCGGGCGGCCGCACCCATGGTATGGATGGTCCCGAGCCAGAGATCGTTTATGCCGGCATCGCGGCAATGCACGATGAGGTTGTAAAGCAGCCCTTGTGCGATACCCCATTGTTTTCCCCTATAAGCGGCGTGTACGAACATCTTTCGGACGACGCCATGCGCGGCTTCGATGCCATGCGCGGCCTCAATGCCATGCGCGGCTTCATTGCGATCTGCGGCTTCATTGCGATCTGCGGCTTCGTTCCCATGCGCCGACCCGATGTCGAGCAAGCCGATGGTCCCGACGAGTTGATTATCGATGAATGCACCCCACAGTCCACTCCGGTCCCGGTTGAAAGACCCGTCAATGTTAAGTAGATCGGGTTGGGCTTCGAGCGTGATGGCTACGCCGAACTCCAGTTGCTGGATGGGCAGGACCAGGTTGGCGACGGCCGCGGAATCGGTGTTTCCGAGCCGGCGGATTAGGAAGGGAGCGGCTTTCGCATCAGGCATGAAAGCAAGGTACGAAAAGCAGGATAATACCGCTGCGGGGCTGATCGGCGGGTATGTTTGCCAACTCGAGTGCGCGACCGAAATGCCCGCGGGCCTTGCGATATACTGGACAGAACGGCTGTAAACTTGTAGAGAAGCCGAGTAATGTAGAAAAATAGTTTTCCCTGGCGGCGGCGACCCCTACCTTTATAAAAAAACGGCTATGAAAGCATTTTTGGGAATGGGTCTCCTCGGAGCCAACTTCGTCCGGGCGATGTTAAAGAAAGGCGATTCCATACAAGTCTGGAACCGGACTGCATCGAAGGCCACTGAACTCGAACAATATGGCGCCAGGGCGTTTGCCAACGTCGCCGATGCCGTCAAGGGCGCCGAGACCATTCACCTGACCCTCAAGGACGACGGCACCGTCGATGAAGTGCTGGCTGCTGCCACTCCCGGGTTGACTCCCGGCGCCACTATCATCGACCATACGACAACTACCATGGAAGGCGCCATCGGGCGCACAGCTGCATGGAAGGAGCGCGGCTTTTTTTACCAGCACGCCCCGGTCTTCATGGGACCACCCAACGCCCTGGAAGGTACCGGCTACATGCTGGTCTCGGGTGACCAGGACCTGGTTGCGCGGGTCGAGCCCGAGCTGTCCAAGCTCACAGGAAAGCTTCTTAATTTTGGCCCGGAATCCGGACGAGCCGCGGCTATGAAACTACTAGGCAATCTTTTCCTGGTAGCTTTTACCACGGGGTTGGCCGATACGTTTACCCTCGCTAAGGCGATGCAGGTACCTATCAGCGATCTCTCCACGCTTTTCGATGCCTGGAACCCCGGCGCCTTGCTGCCTGCAAGGATCAAGCGGATGAGTTCGGGCGACTATAGCAAAGCGGGTTGGGAACTGGTGATGGCCAGAAAGGATACCCGTATCTTCCTGGAGACCGCTAAGGGCGCCGGGGTGCAACTGGCCGTCATACCCGCCGTTGCGGCGGAGATGGATCGCTGGATCGACCGGGGGTTTGGTAAATCAGATTGGACGGTGATCGCGAAGGACGCGGTATCCTAGTCTCCCGTTGGCAGGATCTCGCTGGTCTCGACCATCAGCATGACGGTTTTTTGGGGGGCGCGGGTTCGGTGGAGGACTCCCCTGGTGATGGTGAAGCCCTGCCATGGGTCGAGGGTCACGGTCCGGTCTTCGAGGTCTATGAGGAGTTGGCCGTCGAGTACAAAAAAGAATTCATCGTCTTTATCGTGTTTGTGCCAGTGGTATTCGCCTTCGACGACGGCGACGCGTACGACGCTGTCGTTCACCTTCGTCAAGGTTTCGTTGTACCATTTCGCCTTTATGGCTTTCACCATCGCCGACACGTCGATGAGTTCGAGGTGGTCGTGCTTGACGTCGAGGATGGTGGTGTAAGGATATTCCTGTTCCATATAGTCTACTGTTTTACGTTTGCAAAAATAGTACATTCGCGTGTGACAACAACCCCACAACATTCGACTATGAGCAATAGCACCCCTGAACAATATTTTGCTGCGCTGGGATTGGGCCTTCCGCCCGCGCCGGCGCCGATGGGTGTCTACAAGCCTTGTTTGCAGGACGGTAAATATTTATATGTATCCGGTCATGGGCCCATACGCAGTGACAGCACATTGATCATCGGCCGCGTCGGCCAGGAACTCGACGCCGACCAGGGTAAGTTGGCGGCGCGCCAGGTAGGGCTCGCCATTTTGGCGACCGTGCGCGGTTATCTCGGCAGCCTCGATAAAGTAAAGCGTGTCGTGAAGACGCTTGGCATGGTCGGCTGCACACCCGATTTCGAGCGGCATCCCTTTGTCATCAATGGCTGCAGCGAGTTGTTCGCGCAGATCTGGGGATCGGATAATGGAGTAGGGGTGCGGAGTGCCGTTGGCATGGGTTCGCTTCCCGGTAATATCCCGGTCGAGATCGAATGTATATTTGAATTGCATCAGGAAGGGAGCTAAATCTTTTTATGGATTGGTATATCATCGACAATATAACGGAGCTCGACACACCCGCGTTGGTGGTCTATCCGGACCGGATCCGCGAAAATATCCGGCGGGCCATCGATATGGTTGGCGACCCGGACAGGTTGCGTCCGCATGTGAAGACGCACAAATCGCCGCAGGTGACGCGGATGATGCTGGAAGCCGGTATCCGCCGGTTCAAGTGTGCGACCATCGCGGAAGCGGAGATGCTGGCTGTGGAAGGGGCGCCCGATGTGCTGTTGGCCTATCAGCCCATCGGTCCGAAAGTCAGGCGGCTTGTGGCCTTGATCCGAAAATTCCCGAATACGAAAATTGCCTGCTTGATCGATAACGTCAAAGCTGCCACAGCTATGGCCGGGGTTTTTGACGCCGCCGGGCTGGTGGTACCGGTCTGGCTAGACATCAATGTCGGCATGGATCGCACGGGCATTGCGCCTGGCCCCGCCGCAGTGGAACTGTATCGGGCGGCGGCAGCATTGCAGGGCATTTCGCCCGTCGGCCTCCATGCCTATGACGGCCATATCCGCGATTCCGATCCCGTGGCGCGCGCAAAGCGCTGCGATGCGGGATTCGAGACGGTGCTGGCGCTGCGCGAGGCGATCGGCAATGATTTGAA
>CBDCBP010000011.1:0-210251 GCA_965214315.1 Puia sp. | reverse complement strand
GAGTGCTTTATTCCGATCCGCGGCACTGACTGGTTCGACGGCGGGTACCACGTACAACTTCACCAACACACCTGGACCCGCTCCAGTGTGTCCTTATTGGAAACGGAGTTCACTGCGCTTAACAAAATGAACTACGATGCCACCGTGGTACTAGGTACAAACGGTACCGCAGATCAGCTCGCTCAAGCCCGCTTCATCAGATCGCTCGCTCTCTATAACTTGCTCGACCTGTTCGGCCAGTTCCCCCTCCGGCAACCAGGCGACAACCTGCTCCTGCCTTCAAAAGTTTATTCAGGAGACTCTGCGGTCCAATTCATTGAAAGTGAATTAACGGCTAGCATTGCCAACCTCAGCCCATCCAATGGCAATACGCTGGCTAACCAGGACGCTGCAAGGGCTCTCCTCATGAAGGTTTACCTCAATCGAGGCGCCTTCGTCAATCGCGCAGCACCCACTTTCGCAGACGCGGATATGCAACAAGTCATCACACTTGGGCAACAGATATTGGCTAATACCAAATATACCTGGGAAACAAACTATTTTAACATCTTCGCCCCCACCAACGCGACCTCAACAGAAACAATTTTCACGTTACCAAATGCTCATGGCGCCAATACCGGTAGTGGATTTTATGGCAATATCCAAAACCAATGGTACGGAACCCTGCATTATAACCAATATACTCCGCTTAACCCCCAGGCCGGCTGGAACGGTTTCTCCACCATGGGAGAATTCTACAACACCTTTGGTGTAAATGGCACCAGTACCACACAGACGGCCGCCGACACTGCCCTCGACCAACGCATCGGCGGAAGATTCTACCCCGGGGAAACGGATGCCTCCGGTCTCAGAACTGGGATCTTGGAGGGGCAACAGTATAATGAAGCCGGTGTGGCGGAACAGGATCGACATAACCATCCGCTGAGCTTCACCAACGCCGAAGAAGTTCCCCCCTCTATCGACGTGTCCTTGCTGCCTTCCCTGGAAACCTCTGGCTACAGGGTAATTAAGTATATCCCTGATTATACGAACGGTGCCAAATCCTATCAGGTGCCAAGCAATTATTACGTCGTCCTTCGTTACTCCGACGTCCTATTGATGGTCGCCGAAGCCAAAATGCGCGCGGCATCCGCCGACAACGCAGGCGCCCTGTCACTGGTCAACACACTAAGGGCAGCAAGATCCGCCCCGGCCCTTTCCACAATGAACCTGGTCAACTCCAGTGACGTTTACGACCCCAATACGCTGCTGGCCGAACGAGGCCGCGAATTGTATTGGGAAGGTATACGCAGAACGGACCTTATCCGCTTCGGAGTGTGGAACATTGCCTGGCGATTGAAAGCAGCGGACAACGGCAACTTCTACGTGTTCCCGGTCCCGCTCGATGATCTCAACAGTAATCCGAACCTCATTCCCAACCTGCAGGGCTCGAACTACTAAAATTTGCTATTTATATTTTGTGAAAGGTCATAACTTTATGACCTTTCTTTTTTTATAAACTTTCAGTGATGAAACTTTCGAGGGTGCTCGTCGTTCTGCTTTCTTCCACCTCCTGCCTCCTCTCCTGTACACAGCAACCCCGCACAGACACCCTACCCCTCTTCGAACTGCAAGCCAACACCGGCATCGACTTCGTCAACACTGTCGAAGACGGCAAATACGAGAATAGCTTCCTCTTTCGCAATTTCTACAACGGCGGCGGCGTAGCCATCGGCGACATCAACAACGATGGCCTGCCAGACATCTTCCTCACCTCCAACATGGGCGAGAACAAAATCTATCTGAACAAAGGAAATTTCAAGTTCGAAGACATCACCACCCGCTCCGGTATCATCAAAGACGACAAATGGAATACCGGCGTTACCTTCGCCGATGTCAACGGTGATGGCTGGCTCGACATCTACGTCTGCGCCTCGGGCCACATGAAGGACGGCAACCGGAAGAACAAACTTTACATCAACAACCACGACAATACTTTCACCGAAGAAGCCGCCAAATATGGCCTCGATATCTCCGCCTATACCACCCAGGTCTCCTTCTTCGATTATGACGGCGACGGCGACCTCGACTGCTTCGTGATCAACAACAGCCCCATCCCTGTCAATACCCTCAACAACTCCAATAGGCGCGACCTCCCCGACGCCAAATGGCCCGTAGCCGATTTCTTAAAAGGCGGCGGCGACCACCTCTTCCGGAACGATAACGGACACTTCACGGAAGTAACAAAGGAGGCAGGCATTCACGGCAGCCTCATCAGCTTCGGCCTGGGTGTCTCCGTCGGCGACGTCAATGGCGATGGCTGGCCCGATATCTTCGTCTCCAACGATTCCTACGAACGCGATTACCTTTATATCAACCAAAAGAATGGCACTTTTAAAGACGATATCGAAGACTGCTTCGGCCACACCAGCTTCTCCTCCATGGGCTCGGATATGGCCGACATCAACAACGACGGCTTTCCCGAGATCTTCACCACCGACATGCTGCCAGAAGACGACTATCGGCTAAAGACCCTCGGCGCCTTCGACAACGTCGGCCTCTACTATGCCAAAATAAAAGCTGGCTTCTACTACCAGTACATGAAGAACTGCCTCCAGCTCAATAACCAAAATGGCAAATTCTCGGATATCGCCAACTATAGCGGCGTATCCGCAACCGACTGGAGCTGGGGCGCCCTCATCTTCGATATGGACAACGACGGCTTCAACGATATCTTTGTCTGCAATGGCGTCAATAAAGATGTCACCAATCTCGACTTCATGGATTTCTTTGCCAACGACGTCATCCAGAAAATGGTCCTGACGGGCGAAAAAGACGATATCCGGCAAGTGCTGAAACATATCCCCATCACCCCCATGCTGCACAAAGCCTACCGGAACAAAGGCAATCTGCAATTCGAAGACATCGGCCAGTCCTGGGGCTTTACCCAGCCCTCCTTTTCCAATGGCGCGGCCTATGCCGACCTCGACAACGACGGCGATCTCGACCTCGTCATCAACAACGAGAATGGCCCAGCATTCGTCTACAAGAACAAAAGCCGCGAACTCAACCATAACCACTACCTCGGCGTCAACCTGAAAGGTAAAAGCCCCAATACCTTCGCAATCGGCAGCAAGATCCGCGTTTACAAAGACAACCAGGTTTTCTACCGCGAGGTCGTCCCCAGCCGCGGATTCCAATCCTCCGTAGATTACAAGCAGATCATCGGGCTGGGTCAACTGACAGCCGTAGACTCCATGACCATCACCTGGCCCGATCGAACGACCACAACCATTCCCAAACCCGCTCTGGACAGCATCCATACCGTCTCCCAGCCACCAAACGCCACTCCCGCCACAGGCTTAGCCCCCCTTCCAGAGCCAACCCTCCTAGATTCCCTCCAGACAACCTTCCAAAAACACGAGGAGCCGGAGAACATTGACTTCTACTACGAGCATAATCTCCCCAAAATGACTTCCCACGAAGGCCCCAAAGTCGCCATCGGCGACATAAACGGAGACGGCTTGCAAGACACCTATATCGGCGGGACACAGGGACACCCCGGCCAGATCTATCTGCAAACCAAACCCGGCTCGTTCGAACTCAAACCGGAACCAGCCTTCAACCAATTTGCCGATTTCGAAGACGAGGCCGTACTATTTTTCGACGCCGATAACGACGGCGATCTGGACCTCCTCATTTGTCCCGGCGGCAACGCACACCCACCCATGAGCCGGGAAATGCAGAATAGACTATTTAAGAACGATGGTAAAGGCAATTTCATCCTGGACGCCGCCGCCTTCCCCATGAACCATGACGGCATGAACACCGCTGTCGCCGTCGCCTGCGATTTCAACAACGACGGCTTCCCCGATCTCTTCATCGGCGGCAGAAGCCAACCCCGCGAATACGGCCGCTCCCCCCGCAGCTTCCTCTTTGTAAACGACGGGAAAGGCCACTTCACGGATATTGCCAAGACAAAGAACCCCGATATCGCCAACATTGGCATGGTCACCGCCGCCGCCTGGGCCGATCTCAACGGCGACAAACAAAAAGAACTCGTGATCACCGGCGAATGGATGTCCCCGAGGGTCTTTTCCTGGAAAGATGACCACTTCACTGAATACAAAACCAACCTCCCCGGCCTGATGGGCTGGTGGCAATCCCTCGCAGTAGCCGACGTCAACGGCGATGGCAAACCGGACCTCATCCTCGGCAACATCGGAGAGAACTTTTATCTCCAACCCGATGCTGCCCACCCGGTAAAACTCTGGGTCGGCGACTTCGACCAGAACGGCATCATGGACAATATCATGACAAGGACCGTCGACGGCAAAGACATGCCCGTATTCCTGAAGCATGAAATGGAAATGGAACTTCCCTCGCTGAAAAAAGAAAACCTCAAACATGCGGAATTTGCCAAAAAGTCCATCCAGGATCTGCTGCCAACGGCAACACTGAAACAAGCCGCGGTCAAAACATTCAACTACTCCAGCACCATTATCGCCATCAACGAAGGCAACGGTCAATTCCGTATCCAACGATTGCCCGTCATGGCCCAACTATCATCTGTAAACGCCATAAAATGCCTGGATCTCAATGGCGACGGCTTCCCGGATCTTGTGCTGGGGGGTAACGAATACGGCTTCCTGCCCCAGTTCGGCAGACTCGACGCCAGCTTTGGCGACGTCCTGCTCAACAACGGCAAAGGCCAGTTTACCTGGATCGACCCGAATCGTTCCGGCCTCCAATTACCCGGCCAGATCAGAGACATCGGCGAACTCGACGATAAGGTCAACCGTTACCTGCTCTTCCTGCGGAACGACGACTACCCGGCCCTATACCTCGTTAACACCCCTGCAAAAGAATGATCCGCTTGAAAAAAGACGCTCTCCTTTTCCTGGCGCTCGGTTATTTTACCTGTCTGACAGGCTGCAAATCGTCGACACGACAAGGACCGATCCTCTTCCAGGTATTGGATAACAGCCAAACAGGCATCACCTTCAATAACCATCTCACCCCCACTCAGCAGTTCAATGTATTCAAATACATGTACTATTACAACGGCGCGGGCGTGGGCGCCGGAGACTTCAATAACGACGGCAAAATAGATCTGTTCTTCGCCGCCAACCAGGGCGACGACAAACTATTCCTCAACAGGGGAAACCTGCGGTTTGAAGACGTTACCACGGCCGCAAAGATCCCGGAAGACGGTGGCTGGTCTACAGGCGTCTCCGTCATCGACATCAACAACGACGGCCTCCTCGACCTCTACATCTGCAGGGTCGGCAACCACGAAACACTCCATAGCCACAATCAATTACTGATCTGCCAGGGTATCGACAAGAATGGCATCCCCACCTACCGGGACGAGGCAAAAGCCTATGGCCTGGACTTCTCGGGCTTCAGCACCCAGGCCGTTTTCGTCGACTACGACATGGATGGTGACCTCGACATGTACCTGCTCAACCACCTGCCACACCAAAATGGCACCTACGGCCCCCGCGACGAAATGTTGCACACCAGTGGCCCGCTCTCCGGCGACCGCCTGTATCGCAACAACGGCAACAACCATTTCATCGACGTCACGAAGACAACCGGCATCAATAGCTCCCTGCTGGGCTATGGATTGGGCATCGTGGCTTCGGACGTAAACCTCGACGGCTATCCCGATCTGTACATCGGCAACGACTTTCACGAAAACGACTACCTCTATATCAACCAAAAGAACGGCACCTTCAGGGACGAATTGAACGATCAGATCATGCACACGAGTAAGTTTTCCATGGGTGTCGACATCGCCGATGCCACCAACGACGCCTATCCGGAGATCATGACCGTCGATATGTTACCCTTCGACCCCTACATGCTCAAGAGCTCCGAAAGCGAGAATGCCTATGACCTATATCAATTAAAGCTAGGCCTCGGCTACAACTACCAATACGGCCGCAACAACCTTCAATACAACCGCCGGAACGGCATGTTCAGCGAAGTAGGCCTCTATGCCGGCGTGGCCGCCACCGACTGGTCCTGGTGCCCCCTGTGGTTCGACTTCGACAACGACGGATTAAAAGACCTGTTCATCTCCAACGGCATACCGAGAAGACTAAACGATATCGACTACATCAACTTCCTCTCCAATCAGGAATTACAACAAAAATTAAAAACCGATGACGCCAACCCTGAAGACCTCGATCTCATTAGCAAGTCTCCCCAAATTAAGATCCCCAGCAAATTTTTCCGCAACAACGGCAGCCTGCAGTTCACCGACATGGGCGACAATATCGGCGACGCCAGACCCGCCTATTCGAACGGCGCCATCTATGCCGACCTCGACAATGACGGCGACCTCGACATCGTCGTAAACAATATCGACCAGACAGCCCTCCTCTATTCCAACCAGGCCAACGACCGAAAAGACAAGCCCTTTGCGGAAATAACATTAAAAGGCCCCGACCAAAATGTAAACGCGCTGGGCGCAAAACTCATCCTCTTCGCCAACGGCGGCATCCGCACCTACGAGAAGTACCCGGTACACGGCTTCCTATCGAGCGCTGAGAGCCCCATCCACGTAGGCCTTGCCAACACCACTATAGATTCCGCTTTCCTTATATGGCCCGACAACACCTGCCAGCCCATACAATTGACCCCCGCCAACCCATGGCCGGTATTCGCCTACAAAAAAGGCCTGCCCAAATTCGATTACAAGCTTCTTAGCGGCCACTTCCCAAACCCAACCAGGCCAATGAAAGACATCACCGCCGAAATCAACATCGACTATAAACACCAAGATAACGACTTCAACGAATTCGACCGCGAAGCCCTCCTTCCCCATATGCTCTCTACCGAAGGGCCCGCACTCGCCATCGGCGACCTCAACGGCGATGGCTACGAAGACGTCTTCATCGGCGCCTCGAGGAAACACAGGTCGGCGATCTACACCCAGAATGCCGAAGGCATATTCAATAAAACAAGCAACTTAGACAATGACAGCACTTATGAAGACGTCGACGCATGCATCGCCGACCTCAACCATGACGGAAAACCCGACCTCGTCATAGCAAGTGGCGGCAACGAATTCTACGGCCCGGATCCGCACCTTGCCCCCCGCGTCTACCTCAACGACGGAAAAGGAAATTTCACCAAAAAAGCCGATGCCTTCGATAATCTCTATGTCAACGCCTCCTGCGTCGTCGCGGCGGATATCAACGGCGATGGCTTCCCCGATCTCTTCGTCGGGGGCAGATCCGTGCCCAACAACTATGGCGAAGTCCCCCGCTCTTATTTGCTGCAAAACGACGGGGCCGGCCACTTCACCGACGTGACCGAAAAGAGCTGCCCGGGCCTTGCACACATCGGCTTCGTCACGAAGGCCATCTGGTTCGACCTGGACAAAGATGGCCAAAAAGACCTCATCCTCTCTTTGGAATGGGGCGGCATTATCGCCTTCTTGCATCACAATGGAACATTCACCAGAAAAATACTCACGGACAAAAAAGGCTGGTGGAACTTCATCCTGCCAGTCGACCTCAACAACGATGGCAATATCGACCTCATCGCGGGCAATCTCGGCCTGAACAGCAAACTAAAAGCATCGCTGCAAGAACCGGTCAGGCTTTACTACTATGATTTCGATAACAACGGCAAAAAAGACCAGGTGCTGACCTATTACATCGGTGGCCGCGAACTCCCTTTCGCCAGCATGGAGGAATTGGAAAAACAACTCCCGGATATCAAAAAGAAATTCCTATACGCCGGCGACTTCGCGAAAGCCTCCCTGAAAGAGCTGTTTACTGCCGATAAACTCGAAAAAGCGGACACCCTTTCTGCCGATTACTTCTCGAACGCCGTACTCCTCAACCAGGGCGATGGCAATTTTACCGTCCAGGCCTTGCCCTGGGAAGCCCAGTTGTCTCCCTACCGCGACGCCATCGCGATCGATGCCAACAACGACAGCCTGCCCGACATCCTGCTGGTCGGCAACTATTTCGAGAACAGCGTCCAAATGGGCAGGAATGACGCTGACTTCGGCACGATCCTCGTCAATCAAGGGAAAGGAGCATTTTTAGCAGAAAGCATCAACGGCCTGCAAGTGAAAGGCCAGGTGCGCCATATCGGTAAAATAACCATCGCTCACAAAGAAGCCTTCGTATTGGCCAGGAACAACGATAGTGTGAAGGTCATACAATTCATCACTAAGAAATAGGCGCGCAGATCATCGTCACCCATTTGCTGGTGTCCGGCTCCAACCGCCTGTCTGTCATCAAACACTGATACGGAAGCCCCATGATCTGTATATTGTAATCGAGTTTGAATAACTGCAGTTGCCCGAGCGCCTTTTCCGCCGTATACACACCCCCATGCACTTCGCCCTCCAGATTTTTATAAGGTACAAACCTCCGCGGAACGACCCGGCCTTCCTTCTCGATCCACTTGTTTACCGATATAGCCACCGTCCACTTGAACTGCCCATTTTCGATCTTAGCCACGTTCAGCCAGGGCGAGTCGATCGCCATCGCTCCATGACTCGCCGCAAAACCGCGCAACGTATCGATCCGCGCATAGACCTCGGCCATACTCGGATAAGCCGAGGTGAACGACGTCATCGTCACCAAAGTGCTGTCTTTCGACATGGTCCGGAAAAAGTCTACGCCATAAAGCCGCTTCGCATCCTCGACATACGCCTTAAAACTCCCAAGGATCGCATCCACCTCTCCTACCCACCGGCGTGCGCCGCTGCCCTCCCACACGATCAGCACCGAGTCACCATTCAAAGGGGCGATCTTGATAGCGCCAGTCAACCTGCCCTTTTCCGCACAGAAAAGCTCCAACCGGACCTCATTGTAATAAATGCCCTTCACTTCGTATGAACAGCCCTCCTTCCTGGGCCACCAGGCATCCCATTGCGCAACGTGCTGAAAAACCCTCCCCGCTCCGGACATCCCGCGATGAGCAGTAATCGTTCTTGAAAGCACCGGTTGATTATAATTATATAAGAGCAGATACAGGCCGACTGCAATAACCAACACGCCCGTGATCAGCAACCATTTTTTCATATCGATCTTGATTATCGAAGCGCGAAACTAATAAATTAGTGCGAATTTCGTACTTTCATCCCATGCGATACGCCGTCATATTTGCCCTGAGCATCCTGCTTGCCGCCACCGCCCAAAGCCAACCGGCTTACACCACCCAGAACTTCGACACCTGGATCATCACCGCCGATAGCATCGATCCCGCCAACTATTACGGCGTCACCGTTGCCAATGGCATGATCGGCCTCGTCTCCTCCACCGACCCCTTCAAAGCAAAAGACGTAGTCCTGAACGGCGCATTCGATCTCTATGGCCGCGGCCGCGTCAGCAATATCCTGAAGACCTTTAACTTCGTAGACCTCTTCCTCGACATCGACGACCAACGCATCGATAACTTCAAACAGGTTGCACATCTCCGCCAAACGCTGGACATGCACCGCGCCTGCCTCACCACGACCTTCGACTACCAGGACAAGGCAACCGTCAGCTACACCTGGTACTCGCTTCGCAACCTTCCATACACGGCACTCGTAGACGTCACCATAACCGCCCGCAAAGACATCGACATCACCCCGGCCACAGTCATGGAAGCACCCGACATGTTGAAAGATGTCGAAAACTACAACAACGAGATCGACCGGCCCCATGTCCGCATCTCCCTCCTCACCTCCACGGCCAAAAGCCCGACCGGTAAATTGCTCATGGCCGCCGCCAATAGTTTCCTCTTCGACGAACCCCATCCCACCGAACCCGCGGTCATCCACGAGATGTGGGACAACAATATGCACCTGCTCAAATTCAAAAAGAAACTGCAAGCCGGTACAACCTATCATTTCGCAGTCGTCGGCTCTTCCCTCACCTCCGCCCACAACGACGATCCCCTCAATGAAGCCGAACGCCTCACCATCTTCGCCGCTTTGCAGGGCACCCACTCCCTCATCCAGGCCCATGAACAGGCCTGGGCCGATTTATGGAAAAGCGATATCGTCATCGACGGCGACCCAACCACGCAACGCGATATCCGCCTGATGCTATACCACCTGTATTCCTTCGCCAGGCAAGGCACCGACTACAGTTTGTCCCCCATGGGCCTCAGCGGCCTCGGCTACAACGGGCACACCTTCTGGGATACGGAGATCTGGATGTATCCCGCCCTGCTCCTGCTCCAGCCAAAGATCGCCGCCTCCTTGATGGAATACCGCTACCGCCGGCTCCCCGCAGCCCTGAAGAATGCCGCCGATCACGGCTATAAAGGCGCCATGTTCCCCTGGGAAAGCGCCGCCAGCGGCAACGAAGAAACACCCGTATGGGCCCTCAGCGGCCCCTTCGAACACCATATCACCGCCGACGTCGGCATCGCCGCATGGAACTATTACTGCGTCACCCGTGACAAGACCTGGCTTCGCGAAAAAGGCTACCCCCTGCTCCAGGCAACCGCTGACTTCTGGGCCAGCCGCGTACAACGCAACGGTCCCGGCCATTATGATATCGGCAATGTCGTGGCAGCCGACGAATGGGCCGAGAACGTCGACAACAACGCCTACACCAATGCTGCCGCCCGGGCCAATCTCGACGATGCCGCCAAAGCCGCCCGGACACTCGGCGTCACACCCGATCCCGACTGGGCCGTCGTCCGCAACAATATCCCCATCCTCCAATTCCCGGATGGCGTCACCCGCGAACATGCCGCCTACAAAGGCGAGCCCATCAAACAAGCCGACGTCAACCTCCTCGCTTACCCGCTCAAGGAAGTGACCACCGCCGCCGCCATCCGCAAAGACCTCGACTACTACGAACCCCGCGTAGGCGAAGGTCCCGCCATGACCCACGCGATCTTTACCATCCTCTACGCACGCCTCGGCTTCCCCGACAAAGCCCTCGCCGACCTTAAGCAAGGCTACATCCCCAACCTCCGCCCACCCTTCGGCGTGATCGCCGAAACCGCAACAGGCAATAACCCTTATTTTGCCACCGGCGCCGGCGGCATCATCCAGGCCATGCTAAATGGCTTCGGCGGGCTCGATATCACCGACGCAGGCATCATCCAGCTACCCACCCGCCTCCCCGTTTCCTGGAAATCGCTCCGCATCACCGGCGTCGGCCCCAACCAAACCACCTATTCCGTGAAATAGCCCACCGGCCTCAATCCCTAAGAACATCCAAACCACCATCGATCAGCACCAACGCCCCCCGCCCCCCAAATCCCTATCCACACCACCATCGATCAGCACAAATCCGCCACCCCCGCCAAACCACCATTTATCAGCATTATTCAATAGTTTTGCGGCAGAACAAAAATTAATAAATGCTCAAAGCAGGTGTTTTTGGCGTCGGTCACCTCGGTAAATTTCATCTGAACAACTGGAAAGAGATCAAAAAAGCAGAACTGGTGGGATTCTATGACCCCAACGACGCCATCGCCGCGGAAGTCGCGGACAAATACCAGCTGCAACGCTTCACCGACCCAGATACCCTCATCGACGAATGCGACCTCATCGATATCGTAGCCCCAACCCCCCTTCACTTTCATCTTAGTCAAAAAGCCATCCGCAAAGGCAAACACGTATTCGTCGAGAAACCCCTCGCCGCCTCCATGGAAGAAGCCCGGGAATTGGTAAAACTGGTCCGGGAATCGAATGTCAAATTGCAGGTAGGCCACGTCGAACGCTTCAATCCCGCCTACCTCGCCCTCCAAAAGACCGCACTGACCCCGATGTTCATCGAAGTACATCGACTGGCGCAGTTCAATCCCCGGGGTACCGAGGTGAGCGTGATCCTTGATCTCATGATCCATGACATCGATATCATCCTCAGCATCGTAAAAAGCGAGGTCAACAACATCTCTGCCAGCGGAGTAGCCGTCGTTTCCGATACCCCGGATATCGCCAGCGTCCGAATAGAATTCAACAATGGCTGCGTCGCTAACCTGACCTCCAGCCGCATCTCCATGAAGAAAATGCGGAAAATGCGGTTGTTCCAGAAAGACGCCTATATCGGTATAGATTTTCTCAATAAAAAAACGGAGATCATAAAATTAAAAACGTCCCAGGACGTTGATGTCTTTGCATTCGACATCGAGACCCCGAACGGCAAAAAGACGATCGCACTTTCCAACCCCTCCGTGCCAGAGGTCAACGCCATCCGGATGGAATTGGAAAAATTCTGCGAAGCCATCCTGACCAATACCCCAACCCAAGTATCCGAAGTAGACGGGTTCAGGGCAATGGATATCGCTCACCAAATCCTGCAAAAGATAAAACACAACACGATCAACAGCTGATACCTGAATGGCAGCTAATCCAAAGACACATACTATCCCTGTTTTCTGGTATATCTTCAGCGACTATATCACAGCACTCCTGTCAGCCATCATTTTCCATTTCAGCCGCCGCTACCTGCTTTCCGAACCCATTTTCGTCGACGGCCACCTGCTCCTTACCCAACGTTTCTGGCTCGGAACATCCACTATCCCCGTTGGCTGGCTCATCCTTTATACCATCGTCGGAGCTTACGGCTCTCTCTACCAGAAAGGCAGACTCAACGAGACGACCAATACCTTTGTCTTTAGCCTCCTGGGCTGCACGATTGTCTTTTTCGTCGTCGTCATCAACGACCCCGTGAAGGATTACCACTACTTCTACAAGACCTACTTCATCTACCTCTTCTCACATTTCTTCCTCACCGCGACCGGTAGGATACTGATCCTCAATTTCGTCCGCGCACAGGTAATTTCCGGTAAGATATTTTTCAACACCCTGCTGGTCGGCAGCGACGACACAGCCACCAAATTATACAAGCAATCCAAGGATGGCCTCAGGATATCCGGCTATCGCTATACCGGCTATATCAGCACCCCCAACCAGCACACCAACGGGATCGCCCGTTACCTCCCATCCATCGGAAACGCCGACGAAATAGAACGAGCCATCGATCGGTACAATATTCGCCTCGTCGTCATTGCGCTGGAACCCTCGTCCAGGAACGAGGTGGAGACCATCGTAGAGAAACTAAGCAACAAAGACGTTCGTATCAAGATCATCCCAAGCTCCCTCGATATCCTCTCCGGCTCCATCAGGACAGCCAATGTGCTCGGCGCCATCCTATCGGATATCTATACCAGCCCGATGCCTGAATGGCAGCAAAATATAAAACGCGTCATGGACATCGCTTGCTCCATAGCAGGGCTCATCTTCCTCTCTCCGCTCATGATCTTTGCCGCCATCCGCACCAAACTCTCCTCGCAGGGCCCGATCTTCTACCAGCAGGAAAGGATAGGCTTCAAAGGGAAAAAATTCGAGATATACAAATTCCGCTCCATGATTCCGGACGCCGAAAGAGACGGCCCCGCCCTCTCCTCAGTCGATGATCCCCGTATCACCCCCTGGGGCAAAACGATGCGAAAATGGCGCATCGACGAATTGCCCCAATTGTGGAACATCCTCAAAGGTGAAATGAGCCTGGTCGGCCCCCGGCCCGAACGCGAATATTATATCACCCGGATCTATGCGCATACACCTTATTTTCGTTATCTCCTGAAGGTAAAACCAGGCCTCACCTCTTGGGGAATGATCCAGTTCGGCTACGCCGAAAATACCGAGGAAATGCTCGAACGCATGAAATACGACCTGATGTACCTGGAGAACATTTCCCTGGCAGTCGATCTCAAGATCATGGTGCATACGCTCCGGATCATCTTTACCGCAAAAGGCAAGTAAACCTCATGATCTTTAACTCTTTCACATTCCTCATTTTCTTTCTTACCGTCACCCCATTGTACTACCTCGTCCCCCATAGCCTGCGCTGGCTCTTCCTGCTCCTCATCTCCTGCTTTTTCTACGCCTCTTTCATCCCTTCCTATCTCCTCGTCCTCTTCGCCATCATCATCGTCGATTACAGCGCCGCCATCCTGATGGAAAAAAGCAACAGCAGCAGCCGGCGAAAAGTATTTCTTACCATGAGCCTCGTCGCCAATATCGGCGTACTGGCCATCTTCAAATATTACAACTTCTTCATCGATAACGTTAATCAGGTGCTCGGCCTGGCTCACATCCCGGTAGGCCCGCTCCCCTTCTGGCAGATCGCCCTGCCTATCGGCCTGTCCTTCCATACCTTCCAGGCCATGAGCTATACCATCGAAGTCTATCGGGGCAGCCAAAAAGCCGAGCGCCATCCGGGCATCTACGCACTCTACGTCCTCTTCTATCCCCAACTGGTAGCCGGCCCCATCGAAAGACCCGCCCAACTGCTTTACCAATTCCGGGAACGCCACTCCCCGGATTTCAACGGCATAGCCACCGGCTTAAAAAAAATGCTGCTTGGCTTTTTCATGAAAGTTGTCGTCGCCGACCGCCTCGGTATCTTCGTCGACTTCATCTTCGCGCACCCAGCTTACCGTAGCCGCCTCGGATTGCTGGTAGCCATGGGCTTTTACGCCTTTCAGATCTATTGCGATTTCGCGGGCTATTCCCTCATCGCCATCGGCTCCGCTAAAACCATGGGCTTCGACCTCGTCAATAATTTCAACCAGCCCTTTGTCAGCAGAAACATCACCGAGTTCTGGCGGCGTTGGCATATTTCCCTCTCCGGGTGGTTCAGCGACTACTTGTTCAATCCGCTTCTCATCGCGTGGCGCCGGCTCGGCAAAAGCCGCAGTGGTACTCGCCGTCTTGTTCACCTTCCTCATCAGCGGCCTTTGGCACGGAGCAGGATGGACCTTCATCGTCTTCGGCCTTTTGCACGGCATCGCCGTCGCGTTCGAATTCCTTACCCGAAAATTGCGGGGTAAACTGGCCCGTAAGATCCCGCACTTCCTCTATGATCCCGCCAGCCGCCTGCTCACTTTTTCCTATGTCTGCCTCGCCTGGATCTTCTTCCGTGCCCCCAACCTAAACATGGCCTCCATCTTCCTGCGGCGCTTGTTCAGCCCCGCTACACCCTGGCGCTATGCCAACGAATTCGAAGAACGCTCTTTGTTCGTGTACGGCGTGTTTGGCATAGCCTGCACCGTGGCCATCGATCTCCTCAGCGAGTACAACGGCGGCAATAATTTATTACTGAATAACAAGATAACACCCATTCGCCTCACCACAGCCTTTTGTATGCTCGTGCTGATCCTGCTGATCGGCGTATTGGACGGCAGCCATTTCATCTATTTCCAGTTCTAGCAGCATATTATGAAAAAAGCCTCCGCCTTCATCGTTAAATTATTTTCACTCACCATAGCTCTGGTCATAGCCGACCGGTCTATCGGCACCCTCCTCCGGCATTTCTATTACCGCAGCAACGGCGGCGAACAGGCCAGACTCACCTACGCCCTCGATTCCGTTACAACCCCCATACTCGTACTCGGCAACTCCAAAGCCCTCCGCCACTATGTCTCCCCGATCATCACCGACAGCCTCCGGATGGAGTGCTACAATACCGGCCGCGACAAACAAGGGATTTTTTATTCCCTCGCCGTGCTCCAGGCTGCCCTTCACCGTTACCATCCCCGCATCATCCTGCTCGACCTTAACCCCGTCGGCCTCGTTTCCAGCCAGGCCGGCTTCGACGAATTATCTGCCCTGCTGCCATATTATTGGCAACACCCCGGGATAAGACCTATCATCGATAAAAGAAGCCGCTACGAACCCATAAAAACGCAATCCCTCCTGTATTGCTACAACTCCCTCGCGATCCAGATCGCCTTCAACAACCTGACCCATCGAACGGATACCGGCAGCGTCGGCGGCTATACCCCCGTCTATTCCAGCATGCGCAACCCGCCTTTCTATCCATACAATAACCACCTGATCAACGATCCACCCGACACCGCACTCGTCCATGCCTTCCTGCGGATCATGGACCTTTCCCGGCAAAATGGCTCCCGCCTCGTCGTGATAGCATCGCCCTCCTACTTCCCGCTCTTACATACCCCTTCGACTATGATCCGGGCAAAACAGCTTTGCGACAGCCTCCGGGTGCCGCTGCTCGATTATAGCACATCGACCCCTTTCAACGGTAACGGAACGATGAACTTCGACAACCAGCACCTCAACGATAGCGGCGCAAGAGCGTTTACCCGGCTCCTCTGCCATGACCTGATCACCATGGGATTCCAAAACAAGAATGAATAGCTTATTTTTGATGAACGTGTCTAGAAAACAAAGCCTCTTCTGGTTTGCCTTTTGCCTCTTCCGGCTTTCCGCGCGGTCACAGACCGCGCAACCCGATCCCCGCCCCCATTGGCAACAGCAGGTCGACTATCATATCGATGTCCGGCTCGACGACGCTGACCACACCCTCGACGGCTCGATCACTATCCGGTACACCAACCGTTCCCCCGACACCCTCTCCTACATCTGGATCGACTGCTGGCCAAACGCCTTCAAGAACGATCGCACCGCCTTTTCCGAACAACGCCTCGAGGACGGCAAAACGGATTTCTATTTCTCGGACCCGCCACAGCGGGGCTACATCAACCGACTCGACTTTCGCGTCGACGGTGCAGAAGCAAAAATGGAGGACCATCCCCAATACATCGATATCATAAAATTGATCCTCCCCCAGCCGCTCCTGCCGGGCAGCGAGATCAACCTTACCACCCCTTTCCATACCCAACTGCCTTACAACTTTTCGGGCAACGGTTGGTCGACCGACAGGTACCAGGTACTCCAATGGTATCCCAAACCCGCCGCCTACGACAGCACTGGGTGGCATACACTTCCCTATCTTGGCCAGGCCCAGCGCCCTGCCGCGTCCGCCACCTTCGACGTATCGCTCACCCTTCCGAAAACTTTCGCGGTCGCGGTCTCCGGCCAACAGGACTCCGCCCCCGCCATCGCCTGGACCAGGCCAACCCCACCCCACAAAACCACAGGTTTCTTCAACCATGGCCAGCAAGCCCTCAAAAAACGCCCCTCACCAACACAAGCTCCCCCGCCAGATACGACGACCCGCACCCTGCACTACACCGGGCAAAACACAACCGATTTTACCTGGTTCGCCGACCGCAACTTCCCCAAACTCCACGATACCCTCAACTGGCCACAAAACCCCGATCCGGCTCCCACCCCCCGCCGCTGGCTAAAACCCGCACTCCCCGCGCTGGGCTATAACGAGTACGATCACCTGATGATCGGCGTGCTTATCCATAATTTCGATCGACCCTCGGCAAAGCTCAAATTCTTCCTTGCCCCACTCTACGCGACACAAAGCCATCGGTTGAACGGTATAGCCCAGATCTTCTATACCCTCGAACCCGGCCGTAGCGCAAAAACGACCGAACCCGGCCGTAGCGCCCAAACGACCCAACCCGACAACAGCATTCAAACGATCCAACCCGATCACAGCGCCAAAACGACACAACCCGACAACAGCATTCAAACGACCCAACCCGGCCGCAGGCTCCAAAAGGTGCAATTCGGCCTGGGCCTCGCTCGATTCTCGACCGTCAGCGGCACCGATAGCAGCGGCCACCAATTGACAGGCGGCTATTACAAGGTCACCCCCTCCATCCTCATCGTCTTCGCCAACGGTAACGCCCACCGTACTTTCCAAACATCGTTGGAGGGCAAGACCTACCTCATCCGTGAAAAGACCCTGGACAACTACGTCCTCAAAACCTCGGACTCATCCTACTATCCCACGCAAGGAAAATATAACTTTCGGTATGTAAACCAACTCAGCTTACAAGTAAAAGACAGCAGGGTGCTCTATCCCTACAAAACCACCCTCCAATTCCAACAAGCCGCCAATTTTTTCCGGGTCAATTTGAACGGCAATTATTTCTTCAACTACGCAAAAGGAGGCGGGCTCGATCTCCGGGTCTTCGGCGCGAAATTTGGCTACCTTGGCGGCCAGCCGGCGACAGAAGACCTTTCACGGTTCGAACCAAAGCTGACCGCAGTAAGAGGCAACGAAGACTATACCTACGACAATTTTTTTCTCGGAAGGAACGCCTTTACCGGGTTCCCCAGCCAGCAGATCATGGACCGGGACGGCGACCTCCACTTGCGCACCGATCTCTTCCAGGGCTTGCAGGGCCGCTCGGATGATTGGGTGACTTCCCTGAATGCAAGAACGACGCTCCCCCGGGCGATCATCCCAGAGTGGCTCCCGTTGAAGATATTCTTCGACGTCGGCACGTACGCCGGAGCCTGGCAGGCCAACCCGCCCACCAGCCACTTTCTTTATACCGGCGGATTCGAACTCGACCTCTTCCACGACGTCCTGCGCATCTATGCGCCCCTTGTATACAGCAGTGACTTCTCCTCCCAACTCCGAACCGTCCCGGACGAAAACAGCTTCTGGAAAAAGATATCCTTCAGCCTCGACCTAAGGAACATTGATTGGAAAAGACTCCTGGGAAACTCCCCCATCTGATGGAAACGAGCTACGATATCCGTTACCTGAAAAGACAGGAGATCGACACAGCGCGATGGGACAGTTGCATCGACCGAGCGCCAAACGGACTTATCTATGGCTTTCACTATTATCTGGACCACATGACCGGCGGCCGGTGGGACGCCCTCGTTCTCGATGACTACGCGGCCGTAATGCCGCTCACCTGGCGGCGCAAGGCCGGTATCCGCTACCTGTATCAACCGGCATTCACCCAGCAAACAGGCATTTTCTCCCATGAACAACTCTCGCCGGACGTCATCAGCGCCTTTCTTACCGCATCCGCGCGCCATTTCCGTTTCGCTGAGATTTTCATCAACCAGGGAAACCCCCTCCCTTCCCTCCGGCGGCATACCAATTATATCTTGTCCTTGCAATCCCCTTACCCCATGCTGGCGGCCAACTACAAAAGCCAACTCGTAAGAAACCTGAAACAAGCCTACGGCTCCTCGCTCGACTACAGGACAGACCTCGAACCGGCTGCCGCCATCGACCACTACCGGCGGCAGTACGCACACAAGATCGACAGCATCGATCAGCAAGACTACCGACAGCTCCAGCGCCTGAGCGCCGATCTCCAACAACGCGGCCAGGTGCTGGTTAGGGCCGTCGCCGGTACACAAGGACAGCTGCTTGCTACCGCACTCTTGCTCCGCGACAGCAAAAGGCTCTACCTGCTGTTGCCTGCAACCCTGGCGGCCGGCCGCGAAGCAAATGCCAGCCACTTCCTTATCGATCAGCTGATAAAGGAATGGGCGGGAAGCCAGATGATCCTCGACTTCGAGGGCTCCGACCTGCCGGGCATCGCCCGCTTCTATGCGAATTTTGGCGCGACGGTCCAGCACTATTTTTTTTATCGCTTCAATCGGCTTCCCTGGCCCTGGAGATTGCTTAAAAAATAAGCGCTTCAGCATGATAAGACCCACGGTCCCACCTCAACCAGTCAGCCACAGCACGGCCCACCTCAACCAGTCAGCCACAGCCCAGCCCCACGTCAACCAGTCAGCCATAGCCCAGTCCCACCTCAGCTAGTCGGCCCCGGCCCAATCCCACCAACCCTGGCTGCCAGCAGCTTCTCAGCAACGATAAGATCGGCCGGCATCGTCAGCTTTATATTCTCGGAATCCCCTTCCACCAAATGCACCGGATGCCCAGATGCCTCCACCACCGTCGCCTCGTCAGTAAATTGCAGGGAATATGCTGCCTGGTACGCCTGCTTCAGCACATCGCTGCGAAAGGTCTGCGGCGTTTGTACCAGCTTCACCCGGCTCCGCTCGACCGCCTCGTTCCCATCTTCCGTCAGGAAGCGGACACTATCCCGCGGTTCGACTACGGGAATAGCCGACCCGTATTGCCTCGCTGCGTCATAACATCGATGGATAAGTGCAGTCGTCACCAGGCACCGTACACCGTCGTGCACGAAAACGATCGACTCCTCCCCGATCAGTTCGAGCCCGTTGCGCACCGAATGGAAACGCGTAACACCGCCATCCACCATCCTGATCCGCTCCGGGGCGCCGGTCGAAGTCGCCACTTCCTTGGCAGCCTGCCGGTGGTCACCCGGTATTACCAGGATCACCGACAGATCGGCATACGCAGACAAAAAAGTACCCAGCGTATACCAAAGTACCGGCCGGCCATGCACCAAAAGGAACTGCTTGGGCACAGCGCTGCCCATCCGCACACCGGCGCCCCCTGCTACGACGACAGCATATTTTTTCATGGAATTATTTGTAGATGGCTACCACTTCAGCCCCGTTACTGCTTTTAGAGCCCCTGTACATGCCCTGGCTATTGAAGACCAACGCCGCATTCCCCTGTGCATCCACACCGATCATGCCCCCTTCACCACCAATGGCCATCAACTTATCGTGCACCACGATCTCCATGGCAGCTTGTAAAGACATGCCCTTGTATTCCATCAGGCAGCTCACATCATGCGCCGCCACCGCCCTGATGAACAGCTCCCCATGACCCGTACACGAGATCCCGCAGGTCAGGTTATTCGCATAGGTCCCCGCTCCAATGATGGGGCTGTCCCCGATCCGCCCGTATTTTTTATTGGTCATCCCCCCGGTACTCGTAGCAGCGGCAATATTTCCCTGCCGATCGCAGGCTACCGCACCTACCGTCCCAAACTTCTTGTCCCGCATCAGCTCCTCCAACCGCTGATGCGTGTGATCCAGCGAATACGTATCACTGTCGCGGATCGACTTCCACTGATCATACCTGAATTGAGAAAAGAAGTATTCATCCGGCTCCAGCTTGATCCCTTGCTTGATCGCAAAATCACTCGCCCCCTTCCCACTCAGGAAGACATGGTTGCTGTTGATCATGACTTCCGTCGCCAACTCTATCGGGTTCCGGACATTGCGCACACCCGTTACCGCACCCGCATCCAGCGTCCGCCCATCCATGATCGCCGCATCCATTTCTTGCACGCCTTTCTTGGTGAACACCGACCCACGGCCGGCATTGAACAGGACGTTGTCTTCCAGGATGACGATGGTAGCCTTGACGGCATTGACCGCGGAACCACCCTCCTCGAGCACCGCAAAACCCGCCCGCATCGCCTGCTGCAGCCCTGCCAGGTACGCCTCTTCCAGTTCAGGCGTCATATCCGCCTTCAGGATCGTACCCGCACCGCCATGGATCGCAATTGTATAGTTGGACATAGCCAGAATTTGAAAGTGATCAATGCAGCAAGCGCCCGCATTCCTCCAACAACCTCGTCTTATCGATCGCCGCCGTGCCCACGGCCTCGCAAACCAGGCCGCCGGCAATATTGGCCACCTCTACCATCACGAGCGCATCGTGCGTAGCCGCATAGACCAGCGAGGCAACGGCGATCACCGTATCCCCCGCGCCCGATACATCCGCAATATTGCGCATATGCGAAGGGATCTGCGCCGCCTGGTCCCCGGACTGAAAGAACACCCCTTTTTCGCTCAGCGTGATGAATGAGATTTGGTGCTGCAATCGCTCCGCCAGTTGCGCATGTATCTGCCGCAACGCCGGCAACTGGATATCATCGGCCAAAATATTCAGCCCTTCCCGCACCTCTTTCAAATTCGGTTTGAAAATGGTCACGCCCTCGTACGCAAAAAAATTTGTCCGTTTTGGGTCCACCGCCGTGATAATCCCGTGCTCACGGCAAAGCGCCAACGCCTCCCGGATCACCCTGGGTGTCAACACCCCCTTGTTGTAGTCTTCGAAGATCATCACCTGGGGATGCTCTATTTCCACATACCGCCGCACCTCTTCCAGCAACGCATCTTCCTCCGCCCCGCCGAGGTCCCTGGTGGTCTCCGAATCCAGTCTTACCATTTGCTGGTTACGGCCCATGACGCGGGCCTTGTTCGTCGTCAGCCTGTTGTCACTCTTCAACAACCTTGCCGTCCCGATCCCCTTCTCCACCAATAGCCCGGCCAGTTTATCGCCATCCGCATCCCTTCCTACCAAAGAGAGGACATCGACCCGGGCACCCAATGAAACCAGGTTCAGCGCCACATTGCCCGCCCCGCCTATCCTGTATTCCGTACGCTCCAGCGCCACTACCGGCACCGGCGCCTCCGGCGAGATGCGTTCAACATGACCCCATAAATAGGTATCCAACATCATATCTCCTATTACTCCAACCTTGATGGCTGCAAACTTTTCGAAGAGTGTTGAAAAATCGATCATAACTGCGTTTTCGTTCCCGGATCGCGGTTGGACAAAGCTATATAATAAAGCGGAATTCCGGCCAGCACGATCCCGAGTCCCCAGAGTGCGTAAGTAGGTTTCGCAATGACCAGCGCTATACAGAAGACGATCGCAAGCACGACATATAGCGCCGGTAAGATGGGGTAACCAAAAGCTCTATACGGCCTTTCCATCGCCGGCTGTTTCCTGCGCAACCGAAATATGCCGACAACAGTCAGCGCATAGAACGCGACTGCCACGAACGAGATCATGTCCAGCAGATCTCCATATTTCCCGCTGAGACAGAGGATAGCCGCCACCACACACTGCGCCCAGAGCGCCCAGCCGGGGACCGCATTCCTGTTCAGGTTACCCGCTTTCCGAAAGAACAAGCCATCCTTTGCCATCGTATAGTAGACCCGGGCCCCCGCAAGGATCAACCCGTTATTACAGCCAAAAGTGGAGATCATGATCATAATGGCAATGACCTTCGTACCGATGTCCCCGAAGATGGTATTGGCCGCCGCTACGGCTACCCGGTCCTGTGGTGCGAACGCGATCTTGTGCAGCGGCATTACGCTCAGGTACATCAGGTTGGTCAGGAGATAAAGCGAGGCGACGATCAGCGTACCAAAGAATAGGCTGAGCCCGATATTCCGCTTGGGGTTCTTTATTTCACCCGCAATGAAAGTGACATTGTTCCAGGCATCACTGCTAAAAATGGAACCGGTCATAGCAGCCGCAATGGCGCCCACCACCGCCAGTCCGATGATCGGACTCCCAAATATACCTTCCCCGCCCCCGCCTGGGCTCAGCGGGCGCATCGTCCAGCCATTGGTCCAGTTGTCATGCCAGACACCCGCCTTAGCCCCCAGCAGCAAGCCAAAGACGATCAGTCCGAAAAGCGACAACAGCTTGGTCACCGTGAAGATCCGCTGGATCCACTTGCCGCCTTCGATACCGCGTGTATTGACATACGTTAGAAAAATGATCAGGATGATAGAGACGAGCTGTGCCGTGTGGATCTTAAAATCGCCCAGCCGGAGCAGCACATTTTTATCGTTCAATTCCAGTGCGGGAATAAAAATACCTGCAAATTTGGAGAATGCAACCCCCACCGCAGCAATGGTACCCGTCTGGATCACGGCAAAAAAACTCCACCCATACAGAAAACCCGTCAAAGGATTATAAGCCTCCTTCAAATAGACATATTGCCCCCCGGCCTTGGGATACATCCCGCTGAGCTCCCCATAACTCACCGCCGCAGAAATGGTCATGAATCCCGTGATCAGCCATACAAAAATAAGCCAGCCTGCGCTCCCGACGGTACGGGTGATATCCGCACTAACGATAAAGATACCGGAACCGATCATAGACCCCGCAACGATCATGGTCCCATCCAGTAACCCAAGCGTTGGCTTAAATGAAGTAGTAGTAGTCTTGGTTAGTTCTGCCATAGCCTACAATATACTTACTTTTTCTTGTAAGCGGCGTTCAGCCCATCCACGAGATCAGGCGTGATATTGTAGACCGTATCCTTATTGTAGATAAAGGAACTGGGATCATATTCGATAATGTAGGAATAACTCTTTTTCTTGTTATAGTCGCGCAGAAAATCTTCGATCTTCTTCCGGATATTGGTCTTCAGATCCTCCGTATTCTTATATAGCTCCTGCTCCAACGCCTGCTTGCGGCTCGCAAACACCTGCTGCATCTGCTGGTATTCCTGCTGCGCCTGCTCACCCTCCGCCTGCGTCATCTGATTGCCCTTCTGACGCCAGGCCTCTATCTTCTTCTGGTTGTTTCTGTCCAGGCTGCTCAACTCCAGGTTCATCGCAGTCTCTTTCGCCTTGACCGTGGTCTGCGCCTCTTTGAAATAATCATAATGCGCCTCGAGACTATCCATATCGAAATAAGCGACCTTGAAGCCACTTCCCTGAGACTTCTTTTCACTATCTACATGCTTGCGCATCTCCTCCAGCTGGCGGTTCTGCGAGAAGAACAATACAGCGATCAGCCCCAGGGCTATGATGCTAAGAATGATAGAAATGTACTTCATAATGGCTGCGAATATAAAAAAGAAGGAGGCATATAGCCTCCTTCTTTTGATTTTTTTAACAATCTATTATTGCTTCCCGCGGTCTTTACTCCTCCTCATCGAATTGCATCGCCTCGCGCGTCGTCTGCAACAGTTCGTATTCCTCCTTGCTGCCTACGATCATATTCTCGAAATCGCGCAAACCGGTACCGGCCGGGATCGGATGACCCGTGATGACATTCTCCTTCAGACCAAGCATATCGTCGCTCTTGCCCTGGATAGCGGCAGAAGACAACACCTTGGTCGTTTCCTGGAACGAAGCGGCAGAGATCCAGCTTTGTGTACCCAGCGAAGCCTTGGTGATCCCCAACAGCAGCGGGGCAGAAGTTGCAGCCCTCGCATCCCGGAATTCAGCCAGCTTCTTATCATTACGACGCAGGATCGAATTTTCTTCCCGCACCTCCCGCAGCGACACGATCTGACCAGCCTTGAGCTTCGTCGACTCACCCGGATCGGAGACCACCTTCTTATCGAAGATCCAGTCATTCTCTTCCAGGAACTCGAACTTGTCAACCGTATCCTCTTCCAGGAAACGGGTATCGCCCGGATCGACGATCGTCAGTTTCCGCATCATCTGGCGCACGATCACCTCGATATGCTTATCATTGATCTTTACCCCCTGCAAACGGTAAACTTCCTGTATCTCGTTGACCACATATTCCTGGACCGCAAAAGGTCCCTTGATCGATAAGATGTCCGCTGGAGCGACCTGACCATCCGACAACTGGGCGCCGGCCTTGATGAAGTCACCATCCTGGGCAAGGATCTGACGCGTCAGCGGAACCAGGTATTTCTTCACTACCCCGTCCTTTGCCTCTACGATGATCTCCCTGTTGCCACGCTTGATATTCCCGAAAGCAACCACACCATCGATCTCACTCACAATGGCAGGGTTACCCGGATTACGCGCTTCGAACAGCTCGGTAACGCGGGGCAGACCACCCGTGATATCACGCAGCTTACCCAACACACGTGGTATCTTGACGATAACCTGACCTGCCCGGACCTCTTCGGCCTCTTCGATGATGATATGCGACCCAACGGGGAGGTTATAGCTCTTCACTTCCTTCCCGCCTTCAATATTGATAGAAGGTATCTTGGTCTTATCCTTTGTTTCAATAACCACCTTCTCGCGGTGACCCGTTTGCTCATCCGCTTCTTCCCTGTAAGTGATGCCTTCGATGACGGCATCGAACTTCACGTTGCCGGCGATCTCGGAGATAACGACGTTGTTAAAGGGATCCCAGGTACAGATCACCTCGCCTTTCGCCAGCTTCTGCCCGTCTTTCACATTCAGCGTGGCGCCATAAGGCACGTTATTGGTGATCAGCAACCGGTCATTCTTCACATCCATGATCCTCACTTCACCCGTGCGACCGATGACGATCTGTACATTCTCCCCCTCGTTATTCTTAGCCGTTACCGTCCGTAACCCGTCGAACTGTACCGTTCCTTCGAACTTGGCACCCATCGTGGATTCTACGGAAGCACTGCCCGCAACACCACCCACGTGGAAGGTACGCAAGGTCAGCTGTGTACCAGGCTCCCCTATACTCTGGGCAGCAATGATCCCCACCGCATCACCCTTTTGCGTCGTATACCCTGTAGCGAGGTTCTTCCCATAACATTTCACACACACACCGCGCTTGCTCTCGCAAGTCAGCACGCTGCGGATCTCGATGATCTCGATGCCCGCCTCTTCTACCGCCTTGCCGATCTCTTCCGTGATCTGGTCCCCGGCAGCAACGATCAGTGTATCGGAGGCCGGATCATACACGTCGTGCAGCGACGTACGGCCAAGTATCCGGTCATACAACGGTTCTACGATATCCTCATTGTCTTTCAACGCGGAAGTAGCGATGCCTCTCAACGTGCCGCAATCCTCTTCCGTGATCACTACATCCTGCGCCACATCCACCAGACGACGGGTCAGGTAACCGGCATCGGCCGTTTTTAACGCCGTATCCGCCAGACCCTTACGCGCACCGTGGGTCGAGATGAAGTAGTCCAATACATTCAGCCCACCCTTGAAATTCGACAGGATCGGGTTCTCGATGATCTCACTCCCCGTAGAGCCCGACTTCCTCGGCTTGGCCATCAGACCCCTGATACCAGCCAGCTGCTTGATCTGCTGCTTGCTGCCGCGGGCGCCACTATCCAACATCATATATACCGAGTTGAAACCCTGTTTGTCATTGGCCAGCTCGACGATCAGCGACTCCGTGATCCTCGTATCCACACGCGACCAGATATCGACGATCTGGTTGTAACGCTCGTTGTTCGTGATCAACCCCATATTGTAGTTCTCCCAAACTTCGTCGACTTCCACCTTCGCGTTGTCCAGTTGCTTTTCCTTCGTATCGGGAATGATCAGGTCATTGATATTGAACGACAGTCCACCACGGAACGCCATCCGGAAACCCAGCTGCTTGATATCATCCAGGAACTTTACCGTCTTGGGGATATTCGTCCACTTGATGATGTTGCCGATGATCTCACGGAGCGACTTCTTGGTCAGCAAGGCATTCACAAAACCTACTTCGACAGGCACATGCTGGTTGAACAGCACGCGGCCTACAGTCGTCTCCAGCAACTTGTACTCGATCGTATCCTGCGCCGTCCGCACATTCGTCCTTACCTTGATAAAAGCGTGCAGATCGACCCGGCCTTCATTGTAGGCGATGATGACTTCCTCGGCACTGTAGAAGGCCTTGCCTTCCCCTTTCACCTTTTCCGCAGGCGTAGACTTCTTACCCTTGGTGATATAGTATAGTCCCAGCACCATGTCCTGTGAAGGCAGGGTGATCGGCGTACCATTCTGCGGGTTGAGGATGTTATGCGAAGACAACATCAACAACTGCGCTTCCAGCACGGCGGCACTGCTCAACGGCACGTGAACGGCCATCTGGTCACCGTCAAAGTCGGCGTTGAACGCCGTACACACCAACGGATGCAATTGTATCGCCTTGCCTTCGATGAGCTTGGGCTGGAAGGCCTGGATACTCAAACGGTGCAGCGTAGGGGCCCGGTTCAACATCACCGGATGACCCTTCAATATATTTTCCAGGATATCCCAGACGATCGCTTCTTTCTTGTCGACCAGCTTCCTGGCACTCTTTACCGTCTTCACGATACCCCGCTCAATCAATTTCCGGATAATGAACGGCTTGAACAATTCGGCGGCCATGTCCTTCGGCAGACCACACTCGTGCAGCTTCAGTTCCGGGCCTACCACGATGACCGAACGACCGGAGTAGTCGACACGTTTACCAAGCAGGTTCTGACGGAAACGGCCTTGCTTGCCTTTCAACACATCACTCAGCGATTTCAACGCCCGTCCACCTTCCGCCTTCACGGCATTGCTCTTACGGGAGTTGTCGAACAAACTGTCAATGGCTTCCTGCAGCATACGCTTCTCATTCCGGAGAATGACTTCAGGCGCCTTGATCTCCAGCAAACGCTTCAGACGGTTATTCCGGATGATCACCCGGCGATACAGGTCATTCAGGTCGGATGACGCAAAACGACCCCCATCCAGCGGCACCAGCGGACGCAGCTCAGGCGGGATGACAGGAATATATTGCATGACCATCCATTCAGGCCGGTTGGTGATCCGGGAATTGGCATCCCGGAAAGCTTCCACTACGCTCAGCCGCTTCAGGGCATCCGCCTTGCGCTGCTGACTGGTCTCGTTGGCAGCCGCATTCCGCAGGTCGAACGACAACTGATCGAGCTCGATCCGCTCAAGCAGATCATGCACGGCTTCCGCACCCATCTTGGCCATAAACTTATTGGGATCCTCATCGGGGAGGTACTGGTTATCCTTGGGCAATGTTTCCAGGATCTCCAGGTATTCTTCCTCCGTCAGCAGGTCACCATAATTCTGCCCCTTGTCCACACGGACACCAGGTTGAATGACCACATAACGCTCATAATAAATGATGCTCTCCAGTTTCTTGGAGCTCATCCCCAGCAAGTAGCCGATCTTATTGGGAAGAGATTTGAAATACCAAATATGTACGACAGGCACTACCAGTTTGATATGTCCCATCCGCTCACGCCTTACCTTCTTTTCCGTTACTTCCACCCCGCAACGGTCGCATACGATACCCTTGTACCGGATCCGCTTGTATTTGCCGCAGGCACATTCATAATCCTTAACAGGACCAAAGATCCGCTCACAGAACAGGCCATCCCTTTCTGGCTTGTACGTACGGTAGTTGATGGTCTCCGGCTTCAATACCTCTCCATAGCTCCTTTCCAGGATGCTGTCAGGAGAGGCAAGACCGATGGTGATTTTTGAAAAAGTGGCTCTGGGACGATTTTCTTTTTTAATAGCCATATTGAAATGTGCTTTTTTTAACTCGCTTTAACCCATTGTATATCAAAAAATTACCCTACCCAGTCTCTCTCCGGGGGGCTTATCGTTAACTCAATATATGCGCTTGGGGCCAAATCAAGGAGAGCAAAGGTACGGATTTTAGACTAAAAAATAATAATTTCCACTTGCCATCGGCCCCTACCCCCGCCGCGTCCCATTCAAATACTTCTCTCGTATGACATCTTGGACGGGTACCTGCTGAATTTTGCTTTCCAGCCACGATATGATGTCCAGATACAAAAAAGCCCGCGTCTCGAACCGGTTCTTCTCGTATTTCTTGAGCTTTTCCACCAGCTTCCCGAATTCCGGCTTCAACTTGTCCGGCGAGAGCTTGAAACTCTTCCGGAGAAAACCAAAGATCTCTTCCTCCGCCAGGCTCATATTGCCCATCTTCGCCATGAACCGGTAAACCGACTTGATCAGGTATTCCAACAGCTGAAAATTGCCTAATTCGTAGTGCGCGATCAGGTGCAGCAACCTCGAATAACATTGCAGATCCGTACGCAAGTCTACCTTCCAGTTGATGATCTTACTGAGATAGACGACGGTCATCTCATAATCCCCGCTCCCGAAATACAAACAGGCGATCTTGTAGTAGAACACCAGGATGCGGTGACGGTCCAGGTAGATCCAGTATTCTTTTAATTTGTCTTCTATGTAGGGCACCAATGCCAGCCCATCCGTAAACGTGCCGTCGATAAAGTGCCGGTTGATCTTCGAGATATAGAGGTATACAAAGGTCTGGATCCGGTTGTTGACATTGTTCTTCACGATATCCGACTCCGAGAACACCTCGAACTGCCGCAGCGTCTCCCTGAACTTCTGGTCGTTCAGCAGATCGAAATGCGCCGACAACAGGTTGTGCATGCCCTTAATGTAGTGGGAGGTCTCCACCACGACCATAAATGGCTCTTTATCAAATATATCTACCCATTTCTGGGTATAGCGGTAATACATCAGAAAGTCCTGCCGGATAAAGTAATACCAGCAAAAACTCTGGAACAGGTATAGCTTTTCATAGAACCCCTGACACTGACTCTGATCCGCCGGCAAATGCCGCTCGAAAAACTCCTGCACCGCCTCCTCGTCGCGCTCGTTCCGCGCTACCCCATTGCGGATATACCAGCTGTATAACTCCAGGGAAAGATTGCTCAATCGGCTGATCGATTGCAACTGGCCATTGACGTCGTTGACCTCCGTAGCCAGCTGGTCCGCCCTGTCCTGCATGCTCCGGGTGATATGCAGCGCCTCGATCGTCTTCTCAAAGAACAGTACCTGCAGCAAAAAGGTTACCTGGTTATGCTCCTTCGCATTCTCTTTTATCCGGTCAAGCGTCCGCAGACTCTGGAGATAAAGCCCTTTATTGTATAGGATGCGGGCGAAATCTAATTGCTCATGTAGTTGAATATCAATGTTTTCTTCTTGTCTGATCAGTCGAAGGCTGGATAGGATCTCCCGGTACAGGTGCGCCTTGGCATTGGAAAGCTGCTGCTTGAGCAGATTTTTGTTTTTGCTCAACAACTGCGCCTCATCGTACTCCTCCATCTTGTCCAGGGCATCGAACAGCTGGATGCTTTTTAGGTCCTCACTGGCCGAATTTCGCTTGATATACAGCTTAAAATTCCGTTTCTCGGACTTTTCCAGGGACTTGATCAATTGGAACAATACATCTGAGGATCGGTTGGGCATCGTAATTTAAAATTGTAGAACCCTTTCCTGTCGCGGGTTTCAGTCGGATTAGCCCCTATTAAGGTGCGTAAAACCGTTGTAATTATGATTTTAAAGCGAAAATAAACAAACCTACATTTATCGACTTTTAAATTTCACTATGTCAGACCAGAAAATCTTCATCTTTGACACCACCCTCCGCGACGGAGAACAGGTTCCGGGCTGCAAGCTTAATACGACCGAAAAAGTCGAACTGGCACTGCAGCTGGAAGCCCTCGGCGTCGACATCATCGAAGCCGGGTTCCCCATTTCCAGCCCCGGCGACTTCCATTCCGTGGAAGAAATAGCCCGGGTCACCAAAAACGTGACCGTTTGCGGCCTTAGCAGAGCCGTTCATAAAGACATCGAAACCGCTGCGGCTGCCCTGAAGCACGCCCGGCGACCCCGCATCCACACCGGCATCGGGACAAGCGATTCGCATATCCGCAACAAATTCAATTCCACCCGCGAAGAGATCCTGCAACGCGCCATCCAGGCCGTAAAATGGGCTAAGCATTTCGTCGACGACGTCGAATTTTACGCGGAGGATGCCGGCCGGACCGACAACGACTACCTGGCCCGGGTCATCGAAGCCGTCATCGCCGCAGGCGCTACGGTGGTGAACATTCCAGATACCACCGGCTACTGCCTCCCGGGCCAATACGGTGAAAAGATCGCCTGGCTCGTCAATAAAGTGCCCAATATCGACAAAGCCATCATTTCCTGCCATTGCCACAACGACCTCGGCCTGGCTACCGCCAACTCCATCGCCGGTATCAGCAACGGCGCCCGCCAGATCGAATGCACCGTCAACGGGCTCGGTGAACGGGCCGGCAACACGTCCCTCGAAGAGGTGGTGATGGTGATCAAACAACACAAACAACTCGGTTTCTATACCGGCATCAACGCCGCCGAACTGAACCGCATCAGCCGGCTAGTATCCGATACGATGCGCATGCCGGTCCAACCCAATAAGGCGATCGTAGGCGCCAACGCCTTTTCCCATTCCTCCGGTATCCACCAGGACGGGTTCCTCAAGGACGCTTCCACCTACGAGATCATCAATCCCGACGAAGTAGGCGCAGGCGAGTCCAAGATTGTGCTAACGGCCCGCAGCGGCCGCAGCGCCCTCGCCTTCCGCCTGAAGAAGATCGGTTATGAATTTAACCGCAACGACATCGATGCCCTATACGAACGGTTCCTGCATATAGCCGACACCAAGAAAGAGGTGATGGAAGAAGACCTGCACCAACTGGCAAAATCCTATCAGCACGCAACAGCAACCGTATAAAATCACGCTATGCCAAAAACATTATTCGAAAAGATCTGGGACCGGCACGTCGTAAAAACCATCGACGGCGGCCCCTCCGTCATCTACATCGACAGACACCTGATCCACGAGGTCACTAGCCCCCAGGCATTCAAAGGCCTCGAAAAACGCGGCCTCGAATTGTTTCGCCCCCAACAGATCGTGGCCACCGCCGACCACAACGTGCCGACCCTCGACCAACACCTGCCCATCAAAGAAGAACTGTCCCGCATCCAGGTGCAGCAGCTTGTTGACAACTGCCGCAAACACCACATCGAGCTATACGGCCTCGGCCACCCCTACCAGGGCATCGTACACGTCATCGGACCGGAATTGGGCATCACCCAGCCGGGCATGACCATCGTCTGCGGTGACAGCCACACCTCCACCCATGGCGCCTTCGGCTCCATCGCCTTCGGCATCGGCACCAGCGAAGTGGAAATGGTCATGGCCACCCAATGCCTGCTCCAAAGCAAACCAAAGCTGATGCGCATCAATGTAGAAGGCAAACTGCACAAAGGCACGACCTCCAAAGACATTATCCTCTACATCATCGCCCAGCTCGGAGCCAGCGGCGCCACCGGCTACTTCGTCGAATACGCCGGCTCAGCCATCCGCGACCTATCCATGGAAGGCCGGATGACCGTCTGCAACATGAGCATCGAAATGGGCGCCCGCGGCGGCATGATCGCCCCGGACGAGACCACCTACGCCTATATGAAGGGCCGCGATCTCGCCCCACAGGGCGCCGAATGGGACAAGGCCCTGGCGAAATGGAAACAACTCTATTCCGAAGAAGGCGCAACGTTCGACAGGGAGATCACCATTGACGCCGCAGGGATCGAACCCATGATCACCTATGGCACCAACCCCGGAATGGGCGTCAGCGTCAGCGGCCGAATCCCGGCCTCGGCAGACCCAAAATCCCTAGCGTATATGGGCCTCCAGGCCGATACGGCGATCAAAGGCCGAAAGGTCGATTACGTCTTTATCGGCAGCTGCACCAACTCCCGGATCGAAGACCTCCGGCTGGTAGCCTCCTTCGTAAAAGGAAAAAAGAAGGCCGAGAACGTCGAAGTATGGATCGTACCCGGCAGCAAACAGGTAGAACAACAGGCGATCAAAGAAGGGATCGACAAGGTCTTCGAAGCAGCAGGCTTCCAGCTCCGCCAACCCGGTTGCTCCGCCTGCCTCGGAATGAACGAAGACAAGATCCCTGCCGGCAAGTACTGCATCTCCACCTCTAACCGCAACTTCGAAGGCCGCCAGGGGCCCAATGCCAGGACCCTGCTCGCCAGCCCGCTGACGGCAGCCGTCGCCGCCATTACCGGGGAAGTGGCAGACATCCGCGAATACATCTAAAGCAACCACCATGTCAAAAGCAATCAATAAGATAAATTCCACCGCCGTCCCCGTCCACCTCGAGAACGTGGACACCGACCAGATCATCCCCGCCCGCTTCCTGAAAGCCACCAGCCGCGATGGGTTCGGCGATAACCTGTTCCGCGACTGGCGCTATAACGCCGACGGAACACCGAAGAAGGACTTCGTACTCAACGACCCGGCCTTCAAAGGCAAAGTCCTCGTAGCCGGCAAGAACTTCGGCTGCGGATCGAGCCGCGAACACGCCGCCTGGGCCATAAAAGATGCCGGCTTCGACGTCGTCGTCAGCAGTTTCTTCGCCGACATCTTCAAAAACAACGCCCTCAACAACTTCTTGCTGCCGGTAACTGTCAGCGAACCGTTTTTGCAGCAGCTTTTCACGGCGATCGAAAAAGACCCGTCAACGCCGATCAGCGTAGACCTCGCCGCACAAACGATCACCGCCAATGGCCAATCCGAATCATTCGAGATCAACAACTATAAAAAGACCTGCCTGCTCAACGGCTACGACGACATCGACTTCCTGCTTAGCATTCGCGGCGAGATCGAAGCCTTTGAACACACCCTCTAATAAAAAAATCCTAGCAAATATTTAACCGCATGCAAAAACACATCGTAGTCATAGAAGGTGATGGTATCGGCCCCGAGGTAACCCGACAGGCGATAAAAGTGCTGAACGCCGTAGCCCAGGCCGGCGGACACGAATTCAACTATAGCTATCACCTCATGGGCGCCTGCTCCATCGACAAGACCGGCAACCCATTGCCGGATGAAACGATCGAAGCCGCCCTCAACAGCGACGCCATCCTCTTCGGCGCCATCGGCCACCCCAAATATGACAACGATCCCTCCGCCAAGGTCCGGCCCGAACAAGGCCTGCTCAAACTGCGGAAATCGCTCCAGTTGTTTGCCAATATCCGCCCGGTAACCACCTACCCGGCCCTTCAACACCTTTCTCCGCTAAAAGCGAAGATCCTCGAAGACGTGGATTTCGTAATCTTTCGTGAGCTCACCGGCGGCATCTATTTCGGTAAGAAGGAGACGAACGCCGAAGGCACCCAGGCATCCGATGAATGCATGTACACCCGCGAAGAGATCGAACGCATCGCACACCTCGCCTTTAAACAGGCACAGCAACGCCGCAAGAAACTAACCCTCGTCGACAAAGCCAACGTCCTCGAAACCTCCCGCCTCTGGCGAAAAGTCGTACAGGATATCGCCGGCCAATACGCCGACGTGAAAGTGGACTTCCTTTTCGTCGACAACGCTGCCATGCAGATCATCCTCAACCCCAGACAATTCGACGTCATTCTCACGGAAAATATGTTCGGCGACATCATCAGCGACGAAGCCAGCGTGATCAGCGGCTCCCTGGGCCTCCTGCCCTCCGCTTCCATCGGCAAAGGCTGCGCCCTCTTCGAACCCATCCACGGCTCCTATCCGCAGGCGGCCGGAAAAGACATCGCCAACCCCCTCGGCAGTATCCTGTCCGCGGCCATGCTGCTCGACCACTTTGGGCTTCATACCGAGGCCAATCGCGTCAGGGAAGCGGCCAACTGGACACTGCAGAACGGCTTCGTCACAAAAGACGTAGACCCCATCAACTTTTACTTCACCTCTACCATTGGCGAATTGATCAGTGATTATGTGAGCGGCAAGACCCCGGGCGACATCCACAAGGGGAACATCGAGTTGAGAAAGTCGACGATTATATAAGTAGCGGTGGTTTGCGCCAAGGGCCTAAATTTCGAAAAAGGTCCGGGGCGCAATAATCGACTAGACGAAAAAAAAGTTCTTTGTTTATTCAACAGGCGGAAGTATATTCGTGGTATAAATACTTTCTTCTTGAACAGACGCGCAACATACATCATCTTCCGGATCGCAATTATTATTGTGGTGGTGATTAGCGCATGTCCGGGAGGAGGGTGGTAAACCGATTTTAACAAAACGAAAATACCAGAGACCCGCCTCCAAAAGGCGGGTCTCTTTTTTTTAACGGGCCGCCGGCCCGTAGGCCGAACGCCAATTATAAGATAACAAACTATGGCAACGACATATTACAACGACAACACAGTCCTTTGGCTCGACGGCAAACTGCTCAAAGCATCGGAAACGAAGACAGACCTCTACGGCCAGTCCCTCCACTACGGCTACGCCGTCTTCGAAGGCATCCGCTCCTATCGCAACACCGAAGGCGCAACGAAGATCTTCAAGGCGACAGAACATTTTGACCGCCTCCAACGATCCGCCGCGGCCATGAACCTGCCCTATACCTACACGGCCGTACAGATGATCGAAGCCACTTACGAACTACTCAGGAAGAACAACCTCCAGGACGCTTACATCCGGCCCCTCATCTACGCACCGGCCAACATGAGCTTCAACCTTAACACGGAATCCTTCGTAACCATCCAGGCTTGGGAAATGCAACCCTTCCTCGGCGAAAAGCTCCTGAAGGTCATGACCTCCTCCTTCCAAAGGCCAAACCCGAAAGGTTTCAAGATCGAAGCAAAGGCCTCCGGCCACTACGTGAACTCCATCCTCGCCAGCCAGGAAGCAAAAGCCAAAGGCTATGACGAAGCACTCCTCACCGACATGAATGGCTACATCGCCGAAGGCCCCGGCGCCAACGTCTTCTTCGAAAAAGGCGGCCGCTTATATACCCCGGCAACAGGCAATATCCTTCCCGGCATCACCCGTGCCACCGTACTCGAGCTCTGCGAAGAACTCGACATCGAGGTAGAAGAAGGACAATTTACACCGCATGACCTGAGCCGGGCCGACGCCGCCTTCTTCTGCGGCACCGCAGCCGAAGTCATCGGCTGGGAATCCTATGACGACAAAGCCTTTCTCACGCCCTGGAAAGACAGCCTCAGCAGGAGGATCCAACAGGCCTACAAAGCGCTCGTAATAGAAAAATCACTTCAACTGGCAATAAGCTAAAGCATGGAACTCAACAAATACAGCAAAGTACTCACTCAGGATATCACCCAACCCGGTGCACAGGCCATGTTATACGGCCTCGGCCTCACGGATGAAGACCTTGCCAAGGCGCAGGTAGGCGTCGTGTCCATGGGCTATGACGGCAACACCTGCAACATGCACCTTAACGACCTTGCACAGATCGTCAAAAAAGGCGTCTGGGGCACCGACCTGGTCGGCTTTATCTTCAATACCATCGGCGTCAGCGACGGTATGGCCAACGGCACCGACGGCATGCGCTATTCGCTCGTCAGCCGCGACGTCATCGCCGACTCCATCGAGGCCGTAGCAGGCGCGCAATATTACGACGCCCTGATCACCCTCCCCGGCTGCGACAAGAATATGCCCGGCGCCCTCATGGCCATGGGCCGCCTCAACCGCCCCTCGATCATGGTCTACGGCGGCACGATCGCCCCCGGCCACTACAAAGGGCAGGACCTCAACATCGTTTCCGCCTTCGAAGCGCTTGGACAAAAAATAGCAGGCAAATTGAGCGACGCCGATTTCAAAGGCATCGTCATGAATTCCTGCCCCGGCGCCGGCGCCTGCGGCGGCATGTACACCGCCAATACCATGGCCGCAGCCATCGAAGCGCTCGGCATGAGCCTCCCCTTTTCTTCTACCAACCCTGCCCTCAGCCAGGAGAAGAAAGACGAATGCGCCGCGGCCGGTAAAGCCGTACGCCTCCTGCTCGAAAAAGACATCAAGCCAAGGGACATCATGACCCGCGAGGCATTTGAAAATGCCATCGTGACTATCATGGTGCTTGGCGGCAGCACGAACGCGGTTCTGCACCTCATCGCGATGGCCAAGAGCGTAGGCGTGCCGCTAACCCAGGACGATTTCCAGACGATCAGCGACCGCATCCCCGTCCTCGCCGATTTCAAGCCCAGCGGCAAATACCTCATGCAGGACCTCCACAACCATGGCGGCACCCCCGCCGTGATGAAGTACCTGCTCGAAAAAAGACTCCTCCACGGCGACTGCCTCACCGTGACTGGCAAGCCGCTCGCAGAAAACCTAAAAGACGTTACTTCCCTTGATTTCGATAAACAAGATATCATCTACCCGATCGAAAGACCCCTC
This sequence comes from Puia sp., assembly GCA_965214315.1. Lineage (GTDB taxonomy): Bacteria > Bacteroidota > Bacteroidia > Chitinophagales > Chitinophagaceae > Puia. The sequence continues at coordinate 173,226 of CBDCBP010000011.1, read as the reverse complement.
AAAGCAACCGGCCACCTCCAGATCCTGTACGGCAACCTCGCCGAAGGGGGCAGCGTAGCCAAGATAAGCGGCAAGGAAGGCGAACGCTTCGAAGGACCGGCACGCGTCTTCGACGGTGAACATGAACTCATCGCAGGCATCAACTCCGGCAAGATCCGCGCAGGCGACGTCGTCGTCATCCGGTACGTCGGACCAAAAGGCGCCCCCGGTATGCCCGAAATGCTGAAGCCGACCTCCGCCCTGATCGGCGCCGGTCTCGGCAAAAGCGTAGCCCTGATCACCGACGGCCGCTTCAGCGGCGGTACCCACGGTTTCGTCATCGGCCATATCACCCCCGAAGCCAACGAAGGTGGTACCATCGCCCTCGTCCACGACGACGATATCATCGTACTCGATGCCGTCAGGAACGCTATCACGGTCATGGTCAGCCCGGAAGAACTGGCCAAAAGAAAAGCGGCCTGGCGAAAACCTGCGCCGAAAGCCACCAATGGTCTCTTATTCAAATACGCCCGCCAGGTAAAAACCGCCGCCGACGGCTGTGTCACCGACGAAGCATAACAGTATCATTCAAAGAAAAGTATATGAGCAACGCTACAGCAACGCCCAAATCAACCCTGAAGTCCAAAACTGAACCTGCCGCGCAAGCAGCAGCGACAAAGGAATTGACAGGCTCCCAGGCCGTACTCGAAGCCTTACTGGCCGAAGGCGTGGACACAGTCTTCGGCTACCCCGGCGGCGCGATCATGCCCATCTATGATGCCCTCTACGACTACCAGGACAGGCTCAACCACATCCTGGTGCGGCACGAACAGGGCAGCATCCATGCCGCACAGGGCTACGCCCGCACTTCCGGCCGCACCGGCGTCGTATTCGCGACAAGCGGGCCCGGCGCGACAAACCTGGTCACCGGCCTCGCCGACGCCCAGATCGATAGCACCCCACTCGTTTGCGTCACCGGCCAGGTCTTCGCCCACCTCCTAGGCACCGATGCCTTCCAGGAAACCGACGTTATCAACATCACCACGCCCATTACCAAATGGAATTACCAGGTGACCGACGCCACCGAGATCCCCGCCGTGCTGGCAAAGGCCTTCTACATCGCCGCCAGCGGCCGCCCCGGCCCCGTGCTCATCGACATCACCAAGAACGCCCAGATCCAGAAGTTCGAATACGAAGGCTATACCGCCTGCGAACACGTTCGCAGCTATCGCCCCAAACCGATCGTCCGTAAAGAATACATCGCTGAAGCAGCCGCGCTCATCAACGAAGCAAAAAAACCCTTCGTGCTCTTCGGCCAGGGCGTGATCCTCGGCAATGCCGAACAGGAATTCCGCGCGTTCGTCGAGAAAAGCGGCATCCCCGCCGCCTGGACCATTCTCGGCGCCGGCGCTTTGCCAACCAGCCACCCCCTGAACGTGGGCATGCTCGGCATGCACGGCAACTACGGCCCCAATCTCCTCACCAACGAATGCGATGTGCTCATCGCCGTCGGCATGCGCTTCGATGACCGCGTCACCGGCCGCCTCGACAAGTATGCCAAACAGGCCAAGGTCATTCACCTCGATATCGACCCCGCCGAAATAGACAAGAACGTCAAAGCAACCGTGCCGGTTTGGGGCGATTGCAAGGAAACCCTGCCCCTGCTCACCGCCCTCGTCCAACAAAAAACACATCCCGCCTGGCTGCAACGCTTCACCGATGCCCAAGCCAAAGAAGTGGAAGCAGTCATCCACGCAGAATTGAACCCGACTTCGGACGAATTGACCATGGGTGAAGTGCTGAAAACCCTCAACGAACTGACCAACGGCGATGCTATCATCGTCACCGACGTAGGCCAGCACCAGATGGTAGCCTGCCGCTACGCCCAATTCAATGGCACCAGAAGCAATGTCACTTCCGGCGGACTCGGTACCATGGGCTTCGGCCTTCCCGCAGCCATCGGTGCCAAATACGGCGCACCGGATCGCACCGTAGTGTCCATCAGCGGCGACGGCGGCTTCCAGATGACCCTGCAGGAACTGGGTACCATCATGCAATTCGGCGCCGCAGTCAAAATAATTATCCTGAACAACCGCTTCCTCGGCATGGTCCGCCAATGGCAGGAGCTGTTCAACGAAAAACGCTATTCCTTCGTGGACATCACCAGCCCCGACTTCGTTGCCCTGGCAAAAGCCTACCACATCGAAGCACAAGGCATCAGCCAGCGGAAAGACCTGCACCAGGCCGTAAAGACCATGCTCGATCACGAGGGCGCCTACCTCCTGGAGATCTTTACCGGAAAGGAGAACAACGTCTTCCCGATGGTACCCCAGGGTTGCAGCGTAAGTGAGATCCGATTAAAATAACAGCCAATGACTTTACACGACACGAACTGGAACGCGACGCTATATGACCACAAACACGACTTCGTCTTCAAATACGGCGAAGATGTTGTCAAATTGCTCGCACCCGCAACAGGTGAACGCATCCTGGACGTCGGCTGCGGAACGGGCTACCTCACCCACCTCATCGCCCAAGCAGGCGCCCGCGTCACCGGCATCGACAAATCGAAATCGATGATCGAAAGAGCACAAGCGGCCTATCCCGATCTCGACTTCAGGATCATGTCGGCAACTGATCTTCATTTCCCGGCCTCCTTCGACGCCGTCTTCTCGAACGCCGCCCTTCACTGGGTACTCGACAAAGAAGCCGCAGTGGACCAAATTGCCCAGGCCCTCCGCCCCGGCGGCCGCCTCGTCCTCGAAATGGGCGGAAAAGGCAACACCGAAGAGATCATCGTCGCCACCCGTAAAGCGCTTACCCGCCACGGACACTATGGCAACGCCGCGATCCAGCTTTGGTATTTTCCATCCCTCAGCGAATACACCACGCTGCTCGAGAAAAAAGGCTTCCGTGTCCAATTTGCCGCCCACTTCGACCGGCCTACCGAGCTGAAAGACGCCGACAACGGCGTCAAGGACTGGATAAAAATGTTCCTGAACGCCCTCTTCCAACATATTCCCGAGTCGGAAATCGGGACCATCCTCGACGAGATCCAGGAAGCAGTAACACCCACCAACTACCGGAATGGCAGGTGGTACGGCAATTATAAACGGCTGCGCATCGTCGCGGCAAAACTCTAGCGCATGCAAAAACAAGAATATACCATAACCGTCTACACCGAGAACCAGATCGGCCTCATCAACCGCATCGCAATCCTGTTCTCGAAGCGCAAGATCAACATCGAAAGCCTCAATACCTCCCCGTCGGAAGTAGAAGGCATCCATCGCTTCACCATCGTGATCACCGAGACCGAAGAAGTGGTCCGCAAACTCTGCCGCCAACTCGAAAAACAAGTGGAGATCCTAAAAGCCTACTATAACACCAACGAAGAGATCATCTGGCAGGAACTGGCTCTCTACAAGGTGTCCACCGACGAGATCGCCGAGAAGGTAAAAGTCGAGAGACTGCTCCGCGAATATGGCGCCCGTGCTGTAGTGATACGCAAGGACTTCACCGTATTCGAAACTACCGGCCAGCGCGAAGAAACCGACGGCCTCGTCAAGGCCCTTGAACCTTATGGGCTCATCGAGTTCGTTCGCAGCGCCCGCGTCGCCATCATCAAGGACAGCCGCGGCTTCCATGAAAAACTCAAAGAATTCGAACGCGCCGATCCCGGCGAAGAAGTCATCGAAAACGAATACCTCAACCAGCAGGACAAAGTATTCACCATGTGAGCGAAAACGCAAGCCGCGAAAACGAACGCTCAAAAACGTCACTCAAACAAACAATATAAACAGGTAATCATGGCAAAATTAAATTTCGGCGGCGTGGAAGAAACCGTAGTCACCCGCGAAGAATTCCCGCTCGCCAAAGCACAGCAGACACTGAAAAATGAAGTAGTAGCCGTTATAGGCTATGGCGTACAGGGCCCCGGCCAGGCACTGAACCAAAAAGATAATGGCATCAATGTCATAGTAGGTCAACGCAAGCATTCCAAGTCCTGGGATAAAGCCGTCCGCGATGGCTTCGTTCCCGGACAGACCCTCTTCGAGATCGAAGAAGCCCTGCAAAAAGGGACGATCATCTGCTACCTGCTGAGCGACGCCGCCCAGATCGCCCTGTGGCCTACCGTAAAAAAACACCTCACCCCCGGTAAAGCCCTCTATTTTTCCCACGGTTTCGGCATCACCTTCAATGAGCAAACCGGCATCATTCCTCCAAAGGATGTAGACGTCTTCCTCGTCGCCCCCAAAGGCTCCGGCACTTCGCTGCGCCGCATGTTCCTCCAGGGCCGTGGCCTCAATAGCAGCTACGCCATCTTCCAGGATGCCACCGGCAAAGCAAAAGATCGCGTCGTCGCCCTCGGCATCGCCGTAGGCAGCGGTTACCTCTTCGAAACCGATTTCCGCAAAGAAGTATTTAGCGATCTGACCGGCGAACGCGGCACCCTCATGGGCGCGATCCAGGGTATCTTCGCCGCGCAATACGAGGTCCTGCGCAAGAAAGGGCATACCCCCTCCGAAGCCTTCAACGAAACCGTCGAAGAACTCACGCAGTCGCTCATGCCGCTCGTCGCAGAAAATGGCATGGACTGGATGTACGCCAATTGCTCCACTACCGCCCAGCGCGGCGCACTCGACTGGTGGAAACGTTTCCGCGACGCCACCCTGCCCGTTTTCACCGAGCTCTATGAAAGCGTTGCCGCCGGCAAAGAATCCCAACGCAGCATCGATTCCAATAGCCAGGCAGACTACCGCGAAAAACTCGACGCCGAACTCAAGGAACTGCGCGAAAGCGAACTCTGGCAGGCAGGCAAGACCGTACGCAGCCTCCGACCCGAAAACCAGCCCGCACCCGGTACACAAAAATCATCCAAAAGTGAAGCAGTCGCTAACTAATACACAAGAACTTCCAATCCCCACAGCTGTCAAGGGCTGGGGGTTGGATTTCTATGCGGCAGCGCGCCGCCTTTCCCGCGTCGTGACCCGTACCCCCCTGTCCCACAACCAAAGCCTTTCCCGGAAATACGATTGCCAGGTATTCCTCAAACGCGAAGACCTCCAGATCGTCCGCTCCTATAAACTCCGCGGTGCATACAATATGATGGTCACCCTGCCCGCCGATCAACTCAAGAAAGGCGTCGTCTGCGCAAGCGCCGGCAACCACGCCCAGGGCTTCGCTTACTCCTGCCAGAAATTGGGCGTCAAAGGCGTCGTGTTCATGCCCATCATCACTCCTCGCCAAAAAGTCAACCAGACCCGGATGTTCGGGGAAGACTCTATCGAGATCGTCCTCACTGGCGATACATTCGACGACTGTAACACCGCCGCCCGGGAGTACACCAAAGAAAAAGGCATGACCTTTATCCCACCCTTCGAAGACCTGAGGATCATCGAAGGACAAAGCACCGTCGCAGTCGAAATACTCGAAGACCTGCCCAAGATCGATTACGTCTTCGTCCCCGTCGGCGGCGGCGGCCTTGCGGCCGGCACCGGTGCCTTCTTCAAGACTTATTCCCCGAACACAAAGATCATCGGCATCGAACCCGAAGGCGCACCCTCCATGCTGGCGGCCTTCAACGCCGGCCACCCCATCACCCTCGACAACATCGAACGCTTCGTCGACGGCGCCGCCGTCAAACGCGTCGGCGACATCACCTATAACATCTGCAAAGCCGTCCTCGATGAGATGCACCTCGTCCCCGAAGGAAAGGTCTGCTCGACCATCCTGAAATTGTACAACGAGGACGCCATCGTCGTAGAACCCGCCGGCGCCCTGAGCATCGCCGCCCTCGACGATTATGCACAAGCCATCAAAGGCAAAAACATCGTCTGCATCGTCAGCGGTAGCAATAACGATATCGACAGGATGCAGGAGATCAAAGAACGCTCCCTCCAATACGAAGGCCTGAAACACTATTTCCTGGTCACCTTCACCCAACGCCCCGGCGCATTGAGAGAGTTTCTCAACCATGTCCTCGGCCCAAACGACGATATCACCCGCTTCGAGTACATGCAAAAACACAACAAGGAAACCGGCCCCGCCCTCGTAGGGATCGAACTGACCTCCAAAGAAGACTATCACACCCTGATGATCAACCTATCCAAATACAATATCAAATACACCGAGCTCAATAAAGACGACGCCCTTTTCAGTTACCTGGTTTAATCTTTACCCCAACCGCACACCGTAAAAATCTTTACTTAACCGCACACCCGATAAATCTTTTACTCCAACCGAACACCCTATAAATTCTTACCCAGACCGCACCCCCTATAAAAATGAATTTTTTTTCGTTTTTATAGGCGATTTTCGTAACTTTATTTGATTCATCGCGCTTATTGCCATAAGAAATTCTAAGAATTTGGGTCTTTTATTGAATAACGTCTAATATTGCGAAGCGATTATGGCCAACACTGGATTATACTCCCCTGAGTTTGAACGCGATGCGTGCGGTATCGGATTTGTAGCCAATATTAAGAGTAACAAGTCTCACCAGATCGTCTCGGATGCCCTGACCATCCTGGAGAACATGGAACATCGCGGCGCCTGCGGCTGCGAGAACAACACAGGCGACGGCGCCGGCATCATGATCCAAACGCCGCACGAATTTTTCTTCGATGAATGCATCCGCCTAGGCGTCCACCTCCCCGCCTATGCCAAATACGGCGTCGGCATGCTTTTCTTCCCCCGTGATATCCGCCTCAAAGAAGAATGCCGCGACATCTTCGCCCGTAGCGCCGAAAAATTGGGCCTGGAAATTCTGGGCTACCGCAAAGTCCCTGTCAACCCCGATGGCATCGGCCCTACCGCCCTGTCCGTCGAACCGGAAATGGAACAGGTCTTCGTCGCCTGCCCCGACCATATCAAACAGCCCGATGACTTCGAGCGGAAATTATTCCTGCTGCGCAACTACGCCAGCCATACGATCAATAACACCATTAAACGCGACGCCATCGGCTTCTACGTGGCTTCGCTTTCTTATAAGACCGTCGTCTACAAAGGACAGTTGACCAGCACCCAGGTCAGGAATTATTTTCCCGATCTGTCCAACAAACGGGTCGTCTCCGCCTTCGGCCTGATCCACTCCCGTTTCGCGACCAATACCTTCCCTTCCTGGAAGCTGGCACAGCCCTTCCGCTATATTGCGCACAACGGCGAGATCAATACGCTCCAGGGAAACCTGAACTGGCTCAGGACCAGCGAAAAAGGTTTCACCACACCGTATTTCACAAAAGAGGAGATGGATATGCTGCTGCCCATCATCTCCGAAGGAGGCCAGTCCGACAGCGCCTGCCTCGACAACGTGATCGAATTACTGACCCTCTGCGGCCGGTCATTGCCCCACGTGATGATGATGCTGATCCCGGAAGCCTGGGATGGCAACGAGCAGATGGACCCCGTAAAAAAAGCCTTCTACGAATTCCACGCTTCGATCATGGAACCTTGGGACGGCCCCGCCTCCATTTCTTTTACTGATGGCAAGCTTATCGGCGCAACCCTCGACCGCAACGGCCTGCGCCCCTCGCGCTATTGCGTGACCACCGACGACCGCGTGATCATGGCTTCCGAAACCGGCGTTCTGCCCATCGATCCCCGGCTGATCAAAGAAAAAGGCCGGCTCCAACCCGGCAAAATGTTCGTCGTCGACCTCGAACAGGAACGCATCATCAGCGACGACGAATTGAAAAGCCGCATCTGCTCACAGCAGCCTTATTCCGAATGGCTCAACAAATACAAGATCCGCCTCGAGGAACTGCCCGAGCCCCGCGTACTCTTCACGCATCTCGAGCACGACCAGATCTTCAAATACCAGAAAGCCTTCGGTTATTCCACCGAAGACCTTGACAACCTCATCGCACCCATGGCCCTCGACGCCAAAGAGCCGCTTGGCTCGATGGGCACGGACGTCCCCCTGGCCGTCCTCAGCGATCAGCCGCAACACCTCAGCAATTATTTCAAACAGCTCTTTGCCCAGGTGACGAATCCCCCTATCGATCCCATCCGGGAAAGATTGGTCATGTCCCTGGCCAGCTTCGTCGGCGGCAACGCAAACCTCCTGGAGGAAGATCCGCTGGCCTGCCATTCCGTAGCGCTCAAACATCCGGTCCTGAGCAACCACGAACTGGAAAAGATCCGCAGCATCGACACCGGCGTCTTCCAGGCCAAGACCTTGCAGACCTATTTCCGGGCCGACGGCAAACCCGGCTCCCTGCAGGCCGGGCTCGATCGACTCTGCCGCTATGCCGTAGACGCCGTAGAAGACGGCTTCGAAGTCCTCATCCTCACTGACCGGGCCATCGACTCCGACCACGCGCCGATCCCTTCCCTGCTCGCTACTTCCGCCGTCCACCACCACCTCATCCGCAAGGGTTATCGCGGTCAGGTAGGCATCATCGTGGAAGCGGGGGACGTATGGGAAGTCCACCATTTCGCCTGCCTTATCGGCTTTGGCGCCACCGCCATTAACCCCTATCTCGCCCTGTCAGGCATCCGCGACATGAAGCTCAACAACAGGCTTCAAACCGAACTGGACGCCGAACAGCTAAAGAAGAATTATATTAAAGCCGTCTGCGAAGGCCTGTACAAGGTCTTCTCTAAAATGGGCATCTCGACCCTGCAGTCCTACCAGGGCGCCCAGATCTTCGAGATCATTGGCCTCAACCGAAGCGTCGTCGACCGGTATTTTACGGGCGCGACTTCCCGCATCGAAGGCATGGGCCTCGACGAGGTCGCTAAAGAAACACTGGCCAAACATTTCTTCGCCTTCAGCCGCAAGGATATCCCCATGGAAAGATTGCCCGCCGGCGGCATCTACCAGTGGAAACGCAAAGGAGAGTTCCACCTCTTCAATCCGAACACGATCCACCTTTTACAACATTCTACCCGGTCGAACGATTACAACACTTTCAAGAAATACTCCCGCCTGGTCAACGACCAAAGTGAAAAAGCAGCTACCCTGCGCAGCCTGCTCACCTTTAGGCGCAACCGCCCCTCCATCTCCATCGATGAAGTGGAACCTGCCGAGAGCATCTACAGCAGGTTCGCCACCGGCGCGATGTCTTTCGGCTCGATCTCGCACGAAGCCCATTCCACCCTAGCCATAGCCATGAACCGGCTCGGCGGAAAAAGCAATACCGGCGAAGGGGGTGAAGATGAACTGCGCTACGAGCCATTGCCGAACGGCGACTCCATGCGCTCCGCGATCAAACAAGTGGCCTCCGCCCGTTTCGGCGTCACCAGCTACTACCTGACGATGGCAGACGAGTTGCAGATCAAGATGGCGCAGGGCGCTAAGCCAGGCGAAGGCGGCCAGCTGCCGGGTCATAAAGTAGACGAGTGGATCGGCAAAGTTCGCCACTCCACACCCGGGGTTGGACTCATTTCTCCGCCACCCCACCACGACATCTATTCCATCGAAGACCTCGCACAGCTCATCTTCGATCTCAAGAATGCCAACCGCGCCGCCCGAATCAGCGTAAAACTGGTGTCGAAAGCAGGCGTCGGAACCATAGCCGCAGGCGTAGCCAAAGCAAAATCCGACGTCATCCTCATCGCCGGCCACGACGGTGGCACCGGCGCATCGCCGCTCAGCTCCATCCGCCACGCTGGCCTGCCATGGGAACTCGGACTCGCCGAATCCCATCAGACACTCGTAAAAAATAAGCTCCGCAGCCGCGTCGTCCTCCAGGCCGACGGCCAGATGAAGACAGGCCGGGATATCGCAATCGCCACCTTACTGGGTGCCGAAGAATGGGGCCTGGCCACCACCGCACTCGTCGTAGAAGGCTGTATCATGATGCGCAAATGCCATCTCAACACCTGTCCCGTCGGTGTCGCCACCCAGGACCCTGAATTACGCAAACGGTTTACCGGCGACGCCGAACACGTCGTCAACTTCTTCAAATTCATCACCCAGGAGCTCCGCGAGATCATGGCCGAACTCGGATTCCGGACCATCAACGAGATGGTGGGCCAGGTCGACAGCCTGCAGGTACGCGAAGACATCGCCCATTGGAAGTACTCCAAGCTTGATCTGTCTCCGATCCTTTTTAAAGAGCCTTCCTCCTTGTATACCGGCCTGCATAAAATGGAAGAGCAGGACCACGGCCTGACCGATGTCCTCGACTGGAAATTGCTGGACGCTGCCCATCCAGCTCTCGAACACCGGCAGAAAGTATTCGCGGAGTTCGACATCCGCAATACCGACCGGACCGTGGGCACTATCCTCTCAAACGAGATCTCCAAACGGTATAAAAGCGAAGGGCTGCCCGAAGACACCATCCATTTCAAGTTCATTGGTACGGCGGGCCAGAGCTTCGCCGCCTTCAATACCAAGGGTGTAACGCTCGAGCTCGAAGGAGATGCCAACGACTACTTCGGTAAAGGGCTGTCCGGAGCAAGGCTCATCGTCTACCCCTCCCAAAACGCCGGCTTCATCCCCGAAGAAAACAGCATCATCGGCAACGTGGCCTTTTATGGCGCCACCTCCGGCGAAGCCTTTATCCGCGGCAAAGCAGGTGAACGCTTCGGCGTCCGTAACTCCGGCGTCAATGCCGTAGTGGAAGGCGTGGGTGACCATGGCTGCGAATACATGACCGGCGGCAGGATCGTGATCCTCGGCGATACCGGTCGCAACTTCGCCGCCGGCATGAGCGGAGGCATCGCCTACGTCTACGACACACGCGGTCAGTTCCCCGTACATTGCAATCGGGAAATGGTAGACCTCGACCCCGTAGAACGCGAGGATGCAGACGAACTAAAGGACATGATCCAACGACACTATGCCTTTACCGGCAGCACCGTCGCGAAATTCGTCTTGGACGACTTCGAGAACCAAATCCAGCATTTCGTAAAAGTGTTCCCGACAGATTATAAAAAAGTATTACAGGAAAAAGCAGGCCGGTTACAGAGGACGACCCAGAAGTAACCGAAGATTTGAGAACGCGGAGTCGGCTCTCATGTGTGACTCAGCCACTCCGTTGTTCTCTGTTACCGGCCCCTTCCAATTAAACATTTCAACAAAAACGATAGAAATGGGCAAACCAACCGGATTTATGGAGTTCGATCGCGAACTGCCCTCCAAACGCCCCGTGCAGGAGAGAAGGAAAGACTACAAAGAATTCGTCAACACCTGGTCAGGCCAGGAATTGAACAAGCAGTCCGCACGTTGTATGGACTGCGGCATCCCGTTCTGTCACCACGGCTGCCCGCTGGGGAACGTCATCCCTGAGTTCAATGACGCCGTGTACCACCAGCAATGGAAGGAAGCGTACGATATCCTTACGTCTACCAATAATTTCCCAGAGTTCACAGGCCGCATCTGTCCCGCTCCTTGCGAAAGCAGCTGCGTGCTCGGTATCAACCAGCCCCCCGTAGCCATCGAAGAGATCGAACGGCATATCATCGAAATAGCTTTCGAAAAAGGCTTCGTAACACCAAATCATCCTACCATACGTACCGGGCGAAAAGTCGCCGTCGTTGGCTCAGGCCCCGCGGGCCTCGCCGCAGCTGACCAGCTCAATGCCGCAGGCCATACCGTCACCGTCTTCGAGCGCGACGACGAACCCGGTGGCCTGCTCCGCTATGGCATCCCCGATTTCAAACTGGAAAAATGGGTGGTGGCCAGACGCGTCCGCCTCATGGAAGAAGCCGGCATCACCTTTAAATGCAACGCCGAGGTCGGCACAGCGATCAGCATCAATGACCTCCTGCGTGAATGCCACGCCATCGTACTCGCAGGCGGCTCCACCATTCCCCGCGACCTGCCCGTCCCAGGCCGCCATTTGAATGGCGTCCACTACGCCATGGATTTCTTGAAACAACAGAACAAGCGCGTCAGCAATATTCCCTTCACGGAACATGCGCTTCTCGCCACCGGCAAGAACGTCATTGTCATCGGCGGCGGCGACACCGGCAGCGATTGCGTCGGGACATCCAACCGCCACCAGGCCAGTTCCGTCACCCAGTTCGAACTGATGCCAAAGCCACCGCATTCCCGTACTTCCTTCATGCCCTGGCCTACCTACCCAATGATCCTCAAGACCTCCTCTTCGCACGAAGAAGGCGCCGACAGACATTGGGCCATGGCCACCAAAGAATTCATAGGGGATGACAAAGGGAATTTGAAAGCGTTGAAAACGGTAAAGCTCGAGTGGAAAATGACCGAAGACGGCAAGGCCGCCCAATTCACCGAGGTCCCCGGCAGTGAGCAGGAATTGCCCTGCGAACTCGCCCTGCTGGCCATGGGCTTCGTCCAGCCACAACACAAAGGCCTCCTTAAAGAACTCGATATCGAACTCGATGAAAGAGGAAACGTAAAAGCCGCCGAGCGCAAATACCAGACCAATATCGCCAAGATCTTCGCCGCAGGCGACATGCGCCGCGGACAATCACTCGTAGTATGGGCCATTAGCGAGGGCCGCGAATGCGCCCGCAAGGTCGACGAATACCTCGTCGGCACCGGCGCCTCCCTGCTCGAAAGAAAAGACCAAAGCCTCATCGCCTTATAACACTGAAGGCTAACCGCGCCATGATCTTTCCAGCCGCCGCCGGGCGCGGGCACCCCTCCCGCGATCAAGCCAGCCGCTTCGCCAACTTGCCGATCGTGAGCCCTTGAACGATAATGCTGAACAGAACAACAATATAAGTCGCCACGACGAACAGCTCGCCCTGCATGGCCACCGGTACCGAAAGGGCAAGCGCCACAGATATGCCGCCCCTAAGGCCGCCCCAGGTCAGAATAGGCACAACATTCTTTTCAGAAGCCGTCAGGTACTTCAAAAAGCCCATCGGCAGCAGTACCGACAAATACCGGGCAAGCAGCACGATCGGGATACAGCATAGCCCCAGTACAACGTATATCTTATTGGAGGGCAACACCAGTATCTCGAACCCGATCAGCAGGAAAAGAATAGCATTCATAAACTCGTCGACCATCTCCCAGAACTTGTCCAGGTAATCCCGCGTAGTCTCGCTCATCACCTCCTCCCGGCTCTTGTTGCCTGTGATAAGACCCGCGACAACCATCGCCAGCGGTCCGCTCACATGCAATTGATCCGCAAGCAAATACCCACCTGTCACAATAGCAAGCGTGATCATCACCTCTACCTGGTAATGGTCGATCGATCGCATCAGCAAATACCCCAGCCATCCTAGCGCAAGACCCAAAACGATGCCACCGCCCGCCTCCTCGAGGAACAACGCGGCAATGCGTCCCGCACCCAGATGCGTGGACCCGCCTTCGATAATCCGGTAGATCGTGATAAAGATGACCACGGCAACCCCATCATTGAACAAAGATTCGCCGCTGATTTTGGTTTCCAGCGAAGGAGGAATGTGCGCATCCCTCAAAATGCTAAGCACCGCAATGGGATCAGTCGGCGAGATCAACGCCCCGAAAAGCAGACAATACAAAAAGTCCACCGGGAACCGCAACACCAGGCAAATCAAATAAAGAAGCGCACCTACGATAAACGTGCTCAGGATCGTGCCGATCGTCGAAAAAGTAAGAATGGCCACCAGCTGCGACCTCATCCGCTTCCCATCCAGGTGGATGGCTCCTGCAAAAAGCAAAAAGCTCAGCATGATCTTCATCAGGACCGTATAAAAATCAATGCTCCGGATCAGCCGCGTGACCCCATCCAATAACCCCGGCTTGACAGTGCCCAACAATACGAGGACAAGCGAGCAAAGCAGCGAAACGACCATGATCCCAATCGTTCCCGGCAACCGGAAAAACCGTTGATTGATATAGGCGAACAAGGCCGCCAGCACGGTCATGATCGCAAAAGCATCATAAAGGGCCATCTTAGGTATTTGACTCCCAAGATAACCGAAATAAGACGCCCATCCCTCAAAAATGGCCGCAAAGGCTTTTCACAATCCTTACGCGGCCTGTTAGCCTTTCCTTGTCACCTACCTCGACAAAGGCGTTTCCGCGTTTTTATCCATCTTGACACCTGCATACCCATCCAACCCCATTTCATGGAGGTCGAGACCATGCAATTCCACTTCCGGCTTAACCCTGTTGCCCGCGAACTTATCGAGCATTTTGAACAGCAGCCAACCGGCCGCTGCAAACCACACAAAATTAACCACTCCGCCGATCAGCTCCGCTACAAATTGCCCACCGTCACCGTAGAACAGGCCCCTGACCCCTCCCTTTACGCCATTCAGCCCATCCCCATAGGTTCCATCCGCAAACAGACCGAGCGACAAAACGCCCCACAAACCATTGGCCCCATGCACCGCCACGGCACCAACAGGGTCGTCGATCCTTAACTTTCTATCTACAAACAAGGTTGTCTCGACGACGATCAATCCAGATGCCAATCCGATTATCGCCGCCCCAAGCGGCGATACGAAAGCGCACGGTGCGGTTATAGCCACCAGCCCCGCCAGCAACCCATTCACCATCATCGTAACGTCTGGCTTATTTCCACGAACGAACCATATCCACATAGTCGATGCCGCCGCCCCCATGCAAGAAGCAATCAATGTATTGAACGCAACAACGGATAACCGCAGGTCAGTCCCTGCAAGTGTCGAACCTGCGTTAAAGCCAAACCATCCAAATGCAAGGATCAATGCGCCGAGGACGGCCATCGGAATGTTATGGCCAGGGATCGCGTTGATAGACCCGTCTTTATTATATTTTCCCAGCCGGGGACCTAGCATTTTTGCGCCAACCAATGCCAGGACGCCGCCGGCCATATGCACCACCGATGACCCCGCAAAATCGACATGACCATGGCCTAATCCAAAATTGGCGCCAAGCTGCGAAAGCCATCCACCGCCCCAGACCCAGTTACCGTAGATGGGGTAGATCAGTCCGCCAACGAATATTCCCGATAGCGCAAATGAGCTGAACTTCCATCTTTCAGCCATCGCGCCCGTTGGAATAGTCGCAGTTGCATCCATGAAGACCACCTGAAAGACAAAAAAGCCCAGTACCCCGACATCATATATACCGCTCATGCAAAAGCCTTTTGCACCGAATAGACCAAAGGCATGTCCGAACAGGGTGACGGTCACTTCATGGTTTAATCCGTCGAACCCACCTAAAGTGCCCAAGGCCCCCATACCGCCAAACATAATAGCGAACCCCGAAATAAAAAAACCGATCACACCCGCAGGATAGATAAAAAAATTCATGGCCATGGTATGGGCAACGTTTTTTGCACGTGTAAGACCCGTTTCAACCAACGCAAACCCAGCCTGCATAAAGAATACGAGGAATCCGCCGATCATAAGCCACACAAAATTGATGGATATCTTGTTGTGGCCGTCTCCATTGGCAATCGTGCTCACTGCATTGGCCAACTTGCTTACTGACGCACTCACCCCTGCCACCGTTGTGTCTTTTGCCTTCGCAACAGCGTCGATCATCTTACCTGCCGTTGAGTCCAAATCCGCTATCGTTCCGGTATTGCCGCCATTGGGATCCGGAGCTCTTTGAGCGTATGCCGTCGGTGAGAACGCGGAGATTGCGACAATGAGAATAAATATTATTTTACGAAGCATAATTAATTAGTTTTGGTTGATGGATCAAAGTTTTTCGTCTCCGGGGCCAGCAGTTGAGGCCTCGCCCCTGGCGCCATTGCTTATCCTTATCGACTCCTCTATGGTATAGGTGAAGATCATACCATCCCCTATCTCACCCGTGTATGCGGCTTTTTCGATGCAATCGATCGTTTTCTGAACGTTTGCATTTTTTAGCACGATAGCTATGAAAATCCTGGAAATATACTGTGTGTCGAAAATAGTTCCCCTATAAGTGTGATGCTCCCGAAGATGCTCATTTCCGATGCCTCCGGCTTCCCAATAGGAAAAAAAGTCGATGCCTATCTTCTTCAATTCGCTTTTGACCTCTTCGAATTTGGAAGTCCTGATAATTGCTTCAATTTTTGTCATGATTTGCAGATTTTGGCGAATTTGAATCGGTTAAAATCTTACCAGTATAGCCAGCACGATCCTTGACTCTGACTTCACCAGGTCGGGCTGCCAGCCTCCCCAACTGCTCAACGGCGGCGCTATCGAAGCTCCACTGCTGGTATAAGTATAAGCACCCGTATTTGTGTAGCCGCTGGGTGAAGTCACACCGCCGTGACCGGCAAAATAACCCGTCAGATTAGTCGTACCGGGAGCACCGTCGATACTATTCACCGCCCGGTGCACATACTCGAATTTCAAGGTTATGTTTTGTGCAGGCATATAGTCGAGATCGGTAGAAATGTCCCAGGCGTCAAAAGTCGATCCAGGGCCGGTCTGCTGCTGGAATAAAGTATCCGCATAGCCGGTAGGAGCCAGCACCAGGTATTGGCCGGGGTTGTGCATATACCCGCCGCCAATGGTCCAGGCAAATTTTTGTTTGTCACCAAACCACACGCGGTTATAGACCATCCCGCTGATGAAATTCTGCGGCGGCAGATAATTGGCAGTACCTCTCGTCCCTTTACCAAATGGCGTCACCCCATTCCCGTTCTCGAACCCAAAATCGCCCGTAAACGAGAAGGCAGCCTTCGTCACGAAACCATGCTTTCGGTTGAAATAGCGCAGCTCGTAACTGTTGTCGCTATGTACCCGGTATCGGCCAGGTGCCCCTTCATCGTCCTTTCCATAGTACCCGTTGAAAACATAATCCACCGTTTCCTTAGGCCGGTAATAGATAGAATAGCCGGCGCCAGGGGAATTATTGAACATCCCATAACTCTGCCAGCCATTGATCAGCCATAATTCCACTTTCAATTTATCGGTTGGGAACATCTGCAGTCGTAAGCCGTTGAAGAACCAGGGCGTATTGTCCGACGTATAGGAAGGCTGATAGCCCCAATTTTCAAAGTTATTATAGGAGAACAGTCCGATATAAGACATAAAGATACCGGCATCCAGGTTGATACCATGCCAGGTATCCCAGTGATATCCTGCATAAGCCTCACTGATATAACGATAGATCGTCTGCAGGTCATATTGGCCTTTATACGAACTGCCGTCGTTGCGCGGCACCACTGTGCTCCGGGTGCCGAATTGCATCATGATCCTGCCCCGTACATGGTCTACATGAATATCGCCGCCAAATCCGAGGAAAGAAAGCTGAAGTTCATTGTCCCGCGCCAGCGCTGTCGACCCTACCACCGTATTGTCGATTGGGTTATTGTACGAGTGCGTGTAATTAAGGTCCAAGGTGATGTCCCCCGTAAAATATTTCGTATCCAATATCGGCGGCGAAGTCTTCCGGTTGGTGCCATTCAACCAGGAAAAATCCCCAAAGGCAAACGGCTCACTGGCCGGGACCTTGGCTTCTACTCCGTTGGTATCCCGCTTAAAAAAATGCAGATGATCGAAAAAACGCTTGAACCCATCGCTACCCGCAGTCGCCTGCACGCTCAGACTCCCATTGCCAACAGAATCTTTCGTCCCACCACCCGCAGGATCTTTAGTCCCATCTCCACTTGAAATTAAATCTTGGGCCATTCCAGATTTGACCTGATCTCCACCAACGCCTTTGCCCGTGACCAAGCCCTGGCCATACCCGATGCAAAACCCCAGTTGTGCGCCGAAACAGAAAATAATTCTCTTTAGCATGTTGTAGTTTGGTTTGATGAATAAAACAATAGCAGGCAAGGCAATCGCCAGACAGGTGCCTACCCTCAGCCAATTAACATACCATAGGTTCTGCACGGCCGGTACCTGCTCCCCAAATGCAGACCCAATGAGCCTTTGAGCCAAATTTTAGCAACGCAGGCCGGAGAAAAAAGAAGGCTGGACGATTCCATTTGGGAAAATTTTTTCAAATAAACAAAAACAACATATGTTTTGGAAGCTGCATCGCATTTTAATGAAAGTCAAAATTTACAGCTAAAACAAGGCGAAAAAATATATTACATATAATTAGCATCGATATTTTTTGAGCATTTCAACATATGTTTTCACGCTAAAAGTAGTAGATTAGATATATTAAGTTTTTACTGATATATCCATGCCAAAATGGAAAAGCCATCCCGACGGGTTTGACCGCCAGGATAGCCCCTATTTTGCGCCATTGCATCAAGTATCAGAACCGCGCAATCAACGCGAGCACGATCCTCGACTCGGACTTCGCCAGGTCGGGCTGCCATCCGCCCCAACTGCTCAGCGGAGGCGCTATCGAAGCACCATTGCTGGTATACGTATACCCGCCCGTATTCGTGTAACCGCTGGGAGAGGTTACCCCTCCATGACCTGCAAAATAACCCGCCAGACTCGTCGTGCCGGGAGCACCGTTCATACTGTTCACCGCCCGATGCACATATTCGAATTTCAAAGTGATATTCTGTGAAGGCAGGTAGTCAAGATCGGTAGAGATGTCCCAGGCATCAAAGGTCGATCCGGGGCCAGTCTGCTGCTGGTATAAGGTGTCGGCATAGCCGGTGGGAGCAAGCACCAGGTACTGACCCGGATTGTGCATATACCCCCCTCCAATGGTCCAAGCAAATTTCTGCTTGTCACCAAACCACAAGCGGTTGTATAACATCCCGCTGATGAAATTCTGTGCGGGCAGATAACCGGCTCCCCCCCTCGTCCCCTTTCCAAATGGCGTCACGCCATCACCGTTCTCGAACCCAAAATCTCCTGTGAACGAGAAGGCGGCCTTCGTCAGGAAACCGTGTTTGCGGTTAAAATAACGCAATTGATAACTGTTATCG
Source organism: Puia sp. (assembly GCA_965214315.1). GTDB lineage: Bacteria > Bacteroidota > Bacteroidia > Chitinophagales > Chitinophagaceae > Puia. The sequence goes on along the minus strand of CBDCBP010000011.1, from coordinate 154,558 downwards.
CTATGTAACCGGTATCGGCCGGGTGCTCCTTCATCGTCCTTTCCATAGTACCCGTTGAAGACATAATCTACCGTTTCTTTCGGACGATAATAGATCGAATAGCCTGCGCCAGGTGAATTATTGAACATCCCATAACTCTGCCAGCCGTTGATGAGCCATAATTCCACTTTCAACTTATCCGTCGGGAACATTTGCAATCGAAGGCCATTGAAGAACCATGGTGTGTTATCGGAGGTATAGGAAGGTTGGTAGCCCCAATTCTCGAAGTTGTTATAAGAGAACAGGCCGATATAGGACATGAATATACCCGCGTCCAGGTTGATACCATGCCAGGTATCCCAGTGATAACCCGCATACGCCTCACTTAAATACCGATAGATCGTTTGCAGATCATATTGCCCCTTATAGGAACTCCCGTCATTCCTCGGTACGACGGTGCTCCGGGTGCCGAATTGCATCATGATCCTGCCCCTTACATTGTCTACATGGATATCGCCGCCAAAACCGAGAAAAGAAAGCTGAAGCTCGTTATCCCGCGCAAGTGCCGTAGACCCCACCACCGTATTATCGATTGGGCTATTGTAAGAATGCGTGTAGTTGAGGTCCAGCGTAATATCACTTGTAAAATATTTATTATCGATCAATGCTGGCGACGTCTTGCGGCTCGTCCCGTTGAGCCAACTGAAATCGCCAAAAGCGAAAGGCTGGCTGGCAGGCTCCTTCGCAGGAACGCCAACCGTGTCCTTACCAAAAGCCCTATTGAACAATCCGCCCCCCTTCTCGTAAGCTGGATGAAACTTTGCCTGCGCTACCGCACCGGTCGAATCTTGACCATACCCTTTCATAACGCAGCATACTAAACTGAAACAGACAATCTTCTTGAACATGCCAAATTGGTTTTATGTCCCTCTCATGGCGAACGCCGTACCATTACCTCCGCCAATCGGGAATGATTTCCTAACATCATGCCTATCAGTATCTTTTAGCACATAATTGCCGGCCCCCGCTTCCTAAACCCCATTGCATACTCGCCCAATTTGGAAGACGTTTTTCAAAACAACATGAAAATGCCCGCGTTCTAGCGGGCGCTGATAAATCAAAACTCGGTATTTTACTATGCCACATGCCCGGTATTTTTCGGCCTGAACATCATCGCCGTGCACAAACATCGCTTACCACCCTGCGATTCCAACACCGCATGATTGACGCAATGCTTGCACTGATCCCAAAATCGCGCATCCGGTGTAACCTGTTCATAGGTCACCGGTTCAAACCCAAATTGATGATTGAGCCTGAGCACAGCAGCACCGGTCGTAATGCTGAATATCTTTGCCCCCGGATACATCCGGCGGCTCAAAGCGAATATTTCACGCTTGATCGCTGTCGCAACCCCGCCACCGCGATAAACGGGGTTCACGATCAACCCGCTATTCGACACGAACTCCCCATTGCTCCAGGTCTCGATATACGACAAGCCCGCCCAATCCCCATTCTCTGCCAGGGCTATCACCGCTTTTCCTTCGTACATCTTTGTACACAACACTTGTGGCGAACGCTTGGCAATGCCCGTTCCCCTCACTGTTGCGGACGCTTCCATCTCCTTCAGAATAGGATACACATATTTGATATGAGCCGGTCCTGCTATAACTACATGGACCAAACTGTCAGGTTCTTCTTTCATCTTTATTTCTTTCCAACCTAGGAAGCCAAGACCATTCCTGAAAACACAACCAACTACCAATCAATATTATATAGAAATGTCGCCCCCTCCCGACCCCCCTATTTTGAAAATGATTTTCATTCCGGTAGGTGCCGCATCAAACGAACATGCCTGTCCCTAAGCAGCTCCAACCGGCTCAAACCCTTGCCCATCGTACGTTTTAACGATCGCGCCGCAACCACAGCCCCGGCCAGGCACCCTGTTTGCCTACTGTCTACCATGATTGATCAAATACAACTCCCGGCCTTTATAGCCGGACAATTACCCGATATAAGCCGCGACCTATGCCGCCCCGGCACCCCAATGACCGCTTACCAGTCCGTCCAGGCCCTAACGGACTATGCCAAGCGCATGGCCCTGCAGCACAATTTCAAAATGGTGGGAAAATGCATGGGCGTAGTAGGGAAACTATACGACAAAGGAAATAACCTGGTCCGCAATGCGGTGGAAAATGTCTTCGTCTACGCCTTTTCTTCGATGATGTGTAGCTGCAGCAACCTCGTAGAATGGCGGATCATCCAATCCTATATGACGCCGGCACTCTATGCCGAATACATCAAACAGGTGCAGCGCCCTGCCTGCTGAAATGCCTGTGCGCACTGGCCGCCTTCGACGCAACCCGCGGGCTAAGGAGGAGGCCCTGCGGGCGCCAAACATCCTCAGATGGCGTCCTGCCGGGCGCGAAACATCTCCGGATGTTTCAGGCAGAATTCCGCGCCGCATTGATGATCCCGAAACTGCTCCGCATGATCAGCCGCTCATAGACTTCCTTCATAGCCCTGTTCTCACCGCTCTTCTCGAGGGCATTGTACTTCGTCAGCGCGTATTGCTGGATCGTGCTCAAGGGTAACACGACCCTTTCCCGCATCTGGATGGACAGCTGCTCGACAGGATAGTTCGCCATCAGCTCCGTCTTCCCGGAAAGTTTGAAAATATACTTCTGCGTCAACTCGAACTCTTCGAATATCAAATTCCAGATCTCTCCATAGACCGGATGCTGCGAGAAATGCTCGGTCAACGGAAAAAAACACTTCTTCATCGCCATCTCGCAGTTGTCCAGCAGCGTCTTGAAAAAAGGCGAGTTCTCATACAGCTTCTTCACGGCATCCCATTTCCCCTGCTTCTCCATATATTGCAGCGCCTTGCCCACGCCATAATAACCGGTGACATTCTGCTTCAACTGACTCCAAGACCCCACATACGGAATGGCCCGAAGATCTTTTAATTCCAGCCGCCCCGAACTCTTGCGCTTTGTCGGCCTGCTGGCAATATTCGTCTCATTGTAGAACTTCAGCGGGCTCACCTCATTCAGGTATTGCAAAAAATAAGGGTGATCCTTTAACTTGATATAAGACTTGTAGCTCTCCGCCGCCAGCGTCTGGAGCAACAGCTTCCTCCTCGTCGGCTTGTAAAGTCACCTCCTTCGGGCTGAAAAGATCATTCGAAATACCCGCATGGATCAGCTGCTCGATGTTGAACTGCGCCGTATCGATCGTTCCAAAGTTGGAGCTTACCGTCTGACCCTTGTATCGTCAGCTGTATCTGCTTGTCGGCGATATTCTTCCCCATCGAAGCGTAGAACCGGTGTGTCTTCCCGCCCCCCCGCGCCGGCGGGCCACCCCGGCCATCAAAAAATACGACATCGATGCCATAGGCCTTCGAAATATTCGTCAATTCCTCCTTCGCCTTGTAGATCGCCCAATTCGCCATCAAATAGCCGCCATCCTTGGTGCCATCCGAAAATCCCAGCATGATCGTCTGCATATTGCCCCGCTGCGCCAAATGCTTGTTGTAGTCCTTGTGCTCGTACAACTCCTTCATCACCGCCGCGGCCGCCCGCAAGTCGTCTACCGTCTCGAAAAGCGGCACGATATCGACCGAGCAGTTCCTTCCTTCGTCCAGCCCCCCAACAAAAACAACGCCATCACCTCCAGCACATTCACGGCGCTGCTGCACTGACTGATAATATACCTGCTGCAACCGTCCTCCCCGTTGATCTGTTGGATGGTCTTCACGGCAGCGATCGTCTCCAGCGTATCGCGCACGATCGGGTCTTCATATTTCTCCACATTGGCCTTACCCTTCAGTTCGCTGTCAGTAGCTCGGCTCTTCCTGCGCAGCCGGTAAAGAAGTATAATGCTCCGGCAAAAGCCCCTCCCGGGCAGCAATGGCCGCCAATACATTGCTATGCACATCGCTTTCCTGACGAATATCCAAGCGTGGCAAAATAAAGCCCGAAGATCATCACCTTCCCGATCAGGTTGTCTACCATGCCCAGGAAAAGACTATTGTGTTGATAAATGATGATCTCCCGCACCTGCGTCAGCACATCCAGGATCTCGCTCGCCGAAAGATCCGTCCGCTGGTTAGGAATGAAAGATATTGTTGTACAACTTGTCCTTCGAGGTCCGCTATCAGCACATCCACCCCTTTAAAGGTAAGCCGCCGCTTCAGCCGCCGCACGTCCAGGTAATAACATTTGATGATCGCCCCCCGCAACGCCTCTGCCACCCGCAGCGTAGTCTCCGCCTTCACAAACGGATTGCCATCCCGGTCACCCCCCGGCCAAAAGCCCATTTTTATTACCGCATTATGCTTGTCCACCGCATGGGGGAACTGCTCCTTCAAAGCCGTCAGGATACGCTTCCACTGGCATGATAAAATACATTCTCCAGGTACCAGATCAAACTCATCGGCCTCATCATATGGCGTCGGCTTCTGCTTTTTTAAAAATGGCGTCTTGCCAAGCTGCTGCAAATAAAGATTGATGTCCGCGGCATTGTTCTCGATCACCGCCCGCGACAGATCATTGATGATGCCCAACACCGGGCCCGGATAGAATTGCGTGGGATGCGCCGTTAACACCATCCGCACACTATAGTTCTTCAACTTCTTGGTCAGCTCCTCCTCCGTATTGGTCTGTATCACTTCTGAGATCAGATGCTTTAACGTCCCCGCTCCACTCATGTCATTCACATAACGGAACGCGGCATCCTCCAGTGCATCGAAAAGCACGATCTGCCGCTCCACATACTGCACGAACCGGAAAAGCACGTCCGCCTTCTCCCGCTCCGTCGCCAATGCCGTCTGCTTGCGGAAGAACTCCTCCAGGATCTGTTCAGGGCTTTGCTTCTTCATATACCCTTCTTCACAGATCGTCAGCAACAGCGATAAAAGAATACCCGTTTTCTCGATCCGATGAAAAGGCAGGGAAGTGAAGAGGCTATTGTATAACTGGAACTTGATGCCTACCAGGTTCTTGAATTGCTGCAACCCCTGGGACGGTTGATAATTCATAAAGACAATTTAATGCTATTCAATAATTACACTTATTATGCAGTAAACATTCAAAAACAGAGCAAAATTACTTTATTTTGCTCAAGAAATAGGCATTTCTTTGTTTTTACACACATATCTCCTACCTTAGCGGCGTGATGTTCAATCACCATATCGGTCCCTCCTCATCAGCTGTCGAATTTACGACTATTATCTCCATCACGACCCGTTAAGGGTTGCCACATTCCATATTACCCCGGGGGCTTTATCAAGGCTACAACCTCAAAAGGCAGGCAGTATTCCTCACAACAAATAGAAAATCAAGTACAGTATGCAGGTGTTAAAATTCGGTGGTTCGTCGGTCGCCAACGCAGAGAATATTAATAAGGTCATCACCATCGTACGACAGGCATTGCAAAAAGACCGGACCATCCTCGTCGTATCCGCCCTCGGCGGTATAACGGACATGCTCATCCAGGTCGGACAAAGAGCAGCGGCAGGCGACGAAAGCTACAAGGAAACCTTGCAACAAATAGAACACCGCCACCTCGAAGCGGTAAAAAACCTCCTTCCGCTCACCGGTCAAAGCGCCATCCTAAGCGCGGTAAAGACCCGATGTAACGAAATCGAAGACATCTGCAGCGGCGTCTTCCTGCTCGGCGAACTATCCCCCCGCACCCAGGATAAGATCGTCAGCTACGGCGAGATCCTTTCCTCGCTCATCGTCGCCGCCCGTTTGACCACCCTCGACACACCCCACGAGTGGAAAGATTCCCGCCAACTCATCCGCACAGATGCACACCACGGCCATGCCGCCGTCGATTTCGCCACCACCAACACACAGATCCAGCATTATATCGCCGGCACCGCCGCCAAACTCATTATCCTCCCGGGCTTCATCGCCGCCGATCCCAAAGACATCACTACCACACTCGGCCGTGGAGGCTCGGACTATACCGCCGCCATCCTTGCCGCGGCAGTCGACGCCGCCGCACTCGAGATCTGGACCGACGTCTCCGGAATGATGACCGCCGACCCGCGGCTTGTATCGAATCCCCGCCTCATCCCCTATATCTCCTACCAGGAAGCCATGGAACTCTCTCACTTTGGCGCCAAAGTGATCTATCCGCCGACGATCCAGCCAGTCATGCGTAAGGGCATCCCCGTCTGGATCAAGAATACCTTTTCACCCAAAGATCCGGGCACCGTCATCGAATTCGACAGCATACACAACGGAAGCAGCATCAGGGGCATCTCCAGCATCGCCAGGATGGCCCTGCTCAGCCTGGAAGGCAGCGGGATGGTCGGCATCCCCGGCTTCTCCAAACGACTCTTCGAAGCCCTCTCCGGTCACCAGATCAATGTCATCCTGATCACCCAGGGCTCGTCCGAACATTCCATCTGCGTCGGGATCGAAGAGGCTAACGCCGCGGACGCCAAAAAAGCCGTGGACGACGCCTTCGCCCACGAGATCGGTACGGGCACGGTCGATCCCCTCATCATAGAACACAACCTCTCCATCATCGCCCTGGTAGGCGATCACATGAAAAGCCATCCCGGGGTCAGCGGGAAAATGTTCGGCGCACTCGGTCGCAACGGCGTCAACGTCAGAGCCATTGCCCAGGGTTCCTCGGAAAGGAACATCTCCGCGGTCGTCGCCGCCGGTGACGTCCGCAAAGCCATCAACGTCCTCCATGAAGAATTTTTCGAGACCTCTTATAAACAACTGAACCTCTTCATAACCGGCACCGGCAACGTAGGCCGCCGGTTACTCGATCAGCTGCTCCAGCAGCAGACCTACCTCCTCGAACACCTTCGGATCCAGCTCCGGGTGGTAGGATTGGCCAATAGCCGTAAAATGGTCTTCAACAACGACGGCGTCGACTTGCGCCAATGGCAACAGGAACTCGAGAACGGCCAGCCGATGGATCTCGACCAATGGCTCGCCGGTATCGCGGCGCGCAACCTTCGCAACACCGTCTTCGCCGACGTGACCGCCAACGCAGACGTCGCCTCGCGCTACGCCTCCCTCCTCCAAAAAAGCATTTCCGTTGTTGCCTGCAACAAGATCGCCTGCTCTTCCCTGTATGGCAATTATCGTCTCCTCAAAGACCTCGCACGCGAATTCAACGCCCGCTTCCTCTTCGAGACCAACGTCGGCGCCGGCCTTCCGGTCATAGGCACCTTGAATGACCTCACCCGCAGCGGCGACAAGGTCCGGCGCATCGAAGCCGTACTCAGTGGGACGCTGAACTTTGTGTTCAACAATTATAAAGGCGAGAAATCCTTCTCCGATGTGGTCCGCCAGGCACAGCAGGAGGGCTATACCGAGCCCGACCCCAGACTAGACCTCAGCGGCACCGACGTCATGCGCAAGATCATGATCCTGGCCCGTGAGTCCGGCGAACGAACGGAAATGGAAGACATCGACAACCGGTCCTTTATGCCCGAGTCGTGCATGCAGGGAAGCGTCGACGACTTCTACGCCGCCATGACAATCGAAGAAGCCCATTTCAAGCGACTCTACCAGGCAGCAGCAGCCGAAGGAAAAAAGTTGAAGTTCGTGGCAAGCTACGACAACGGAAAAGCTTCGGTAGGCCTCCAGCACGTCGGTCCCGATCACAACCTCTACCACCTGTACGGCAAGGACAATACCGTCCTTTTCTATACCGACCGGTATCCGGACCAGCCCCTCGTCGTCAAAGGCGCCGGCGCGGGTGCCGAGGTCACCGCCTCCGGCGTATTCGCAGATATTTTACGCATCATCAATTCGTGATATGAAGCATGTCATCGTCCAAAGCCCCGCCACCATTGCCAATTTAGTTTGTGGATTCGATATCCTCGGGCTGTGCCTGGACCAGCCCAATGATACCATGGAGGTCAGATTGCTCGACCAACCCGGTATCACCATCACCGGCAAAGACGGCTTTCCCCTGCCCGCCGATCCGGCACAGAACACCGCCGGTGCACCTCTCATCGCCATGCTCGAAGAACTCGACCGCCCCATCGGCTTCGAGGTCATCATCAGCAAACAGATCAAACCAGGCAGCGGCATCGGTAGCAGCGCCGCGAGCGCGGCAGGAGCCGTGGTCGCCGCCAACCACCTCCTCGGCAATATCTTTTCGAAAGAAGACCTGATCCGCTTCGCCCTCTTCGGCGAGAAAGTCGCCTCGGGCGTCAAACATGCCGACAATATCGCCCCCTGCATCTACGGCGGCATCACCCTCGTCCGCTCCATCCTGCCCCTCGATATCGTCCCCATCCCCGCCCCACCCTTACACGTCACCGTTGTACACCCGCAAATAGAGGTTCGCACTTCCGATGCGCGGCAAATCCTCCGCAAACAAGTCCTCCTAAAAGACGCGATCCGCCAATGGGGCAATATCGCCGGCCTCGTCGCCGGCTTCATGGGTCAGGACTACGACCTCATCGGCCGCAGCCTCGAAGACGTGATCATCGAACCAGTCCGCAGCATCCTGATACCGGGATTCGACGAGGTTAAAGCAAGCTGCAAGGCTGCCGGCGCCCTCGGCGGCGGCATCTCGGGTTCAGGCCCTTCCGTATTCATGTTGTCCAAAGACGCCGCCACCGCCCAAAAAGTCGAGAAGCTCATGCACGAGATCTACACCCGCATCGGCCTCGATCACCACACCTACGTCACAACGATCAATCAACAGGGCGTAAAGGTCATCGCCTGATCCGGCCCTACAGTCATTTTCATTAACAGCATAGCCATGGTATATTACAGTCTCAATAAACCCGCTGCCCGCGTAACGTTCAAAGAAGCCACCATCCGCGGACAGGCCCCCGATAAAGGCCTGTACTTCCCCGCCTCCATTCCTACCCTCCCCGCAGAATTTTTCCGCGACATCGATCGGTTGTCAAAACAGGAGATCGCGTTCCAGGTCATCCGCCCTTACGTGAGCGACTCGCTGCCCGAACAGGAATTGCACCGCATCGTGGCCGAAACCATCGACTTCGATTTCCCGCTGGTCCCCATCGCCCCCGACACCTGGTCCCTCGAACTCTACCACGGCCCCACCCTCGCCTTCAAAGACGTAGGCGCCCGCTTCATGAGCCGCTGCCTGGGCTACTTCACGCAGGAAAACCCCAAACCCGTAACCGTCCTTGTCGCGACGTCCGGTGACACAGGGGGTGCCGTAGCGAGCGGCTTCTTCGACGTACCCGGTGTAAACGTCGTCATCCTTTACCCCTCCGGCAAGGTCAGCAGCGTCCAGGAAATGCAGCTCGCTACCTATGGCAAGAACATCACCGCACTGGAGATCGACGGCAGCTTCGACGATTGCCAACGCATGGTAAAGGAAGCCTTCACCGACACCACCCTCCAGGAACACCTTTTTCTCACTTCCGCCAATTCTATTAATGTCGCCCGCTGGCTGCCCCAGCAGTTCTACTACTTCTTCGCCTGGCAGCAATGGACCGATAAAGCCCATCCTCCCGTGATCAGCGTGCCCAGCGGCAACTTCGGCAATATCTGCGCCGGCCTCATGGCCTGGCGCTCAGGGCTGCCCGTTAAACACTTCATCGCCGCCTGCAACGCCAACGATACCGTCCCCGTCTACCTGGAGAGCGGCAGGTATGAGACCCGCACCGCCCGGACCACGCTCTCCAACGCCATGGACGTCGGCAACCCCAGCAACTTCGTCCGCATGCTCGAAATATTCGACAAACAACTCCCCTCACTGCGAACTACCGTCAGCAGTACCAGCATCTCCGATGAAGAGACCATCACCGCCATCCGCGAGCTCTACACGCAGCACCACTATCTGCCGGATCCGCATGGCGCCGTAGGTTGGTTGGCCCTAAACCGCTGGATCGCCCAACACCCAGGCGACAAAGGCCTCTTCCTCGAGACCGCCCACCCCGTCAAATTCTACGATACGGTCGAACCGATCATCGGCAGCAAGATCCCTTTGCCGCCTGCGATCGCCGCGTTACTCGAGAAGCAAAAACAAAGCAAAAAAATGGAAGCGAAGTATTCCGATTTGAAAGATTTCCTGTTATCTTACAGGTAATCAATCCATCTTTATGTGGCGCTTCGCCGGCCTGGATCATCTTCGTGCCCTGGCCATCATCATCGTATTCGTTTATCACTATAACATGTTCGGCCACCCCGCCGGACTCAATGACTACCTCGGCAACTGGGGCTGGACAGGCGTAGACCTCTTCTTCGTGCTCAGCGGCTACCTCATCGGCGGGCAGCTCTTCGCAACAAGCCAGGCGAAGCGAGCGCTCGCGAAACAGGAGGAGTATGGCGGAGCAGCTCCGGCGAAGTTGTCGCGAGACCAACCGGTCTCCTACGGCGAATTCTATTTCAAACGCGCCCTGCGTATCCTGCCAGCTTACTTCGTCGTATTGGCCCTCTACGTGGCATTCCCCGACTTTAAAGAGCGCAGCCAGCTCCCGCCCCTCTGGCGGATGATCACCTTTACACAGAACTTCGGCCTGGATCTGACCAAAGAAGGCGCCTTCTCCCATGCCTGGTCGCTTTGCATCGAAGAACAGTTCTACCTCATCCTGCCGCTGCTCATCATCGCCCTCGGCGCCCGCAAAAAGACGATCTGGATCCTGCCGGTCCTGTTTTTGTTCGGCTTCGCGATCCGCAGCGTTATGTGGTTCGATGTCCTGCCCAAACAACCCAACTTCGGTAAAGCGTACTACGAGTTTATCTATTATCCGACTTGGTCCCGCCTCGATGGCCTGCTGGCAGGCGTGGGCCTCTCTGCCTTTTATTACTTCCAGCCTGCCGCCTGGCAACGCCTGACCCGCCACGGCAACCGAATCCTCCTCATCGCCCTAGTCCTCGTCGCCGGTGCCTGGTTCATCGCCCATGGTGAAAACCAATATACGCTGCAAGGCGCCATCTTCGGCTACCCCGCTATCGCCATCGCCTACGGCGCGCTCACACTGGCGGCCCTCAGCCCAACCAGCATCCTCTACCGTTATTCATCAGCCATTACCCGCCAAATAGCCACCCTATCCTACTCCATCTACCTCACCCACAAACAACTCATCCACCTCACCCACGACGTCCTCCATCGCTACAACATCGGCGACGACAGCTATACCGCTTTCTGGATCAGCACCGCAGTCTCCCTGGCAGGCGGTTGGATCCTCCACCTGCTCGTTGAAAAACCGTTCCTCCGCCTCCGCGATAAATGGCTGGCCCGCAAACACGCCGCCCCTCTTCCCGCCCCATCCCCGCAAGCCTGAACGATTCATTTTCGCGCTTAGAAACTTCAAAAGATTACCGAATTTCCTTTTACCTTACAAATACAATTGTCCTTATTGTATGAAACGCTTCCTGTACGTCGTCTACCTTCTCGTCATCTTCTTTGTAGTATTGGAGATCGCCCTCCGCATCTACAATCCCTTCCACCTTCGGCTAAAAGGCGATAAGATAATCTTACCGGTCAACATCCAAACGACGATCAACAATCGCATAAATCCCAAACTGGATCCTGTCATCGTAAATTCCAGCAACAGCCTGGGACTACGGGGACCTGAACTGCCACGAACCACAGACTCCCTCCTGAAGATCATTACTATCGGCGGCAGCACAACAGAATGCCATTTTCTCGACGACAAAAAAACCTGGCCTTATCTTCTGGGAAAGAAATTGACGGATTCCTTTCCCTGCGTGTGGCTGAACAACGCCGGCCTGGACGGTCATTCCACCTTCGGGCATATCGTCCTGCTGAACGGACATATCAAACAGTTGAGACCTGCCGTGATCCTTTTTATGCCGGGCATCAATGACATCGAATTGGCGGATCCTACCTTCCATGATAAATTGAACACTAAAGGAGCCGTCCCCGATTGGAAACATTATGTCTTTGAGAATAGCGAAGTGCTCAACCTCGGCTTGAACCTTGTCCGTGGATGGCGGGCTCAGAAATTCGTCAATACGACCAATTCCATGTTCATACCGGATAGTATGCAAAAACGGCAAGTTACCGGCGCGTTATTTTATAAAAGGGTGGCTGCGCAAAAACCTTACCTGGAGGGCTACCGGCGACGCCTGGCCCAAATGGCAGACACCTGCATAGCCTGGCATATCCTCCCTGTTTTCGTTACCCAGGCCCTGCTGTGCGGCGAAGGAAAAGACAGCCTGACGGGGGACGACCTCGCGCTGATACCCGCATGGCCCGATGATACGACGCTCAATGGTAAATTGTTTTGGACGATGCTGGAACAATACAACGATGTCGCCCGTTCTTTGGCTGCATCCAGGCACCTGCCCCTGATCGATCTCGCAGGGCGAATGCCGAAGAATAGCCTCTACTACTACGACATGTGCCACTTCACCAACCAGGGTGCGGCAGAGGTCTCCTCCATAGTGGCGCAAGCATTGACCCCTATCCTGGTGCAACACTTTCCATTCAGGTGTCCGCATCGCGCTTCCAACTAAAACATTTTTCCACCTACCAGACCTTCTCGAAATCCTCCTTGCCGAACACATGATCCCGCTTCGAGAAATTGCTCTCGGCTGTCGCATCGAACGGTTTGATCCCTCCTCTTTTTGCAAGCCGCCGGACCAACCCTATCGGCGTGACCACCAGCGAAAAAATCAGGGTTAGCAATACCCGGTTGCTGACAGCACTCAGCAGCAGCGACAACTTCTTCCACGCCCAATCGATCTTCTCACTCAGATAGAACGAGCAAATCCCCGCAAGCCCGATCACCAGGGCGGCGTAAAGGAATAGCCTACCCTTGAAGACGAGATGCAGGACAAGAAACCCAACGGTAATGACCAAAACGGTCTCCTTGGCAGCGTAGTTCTTCCCCATATTAAAAAAGTGAATAGATAAAAGGCGCAAATGCCGTGGAACCACCCAGTACAATAAACACGGTCACCAGCACGATCAGAAGTAGCAGCGGCAACAACCACCATTTCTTTCGCTCCTTCAGGAACAGCCAGAGATCCTTCAAAAATTCCATAACTAAATTTATTTAAAAATCTCCATTTTTCCATCTGCCGCAATATAATCGGCCAGCTCACCAGCAATTCGCTCATTCGCCTCCCTGGTAAAATGACAATAGTCCACAAACACCCAACCCGGCCAGTAGGAAACCCCCCCCATGGTCCTTATGTTCAGTCGCCCCCCATCGTCAGTCCCGAGAAAGCCTGCGTACTCACGCAGACGCTCAGTGCCGTCGATCCCGCTATAAACCTCGCGCAAAAAAGCATATCGGTAACCATCGTTTTTTGCCGCCCGCAGATAATGACCTAACGCCAGTTCCTCCTTCCCCAAAAAATTGCTGTCCCGGAAAGCCAGGTATGGCTGCGCCAGCAGCAAATATTTTTTCCCTTCGCGCCGCAGTTCGTCGGCAAAGACAATTTCTTCCCTTAGAAAAGCCTGGGCCGAATGCCGGACCCTTTCGTCCCTGCCGGCCGACGACAACGCTTCAGGCTTCGCCCGTTCCCAAAAGTGTCGTTTGGGAAAACCTTGCTGCTGATTCCGTTGCGTTCTCATGTTGAGCCGAAAATGATAAATGCCCTGTTTGATCAAATTGAAAAAAGCCGAATGCTGTGTGATCGGTACGATCCAATTCAATGGAAAGCGGCGAAAAGGCATTGACTTCCAATACTCCTCACTATACGCCCGTTCAGCCTCCACTCCTCCCGTTCCCAACGTATCGCATTCGTTGACGCCGTCCATAGAGATCACCCAATCAAAATCATAGGAGCGGGAAAGCGACCGGTACTTCGCGATCCCCTGCCCAAGCGTGAACCCCGACACAGCCGCATTGAAAACCCGGACCCGCTTCCCGGGATAGAGCCGCCGCAATCGCCCGTCCAGAAAAGAGGCAATCGTCTCACCATACGCGTGATCAGGAATATTCGTTATGTCGAACCAGTCCCCATCCTTATTGGACCCCATACCTTCCATCGCCGACCCCCCCAGCAACAAGACCCATATATCTCCTGCGTTTTTCAGCGGCATCCGGTAATCCCCGCAGGCCGATTTCATTCCCAGCTCATTGTATTGAAATCGCTTCTCGAAGTCCACATAGAAGGCGCGGTTATTATAGACACTGACACTGTCCGCTTCCTGGATCGGGCTCCCCTGCACATAGACACTTGTTCCCAGGCCCCTGAATCTCAAAAAGAACACAACCCGCCCAATACCCTCCGCCAGCAACAACAGAAGCATGATCGTCACGGCGGCAAACCGCAACAACTTCCCCTTACTCCATGCTTGGGTCCCACTTGCCATGTTATCGCTTAAAGATGATAATATTGTCCATCACCAGCACATCCATCGACGTTGCGGTAAAACAGGCCAATGCTTCCGCCGGGCTGCAGACGATCGGCTCATCCCTTACGTTGAAGCTGGTATTGATCAGCATGCCCTCGCCTGTAAGCCGCTCAAAGGCGGCCAACAGCGTCCAAAGCCTTGGGTTGGCATCCGCTTCCACGGTCTGCACCCGGCAAGAGCCATCAACATGCGTGATCGCGGGAAAGGCACTCCGAACGACGGCCAGTTTCTCTTGCATGCCCAGCTGCGCATAGCCCGAAGGCAACGTCTTATAAAATCCTGCCGCCAATTTCCGTGTGAGCAACATATACGGCGAATGCACCGCGTTCTCAAAATAACGCCCCGCCGATTCCGCAGCCACCACCGGCGCAAATGGCCGAAAACCTTCCCTGTTCTTGATCGACAAGTTCAACTTTCGCTGCATCTGTGCATTCCTGGGGTCCGCCAATATACTCCGGTTGCCCAACGCACGCGGACCGAACTCCATCCGGCCCTGGAACCAGCCGACGATCTTACCTTCGGCCAGCTGACCGGCCACCACATCAGCCAACGCTGAAGCCGATTCATATTCCGTGAAATCAACTTTGTTTGCCCTGCAAGTCTTCTTCACATCACCTCCATCATACGCCGGCCCCAGGTAAGCGTTTTGCATGCCATCCTGTCGCGGATCGACCGGCCGCTCCGCACCGAAATAGCCGAAATAGGCAGCCAACGCCGCACCCAGCGCCCCACCCGCATCCCCAGCCGCAGGCTGGATAAAGACCTCCTCAAAAAGACCAGTATCGATCAGCTTGCCATTGGCCACGCAATTCAACGCGACGCCACCGGCCAGGCACAGCCGCCTTGCCCCCGTCAACCGCCGGGCCTCCGCTGCAAGTTTCAACACGATCCCCTCGGTCACCCGCTGAATAGCCAACGCCAGATCACAATGTTCCTGGCCTAAAGCCGCTTCCGCCTTCCGCGGCGGAAAACCAAAAAGGGCCGTCCATCGCTTATCATCCGTCATCCGCAAACCAGTCACATAATCGAAGAATTCCTGGTGCAAGAAGAACGAGCCATCGGCATAGACCGTGACAAGCTGATCGGTGATCTTTTCACGGAAGGCCAGGTATTGCTGCGACGACTCGTCGCCGTAAGGCGCCAGGCCCATCAACTTATATTCGCCGCCATTCACCTGGAATCCGCAATAGTAAGTGAATGCGGAATAAAGCAATCCCAGGCTATGCGGGAACTTGATCTCTTTCCAAAAACGGATCTCGCTTCCCTTTCCCATCCCGATGGAAGTGGTAGCCCATTCACCCACTCCATCGATCGTGAGAATAGCCGCTTCTTCAAAAGGCGAGGGGTAAAAAGCGCTCGCTGCATGCGAAAGATGATGTTCGGTAAAAAGTAATTTCAGTCTTTTCCTGTCAAAGGGCTGCCATGCATACAATTCATCCCGGATGACCTTCTTGAGCATCATCTTCTGCTTCATCCACACCGGCATCGACGTCAAAAAACTTCGTAGTCCGGCCGGAGCGCGGGAATCATACGATTCGAGTATCCGCTCGAATTTCAACAGCGGCTTGTCGTAAAAAACAAGCGCGTCCAGGTCATCCAGCGTGACACCGGCAAATTCAAGGCAAAAACGAATGGACCGTATAGGGAAGGCCGCATCGTTCTTGATCCGGCTGAACCGCTCTTCCTGCGCCGCTGCGATAACCTCCCCATCTTTAATGATGGCGGCAGCCGAATCATGGAAGAAAGCCGAGACCCCAAGTATCAACATAACCAAATGTAATGAAAAATCGGACCCCGGCATAGCAATGAAAAAAGCCACCCCGGTTACCCGGGATGGCGTGTATTGTTCATCGGTCAGCAGCGCTAATGTAATAGACTCGCAGCGCACATGTCACTAGTCGAATTTCAGGTCCAGACCCAACCCTCTCAACTCATGCACAAGCACGTTGAAGGATTCGGGGATACCCGCCCTCGGAATATTGTCACCCTTCACGATCGACTCATACGTCTTGGCACGACCGATGATGTCATCGGACTTCAGGGTCAACAATTCCTGCAGGATATTCGATGCACCATAGGCTTCCAGGGCCCACACCTCCATTTCACCGAAACGCTGACCACCGAACTGGGCTTTACCACCCAGCGGTTGTTGCGTAATAAGACTGTACGGTCCGATACTCCGGGCGTGCATCTTGTCGTCCACCATGTGGTGAAGCTTGATGATGTAAATGATCCCGACCGTTGCCTTCTGGTCAAAACGCTCTCCCGTCTCACCATCATACAGATAGGTGTGACCAAAGCTAGGCAGACCCGCCTTGCTGATATGCTCGGCGATCTCTTCTACCGTAGCCCCATCAAAGATAGGCGTAGCGAATTTCACACCCAGTTTCTCACCGGCCCAACCCAACACGGTTTCGTAGATCTGACCCAGGTTCATACGCGAAGGCACACCCAGTGGATTCAACACCACATCGACCGGTGTTCCATCCGACAGGAACGGCATGTCCTCTGCACGAACGATCTTCGCGACGATACCCTTGTTGCCGTGCCGGCCCGCCATCTTGTCCCCAACCTTCAGCTTCCGCTTGACAGCCAGGTATACCTTGGCGAGTTTCAACACGCCAGCGGGCAACTCGTCACCGATCGAGATATTGAACTTCTCGCGTTTGTAACGACCGAGTTCTTCGTTGTATTTGATGCTGTAGTTGTGCAGCAGAATATTGATGGACTCATCGGTTTTGTTGTCTCCGGTCCAACCCAGCGGATTGACGTTGAGATAATCGATGCCGCCCAGGTTCTTGGCCGTGAACTTCGCACCCTTACCGATCTGTACTTCGCCGAAATTGTTGTTGACACCGGAAGAAACGTGATCCTTTAGCAATACCGTCAGCTTACCCTGCAGGACATCCATCAGATCGGAAGTATTCTTTTCATGTACTTTTTCGATCTTCTCCAAAGCCGCCTTCTCACGCACCTTGGCATTCTTGTCCTTTTTGGCACGCTGGAACAGCTTCTTGCTGATGACTACCCCTTCGGTGCCGCTGGGCGCCTTCAAAGAGGCATCCTTGGCATCTCCGGCCTTGTCGCCGAAGATCGCACGCAACAGTTTCTCCTCAGGCGTCGGATCGCTCTCGCCCTTCGGTGTGATCTTACCGATCAGGATATCGCCTTCCTTGATCTGCGCACCGACACGGATGATCCCGTTCTCGTCCAGGTCCTTGGTCGCTTCTTCAGAAACATTGGGTATATCCGGCGTCAGTTCTTCTTCACCCAATTTGGTGTCGCGGACTTCCAATTCATATTCAGAAATATGCACCGAAGTAAAAAGGTCTTCCTTTACTACCTTCTCGCTGATCACGATCGCATCCTCGAAGTTGTACCCCTTCCAGGGCATGAACGCTACCTTCAGGTTCCGGCCCAATGCCAGCTCTCCGTCCTGTACCGCATACCCTTCTGTCAGGAAATCACCCTCTTTCACCTTCTGCCCCTTCCTCACAGCAGGCTTCAGGTTGATACAGGTCTCCTGGTTGGTCTTGATGAACTTGGTCAGCTTGTAGATCTTCAGGTCTTCCTCAAACGAAACCAGTTTTTGCTGTTCGTTCCGATCATAACGGACATGGATCTCATTGGCATCCACAAATTCCACCACCCCTTCTCCTTCGCTATGGATCTGGATACGCGCATCGCGGGCGGCCTTGGCTTCCAATCCTGTACCGACGATCGGCATTTCAGGACGGATCAATGGCACGGCCTGACGCTGCATGTTCGAGCCCATCAGTGCACGGTTGGCGTCATCATGCTCCAGGAAGGGGATCAGCGAGGCGCTCAGACCGACGATCTGGTTGGGGGCAACGTCCATGAACTCCACGTCAGCCCTATCTAAGATGGGGAAGTCACCCGTTTGCCGGGAAACGATCTTCTCCTCCACAAAATTCCCTTTCTCATCCAGCGCGATGTTCGCCTGGGCGATCTTCGCAACGTCCTCTTCTTCGGCACTCAGGTAGGTCAGCTTCTTCAGATCGACCTTTCCTTCCGATACTTTGCGATAAGGCGTTTCGATAAAGCCCATTTCGTTGATCTTGGCGTGTACGCAAAGCGTCGAGATCAGACCGATATTCGGACCTTCCGGCGTCTCGATAGTGCAAAGACGGCCATAATGGGAATAGTGTACGTCACGGACTTCAAAGCCGGCACGCTCACGGGACAGTCCGCCCGGTCCGAGTGCGGAGATACGACGCTTGTGCGTGATCTCACTCAGCGGATTGGTCTGGTCCAGGAACTGGGACAACTGCGAAGTACCGAAAAACGAGTTGATCACAGAGCTCAGCGTCCTGGCATTGATGAGGTCTACCGGGGTGAACACCTCATTGTCACGGACGTTCATCCGCTCACGGATAGTACGGGCCATACGGGCCAGCCCCACGCCGAATTGAGCATACAACTGCTCCCCGACCGTTCTTACACGGCGGTTGCTAAGGTGATCGATATCGTCGATTTCCGCTTTCGCATTCGTCAGGCGAACGAGATACTTGATGATCTCGATCATGTCTTCCTTCGTCAGCGTCTTCTGATCCAAAGGCTGATTCAGATTGAGCTTGCGGTTGATCTTGTAACGGCCTACTTCACCGAGATCATAGCGCTTGTCGCTGAAGAATAACTTATCGATGATACCGCGAGCCGTCTCGTCATCCGGCGCATCCGCACCGCGCAACTGGCGGTAGATATGCTGAACGGCTTCCAATTCGGAGTTCGAAGTATCCTTGTTCAGCGTGTTATAGATGATGGCATAGTCGCCGCCTACATCTTCGCGCTGCATGAACACGCTTTTTACGTCCATCTCAACCACCATGTCGATCGCCTCTTCATCCAGAATGGTGTCGCGCTCGAGCACGATCTCATTCCGCTCGATGCTGACGACCTCACCGGTATCCTCATCCACAAAATCTTCTACCCAGGTGCGCAGCACACGGGCAGCAAGCTTCTTACCAAGAAACTTCTGAAGGGCCTTCTTATCGGCCTTCACTTCGTCGGCCATCCCGAAAAGCTCCAGGATATCTTTATCCGTCTCATACCCGATGGAACGCAAAAGTGTCGTCACCGGGAATTTTTTCTTACGGTCGATGTAAGCGTACATCACGTTATTGATGTCCGTGGCGAATTCCATCCATGCACCCTTGAACGGGATGACACGGGCAGAATAGATCTTCGTGCCATTCGGGTGAATGGACTGACCGAAGAATACACCGGGACTACGGTGAAGTTGCGACACTACCACACGCTCCGCTCCGTTGATTACAAATGTACCGCGGGGAGTCATGTAAGGGATATTGCCAAGGAACACATCCTGGACGATCGTCTGGAAGTCCACGTGCTCCTCATCGTTACAACTCAAACGCAATTTGGCCTTCAGCGGAACCGCATACGTGAGCCCGCGCTCCATACACTCTTCAATGGTGTAACGGGGCGGATCGATGAAGTAATCCAGGAATTCCAGCATGAAGATATTCCGCGTATCGGTGATCGGGAAATTCTCCTTGAACACTTTGAACAAACCCTCGATATTGCGTTTGTCCGGCGTGGTCTCTAACTGAAAAAATTCTTTGAAAGATTGGATCTGTACTTCTAGAAGATCAGGAGTTTCGGCAAGATGCTTGATTTTCCCGAAATTGATCCTGCTTTGCAATTTTGTTGAAGACATATTCTTTAAATCCGGTTTTTTATTTTTCGGACAGCCGTCATGCTGCGTTGAATTTCAATGAATTACACATTTCAAACCTCACCAACGTTCAAGTAAATTATGGAAACGGACCGCAAATGTAGCCTTTTTTTCCAAAAAAAACAAAAAAATGAGGCGCACCTCAAACGATAAAATTTGACGGTGGCCTCATTTCCAGCCTTATGTCCGGATGGCGAAGAACCATCTGGGTCCCGGCCCCGGCCGGGTTAAAATCGCATGATCATACTAAGGGACTACTGCATTTCTACTTCAGCGCCGGATTCCTTCAGCTTAGCTACCATGGCGTCGGCATCAGCCTTGCTGATACCTTCCTTGACAGGCTTCGGAGCACCGTCAACCAGGTCCTTTGCTTCTTTCAGTCCAAGACCGGTCAGATCCTTGACAACCTTCACGACCTGGAGCTTGTTAGGGCCTGCGGCCTTCAGGATAACGTTGAAAGCGGTCTTCTCTTCAACGGCAGCAGCGCCGCCACCTGCGGCAGGACCGGCAGCAACGGCTACAGCAGCAGCTGCAGGCTCGATACCGTATTCTTCCTTCAGGATCTTAGCTAATTCGTTAACTTCTTTCACAGTTAGTCCTACTAACTGTTCAGCAAATGCTTTTAAGTCTGCCATAGTTGTAAATTTTTTCCGCCTTCACTGCTTTTTAAATTATCGCTCCGGCGGAGGTTTAAAAAAATTTCGCCAGGTCTCCAGGCCCCCTGGCTTAGGCCTTATCGTAACTCGGCTTACGCCGCATTCAATCGCTTTTCCTGGTGCCCCGCCCAGTCACTCGCTGGTCGCCGGCACCGCATCGACCCTAGTTCGCCGCCCCGGCCCTGCTTTCCAGCGCCTGGATCAATCCCGCCAGCTTCGCACCGGCATTCAAGCCGCTGATGACATTCTTGGCAGGAGACTGCAGCAATCCGATGATCTCGCCGATCAGGTCGTTCTTGCTCTTCAACACGGTCAGCGTCTTGAGCTGGTCGTCACCGGCAAAAACATCCCCGTCGATAAAAGCCGCCTTCAATACCGGCTTCTCGTGGTTGCCTGACTTGCGGAACGACGTTATGATCATCGCAGGCTCCTTGGCGTCTGCCGAAAACAGAAGGGCCGTAACCCCGTTCAACGATTCGAACACGCCCGAGAAACGGGTACTGTCGATGCTTTCCAGTGCCTTCTTGATCAGCGTATTCTTAGCCACCTTCATCTCTACGTGCTTATCGAAACAGATGCGCCGGAGCTTGCCGATCTGCTCCACCGTCAACGATTCCGTATTGGTGACGTAGAAGTTATTATATTGATTGAACTTGTCCTTCAACAGTTCGATCACTTCATTTTTTTGATCTTTGTTCATAACTTTCGCTTTGTAGTGTGGTCAAGTAATTTATTGGACAAATGCTTTGGCATCCAGAGCGATCCCGGGGCTCATAGAGCTCGCCATGAAAACACTCTTCACATAAGTGCCCTTGGCCGTCGCCGGCTTGGCCCTGATGATCGCACCAATGAGTTCCGTGCTATTCTCAGCCAGCTTTTCGGGACTGAAGCTAACCCGGCCAATGCTGGCATGGATGATCCCGGCCTTGTCCACCTTAAAGGCGATCTTGCCACCCTTTACCTCGTTCACCGCAGCGGCAACATCATTGGTTACCGTCCCGGTCTTCGGGTTGGGCATCAGGTTACGGGGCCCAAGTACCTTACCCAATTTCCCGATCTTTGGCATTACGGAAGGTGTGGCGATGATCACATCCACATCCACCCATCCACCTTCGATCTTCTGAATGAACTCGTCCAGCCCCACATAGTCGGCTCCCGCCGCCCTTGCATCTGCCTCTTTATCGGGATTGCAAAGCACCAGGACGCGTTTGGTCTTGCCAGTGCCGTGAGGCAAGCTGACCGTTCCGCGGATAGACTGATCCGCCTTCTTGGGGTCGACGCCCAGCCGGACATGCAAGTCCACCGACGCATCGAACTTGGCCGTATTCACTTCCTTCACCAGCGCGGAAGCTTCCTTCAACGTATAGAACTTATTTTTATCAACCTTCGCAACCGCTGCTTTTCTTTTTTTCGTGATAGCCATTTCGTAATGTTTTTGAAGTTAGGATTTGTTTAGACACCTGTCCAAAAAAGACATTTGCCTAGAATGGAGCCTTCCCCTCGACGGTGATACCCATACTGCGGGCCGTACCGGCCACCATGCGCATGGCACTCTCGACGGTAAAGCAATTCAGGTCGGGCATTTTGTCCTTCGCGATCGCTTCAACCTGCGTCCAGGAAACTTTTCCAACTTTGTTACGATTTGGCTCTTTGGAACCGCTTTGCAATTTGGTAGCCTCCAACAGCTGAACAGCTGCAGGGGGGGTCTTGATGACGAATTCGAACGACTTGTCCGTATAAACCGTCAAAAGAACCGGGAGGACTTTTCCGATCCTATCCTGGGTCCTGGCATTGAACTGCTTGCAGAACTCCATGATATTCACGCCTTTACTACCTAGCGCCGGACCGATAGGGGGTGCAGGATTGGCTTGACCGCCCTTGACCTGCAACTTCACATAACCGGAAATCTCTTTTGCCATGTTACTTTTTTTGGTGTTAACGTCCCGCCGATTTTCGACGGAACTCCCAACGCAATAATGCTTAGAACTACTATTTGGGGACGCAAATGTACGAAAAAATACAAAGGGACAACACAAAAACCCAAGTTTTTTGCCTGGCATCCCCCACTGCAGCACACCCGGAACGCCGTCCGGGACGTCCGGCCACCAACCGTTTACCCCCATCAACCCCACCCTGGCAGATCACCTTCGCCGCTCGATGGGGATATCAACCTCCTAACGAAGCTTTTGTGAAGAATTTTTTGGGTCATTTTTCTATATCTCGATTTTTCTGACTAACTTTTCCATCAATAATCCATTACAATTCCATAACAACTTAAAACGCTCAACAAACTTATGTCAAAGTCTAAGAAAAAGGCGGCCAAAAAAGCAGCTCCCAAAAAGACGGCAAAAAAGGCGGCGAAAAAAGCGGTAAAAAAAGCGGCACCTAAAAAGGCTGCAAAAAAGAAAGTAGCAAAGAAAAAAGCGCCAAAAAAAGCCGCTAAAAAAGCTGCTCCTAAGAAAGCTGCGAAAAAAGCGCCCGCAAAAAAAGCCGCTCCTAAGAAAGCCGCAAAAAAGAAAGCCGCTCCCAAAAAAGCGAAGCCGGCTGCCACACCGGCTACGGCACCGGCTGCAGCAGAACCCACGCCCACGTACGACGAGCCCACTCCCCCGCATTTCGATTTCGACAATGACAGCCACTAAGAATAGTTATACATAATAAAAAAAACCTTCCGCTTGGAAGGTTTTTTTTATTTTCAGGCAGAAGAGATGACTACGCGATCTTTTCTACTTGCATATAGTTCAATTCTACCGGCGTGCTCCGACCGAAGATCTTCACTGTTACCTTCAACTTCTTCTTCTCATCGTTCACTTCCTCAATGATCCCGTTGAAATCATTGAATGGTCCCTCGATGATCTTGATCGTCTCACCGATGATGAACGGCTCGCTCATGCTCATGCTTCCGGATTCCGCCATCTCATCCATCTTGCCCAGCATCTTGTTAACCTCCGACCTGCGAAGCGCGATGGGGTTTTCCTTTCCAAGAAAATGGATCACACTATTGGTGTTCTTGATCACTTCTTTCAGATCATCACCCAGTTTACCTTCCGTCACCTCCACCATCACATACCCGGGGTAATAGTTGCGCTCCCGCATTACCTTCTTCCCATTCTGCACCTTATATACCTTCTCCACGGGCAGGAACACCTGCTTCACGATCTCACTCCATCCGCCACGGGAGATTTCCTTATCCAGGTATTCCTTGACCTTCCGCTCCTTGCCGCTCACGACACGGAGCACATACCACTTGGTCTCGAGTTGAGGCTTGCCGTCCGTGGCACTGACTTCTGTTTGATTGATAGTTTCCGCCATAAAAAAAGATTTTGCCAGACGCCCTTAAGAACCAAATAAAGAATAAATAAAATGCAGAATGGAACTGGAAAGAAAATCCATGATCCAGACGATCACCGTGATCAGCAAAGTAGCCACCAGCACGATCACCGTCGACTGCTGCAATTGAGTCCAGGAAGGCCAGGTCACCTTTTCCAGCAACTCCTTGTACGACTCCCGGAAATAGGTCGTGATTTTGTTCATGTTGATATTTTTTTTTTCTGCTGCCAGCCGCCATTCAGACAACTGACCTCTGCACGGGCACTAGGATTCGAACCCAGATCAAAGGTTTTGGAGACCTCTATACTAACCGTTGTACTATGCCCGTATCTAAGCCTCAAACCCATCATCCGAAATGCCGCCGTCAAGGCAGATAGCTAAAGATGGGCCTCCGGCCTAATCGCCGCCGCCGATTAAAGGCTAAGAGCTATTCCAATGTCTCGGAACAGCTCTCAGCATCTACCAAAGATATAAAAAATACTACAAATTCTACTTCACGATCTCCGTCACCTGACCAGCGCCTACCGTACGGCCACCTTCGCGAATAGCGAATTTCAAGCCTTTTTCCATGGCGATCGGCTGGATCAGCACGACCGAAAGAGACGTATTGTCACCAGGCATGACCATCTCAGTACCAGCCGGCAGCGTAACTTCACCAGTTACATCCGTCGTGCGGAAATAGAACTGGGGACGGTACTTGTTGAAGAAAGGAGTGTGACGACCACCTTCTTCCTTGCTCAACACATATACTTCACCCTTAAACTCGGTGTGCGGAGTGATAGAACCAGGTTTGCAAAGTACCATACCACGACGGATCTGCGTCTTTTCAATACCACGGAGCAACAGACCGGCATTGTCACCGGCTTCACCCCGATCGAGGAGCTTGCGGAACATTTCTACACCCGTAACAGTGGAAGTCAGCGGCGCATCCATCAATCC
Organism: Puia sp.; assembly: GCA_965214315.1. Lineage (GTDB taxonomy): Bacteria > Bacteroidota > Bacteroidia > Chitinophagales > Chitinophagaceae > Puia. Next base: position 129,637 of record CBDCBP010000011.1, on the reverse strand, counting down.
TACGATCTCGATACCTTCACCGACCTTGATAACGCCTCTTTCAATACGACCGGTGGCCACAGTACCACGACCAGTGATAGAGAACACATCTTCCACAGACATCAGGAACGGCAGATCGACCGGACGGGGAGGCAGCGGGATGTAGCTGTCAACTGCAGCCATCAGATCGTCGATAGCCTTGATCCACTTTTCTTCACCAGCGAGCGCGCCGGTTGCAGAACCCTGAATGATGGGCGTATTGTCACCGTCGAACCCATAAGAGGTCAACAGCTCACGGATCTCCATTTCAACCAGTTCCAGCAGTTCGGGGTCATCGACAAGGTCAACCTTGTTCATGAAAACCACGATGCGGGGAACCCCTACCTGGCGAGCCAGCAGGATATGCTCCTTCGTCTGCGGCATCGGGCCGTCAGTAGCAGCAACCACCAGGATAGCGCCGTCCATCTGAGCGGCACCCGTGATCATATTTTTTACGTAATCAGCGTGACCGGGACAGTCCACGTGCGCATAGTGACGGTTAGCCGTCGCATACTCCACGTGCGCTGTGTTGATCGTGATACCACGTTCCTTTTCCTCCGGTGCCGCATCGATCTCATCATATTTTTTTGCTTCCGCCAACCCTCTGGAAGAAAGGATCGATGTAATAGCAGCAGTCAAAGTGGTCTTACCATGGTCAACGTGACCAATCGTACCAACGTTAACGTGGGGTTTGTCCCTCTTGAAGGTCTCTTTTGACATTGTTATCTGTTTTTAAGTTGTGTTTTATTCTATTTTACAAATTTTACAGGTCCCTCACCTTCCCGACCCGGCTATCAGCCGAACGTTGTGACGAAACCTGTTATAAATCTTTTTCTTCTATCTGCTGTCTGCACAAAATCCTGGAGCCGTTGATGAGAATTGAACTCACGACCTCTTCCTTACCAAGGAAGTGCTCTACCCCTGAGCTACAACGGCTTTTGTTCTTATTCTCAAACGGACCAAAGTTCCGCCGGTCCAACCGCACCCTTGGGCAAAGTTGGGCAGGACTTGCACCTGGCAAGGCCGACGTTCACTGCACCCACGGCACTCAAGAGCGGAAGACGAGGTTCGAACCCGCGACCTACAGCTTGGAAGGCTGTCGCTCTACCAACTGAGCTACTTCCGCATGTTGTCTGCCAAGAGCCGCCCCGGCAACCAAAGTGCCCCTGAAACGAGAGCCCGGATCAGACAAAGAACTTCCCGCTTCCGGGTCTGGCCAGCCAACTCCCAGCGGCTGATCCGCTGATGTCTCCTGACTGTGGGCGAGGATGGATTCGAACCACCGAACTCGTAAGAGGACAGATTTACAGTCTGTTGTCGTTGGCCACTTGACTACTCGCCCGGCTTCTGATCATTTCCGGAGGCGCCTTGCCCCCATCTTCAAAACGAGCCGAAGAAGGGAGTCGAACCCCCGACCTACTGATTACAAATCAGTTGCTCTACCAACTGAGCTACTTCGGCTGGTAACTGCCTTCTTAACCTTCGCTCCGCCCGAAGTATATTCTTATGCTCCGCCCGGTTACCCTTCACATCACACTGATCTACTGTTTTTTTTGGGAAGGCAAAGGTAGGCAATATTGTCAAATTCAAAAATTTTAAACCCGTTTTTTTAACTTATTCCTCCTAGCCCCGCCGCCACCCTGCCGCCTGCCGGAGCCGGCCTCCCCCATCCACAAAAAAAAAGACCCCAAAATCTATTAGATCCGGAGGTCTTATGTGAAATTTCCTGTATTAAGCAACTTGCTTGTCTTTCCTTCTTTTTACTTGGTTAACCAGCGACTCGAACGCGCTGTCGAACGACTCTTCAAATGATTTCGATGAACATTTCACGAAGAAATGGTGCCGGGGAACATGGACCCTGATCTCTGCGATCTTATCCTTGATCGTGTGAACCACATTGTCCAATTTCAGGAATACGTCTACCTTGATGATCCTGTCATGAAACGTGTTTAATTTTGACATTTTTTTGTTTACATACTCGACTAACTTTCCGTCTGCATCGAAGTGCACGGTTTGAATGTTAACGTTCATAGTATCCCAAATTTTAATCAGTGAACAATAAATTAAAGAACTTAGCTGCCTGATTATCTGGCTTCCGTAGACAATGAAGTTAACCTTTAAACAAGGCTTTTCCAAATAAAACGCAGACTTTCTGCCGCGAAAAACGTTAAGCTTTCGGATGCGCCCTCTTATAGACATCCTTCAATTTTTCTATGGTATTGTGCGTATACACCTGCGTGGCCGCAAGACTCGCATGCCCCAATAACTCCTTCACACTGTTCAACTCTGCACCCGCATTCATCAAATGCGTCGCGAACGTATGCCGCAGCACGTGCGGGCTCTTTTGCGTTATCGTCGTCACCTGCGCCAGATACTGACGCACCGCCCTGTACACATATTGGGGATAGAGCTTCTTGCCCTTCTTTCCCACTAAAAGGACCCCCCTGTCCGCCCCCTCGACAGTTCGCTTCTTCGCCGTATACGCCTCCACCATCTCCACCAAAACCGCACTTACCGGTATCACACGCTCCTTATTGCCCTTTCCCAACACCTTGATCGTCCTGTTCCCATGGTCCACAAAGCCCTCTTTCAGCCCGACGAGTTCGCTCAATCGCATCCCGGTATGATACAACAAGGCCAGCAATAGCCTGTCCGTCATGCCCTCCCAATCATCCGCAAAGGTAATACTCCCAAAAAGCACCGCCATATCCTGCTCCTCCACAAAGACCGGCAATCGCTTGCCCGCCTTCGGCCCGATGATCGCCCCCATCGGCGACCGCTCCACTACCCCGGAACGCAACAAATATTTATAGAATGACCGCAAAGACGAGATTTTCCGATTCACCGAACGCGAGCTCAACTTCGCATCCTTCAAAGACGCCAGCCAACTCCTGACAACCGCCGCCGAAATAGCCTTCACCTCCATCCCCCCGAACTCGGTGCCCAAATAAACTGCAAACGCCTCCAGGTCATCCCGGTACGCCGTGACGGTATGCACCGAATAACGCTTCTCGAAGGTCAAATAGGCTATAAAGGCAGTGATAAAAGCTTCCAAACCAGGCGTTTTACCAAATTTACCAAAAAAAAAGAGGCTGCAACCGCAACCTCTTCAATCATATAAAAATATCTGATACGCTACTCGAACTTCCCGGTAGCAACCTGTTGCTTGTAGACCGCTTTCAATACCTGCGTCCGGCGACGGACAGAAGGCTTAGTGAAAGACTGCCGCTCCCTCAATTGTACCAATACCTTCGCCTTTTCAAACTTCTTCTTGTACTTCTTGAGCGCCTTGTCTATGTTTTCACAATCTTTGGAATCAATAATTAACATATAAATATACCTCCTTTGGGGAGGCAAATATACGTAGAATTCGCGAAAATCGAAATCAACCCCAAAAAAACTTCCCCGGTTAACAAATTTACCGAAATTAGCGCCCATGTTCACCGGCATTATCGAATCCCTGGGCAGGGTCCACACGATCGAAACCAAAGGCACCAACAAAACATGCTGGATCGCATCCACCATTTCCCACGAGCTTAAAGTAGATCAAAGTATCTCCCATAACGGCGTATGCCTCACCGTGGAAGAACAACAAAACGACCTCCACCGCGTCACGGCCATCGAAGAGACCCTCGAAAAGAGCAACCTCGGCCGGTGGCAGCCCGGCGATCTTGTCAACCTGGAAAGATGCCTGCTCATGAACGGCCGCCTCGACGGCCACATCGTCCAGGGACATGTCGACACGACCGCCACCTGCCTCGACCGCAAAGACCTCCACGGCAGCTGGGAACTCCGCTTTGAATTCCCCAAAAAATTCGCCCGGCTCGTCATCGAAAAAGGCTCCATCTGCCTCAACGGCATCAGCCTCACCATCTTCAACGTCAAAAAGACCAGGTTCGACATCGCCATCATCCCTTATACCTTCGATCACACCAATATCCAGTCCATAAACCCTGGCAGCACTGTCAACCTCGAGTTCGACATGATAGGGAAATACGTTTCCCGCATGATCAAGTAACCACGCCATCAGCCTCGGACTTCAGACAAAATACTTCTTCAACCGTAAGAAGGGTTTTTCATAGTAGCTGTAGCTCAAAAAAGCAAGGAGCAGCACCACTGCCGTTCCAGCCAACCGGACTACCCAATACACCAAAACGGCCTCCCCACCCGTCCGCAACCATAACGATTGAACCTGGGTCATGAACATTTGCAAAATAAACCAGTGGAAGATATAGATGCCGTAAGAATATCGCCCCAGCCAGCAGAGCCAGCCCGCTGAGAACACCCTTCGCCAATACGGTCGCCAGCCGCCCGCCAACACCCCGTACAACAACCCCGCCAGCAACAAGTCGATCCCCGAATAGCCATACCGAATCAGGATTGGATTCCAGTTGCCCAGGTTGTCGTCCAGTGCGAACACCGCAGCCAGCACCAACACCCCGAACAACACTACCGGGATCACCAACCGGCGAAGCAGGCCCAATCTCCCCTGCTTTTCAAGAACACACAACAAGGATCCCAACAACAAGGGCTCGGCAGCGGTCAATGTACTGAAATAGCTCAGTACAGGATGTCCGGATGCCATTCTGAAGGCCACGGATATCGACCAAACAATACAAATGGTTTTCACCCGCCCAGCTTCCGGCAGGTAATAAAAAAGGAAGGGCCAAACAAGGTAGAACTGCTCCTCTACCGCCAGCGACCAAAAGGTGATCAGTGTAATATTATCCGGATAACCATGCCAATAAAAATTCCAATTGCTCATATACGTCCAGTACCACCATTGATCCCGGTAAAGCCCGGAAAAATTGACCCCGTAACGACGATAGACGACGGGCAGGATCACAAAAAAAACAAACAGACACCCATAATACAACGGAAAGATCCGCAATACCCTGCGCCCATAAAAATTTCTGAAATAGCCGTAGTTATTCACAGCCGTCTTCTTCCCGTCATAAAGCCTGCCCGTGATCAGATAACCGGAGAGAAGAAAAAACAGATTGACACCGGTCCAGCCGAATTGGCACAGCTTGTAATCGCCAAAAAAATGGGCAGCCAAAACCAAAAGGATCGCCAGGCCCCGAAGCCCGTCCAGATATTCAATATGAACTTCCTTTTTTTCCAAACCTGTAGCCAATATTAGCTATTTTTATAACTTTATCGCAAATTCAGTTTCCCGCCATTACCTATGCTGCAGCAGATTCTCTACATCCTCATCAGTTCCTGCATTTGCTGCGCATGGGGCCTGCCTCCACTTCTCCTCCTCGGAAAAAATGCCCCGGCCGACCATCGCTGGTACCGGTCATGGTTATCGTTCATCGCATTCCTTTCCCTTCTGGGCTGTATAACACTCAGCACCATTTCATCCTGGTGCTATTTATTTATCCCGATGAAGTTTGGCTATCTGCTATGCATAACCGTAATTCAGCTGCCTGTCACGCTGCTCCTGGGCCGCAAAAAACTTCTCACCCACCTTCCCGGCAAAAAAAATATCCCCGCTCCGCTCCGCGGCCCCGCACTCTTTTTTTTAACCCTCGGCGCATGCCTGCTCCTTCTGCTGAGTTGTTTGCCGGTCTCCAGCGGTGACACACAGATTTATCACCTGCAGCTGATCTCATGGGCGACACAGTTCCCGGTAGTGCCAGGACTGGCCAATCTCTTCCCGCGATTCGGCCTCGGCTCCAATTGGTTCGATCTGATCGCCCTGTTCCACATACCCGCCTGGACTGCCGGTTCCTTTTCCTATCTCAACGCAACACTCGCGATCTGGTTTTTCATTTGGCTCTTCTGCCGCTGGCATTACCACTGGGCCAAAGCCGCCTCATCTGCCGGAAGCCGGGCCCTCTGCCTGTTCTACTTCCTGGTGATCGCTTATTGCCTCCTCGATTGGGAACTCTTAAGAGGTACCGCCAATTCCACCGATTATGATACCATCGTGACAGTCTGCGTCTTCCTGCCGATCGACTTCTGGCTGGAAGGATTATTGGAACCCCAAGAACAACCAGGGTTTTCTTACCTTTTCGTGATGATCACCTCCGCCGCGATCGGGTTCAAACTTTCCGGCATGGTCGTCACCATCCTCCTGCTTTACTATCTCCTGCGCAGCCTGTCTCCGCGGCACATCCTGTTCACGGCCCTGACAGGCCTCCTCGTCCTCTCGCCCATCTTACTCAAGAATTATATCACGACAGGCTATCCACTGTTTCCCCTGTCACTGCGCACAGGAACCCCGGACTGGCAAATGCCAAACGGTATGGTCAACAAGCTCCGTAATTATATCACCCTTTCGAACCGTTTTTACAACCAGGACTTCGACAACAGCGATGACTTTATGAGGGCACATGCCAACTGGGCCCCCGGCTGGTTCATCTCGATCCTATGGCAACAAAAAGCAGTCGCCGTCCTGACCATTTGTTCGGCCAGCCTCTTCTTCTTCCGGCCCGGCCGCTTCATCAATATCTTTCGACTGCGCATCCTGCTGTTACTGCTGCTTCTGATGGCGCTAACCTGGTTCCTCACTGCGCCGAGCCCCCGCTTCGGCTATGGCATCCTGCTGTTTACGGCTTTCCTGCCGCCGGCTTTATTTTTAGGTCCGGCCATACCTCGATCCTGGTACAAATACGGCTTATTGCTCGGCTCCGCTTTCGTCCTCGCGTACCTTCCCGCCAAAATCCGTGCATTTGCGCAGACTACATCCGGTTGGCTCCGACCTCCTTCCGTCCCCATGCCAGCCTACAGAACAGTAACCATCCACGGCGCCGATTATCATCTCCCCGTAAAAGTAACCTTCGGCGACAGGATGTGTGGCTTTCTCGACCTGCCCTGCATCGGCACGGAAAACCCCTATCTTGCCCGGAGGGACACCTCCCTACGCGAAGGTTTCCGCTTCTACACCTTCCCTGACAGTACCTTTATCCGAAACTACAACTATTGACCATGCCAAAGAAGCCTTTCGCAGCCTTGTTGTTGTTACTTGCTTTCTGTTTGCTGGCCTACCTCCCTGTACTAATGCCTTTTTTTCATCTCAAGAACGATATCGTCACGCAAAATCTGCCGACCCGCTTCTTCATCGCTGAAAGTCTTTACTCTGGAAGCTTCCCATGGTGGAACCCCTTTATCAATTTCGGCATCCCCCAATACGGGGACATGAATAACGGCTACTGGAACCCCATCCTCTGGCTGATCGCGCCCACGACGGGCTATGGCATCTGGGCAATTACGCTGGAAGAAATGTTCTATGTGCTGCTCGGCGGCTGCGGCATCTGGCTCGTTTGCCGCCAACAACGAACAACAGCAACCACCGCCTTCCTGACAGCTGCTTCCTACATGGCTTGCGGATTCATCCAGGGCCACCTTCAACACTTCTGCTGGATAACCGGAACGGCGTACTTTCCCTTCGTGCTGCTCTACTTTATCCGCATACACAAAAACCCGGTCTGGAAGAATTTTATCGCCGGTGGCATCAGCACGGCCCTGTTCCTATCCGCCACACATCCGGGCCTTATCGTCGGAGCACTTTACTTTTTCGCCTTCCTGCACCTGGGAGTCTGGATATGCCGAAAAGAACCGTCACTTCCATTTTACCACCGCCGCTTCTGGGCCGTCAGCGGCATTTTCCTTGCCGTCAGCGTCTGGCTCTCACTCGTCATCATCGTTAGCGACATCGACGTGCTTAGCCATGTATCCCGCGGTCAAAAAGTTTCCCTTACTGAAGCACTGATGACACCGACAACGGAACCTTCCTATCTTTCCTTGCTTTTTCCTGTAGCCGTACAACGCTCCTCCATCTTTCAAACCGATATCGCCATGCGGAATACCTATATCGGCCTCCCCCTCCTCGCAGGCTTCCTCCTGTTTGTGCGTCGCGCCGACAAAAAGCTTCGCCTTTACACCCTGTCGGTGCTGTGCTTTTTTTTTCTCCTGGCCGGCGGCGGTTGGTTTAAGACCGTCGCTTATTACACCTTGCCTTTTACGGGATACGTCAGGCTGAACGGAGAATTCAGTTATTTCGTCACCCTCATCATGTTGTTTGCCGGGGCATGGGGATTGGAGTCTTATCTCCGCACTCCGCGGCAACCCTCCCCCAATTACAGCCGCCAGCTTCTGCGCCTGGCAGGAGCCTGCGGCACCCTCACGCTACTGTCTATCACGATTATCTTGATCACCCACGCCTCCTTCGCCTATCATGCCCCCACGCCGGGCCCCGGTGATTGGAAACAAACCATCAAGACGTTGATCACCAATGCCAGCTTCTGGGACCTGCTGGCCATTGGCGCCCTTATCCAGGGACTCACGCTCCTTTTCCTCTCACCGCCCGGTCGCTCCCGACCGGTGAAGATCCTCATCCTTGCCGCCAACGCCATCCTGACCTGCTGGCTTATCCTTCCATTCACCGGGCTTGGCATGGCATCCAAAGCAGACCGCCAGGCAATCATGGATACATTTCCAAAAGGCATCCATCAACAGGAACAAGTTCCCCTCAGAAACACCCGTTTCCTGGATACGAGCTTTTATAAAGACCTTTACCTGTTTGGATCCTACAGTAAAAAAATAGGTTACCCCAGGGAAGAAGATTATCCCGTAGAGGTCAGTACCACCCGGGACTTCTTTCGGGACCCGGCTCGTCTCGCATTCATCCGCAACCAGTCCTTCATTTTCCTGAGTACCGACACAACGACAGACGCAGCTACCTGTTTCGATAGCACACACATCCGCATTACCCGCTTTTCCCCCGGACGACTGCATGCTTTAGTGAGAAACGAAGGTTACCGCTACCTTACCTTTTTGCAGAATAATTACCCCTGGTGGAAGGTAAAGGTGGATGGCCTCGCCGTTCCGCATACCACGGGATTCAAGAGTTTTATAACAATTCCACTTTCATCCGGCTCGCTTCATCAGGTGGAATTCGAGTTCGATCCCTGGCCCGTTCGAACAGCCCTCCGGATCAACCTGCTGTTCCTCGCCCTTGCCATTCTTCCACTCGGCCTCAAAAAGATGCGGAACTGGCAACCTACCGGATCAGATACATCTTCCCATACCCATTATTAAAATACTTATCCGTGTCGTCCCCGGCAGCCGTATACTTCGAGAGCGACTTTCCGTTCAGATTCGTAACGACATGATAAAGATATACGCCATTGGCAAGACGCTGCCCGTACATGTCTGTGCCATTCCATTTGTATTCCGTAATGTTTGTTCCAATGTGCAGTGGTCCCAGTTCCTCCTTGGTGACCTCCTTAACGACCTTTCCGGTAATAGTCAATATTTGGATCTTGATGTTCTGGGGCACCTGACTGCCCGTGACCGTGAAGACAAAAGCCGTCGATGTACTGAAAGGATTGGGATAGTTCAGCATATTCGAGATCATCGGCTTGTTGATGACCTTAAACCCTACCCGGTAGGGCGCCACCCCAGCCGTATTCCCCTGAGGGTCTTTGCCGGTTACGATCAACGTGTAGGTATCTCCTTGCGGGTTGTATTGCGTCGTAAAGGCCGGCGTAAACTCTACTGTGGCCACATTGTTGGAACCGGTCGTAGCCGGAATGAATTTCAGCGTGTCCGAATTGAACTTATAACTATGCAGCGAGCCGTCCGGATATTGAACCTGCACCGTCACCAGCGAGGTATCCGTGAGCAGCATATATTGCGACAGGCTCTGGAGCCTGATCTGGATATGCGGTTTTGAAGAGACGATATCGTCATTCAGGATATGAACATTATCAAAAGTCACATCCAGTGTCGGATTCCGGCTATCGGACCTTACATAAAAGGTCTTATAAACAAAATTATTGAACACATACTGCTCCGGCTGGGCCTTATTGGGATTGAAGTTGAGGTAGATCGTATTGGCCCCCGTGTAAGTCTTCGTATCGAAGACGTATTCGAAGGCGACAGTATCACCGCTTACCAATGGCTTTCGCTTTGGTAGTACGAAGCTATGCGTAACATTGCTCTGGTCTACTACATTCATCAGTATACTCAAACTGTCAAAAGGGAAAGGGCTCACATTCTTGAACGCCATCGCAAAATCCATTGGCTGCCCGATTGACAGCGTATCCAACCCCTTTAACAGGAGATTCGGCGCGATCGCCCCTTCCGGCGCAGGGGTCGTTTCCAACCGCCAATACCGGAGTTGGAAAGGTCTGCCATGTTTGGAGTCTCTCGTTACCATGTTCAATTGCAAGAGCGGATATTGCACGGCGCTCACCGCAGAGATGTCGAAATCCTGGCTCGCCCAGGGCAGCGAATATAAGACCGATTTGTTGCCCAGCGTGTCTATCCCGATCACCTGTAGATACGTAGAATCTGTATAGGGATGAACGAGGTCATGACCCCGCCAGTGGACCTTACCCCATTTCTTAACGGGACCGAAGATCGGCGATGTGATGGATCCCACCGTATCCGGCGTCGTACAATTGACACTCAGGCCAATGGCATCCAGCGTATTTACGGTGATCGCCTGTACCGGCTTAAAGGAGCTGATCCCCTTCTGATAAACCGCCGCAATGGTCCTGGGCCGCGTAAAGGAATCAATGATGGTCGCTCCCGCATTGTCCAGAATATTGGCCAACGAATTCCCCGGACCATACAGTGCAGTATCGCCTCTCCAGGTGTTGACATAGGTATTGCTGGCACTATCGGGATTCACATTGTTCCTTATTTCCACAAATGCACCCACGGGCAACATGTTCAGAAAGTTCATCGCATTCTTACGACTGGTCGCATCACCGAGCGAATATTCAAAATTGTACTGGCGCTGCGCACCGCAGGTCGACAACATACTGTTGTACAAACCGCTCGAAGTGTAGACATTCATCCAGGGAATAAAGGTGGTGCTATCGTAGACATTGATGATAAGTTCGTTGTATGAGCAACCCGGGCCGACGTTATAGGCCCCGCCATTCACGATTGTGGTGAATCCATCATCTGTACTGGCTCCCGCCCCGATAGGGAAAGTCGTATTTCGGATAAAAAGCGTGTTGACGATATTGACGAACTTCCACAGCCGGCTCACGGAATCCAGCACGATATTGGTCGTCGAGGAATACTGATGTTGATAAAGATGGGACTGGTTATACCCGGGCCCGCTATGCGCAGGGTCGATATAGACAAAGGAAGACGTGTTCCATGTGTAAGACCCGCCTGGCGTTGTGGGCACGACGCCGACCCGCCAATAGTAAACCACACTGTCCACAAAACTGATGCCCGGATCGAACTCCAGCTCCCCGCCGATCGATGTCAGGTTCTTCGTCACCAGCAGCGGCGAATTGAAATCCTGCGTGGTATCCAGCTGCATGATATACTGCTGCGAAGGCAATAACGGGTTGGCAGTAGAAGCTACCAGTTTCGCGGTAGGCGTATTGACGATGGCAAAGTTGTATGGATAGACCGGCGTAGCCTCATTCTGATAAATGACAAAAGTACTGGTAACGGAGTTGTTCGCCCTGGTCACTTCCACTACATTGCTGGTCGAATTGACCGTAACGATAATGCTGTTCTGACCCAGGTCCCGCGTAGGCACGATCGGCACGACCAATTGAATGGAATCCGCATAGAAAAGCGGCGCAATGCGCTTCTGCAGCAGCGTAGCCATGGTACCATTGGGGTATTGACGCTGGACAAGGATGGTAATACTGTCGCTGACCGCCTTACCCAGGTTATAGAACTTCGCATTCACCGTAAAACTATTGTTGGTAATGGCGATAAAAGTGGGATTGATTACCACCTGGGACGCCTCGACATCATAATCGGGCAACGCCTCGGTATTCAGCTTCAACGCGGGGTCGCCATTGGTCGTCATCTCTTCCGCGTGCAGCCTGGCAAAATAATCCCCGGGCGCAGCATTTACCAACGCCTGCAGCGCATCCTTTTCCAGGACGCTGATAGGCTTATTGTAATCCGTCGTGCTCATGAGGTTATACTGCGCATTCAGCAGTATATTAAGATAGTTCACGATGCCGAAATGCGTCGAAGCCACACAAGCGATTGCTCCCCTCTCCGCGGCCAGCACGTAGTTCTCGGATATTGTCTTGTTCGTCGAGAGTCTCAGCGGATCATACACAAAGAAGTCACCCGCATCGCATCCGTTCAGGTAAAATACAGGGTATTTTCCCTGGTTGTTGTACGCCGTCGGATCGTCCAGGTTGTAAGCAAGTGCAGTGTTGCTGGAATGCCCGAAATAATTCAACAGGCTGAACCCATTGGTGAATAGGGTGGATATATAACTGCTCGGCACTTGCGTAACCGCCGTGGCATTCCCATCGCATAAGAGAGAAACGTTGGCGCCATACAAAGTATCCTCGATGATCTGCAGGTAATTCGACATATAATTACAGATGACCTGCCCCAGATAAGCCTCGCTTACACCGGTCAGATGCAGCATGTTCTTCATCCAAAGCCGGCCCTCGATCGTATTGGGCGATGACGTCTGCGCCTCCTCATACTCCTTTACTTTGGCCAGGTAATTTTCGATCTCTGACCCATATACCACCGATAAACGTCCGATCGGCGTCGCCGGCGCTGCATCGAGCGGGTTATTACAGGTCAGCTTGTTGTCCGAAGCCGGGTAGCCCCATGGTGGAACCAGGTCCAGCTGATCGGCCAGCGGGTTATGCTGCTGCTCACTATACGTATTGTAGTCAGTATAACAGAGGCCATGCCCCAGCAGGAAAACGAACTGCGGTTTCACCGACCACAGGTTCCTGGCATACCGCAGGAAATTCTGAATAGACAAAGGATCCTTCTTTATACCATAGCCGAATTGATCGATCAGCTCGTTGATGTCGTACACTTGCGCGTCATATCCGCCGCCCGATGCAGAGCTGCGATAAGCCTTATAGTCGTTGACGGGGTTGACGCCGTCACCGGTCCCATCATTGTAGAGGACCGGATTGGCGATAATCACATAGTTGCCCTGGTTGCCGGCAACACTCATGTTCTCAAAGTTCTTGCTCGTCAGTCCGGAGATCGTCTGCACCGTCGAAGGGTCCTCGTTCACCAATACCATCGTAGAGGCCACCGACGTCCCTACCAACGCAAAGGAGACCGTGCTCCCGGTAACAACTGCGGTATAACGCAGGCCATTCGTTTGATCGTACAGGACCGGTGTCGCAGCACCGGAAATCGAAAAGTTAGTGATGTTCAGCAAGTACCCGGCCGCCCGTGCAGGCAATTTAAAAGTGAAATTGCTTTGACCGCCGAAATTATATTGCCGCGGATACGTCAATTCATAAAAAGAAGCCACCATTCTGTCGGTTCCCACGGAAGAATTGTTCGTATAAGCCACCGCCGCCGAAGAACTACCGCTGATCACACCCAAAGGAACCGTCTCGGTAGTCAACAGGTCGCTAAAACTATTCATGACCGTATCCACCACCTGCGTGCCATTCACCGTTACCTGCACTGTACGGGGATCATCGGCCGTACCAACCAGGCCAAACCTTATAGAAGCATTCGGGCCGCCGCTTGCCACAAAAAGATTGCTCTTCGTGTCCGTATAGGGTGTGCCGGGAACGATCGACGTCGAACTCCAAAATTCGCCTAGATCATAGGAAGAAGAATAAATGTACTCCCCTACCACCTGTGCATACCCGGGATTGATGCCTCCGTTGCGGAAATAACTGCCCGCCGTATACATAAAGTAGCTCTCCGGTGACAGCGTGCTGCCGCTCACATTGTTCACCGTGTTGTTGTAATGAAGAGTACTGCCAGACGGATTCACCGTCAAAAAATAGACCGCCGTGTCCGTCTCCAGGCTCGACGCGGTCGTATGCTGGTACGTGGGATACCTGTACAAGGGGCCATCGGGCACCCCATCATTCATCAACCCCCAAAATTCAATGTAGTCACTGCCGCCCAACACCCCGCTCGACGCGCTGGTATAGATCGGTACCTCCTGCCCATTGCGAAAAAGCTGAAAGTTCTGTACCGGCACACTCCCCATTCCATTGGCAGCAAGCACCGACTGAGGAATACGGTACAACCCCGTAGCCCCGACCTGGAACTTGAAATAGGTGTTGGAATAATTGATCCATTCATTACCATAAGGCTGGGCTGCAAGCCGCAGCACAGATAAGAGTAACAGAATGGTGTAGAGTCTTTTCATACGTTTCGGTTTTTGTGGTTCGCTCTCCGGGCCTCCCTATCGTTTCCCACTTTTCTTCTGCTGCCCATTTCGACGCAAATCGAGCCTCAATGAAAATACATGCGTATACAATGGATAAGACTGATTCGCCAGATTCACAAAAGCATAATCGATCTGCACATCCCCTACTTTGAACCCCGCACCGACACCGGGCTGATAGATCCATATTTTCCGGTTATTCAACGTGTCCCTGTCATCCAGCACCTGCTGGAAATTGTTGATCCCCGCCCGCACAAAGAAGATATCTTTGAACGAAAGCTCCATCCCAAGCCTCGGATCGATGCTCACCGGTTTCGTGCTGATCACCTCATTTCGCTTCCCGTCAAATGTCACATCCAGATCACCTTCAACCATCAGACTCACCTTCTTGCTCAACCTGAAATTATAGGAACCTCCGATCAATAGCTGCGGAGCAGTCAACTCGATTGATTTCCCGGGTATCTGATTCTCCGTCTGATAGAAAACTTCCCGTATCGCCTCGTCCAGGCTGAATGACCACGCATTGAACGTGGTCGTTATATCCTTTCCCACCACACCCAGTTTCCAATTCTTGCCCTCGATCTGGGTCGCCGCATCGAACCCGAAGCCCCAGGCCGTGGCGAAATCCCCGGCCGTCCTATAGATGATCTTGGCATTCACGCCAAAATTGATCTTTTTGTCCCCCCACATCTTAGCCTGTTGAGCGAGCGAGACAATAAAAGCCATATCCTGCGAAGAGAACGTCGTAATGTTGGAGAAATTCACGGAACCGTCGGGCTGCACCAAGAAAATGGTATTGGGGATATCATCGACCGCAAATCGCAACAGCGTCAGGCCCAGCACCCGTTTGCCATCCTTCAACGGTAAAGCCAATGCCGCAAAATCATATTTCCCGATCCCTGCATAATATTCCGCGTGCATCAGGCTCAACTGAGGGTCCTTGATATTGGCCAGCGCCGCAGGATTCCAATAGCCGGCCGTGGCATCCGATACAGTAGCCACCTGGGCACTGGCCATGGCCAGACCACGGGCTCCCGCTCCAACGTTCAGAAATTCATTGGAATATGCAGTGAACTGGCAATAAGCAGGTAGGTAAGTAAAGGATCCGAAAACAACTAAAATGGGGTAGAACAACTTCACACCCCGCATTCTTTTCAGCATAAGCCAACGGTTAAGGTATTTTCTTCACATCCTCGTATAACGGCCTTTCATTCACAATATTGTACTCTTTACGTCATTTGAAATGGGTGCAGCGTTCCACACAAAAACCTGTATTTTTGCCGCCAAAATGAGTCGACGACGAACCCCCGCCCATCATTCGCGATTACGGGTTACAAGCCGAAAATATATTATATGAATTTGATCGAAGAACTCAAATGGCGAGGCATGATCCAGGACATCATGCCTGGGACCGAAGCACAGCTCGCCAAAGAAATGACGGCCGGCTATATCGGTTTCGACCCCACATCCAATAGTCTCCACATCGGCAGCCTCGTCCCCATCCTCCTGTTGGTTCATTTACAAAAGGCTGGACATAAACCCTTTGCATTGGTTGGCGGAGCGACCGGCATGGTCGGCGACCCCAGCGGCAAAAGCGAAGAACGAAACCTGCTGAGTGAAGAAATACTCGCTCATAACCTCGCGGGCGTCAAAAAACAACTGGAAAAATTCCTCGATTTTAACCCCGCGCTCCCCAACCGCGCCGAAATGGTCAATAACTATGACTGGTTCCGCGATATGTCTTTCCTGACCTTTATCCGCGATATCGGTAAGCATATTACAGTAAATTACATGTCTTCAAAAGACAGCGTAAGGAAACGTTTGGATGGCGAAAATGGCATGAGCTTCACCGAATTTACCTACCAGCTGGTTCAGGGATACGACTTTTACTGGTTGTATGCCAATAGGAATTGCAAATTGCAGATGGGCGGCAGCGACCAGTGGGGAAATATCACCACCGGGGCGGAGCTCATTCGCCGCAAGACAGGTGGAGAAGGGGAAGGTTTCGCTTTTACCTGCCCTCTGCTGACCAAAGCCGACGGCGGAAAATTCGGCAAGACCGAAAAAGGCAATATCTGGCTCGACCCGGAAAAAACAACACCCTACCAATTCTATCAGTTCTGGCTCAATGCAGCCGATTCAGACGCCGAAAAATGGATCAGGATCTTCACGTTCCTTCCCAAGGAGGAGATAGACACGCTGATCAAGAGTCAGCAGCTACACCCCGAAGCCCGGCTCCTCCAGAAGACCCTTGCCAGGCACGTGACCGTCTTCGTCCATGGCCAGGAAGGCTATGAAAAGGCACTCGCCGACACGGAGAAGATATTCGCTAACCAGGCTGCGCCGGCCGAATCGTTGAGCGAGGCTGACCTGCAATCCATAGAAGGCATCGCACGCTTCGACTTTCCTGCTGCGGGATTCTACCAGAGCATCGACACCGTTAGTTTTTTAGCCGAGACGACCATCATCGCCAGTAAAGGCGAAGCGCGAAAACTCATCCAGGGCGGCGGCATCAGCATCAACCGGCAAAAAGTGGCGGACCCGAGGCATACCCTGGACAAGTCTTCGCTCCTCCATGGCAAATATATCCTTGTGCAAAAAGGAAAGAAGAATTATTACCTGGTGACTGTCACCTGAGTGCCCGGCAAACGGCTAAGAGCCCGGCAACGGCCCGACGGCTCAGCAAACGGCTTACAGCCCGGCAAAAGCCCGATGGCCTATCAACCGGCTCACAACGCGGCAACAGCCCAATGGCCCAGCAAACGGCTTTCAATCCGGCAACAGACCGATGGCCTAGCAAACGGCTAAGAGCGCGGCAACAGCCCAATGGCCTAGCAAACGGCTTTCAATCCGGCAACAGACCGATGGCCTAGCAAACGGCTAAGAGCGCGGCAACAGCCCGACCGCCCAGCAACGCCAGACAACCCAGCGAGAGCCCGGCGCCAGCGACCCGTTCGCCGCTAAGCCAGTTGCCCCGGGTGCTCCCGGTAGACCTTCAGCACAAACTCTCCAAACAGTGTATTGGCCCAGGCAAACCAGGCCCTGCTGTACGAATTGACATCGTCCTTATGGAAGGACTCATGCATAAAACCCGTCCCGGCATGACTGCTTTGCAGCATTTTCAGGCAAGTCGCAATCTCCTGTGAATCATGGCTGGTCAAACCGCGGATGATGATACTGATCGGCCAGATCATGTCCAGTCCCACATGCGGCCCGCCTATGCCTTCACCGGCCTTTCCTTTGAAGAAAAAAGGATTGGCTTCACTGAGTACCATCCGCCGCGTATTTTGATATACCGTATAACCGCGCTTGTCAGGATTCAACACTGAAAGATCCCCGTTGAAGTCGCTCGACCGCGATTGCAGATAGGGCAGCGCCAGCAGACTGGGCACATTCGCATCATCCATGAATGTGTGATTGCCGAATCCATCCGCTTCATAGGCAAACACCTCCCCATAAATGGGATGCCTGACGATGCCATGCTCCACCAGGGCCTTAGACAAGTCGCTCTCCAGCGCATAAGCCGGCCCATCCAAATCTTTCCCCCTATTCGTCGCCTTCAGCATCGCCCTCAGCTTCCGCAGACTGCTCAACGCAAAAAGATTCGAAGGGATCAGGAACGGATAGACCGTGGCATCGTCACTCGGCCGGAACATAGAATGGATCAACCCGACCTTTTTGGTCGGATACCCATAGCCTTTCATAGGCACCGTGTCCGTCGCGAATTCACTCCTCCGCTGAAAAGTATATGGGCCCTGGCCATCCTTGCGTTGCTGTTCTTTGAATGTTTGCAAAACCCGGCCCATCGCGGCCAACCAGTCAGCATCAAAAGGCGAAACGTCACCGGTCGTCTCCCAATAGCCGTGCGCCAGCCGGATGGGGTAACAAAGACTGTCTATCTCCCACTTCCGCTCGTGAATGCCCGGCTTCATATCCGTCAGGTCCGTAGCCTTCCACTCGCTGATCCTGTTCTCATCCTTATAAAAAGCATTGGCATATGGATCACGCAGGATACAGCTCACCTGCCGTCGGATCACGCCCCGCAACAACTGCTGCAAATCCTTGTCGTCCTTGCAAAGACCGATATACGGCCATACCTGTGCGCTGCTGTCGCGCAGCCACATGGCGTCGATGTCTCCCGTGATCACATAGGTGTCAGGCCGGCCGTCAGCCAGCGAAAAGTCTACCGTCGTATCCAGTGTGTTGGGAAAACAATTCTCGAAAAGCCAGCCGATCTCCTTGTTGCCGATCGTCGTACGCACTTCCCGGATGATCTTCTCGACAATCGGGCTCTTGAACTTGCGCCGGGCCTCGGCCACCCGCACAACCGGGAAATCCTGCCATCCGCCTGCGCCAGCCGTAAGGCCGGCAGTGCCAGCCGCAACTGTATGGGCCGCGGCCACCAGACGAGGGTCAGCCGCCAAACTACGATAACCACTTGTCGCCAACCCTGCAGAGGCCACCATACTCTGCCGAAGAAATTTTCTGCGTTGCATACCGCAAACTACATAATATTATTATTTGATGGCCACTTTATCCCACCTGCCCCGCGTCGCGAAAAAAACCACCACCCCTATCCCGGCCAGCGCTAGCCCGAACAACGCTACGATCCCCGTAGAGAACCACACAAACAACCAGATCAGGATCGATAAGATGACCGGCACCGGATAAAGCCACATCTTGAAGGGCCGTGCCGGCGGCACATCGGCGCCTCCCTGCATTAAGCGCCTGTCGGACTGCCGCAATAGCATTACCCCGATGGCCTGTGCCACGAACTGCACCAGGATACGCATGGCTAAAATGGCACTGATCGCCTCTTTCAGGCTCACCGTCAAACTCAGCAGGAAACCCAATGCCCCAATAAACAACAAAGAGATATAAGGAAAATCTTTCCGCGGATGAAGCCAGGCAAAGATTGGGAAAAAGTGCCCATCCGCTGCAGCTGCATAGGGCACCCGCGAATAACCCAACACCACTGCAAAAAGCGACGCAAACGCCACCCACAAGACCAGCACCGTGGCCACCTGCGCCATCCCATTGCCATAGATCCTCTTGATAAAATCACTCACCACGAATTCGGATTCCTTCGCCTCCTGCCAGGGGATCACCCCTACGACACTGATGTTCATCGCCAGGTATAAAGCAGCGATACAGCCAATAGAGATAAATATGCTGCGGGGGATATTGCGGCCCGGGTCCCTGATCTCACCTCCCAAATGACACACATTGTAATACCCAAGGAAACTATAGATCGTCTTGACCGAGGCCTGACCAAGCAGTAATGCAAATGCGCCGCTGAACAAACTTTCCCCCCGCGTCGGCAGAAAAGAATAATCGACCTGCCGATGTGTCAACCCGCTCACGATGATCCAAAGGATGATAATGATGACGCCCGACCAGAGGAAAACGGACAGCTTCCCGATGGACTTGATATTGCGATATAGAAGCGCCACGATGACGATAACGAGGCCGCCTGCCACCGCCTTATGCCCGATGCTTCCGAGCTTCACGAGAAAGCCGCAATAATGCGCGAATCCTATCGCCCCCGATGCGATCACAAGCGGTGCCTGCAGACAAGTCTGCCACACAAACAAAAAAGACATCAGCGGCCCACCCTTCGCACCATAAGCCTCCTTCAAAAAGTTATAGCTGCCCCCCGCCCGCGGGTAAGCCGCCCCAAGTTCGCTCCAGATCATGCCGTCGACCAGGGCCGTGACAGCCCCAAAGATCCACGCCCACAAAAAGAGCCGGCTGCCAACGATCTCCATGACAAGGCTCATAGACACGAATGGCCCTATCCCGACCATGTCGATCATATTGATGGAGGTCGCCTGCAGCAAACTTATTTCACGCTTCATAATCAGGCTTTGGCAAACTCACCAATGGCGGCGACCAGCCTGTCGAGGTCTTTTGTGGTGGTATAAACGTTAGGGGTTACCCGCACGCCATGGATGCTCTCCCAATTGATGCCGGTCACATGGATCTTGTATTCATTGAAGAGAAAGCCGTCGAGTTCCGCTACCGTCTTGCCTTCGATCCCAACTACCCCGATTGCACATGCAAATCCAGGCTTCATGGAAGTATAGAGCTTCACTTTGGGGATGTCCCTGACCTGTTCCATCCAGTAATTCTTCAGGTAGAACAACCGCTGCTCCTTGCGCGCCGGACCGATCATGTCATAAAAACCGATCGCCTTACCCGTCGCCTGCTCTATAAAGAAAGGCCTGGTGCCCAAATTCTCGAATTTTCTGATATCAGCCGCCTTCGCATCCGGCGCCGCAAACAACGGATACAACGAAGCTATCTTCTCCTTTTTCACATACAGCATTCCACTCCCGATACAAGCCGCCAACCATTTGTGCAAACTGGTACCAAAATAATCGGCTCCCAACGATGGGATCGTATATTCGAAATGCGCAAAACTATGCGCTCCATCCACCAATACCTCGATGCCCCGCTGGTGCGCGGCATCCGCGATCTTCCTCACCGGAAGTATTTGTCCGTTCCAGTTGATGACATGCGTGACATGCACTATCCTGGTCTTCGGCGTAAAGGCCTTGGCATATTGCGCGGTCATGTACTCGTTGTCTTCGCTCGGCAGGTTCAGGTCTACCCAGACAAGTTTGATACCGTCACGCTGCTCCCGTTGTTTCCACGCATTGATACAGTTGGGATAATCGTATTTACAGACAACCACCTCATCGCCGGCCTTCAACGGCAACCCAAAGATCACCGTCTCGAGCGCCTCGCTGGCATTGCGGTTGATGGCCACTTCTTCGGGCGAACATCCCGCTACACGCGCCAGGTCCTTTCGCAAGGGCTCCCTCCCCAGGTCGAGGATCCGCCACATATAATAACTGGGCGCCTCATTGCTAAAATCAAGATAGCGTTTCATCGCTTCCTGCACCACCTTGGGCGATGGTGATACTCCTCCATTGTTCAGGTTGATCAGCTCCGGGCTGGTGGTAAAAGACTGCTGCACGTAATACCAGAAGTCTTCATCCCCGGCCGGTTCATGGGCCGGTCGATGCTCCGCCTGCAACAAGGCTTTGTTCAGGTTGCGGCTCCAGGCAGGGCTCGACAGGCTCGAAAAGAATGTGGTTGCGGAAAAAGTACCCAGGGCGTCCAGGAAAGAACGACGATTGTAGGAAGCCATATGTGTAGCAGTGTTTAAATTACGGAAGATGCGCCATCAGAAAATTAGCGCATCTTCCGCAAAACGCTAAAGTCTGACCTATCGGTCGGGTCGGCCTACAGCCGACAGGGATACAATATAAGCAAAAAAACGCTGTACCTTCGCGCACACATGAAGTATTACATCATTGCCGGCGAAGCGTCCGGCGACCTCCATGGCAGCAACCTCATCACCCAACTCAGGATACAAGATCCGAAGGCCGTTATCCGCTGCTGGGGCGGCGACCTGATGGCGGCGGCCGGAGCAGAAGTCGTCAAACATTATAAGGACCTTGCCATCATGGGCTTTGCTGAAGTACTCATGAACCTTCGCACCATTTTCCGCAACCTCGACTTCGCAAAAAAAGATATCGCCGCTTACCAACCCGACGCCCTTATTCTCATCGACTACCCTGGGATGAACATGCGCATCGCCAAATGGGCGCATGACCAGCACCTTAGCGGGTCGACCAACTTGCCCCATCAGCAGCCCCTCACCGGGTCGGCCAACTTGTCCCATCAGGAGTCGCTCACAGGGTCGGCCAACTTGCCCCATCAGCAACCCCTCGCCGGGTCGGCCAACTTACCCCATCAGCAGTCCCTCACAGGGTCGGCCAACTTGCCCCATCAGCAGCCCCTCACAGGATCGGCCAACTTACCCCATCAGCAGTCCCTCACCAGATCGGCCAACTTGCGCCATGAGGAGCCCCTCACCGAATCGGCCAACTTACCCCATCAGCAGCCCCTCACCGGATCGGCCAACTTACCCCATCAGCAGTCCCATACCGAATCGGCCAACTTGCCCCATCAGCAGTCCCTCACAGGGTCGGCCAACTTGCCCCATCAGCAGCCCCTCACGGGATCGGTAGGATCCTTCCCCATCATTTATTACATCTCCCCGCAGGTTTGGGCGTGGAAAGAGAACCGGGTGAAGCAAATTCGCAAGACAGTCGACAAAATGCTCGTCATCCTGCCCTTCGAAAAAGCCTTCTATAAAAAATGGGATTTTGAAGTAGAATACGTCGGCCACCCCCTCGTAGAAGTCATCGACGGCGTCCGTGACCAGGCCGCTGCCCAGTCCTCCCACAGCCTATTCATCAAACCCGTCATCGCCCTGCTGCCAGGCAGCCGCAAACAGGAGATCCTCAAAAAACTCCCCGTCATGCTCGAGGCAAGCAGGCTTTTCCCCGACTACCAATTCGTCGTCGCACAGGCACCCGGCCTCGATGCAGCATTCTATAAAGGCCTGCTCTCAGGCTACCCGAATGTCGCCGCCGTAAGCAACCAGACCTACCCCCTCCTGCTCACCGCAAAAGCCGCCTTTGTCACCTCAGGCACCGCTACCCTGGAGACGGCCCTGTTCAGCGTGCCAGAAGTCGTCTGTTATAAGGGAAGCTCCATCTCTTACCAGATCGCCCGGAGACTGATCCGCGTGAAATACATCTCCCTCGTCAATCTCATCATGGACAAACTCGTCGTCAAGGAATTGATCCAGGACAAACTGACGCCCCAAAACCTCCAGCGCGAACTCGATGACCTGTTGCACAATCCAGCTCGCCGGCAGCAACTCACCACCGACTACCGTGACCTCAAAAGAATCCTCAGCCAGGGCGGCCACGCCTCCGCCAACGCCGCCCGAAGCATCCTGCAATTCCTTGCCGCTCGCCGTAGCGCTAATGTCTCCTGAAAAAAAACAACCTGATCACCATAAAGATCAACCCCAGGAGGAACATGAAGATGGAGATCCGGTTGATCCCATGCATATACCGCATCCACTGCGTATCCGGCGCATTCGGATCCCGTTTCTTTATGTAGAAATATTCCGCTAGCTGTCTCCAGACTCCCATATTAGATCGATTGATACCTAAAGATAGCTAACACCCGGATTTTTTGAATCATTTAATACAAATCCGCTATATTTGCACCTCCCAAATGCGAACCATTCACCGAGGCTTTTGAAATGACAGTATGGTGTGAGGTAAATCCGAAGGCCTTCGCCAACGCTATTGAAACGACGTAATGGTTCGAGGTAAACCTACCTTCGCCGCTCCGGTAAGGGGATGCAAAATGGGGAATTAGCTCAGTTGGCTAGAGCGCTTGCATGGCATGCAAGAGGTCACCGGTTCGACTCCGGTATTCTCCACAAATCTTTAGGCCCTGATTTTCAAGGGCTATCTCATCTATAACTAAGCCTGGTCCCGTCTTCTATCGTTCTTGCTTCTTTAACCAGTTTATTTGCTTGTCGGTATCCGGCACGCGAAAACCGCGAATTTTGCTTGTATGCAAAGCAACCTTATGGGCCGTATACCCGGGTTTTAATATTAAACAGCCGGTTATTATAGACGAACGCCAATCCCCATACGAAAGTGAATAACAATATCCTATCCGAGGCGACTACTTCCTTTAGGCGACCGATAAATTCCGAAGCAGATCGTCCTATTTGGGTATGCCTCTATGTCGTATCGGAAAATTAAGATATTCGATGTTATACGCAGAACAGATCTCTGCCTGTTTGTTAAGGCAAGCTCCGCGATTTCATCTTGTTCCAGCAGAATACGACTACTTTTATATTTTGCTTTTTCAGACTGAGAATTTCATCTTCTAGCCATTCACCGCCTCTCGGCTTGCCATGATGCCGAGCCGTGCGGAACTACTAGATTCATGCAGCCAATATATCTTTATGGGCATAGAATTGTCCGGTTATAGGATGTTTCCTACACCCTCCAGTTTATTCCAGGGAATAAACTCAATCCCATTGCTTCTTGTTTGAGCATCTACTCCACCATAAATTATATACGCCTTGTTATATTTTTTAAGTTCTTGCCAAAACAAAAGTCCTTTGAAAAAATCTGGCACTACTGTCATCCCTGACTTTATTTCCACAGCATAGGCAGATGAGCCATGATCAATTACCACATCTATTTCATGGCCACTAACATCACGCCAATAGAACAAATTACTTCGAAGACCTTTGTTGAAGCGATTTTTTATTAATTCATTTACGACATAATTTTCAAATAAAGCACCCCTACTTGAGTGCGTTATCAACTGCGCGGAACTGTTAATTCCAAGAAGAGCACACGCAAGTCCAGTGTCATAAAAATATAATTTCGGAGATTTAATAATGCGCTTTGAAAAATTATTGTAGAATGGAGGTAATAAGTGGATCACATAACTCGCTTGTAGTATTCCCGTCCATGCGCCTATCGTTTTGTGATCCACACCACATTCGATTGCAAAATTATTCAAGTTCAATTGTTGCCCAATGTGGCCGGCACACAAATACAAAAGTTTTTGAAACAGATTTAAATTGGTGATGTTTTTAATTTGCCTTACATCCCGTTCAACATATGGTCTGATGTAAGAAGGGAACCAAAGTTCAGGATCAACATGATCGAAAGTGATGGCCGGATATCCCCCTGAAAACATAATCTGATTCAAATTGAGATCCTGGTTTGGAGTTTTCTGGATCTCGTTATACCCAAAAGGCAACAACTCCAAATAACCTATACGACCCGCTAAGGTCTGTGATATGTTTTCCAGCATTAAAAAGTTATTCGAACCAGTCAGAATAAACCGGCCTTTTTCATTGCTTTCATCTAATACTTGCTGTAAATAACTGAATAATTCTGGCACTCTTTGGGCCTCGTCTATGATCGCTCCATCCCGAAGGTTGGTAAGGAAACCCCTTGTATCCTCCAGGGCAGCCCCTCTGATATCTGGATTTTCCAGGGACACGTATTTTTTTTCAGGAAAAGTAGTTCTGGCAAGTGTTGATTTACCACTTTACCTCGGACCTGTCAAGGCAATAGATTTAAACTGGGTGGCAAGTTTTCTCAATACGATCTCTGCTTCGCGAACAATCATGTACAATTGGGAATTATATTCCCAAAAATACGAAAAACTTTCAATCATTTAAAAACTACCACCTTACGTTTCGAAGACCCTGTTTTTCAGTCCTTACAGTCCCAACATCCGCCAATAAAGCTATCAACTGTTCGCTACAACTCCGGCCATCTCCAAGGAATAGCCTATTAAGCCGAAAATTTGCATATGCTCCATATCTTACAATAATATCTCTTAGAAGTCCCTTGTCTTGAATCTGATCCGCTTACCTGGCTTCGCCTTTTGGAGGCATGCGCAGGAAAATTCCAGGCTTTGCGAATTCGATTGCTGCCGAGCTGCCGAAAACGAGCCATCCCGTCATAAAGATGAAGCAGTTGCCGTCGCTGGACCACGCCTGTATCATGATCAGCGTAAACAAGAGCCTGGAATACGCCACGAAGCGGTTGGAAGTAGCCCAAAACTATAAAGAAAAGGATTACATGGCGGGCTCGTATCCCCTTTGCAGTGTTATTTTAGCTCGGGCACTCTTAGGGGCGATTTGGCGACGATGGCATTGCTAAAAAATACCAGCCGCTCCAAGTCAAGGTTTTTCTCTTGATGATAATTTGCATAGCGCGACCTATTTCACCAGGTCAAATTTGCCGTCTGTGATGGAAATGACATTATCGCCAACTGACTTCTCAAATTTTCCGGCGAAAGTGCCTGTCAGATGATCTCCGCTGAAAACCGACACCGATACGGTAACGTCCTTGCCGACGTAGGTGGCGCCTGCTTTATCGTAGTAAGTGATTATACAAAGGATGTTGTCGGCGCCGCCCCTGATGTTGGTCGTTCCATGGTCTTTGATCTCGAACTGAAAGCCTTCTTTTTTAGGACTGCCATCCATCAGTTCGAGGCCGTCAGTCGGACCCTTCGAATCGGGGCTGAGAACGATGGGGAAATAGGCGTTGCTAACGACAATAGAAACAGGCTTGCCGTCAATGGCGCATGTTATACTCCCATTCCCTGAAGAAGCGTTAGCGCCTGCAACGATATTTCCAGCGCTCTTGGCATCTTTACCGGCATTGGTATTGCCGCAACTCCCTGACAGCACGGCTACAAATGCCGGCACGATGGCGATATACAACGCATGTTCAACTATTCTTTTCATAAAAACGATTGTTGGTGGATGATGTTTGATGACCGGCGAAACTGCGGCCGTATGAAACTACTGTAGTATGCCCCAAATTGCGCCGTTCACCGACAGACATACCGAAAAAATCGACCGACGGCCGGCACGTTGCCCCGCTCGTGCACGCTAGCCCAGTTTAACGAAGAAGCGAAAGTAGTTTCTTCACACAATAGGATGGCGTATTGTTTGCTTCGTTTCCGTTGCCTAATACAAAGACGGCTCAAGATTGTGCAACTATTCTTGACTTACTCCTTTGGAGGTGGGTATCGTCAGAGTTGAATCGCCTATTTACGTGGCTGTCAGATGCAACAGCAGCTGCGCAGTGTAGAGGATCGCCTTGATCAAAGTATTCATTGCGGATTGCGTATCCAGAAGCACTCTACAGCCGGGCTCTGAAATGATCAGCTCGAAAGATTCCGACCGCAAGGATTGATAATCGAGATTTACGTGATCGAGTCTGCCGGAATGCCTGATTGGTGGTGGTATTGCCGCCACTGGTACCGCCATTGGATAGGGAGCCGTTATGCTTGCCACAGGAAAAGACTAAAAGCGCCAGGAAAATCCTTTTAATGCCATTATGGCGTTTGCCTTGATTTCTACGATAAAAGTTGTCCGACCTGACGTTCATTGGACGGTTCCGGATACATCACCTTCACCCGCCTCCCTTTTAATTGTTCCAACAAGCCGGCGGCCGTGAGTTCGTCCCTTAGTTTATTAACGAACCAGTCATCCCATGTGTCGGAAATATCATAGGGCATGCCTTTGGCTTTTAGAATCCTATTAACGTGTTTGATAAATCGTTGCCGGTGCTCCTTCATGCGGAAAATGGCAGCGGTCCTGATGAGCATCGGGTCTTTGTTGGCTGTTTTTAGCTGATCGACTGCCAGGGCGATCTGGTCGGGAACGGCATCCGCAATAATTGAGTTGTACGCATCGAAGAAGACATCCCGCCCCCCTTTGGATTCCGTAGAGACAACAGGAATGCCGCATAACAGGTATTCACAGGAAGCATACATAGCGCCTTCCACCGACGAAAGCGCCAGTCCCGTATAGGATTCGTTGTAAATGTTAACCAATGCCGCATTGTCTAGAAAAACCGGCTCCCTGCCGGATGAATAATTAAGCCACACTATGTTTTTCAGGGTTTCATCTAAATGGTTTTTATAAGCGGTGTTCTCGAACCTATAAGTTACAAACGCTACTTTTCCAGCAATACCGGAAACAAGCGTATGCCTTTTAAAATCACTTAGCACGGCATTATACACGGCGTCGTATTTTTTGGGAACCCCGGAACAGATCGTAAACACATTTTCGTCGATAAAACAATTGTGATTGCAATAAATCGAATCGATCTGGAAGAGTCGAAGCAGCTTGTGTTCCCTTTGCGTATTGCAAAGTATCGAGACCTTGATCCTCGGGTATAATATCCTGTTCCTAAGGACGTTGAATAGCAGTTTCAAAAGCAATTTCGGCAGTTCCGCAGACCACCACATACCGCATATGACATGGATATCTCTTTTTAGGTCCTTGCCGATCTCTTTAGAGAGTGGAAACAGGTTGACGTAATCATTTAAAACGATGATACCGGCATTGGCGTCCAACAGGATGCCGAAATATTTTCTATTCATATGACCCAGAAATGTACTATTGTGCTAAATCAGGTTAGCTGGTGGAAAAAATAAAAATATCGGAGAATTGGATCAAAACGTCGAGAACGCGAAGGCGCTCTTGGATAAGAGAAGATCTTTCTCATTAGATTAGCGTTTAAGTGTTAGGGGCAATGGTTACTTGGAGGGGGACGATCTGATAGCTAAGTAAGGGCTTCTTTTTGAATTCTCCAAGTGTTTTTTATACGCAACATACGTCGGCAAGCACGCCGCGAATTGCTCAATGCGCCAAAAAAACAAATTCTGTGTCAATTTGGCCATTCGGCGTGTCGATCTTAAAGAAAAGCGTGTACGGTCCGGGCGGCCTTTCACATCCAATTTACTCCACCCGTAACCGCTCCGCAGGATTTCCAACCGCGACTTTTAAACACTGAAGCGCGATCAACACAAAAGTCATTAGGAAAGTACAAGCCCCTACAACCACAAATGGCCCGAGATCCTGCTGAACACGGTAGGCATAATTCTCCAACCACTTATTGGTGCAAAAATAGGCCACCGGCCAGGAGATCATATTGGCTATCAGTATTAACCAGGCATAATCCTTGATAAATAAAGTAATGATATTTTTTACATCCGCACCCAATACCCGCCGTAACGCGATCTCCTTGCTGCGCCTCGCCAGCGTAAAAGCCATCACCCCAAAGATGCCCATTAGCACGATCACCATATTCAACACAGTAGCCAGCCCGGACGCTTTTTTAAGTTTCAGTTCGGACCTGTACAAAGACGCGAACTTTTCATCCATAAAAGTATATTCAAAAGGCGCCGTCGGCGACAGCGCTGCCCACCTGGCCCGAACAACATCAACCGTATGACCGTCAATCGGCCCACTGATCTTCAGCGAGACATACCTATAGCTCAAGCCGTCTTTTGTATTCATGAATACAAGCGGCTGCACACCGGCATCAATGGAGGAATAATTAAAATCCTTTACAACACCGGCTACGGTGAAATCAACATTGCCGCTTACCCATTTTACTTTTTTACCGACCGCATTCGTCCAGCCAAACGCCTTTAACGCAGCCTCATTCAACACTACCTCATGGGGCACATACCCACCACCCTGACTAAAAAAACTACCCTGGATAACATGCAGTCCAAAAGTCTTCGCATAATGATCGTCGACATCGGGCGTCAAAATATTCATAGCCTGTACTGCCGAAGAGCTCCCGGGCAAAAGATCGCTCGTCGCGGGCGGTACCCGATCCGGGATCTCAAACGAGATCGAGGCATCCGCTACCTGGGGCAGTTGCCTCAATCCATCCCGGATCCTCTCCATCCTGGCGGTACCTATAGAATCCCATTGTTTCGGAAACGCGGTCAACACCATGACCTGGTCCCTGCTATATCCAAGGTCTTTGTCAAATACATGCGCAACCTGCTTTGAAACGTTTAGCGCACACACAAAAATAACCACAGCAATACTAAATTGCAACACAAGCAGCACCTTTCTCAAGGCCAAGCCTTCTTTTGCGGAACTGACTTTTCCCTTGACAGCGTTGACCAGGTTGGACGCACTTAGCACAAAAGCGGGATAAACACCGGCAATAATCCCGACACCAAGGGTAAGAACCAACAGGAACAGCACCTCCTTCAGATCGAATTTCCACAATGGCGTAAGTGTGGTATTGAGCATCTGATTGAACAACGGACTTAGGATTGCATAGAGCACCAAAGAAATGACAGCCGCGGCACCCGTCAGGACAACGGACTCGATCAGAAACTGCAGGACCAGCGTCTTCCGGCTGCCACCAAATACCTTCCGTAGCCCGATTTCCTTTAAGCGATAGCCGGAAATGCCGATATTGATATTGGTAAAATTGATAATGGCCATCAGCAGGATAAATCCCGCGACAAGCGACAGGATCTCAGTCATCTTCCTTACCGCCCCATTGTTGTCCTCCAGGTAGTAGCTGCTGACAGGAGCAAGTTCGACCCGAAGATTTTCGCTGAGGCGCGGTGGAGCATTGCCTTTCAATAATTGCTTAATAGGAACATCCAGGTCTTTGGCGGTGATCCCGGGTCGCAATTCTATCATCCCGACTTCAAAAACATCGGTCCAATTTAATGACGCATTCATGGGCGCGCCATAGTACTTATTCCCCTCATAGGGGAGATACACCCCATACGTATCGCCGACGTAATTGGTAACGGAATTTTTCGGCAGATCGGCTAGGACAGCAGATACGATAAAATCTTGTTTGCTGCCCGTAGTAGTGTTCAGGCTTATCGTTTTTCCCAACGGATCGGCTTTGGCAAACAGCTTTTCCGCCATCGTTGCCGTGATCACGGCCGAGTTGCGGTCTTTAAACGCATGGCTGGGATCGCCGGACAACAATTTGAACCCATACATCGACACAAACCCCGTATCTCCTATAGCAATATCTTCTCTGAAATGCAGATCGCCCGCGGAGATCACATTTGTAACCGGGTTATAACGACAGTAATTGGCAACGAGTGAAGGGTATTTGTCCTTTAGCGCCTTGGGGAGCGCCCCCAGTGTCGTCTCCTCGATACCCAACCCTGTGATCTTCCACCTGCTTTTGAGGATATATTGAGTGCCCACGTGCCTGATATCGGCATTTACTCCTTTTTCTTTGAGTACAAAAACGCCGATAAGCAACGCAAAACTGATTCCGATGGCGAGACAAGAAATATTGATCAGCGAGAATAGGCGGTGCCTG
Source organism: Puia sp. (assembly GCA_965214315.1). GTDB lineage: Bacteria > Bacteroidota > Bacteroidia > Chitinophagales > Chitinophagaceae > Puia. The sequence continues at coordinate 98,956 of CBDCBP010000011.1, read as the reverse complement.
GTCAAATGCCTCAAAGCGACGGTGAAGTAGTTTTTTAACATAGTAATGGGTTTGCGCCTACCGCATCGCCAAAAAAATGCCAAAGATGCGGCGAACTAGTAATCAACATTATACGATATCATTGACCTTTAAAGTGTGCGATTTCAATACAGAGAATGCACGGATTACCAGTCGATCGGAACGACTAAAATCTTTGCTGCGTTTCCTTTTTTTTAGCTAACATTGATTGCACCCAAAACATCCACGTGATAGCTCGTAGCAAATTCGCGAAATTCTTTTGGCTGACCCTGGCCCTGCCGCTCAGCATGGCCCAAGCCCAAACGAATATTACCGCAATGCCCACCCTCGCCGTCAAGAACGGTCGTCATGCGCTCCTCGTCGACGGCAAACCCTTCCTCATCCTCGGTGGGCAAGCGCACAACTCAAGCGCGTGGCCGGCCCTTCTGCCACAACTCTGGCAATCCATCGAAAACCTCCACGCCAATACCCTTGAGGTGCCGATCTATTGGGAACAGATCGAACCGCAGGAAAACCAATTCAACTTCTCGCTCGTCGACACGCTCCTGCTGCAAGCCCGGCAACACCACAAAAGACTCATCCTGCTTTGGTTCGCCACTTGGAAGAACGGCAGCAACCACTATATGCCCGGATGGATGAAACACGACGCCGCCAAATACCCCAATATCAAAAACGCCAAAGGCGACCCCATCGACTCCCCGTCTCCTAATACAAGCGCAACCATGGAGGCAGACGCCAAAGCTTTCACAGCTGTCATGAAACACCTAAAAGCAGCAGACCTCGCTCACACCGTGATTATGATCCAAGTCGAGAATGAATCCGGCTCCTGGGGAAGCGTCCGCGACTATTCACCACATATCCAAAAATTAATATACGCCCCTGTACCGCCTCAACTCCTGCAACCGCAAATACTCCAGGCCCTGCACGCAACCGGCGCCGCGGGAACAGCAGCAGCAACCAGGGCTGCTGGAGCAGCAGCTACAACCGGAGCCGCACAAAGCGCCGCAAAAGGCTCCTGGCAACAAATATTCGGCGACAGGGCCGACGAATATTTCCAGGCCTGGTCTATCGCCAGCTTCATCGGCAAGGTGGCCGCCGCAGGAAAAGCAGCATACCCCCTGCCCATGTACGTCAACGCAGCACTGCGCGATCCGCTCACCGATCCGATGGCCACCAACTACGAAAGCGGTGGCCCGACCGATAATACACTTCCCATTTGGCGGGTAGCTGCTCCTGCCATCGACCTCGAAGCACCGGATATTTATTTGCCCGAAAGCGAAAAAGTGCTAAAAGTAATGGACCTTTACGATCGCCCCGACAACGCGCTGCTCATTCCGGAAATAGCACTCACCCCAGTCAATGCAAAATACTTCTACCAGTTACTCGCCCACGGCGGCATCGGCTTTTCACCCTTCGGCATAGACGACAATGGGCACCCGGAAGCGGATACGAGCGTCGCTAAACGCCTCGCCCCCTTTGCAGCAGCATACGCCATTGCCGCCCCCATGGCCGGCGAAATGGCCCAATGGGCCTTTGACGGAAAGATCAAAGCCGCAGTCGAACCAGAAGACCACGCTACCCAAACGATCGACCTCGGCGTCTGGAAAGCCGTGGTTTCTTTCGGCGGCGACGGCCGGGCAAATGCAGCTCCCAAACACGATGAGCCTATCGGCAGCCTCATGATTGTCCAACTAGAGGAAAATAAATACCTCCTCGTCGGCACTCGTTGCCACCTGACCTTCATTCCCGCGGGCAATAACACCGGCAAAGCCTGGCAGTACGATAAGGTAGAAGAAGGAAATTTCGGGAACGGCGCTTTCAATGCCCGCCGTATCCTCAATGGCGATGAGACGGATTGGGGCGGCCCCGGGTTTGGCAACCAACCCGCCGTCCTCCAAACAACATTGATCCTGAGATAGCGACAACGGCGTCACCCTCAGTCTGGGTTTCCACTTCTTCATTTAGCCAGTGTGATCGACACTTTCATTTACCAAGGTGTATGTACAGGTCATTTTGATCATGATGAAAAATTCCTATCTTGTATCGCTATAAAGGGCACCTGTGAAAGTTTATTTTATCCCCGGGATCGGCGTAGACTACAGATTATTTCTTCACTTACGTTTACCGGAAGGCTACGAACCCGCCTATATTCACTGGATACCCCCCATAAAAAAAGAAAAGCTCACCGACTATGCATGCCGGCTTATGCCGCAGGTTGACACCACCGAGGCTTTTATTCTTGCCGGCCTCTCCCTAGGCGGCATTATGGCAATCGAGATGGCTAAACGTGTACCACCGGTTTGCACGATCCTCATCAGCAGCGTCCCCATCTCTGATGAGCTGCCTAAACTATACCGAATCGCAGGTACCCTTCAACTCGGGCTGCTCATACCGCCCCACCTCCTCAAAATGGGGGCGATCATCAAACACTCCATATGGATGCGCTCTGCCGCAGGCCGCCGACTGATGAGGCAAGTGATCCGCGCCGGCGACAACCGGTTCATCCGCTGGGCCATTAGCGCCGTTTTAAAATGGAAAAACGACACCATCCCCCGACCTCTTTACCATATCCATGGCAGCCGCGATAAAGTCTTCCCTATTCGCCTTACCGCCCCAACCCACATCATCCCGAAAGGCGGGCATATGTGCTTGCTCAGCCATCCTGAAGCCGTCAGCAACTTCCTCCACGAGGTGCTTCCTCCCATCCCAGAGCGAACGTCCGCCTGACCGCTTACCGGAAAAGCCCAAAATACGCTACGCGCTCAGCCACAACCGGGCGCCTTTGTAGGGCAATTAGGTAACAAATTGATTATCATACCAAAAACTTTTTAGCCCCCGTCTCAAGATGGCATTCACCGCCCATAACGGCCAAAGCAAAAACCGCCAAAAGCCCAAAAAACACAATTCTGAAAGAGAATAAAGCAAACTTTAACACCATTAGCGCGAACTAAATTACTTCATCCCTGTTTTTTTACCGCTTAACCCAGTATTATGCCATTCACTGTACTATGCATTGTAAAGTACCTTCCATTTACCGTATCTTTGTTATGCAAACCGAAAGTAAGCAAACAAAAAAAACCTAAGTATATGTTACGCTCAATTGCCTCCAAATTCGCTTTAGTAGTTGCCTTTGTCCTGACCATGGCCAGCACCAGCTTTGCCAACACCACCACCGACGACCACAACAATGCCGTCAACGCCTCTTTTCACAAGGATTTTAAAAAAGCAGAATTGCTCACCTCCGAAACCGGGAAGAACTATACCAAGCTGACCTTCAGAATGAACGACATGGTCTTGTTCGCCTTTTATTCTGCACAAGGTCAACTCCTCGCCGTTACCCGTAATATCAAATCGAATCAATTGCCTATTAACCTCTTGCTCCAGGTTAAACAGGATTACGCCAACTATTGGATCTCCGAACTTTTCGAATTCAACAGCGATGGCAACAACGCCTACTATATCACCCTCGAGAACGCCGATTCATCAGTTACCCTTCGTTCCAGTGGTAACGACGCGTGGGACGTATACATGAAGAAAACAAAAGAATAACCTGCGCTGTCGCCCACAGGCGACATCGTTGCTAGCCACACTTACCGTACACCTCCTATACCTGGGCCCCGCGAATTCGTGGGGCCCTTTTTTCCACTTTCTGAGGATTTTGCGCCACAAAACTTCCTCATTTCCACGTAGGTTTTCCCATTCAGTCGCCTAAATGCAAATGGACCATAATTTGTAACATGTAAAATGGCTTTTAATAGGATATTGGATTTTAGCAACGGCCTGGATTTTTATCTGGGCTTTTTTTTTAACGTATGTCAATTTTTTATAAAGGTAACACTTGGCGTATGCTGTGCAATTTTATTGATCGGCCTTCTGCCAACTGACCCATATAACAATATCAAACGGACCCTTAGAAAAATATCTTTAATGGAAGAATATCTATTATCACTAAGTCATTGATCGCATTATCCTTCATCTAAGCAGCCTGCCCAAACACATCTTTGCGCTTCTCCGTACCATACATTACGACAAACAACTCAGCTGCATTAGATACACCACCTTCACCACAATGCACTCCCACTTTCTCTGCACAATTGGAACCTCCTGCGCTTTTAAACCCAAAAAATAATGACCGGCTTGGTTGCATGCGATGCACCGGAAGGGAAAAATGCCCCGACAGGTCGACTCTTACACCGTTGCCGCTACCCTATCTCATCTGGCGGAACGAAACACCAAATATTCCGGCTAGAATGCGTGAACTCGCACGAAACTTATTGCTATAACAGGATGGAAAGGGCGGAACGCCTCAGTTAAAGGATTGTAAATATACAATGTCCTACTTGAGAATCTTATCTAATACCAGGTTCAGCACCTCTAGTGAAACAAGGATGATAATGATCCATTCCAGAAACGTACTGTTGCGGTACTGCAGCAAGTCTTTAAACAGCTCCAGGTTCTCTTTGATGATCTCCAACCCTTCCCGCACATCCCGATACCGCTCCTGCAGATCAAAGGTTCTCTTCAGCCCTTGATCTATCCTGTTTAGGTTCTCATCCTCCCAGGTCTCCGGCGGCGAATCGAATATGTAGAGATTTTCCGCGATGCGGTTCTTAAGGTTCAATGTCTTGCCGATATACTTCTTCAAATTTGCCCCCGAAATATCAAGGCGCCCCTTCCGCTCCAGCTTCGACGTATGACTATTCGTCTCTTCCTGGAGCAAATTAGTTTGCTCCGAATAGTAGTCCAGCGAAACAGATTGACTTACATTCAACATGATCAGCCGGAGCACCTCTATATCCGGTTTCACGATCTCTATCTTATTGTACCCGAACTTATACTCCCGCGCGTTGGTCTCCACTTCGAATTCCTCACTCAATGGCTGCACAAAAACGTTTTTGCAAAAAGGGGCAATTTGCTGCAGCGCCACATCCCGCCGCGTACCATCATAATTCATGAAACAAACCACGCCATATTTGAAGACATACAAAAAGTCCTCCTCACCCGTTTTGTAGAATAGTTCGTCTGCATCGTAGTGATAGATCCCCTCCTTAAAACTAGCCTTGAAGCCTTTTACGTCGATTCCGTCGGCGACCTGATACGAGACAACGTGTAGCATAGGCGGGCAAGTTAATCCAAAAAATGCACCCACCCCAAACCCATCACCTTGTTCAAATACATCACTCCAAACCCATCACCTTGTTCCAAATACCATCACTCCAAACCAATCACCTTGTCCCAAATACCTCCCCCCCAAACCAACCACCTTGTCTCAAATAACCCCATCCCAACCCATTACCTTTTTCAAAATATCACCCGCCCATTCCATTACCCAGCCCAAAAAATCATTTCATTTACTAATTTTTTTAGTATATTTGAAAGAAAAATTATGGAATCACTCGCACCCAACTTATTTGTAAAAGATATCCGCGCCACATTGGAATTTTACAAGCTCCTCGGATTTAATCTCATCATGTCGATACCCGCCGAAAATGACGAAGAACTTGTCTGGGCCATGGTCACGAACGGCAACGTGACGTTCATGTTCCAGTCTTTTAAAAGCATTGCCGACACCCTTCCGCAGATCAGACGGCAGGAAGGCGGACCACTGCTGTTTTATATCAAGGTACAGCGCATCCGCGAATTTTTCGAGTCCATCCACGAAAAAACAACTCTCGTCCATGGTCTCCAAAAGACATTTTACGGCGCAACCGAATTCTCCATCGTCGACAACAATGACTTTATGCTCACTTTCGCCGAAGACGAGTAATAAAACACGTCAAAAATCATAGCTTTACCGGATGACAGGCCGTAAGCAACAACTCATTCTGCACGTGGCCGGATGTGCGATCTTCCTGGCCCTACCCTTTCTTTTTTCCCCCGAATCCCTGAACCTCCACTTCTATCTGACCAACCCGCCCACACAACGCGACATCATCGCCTATGTCCTCGTGCTGGGCGCTTTTTATGCCAACTACTACCTCCTGATCCCCCGCTTCTTCTTCCTCCGTAAATACGTCCGATTCCTGGTCCTCAACCAACTCGGCTATTGTCTCATCTCCTTCCTGCCCCACATCCTGATCCCCCAAAGACAACGCCCAGCATTCATCGAATTTGGACCAGGACACCGCCCAGGCGAACCAAACCCTACATTCCGTCCACCCTACGATACCTTGAGCAACCAGCCCGGTCCGCCACCAGGCGAGCGCCGCACCAACCAGCCCGGTCCGCCATCAGGCGAACGCCGCACCAACCAGCTCGGCGGACCACCTTTCGGCAGACCGCGGCCATCCTTCAGAAGCCAACTCCCTGTCCTCATCGAACTGAGCAACCACTTCTTCGTTTTTCTCGTCGTCCTTTTCCTGGCCTTATTACTCAAGATCCGCGACCGATGGATCAGGGCCGAAGAAGAAAAATTGCATGCCGAACTCGCCTACCTGAAAACACAAATAAACCCCCACTTCCTCTTCAATACCCTCAACAGCATCTACGCCATGGCCCTCGGAAGATCGGAACAAACCGCCGACGCGATCCAGCGCCTGGCCGCCATGATGCGCTACGTACTCACCGATACCGGAAGGGAAAAAGTGCCCCTGAGAATGGAGATCGCCTACCTCATCGACTACATCGAACTCCAAAAAACCCGCTTCGAAGGCGCCCTCCCATATCGACCTGAGTGTAAACGGAGATCCGGGGGACAAACAGATCGTCCCGCTCTTACTCATCCCTTTTGTGGAGAACGCATTCAAATATGGCGTCAACCCCGAAGAACCTTCGACCATCACTATCCGGATCGACATCCGCGACCTCGCACTCATGCTGCTCGTAGCCAATCAAAAAGTGGCTGGCCACCCGCCGGACCGGCCTCGCCCCTCCGACTCGGGTGCGCGTCCGACTGCCACGCGTCCTGCTTCCGAACCCGGGGGGGTGGGTATCGCCAATACGCGTGAACGTCTTCAGCTGCTCTATCCCGGCCAGCATACACTGGTGATAAAGGATGAAGACGCGACATTCACGGTTTCCTTAATTTTGAAAGGGATATGATAAACGCCATCGCCATAGACGACGAAGCACCCACACTCAAAGTGATCGGACATTACTGCAACCGCACAGAAGGCATCCACCTCGCCGGAAGCCTCCTCAAACCCCTTGATGCGCTCGCGTACCTCGCCGCTTCACCCGTCGACCTCCTCTTCCTCGACATCCGCATGCCGGCTCAGTCCGGTCTCGACCTCTATAAGACCCTCGACCCCGGACCACTCGTGATCTTCACCACCGCATACGCCGAATACGCAGTCGAAGGATTCAACCTGAACGCCATCGACTACCTGCTGAAACCATTTACCCTCGAACGGTTCCAGCAAGCCTTTACCAAGGCAGCCGAATACATCTCCTTCCGTCAGCAGCCCGGCGATCACGACGAAACACTTCTTATTCGCGCCGACTATAGTCTCATCAAGGTTAGAACCGCCGATATCCTCTTCGTCGAAGCAGCCGATGACTACCTGAAGATCCACCAGGAGAAAAAACCTCTCCTCATCGTCCGCATGACAATGAAAAACCTCGTGCCCATGCTTCCCGCCAGCGATTTCGTACGAACCCACCGCTCTTTTATCGTGGCGCTCCGTCGCATCGAAAACGTTCGCAACCACACCATTACCATAGGCGATAAGAACATCCCGATAGGCAGCAACTACGAAGAGTCTTTCTTCCGACAGTTCAAAGGATAGCAATTACCGCATTCCTTTGACCTTATCTATCTCCTCCTGGCTCATCTTCTCCTTTTCCATCAGATCGATGCCCCGGTTGATCATCACCATCTCAGCCGGCCCAAGCACCTCCGTAGTACTGTCTGTATCCGAATGATAACGCTTGGTGACACGCATTCGGCCGTCGAGCAGATCCACTTCTTCGCCGGCTTTCTCCCGGTACGCATCAACCCGGAATCGGGCGTCCGACAGTACCTCTATGACCAGGTCCTTCGTCAGCAGCCGCACCGGCGCACCTGTGACCTCCATTTCAAAAAGGGCCTCCCCATCCAACGACATCTCCCTATTGTCTTTCCCAAAACCCTTCGCCAAACCGATCGTCGTATTGGGCTTCAAAAAAACGGTCCCGAAAGCCGGTATCCGAAATGACCTGCCGGAGCCCGCACCTACATGATATTGGCCCTCACGCAAAATGCCATCCGCTGCAGGGCCGCAGGAAACTAACACCAACCCCAGGACCAACCCCATAATTGATCGACAATTGCACATAGGCAGTGAAACTAAGCAATCTTTTACACCCGCCCATGGCACCAGTCTATTCCCGACCATTTCCTATACCTTTGCCCCATGATCCGCGTTGGAGAATATAACACGTTGAAAGTAAAGAAGGAACTGGAATTTGGCCTCATCCTGGAAGACGGAAGAGAAGGCATCCTCCTGCCAAAACGCTTCGTCCCAAGAGGAGCCCGTATCGGCGACGAACTAAAAGTCTTCCTCTACCACGACGGCGAAGATCGCCTCATCGCCACTACCCAACACCCCAAAGCTACCCTGGGCGAGATCGTCAGGTTACAAGTGGTCAGCGTGACGCCACACGGCGCCTTCCTCGACTGGGGACTCATGAAAGACCTCTTCGTCCCTAAATCCAAACAGCTTAGCGGCATGCGCCTGGGCGGTGACTACCTGGTCCGCATCTACCTGGACGAACAAACAGGGCGTCTCGCCGCCACGGAGAAAATAGAACAGTCGCTTAGCAACGAAGACCTCACCCTGAAAGAAAAAGACCAGGTGGACCTCATCGTCTTCCGCCGCACCGATATCGGCTACCTCGTCATCATCAACAACAAGCATACCGGCGTACTCCATTTCAACGAGATCTTTCGCGACATCGCCGTCGGCGACAAATTCCAGGGGTTCATCAAAAACATCACCTCCGCCGACCAATCCCCGTCCGGCGACACCCAGATCGACGTGGTCGCCGGCAAACCGGGGTACGAACGCACCGAAGACGCGGCCGCAAAAATTATTCGTCTCCTGAAAGAGAACAAAGGTCACCTGCCCTACCACGACAAGTCCGAGCCCGAATCCATCTATTCCTTCTTCGGTATGAGCAAAAAGACCTTCAAAATGACCACCGGCCGCCTCTACAAAGAAAAAAAGATACTCCTCACCGAAGCCGGCATCCAACTAACAAAAAACTGACCCCCGCACGTCCCATCGGATTGCCGCCGCCACTGCCGGCTTCACCCGTCAACTGAACAAATACGCCACATCCTCCTGCGTCAACTGCTTCGTAAAACCGGCCTCGTCCACCACCAGATCGGCGGCCAGACTTCGCTTCTTTTCCTGCAGCTGCAGGATCTTCTCCTCCACAGTATTCTTACAGATCATCCGATAGGCAAACACCTTCCTCAACTGCCCGATCCGATGACTGCGATCTATCGCCTGTTGTTCAGCCGCAGGATTCCACCAGGGATCCACCAAATACACATAGTCCGCCGCCGTAAGCGTCAGCCCAACACCACCCGCCTTTAAACTGATCAGAAACACCCGCATATGCTCCGTCGTTTGGAATTGCTCCACCGCCTCCTTCCGCGCCGCCGCCGCCACACCCCCATCCAGGTACAAATAGTCAACCCCCTTCAACTGCAGCGCTTCCCCTATCAACGCTAGCATCGAAGTGAACTGCGAAAAAACAAGCACCTTGTGGTCCCCCGTATTCTCCTCTATTTCCCGCACCAACTCGTCGAGCTTCACACTCACATTCGGATACCCCCCGGCCACACCGCCCGCAGGCCCCGCAGCCCCGGCCCCCTCTTTAAGCATCGCCGGACTGTCACAAGATCTGCCTCAGCTTCGTCAACCCCTCCAAAATATACATGCTGCTCTTGCCCAACCCCTCTTCCGCAATCCGGTCCAATAGTTGTTCGCGATAGTGCTCTTTAAAGCTATCGTAGATCCGACGCTGCTCCTCCCCCATTTCACACCACAAAGACCATCTCCGTCCTGTCCGGCAGATCCTTGGCCACCTGCTCCTTGGTGCGCCTCAACACAAACGGATACACCAGCTTCCGCAACCGGGCAGCCGCTTCTTTGTCGCCATTCCTGTCGATTGGCGTGGCAAATTCAGACCTGAAATGCTCGGCTCCACCCAACATCCCCGGATTCAGGAAATCCATTTGCGCATACAGATCGAAAGTATTATTCTGCACCGGCGTCCCGCTCAGCGCCACCCGGTTGCGCGAACGCAGCTGCTGGATCGCCTTTCGCACCTGCGACGCCGGATTCTTGATCGCCTGGCTCTCGTCGAGGATCACATATCCAAATTGATATTGCGCAAAATGCTGGATATCGTTGCGCACCATCCCATAGCTCGTAATGATGACATGCGCCTTGCGAAAGCCCGCTTCCGTCAATTCGCGCCCCGCCCCATAATGCAGTTGATAATCGAGCCCCGGAACAAATTTTTGTAGCTCACTTTCCCAGTTATACAATAACGATGTGGGGCACACGACCAAATGCGTCTCTCCCGGATATTGCTCCACCACATGTTGCAAAAAACAAAGGGTCTGCAGCGTCTTGCCCAAACCCATGTCATCCGCCAGACAGCCACCCCAACCCATCTCATCCAACAGGCAAAGCCAGCGGAAACCTGCCAACTGGTAATCCCGTAAAGATGCCTTTACAGCCAACGGCAACGCCCATCCCTTCTCCCCATCATAAGCAGCCCAACGCCGCTTCTTCTCCTCCAACTCCAACTGCAATGCCTTATCTACCGTCACTTCCCCTACCTCACCCAAGATCGTCCAATGCAAGGCCGGCAACCTGATCCCACCTGCAGCAGGCTGCCCCATCCGCATCAACAACGAATACCTGTCCAACCATTCCCTGGGCAACAATCCCAGACTGCCGTCGGACAACAAGATATAGTCCTGGCGACCCAGGATCGCCTTGCGCAGATCCGCCAATGGAACAACCAGCTCTCCATAGGTCACCTTGATCGTAAGATCGAACCAATCTATGCTGCGCCCCGCAGTGATCTCAATGACAGGAACATGCGTATTGTATTTGAACTTCCGTAGCTTATTCATGCCCAAAACCGGCACATCCATTTTCCTGCATCAGCTTGTAGAACCGCAGGAACCAGTTCTTCTCCAGCGCTTCCTTGAAATTCAGATAAAAATAGCCATTCGCCTGCCCCTCGAACTTCGAATGCAACCCCTTCAACGCCTCAGTCAATGAAAGCTCGGCGGACTTCCTGCGGGTGATCAAAAACACCCGCTCTTCCTGTTCCACCCTCGTCTCGGCTTCATCCCCCTCTTCCACCTCCAGACCGCCATATAGCCACTTGGGCTTGATCAGCAAAAAATTCTCATTCAGCTCGCTCACGTACACTTGCCCTTGTGGCTCGGCATCGATCTTCTCCATCCGGATCACCGCATCGGTATCGATCTCATAACGTTCCGCCATCGGCCGCACTACCTTGGCCAGAAACCGCGGCAATCCCTCTTTCCCGCACTACGAGCTCCCCGTCCCTGTATTGCTGCAAGACCTCCCGGTCGGCCGCCGCCAGCAAAAAGAACTCATTTCCACTTTTTTAAAAAGTAGGGGACCCGCTGAAAATCCTCCACCGGGAAATTCCCGCTATTGACCACCACCGAGCACCGCAGCCGGACCATCCCGACCTCCCGCTCCAGCACAAATTGCAATGACGGCGTCGCATCACTCAAAGCCGCCGGGCGGATGGCCGTAGAGTGAAAAACTTCCCCCATAGGCAAGTAGAACAGATAGCGGATTGCGGCAACCAGCGGCTTCAATTCCTGCAACACCGTTGACACCCACTGCCTGAGGAGTACAAAATGCCGCTCCTCCAGTACTTCGAATGGCTTATCCGCATCCCTTATCCAGGCAAAGCCATGCTTAACCAAATGATCGATCAGGTACTCGTCCGACAGTTTGCGGACTGTATGGGCCAGGGGCAAAGGCAGCCCCGTTAAATAAGTCTTAAAATGTGCGCCCGAAAGGGGAATCCGCTGGTAGTTCCGCCCCTCCTTCTTCTCCAGCACCAGCAAGAGCTCCACGGTCATCCCGCCCCTTCTTTCCTGGTTGAAATTGAACAGTAACCCTACGACCGGCTTTGCCGTACCGGCCGGTACAATGATCGTCCTCATCCGCAAAAATAAGTACAAAAAAGGCTTATCTTTACAGCCGCTCCTGATTGATCTTGCCAATGACAAAGAACTGTTATTGTAAAAACGAGTACTATGAATTCCGTTATTAGCAAGAAACCCGATGTAGCAACGAAGGTCCGGACCATTTTTCATGAAAAATTAGGCGTGGACGACGCAAAGCTCGTCGAAACCGCCTCCTTTTCCGATGATCTCGGCCTGGACTCCCTCGACGTGCTGGAAACGTTTATGGCGCTGGAAAAAGAGTTCAATATCAAGATCAGTGACGAAGATGCGGAGAAACTTCGTACCGTCGGCTCGGTCATAGATTATATCACCGCACACACCCACTAATTGACAACCATCCAATCCATAGGGAATGTATTCCTCCGCGTATTAAAGGCCATCTTTGTCCGCAAAAAGGATTGTTGCAAATAACTGGCGCACTACCAGCATACCGGCCGACAGCTCCGCATGCGCCTACCAGTATACCGTATACAACGTGATGAGCAGCCCCACGATCACCAGGGCGCCCACAGTAAAGCCTTTGCTCACCTTGAACATGCTCGCATCCACCTCGAGCCCCTTGCTGACCACACCCCGCCTGTTCTCGATAAAATTGATGATCGCCATTCCCAACACGCAGAACACAAACACGAAGCCCATTCGATCCATAAAGGGTATCTCAAAAACACCGTGGTTGTCCGCATTCGGCTGAAAGAACCCATAAGGTGTCAGCCAGTCCAGGTTTACCCATCGCGGTAAGAACTTCAGCACACAGGACAGCGCAAATCCACACACCGTGGCAAACAAAGCGGCATTCGAGGTCGTTCGCTTCCAGAAAAATCCAAGCAGGAACATCGCCAGGATGCCCGGCGAGAAAAAGCCCGTATACTCCTGGATATAATTGAACCCCTGCTTGCCCTCTCCCATCAGCTTCTCGCCGATCACCAGCGACATCAGCACTGCCAGCAACATGGCCACAACAACCGTGATCTTACCCGTGAGCACCAGTTTCTTCTCACTCGCGTCTTTAACAAGCGCCTTTTTATAGATATCCAATGTAAAGATGGTCGCAATGCTGTTCGCCTTTCCCGCCAGCGAAGCCACGATAGCAGCCGTCAACGCGGCAAAGGCTATTCCCTTGAAACCCGCCGGTAACAGTGTCATGAGGTTGGGGTAAGCCTTGTTCACATCCACGGCACCGCTATGACTGAGCATCCCCGTATGGAACATCCCCTGTTGATATAACACATACGCCCCGATCCCCGGCAATACTACGATCACCGGCATCAACATCTTCAGGAAAGCAGCAAACAAAAGCCCGCTTCGTGCGGTCGGCAGCGTAGCACCCAGCGCCCGCTGCGTGATATATTGGTTACAACCCCAATAGTTGAGGTTCACGATCCACATCCCGCCGATAAGGACCGAAAGACCCGGCAAACTCACATAATTCGGTGAATCTTTTTTAAAGATCATATGGAAGTGATCGCTCGCATCATGTGTCATGATCTTGAAACCCGCCAGAAGACCGGACTGCCCCGACTTCTCCGCCACCAGGTGCAAAGCGATATACGTCGCCACCAAACCCCCCAGGATCAAAAAGAACACCTGGATCACATCCGTATACCCGATGACCTTCATCCCGCCAAGTGTGATGATGACCGCAAAAATGGCCAGCAGAAAGATGCAGGTGAGAATATTGATCCCCGAGATACTGCTGACCGCCAGTGCCCCCAAATACAGAATAGACATCAGGTTCACCACGATATACAATGCCAGCCAGAAGATCGCCATGATCATCGCAACCGTCCCATTGTACCGCTGGTTAAGGAATTGCGGCATCGTATAAATCTTGTTCTTCAGGTACACCGGAATAAAGAAGATAGCCACGATCACCAGGGTCGCCGCCGCCATCCACTCATAAGTGGAAATAGCCAATCCCAACCGGAAACCGGACCCGCTCATGCCGATCATCTGCTCCGCGGAAATATTCGAGGCGATCAGCGAAGCACCGATAGCCCACCAGGTCAGCGAACCTTCCGCCAAAAAATAATCCTTGGAATTAGACTGTACCGCCTTTTTGCGGTTGTATATCCAAAAGCCGTAGATAGAAACGATCAGGAAATAGAACAGGAAAACGATGTAGTCAAGCGGCTGTAGTTGTGGCATATGGTCAAGTCTAAGGAGTCCGGCCACCGGCCGGGCTGATCGCGAGGGTCAAATATAATGATTAATGATATTCTCCAGGTATTCTTGCCGGCCGGAAATCACCTTTGGCTCCCCATTGGCTGCCGCAAACTCCCGCAGCTCCTCCAACGTTAACGCTCCTTTCTCGAAAGCCGCCCCCTTCCCGCTGTCAAAAGAGGCGTACCGATCCGCCCTCACCTTCCGGTAATCGGATTTCTGGAGCACCGCATCCGCCACCACCAGCGACCGCGCAAACGTATCTACGCCGCCGATATGCGCATGGAAAAGATCCGCCGCGTCCGTGCTGTTACGCCGGCGCTTGGCATCGAAGTTGATCCCGCCGCCGCCAAAGCCGCCGCCCTCCAAAATAATGAGCATGGCCTCCGTCAACTCATAAATATTATTCGGGAACTGATCCGTATCCCAGCCATTCTGGTAGTCACCCCTGTTCGCATCCATAGACCCTAGCACGCCCGCATCTACTGCAACCTGCAGCTCGTGCGTAAAAGTATGTCCCGCCAAGGTCGCGTGATTGACCTCGATATTCAGCTTGAAATCCTCGAGCAGATCATACTGACGCAGGAACCCGATCACCGTCGCACTGTCGTAGTCATATTGATGCTTGGTAGGCTCGCAAGGTTTCGGCTCGATAAAGAAGACGCCTCTGAACCCCTGCTTCCGGGCATAGTCCTTCGCCGTATGCAGAAAACGCGCTAAATGCTCCTGCTCCCGCTGCATGTTCGTATTCAGCAGGCTCATATACCCTTCCCGACCGCCCCAAAACACATAGTTCTCCCCGCCGAGCGCGATGGTCGCATCCAACGCCGCCTTTACCTGCGCGCCGGCATGCGCCAGCACGTGAAAATCCGGATTCGTCGCCGCCCCATTCATATACCGCCGGTTCGAAAAAAGATTGGCCGTGCCCCACAACAACTTCACCCCACTCGCCGCCTGCTTTTCTTTCGCATAGTCGGTTATGATCTGAAGCCGCCGCTCGTTCTCCGCCACATCATTGGTATAATCGACTACGTCCACATCATGAAAACAATAATAAGGAAGCCCCAACTTCGTGATAAACTCGAACGCCGCATCCATCTTGTCCTTGGCCCTCGCAATCGCGTCAGCCTTCTCATTCCATGGATACAAATGCGTAGGCTCGCCGAAAGGATCGCCCCCGTTGCCTACAAATGAATGCCAATAGGCCACCGCAAATCGCAGGAGCTCCTTCATGGGCTTGCCCGCCACCACCCTGTCCGCATCATACCACCGGTAAGCCAATGGATTGTCCGTTCCCGGCCCTTCGAACTTGACCGGCCCTATTCCCTTAAAAAATTCGTGCTGTCCTGTGATAACTGCCATAGCTGTTATTTTATAAATGATTGCAAAATATTTTTCCATTCTCCATACAACCCGGCATACTCTGCCATCTTCGTGGGCTCCACCAGCTGCAACGGTTTCAATCCGGCAAACGCCTCCTTTGCATCACGGAATATACCCGCCCCAATCCCCGCTCCCAGCGATGCGCCAATGCTGCCATCGCTGTTATACAATTCTACCGGCACACCCGTCGCATTCACAAACGCCTCCAAAAATACCGGGCTTTGGAACATGTTCGCCTTACCGGCCCGGATAATAGCCGGCCGCATCCCATTCTCCCGCATGATATCCAAGCCGTCCCGAAATGCAAAGGCAATCCCCTCCTGGCCCGCCCGGTACAAATGCGCCTGCCCATGAACGTTGAGATCAACGTTCAACACCTGAGCACCCACGATCTTATTGTGGAAGATCCGCTCGGCGCCATTTCCAAATGGCAAGATCCGCAATCCGGCACTTCCTGCCGCGATCTCCGCGGCGGCGGCATTCAATGCCGCATAATCCCGCCCCGACAGGTCCCTGACCCAGCGGTTTAGAATGCCCGTGCCATTGATGCAAAGCAACACCCCGACCCGCGGAACAGCCGGTAGATAATTGACATGCGCAAAACTATTTACCCTCGATCCCGGATCATAGGTCAGCCGGTCGCTCACGCCATAGATCACCCCCGAGGTGCCGGCCGTCGCCGCTACCTCACCCGGCTCAAGCACATTCAACGACAAGGCATTGTTGGGCTGATCCCCCGCCTTATAAGTGACGGGTATCCCCTCCCGCAGCCCAAGCTCCGCCGCCACATCGGCTTTTACCCCGCCGTGCGCCGAGAACAATGGCCGGATCTCAGGGATCATCGCCTTATCGAATCCAAAAAAAGCAAAGACGTCTTCCGACAATGTATCTGCGGCAAAATCCCAAAAGATCCCTTCCGACAACGCGGAGATATGCGTCGTCGCCTCCCCTGTCAACCGAAGCGATATAAAATCACCTGGTAACAAGACCTTGTCGATCTGCGCATAGATCGCCGGTTCATGTTCCTTCACCCAGGCCAGCTTGGCCGCAGTAAAATTTCCGGGAGAATTCAACAAGCTTTTCAGGCTACGCTCCGGCCCAATCGCCGCAAAAGCCCGATCCCCGTAAGGGACAGCACGGCTGTCACACCAAATGATCGCATCCCGCAACACGCGACGGGCCTTATCCACCAACACCAGACCATGCATCTGATAAGCAATGCCGATCGCCACAATATCCGCGGGATCATAGTCGCCCGCCGCATGCACCCGGGCGATGGCCTGCCTGACCTGCTGCCACCAGGTTTCCGGCGACTGCTCAGCCCAACCAGGACGCTTCGACAAGATCGGAGCCTCACTATCCGGATATTGCGCCGTTGCCAACACCCGATTAGTATTGGCATCCGTTACAGCCACCTTAACCGAAGAAGTACCCAGGTCAATACCCAATAACAACATGGCAACAAGTTTACTTTCCCGGTTACCCCGGAAAGTAAATATAATATCGATTTTTCACATTGTAACCGATTGCATAGAATTTTTTAAAAAGCTTACCTTCACCGGCCAACCGACTCCTTTTTATGACGGGTAAAAAAGACATCACCATCTATGATATCGCAAAGGTCCTGAGCCTTTCTCCCGCCACCGTCAGCAGAGGACTAAAAGACCATCCCGCTATTAATAGTAAAACGCGGAAACGCATCATGGACACCGCCAGGGAAATGGGCTACCGCTCCAATAGTTTCGCCAGCAATCTCCGGATGCGGCAAACCCACACCATCGGTATCATCGTACACGAACTAAAAAGCCAATTTATCAGCTCCGTTCTCTCGGGCATCGAAAAAGTCATGACCGAGGCCGGCTACGACCTCATCATCGGCCACTCTTCCGAGACCTATCGCAAAGAAGCCGCCAACGCCCACAACCTCTTTCACAAACGCGTGGATGGCCTGATCGCCTCCCTCGCCTTTGACACAACGGACCTCGATCACTTCGATCCCTTCGTAAAGAGAGGCATACCCATTGTATTTTTCGATCGCGTTGAAGACCTCGACTTTGGCACCCGCGTAGTCATCGATAACGTCCGCGCGGGCTACGAAGCCACCGCCCACCTCGCTGCGCAGGGCTGCCGCCGCATCGCTCACATTACTGCTAACCTCGCAAGAAACGTCTATGCAGGACGATTCAAAGGCTACCGACAGGCCCTCGCCGACTACGACCTGCCGTATGACCCCGATCTACTTCTCGTCGACGATCTCAGCGAAGCCGCCGCCCTGAGAACGGCACGCAAAGTGCTCGCCAGGGAAGTCCGTCCCGACGGCGCCTTCATAACCAATGATTTTTTTGCTGCTGTGTTCCTACAAACCCTCAAGGAAGAGGGCGTGCGCGTACCTGAAGACATCGCGATCGTAGGGTTTAATAATGATGCCATCGCCAGGATTATTTATCCGAAGCTAACCACCATCAATTATCCCGGCGAAGAAATGGGCGAACAGGCCGCCCGAAGCCTCCTCGAACAATTGTCAGGCCAGTCGTCGGCCCATACTGCCGACACTATCATCATTCGCTCTGAGCTTATCATCCGCGACTCTTCTCTCCACCGAAAGGTTTAACCCGTCGCCTGGAGCTGCAAAGCCCACTTCTTTAACAACCGCATCAGCTCGTCCAGCCTGACAGGCTTACTGATATAATCATCCATACCCGCATACAAACACTCCTCCCGATCGCCGCGCATAGCATTCGCCGTTAGCGCGATGATCACGGGCTGCCTGCCGGGGCGCTGACGTATAGCGCGTGTAGCCTCCAGTCCATCCATCTCCGGCATCTGCACATCCATGAGGATCAGATCGTAAGCCTTTTTGCGCGCTGCGTCAATAGCCAATGCCCCGTTCTCCACACAGTCCGCGGTATAACCCAGATTACCCAGGATCTGATTGATCAGGTGTTGATTGATCACATTGTCTTCCGCAACCAATATCCGCAGCGGAAAACTGGAGGCAAATTCTACGCTCATCTGCTCCTTCTCTAACGCCTTCTCCGGCAATTGCGCCGGCTTGATCTGCCCGGCCCTGCCCCTGATCGTAAAATTGAATACCGTACCCTCCCCTAACCGGCTGTTCACCGTGATCTCCCCACCCATCAAATGCACCAGCTTTTCGCTGATGGCCAGCCCAAGCCCAGTCCCACCGTATTTGCGTGTAGTCGACGAATCTACTTGCGAGAACGATTTGAAGAGCACCCCGATCTTCTCCTCAGGAATACCGATTCCCGTATCCTTCACCTCAAAACCCAACAAAAGCGCACCCAACGGTTCTTCCCGCAGCAGCCTGACGGTTAGAAAGATCTCCCCGGCATGCGTGAACTTCACCGCATTGCTTACCAGGTTCATCAAGATCTGCCGCAGCCGCAGCTCATCCCCTTCGATCTCCGGCGGAACCTCCGGCTCTATCCGGTATATCAACCGCAAACCTGATTGCGTAGCCTTCTCATAGAACAAGCCTAACACGCCGTCAATACAATGACGGAGATCGAAAGCCTGTTGCTCCAGTTCCATTTTTCCCGAGTCGATCTTACTATAGTCCAGAATATCATTGATCACACTCAACAGACTCTCCCCACAGTTCAGAATGGTCATATTGTACTCCCGCTGTTGCGTCGTCAGTGGTGTCTCCGCCATCAACGAAGCCATTCCGATGACCCCATTCATCGGCGTCCTGATCTCATGGCTCATCGTCGCCAGGAAGATACTCTTTGCCTTGTTGGCCTCCTCGGCCTCCTCTCTGGCCTTCCGCTCTTCCTGCGACAAACTCGTCAACTGCGCCGTCCGCTCCTGCACCTGCCTTTCCAGGGATTTGTTCAAAGAATTGATCGTGTTGATCCGCAACAAATAGAAATAGAGACAGCCGCCGATCAGCGAAAGGAGCATCAGGGTCCGGAACCACCAGGTCATCCAAAAAGCAGGAGTGATTTTCAGGGGCAGACTGAGTATCTTGTCCGACCATTCTCCGTCGTTCGTAAGTCCCCTGACCTTAAAAGTATACTGCGCTGGATCCAGATTGGTATAAGTTGCCGTCCGTTCCGTCCCAACATAATTCCAACCCTTGTCAAATCCTTCGAGCATATAAGCATACTGCTTCTTGCCCCTGTCTGTATAATTCAAAGACGCAAAAGAAAAGGAAAAAACAGAGCTCTTATAAGGGAGTGCCAATTGCTTGGTTTCCGAAATGGCTTCATTCAATGGCGAAGGGTCTTTGCCCTTCCTTCCGATCGGCACCTCGCGGTTGAAGACCTGGAACCCGGTCAGCACCAGTGGCGGATCAAAAGGTTCCGATTGTATGGTATACGGCGGGATCACATTGAAGCCGTTAATGCCGCCAAAATACAGGACACCCAGCCGGCTCTTGCAATACGCCTGCTCTTTGAACTCGTTCGCCTGCAGCCCATCTGCAACGCCAAAACTCTTGATCTTCCGGTGCGCGGGGTCGAACCGGCATATGCCCTTATTGGTGCTGATCCAAAAATTAGCCGCCGAATCTTCCAATACACCGAAGATTACATCATCGGGTAATCCATCCCGCGAACTATAAGTGGTAAAAAGGTTCGCGTTCACCTGGTAACGGCTCAACCCCCCTGTCGTGGAGATCCACAGATTTCCCCACTTGTCTTCCGTTATATTGTTCACATAATTACTGCAAATGCTATTCTTGTCATCCGTGTGACGATAATGGGCAAAATGACCCGTGAGCGGATCTAACAGATCGAGGCCGCCCCCATCCATTCCGATCCACATCCGGCCCTGGCTGTCCTGCACAATGGAATGGATCTTGTCGTTCCCCAGACTGCCTGCGTTGTCTTCACGATGCCTGTAATGAATAAATGAACCCGTTGCCGGATCGAATTGTTCCAGACCGCCGCCGTAGGTCCCGACCCAGATCTTATGATTTCGATCCTCACAAAGCGCCCAAACATTATTGCTGCTGAGGCTATGCGGATCGTCGGGGTCATTCCTGAAATGCGTAAAGGCATGGGCGCGACGGTTGTAGATGGTCAACCCATCCGCCCAGGTGCCGATCCAAAGATTTTCGTGGTCATCCTCCAGCACGCGCAAGACATAATTGCCGCAAATGCTGTTTGAATTACCGGGGATATGCTTGAAATGAGTAAATTTTTCGGTTTTCCGGTCGAGCAGATTAAGACCGCCGCCATCCGTACCGATCCAAAGTTCATTGCGATGATCTTCATAGATACAAAGCACATGGTTATCACTTAGACTATGCGGCGAAGAACTATGCCGGAAATGCGCGAACTTTCGATTGTCCCAGTTCACAAAGTCCAACCCCCCGGCAAATGATCCAACCCACATATTTTTCTTCCTGTCACGGTAGATGCCATACAACGAATTGGTGCCGATACTACTAGGGTCGACATCATCATGCTGATAGTGATGAAAGACTGCGGCTGAATCCAAGATGACAAGACCATCGTTTTCCGTACCGATCCACACGTTACCCTCGCCGTCTTCCCCCAACGAATTGATCGTATTGCTGCCAATTCCTACTGAATCATGCCCATGCTTGCCGAAATGATGAAAGATCCCGGTCTTTCTGTCTAACTGATCCAGGCCCGAGTAAGTGCCAATCCAAAGCCGGCGATGGCTGTCCTCGAACAAACAGGCCAGATCGTTACTGCCCACAGAACGGGAATTCCTTGGATCATGCCCCATGTGTGTAAACAGTTCCTTTTTCTCGTCGAAGACATTCAACCCTCCGCCCAACGTCGCGATCCAGATATGGTGATCGGCATCTTCCAAAAGCCCCTTGACGTTGTCACTGCTAATGCCGTGCGGGTCCCCCTGCTGTTGCACAAAGTGCCGGAACTGCCCCGAAGGCTCGAGCCTGTCTAAACCGCCCCCTTCGGTTCCTACCCAAAGCCTGCCTTTGCTATCGATCAACAGCGAAAGCACCAGGTTATTAGATAAACTGCCAGGATTATTGTCGTTATGCCGAAAATGCACGAATGTTTCCTTTTTCCTGTCGTAGCGGTCCAGGCCGCCGCCCCATGTACCTACCCATAAATAACCTTGCGCATCCTCAACCAGGGCGTTTACCAGGTTGTTCGCCAGACTATTTGGCTCGCCGATCTTATTTTTGAAAACGGTGAAGGCATATCCATCATACCGGTCCAGCCCTTCGCGGGTCCCAAACCACATAAAACCCCTGTTGTCCTGCAGAGCGCAGATGACGTTGCTATGCGATAGCCCCTGAGCCGTCCCCAAATGCTCAAAAGAAACATTGTCAGATTGGGCACGGACAGCCAGGGAGGTAAGCACATAATAAGTACACCAATAAAAACGGTAAAGAGCACGCATACACAATAGAGCCGGGTTCGCTTGGAGAACGCGTGCCAAGCCCTATTTATTGCGGACTGCAAGGGCCGCCCGACCCCAAAGGCACCAGGATCAATACTGGAACCCCAGTTTGAACAAAAAAACTCCCCCATCCGTCCCCTGCCCATAAGTGGCCGAGAACACAAGCTTCTGCAAAGGTGCGATCCAAAGACCTCCGCCATAGCCGTCATGCCACTGGTCACTCGATTGCCCATGCTCCCAAACCCTGCCTACGTCATTGAACACCAGCAATCCAAACGTCCCAGGGAAGAGATAAGTATTGAAATTGGCCAGCTTGATCCGCAGGTCGATGTTGTGATAGAAGGCCTCATCTCCCGTAAACCGGTCTTTGCGGTACCCCCGCAGGTTCTCCAAAGCGCCTAGGTTTTGCCCCTGGTAAAACTCATAATTACCAAAACTTTTGCCCCAGCCGACCCGGTTTGCGATCACCGGATTCGCCCGCGAATTGAAACTGGAGTAAACAGCCAGATCGGTATTCAGCCGAGAATAAGCATGAGGCTCATCATTGACACCGCCATAGCTTCCAAAATGCGTCTGCCAGAAAATACCGCTCGAAGGCTCGACCTTGTCGTCCCGGTTGTCCGCGATCACATTGACCCTGCCGCCGACATATGACTTGGTCCGGTACAAGGTCGCAGCATCCAATCCGTTGATGTTGGTCTGATTTACAAACCGGTCAAAGTTGTCGGCACTGTCCAGCTTGAAATGCTCGAACGCCGGCCCGGCCGAGATCGAGAACACGCTCCCGAACCGCTTGCGGAACAACATATCGAAATCATAGCTGTTGAAACGGGCACGATAATAACGCACCCCGTCCTTCTCATCCTTATCATACACCGACTCATTCCCAAACCCAAAGAAATTCACGGTATTGTTAGGCGCCTTGACATCCGCATTGAACACGTAGTCCAGCTTCGCGATCGCCTCGATCGCCTCGAAACTGTATCTGAAGTCATAGGCCTTCGTGGCCAGCGAGTGCGCCACCGAAAATGTCGACAAGGTCTTATAGGGGTCCTTGTGAAAACCCTGCGTCGTCCACCTGAAGCCAAGTCCCAGGAAAACACCGTCATCGGGATTATACGACACGCTCAGCAATGGCGCGATGACATTGTACTTGAAGCCTAATTTGTTGACCGCGTTCACGGCAGGGTCCTTCGACAGAAAGGTCCTGTAATGGCCGTCCCCGGTAAAGACATTCTTCTCCGTACTGAGGTCATAGATCTTCGTCTTAATTGCAGGCGCCTTCGCCTCATTCTTGTAACTGTCATTCCCCGTACCGCCAATAATCCTCACCACGATGCCGCCGCCTTCTCCATGAATATGGAACTGGTCGTCCCCGCCAAGCCCATAGAGGCGTATCTCCTTCGTGACTGCCGTCATAAAGACCCGATGATAGAGCGTTTTATTGGTCTTGCCATCCTTGTTTATCTTGTAGACGTTCACCGTCACGGAATCGCGGCCGCCGCGATCCACGTCGAACAACTCTTCTTTGTCACTGCCATATACACTGACCTGCTTCGACAAAAAACGATAGTAGGTCATCATTTCCCTTTCGAAATATTTTTTTCGTTCCTTCAATTTAGCCGTAATGGAAGGTTCGGACATCCGGCTTATTTCAACAGGCTGCATCCGCATCGCCGAATCGATCAGCGAATCGGTCAGCGCCGCCAGCGCAACTTCCGTCGCTTTCTTCCAATCCGCCTCCGTCAACCCGTTCAGGTAGTTATGGTCGAAGTTCCGCGCATTGTAATTGTAGGTGTTGATGTCCCTTGCGTGCGCCCGATACCCCTGCAATTGCGGCGAGGCCCAGTTCGAACCCGCTAACCGGGGCAATACCCCCTCATTGATAAAGAATGGCTGATCCCTGTCCCGCGGCACCGGTGCCAACAGCTTGCCCTTGCCGTTCTCTTCCACCATCCACCGCCATTGGTCTTCATGCCGGTCGAAATCCATTACGAACATATCCAGCAGCCGTGCGCGAAGCGCCGCGGGCTGGTCGATCTGGTTGTCATTGTCTTTTTTCAACGCAATCTCCAGGTCATACATATTGAGGGTCTTCTTGCCATTACCCGGCTCATGCTCTTCCAGCATGGCGAAAAGATTACGATAGTCCTCGCGGAACCGCCCAAGCCGCGGATCATCCGGCACATACACCAATATCGGCGTGGCATGGGGTACGTCGAGCGCTGCCGCCAGCGGAGGTATCGACATGGCCGCATAAGGGTAGGATGCCGAGACGCCGTCGGTAACCAGGTCCTTGGCGAACTGATCCCCCTGCAAAGCCTCCGGCAGCGCTCCGTCGGTGACATATTTCTTCACCCCGCGCAATGCATAGGACTCACCCTGTGCATTCACCAACCGCAAACCACGGGTTTCCAGTCCTCCGCTCCGCTGGACCGGCGTCCAGCCCGTCATATCGAATACTTTTACTTTGATGGGCACCAACCATTCCTTGCGGTAATTGCTGCCTAACAATAACCGCTTCAGACCAGCGGCTGCAAACTCCGGGTCGCCACGTACGGTCATACTGTCCGGAAACGTTTTCACTACATCCGGCAATTCCATCTCCGGCCGTAAAGGCGCCAACGCCGTCGTATAAAAAGGATTGTCCAACCCCGTCGCCTTCGGCGTAAAAAACCCGATCTCCGACTTGCCGCTGGCATGCACCGCAATGGTGGCAAAACCGATCTCCTCCTGCGCCATTAACGAATGTTTGCCCATTCTTACCCTCGATTGCTTCGAAGCCGCCCCGCTCACTACGTAATAGACACTGTCATGCTCCAACAACTGAAGTGAATGCTCATGACCTGCTACATGGACGATATTCGCATGCCCCTGTATAATATTGTCAACCTGCTGCCGCAGATCCTTATACCTGGGATTTTTCGTATCCTGCACATTCCCAAAAACACCCCTTGCAAGCGGATAGATCGACCCTACCAACGGCAGAGGAATATACATCCCGCTGGCGAGATCCGTCAATGGAAAAATGTGTTGCTTGAGCGTATAATACCCGCCATGTTGCCCATGTGTATAAAATGGATGATGCATCGCCAATACGATCAGCTTATCCGGATAAATGCTCACAATGTCCTTCAAGGCATTGATCACCGACTTCTCGTCCTTGCAGTCACAGCCCGATTGCTCCCCAGGGCGGTCTCTGTCATCCTGCAACCACCACTGGCTGTCCATACATACCAAAACAACCTTATCTCCAAGCGGAACGGCCACCGGTCCCGGACAGCCTCCCGCCGGCAAAAGCTCCACATTCGGCATTCCCAATGAAGTGATATACGTTTCCTCGTTCCTAAGTTGCTCCCAGCCCCCAACCCTACCCTGCTTCCAATCATGATTGCCCGGCACAAAAAAAGCCTTCGCCTGCTTGCCCGCCACCACCGACACCTGGTAATCCAGTATCCGCCGTGCTTCGTCCACCTTGGAACTTCCGTCCGCAGGCATACCGCGCGGATAAATATTGTCGCCGAGATAAACCAGCACATTGCTGGTATCATCCCAATTGATATGCGCCTTTAGCCAGTCACAAACAGGATGATGCCCATCCTCCCCGAATTTTCCCGCATCCCCGACCAGGAATAAACGCTTTACTACCGGATCCTGCTGACCGAAACAAACCGCCGCCCAGCCGCCGGCAATAAACACCAAACTGATGATTCGTAATATTCTTCTCATGATCGCTATTTTAATTATGGCTTGTAGGGAAAGTACAGTACATTGGCATTGCCCTGTACCCCTTCATTCGATATATACATGTCTCCCTTACTGTCAAAGGCCAGCCCCTCCGGCTGCTTGAATAAGACCGGGTCCAGATCGTACAGGCCCTTCATCTTCCATTGATCGTCCAACACGATCAACGCCCTATTGACACTGGAGACGATATACCACTCCTTCGTCAACGGGTGCCTCGCCACACCCGAAGGATGGAATCTAATTTTCGAATGGATACTGTGCAGCTTCGAGGCGGGGATCTGTACAAAAAAATGCTCCCTGAGACGCAACACATGTTTGTCATCATATCGCAGCCGATACGCCGACACCTCATCCCGCTGGTTATCATCCGGACAATTCTTGCACAATGCGATAAGCGCCCCGTCCTCATCCCCAAAGACCCCCTCATATTCACCCTTGGGCAGGATATGGTCATAGACCTTGACCGCCTTTTTGTCACCACCCCATACAAGCCCGACCGGGAAGACGAACAAGGTGCCGTCACTCCGTAATACCACAAACTCATCGGCATTCAATATGGTCAAATCCTCATAGTCACCGTGACCACCAAATTTATACGCAGGGTACCTATTATCCCCAAGGTGGAAATGAAATAACCTTCCTGTTTCATCTTCGATGGCATACATCGTATCCGGGTTGTTCCTCAGGAAACAGATGCCGGAGATCTCATGTAATGATTCGGCCACGACATATTTCTTCGGCACCCCAAGATCATAACCCGCAGGTCCTGCGACTACAGGCCCCACCCTCGCCGCCGTTTTCGGACCATCGCCATGACCGCCTTTGCAAGAAACGCAAAGCCCTACGCAACAGACAGCCGCCACCCGTATCATATACTTGTTGATCATCTTCGCATCACCCGCCCACGCCCACGCGCAAAGCCCTGAGGCCGCTCACGCCCTGTACATCCTCCAGCTCCAGCCGCTCGATCCCTCTCTCCAGGTTCCCCTTCTCCTGCAAGTACCTGATATACCCCTCATATTCCTCCGCTTCCTTCTCATTGAAATAGATGATCGCGATCTTTCCTGGCTGCGTAAGCCGCTCATCAGTATCCCTTATCCGCACTTTATCGATCCGCTTCTTGACAACCTGATACCTGATATTGTATCCACCCTCCACATCGAATCGTCGTTCATCTTTTCGAAAACTGATATCGATAGCAGCACTATGCACAAAGATCAACTGTGTGGTCAGCAGCGGCACCTGCATTTGCGGCCATAACTCATGCGTCCGCCTTGCGATCTTCGTCATCGAAGCCAGCTGCCAAAGCCGCAAGTTACGCAGGTACAACAGATCGAACGGCCGGTCCGGCGCAATGGATTGCCCAATATAAATATCGTATTCAACGCCGTCCGTCCGGAATTTCTCAAAATAAGCGGGGTAAGAGACCTGCTGCTCCGCCTCCGTTTGCTCAAGCGCCTCTGTGATCGTCTTGTTGATCAGCTGGATACTATCCTCCAATCCACGACGGTGGGTGAACGCTTCCCCTGACTCCTCATTCATAGCAGCGATATAGCGATCCGTTAACGACGCCAGGTCCGGACGGCTCTCCCATAAATGCACCAGGAAATCACCCACTTTATCTCGTAGAAAAGCATTCAGGTTCAGCTCGTCCGCCGTGGTCAGCGCGCCCAATAACGCCCCCTGCCACTTCCGCGTCTCATGCATCATCTCGTCCACCAACTGGAGATTCCCCCGCTTCTGCATCGACCCCAGGGCCTCCGTCAGCAGTCTGAACTGGACCTCCATATCCCGCCGCAATGCCGCATTGCGCTCCAAGGTGGAATTTCGAATATCGACGGCGCCATACAAGGGATATACTGCCTTGAAAAAGATCGGTGCCAGCACCTGCTCCTGCCCTCGCTGCTGTTGCTGATCATATTGCCAGGCGACTTCGTTGAACTTCCACTCCACCGCCGGCTGTAACGACGTAAAATTCTCCTTCACGATCGCCTTGATACGCGTTTCGAATTCATCAATGGTATGCTGCAACAGTTGCGCGATCAATGGGATCACTACCTCCAGCCGTACCAACAGGTCCCCGTTTAAACTATCCGGCTTACGCGCCGACATCTCCAATATACCCGCCAGTTTATTGTTGTGATAGACCGGCACCAGCCCATATGAACTGACCCCAGTGCGCCGAAGCGTCTCCAGGAAGTAGAGCTCACCTGGTTCGGGCGCGGGAATACGCTCATACAGGATGAGCCGGGGGGCCTGAAAAAAGTCGTCTACCAGGCACAAGTACGTCTGCTCCGTCTCCGCCCGGACATCCGCGGAATCCGACAGGACGCTATGATCGCAGGTTTCATCCGAATACACCGCTTTGCCGTTGACCTTTAACAATGGAAGAAGTGCGAACCGCACGTCATTGGTCCCCGCCAGCACATTGAGATAGCGGATAACTTCCTGCTGATTGGCGTCGTTGTCGTGCCGCTTTGGATTCAGGATGATCCCCTTGATGCTCTCCAACACATATTCCGTCGTAATATCGGTGACCGTAATGGCCGAAATACCTTCGAAACGAAATGCCTCTACTGGCAGATATTCCTTCAACCAGGTAATGGCCTTCTCCATGCCCGGCTGCGTTTGCAGAAAATGCGGATCAAAATTTGGAAGCTCCGCCCGCGGGAACACTTCAATGAGTCGCGTATCGATATTCAACTTGTAAAAATTCACCAAACCCGTGCTCTCCTCCTTCAAACTCCGGATCACACTATTGCCAGACTTGAATTCGTATCCATATAGTTGCTTCAGAATGATCGAATAGATCAGCTCCCAATTCAATTTCTTGCGCTCCAGTTCGCCTTTTTCCACCATACTGGCCTTCGAAATATGCGTGACCGGGTCCCGCAGTTTGTCATAGAAAGGGTCAGTGCCATAAAAGATGATAGGCGTCACCGGTACCCCTAGCGCACAGGCAAACTGCCGTTCGTCGGCAACCGCCGGAAAGATACAGGAATACATCAGTTCCAACAGATCCGCATATGCACCTATGTCTGCCAGTTCGATGGTCTCCTTGCCCGCGAGCCGCTCTTCGAATACCCCGATCACATGATCGAGATATTTCACCCGCATGGTCTTGTCCTCCATGCGCCGCTCCTTCAGGAAATTCACGAACCCCCTGAATGAGATTCGGGCATCCAGGTCATGAGCCCCTTCCAGCTCCTTCACAATATGTACTATAGTACTCTGCATAGGTCTAATTGGCAACGATTACCACCCTTCAAGGTTTACCCGGAAACGCCAGCGCAGCGATCAAAAAAGCCATCACACTGACGATCAGGCCATACATAAAAACATTATACGACAACCTCAGCCACCGGTACTTCTTGCCCAGCGCAAGACCCTGAAAATATACATCCCGGATCAGGCTGCCATACAAGAAATCTTTGTCCTCCATCATGATCAACATGCCCCTCGCATATTCCTCCAGGCTCATCTTGTAGAAATTCCCGAAGAAAAGCAGGTTGACCTTCTTATCGTCCAGATCTTGCTTGCTGAATTTACCGGATGGGATATGCGGCCGCGTCGCCAAAATCGAAAAAATGATCGTCACCAGGTTGACCGTAAGCAGTAGTGTTGCAGGGATAGCAAGATTGGTATGATCTTCTATCTTCCTCAACAGAAGACTCAACAGGACCGATATAATGATGGAATTGACCTGAATTAGGATATGCGCCTTGCTATCCGCAAGCGAACTCAGCTTCTGGTTGTTGTTGGATGTGATCCGAAAGACCGTGTCGATACCCCGGCCCGGATCCTTTTTCTTGTCCCTCTTCTCCTTTGCCGCGGGCGCCACAGCTGCATCCGGCCCGTCATCTACCCCATGCTCCCGCAAAAGCCCCTCCAAGGTGTTGCTTCCCCCGTCCGGGCCCTTCTCCCTAAGCTTTTTCAGGTTCTCCTGCTGCTGCTCATTCAGCAGCAACCGGCAATAGTCCGTGTAATATTGATGGGCTTCCAGAAAACGGATCGTCGTGTTTCGCCATTCATCCTTCGTAATCTTCTTTTCTTGTAGAGCCTCTGTCTCCCTTCGCATCAGCTTGTTCCGATCCCCGAAAGCATCCGTCCCTAAATGATACAGATCGGCATCACAAACGATCTGCTCCGTCAGTCCCACTGCCCGCTGAGGAAGCTTGGTGGCAATGATACACCGGTAAACTCCCTCGATCACTCCACGCTCCACCCCCGTTCCCTCCAAATATGACTGCGCCATCTTTGCGCCTCGCTCCTCATGCCCCGTCAAATCACCCGTCAGGTACCCCAAATCGTGGAACCATGCAGACACGATCACCGTAAAAAAATCCGCGTCATTCAACTGGTAATGCTGCCCGATCTGCCTCGCCGCTTCCACTACCATCTCCGTATGCCTGATATTGTGGTAAATCAATTTTTCATTGACATTTTTGTCAAAACAAGACTTCACATAATGTTGCGCCTGCTCAAGTATCGTATTGTAATCCATGACGGTATGTGACGAAAAAGAGATCGCCCGGCCCAAATTAACAAATAATCAGACTTACTGTTTAAATTCTGGAGAATTCGACGACAATACCTCTAGCGCCGGATCGAGCGCGTGACATGCGACAAATGCAGTAAAAATCGGCCCTGTCGATGACAGGGTGCGCAACCGCCAAACGCATCTTCAGCCTATCGATGAAATTTCGAGCTACTGCGAAGAAGCCTGCAGACCGCCTTATGATGAAAAGAAAAGAATAAGGTTGGGGCAAGAAGGCAGTAGTGACATAATTGGTCAATTCACTGCGCTCTTTTGCCTTGCTACCTCAAATTCGCGTGGGGATGAGCAGCTCCCGGATGTCTACGTCCAGTGCCAGGGCAATGTCCCTTAAAAGCCGCAAAGTCGGCTGAAATTCGTTGTTACAAATCCTCGTAACGCTGTTGGGCGCTATTCCTACTCTGATCGCCAATTCTTTATGCGATATGTCTTTTTCAGCTAACACTGCCTTGATCCTGTTAATTTTAATTTTTTGTTCCATTTTCTCCAGCGGTTTGAGGGGCAAGACAATTTAAACTATTTCTTCTAGAACTGATATGCAAAATCGAAGATAAACTTCTGTAATTCAATGTTTTCTAAATTTAACAGATACATTATTAGTATCTTTAAATACGCATACCGTATCATAAAATAATTTTAACGTATCGTATGCCCGGCGAGAAATTTCCTGCGCCCCCAATCATGTTCTGCAAAATTCGACCTGCAAACCCACGCCCACAGAATTACAACCTTTTTTTAACAATGGCTGCATTTAATCAATCGTCTTACAAATCTTCTGCTTAAAGTATCTCTTGCCTTGCCCTTCTGCCCGCCAAATAATATTTTTTTAAAACCAATAATTAAATGTTATTTTGACAGGAATTCGAACCGCTGTATGGGAAAAGAAAATTTTGTTATAGGAGTAGACTTCGGCACCGATTCCGTTCGCTCACTCCTCGTAAATGCTGCCGACGGCAGCGAAATAGCGTCGGCTGTTTTTCAATATCCCCGCTGGAAGGATGGGCTGTACTGCAACCCCGTCCAAAACCAATTCCGCCAACATCCACTCGATTATACCGAAGGGCTCCAGTCTACCATCGCCGACTGCCTTCGCCAGGCCGGACCCGCAGCCGCCCAGGCCGTCAAGGCAATTTCTATCGACACCACAGGGTCGACACCCGTTGCCGTGGACGCATCAGGCACCCCCCTGGGTCTCCTCGAGCCTTTTAAGAATAACCCCAACGCGCTCTTCATCCTCTGGAAAGATCATACGGCCGTAAAAGAGGCCGCGTCCATCAATACCCACGCCGCAACATTCGATGTCAATTACCTTCAATTCGTCGGCGGCGTATACTCCTCCGAATGGTTTTGGGCAAAACTCCTGCACATCCTTCGCTCAGATGAAGCCGTTAGAAAAGCCTGCCATTCCTGGGTGGAACATTGCGATTGGATCCCGTTCCTGCTTACCGGCGGCACGCAGGCATTACACCTTAAACGCGGCGTCTGCGCCGCAGGCCACAAAGCCCTCTGGGCCCCGGCATACGGCGGCCTGCCCCCCGACAATTTCTTCGCCAGCCTGGACCCGCTGTTAAAAGGTTTCAGAGACCGGCTTTTTACCGATACCTATACGGCCGATCAACCGGCCGGCTACCTTTCCGCCGAATGGGCACAAAGACTGGGATTGTCCACAGCTGTTATTGTCGGCATCGGTGCCTTCGATGCCCACATGGGCGCCGTCGGCGGCCAGATCGAAGCCTACCACCTCAGCAAGGTCATGGGCACTTCAACCTGCGATATGCTCGTTGCCCCATCGAAAGAAGTCGGCGACCGCCTCGTGCGAGGCATCTGCGGTCAGGTCCCCGGCTCCGTCATCCCAGGCATGATGGGCATGGAGGCCGGGCAATCGGCCTTTGGCGACGCCTACGCCTGGTTCCGCGACCTCATAGCATGGCCGCTAAAACAGCTACCCTCGACCTTGCTAACACCGGAGCAACTCGCGGCAGCTACCGACAAGATCATCCCCGATCTCAGTCGCCTCGCTGGCAACCTGCCGCCCGAACCCCAGGGTGAAGCGGCACTCGACTGGTTCAATGGCCGCCGCACCCCCGATGCCAACCAACTCCTTAAGGGCGCGATCACCAACCTCAGTCTGGGCAGTGACGCCCCACGCATCTTCCGTTCCATCGTCGAATCCACCTGCTTCGGTGCGAAAATGATCGTCGACCGCTTCACCAGCGAAGGCATCCCCATAAAAGGCCTTATCGGACTCGGCGGCGTAGCAAAAAAATCACCCTTGATCATGCAAATGATGGCCGATATTGTGAACATGCCAATGCGTATCCATGCCTCCGAACAGACTTGCGCCCTCGGTGCAGCCATGTTCGCCGCCACCGCGGCGGGCATCTATCCCAAATGTGAGGACGCTATGGCCGCCATCGGCCAGGGCTTTGAAGCTACTTATACACCCAACCCCGCCAACACCACCATCTATACCCAACGATTCGAGCAATACAAAAAACTCGGCCATTTCGTAGAAGCTACAACCACTAGAGCATGAGCAAATACACCGACATCCAAGAAGCGGCCTGCAAAGCCAACAAACAACTCCCAAAGTTGGGACTTGTCCTCTTTACTTTCGGCAACGTCAGCGCCGCCGACCGGGACCTGGGCGTATTCGCCATCAAACCCAGCGGCGTACCCTACAACGATCTCACCCCCGACAAAATGGTGATCGTCGACTTCGAAGGAAAAACCGTCAAAGGCAAGCTCCGGCCCTCTTCCGATACCCTCACCCATGCCGTCCTCTACAAACATTGGACCCAGATCGGCGGCATCGCCCACACCCATTCCACGTACGCCACCGCATGGGCACAGGCCGGCCGGGATATCCCCATCTTCGGCACTACCCACGCCGACCACAACACTGTCGATATCCCTTGCGCCCCGCCGATGAACGACGACATGATCCAGGGTGATTATGAATACCAGACCGGCTTCCAGATCATGAACGCCTTTCGCGACAAAGGATTCAGCTACGAAGCCATGGAAATGATCCTTATCGCCAACCACGCACCGTTCTCCTGGGGAAAAACACCCGAAAAAGCCGTCTACAACAGTGCGGTCCTTGAGTCAGTCGCACAAATGGCCTGTTTGACCGAACAGATCCATGCCAACGCTCCCAGATTAAAGGAGGCCCTCATAAAAAAACATTACGAACGCAAGCACGGCCCCAATTCCTACTACGGCCAATAAAATCATCAAGAAAACATGGACTTAAAAACACTCGAGGTCTGGTTCGTCACCGGTAGCCAACACCTCTACGGGGAAGAGACATTACAACAGGTAGCCGATCATTCGCAAACCATCGCCCGCGCCCTCAACGACAGCCCGCAGATCCCCGTCAGCATCGTCTACCGCCCCACCGTGAAAACCCCCGAAGAGATCTACCATACCTGTGTCGAAGCCAATAATACGCCGCAATGCATCGGCATCATCGCCTGGATGCACACCTTTTCTCCGGCAAAAATGTGGATCGGCGGCTTGCGCATCCTCCATAAACCCCTGCTGCACTTGCACACCCAGTTCAACAGGGACATCCCCTGGGCGGCCATCGACATGGATTTCATGAACCTCAACCAAAGCGCCCACGGCGACAGGGAATTCGGTTTCATCATGAGCAGAATGCGTCTCGATCGCAAGGTGGTCACCGGCCATTGGCAGGACCCCCATACCATCGGCCAATTGAACGCCTGGGCCCGCGCCGCAGCCGGCTGGCATGATTGGCAGGGTGCCCGCTTCGTCCGCTTCGGCGATAACATGCGTCAGGTAGCCGTCACCGAAGGCGACAAAGTGGAAGCAGAACTCCGCTTCGGCTATTCCGTCAATACCCACGGCATCGGCGACCTCGTCGACACCATCCAAGGCATCGCCGATCATGCCGTCGACAGCCTCGTCCAGGAATACGCGGACAAATATCGACTTGACAGCACCCTCCGCAAAGGCGCGATCCTACACGCCTCCCTCCGCGATGCCGCCAGGATCGAGCTCGGCCTAAAAGCCTTCCTGATAGAAGGCCGCTTCAAAGGTTTCACCGATACTTTCGAAGACCTGCACGGTATAGTACAACTGCCGGGTATCGCGGCCCAACGGCTCATGGCTGACGGCTTCGGCTTCGGCGGCGAAGGCGACTGGAAAACTGCCGCTCTCGTCCGCGCTATGAAAACAATGGGAAGCGGCCTGCCAGGTGGCAATTCTTTCATGGAAGATTATACCTACCATTTCGAACCCGGTAACAACATGGTCCTCGGCGCGCATATGCTCGAGATCTGCGAATCCATCGCCGATGGACCCGTCTCCTGCGAGATCCATCCGCTCAGCATCGGCGGAAAAGCAGACCCCGTACGACTCGTCTTCAACGCCGCTGCAGGCCCCGCCCTCAATGCGGCTATCATCGACATGGGCACCCGCTTCCGCCTCATCGTCAACGAAGTCGAGGCCATTATCCCCATCCACCCACTGCCAAAACTTCCCGTCGCCCGTGTGCTATGGAAACCCTACCCCGATATGAACACAGGCTGCACGGCCTGGATCCTCGCAGGCGGCGCCCATCATACTTGCTATAGCCAAAACCTGACAGCCGGACACCTCCGCGATTTCGCCGACATCGCCGGCATCGAATTCGCCTTGATCGGAAAAAATACCGAGCTCCACCAGTTTCGCAACGAGCTTCGCTGGAACGAAGCCTACTACAAAATGATTGATTGAAAAACATTATTTTCACCGATCTATTTAAATATATAACTACATGAATCGTTACCAGGGGGAATCCCGTATGCTCGTAGCCGTAGATTGCATCATCTTCGGATTCGACGGGACAGCTATCAAACTCCTGCTCGTCCAACGCGGACTAAAACCGGAAAAGGGTAAATGGAGCCTGATGGGCGGATTCCTCCAACCACAAGAAAGCCTTGAACAAGCCGCCAACCGCATCCTCAAAAAACTCACCGGCCTCGAAGGGGTCTACCTGGAACAACTAAAAGCCTTCGGCGAAGCCGATCGCGACCCCGTCGAAAGAACACTCAGCATAGCCTACTTCGCCCTCATCGATATCCATCAGTATGAAAAACAACTCAGTAACGAATACCACCCGGAATGGGTCCACCTGGACAACATGCCGGAACTCATCTTCGACCATAAAAAAATGGTGGAGATCGCCAAAAGAAAACTCCGCTACAAGGCCGCGCTGCACCCTATCCTGTTCGAATTGCTGCCTGCCAAGTTCACCATTCCCCAACTCCAAAACCTCTACGAAGGCATCTACGACGCCACCTTCGACAACCGCAACTTCAGCCGGAAAGTGCTCTCCACAGAACTCCTGATCAAACAAAAAGAAAAAGACAAAGCCAATTCAAAAAAAGGCGCTTTTTATTACAAATTGGACAAACGGAAATACAAGGCCAATTTCCAGGCCTTCCTGAATTTTATACCCAATCCGGATAAATTACTGCTGTAAGACCACAGGCAAACCACCTCCGTTCACCGACCAAAAAGTTACGCAATCGATGCCGCAAATCGGTTTCTAATGCGTAGCATGTACGCAAAGAGCATATTTTTGCACTAACACCGGAATTACTGTGCTGGAAGGTTTGCAAAATTCCATCAGAATGGTAAATTTGACGGTTATCTGATCTGACCTTACCAAATCAAATCCCGTCTGCCACATACCTTTTTAGTTTTGAATGGTCACAAAAATCGTGACGCGAGGGGAATGTCTATTCCCCTCTCTTTATATCATTAGAAGACCTCCGCCACTCGGCGGAGGTCTATGTATGCTTTACTTCCCCATCACTATCGTTAAAAGGCTTTTCGTCCATAATGTTAAATAATAGAACCCATTCCCCCTAGACATAAATATGCACAGCAGGTGCATATCCTATTTCCTTTAGCCCCGTATATGATACGCTTTGGGCTGTACAAAAGCCCTGATCCCCTGATAGGACAAGGTCATCCCCAAACCCGAATGCTTCCTCCCCGACCAGGGCAAACCCGCACTCACCCTATCACAACAGTTCCAATAGACCGTACCCGTATTCAGGCTACGCATTACCTTGTCCGCCCTTTCAAAGTCTTTACTGTACACTGCAGCCGTCAATCCGTATTCCGTATCGGCCATCAACTCCACTGCCTCCGCGTCATCCTTCACCCTTTGTATGCCCACCACCGGCCCAAAAGACTCGTCGGTCATGATCTTCATGCTGTGGTCCACATCCACCAACACAGCTGGTTCGATAAAGAATCCTTTCCGGGCCAACCGGCCTCCTCCATACAGCACCCTGGCACCTTTGCCGACCGCATCTTCGATCTGTTCCGTCAGAAACGCCAACTGCCCCGGCCTGCTTAAAGGTCCCAGTTCCGTAGCCGCATCCAACGGATCACCCACTACCATTTTCTGCACCTGCTCCGTATAGGCCCGCACAAAAGCATCGTATACGCCTTCCTGCACATAGATCCGCTCCACTGCGCAACAGCTCTGCCCATTATTGTAAACCACTCCCTCAAGCGCCGCAGCGGCTACCTGCTGGATATCCTTAACATCATCCATGACGTACAGCGGATCTTTCCCCCCCAGTTCCAATTGGCAAGGCACCAGTTTCGACGCCACCCGCTCGGCGATCAGCTTCCCGGTCCGGTAACTACCCGTAAAAAAATAGCCGTTCAGCGGCAGCTGCAACAGCGATTCTCCCGCTGCACCCTTACCCGCAACCAATTGAAAGACGTCAGCAGGAACACCCGCGCCATGCAAAAGCCGCTGTATATGCAAACCCGTAAGCGTGGCATATTCCGAAGGCTTGTACAACACGCCATTCCCACCCAGCAACGCCGGTATGAACACATTGACGCCAACTAAATAAGGATAGTTCCAGGCCGAGATATTGCCGATAACGCCAAGCGGTTCATAGACGATCTTCTCCCGCGTTGCCCCTTCACTGACTACCCACTCTTCCGATAACCACCTGGCCGCATGGTCCAGCATCCACCGGATCCTGTTCCTCGCCCCATTCAGTTCGTTGTGCGATTGCTGCAACGGCTTGCCGCTCTCCGCAGTCAATGTCTCCGCCAACCCAACCATCTCTGTCCCCAGGGCTGCATAGAATAGCTCGATATGCCCGATCCGCTCATCTAGCGCCAGCGCAGCCCACTTCGGCTGCCCTATCCGTAAAAGTTCATATTTTTCTCCCACGCTAATCGCTGTATCTTCCTTTACTTCGCCAATGATTTCCTCCGTAGCCGGATTAATGATCTCCATGATTCTTTTTTATGTCATTGATAAACTTGTCCCTGATCGCCCGGTAAAAGAACGCATCCGGAAGACCATGCACATACATCCGCTCTGGATGCCATTGTACCGCCAACAGAAATGGCCGCCCTGCCGGCTCCCTCCATTCGATCCCTTCTATAGTACCATCTTCCGCCCTGCAATTGATCCGCAATCCCTCACCCAACAGACTGATCGCCTGATGATGAGCACTGTTCACTATCCCTTCCCCCTTGCCTACGATCTCTTTCAACAAACCCGCCCCTTCCACTACCAACCCATGCAACTTGTCTTCAGGCACATTCTGATGCACCTCATCCCCCAGAACCCCCAGATCCTGGACCAGCGTTCCACCCCTCACGACATTGATGAGTTGCAGTCCTCTGCATACGCCCAACACAGGTAAGTGGCGCTCCCAGGCCGCCTTCAGCATCTTCACTTCAAAATCGTCCCGCTCCCGCTTCCACCCCTTGTTCTCCGGATACTCATACGCCCCGCCATAAAGATCCGGATGAATATCTATCCCGCCTGATAGTACAAGCCCATCACAGTCCGGGAATTCGCCGCGCTCCAGCTTGAGCACTTCGATGTCCTCTCCATCCTGCAACCACCGGACGTAGTTCTCATGCTTCCAGTCGGTACCGGTAAAGGTCAATCCGATTCTCATCATAATTGTCTTTTTATGGCCCGCCATGCGGCGGGCCTAAAGGGCCTCAGTATACAAAGAATGAAAATCTGACCTGCTCACCGGCTTGGGATTATTCGGATGCGCAAAATCCGCGATCGCCAGATCGGCCAATGTATCGATGTGTTCTTCCCTTACGCCCACATCCCGAAGACGCAACGGCAGGTCCAATTCCCCATTCAACGCGAACAACCGTTCTACCACCCCCTCGCCATTCTCTTTTTCCAACCCCATCACCCGCGCGATCTTCCTGAACTTTTCCTCGGATCCCAAAATATTCCACCGCATCCCATACGGCAGGTTCACCGCATTCGCCAGGCCATGATGCGTATCCAGCAGCGAAGACATCGGATGCGCCAGCGAATGCACTACACCCAAACCCTTTTGAAAGGCCACCGCTCCCATCAACGAGGCGATCATCATCTTGCTCCTCGATTCCAGGTCGGGCCGCAGGACCGCCCGCGCGATAGACTCGTTGATCAATTCGATCCCCTCCAGCGCAATACCCTCACACATCGGATGATATTGCTTTGCCAGAAAAGCCTCTAAGTTGTGCGTCAACGCATCCATCCCTGTTGCCGCCGTCACGAAAGCCGGCAATGCCATTGTCAGCAACGGATCGGCATAAACGATCCTGGCCAACAATTTCGGACTGAACAGGATGCGCTTGCGATGCGTATCATCTTCCGAGATGATCGCACTACGCCCAACTTCACTTCCCGTTCCGCTCGTCGTCGGCACGGTCACGAAGTAAGGTACTTCCTCCGTTACATGGATATCCCCGCCGATAAGATCGTCATAGTCGAACAGGTCCCGGCGATGGTGGACCCGTAACACAATGGCACGCGCCACATCCATAGCGGCACCCCCACCAATCCCGATAATCGAATCCCGGTCGGTAGCGGCAAAGACATCGCCCCCTTTCAACACATCGGACTTCACCGGGTTCTTGTGCATGTCAGAGAATACTTCCACCGAAAAACCGCGCGCTTCAAGCTGCCTACGGATATCGGCAAAAAAATCCAGCTTCGCAACCATTGGGTCCGTCACCAGCAAGGGCCGGCTCAACCCTGCCGACACCAGATGATCCGGCAATTCCCTGATGACACCTGCGCCAAACCTGATCGTTGTCGGAAAATTATATTGCCTGGCAATGTTAAAATCCACCATACCATTTATATTATCTCCAAATATCTTTTTAGTTCCCAATCCGTCACCACCTTCCCAAACTGCCTCCACTCCCACTCCCGCGTACGGATAAAATGCTCCGTAAAAGCCTCCCCAAAAAGTTCCTTCGCCAACGGACTCTGTCGCATGGCCTGCGTCGCGTCCCACAAGTTACCTGGCAATACACCATAACGTTTATCCGCATACCCGTTTCCTACGGTCGCCGTCGCGCTCAGCTTTAACTCCTGCCGAACCCCATACAAGCCCGAAGCCAGACAAGCGGCCATGGCCAAATAAGGATTGGTGTCGGAACCGACAACCCTCGTCTCCAGTCGGGTAGAACCAGCCCCACCGGGCAAAGCCCTCAGTGCTACCGTCCGGTTGTCTACTGCCCAGGTCAGCGTAGTTGGCGCCCAGGCTCCCTCCACCAACCGTTTATAACTGTTCACCGTCGGCGCCACCATCGGCAGTATATGCGGCAGACAGTACAGTTGCCCCGCGATATAACTCTCCATGATAGCGCTCATCCCTGCATTACCGCCTTCATCATAAAACAGATTATGCTCTCCATCTGCCGTCCAAAGACTCTGATGCACATGCCCGCTGCAACCAGGAAGTTGTTCATTCACTTTCGCCATGAACGTAGGAAGCACTCCATGTCGATGCGCGATCTCCTTGACCCCCGTCTTGAATAGAACCGCCCGGTCTGCCGCTTCCAACACATCCGAATAAAGAATGGCGGCTTCATAGACTCCGGGACCCGTTTCCGTGTGAAGCCCCTCCAACGGGACCTCAAAACGCTTCAACAGATCAAAAAGGTCATTGAAGTAGGCACTCCCCTGCGAGGCTCGCAAGATGGAATAACCGAACATGCCCTTGGTGATCGGCTTCAGATCGGCAATGGACCAGTGACCGGCCGAAGCGGGCCCTACAAAATTAAACCATTCGAACTCCTGGGAAAAGAACGCGCTATACCCCGCGGCCTGAGCCTGCCGGATCACCCGTTTCAACAAACCCCGCGGGCAGATGCCCAGTTGGCCGCCATCTTTTGCGCGGAAATCCCCGAGAAAAAACGGCATATCCCCTTCCCAAGGCACCCGCCTGAACGTCCCGGCATCGATCACCGCCAACGCATCGGGATACCCGGTATGCCAGCCGGTGAATTCCCCATTGTCATAAGCACTATCCGCGGCATCCCAGCCAAAGACCACATCGCAAAAGCCGAAACCCTTATCCGCGATAGCCACTAATTTGTCAAAAGCGATTACCTTTCCCCTCAATATCCCGTCCATATCCGTCACTGCCAGCCTGACCTTCTCGGTGTGCTCCTCCGCCAGTTGCCGCAGCAGCTCAGGAAGTAATAGATTGTTGCGCATCTGTCCTTTTGTGTTTTACAAAGAATCAAGTATCAGACCTTCGGTCTTGGCGGTTTACAACCGCCAGGCGAAACCAAATATAGGCCACTATCAGGATGGAAAAATAAATGAGAGATAAATTAATATTCAAGCTAACCAGCGCCACCAAACAAACCAACGCGATCACCAGCGCTACGATCGGGAAAACCGGATACATCGGCACCCGAAAAGGCCGCTCCAATCCGGGCTCCTTCTTTCGCAACGCCAACACGGTGATCATGGCCAACAAATAAAGCGTCAACGCGCCGAGTACGGAGATCGTAATGATCTCATCCGTCTTGCCCGACACCAGCGCGACAATGCCGATTCCCATATTCACATATAACGCATTCGCAGGCGTCCCACGTTTAATATGCACACGACCCAATGCCTCGGGCAAATAACGCACCCGGCCAAACTCCAGCGTAGCACGCCCGGCCGCAAGGATCAGCCCATGGAACGATGCCACCAATCCCAGTAGCCCGATCGTGATCAGAAGATGATAGGCCCATCCCGCACCCATCCCGGGTATCCTAGACAGCGCCAGCGGCAACGGCTTGTCAGAAGTTTCATGTACCCCCGGTGATGGATAAACGATAGCCTCCCATCCCGCTACACCCACGGATGACAGGAAGATCAGTACACACAATACGATCAGTGTGAACAACGCGAAGCCAAAACCCAGCAAAATCGTCCGCTGCGGCCGGATCGCCTCCTCTGCCACATTAGCCACCCCTTCCAACCCCAGAAAGAACCACACCGCAAACGGGATCGCCGCCCAAACCCCCATCCAACCATGCGGGAAAGCATTGTGCGCCATGTTCGTCCATTTGAAATGCGGCAGCGTGACACCCGAAAAGATCAGCAGTTCGACAACCGCCAGCACCGTCACCACCAATTCAACCCTCGCCGCAGCCTTCACCCCATAGATATTCAACCCCGTAAAAAGCACATACGCCGTGATCGCGATCGCCTGCACCGGAATAGCAGGAAAAAAAATGTTGAAATAAGCCCCGATCGCAGCCGCGATCGCCGGCGGTGCAAAGAGGAATTCCACCAGTTGCGCCACGCCCGCGACAAAGCCAAGATCCCGGTTCAAACCCCGCGTGGCATAGTCAAAGACACCTCCCGCCCGCGGGATCGCACAAGCCAACTCCGTATAGGAGAAAGTAAACGTGATGTACAACAGGATCGCACCGGACGTGGCGATGGCCAGGCCCGCCGTGCCGCCTGCCGCCAGGCCAAGGTTCCAGCCGAAATACATCCCTGAAATGACATACCCCACACCCAGGCCCCATAGTAAAAGCGGGCCAAGACTGCGTGATAACACTTTTTCCATTTGGCCAATATAAGAAAAAAGCCCCCTAATTGGGGGCTTTGATTTATCTTATTATCAACCGTTACTTATCCCAAAATATCTTAGGGGCATATAGGGTCACATTAGCGGGTACGTTCGCGGAATTGAAATTGATTTCGGATTGAGGATATAATAGCCTCCGTGGTATCGGATTTCCCGAAATGCTAACCAGTGCAGGCGTACCTGTCCGTCGCCAAAGCGTCCAGGTCTCGGGGTTCAGGAACAACGCGATATACTCCTCCGAGGCGATCATCGAAATCGCTGCATCCGAAGAGACAGGAAGCGTTCCCTTAGCGGCCAAATAGGCAGTAATATCGCTTTGTGCAACTCCCAACTTCTGCATATTGGCCGTAATCGCCGCCTGGTATAACGCCTGCGCAGCGGCAACGCTTCCTCCCGATCTCAATGTCGCTTCGGCGCTGGCAAACAGCAATTCATCGTAGGTGATGAACTCCACGGGGGAATTGATCTTATTATAATAGCTAAACGGATTTCCCGAATTATCGCTGCTGTCCAGGTCGAAAGCCCCGTAGCGCGGGTCGCCATCCGCCAGCATATTGCCCGCCAGCGTGCTGCTCGTAAAGTTTTCATCCCCTGGGCGGTCGCGGTAAAACTGGTACCAGGAATTGGCTGAGGTCTGTTGCGTGCCAAAGATATACTGGGCATTATCCCCATTGTCTGCGAATGCCTGTGCGGCTTCCGTAAGCACCGTCGTCGCCATGGCAGTATTCCCTACGCTCTGATGCAGTGCAAGCCGCGCTTTTATCGCATGTCCGAACTTGATCCAGGCAGCGGTATTTCCCTGGAAGATCACATCCTGCGTGGTCGGGGTCAGCGTCCCTGGATTCGTCGACTGCAGCATAGATGTGCCCACATTGATCAGGGAGGCGATGGAATCGTAGAGGCCCGCAGCGTTGTCGTAGGTGGGATGCAGAATGGCCTCGGCAGCATTGCCTTTGAATGCCTGCGAATAAGGCAGGTCACCCCACAGATCGACCCCTACCTGCAGCGCATAAGCCATGATGATCCTGGACACACCGCCATAAGTGTTATAACCGCCCGCATCCGCTATCTGCATGAGCGTATAGTCATTCTCCAGCGTCGATGTATAAAAGTCCGGCCAGAGATTATCGAAGGTCCCCGGATTGAAATTGTACTCGTAATACTGCTGCGACTGACTGTTGGCGCCATACATCTGCTGCATTAACAGGGCGGAATAGCGGGAAATGTCCCCGCCCTGGGTATACCCCAGGGCTGCTTCAACGGTTGGCAGCAGCAGGTCCGGCGTCACCGAAGGCAACGCATTTGGATTGATGTTCTGATCTGTGTAAAAACTCTTCTTACAGGAAGAAGTGATCATAAGCCCGGTGATCAACACCAGCAAAATCGGTTTATATGGTAGTTTCATATTTACTCGTTTTAAATGTAGACTAAAGGCCAACATTCAGGCGAAGGCCATAACTTTTTGTATTGGGATTGTTGAAATAGTCAATGCCTTGCTGGTTACTCGGTCCACCAAGGCTGGTCTCCGGATCTACGCCGTCATACTTCGTCCATACGTGCAAGTTGTTGACTAAAGCCGTCAGGGAGAGACTGGTAAAAGGTCCACTCTTCAGGAGCGACTTGGGCAGCTCATAACTCAGACTGAGCTGACGGATACGTGTAAAGCCGCCGTTTTCGACGTCCGTTTCCTGGCCGCCGCCGAAACTGTTGCCCGTATTTTGCCAGTAATATTGGTTATAGCTGGATGCGATCGTGTTTGCGGCACCCGGGCCCGGCTTTTCTACACCATTCTCGTTATGAACGACATTCCCGTTATCGTCGAGGTGTCCCAATAGGCCCTTGAACACGGTTGCCTGACCGCGGTTGACCGTTTCCTCCGCGGTGCCCTTATTGGCCAAAGCCCCACGAGTACCATTCCATAATGCTCCGCCATGACGCACATCCACCTGCACACCCAGAACAACCCCTTTGTAGCTCAGGTTGCTGATCACGCTGCCGATCCAATCCGGCGCGGGGTTACCAATAACAAGATTGGGTCCCACTCCCCCTGGTATCGGCTGTGCATAGCTCGTGGATGAGGTCCGA
Source organism: Puia sp. (assembly GCA_965214315.1). GTDB lineage: Bacteria > Bacteroidota > Bacteroidia > Chitinophagales > Chitinophagaceae > Puia. Next base: position 54,561 of record CBDCBP010000011.1, on the reverse strand, counting down.
TCGTCGATCAGCAGCGGACTTTTCAAATTGTTCAGGTTCGAGTGCGGCGTCGTAGCGCCATAGATCACCCCAAAGGGTTGCCCCTGAACGGCAAAGATCCCGGCTTCGCCAGCTCCAAATCCTCCCATAAAAAAGGTCTGGATGCCAGGATATAAGGAAACCACCTTGCTAACATTCCGGCTCCAGTTCACGATAACATTCCATTTCAAACCATAGCTGGTCTGCACCGGCGTTCCGTCCAGGGTTAATTCAAGGCCCTTGTTGGTGATCGTTGTAGCGTTCAGCAGTTCCCCGGCAAAGCCAGTAGTAAAGGGAAGCGATACCGGCATGATACCGTTCGTCGATTTGCTGTAATAACCCGTCGCATTGAATGTTAGTCTGTTCCGAAGAAAACCAAGATCGAACCCGCCTTCATAGGAATACGTATTCTCAGGCTTTAGATCGGGATTGCCGATAGTGGCGATCCCCGAACTGATCTGGTATCCCGAACTGCCATTGGCTGGGAAAGTGATTCCGCTGGTAAAACCGTCGGCAAATACCGCACTGGTAAAAGGCGTACTGAGCGCGTATACGGGTGCATCCTTACCCACCTGAGCAAATGAGGCCCTTACCTTGCCAAAAGAAAGCAACGATTGGGACTTCATACCCGGCAGTTCAGTAAAGACCCAGCCTAAGCCAACCGACGGATAAAAGAAATTGTCATGGGCGGCCGGCAACGTAGAAGAAGTCTCATCCCGCGCCGTGATTGACAGGAATAACATCCGCTTGTAATTGAATTCGGCGTCCGCATAAAAGGCCGAGGTTCGCTTGTGCACCTCGGTTTCCGACGCCAGATAGCTCTGGGCATTGGAGAGATCGTAGAATCCGCTCACATTGAATCCTTTACCATTTGTAAACGTGTTGTTCTGCGTAAGCGTGAAATAGTTCTGTCCCAGGATCAGCGAACCCCCGAAATCATCGGAAAAGTTTTTATGCAGATTCGCGATGATGTCGGAATTGAATTGCCGGTTGGTGTAATTGATCAGGTAGATTGCACCTGCAGGATTTGCGTTGGAGTTGAGATCATAAACCGTCTTGTCGTTCTGTGAATACACGTCACCACCCACCCTGTAGGTAAATGAGAGCCACGGCGCTGCTGTAAATTCCGCCTGACCATACCCAAATACCCGGTCTACATCGCTATGGGTAGGGTCATTGTTGACAACCCAGTATGGATTGTCATACCCTGCTCCGCCTCTGTAGTCCCGCTGCGTCCCATCCGGGAATTCATACGCATCTTTGTGATTGGCGGCACTAGATCCATACCCATTGGAATTGTCGAAAGTAGCAGGGGTTCGCACCAGCCCCAGCATCACGCCGGAAAGATTCGATCCTTGCTGTACCTTATAATTCGTGGAATTGATGTACGTAATGCCGGCGGAGGCACTCAGGCGGCTGCTGATCTTCGACTGGCCGCTTAAACTGAGGGACGTCTTGTCATATTTGGCTTTGGGAACGATGCCCGTCTGGGAAAGATTACCCAGCGACATTCGGTAACCGGACGTCTCACTTCCGCCTGATAAGGATACATTATTATTATAGGTAAGACCGGTCTTGAAGAAACTATAGCGGTCATATGGGGTCACAGGGGTCTTGGCGTTCGGACTCGATTTGCCGACAATATTACCATGTTTGTCATAAGCATAATCCGTCGCCCCATCCCAGTATAACGTATCAATGGCCGCCCCCCAGGATGTCGACGCCCCATCTTGCGGCGGCGTATAGACACCGTGGGAGCCCTGCGAATACTGAGATTGCAGTTTTGGCAACAGGCCCACCTTGTCCATCGTCAACGACGAATTAAAGCTGACGGTCGACCTGTGCCCCGCGCCTCCTCTCTTGGTGGTGATAATAAGTGCCCCGCTGGCCGCCTGTATGCCATATAACGCCGTGGCAGCCGGCCCCTTCAGGACATTGATCGATTCAATATCGTTGGGATTGATATCATTCCCGCGATTGGTTGGCTGCGCTCCGCCAGTAAGATTGCCGTTTGCGCCGCTGGCACTGCTCCCTGAAGGCGCAGTTGCGTCAAAGTTATTGATCGAGTTATCGATCGGAACACCGTCTACAACAAGCAGAGGTTGGTTGTTGCCGGTTATAGATGTAGATCCCCGCAGCCGGATATAGGTACCTCCACCGGGATCACCGGTGCTATTGATCACGGTCAGTCCCGAGGCTTTACCCTCCAGTTCGCCAAGCGGATTTCCGGTCCCCGATTTATTGAGCTCATCGGATGAAATGGTCTGGGTGGCATTGGTAAGCGACCGCTTTTCCCTGCGTATCCCAAGCGCCGTCACCACTACTTCGTTTAGATTCTTCCTGTCCGGCACCATCCGAATGGCTAAACTGCCGCCCTCTCTCACTGGGATTTCCTGTGTCACAAACCCTACAGCGCTCACGACAAGTGTTGCATTTACGGAAACAACAAGCCGGAAACTTCCGTCCGACCCAGCACTGGTCCCCCGCTTCGCGCCTCGAACATTAATAGAAGCTCCCGCGAGGGGAAAACCAGCCGAATCGGTAACCGTGCCCGTTACTTGGCTGCTTTGGGCTTGTACCATCGTGGATGTTACCACGCCCATCATAAGCATTAGAATAAACTTTCTCATTTACTGTTGGTTTTGTAATGGTAAAAATGTAGATCTCAATTAGACACATAAATTAATCGCACTGACGCACGAAATTGTTGGAGACTTACCGAAGCGGTAAATTTGCTATCCCAAGACCGTTCTATCCAGGTTAAATTCGTTACTGCTTAAAAAGATAACTATCAAGGCTAAAGAAGGAAAAATCAGTCCGAAAATTTCTGCGGTGAAATAACTGGTACAAGTCTGTACAAAATGGAACAAAGTAAAACAAAGCGTAAAAAAAGAGCAGGTGGTAGAAACCACCTGCGGGTCACATGAGAAAACTTCTAAGGACAACCTTTATACGATCCGGGGAAGTTGCCCGTTAGACTAAAATTGCTGTTCCCCCGGAATGAGTTTGACTTGAGTGGTTTGGTTGGCGCATGAAAGATAGCCTCTTTTTAAATCGGCCTCTCCCTAAATTGACCCAACCGGGAGATTTGAGGGTCCAACCGTTAGTTTCAAGGTATGAACTGCCTCGCGGCTCCGGCCCTGCAGCCGCCTGGCCCCCACTTTGCCCTTTTACAATAAATTAACTTTTCTATTACAGCACAATTAAATTATTTCACGTTATTCCGATCTACTACACCAACGGACCAAACTTTCCCAACCATTAACAATTTTACTGGATCAGGCTAAATGCCTGGCTGACCTGCTATGAACAAACAACTTGCTTTGAACGACCGGATGGTTAAATTAATTGGCATCCCTACCATTGGCATCCTCGTTCCTAATCTGACGGGCTTCATCACAAACCACCTGTACAGCTATTCCGAACTGGCCGCCTGCTACCTCTTTTTTATCGTCGTCATCTTCCTCGTCTGGGAAGGCAACGTCCGCCTCATGTATTACATCCGCGCCAAGATACCCTGGTCCAAAACATCCTACTATAAGATCGTTATCGCTTTCTTCTTCGCCAACATCGTCTATTCCGGCTCCCTCGCTTTCGGCCTGCTCCACCTCTGGATCGCAGCCTCGCATGAGCCACAACCCGCAACCGGCCACCTGGTCAACAGCGTCCTGCTCATCATTATCGCCGCCTGCTTCATCAGCAATAGCTACGAGATCATCTTCCTGAACCTGGAGAAAAAATCCAACGAATCCAAAGTAGAACAGCTCAACGTCGCCAAAGCCCAGGCCGAACTGGAAGCCCTCAAAAACCAGATCGACCCCCATTTCATCTTCAATTCTCTCAATACCCTGTCCTTTCTCATCACCCGCGACCCTCAAAACGCCCGGCTGTACAACGATACGCTTGCCCGGGTTTACCGCTACATCCTCAGCAACAAAGAAAGAGACCTCGTTCTGCTGCGCGAAGAAGTGGAATTCATCAGCAACTACTTCTATCTCCTCAAGATTCGCTTCGCCGAAGCCATCAGTATGGTCATCGAGATCACCGATCTTTCCGCTGAGAATTTCCTGATCCCGCCCATTTCCCTTCAGGCCCTGGTCGAGAACGCCATCAAGCACAACGAATTCAGCGAGAAAAAACCCTTGATCATCGACGTAAGCATTTCGGCCGATCATGTCATCGTCCGAAATATGATGAACCGGCGGTCCGACCCCCCACCAACTTCCAAAATAGGACTCAGTAACCTGGATAACCGGTATAAATTGCTTACTAAACGGAACATCCAGATCGAGCATAATTTTCAATCATTCACCGTAAAACTACCAATCGTCCGGTTTTAATTTTAAACACAGTCCAGCTGCAACATTTGCCGAATTCACGCGTCTTATACAAAGACAATGCAGCGCGTACCAAAGTCCGCTGGTCACCATCACGCTTGCGAAGGCAGCCGAAAGGCTGCGGGCAAGGGCGGCACCTGTGTTGCGGGCAGAAGCTCCAAGGAGGAGGACCAAAGGTCCGCCGAAGGCCTCCTGGCAAAAGAGATCAATCCTTGATACACTAACGCATCAAACAGTCATCACGGTGTGATAAACGGTAGTAAGAAAGATAAAGAGATATTTAATTTTGTATCAACAAAACCTAACCAAATGAAAGTCCTTATCGTGGAAGATGAACGTCCCGCCTCGGAAAACCTCATCGAAGAGCTGCGGGCCATAGACGAAGATATAGAAGTGGTTGCGGGTTGCAACAGCGTGGACGAAACGATCCGTTGGTTAAACAGGAACCCGCAACCGGATCTCATCCTGATGGATATTCGACTCTCCGATGGGCTTTCCTTTAATATATTCAAAGCCTGCGACGTCACCTGCCCCGTGATCTTCACTACCGCTTATGAGGAATACCTTACTCAGGCCTTCGAATACAGTAGCATCGATTACCTGCTTAAACCTATTAGCCAGGATAAACTCAAGAACGCCATCAAAAAATACCGGGCCCTCCGCGCACATTTCATCAATAGCCACGACCTCGTCGCTACAAAAGACTTCAACGGCCAGGATAATTTCCCGGATTATTTCGGCAGCCACGACCGCAAAAGATCCCGCATCCTGGTAAGAAAAGGTGTTGAATTTCAAGCCGTCCGGGTCGAAGACACCGGCTATTTCTTTACAGAACACAAACTCATCTTTCTGGTAGACAAGGAAAACCGCAAATACATGGCGGAAAAAAGCAACCTGAGCGAACTGGAAGAAGAACTGGATAAGCATATCTTTTACCGAGCCAACCGCAAATACATCATCAACGCGAACTACATTAAACGTTTCAAACCACTCGAAAGAAGCAAGATCAGCGTCGAATTGGTCCTGCCGGTAAACGAAGAGATCATCATCAGCCAGGAAAATTCCGCTTCCTTCAAAAAATGGATAGCGCAATCATGACAACAGCCGCATGACAACAGCCGCATGACAACAGCCGAATAACAAGCGCCGCTTAGAAATGCAACAGGAACGAACTTCCAACTCCTTGAACCGATTGCACCTGTATATTGCCCTTGTGCAATAGCAGTATCTGCTTGCATAAACTAAGACCGATCCCACTTCCGCTTTTTTTAGTACTGAAAAAAGGAATAAAGATATTATCCATCACCTCCGGCGACATCCCCATCCCATTATCTCCAACCTTAATGATCGTCCGGCCACTACTACCCGCATAAGCCGCAAGCGTGATCCTCGGCTCCGCGTTTTCCTTTACGGCATCGATAGCATTCACGACCAGGTTGATCAATACCTGTTCGATCAGGTTCCTGTCGACCTCCAACGAGATATCCGTATCCAACAAGAGGATGTCCATCTCGATATTTTTCTGCTCCAGTGTCGGCTCCATCAATACGTGCAGGTTCTCGAAGAGATCACGGGCATACACTTTCTTTAGATTCAGTGTAGTGATCTTGTTCAGGCTCCGGTAAGTCTCCGCGAATTTCATCAAACCTTCGCTCCGCCGCTGGATCGTCCCGATTCCCAACTCCAGGTCCTCCAGCGCACCCGGCTGCCCCTGCAGCAAACGCGCCGACTCCTGCAACCGATGCAGCATGGTCTCCGCCAAAGAAGAGATCGGCGCAACAGAATTCATAATCTCGTGCGTCATCACACTCAGCAGCCGCTGCCAGGCCTTCGCCTCCGTCTCATCCAGCGCCTCATTCACATCCTGAAAAGCGACCAACTTATATACCCGCCCATCCGTCTGGAATGCCGTCGCCGCCATCAGGGTCTTGTATACATTCTTGTCTTTCGTCAGCGAAACGATCTTGTTCTGCCCCGGCCGAACTGCCAGTATCTCCTGGTATAAATTGGCATCTCTCCGTTCTAAGGAATTGATGGTCTTCAGATAAGGCACGCCAAGCATGTTCTTAAAAGATTCGTTCATCCAGCCCACCTCCCCACTCTTAGGCTCATAGGAAAGAATACCCGTATTCACGAGCTCCAGTATCTTTTGCAGATACTGGTATTGCGTCTCTTTTTCCCGACCCATTAACTTAAATGTAGAATTGATCTCATTGAAGCCATGCCGCAGACTCTGCAGCTCTATCGGCGCCTCCTTCACATCGAAATACCGCGAGAAATCCCGGTAATGGATGGCCTCCACGAATTGCTCCACCTCCTGCTGCGCCTTGCGGTGAAAATTGTAAAAGTCGATCAGCGAGAAGATCACAAACGCCAACACTATCATCAACTGACTATACATTCCCTTTACCAGCAGAAAAGAAGCCAGCGACAACAACAGGAACATCACTAATACCCGGATCAGTATCCTCTCCTGGTAACGTTTGAATATTGGCATCAAATATCGTATTTGCTAAGCCGGCGATAAAGCGCCGTACGGGTAAGACCCAATTCCTTGGCGGCCTTGGAGATATTGCCGTTGTGCTTTTCTATCACTTTTAAAATCGCATTCTTTTCGATCGTGCTGAGCTTGAGGTCCATGTCCTGCGGCTCGTCCGACCTCGGCGTAGCTGACTCGATCGGCGAAAAAATAAGGTCCTTTGCCTGCAATACATCCCCTTCCGCCATGATCACCGCCCGCTCTATCGTATACTGCAACTCCCGAACATTCCCCGGAAAATGATACGACTTCAGCTTTTCTATTGCCTTGCCGTCAAAATCATGCAAGGGCTTCATATACTTATTGGTATAAATCTTATCAAAATGGCGCGCCAGGATCACGATGTCGTCCTCCCGCTTCCGCAACGGCGGTACCACGATCTCCACTGTATTGATGCGGTAGATAAGGTCCTTCCGGAACTTCGACTCATTCGCCAGCTCGGTCAGCGGCACATTCGTAGCACAGATCAACCGGATATCGATCGGCGTGGACTGATTGCTTCCCAATCGGGTCACCTGCCGGTTTTGCAACACCGACAACAGCTTAGCCTGCTGATGTAAGGATATATTCCCGATCTCATCCAAAAAAAGTGTCCCTCCGTTCCCGCTCTCAAATCGCCCGATCCTGTCCTCCCGCGCATCGGTGAATGCCCCCTTCTTATGACCAAAAAGCTCACTCTCGAACAATGTCTCCGTCAAGGCCCCTACATCCACCTTGATATAAGGTTTCTCCGCCCTCAGCGAATGCTGATGGACCGCCCTGGCGATCAGGTCCTTGCCGGTCCCATTCTCCCCCAGGATCAAAATATTCGCATCCGTTGGCGCGATTTTCTGCACCTTGAAAAAGATATCCCGCATGATCTCCGACTCGCCAAGCAGCTCCGTCCCGATCACCGAGTCCGTGACATCTTCATACCCGCCCTTCTTGGGATCATTCTTCTTCAAGGCCTCCTTGATGGTCGTGATCAGCCGTTCGTTGTGCCAGGGCTTCACTACAAAATCCGCCGCACCTTCCTTTAATGACCGCACCGCCAGATCTATATCCCCATAAGCCGTGATCATGATAACCGCCGCTGTAGACCCGAATTCCTTGATCTTCCTCAGCCAGAAAAGGCCTTCATTCCCGGTGTTGATACTGCTGTTGAAATTCATGTCCAACAGGATCAGATCGAATGAGCGTTTGGAGAGGATCGAGCGCATGTTCTCCGGATTCTTTTCCGTTACCACCTCAGCCGCCTCCGTCTTCAACAATAACCGTACTGCAGTAAGTACATCGGGATCATCATCGATAGCCAGTATATTGGCATTCTTTAGATTCATAAGAAATTTTATTGTTTGCGTGCAACATCCGTCATCTACAAGTATACCTTAAATATAAAAGTATGGAAATTAATTTTTTATGCGATTTGGCGCCTAAAAGGCACTGTATCGAAAACGAACACATTTTGTATCAAAAATGAACTATAAATGCCGCTTAGCGGACCTAAGAACCTGTAAATCATGTCGATTGCATTCTGGCATATCTTTGTTAGCCTCCTGATAAGAATTTTTACAATTTTCTCATGTGTAGCCCCCCCGGTATCTTTATGCTGGGTGGTTTTTTAAAAACCGAAAAACAAATTTAAATTCTTTATCGTGGACAGAGTCATTCCAAAAAAAAGATGGTCAACTAAGCGCCTCATGACAATAGGCGGCATAACGGCTTTGGTTCTTCTCATTGCGGCAAGTTTCTATTTTACCTCCGGAAAATCCAAACTAAACGTTGATTTAGAACGAATTACGATAAGTTCCATTACCAAAGCCCCTTTTCAGGAATCGATTCCTGAGAACGGGACCGTCATGCCTTTGACAACCATTTACCTCATCGCGCAGGACGGTGGTCGCGTAGAACAGAAATATGTAGAGGACGGCGCCATCCTCAAAAACGGCGACCCGATCCTGCGGCTCTCCAATCCGGAAGTAGAATATCAGCTGGCAGGTCAGGTGACCTCGGTCTCCACCATGCTAGCCCAAATGCAGCTTAGCCGCGTTACAGCCGATCAAAATACGGTTGGTAAACTGACTGCCGTCGCCGACCAGCGCGCCTTGTATATTGAGGCCAAACGCGTTTACGACCTGGACGTCAAGCTCTATGCCCAAAAAGCGATCGGCTCCCAGGAATACCAGTCGGCCGTCAACAATTACTTCTATTTACGCAGGAAAGATAGCCTGCAAAACCAGATCCTGCAATCCGACTCCCTTTCCCGCATCAAACAGGAAAAACAAGATGAGGAATCGCTTTCCGGTGCAAAAAACACGCTTAGTATCCTAAAGAAAAAGGTCGATGGCCTGATCATTCGCGCTCCGCGCGACGGCCAACTCACCTCGCTGGACGCGGAAGTCGGTCAGTTTAGGACCGCAGGGTATGCCCTTGGTCAACTGGACGTGCTCGACGGCTTTAAGGTCCGCCTCAACGACGTCGACGAACACTATATTAACCGCATCTTCACCGGCCAAACCGGCACCTTCAGCTTCAACGACACGACCTATACCCTAAAGATCATAAAGGTATTCACGCAAATCGTCAACGGCAGGTTCCAGGTGGATATGAACTTTGTCGGTAAAGTGCCCCATGGCATCCGTAAAGGGCAGACCCTCCAGATCACCCTGGCCCTAAGCGATGAAACGACCGCGGTACTCGTGCCAAAAGGCGGCTTCTACCAGCAAACCGGCGGTAACTGGATATTCAAAGTCAGCGCGGACGGCAAGACCGCTTACCGCGTCGATATCCAGCTGGGCCGCATGAGCACGGACTATTACGAAGTACTTTCCGGCCTGCAGCCCGGCGACAAAGTAGTAACGTCCAGCTATGAGAATTATGGAAGTATGCAGGAGTTAGTGCTAAAAAAATAACAGAGAACGCCGCAGGCGGTCTGGCGCAAGGCCAATCTTTAGCCCATCTCCCGAAAATGTGCTACATTTCGACAGGAACTTTTCGGGAGATATATTGTAACATCCGGCGCCCTCAAGGCGTCAACTAAAATAAACACAATGAGAATCCGACTGTTTTTCACCCTTGGCTTCGTCCTCCTATTGAGCACGTTCGCCTCTTCCAACGAATGCGCCCGCTACGGCAAAAAGACCGGCGGCTGCAAGGTGCTGATACCGGTCGTGAAACAACAGGTGAGCGACGAATACTCTACTCTTATTGTCAATAAACTCCTATACATCTGAATCGTTTTCACCAACATCATCTAAACAGCTCATAGTCATGATCAAGATCACCGAACTTCAAAAAACGTATCGCACCGAAGAGGTAGAGACCATTGCGCTCAACAAACTCACCTTCGAAGTAAAGGAAGGCGAATTCGTCTCCGTCATGGGCCCCTCCGGCTGCGGCAAGTCCACCCTCCTGAATATACTCGGTCTCCTTGATGATCCCGATGCCGGCAGCTTCATCTTCAACGGTATCGAAGTAGCCCACTTCAACGAACGCAAAAGGGCCGACCTGCGCAAACGCAACATCGGCTTCGTATTCCAGAGCTTTAACCTCATCGACGAGCTCACCGTATTCGAGAACGTCGAGCTGCCCCTCATCTACCTTGGTGTAAAAGGCCCCGAAAGAAAAACACGCGTTGAAGCAGTGCTGGACAAGATGCAGATCATGCACCGCCGCAACCACTACCCCCAACAGCTCTCGGGTGGTCAGCAACAGCGTGTGGCGGTAGCCCGCGCCGTCGTCAATAACCCAAAACTCATCCTAGCGGATGAACCGACGGGTAACCTCGACTCCTCTAACGGCAACGAAGTGATGACATTGCTCACAGACCTCAACGAACAAGGTACCACTATTATCATGGTTACGCACTCCGAACACGACTCCCGCTATAGCCATCGCATCATCCGCATGCTGGACGGTCAGGCCGTGACAGAGAATATCCTGGTGTGAGCGCTATCGCTTTTAGGGTCCGGAACGGCGGCAACGCCGGAGGCGTTAAGTCCACTGGTGAAGTGAGCGAAGGAGGGTCATAACAGGCGCTTCTCTCATTGCCGTCCAGTCGCATGGTATGCAATGTGCCGATGGCTCGGACATTTTGCCTATCCCATCACCATAGAATGGTGGATCTTCCTGGCGGCTGCAACCCCTCCCACGGCAATCGCTCGTCACCATCGGTATCCGACGGTGCGGGCACCATTGGCCAATCCGCTGGATGGTCGATAGCTTGCGAGTGAGTAAACGGCGCAGTCCGGCTAGCAACTTACGGCCAGAATGAGTAGCTTTACGATACTATGAATAAGACCGTAAAAACTACCATCCGGCAGTTCCTGAAATATCCCGCTTTTTCCCTCATCAACCTTGGGGGACTGTCCATCGGGATAGCAGCCTCATTCATCTTGCTCATCTATGCACATCGGGAGTTCAATACCGATCGCCACTTCCGCGACGCCGACCGCATCGCCCGCATCGGAACAGACTTCTTCCATATGGGTCCCTTCGCCTTCAGCCAACCCATGTTGCGTCCCCTGCTTAAAGCTACCTGTAAAGATGCGGAAGACGCAACATCCATCGATGCACCCGGCAGCACGGACGTCCGTACTTCCCTTGAGGACAGGGCCTTCAGGGAGCAATACCCCTATTATATCGACTCTTCATTCTTTAAGATCTTTTCCTATACCACCGAAAAAGGAACCATCCCCGCGGAAGGACTAACACCCGGCAATGCCATCCTTTCCCCCGACTACGTCCAACGCTACTTTGGCAAAGAAGACCCCATCGGCAAGACCATCTATGTCGGAAAGGAAATGAAACCCTATAAAGTAATAGCTGTATTGCACCAGGGTTTCGAAAAGTCTCACCTTCGCCCCCGGCTCCTGCTGCCCCGGCCATACGATACCCTCGAAAGCTCTACCAACTGGGCCTCCTGCTCCCTATATAACTATGTAAAACTAAAACCCGGCACCACCCTCGCCAGCTTGCAGGCCTGGGTCGACCGTCTCCGCCAAAAGGTCGTCTACCCCTCTTACAATAGTACACTCTCTTACTCCGAATGGTCAAGCGCCAGCAACACCGTTTCCTTCGTTGTGCAACCCCTGGCATCCATTTATTTCGACAATGATCTTAAATTCGACATCGACAGCAGTGGCAACCTGACCCAGGTTAAACTGCTCCAAACTGTAGCTTTCCTGCTCATCCTGCTGGCGGTCATCAACTACGTCAACCTTGTCACCGCCCGCTCTTCCATTCGCTCCAAAGAAATGGGGCTTAAAAAGACCTTCGGCGCCCTGCGCCCAACCCTCATCCGCCAGATCATGAAGGAATCGACCTTCTTCAGCCTCATGGCCATGATCCTCGCATGCGGCCTCATCCAGATCATACTCTTCTCATACGAACACATCACCGGTACAAGCCTCACCGGCCCCATCCCCTTTCTTTCTACCAACTACATCTACCTCTTTCTTTTCAGCATCGCCATAGGCTTACTGGCCGGCCTTTACCCAGCCCTGTATCTGACGGGTAACCGCAACCAAATGAGCATCCGCAGCGGTAGTGCCGGCAAAGACCGGCCCGGCATCCGCAACGTCCTCGTCACCTTCCAATTCATCATTGCAACAGGCCTGGTCTTCGTGTCCTTCACCGTCTTCAGCCAGTTGCAGTTCATGCGATCGAAGGACAAAGGATTCAAAACCGAAGGCCTGCTCCTCGTGGACAATGTGGACGCCATGAAGGAACACGCCGAAGCCTTCCGGACACTCGTCGAACAGCAGTCCGTCGTCGTAAGCTCCAGCTTTTGCACCCGTACCCCTGCTGGCAACACAATGGTGATGGGAACTTTTCAAAATCCCAGCACCAACAAGAACATGAGCATCCAGGAGTTCCCATCAGATGACAAGTATATTTCTACCCTCGGCATGCGGCTCATTTCCGGCAGAAATTTTGACAAGAACCTGCGCTCCGATACCAACTCGCTTATCCTGAACGAATCCGCGGTCGCCGCCCTTGGCCTCTTCAACCCCGTTGGAACGCTCATCAACGGCAGCCAGCGTGTCATAGGCGTAGTGAAAGATTTTAATTACGCTTCTTTCCGTGAAAAGATCGAGCCCGCCGTGATCACCTATAGCCCGGGCGGAAAAACACTCGTCGTCCGCCTACGGGCCGGCAACACCGCCTGGTTCCTCGACTGGCTCCAGGCCACCGCCAAAAAATTCCTGCCCGACACACCGCTCAGGCTCACCTTCCTCAACGACCAATTCGCAGAACTGGCAGCCAACGAACGACTCCTCGGGAATGCCATCGCCTTCTTCACGGTCCTGGCTATCCTCCTCGCCATTCTGGGCCTCATCGGCCTGACCTTGTTCACCATCGAGAGAAGGATAAAAGAGATCGGTATCCGTAAGGTCCTCGGCGCGGGTAAACTCAATATCCTCAGCCTGATAGCCGGTAACTTTATTCGCCTCGCCGTCATCGCCTCTCTCATCGCGCTGCCCGGCAGTTGGTGGTTCGTCCACCATTGGCTCGACAATTTCGCCTACCGCGTTTCCGTCGGCATCGGCAATTTCTTTATGACCGAGATTCTTATCCTGACCATCGCTTTTACCGTCATCGCCACATTGACTTTACGAACCCTTTCCGCCGACCCGGTCAAAAACCTGCGGACGGAATAATCACCGGAATAAAAGAAAGCCATGCTCAAGAACTATATCGTCACGGCCTTGCGCAACCTAAGGGCATCCAAAACCTTTTCCCTGATCAATATCCTCGGCCTGGCCATCGGCATTAGCGCCGCCCTCGTGATCTACCTCATCGTGGACTTCGACCTGAGCTTCGAACGTTTCCAACTCAACGGCGACCGCATCTATCGCGTGGTGACCGATATCAGGGGCGAGGGAGGCGACGGAAGCCGCATTGCCGCCGTGCCCTATCCCTTACCCGCCACAGCCCGCAAAGACCTGACAGGCATCACCGAATGTACGGCTATCTGGCCCACTAGCCTCAACGTAACAGCCGCACAAACTGACAGGAACCGACCCACCGTCTTCCGGAGCCAGGTCATGACGTACACTGACGCCCATTATTTTAAACTTTTTCGCTGCTATACCTGGCTCGCCGGTTCCGGCAATGGTCTCGACATGCCGTATCATACGGTTCTTACAGCAAGCCGCGCCGCCCTCTACTTCCCCGGCCTTACACCCGCGCAGATCGTCGGCAAGACACTCGTATATTCAGATTCCATCGCCAGCACTGTCATAGGCGTCGTCAGCGATCCCCCGCTCAATACCGATCTAAATTGGAAGGAATTTCTGTCCATCGCCACTGCACCGCATACCAACTATCTGCAGTACGCCAATTCCGATGACTGGGGAAATATCGTCGGCACCTATCGCTGTATGATAGAATTGTCGCCGGGCACCCAAACGGCATTGGTCGATCGCCAATTGGCGCAGCTGCGCAAAAAATATGCATCCGACACCACCTACGTCCATCGATTGCAACCGCTGGCCGATATTCATTTCAATGCCACTTACGACGCCTTCTACCATCGCCTGGCACACAAGCCAACCCTCTACGGCCTAATGTTGGTCGCAGCCTTCCTGCTGCTGCTCGCCTGCATCAACTTTATCAACCTGACTACCGCCAACGCCGCCCGCCGCGCAAAAGAGATCGGCATCCGCAAAACCCTGGGGAGCTCACACCGCCAGCTCTTGCTCCAATTCCTTGGTGAGACTTTCCTGCTCACGGCCGCCAGCCTGATCCTGTCGCTTTGCCTCATCCCCTGGCTCCTCCATGTCTTTTCAAATTTCATCCCGGCCGAAGTCCACTTCCAGCCATTCCACCAGCCAGGATTATGGGTCTTCGCAGTCGCTCTGCTCCTCATCGTCACTTCACTGGCCGGCTTCTATCCCTCCTGGATCCTCTCCCGTTTCCAGCCCGTTCTCGTCCTGAAGAACCCGGTCTATGGCACCGGCGGCAGTACCCGCAGCGGCACGCTACGGAAATCACTTACCATATTCCAATTCTTCATCGCCCAGACCTTTATCATGGGTACCATCGTTGTCGGCCGACAGCTTCATTACACGCTCGCAGCCGATCTGGGTTTTAAAAAAGATGCGATCGTAAGTTTCGAAACCCCGTTTGTATTCGGTAAACCCGATAAGAACCGTTTCGTCCTGCTTGACCGCCTGAGATCTATCCCAGGCATCGAGAGAGCCGGCTCCGCCGATATCCCGCCTACTTTCGTTTTTCCCGTCACCGACCAATTGAGCTATTCCGACGGAAGAAAGATCAATTCAAACCAACCGGTACAGATGCGCAAGGGCGACAGCAATTACATAAAGATCTATCACCTGCCGCTTCTGGCTGGCCGAAACCTGCATGCCAGCGACTCCATGGCCGAATTCCTCATCAACGAAACCTATTCCCGCCTCCTCGGCTTCAGTAAACCTGAACAGGCCATTGGCAAGACCATCATGGACGGCAGCAAACCAATACCCATCGTGGGCGTCATCCCGGACTTCCACCAGGAAAACCTGCACGCACTTATCAAACCCCTGGTCATCACCTGGGCAGCCGACGAGCAATTAGGGATCCATATAGCACTCAAACCCCAGACCCCCGACGGTAAACGGTGGAAACAAACGCTCGCACGGGTAGAAACCGCCTACAAAGACCTCTACCCCGGAAAAGACTTTGACGTCGAATTCCTCGACGAGGCCATCGCAAAGTACTACGCAGCCGAACAGCAGCTTTCCAGTCTCCTCCAATGGGCCACCGGCCTGACCGTCTTCATCAGCTGCCTGGGGCTTGCCGGCCTCGTCATCTTCACCACCAATACCAAGCGGAAAGAGATCGGCATCCGCAAGGTCCTGGGCGCATCCGTCACAACGATCGTCACTCTCCTATCAAAAGAATTCGTAAACTTGCTTCTCGTCGCCTTCGGCATGGCGACCCCCGTAGCCTGGTGGAGCCTGCATAAATGGCTGGAAGGCTTCGCCTACCGCGCCCCGTTAAGCTGGTGGATCTTCCCCCTTGCAGGTGCCGCCATGATCGGCTTGGCCCTGCTGACGATGAGCATCCGAACAATCCGGTCAGCCAAGGCTAACCCGGTAAGCGCATTGCGCAGCGCATAACAGCGCGCAACGAGCTCTCTGCTATGCAGTTCCAGGGACGCCGCTTCGAATAGAAAGGTCCAAATCACCCTCAAGATGTGTATCAAAAACGGACAGTTTTTGTATCGAAAGCGGACTACAGCCTATGTAATTGATCAATAGCAGCTTGCGTATCATGGACTTGCATTCTGGCATGTCTTTGCAATTACAGCGGACCAGAGACGTAATCTCTAATTTAAATCAATATGATCGATCTCAGACGCATTTCAAAATGGGTTAACGTTGGCGGAAAGCCAAACTTTATTTTAAAAGACATCAACCTGGAGATAAAAGAAGGGGAATTTGTGTCCATCATGGGGCCTTCCGGTTCAGGTAAATCAAGCCTCCTCAACATCATCGGGATGCTCGACGACTCTTCCGAAGGCGAATACTTTTTCCTGGGCCAGGCCGTCCATACACTAAAGGAAAAACATCGCTCGCAGCTGTACAAACAATACATTGGCTTCGTTTTCCAGGCCTATCACCTCATCGATGAACTCACGGTCTACGAAAACATCGAAACACCCCTGATCTATCAAAACGTAAAGTCATCCGAGCGCCAGGCCATGGTAGCCGATATTCTCGACCGTTTCCAGATCGTTGGAAAAAAAGACCTTTTCCCCACACAGTTGTCAGGCGGCCAGCAGCAACTCGTCGGCATCGCCCGCGCCCTCATCGGCAAACCAAAACTGCTGCTCGCGGATGAACCTACCGGTAACCTCAATTCCCGTCAGGGCGAAGAGATCATGGAACTATTCAAACAACTCAACCGTGAAGGCGTAACCATTGTACAGGTGACCCATTCGGAAAAGAACGCAGAATATGGCAGCCGCATCATCAACCTGCTGGACGGCCGAGTGGATAATTTTAACTGATCCGCGGAATGCAATGCAATCTTTAACTAAATCATTTATGCGCTACCCATCTTTCCTTCTCTTGTTTTTGTCCGCTGCTCTGTGCACCACCAGGCTTACCGCACAAAACAACGCCGCAGCAACGGCCGCACAGAATACCGCAGGAGCCCCGGACGCCGTGGGTTCCTCCCTGACCCTGCCCCAGGCCGTGGCCATCGCCATAAAAAATAATTTGATCGTCAATCAGTCCGACCTCATCTCCCAGAGCTATAAGATCGGCTTTGACCAATCCTGGGAATACATGCTGCCCTCACTCAGCGCCTACGGCGGCCAAAGCCTAAACTTCGGCCGTACCCTCGTCACCACCAATAATAGCTATGCCAACACCGAGTTCAACAGCGGAAGCGCCGGGATCAACGCCGGCCTGACCCTTTTCCACGGCCTGGTATTGCAGAACAATATCAGGACGCAGCGCTATGCCTGGGACGCCAGTAAGATGGACCTGCAGGCACAAAAGGACAACATAACCCTGACCGTCCTCCTCGATTATCTGTCGATCCTCAGTAACCGCGACCAGCTAAACCTCGCCTACGAACAGGCAAGGGTAGACAGCGTGACCCTGGACCGCCTGACTGCCCAAAGCAAGGAAGGTGCACTCAACCCCGTCTCCAACCTGACCGATCTCCAGGGGCAGTA
This sequence comes from Puia sp., assembly GCA_965214315.1. Taxonomy (GTDB): domain Bacteria; phylum Bacteroidota; class Bacteroidia; order Chitinophagales; family Chitinophagaceae; genus Puia. The sequence goes on along the minus strand of CBDCBP010000011.1, from coordinate 36,995 downwards.
CGCCGGGGACGAGGTCAACATCGCCAATGCCAACAATACACTGGAACAGTCCAAAGTAAACCTGTTCGCGATCCTCAATGTTTCGTATAATAGGGACGTAGAATTCCAGAACACGATAACGGCAACAGACATCAGCCAATATCCCGCCACGTCTGATACCATTTTTACGCACGCGATGGGCATCATCCCAACCATCAAATCGGCCCAGCTAAAAGTGTACGAATACGAAAAGAACCTGGCCGTACAAAGGGGCTATTACTATCCTACGGTCTCCCTCGGCGGCAGCGTCAGCACCAACTGGACGAACGCCCCGTCAACTACATTCGTGCAAACCGGTACTTCAATAGTTAAATCGACCAGCGCGTTTACGGACGCCAACGGCAATAATCCGATCTACGAACAGCAATCCAATGGATACACGACCTCGCCAAACTTCTCTAACCAGTTTAAAAATGACCGCGGCGAATCCTTCGGCCTTAATGTGAGTATCCCTATCCTGAATGGTCTCCAAACCAGGAACAGTGTACGCAACGCCAAACTCACCCTTAAAAATTACCAGTACCAAAACACCAACGCCCGGTACACACTGCAGCAAAATGTCGAATCCGCCTTTCAGAACATGATCACCGCCTATAAATCCTATAATTTCTACATACAACAGGCAGCAGCCTATAAAGAATCCTTCCGGATCACCAACATCCGCTTCACCGAAGGCGTCATCGCTTCCGACGTATATATCCTCGCCAAAGGGAACAGCGACCGCGCAGAAGTCAACCTCGCCGCAGCAAAGTACATCTACCTCTTCCGCACAAAGGTCCTTGACTATTATCAGGGGAAACTGACCATCGAATAAACTGATCAACTAATCATCCAGTAGCCAGTCACTCAGGTGGCTGGCTATTTTATTTCCTTCCACCATAAACCCATCGTGCCCATAAGCGCTGTCGATCTCCACCAACCGAACATCGGGCAGGTGCGCAGCCATGTGGCGCTGCTCTTCGATAGGACAAAGAATATCACTCTTTATGCCGATCAACAAGGTCCGCTGAGCGATGCCCCGCAATACGGCCTCTACATCGTCGCCCCGCCCACGCGCTAACTGATGGCTGTCCATCGCCTTCGTCAACAACCAGTAAACCGAAGCATGAAACCTGCTCACCAACTTATCTCCCTGGTACCCGATATACGATGCCGCTTTGAACCCATCCAGTTTCTCCTTATCAGGATCGGTTTGCTTCTGCACCATGATACCATAGTTGCGATAGGTCAGAATTCCAATGGCGCGAGCCGCCTTCAATCCGCTGCTCCCCGCCTCCCGATCCTTATTTCGCCAGCTGCTATCCGCTTCGATGGCCAGGCGCTGCGCCGCATGCACAGCCATCCCCCAGGCGCTCTCAGCCGGCGAAGTGGCCGTCAAAAACAACTGCCCGATCACCTCCCGCTCCATCAAACCCCATTCCAACGCCTGGTATCCACCCATACTTCCACCCATCAGCAAATGGATCTTCCGGATACCCAGGTGCTTGCGTAGAAGGATATGCGCATTCACCATATCCCGGATGGTCACCAGTGGAAAATCGGCGTAGTAAGCCACACCCGTTGCCGGATACCGGTACAACGGATCAACTGGCCGCGGCAGCGCATCCGCAGGGGCAGGCTTCGACGGGTCGACACTGAGCGGCCCCGTACTGCCATAACACGACCCCAGAATATTTGCACAGATAATAAAATACTTGTCCGGATGGATCGGCCCCCTTTCCCCTACAACCCCAGGCCACCAATGCGCAGCGTCTGAATTGGCCGTCAAGGCATGACAGACCCATACCACATTCGTCCCATCCTCATTCAGCTTGCCATAGGTATGATAGGCAACAGTAATACCTTGCAGGATACCACCCCCTTCCAGGGCAAAAGGGCGTTCATATGTAAAATAATTCATGTAGCCTTTCCAAATTTCGATGCAATTTAAGCACTTACAGGTCGTACTTTTGCAAAAATATTCTTCTAATGGTACGTATTCAGCTGGATAGGATCAACGGAGATTTCGGTTTCGAAGCCACAGACGCATTGGGTCATACCGTCCGAACAGACAGCAGCCCCGAATCTGGCGGCAAAGACTTCGGCGTTCGCCCTATGCAGCTGCTGCTCATGGGACTAGGCGGGTGCAGCGGCATCGATATCGTCTCCATCCTCAACAAACAACGGCAAAAAGTAAACAACTTCCGCATCACCATCGAAGGCGACCGCGAATCGGGAAAAGAACCCTCCCTCTGGCAAAACATCCATGTAGGCTTCGATCTCAAAGGAGACATCGACCCCGACAAAGCCAAAAAAGCATGCGAACTCTCCATGGACAAATATTGCTCCGTAGCTGCCACCCTCCGCGAAGCCCATTGCAAATTGACCTGGGAGGTCACCGTAAACAACGTCTCGTCTTATACTTCAAAATAACACCATGCCCACCAATCGTATCACCCAAGCCATCCGAATCCGCGCCAACCAGACACCCGCTAAAGAACATTCCTCACCCCTCTTCCTCACCAGCAGCTTTTGCTACGACGATGCCGAAGACATGCGCGCCATCTTCGCCGACGAAAAAGAGGGCTTCATGTACAGCCGTTTCAGCAACCCGACCGTCCAGGAATTCACCGACCGCCTGGCCGCCCTCGAAGGTGCCGAGGACGGCTTCGCCACTGCCTCAGGCATGAGCGCTATCGTCGCCTCGTTCCTTACCTTCCTCAAGAAAGGCGACCATCTCCTCTCCTGCAATTCCATCTTCGGCAGCACCCATACCATCATTACTAAATACCTGCCCAAATACGGCATCGACTATACCTACGTAAGCGCGGCTGACCCGCAATCCTGGGAAGCCGCGATCCGGCCTAACACAAAAATGCTCTACCTCGAGACCCCCACCAACCCCGGGCTCGATATCATCGACCTCGCCGCCGCCGGCGAACTTTGCCGAAAACACGACCTTATTTACAACGTAGACAATTGTTTCGCTACGCCCATCGCGCAAACACCCATCGAGTTTGGCGCCGACCTCGTCGTCCACTCCGCTACCAAATGGATCGACGGCCAGGGCCGCGTCCTCGGCGGAGCCATCCTCGGTAGAAAAGAGCTCATACACGAGGTCTATCTCTTCTGTCGCAGCACCGGTCCATCCCTCTCCCCCTTCAACGCCTGGGTCCTGAGCAGAAGCCTTGAGACCCTCGACGTCCGCATGGAAAGGCATTCAAACAACGCCCTCTATATCGCTCAACAACTCCAATCCCACCCCGCAATCGCCTCCCTCCGGTACCCTTTCCTGCCCAGCCACCCCCAATACGCGATCGCAAAAAAACAAATGCACAACGGCGGCGGCATAGTATGCTTCGAGTTAAAAGGCGGCCTCGAGGCCGGCCAGAAATTCCTCGACAGCCTGAAACTGCTTTCCCTCACCGCCAATCTCGGCGACACCCGCAGCATCGCCTCCCACCCCGCCAGCACCACACATGCTAAGCTCACGCCCGAAGAGCGTGCCGCAGTAGGGATCAGCCCCGGCCTGATCCGCATCTCCGTAGGCCTCGAACACCGCGACGATATCCTGGACGACATAAAAAAAGGGCTGGCATAAGCGCACCCCTTTCATAGTCTCTTTGCTTATTCTCCCCAGATATCTCCCTCGCCCTTCAACCAATCCTCCACCAACGCCGTCGTTACCGACTTCGGTCGTTCCAATGGGAAACCAAGGGCGCGGTCCCAGCAAAGACTCGCCAATACCCCAAGCGCCCTGCTCACCCCAAACAATACCGTATAAAACTCATACTCCACTAACCCATAATGCACCAACAAAGCGCCACTGTGCGCATCCACATTGGGCCAGGGATTCTTGATCTTTCCCATAGACTGCAGGATCGGTGGGACTGCCTCATAAATATTCCATACCGTCTGCACCAGCGGATCATCGGCCATATGCTTTTTGCCAAACTCCATCTGTGCGGTAAACCGCGGATCGGTCTTGCGCAACACCGCATGCCCATAACCCGGCACCACCTTCCCCTCACTCAACGTCTTCTGCACATAGGCGATGATCTGCTCATGACTGGGTAACTCGACGCCTACCTGCTCCCGCATCTCCAGGATCCATTTGATCACTTCCTGGTTGGCCAGTCCATGCAAGGGACCCGCCAGCCCATTCATGCCCGCGGCAAAACTCAGATAAGGATCACTTAAGGCAGATCCTACCAGATGCGTCGTATGAGCACTTACATTTCCCCCCTCATGATCCGCATGGATCGTCATATAAAGCCGCATCAGCTCCCTGAAGGTCTCATCCTCATAACCCAGCATATGCGCAAAATTCCCCGCCCAATCCAATAACCCATCGGGGTGAATATGGTCCTCCCGCTTATACTTCCGGCGATAGATATAAGCAGCTACCCGAGGCAAACGCGCGATCAGATCCATGCTGTCATCGAAAACCGCCTCCCAATAATCTTTCTTATTCATCCCTTTTGCATACCGCTCGGCAAACTTGCTCTCGGTCTGCAATGCCATGATCGCCACCACGAACTGCGTCATCGGATGCGAATCCTTCGGCAACGCCTCAATGGCCGAAAAAACATGGTTGGGCACATGACTGCGCCGCTGCCAATTCGCCGTAATATCATGGACATCTTCTTCCGACGGTAACTCTCCCAGTAACATCAGATGGAATAACCCCTCAGGCAACGGCTCCGTGCCGCCATGCGCCTTCGGCAAGCGGACTTGTAATTCCGGAATCGAATAACCGCGAAACCTTATCCCCTCCTGCGCATCCAATAACGAGGTCTCAGTCACCAAACCCGTAATACCCCGCATCCCCTGGTAGATCTGCGACAAGGTCACTTCTCCTATCTTCTTGTTGCCATGCTCCTTTAAGAGCTCCTTTATTTCTGCTGCAACCGTATCGGCCTTGGTCTTGAACCTCTCTTTCGTAAATGCCATATGTGGAAATTATCGACTAAAGTTAATCTACAGACAGTTGAAGAACAAATGTTCGTATTAAAATACCGTTAACAGGCGGGCCGTTCGCCAACCGCCGCTATTTAGGCGCTTTCGTATAGAGGATACATGCTACGCCGCTAAAAATGATATTCGGTAGCCACGCCGCCAGCAAAGGCGGCAAATCGCCCTTTGTAGAAAAAGTAGCCGCAAACTTATCCATCACCACAAAGATGGCCGCTATCACGATCCCGATCGCCAGATGCAACCCGCTTCCTCCTCTCACCTTCCGGCAAGCCATAACGGCCCCGATAAATGCCATAATGATCACCGAAAATGGTGTCGCATCCCGGTGGTAAAGCTCCACCTTAAACGTATTCAGGCCTTCCGACCCCCTCAACTCCTCCATCTTAATGAATTGGTGCAACTCCGGGGTCGTCAACTTATCTTTTAAATAATCGTCCCGCCGCAACTCTTTGGGCTGGACATTCAAATTGATATGCATGCTATCCCGCTTCGTCAATGTCTCCCTGATACCATTGATCGTTCTTTCCACAACAGTCGTTAGCTTCCAATCCTTCTTCGCGGCATCCCAACGCACCGACTCCGCCCGCACATTATAAGTCACGGCATTGTCCTTCAGCCGTTGGAGAAAAAAATTGCTGGCCATTTTGGTCACCGTATCATAATATTTGAACCCCACAAAGGTATTGGGGTCTACCCGTAGATAATAACTGCTGTTGTTCTTGGTGGGATCCCCATTGTAAGAACTATTCCGATCCACATACACGGTCTGGAAATCGGTCCTGATCTCGTTGGCCTTGGGAATGAGGTACTGACTTGCCAGCCAGAAAAGGACGGACAGGAATACCGCCCCGACCAAATACGGCCGCAACATCCGGTCGAATCGAACTCCACCTGCCAAGATGGCTATAAACTCCGACCGGCCCGCCATCTTGCTCGAGAAGTAGATCACTGCGATAAACACCATGAGCGGATAGATCACCGACATGATGAACGGAATGAACCCAATATAGTAGGCCGTGATCAATTGCCTCGCCGAAAGGCCCGACCGCACAAAATCATCGGCCTTCTCACTGGTGTCTATTACCACAGCGATCACCGTGATCACCAGCATCGTAAACACAAATGTTCCTAAGAACTTTTTTAATATGTAGTTATCTATGAGTTTAAACATAGGCCGCCGCAAAGTTAACACAAATCACGTCCCCTACCATATCGGGCACAGCACCACATTCAGCCTTGCCACCGAAAGCGCAGCCTCCGGAAAACTCCCACTGGCTTTGTCAATTGCAAAGGGCTTATTCCGCATCCGCAAGTGCATGCAACAGTGGTATCGCGGCCGCCAGCACCTCAGCGCCCTTCTCCCCCAATCGCGCCCGGATCGCGGCCGCCAGCCACTCGTCCCGTTCATAACGCGACTTGTCGACCATTTTCTCGCCCACCGCCGAAAGGACGATCGCCACCTTCCGCCCGTCCTGCTTCGACGCCACCCTCCGGATCAACTTAAACTCCTCCAAGTGTTTGAGCACCTGCGACATCGACTGTTTTTTGATCTTATTGATAGCCGCCAGCTCAGAGGGCGACAAACTTCCTGCGCGATACAAATAGGAAAGTGTCGTAGCCTCCGTTATCGAAAGGGTACCACCCGAATAAGCCTGCTTTCGAAGCCGTTTGTGCAGGTCTGAGATCACGCCTCTCAGTGCGCTGGCGAGGTCGAAAAGTTTTTCTATTGGCATATTTCGCAAAAATTGGTAAGTTTACCTTACCAAAGTTAATCGATTTTTAATCCCTCCCCCATTTTATCTACAAATTTCGCTAGAGGAAACCCTTACCTTAGGAGACGCTTATCAACAGCTAACCGCGACCTAAAAAATATTGATGAACCTGTTTCCCGTGATGTATTGTCTTTATCTGGCAATTCAGACGCTTATCGCATCCTTTCTATTGCAGCCGTCGATCCTGCTATTAATTAGTTCGCTGGGACGATATTTCGGACTGAGGCCTGAATATCCCGCCCCCGCTCCCCACGCCAGACAGTTCAGATTCGGCATTATCGTCACCGCCCATAGGGAAACCGAATTCATCCCTCCCATCGTCGACTCGATCATGAAGCAGACCCACCAACTTTTTAACGTCTACGTAGTGGCCGATAATTGTGATCCCCGGGAGCTCCGTTTTGCTGATCAGCGTATACATATCCTCTCCCCTCCTCAACCACTCGATAACCAGTTGGCATCGCTCCAATTCGGTTTTCAAAGACTACTGGCAGAAGACGAAATTCTCGTCATCTTTGACCCTGATAATCTCGTGCACCCGGATTTCCTGATGGAGTTGAACGCCTGGTACAACAAAGGCTACCTCGCAGTTCAGGGCAAATTACAGCCAAAGAATATCGATGGACCCTATGCCCGGATCGATGGCCTGGGCAATACCCTTTCAAATTTTACCGACCGGGAAATGCGCTCCCTGCTTCGCCTTTCCTCGTGCGTATGGGGTTGCGGCATATCGGTAGAAAGATCAATCTATAGCAAAATTGCCTTCGACGACAAAAGCAAGACCGGCGGTTTCGACAAACATATGCAAGCCGATATCGCCAAAAATGTGCCGCGTATCGCCTACGCACAGAAAGCGCTTTTTTATGATGAAAAAGTTGCGGACGGTCAGAATTTTGAACGGCAGCGCATCCGCTGGATAGCAGCCTACTTTCGATTCATACCGGCAGCGCTCGATGTCTGGGTCAACGGACTCAAAAAAGGAAACTTCAATCTCATGTTCTTTGGCTACAATCTCCTGCGACTCCCCTATTTCCTCCTGGTGCTGCTCGGAGCGACTTTCACCATCACCGACTGGATAATTGATCCTCGCATCGGCCATGCGTGGCTGCTGGTACTTTCTCTTTTCAGTCTGTCATTCGTGCTGGTTGTATTAAGGGAAAACACGCTGCCGTCCGTGCTGAAAAGTATTTGCTACGTACCGCTTATCTTCTATCACCAGCTGCGGGCCTTATTCAAAATAAAAACTGCCAAAACATCCATGCTCAAAACCGAAAACCACCGCGTCATGTATATAGACGAGATCCTCGACCGGGATAGCATCCGCTATAGGCAGGATCACCCGCCTACAGTCGCGTCCGGAGGATCGCTGACTGCTCCCGCTTCCAACTCGGAAAATCGCCCCGCATGATATGCATCCGTGCCTCCCTTACCAGCCAGAGATAAAAGGACAGATTGTGTACACTGGCGATCGTCAGGCCCAATATTTCTTTGGCTTTCATCAAATGCCGCAAATACGCCTTGGAATAATAGGTACTGAACGCGGACCCTATCCCCTCGTCGATCGGCGACAGATCGAACTCCCATTTTTTATTGTCAATATTGATCACCCCCTTCGACGTGAATAGCATCGCATTTCGGCCGTTCCTCGTCGGAAGCACGCAGTCGAACATATCCACCCCGATCGAAATACATTCCAGGATATTCCAGGGCGTGCCCACCCCCATCAGGTACCTCGGCCGGTCCCCCGGCAGGATCTCACAACAGGCCTGACAAATATCATACATTTCCTGCTCCGGCTCACCCACACTCAACCCGCCAATGGCATTCCCCGCCGCCCCCTTTGAAGCAATATATTCACATGACTGCCGGCGGAGATCCGCAAAAACACTTCCCTGCACAATAGGAAAAAGATCTTGCGTGTACCCATACCTGTCCGGCGTGGCATAAAAATGCGACCAGCACCGATCTAGCCAGCGATGCGTCATTCGCATGGACCGCTCGGCATACCCATACTCGCTGGGATACGGCGGACATTCGTCAAAAGCCATTACTATGTCCCCGCCGATCGCCCGCTGGATATCCATTACTTTTTCCGGACTGAACAAATGCCGTGATCCGTCGATATGCGATTGAAAGATCACCCCATCCTCCGTTATCTTGCGCGTACCCGATAAGGAGAACACCTGGTAACCACCGCTGTCTGTCAGTATGGGTCTGTCCCAGCCAATAAATCGATGCAAACCCCCAGCTTGCTCCAAAACGGCAAGTCCCGGCCTTAAATATAGATGATAGGTGTTTCCCAGGATGATCTCCGCACGTACATCCGTCGTCAGCTCCTGTTGCGTCACCGCCTTCACGCTGCCAACCGTACCGACCGGCATGAATATCGGCGTCTCGATCTCGCCATGACCGGTACTGATCCTTCCCGCCCGGGCGGCCGATTCCCGGCAAGTTCCCTCCAGCTCGAATTGTAATGCTCCCATTTTGCCCCGCAAGTTACGCCTAACCGGCGAAAATTTGTACTTTCGCCCTGCCGGCGTACGGCAGACGTCCGATAGCAAACACTTATGGCAAAATTGTTTTGGAGTTTCCCCTGGCTCGAACTGTTTTTTATCGTTTTTTGCTTGATCACCCTGGTACAATTGTTTTACTACGGTTGGTTCTTCAGAAGGCTTGCCTTCTATACCCCCCTGTCGAAAGCACACTCCCAACAACACCCCGTCAGCGTCATCATATGCGCCCGCGATGAAGCAGCCCGTTTGGTCACCCACTTACCCGGCTCCCTCGTACAGTCCTACCCCAGTTCCCATGAGGTGATCGTCGTCAACCACAACAGCCAGGACGACACGCGTTTCCTCCTCGACGAATTCAAAAAAACCTTCAAAGGCCTTCATATCGTCAACCTCGAACACGAAGCCATCGGCATCCCCGGCAAAAAATACCCCCTCAGTATGGGCATCAAAGAAGCCCTGTACGAAATTGTTCTGCTGACAGACGCCGACTGCGTACCCGCCAGCGAATTCTGGATGCAGAAGATGCAGGATGGCTATCGCAACGGGATCGAAGTCGTCCTCGGCTATAGCCCCTATAAAAAAAGCGCCGGCTTCCTCAACAAGATCATTCGCTTCGACACCTTTCATACCGCCCTTCAATACCTTTCCTACGCGCTAGCTGGCCTGCCCTATATGGGCGTGGGCAGAAACCTGTCCTACAAAAAAGACGTTTTCTTTCGCAACAAAGGCTTCTCCGCCATCAACCACGTAGCCGGCGGCGACGACGATCTCTTCATCAACAAGGTGGCCACGAAGGAGAACACCGCCGTCGTCATAGACCCCGACACCTTCATGCTCTCCGAACCCAAGAAAACCTTCCCGGAATGGTTTCGCCAAAAATCCCGCCACTATTCTACTGCCAAATACTACAAGCCCCGGCATAAACTCCTCCTCGGCCTGTATTCCGCAACACACTTCCTGTTCTATCCCCTGTTCATCACCAGCCTCTTTGTCAATTGGAAAATTGCCCTGATCATATTCGGCATCCGCTTCATCATCCAGGGCTACACCTTCCAGCGATCCATGAAAATGCTCGGCGAAGAAGACCTATTCCCCTGGTGGTGGCTTCTCGATATGTGGATGCTCGGCTACTATATCATCTTCTCCTCAACACTATGGAAAAAACCCCGGAAGGCCTGGAAATAATCCTGCAGTATTTTGCGGACTTCGCCCCGGCACAGATGCGGCAACTGGAAGCACTGGGCGCCCTTTATAAGGAATGGAATGCTAAGATCAATGTCATTTCCCGCAAAGACATCGATAGCCTCTATACCAAACATGTCCTCCACTCCCTGGCCATCGCAGCCGCCTTCTCCATCAAACCAGGTTCGGACGTCATAGACATCGGCACCGGCGGGGGCTTTCCCGGCGTCCCGTTGGCCATCTTCTTTCCTGGAAGCCGCTTTCACCTCGTTGATAGCATCGGCAAAAAAATAAAAGTCGTCGAAGCCGTTAGTGAGGCCGCCGGCATCACCAATATCACTACCCGCCACAGCCGCGCCGAAGACATAAAAGACCGTAAATTCGACCTTGCGGTCTCCCGTGCGGTGGCCTCCCTAAAAGAACTCTGGACCTGGGCGAGGCCACTGATAAGAAAGCCGGCGCCAGGCGCCCCTTCGGGCCTGATCTGCCTCAAGGGAGGCGATCTCGCCGCCGAGATCTCTGAGAGCGGCACCCGCCCCCGTATCATGGAGATCCATGAGCTTTTCCCCCTCGACGAGTTCCGGGAAAAGTACCTGTTGCAGGTACCCTATTAGGCCCCAACACGCTACCAGGTTGACCTCCAGCCGCCTGCCCATGCTGGAAACCAGATAAAAATTACCACAATGTGGTATTTTAATGTCCCTAAACCGCCGGACCTTTGCCTTATGACAATCTCTGTTTGCATCGTAGACGATAACAAAGACATCCGCTCTGCCCTCGAACAGATCATTCTCATGGCCGAAGGCTACACCTTGGCGGGTTCTTTTTCCGACGCCGAAGAAGCCTCACAAAAGATCCCCCTCGTAAAGCCCAACGTAGTCCTGATGGACATCAACCTCGGAGAAGGCGAAAGCGGCATCGACTGCGTCAGACAACTAAGACCCCAAAACCCGGACATCCTCTTCATGATGTGCACCATATACGAGGAGGACGAAAAGATCTTCGAGGCCCTCAAAGCCGGCGCCAATGGCTACATATTAAAGAAAACGGCCCCGGGTAAACTACTGGACGCCCTCCGCGAGTTATACGAAGGCGGAGCCCCGATGAGCAGCCAGATCGCCCGAAAAGTGGTCAACGCCTTCCAGGGCCGCGTATCTCCGGACACCGGCAACGCCACCACAGCAAAAACCATCAGCATTCTCTCCAATCGCGAGAACGAGATCCTCGAGCTACTTGCCCAAGGCATGCTCTACAAAGAGATCGCTGCGAGACTATTCATCAGCCAGGAAACAGTGCGTAAACACGTTTACCACATATACGAAAAGCTTCATGTCAACAACCGGGTCGAAGCGATCAACAAATTTTACGGCCGGGGCTGATCAAAACTACCACTTAGTGGTATTTTTTCCCCCGTCAGGAGCATCTACCTTTGGCCTGGGCTGTTTGCATCAAATCTCATTAGTCATTAACCTTTTCCGAGCTTGAAGAAATTAATTTACTATGATAAAGGGGCCAGTTGGCCCCTTTTTTCATAAAACATTTACCAATTAAGTTCCAATTTATTGTTTTTTCGATCTACATCCGCCATCCGCTGGGTCGCATCGATCTCCACCACTTTTAGATCCGTCAATCGGTGATTCAACACCAGCGTATAAGTAGGATCGGTCCATTTCCAGGCCTCAAACACGGTTCTCGGAACCTTCGCATCCTCCACCGGCTTCTGCCCAAACATAAAGTACTGCGGAACGTAAGCCAACTCCTTGCTCCCATCCTTAAACTGAAACAAAACATCCACCGGCATGGGCATGTAGCCCACCATCCTCAATCGCACCTTTGTCTTACCACCCTCTTCCCACAAACTATCGATCCCGTAATCAATCGTCTTTGTCGTCCCGATCCAATATTCCTTATACCAATCCAGCTTCATACCACTGACCTTTTCCGCTACCCGCACAAAATCGCTGGCATTCGGGTGCTTGAACCGCCAATCCCGGTAATATGCATGCAGTACCTGGTCCCGAAGCGAATCACCCAGGATATAGCCCAATTGCTCGATGAACATCTCGCCTTTAAAATAAGACCCTATACTATATGCAAAATTCGTATTGAAATGATCGGCATGCGTGGTCAAGGGCTCCTCCAATCCACTCTTCACCAGCCCAAAATATTGACTGTAGGCCACGTTATGTTCCATCGGCAGTTTGGTCCGATCTTCTGCTACGACATCCTGCCAATGTTTCTCTTCAGGATGCAAACGCATCATTTCCTTGTTATACCAAGCCGTCACCCGATGCTCCGCATAGCTCGTGAATCCTTCGTCCATCCAAGCGTACATGCTCTCATTCGTACCCAGCATCCCCTGGTACCAACTGTGCATCCACTCGTGAAAAGCCCCGCCAAGACCGGGACCGGCTAACAGCGTAGCCATCGGGTACTCCATCCCGCCGTCCCCGCCGTGCACAAAGGAATATTGTTTATAGGGGTAATTGCCAAACGTCTTCTCCATATAAGGCAGCACCAGCACTGCCGCATCCGCCAGCGTGTTCCACGCCGTATCCTGATGCGGATCGTTGTTTTGGTTCTTATAAACAACATTGATGACCGGTCCATTTGGCATACGCCGCACCAGGTGCTTGTAATCGGGATCGGCCGCCCACATAAAGTCGTGCACATTCGGCGCGACCAGGTGCCAGACCAGTTTCTCACCGGCCGGCCGCACCACCGTCGTACCCGGCGCTTCATAGCCAAAACCGACCTGCTGTGCATTCGTGAGATAGCCGGTGCCCGCAATCATATAATGCTTATCGATAGCGATCGTCACATCATAGTCCCCCCAGACGCCGTAAAACTCCCTCGCCACATATGGCGTCGGATGCCATCCTTCATAGTCGTACTCACACAACTTTGGATACCATTGACTCATCGAATACCGAACTCCGGTCTGCGGGTTGTCTCTCCCGCTCCGCCTGACTTGCAACGGCACTTGCGCCTCGAATTGCATCGCGAAAACGACCGTCGTCTTCGGCAGGATAGGCTTGCTCAGCTTCACTTCCAAAATGGTCTCCTCCTCTTTGAAGGACTGGGCTACCCCATTCATCGTCAACGAAAGGACATGCTGATAGCCGATCTCATCCGGCTTCAGGCTCAGGATCCTGTCCCTTACCCGCCCATCCCAGTCCCGATCCTGGCCACCGCCACGCCTTCCCGAAGAATAAACGATCTTCCCCAGCTCGCGGCTATGCGCATCCATCATGCTCCCCGGCTGAAAAGCATTCCAGTACAAGTGATAAAAGACCTCATAAATCGTATCCAGTGAATTATTGGAATAGGTTAGACGCTGACTGCCGGTAAACCGGTTCGTCGTTACATCCATCGCCACATTCATCGTATACTTCACCCGCTGCTGCCAACGATCGGGCTGTGCCGAAGCTCCGAAAGAATATACCAACAAGATGGCCGCCTCCAGCATGGTTCTTTTTATCATATAACTTTACAATGTATTGTTGTCTTTCAGCAACTGCCCCTCATTACTGAACAATAAGTTCTTCTTCACTAGGTCGCTTTTCGCCACCTGTATGTTGTATTGCATTACACTCCCCGGCAGATACATTACAGTCACCACCCGGATCTCCCACTCCGCACCCGCGTACTTACTCTTCGACAAACCGTCCTTCACAGCCGGCGGGATCGCATCCCTGCCGATCCGCTTCGTTGCCCCAAGCCATCCCCCGTCACTGCTGTAACGGGCGATGATCCTGCTCGTATCCACAAAGAAGGTCGCCTGGAAAGCCGAAACCTTATCCGCCCACCGCACAGACTTCGCAGTCGGATACTTCACCTTAAAAGAATCGGTAACGATACCCGGGATCGAACGAAATTGCGCACCGGCCTGCTCTACCATAAAAATGCTTCCCAAGGTAAGCAGCAAATAAAGGGTCTTTTTCATAAAACTCATATTTAGGTTATAATTCACAATTGTTTTCCTTCCACGACGATCACGATCTCCCCCTTCACCCCTTTTTCTCTGTAATACGCACACACTTCCTCCAAACTGCCCCGGCTATTCTCCTCAAATACCTTCGTTAGTTCCCTGCTCACACAACAGCGCCGCTCCATGCCAAAATATTGCCCCAACTCCTCCAGCGTTTTCACCAACCGCATCGGCGACTCATAAAACACCATCGTCCGCTCCTCCCCAGCCAATTGCTTCAACAAGGTCTGCCGGCCCTTCTTCAAAGGCAGAAATCCCTCAAAAACAAACCGGTTCATCGGCAACCCGCTATCTACAAGCGCCGGCACAAAAGCCGTCGCTCCAGGGAGACATTCAACCTTTACCCCCACCTTAATACATTCCCGAACCAGCAAAAAAGCAGGGTCCGAAACTCCGGGCGTGCCCGCATCTGTTAACAAAGCCATCTTCTTCCCTTGCAACAACTGATCCACCAAATGATGCAGCACCCGGTGCTCGTTGTGCTGATGATAGGGGGTCAGCGGCTTGATGAGCTGATAATGGTTCAGCAGCCGCGAAGACATTCGCGTATCTTCTGCCAGGATCACATCTACCTGCTTCAGTACCTCCAAAGCCCTGAACGTAATATCCTGCAGATTGCCGATGGGAGAAGGAACCAGATAAAGCAAATAATAGAGATTAATTTACGGTTGTCTCAAAGTATTCCATGACCGGATTGGCCAACAGTTTACGACTGGCCTCCTCAGCGATCCGTCTTGCCTCATCCTCCGAATGCGCCTCAATCTGAAGCAAAATACTCTTCCCGATCCTGACGTCGCTTATACTTCGAATACCCAGATTTTGCAAACCGCCCATCATTGCCTTTCCCTGCGGATCCAGCAACTCCTTTAATGGCATAACTTTTACCAACACAGAAAAGGTCATGTTGTTTTATTTTTAGCGAGCAAAGATACGACAATATAAAAAAGGAACACCACCGGCACCGCCAGCCACTTCAAAAACACCGCCGAGATCAATGCCAGCCCAAACAAGATGAACTTCGGCCGGTTGCCACGAAAACCAGCATCACTGAATTTTAACGCCATCAACGGCAGATTGCTGGTCATCAACCATGCTACCAGCAAAATGATGGCATACAACACCCACTTATTGCCAATAGCTGCCTGTACCATTGGATTTGTGGAGTACCACGCGATCAATGGCAGCGAAGCAATCAGCAAACCGGCGGCCGGCGTAGGCACACCCTTAAAGCCGAATTGCTGCGAATCATCAATGTTATAGCGAGCCAGCCGGTAAGCCGCCGCACAGGGAAAGATCAATGCAGGTAACAACCACAACACCGAAACGTCCAACCCGTCTTCCTGCCCCGCAAAACTCAACCTTAACAACTGGTACAGGATCATCCCCGGCGCCACCCCAAAACTGACCACATCCGCCAACGAATCCAATTGCTTTCCCAATGGCGAGACCGCCTTGAAAAGCCTCGCTACCAACCCATCCAGAAAATCTACCAGCGCCGCCAAACCGATAAAAAGAGAAGCAGCCCCGATCCTTTCCGGCATCCCAATGTATTCCGAACCATCGGCATAATGCAGGACCGTGATCCCATTTTGCAGAATAAGAATGACCGCCACGCACCCAAAGAACAAATTCAAAAGCGTGAACAGGTTAGGTATGTTTTTCATGCCCGAAAATTACTTATTTATTTGTTCATAAACGCTTCTATCTCCTCTACCGTAATGGGTATCTTCTCCATCAGATCCTTGTTACCATCAGCCATGATCCACACATCATTCTCGATCCGGATGCCCAACTTTTCCTCCTCAATATAAATGCCCGGTTCCACTGTAAGCACCATTCCTTCCCGATACGGCTCATTCCGCGGCCCAAGATCGTGCACATCAATACCCAAATGATGCGATACCCCATGATACATGTACTTCGTGCAGGCCATGTTCTCCGGCCCCTGATTCCTGAGGTCGCTCTCCGTCAACAATCCGATGCCGACGAACACCCTTCCTGCCTCCTCCCCAAATTGCCGCGTGTAGTCCGCCGGAAAAAGCCCTGGCTTTAGCAACCCGCTCGCATACCGGAGAAGATGCAGACAGGCATTGTAAACCTCCGCCTGCCGCTTGGAAAATTTCCCGTTCACCGGTACCGTCCTCGTCAGATCTGCACTGTACCCCGCATATTGCGCACCAAAATCCATCAACACCAATTCCCCATCCCGGCATTCCTGGTTGTTCGCAATGTAATGAAGCGTCCTCGCCCGGTCACCACTTGCGACGATAGACTCATAGGCCGGACCCGGACTACGCCTCGACAAAAAACTGCGATAGATCTCCGCCTCTATCTCGTATTCCATCACCCCCGGCTTTATAAATCCGAGCAAATGCCGGAACGCCGCCCCAGTTATATCGGCCGCTTCCTGCATCAGCCCCACTTCAGCGGCCGTCTTGATCCCCCGTAAGGGATGCAAAAGACGGGCGCTCCGTCTGTAACCATGCAAAGGATACCGCTCCTGCAACTCCCGGATATACCGGTACGCTCTTGTCGGCATCGGACCACTCCTGCGGTCATGCTCATTTGAATCCAGATAAATACTATCGGCCATGTGTATCCATTGCTGCAGCAAACTGCCAACGACATCCTCCCATAAAACCGTCGAAATGCCGGAGATCTGCCGCCCTTCCTCCGCGCGCAGCCGCCGTCCATCCCACTTTTCTTTCACTTCGTTGGGCCTCGCCAATACCAACACCTCCCGGTATCTGGGATCAGGATGGTCCGGAAAGAGGATCGCCATACTGTCCGCCTGCCAAATGCCGGAAAGCCAGAAAAGATCACTGTTCTGACGAAAAGGATAATGCGCGTCCGCATTCGATGGCATCTCATCATTGCTCACAAAGATCGCAATGGAATTGGCTTCCATTGCCGCGGCAAACCGCGCCCGGTTTTCTTTGAACAGATCCGGACGAAGCGGAAAATATCTCATACCACAAATTTAGGTATAGATCACTAAATGCCCCGATTCCGCAAATTCCCTTCAAACTAACACTTGTTAGTCTGCCATTCATTCAATCAACAGCCGCCTAATTTTGACAACATCAAATTTGAACCCCCTTTTCGGCACTGCTAATAAAAAAAATTAATTTTAGCTTCGTCCCAAACAAACGATTGCCCCATGTCAGTGCCTGTCTTCTCCTCCCCGGCCAGCCAGCTGGCCAGGCTGGGCCTACGCCTCGCCCACTCCCTGCACTACCAATTGCCGCCACTGCAATTAATCAAACACGCCGTGAGCCGCCAGGAAGGCGTCCTCAACGATACGGGCGCCCTGGTCATCGCCACCGGTGCCTTCACCGGCCGAAGCCCCAAGGACCGCTATATCGTCCACGACAAGCAAACCGCCGACCACATCCATTGGAATGACTTCAATCAGCCAATAGACGAATTGTTCTTCCATCGCATATTTTCCGCTATCACCGCCCGGTTGAACCGCATGCCAGCCGTCTACGTCCGCGACTGCGCCGTCTGCGCCGACCCCCGCTTTCGCCTGAACATCCGCGTCATCACGGAAACCGCGAGTGCCAACCTCTTCGCCCATAACATGTTCCTGCGGCCGACCGAAGCGGAACTCGAAAGCCAGAGCCCCGACTGGCAGATCCTGTCCTGCCCCAGCCTGCAGCTCAATTCCAACCATTGCGGCACCAGGAGCAGCAACGCCGTCGTCATCTCATTCCACCACAAAGTCATCCTCATCGCGGGAACAGGCTACACCGGAGAAATGAAAAAATCCGTCTTTACTGTGCTCAACTACCTGCTCCCTCACGAAGAAGGCGTATTGAGCATGCACGGCGCCGCTAACAGCGGCCCAAACGGCGACACCGCCCTGTTCTTCGGATTGAGCGGAACCGGCAAGACCACCCTCAGCGCCGACCCGGACCGCCGGTTGATTGGCGACGACGAACACGGCTGGACCACAAACGCTATCTTTAACTTCGAAGGCGGCTGCTACGCCAAATGCATCGATCTTAGCCAGGCAAAAGAACCCGGTATCTGGCACGCCATCCGGTCCGGCGCACTCGTAGAGAACACCACCTTCTTCCCGGGAACCAACAAGATCAATTTCAGCGACGGCTCGATCACCGATAATACCCGGGTCTCCTATCCCCTTACCTTTATTGCCAATGCCCTCGAACCCTCCATCGGCGCCGCCCCCGAAAATATCTTCTTCCTGACCTGCGACGCCTATGGCATCCTGCCGCCCATCTCCCGGCTTTCACGAGGCCAGGCCATGTACCAGTTCATCTCCGGGTATACGGCAAAAATAGCCGGCACGGAAACCGGCATCACCGAGCCAAAACCCACCTTCAGCGCTTGCTTCGGCGCCCCCTTCCTCCCGCTGCACCCGGGCCGCTATGCCGCCTTGCTGGGCGAGAAGATAACCCGCGACGGAGTAAAAGTGTGGATGATCAATACAGGCTGGACGGGCGGCAGCTACGGCACCGGCACCCGTATCAACCTCGCCCACACCCGTGCGATGATCACTGCCGCCCTCAACGGCGACCTGGACAACACCCGCTATACCCCGCATACCGTTTTCGGAATGGGCATCCCGGATTCCTGCCCGGGCGTTCCGCAAACACTGCTGGACCCGCGCCAGACCTGGTCCGACCCTTTGGCCTACGACACGATGGCCAACGAACTCGCCCATCTTTTCATCAAAAATTTCGGAAAATACGCAAGTGGCGTTTCGGAAGAGATCCTGCAGGGAGGGCCCAATTAAAAAAAAAGGATACTTTTTTTTAATTATTCACAAAAATTCCAGAACTTGGCGCAGTATTTTTTAACAGTCTTCGATTGTTTGCCAAAACTAACTCCATCATTCCCTGGTGGGGTTTTCTTTTTTTTAGCTACGCTAGAACAACCCATACAACTGCGAGTCGATCCTCGTAATGATCTCCCCCAGATGCTCTTCATTCTCCGGGAACTTGTTCTTATCGATATCCACGATCAATAAGGGTCCTTCCTTATAGCCGTCGATCCACTTGCTATAATAGTCATTTAACCTTTTCAGGTAGTCCAGACGGATATTCTCTTCATATTCCCGCCCCCGCTTCTGGATCTGGGCTACAAGCGTGGGCACGGAAGCATGTAAATAGATCAACAGATCAGGCGGCTGCACCATCCGCTTCAAGGTCTGAAAGAACTGAAAATAATTGTTGTAGTCGCGTTTGCTCATCAACCCCATCTCATGCAGGTTGGGCGCAAAAATATGCGCGTCCTCATAGATCGTCCTGTCCTGGATGACCGTCTCCGTCCCAGCGTGGATCTCCAGCAATTGGTTCAACCGGTTATTCAAAAAAAAGATCTGCAGATTAAAACTCCACCGCGGCATGTCCTCATAAAAATCATTCAGGTAGGGATTGTGATCCACATCCTCGAACTGCGGTATCCAACGATAATGTTTGCTGAGCATCTCCGTGAGCGTGGTCTTCCCGGCGCCTATATTGCCCGCGACGGCGATGTGTTTGGCCTTCTTATTCTTGGTCATAGTTAGTAGCGTTCAACATTCATTAGTAATACTTCAGCCCGATAACTTCCTGCGCCAGCCCGATCGTCACTTGCGCGCTGGCCCTGGCCTTGGCAGCCCCCTGCTCCATCAGCCGCCGCAGATAGGCATCATCGTGCTGGATGGCCGCCGCCCGCTCCCGAATGGGCTTGATAAAGGCAACCATCCCGTCCGCCAACACTTTTTTCACATCCCCATAACGGAGCGTTCCCGCCGCATAGTCCGCCTCGAATGCCGCAACCACCACCCCATCGGCCACCAACTTCAACAATTGGAAAAGGTTCGCGATGGATTCCGGCATTTCACCACCCACACCACTATCCGTCTTCGCTTTCATCACCTTCTTCCGGATCGTCTCGTCACCGTCCGCCAAATATAAAGTAGCCATCTGGTTTTCACTCTTGCTCATCTTCCCGGCGCCATCCAAACTCGGCACCCTCGCCAACGCCTCCCCGAAATTGAATGCATATGGCTCCGGAAAGACTTCCCCATAGCGCTGGTTGAACCGATTCGAAAAATTCCGCGCGATCTCCAAATGCTGCTCCTGGTCCTTACCCACGGGTACAAGGGCCGCCCGCTGCAGCAGGATATCAGCCGCCTGCAATACCGGATACGTCAATAATCCCGCATTTACATTCTGCGGCTGCAACCGCACTTTGTCCTTGAAGGTAGGCGTCTTCTCCAATTCCCCCACATAAGCAAGCATATTCAAATAAAGATACAACTCGGTTGTCTCAGGCACATGACTCTGACAGTAGAACGCCACCTTATCCGGATCGAGCCCACACGCAATATTCTCCGCCATCACGCGCCGGACATGCCCCTTCAACTCTTTCGTCTCCTTCAACGTGGTTAACGCATGCAGGTCCGCTACCATGAAAAAGCAAGTATACTCATCCTGCATCCGAACATAATTGCGCACCGCACCAAAATAGTTCCCCAGGTGCAGAAATCCTGTCGGCCGGATGCCGCTCATGACGATTTCCTTCTTTTTTTGCATAAGAAGCGCGAAGATAGCTATTTTTGTCCCAAAGCACTTGCATGGAAGTCAACGATGCATTGATCGATAAACTGACCAGTTTGGCGCGTCTGGAATTCAATATGGCTGAAAAAGAGGCAATTAAGCAAGACCTTCAGCGCATGATCCAATTCGTGGAAAAACTTGGTGAGCTCGATACTACCGGCATCGAACCCCTCCTGCACATGAGCTCCGAAACCAACGTCCTCAGAGCGGACATTCCCCATGGATCGATCAGCCGCGAAGCCGCCCTCGCCGCCGCCCCCGCCACAGACGGGAGGTATTTTGAGGTCCCTACAGTCATCCAGCGCCAATAACATGACTGCACCCGCTTTAATCCATCTCGAAGCCATCCAAAAAAGCTACTACATGGGCAAACAAGCCCTGCCCGTCCTCAAAGGCGTCTCCCTCGATATTTTTAAAAATGAATACGTCGCCCTCATGGGACCTTCCGGGTCAGGCAAAAGCACCCTCATGAATATCCTGGGATGCCTGGACACCCCCACATCAGGCGCCTATGTCCTCAACGGGCAGGACGTCAGCAAAATGTCCGACGACAGCCTCGCCGACGTCCGCAATGTCGAGATCGGATTCGTTTTCCAACAGTTCAACCTCCTTCCCCGCCTCACAGCGGCAGAGAACGTTGCCCTCCCCCTGGTGTACGCCGGCATACCCCGCAAAGAGAGGATGGAAAGAGCCTTGGACGTGCTGGAAAAAGTAAGCCTCGCCGACCGCAGCCACCACCGGCCAAACGAACTCTCCGGCGGCCAGTCACAACGCGTAGCTATCGCCCGCGCCCTCATCAACAACCCCTCGCTCATCCTGGCGGATGAACCTACCGGCAACCTCGACACCAAGACGTCCATCGAGATCATGGACATCTTTACAAGCATCCAGGCAGCAGGTAACACCGTCGTGCTCGTCACCCATGAAGAAGATATCGCCAACTATGCCTATCGCATCGTACGATTACGCGATGGAGTGATTGAAAGCGACCGCCGCCGCACCTCCAACCTCGCGACGACCTAACAGCGACCCTTATGGCTATAAATATCTATACTAAAACAGGCGATAAAGGTTTCACCTCCCTCATCGGGGGCACCAGCGTCCCGAAGAGCCACCTCCGCATCGAATCCTATGGTACGGTCGACGAGCTCAACTCATTTATAGGACTCCTTGGCGACCACCTCAAACTCCTCACCTTTACTTCGCCCCCAGACATAAACGCAGGTCTGACCGAAGCCCGCCACCAGCTACTCGACATCCAGGACCGGCT
The DNA here is from genome assembly GCA_965214315.1 of Puia sp. Classification (GTDB taxonomy): domain Bacteria; phylum Bacteroidota; class Bacteroidia; order Chitinophagales; family Chitinophagaceae; genus Puia. The sequence continues at coordinate 14,700 of CBDCBP010000011.1, read as the reverse complement.
CTTCACCATAGGCTCCTCCCTGGCCTGCGACCCCGAAAAAGATGTCAGGATGAGCATTCCCGACTTGAAAGACCAGGACACTGCAACCCTCGAAAAGCAAATCGACGCCATGGACAAACAATTGCCGCCGATGAAGGCATTTGTCCTCCCCGGCGGCCATATCGCCGTCTCCACCGCCCATATCGCCCGCTGCGTCTGCCGCCGCGCCGAAAGATCCTGCGTAAGGATGCAGGAAGAGCAACTTTTTGTCGATCCCCTCGTCATCCGCTACCTAAACCGTCTTAGTGATTATTTCTTCGTACTCAGCCGCTATGCCGCCCACCTCCTCCAGGCGTCCGAAATTCCCTGGAAGCCTAGGATCTAAACACAAAATACTAACCGTCAATTGCTTACCATCTCTCCATCCTTCATATGCAAGACCCGGTCACTCATTTGTGCCAATTCTTCATTGTGCGTGACGATCAGAAAGGTTTGCCGGAACCGGTCCCGCAGATCAAAAAATAACCGATGCAGTTCCTTGGCATTGGCCGTATCCAGATTCCCGGTGGGCTCATCGGCAAATACAATATCAGGATGATTGATCAGGGCCCTGGCCACCGCTACCCTTTGCTGCTCCCCACCAGACAAGGCCCCCGGCTTATTGTCCGTTCGATGCCCCACCCCAAGCTCCTGCAGCAGCTTCAACGCCTCCTCTTCGACTTCCCGCTTGCGCCGGCCTGCTATCCACCCCGGAATACATACATTCTCCAAGGCATTAAATTCAGGCAATAGATGATGGAATTGAAATACAAATCCAATATGCTTGTTGCGGAATGCCGCGAGCGGACGCCCTTTTAACGCATGGATCTTTCTTTCCTGCAAAAAGATCTCCCCCCTGGCCGGCTCATCCAACGTCCCCAAAATATGCAGCAACGTGCTCTTCCCCGACCCCGACGGGCCTACTATGCTTACAATCTCTCCTTTTGCTATGTCCACATCCACCCCCTTCAAAACCCGTAGTTCCCCATAATTTTTCTCTATCCCCTTGGCTGTTAACATACTATTAAATTAATCGCATCGTTGTGAACATATGGACGATTCACACGTATTGTACAAACGTACAGGTTACGATGCATAATTGAAGAATTGGAAGGAGAAATTTGGAAAAATCATTTTAAAAATTACTTTTGCGGAAAATTAAGAACCGATGTTTTGGACACTTGAATTAGCCAGCTACCTGGAAGATGCCCCCTGGCCGGCTACGAAAGATGAACTGATCGACTATGCTATTCGTTCGGGTGCTCCCATCGAAGTGGTAGAGAATTTGCAGGAATTGGAGGACGAAGGAGAGATCTACGAAGGCATCGATGACATCTGGCCGGACTATCCTTCTCAAGACGATTTCTTTTTCAACGAAGACGAATATTAATTACGATCCCGATTATTATCATAGCCACTTCGGCTATTTCTCCATCTGATTGATCACCGCTTCCGTGACCCCAACGGACGAGAACCCACCGTCATGGAAAAGATTCTGCATCGTCACCATCTTCGTCAGATCACTGAACAGGGTCACCAAATAATCCGCGCACTCATCCCCTGTCGCATTGCCCAGTGGGCTCATCTTCTCCGCATAAGTGATAAACCCGTCGAACCCCTTCACCCCGCTCCCGGCCGTCGTCCTCGTCGGCGACTGCGAAACACTATTGACCCTGACCTTCTTCTTCACCCCATAATAATAGCCGAAACTCCGCGTAACACCCTCCAGCAACGCCTTGGCATCCGCCATCTCGTTGTAGTCTGGAAAGGACCGCTGCGCGGCAATATAGGTTAGTGCCACTACGCTTCCCCCCTCATTCAGCGCATCCAGGTCCCAGGCCGTCCTCAGCACCCGATGCAGCGACATCGCCGATATATCCAAGGTCTTCTTATTCCATTCGTAATCGATCTCCGTATAGCTCTTCCCTTTTCGCATATTGAGGCTCATCCCGATGGAATGCAGTATAAAGTCGATGCCACCCCCAAAATGCTGCATCGATTCCTCAAACAGCTTTTTAAGATCGTCCATACTCGTAACATCCGCACCGATCACAGGCGCTTTCACTGCCTCCGCCAACTTGTTCAATTCCCCCATCCGCAACGCCACAGGCGCATTGCTCAACACCAGCTGCGCTCCTTCCTCATGACACTTCAAAGCCGTCCGCCAGGCAATGGATCGTTCATCCAATGCGCCAAATATGATTCCCTTTTTCCCTTTTAGCAGGTTGTATGACATAGCTTGAATTTTCGCCAAAGATAGATTATCGTACTCGTACGGGAAAAATCTCCACGATCAATCCCACTACGAATACCACATACACGATAACCAACACAAAATTCGCAAACAGGAACAGAAAGAACCGACCCGTTGATTCACGCGGCCGCGTCACCCGCTTCAGCCATCGGTTCAAATAGTACACCGGTAACATCGCACCCGTCAATACCAGCAATATGATCAAAGAACGTACCCTCATGACAATACCATCTCTCTCGCATTCTCAAGCGCCGCCGCGGTCGGCCTCTCCCCGCTCAGCATCTGCGCGATCGCCGTGATCCGCTCCTCCTGGTTCAACAGCCGAATATTCGTTTGCAACGATTCCCCCTTCACAGCCTTGTACACAAAATAATGCGCATCAGCCTTACCGGCGATCTGCGGCTGATGCGTAATGCAAATGACCTGGCGCTTGCTGGCCAGGTTCTTCAGGATGATCCCCACTTGCTTCGCAGCCTCCCCCGATATGCCCGTATCTATCTCGTCAAAGATAAGCGTCGCCGGATCCACCGACTCTGCCACCAGCGATTTTATACAAAGCATCAGCCGGCTTAATTCCCCCCCCGAAGCCACCTTCCGGATCGGCTCGAACCGGTTGCTCTTATTGGCATCAAACAAAAACTCGATGGAATCCATACCCGAAGCATCCAATTCCGCCTCCCGCAACTCCACTTTGAGGCGCGCATTAGGCATACCTACCTGCTTCAGCAACTTGTTGACCTGCGTCTCCAGCGGCGCTATCTCCGCCTGCCTTCCCTTGCTTAACACCGCGGCCCGTTTCTTAGCTTCCTGCAGCAACCGCTGCGCGGCCTTCTCCCCCGCCGCAATGCCCGCTTCCACCTGCAGCGAATTTTGCAGTTTGTGCTCCAGCTGCGCCCTGATCTCCAGCAGCGCCGCCGTCGTCTGCACCCCATGCTTCTTCATCAGCTTATACCCCATGGATAACCGCTCGTTGATCGTCTCGATACGCTTTGGATCGTAATTCACTTCCTCATTGATCCGTTCCACCTCTCCGGCGATGTCCTGTAATTCTATCTGCACGGAGGACATCCGCTCCGACAAAACAGCAAGCTCAACATGATAACCGGAAAAATTCGCCAGCAAATGCCCCAGCGTCCTCAATTGCTGCACAAGCGGCTGTTCCCCTTCCTGCAGGTCATACGAGATCTTCGACAGCGCCGTCTTGATGCCTTCGGAATTATTCAGCAGCTTTAATTCCTGATCCAATTCCTCCAGCTCATTGTCTTTCAATCCCGCCTCGTGCAATTCGTCGTACAAGAATTTATGATAGTCGAACTCCTTTGTAAATTTCGCTTGCTGATCCCGCAGTGCCGTTAGCTCCCTCGACGCGACTTGCCAGTCCCGATACCCCGCCTGGTAGGCCTTCAACGCCGCCGCCTGCCCCGCAAGCGCATCCAGCACCTCCCGTTGAAAATCAGATTCGCCCAACTCCAGCGTGTCAAATTGCCGGTGCAGGTCCACCAGTAAAGAACTGAGCTTCCGCAGTTGCTCCAAGTTCACCGGCGTATCATTGACGAAAGCCCTCGACTTGCCGGAAGGCGCGATCTCCCGCCGGATCGTGATCTCGTTGTCCGTTATATCCAAATCATCCGCCTGAAAAAAAGCGAGCGCGCCAGAACTTCGGCCGGGCATCGTCCCTTGCCCAGACCCTTCTCGGAGCGTCGTCCCTTGCTCCTCCTCGGTCAAGACCTTCGCTCCGCCCGGTCCTTTCTCCAAAGAGAATACACCTTCCACCACACATTTCTTATCGCGCTGCAACAATACAGCCGTATCCGCCCGGTCGCCCAATATAAGGGAGAGCGCACCCATCAGAATGCTCTTACCTGCACCCGTTTCGCCCGTAATGACATTGAGTCGCTGAGAAAAATCGATATCCAGGGAATCGATGATCGCGTAGTTATTTATTTGTATCCTTTGTAGCATCGGCCCGGCAAATTAAACATTTCACCCAATCCATCCCCTCACAAAATTCCCACACCCCAAACACCCCTTAATCCCCCTCACACCTCGCGATCCCCGCCTTCGCCCGCGCATCCAGTGAATTCTTATAATCATGGACCTTCATCCCCAGACATCGCCCGAAATAAGCGACAGCCTGGCCCTTATCCCCACGCCGTTCATAAATATACCCTGCCTGCAAAGCTGCACGCGCGGCATAATAGACCGTCAGGTGCTCGCCGATCAACATGGTCTTCTCATAGGCCCCGATCGCCGCCGAGTCCCTGCCTAACCCATCATAGACCCGCCCCATGCGGTAAGCATATTCACAGTTGTCCGCCGGATCGGTGAAACGCGCTCCCACTGGCAATATTTCCAACGCCTCGGCAAAATAGCCGCCATCACTCAGCAGCCTGGCCTTCAGCAACACCTTATCCGGCCATTTGCCGCTTTTCGCTTCCCTCAACGCCTGCCGATCTGCATCCGATTCCACCCCACCCCGCCGCAATACCAGCAGCCGGAAACTATCGGCCTTCTGCTGATCGCCCTTCAGGTAAGCATCCCAACTCAGCTTTTGCAGCACGTCTTTGACATAGAACTGCCCCTTGAACCGGCGCAGAAAACGCTCCAGATAAAACGCAGCATCCGGTTCCAGATGGTTCAGCGCCGCATAGCCCATCTCCATATCCCATACCGGCATGTCCATATACCCCGGCGACGCGTTCATCTCCCGGATGATCCGCGCGGCAAGAGCCGATTGCTGGTCATTCAGACAAAGGTTGGCATACAGGTAGGTAAAAAGATGATTGTTCCTGACATCCAGCCGATGCTGCCGGATAAAACCAAATACTTCTTCATGTTTGTTGAGGATATAAAATTGCAAATACAGATAATAGAAACTGGCCTCATCCCGGTAAAGCATGGCCAATGCCTCGTCCGCGGCAAGAAAATGATCCAGTTTCTGCATGCCCGATACCACGCTTCCTTTGATGCCCAGCAGGTTGCTCAACCACTTATATCCGTCAGGAATAGTGCCTGCGACCACTTCCATCACCCCGCTCAGCATCGTCGCGGGCAAAAAGGCCGGAAAACTTCGCGCACATTCCTTGGTTTGCAGGAAACTCCGCCGGAAATCCCAACCCGCTCCCCAATTATCACCAAATTTTACCTGCACCGCAGCCCATTGGAAATGGATCACCGACCGGGTGAAGAGATTGAAAGGTGAACCCTCCGGCCCTTCGCTCATCATTTCCAGCCGTGGCTCCATACGTCCTTTCCAGGCAGCATATTGCGCCGCATCCTCATTAAAGAAAAGTTGAAAAAAATCGACGTAGTTGTCCAAAAAATAAGGGATCAGATTATCCGGATCCCTTATTTCTTCCGCCTGCAGTAACCGGCTGCCTTCGGCCAATCGCAATTGTACTATTGCCCTGTACGCCTGCTGACAATTATTGTTGAAATCATACCGCTTCTGCCCGATGCAAACCACCGGCAAAACGAAAAAGCAGAGGTAGATGGTTCGGCTCAAAAAAATTATTGGACTACAACCCCTTATTGATTATTTGACTTCAATAGCGTCGTTCAACTCATTGTCCACCAAAATACGTCCGCAGTTCTCGCAAACAATGATCTTCTTACGCTGACGGATCTCACTCTGACGCTGAGGGGGAATAGCATTGAAACAACCGCCACAGGCATCCCGCAATACCGGCACCACAGCCAGACCATTGCGATAATTGCCGCGAATGCGGTCATACGAATGAAGCAACCGGGGCTCTACCTTCTCGCGCGCATCCTGCGAAAGCTTGGTGAAATGCTTCTCTTCCTTTTCCGTAGTAGCGATGATCTTGTCCAACTCATCCTTCTTGTTCTTCAGCACCGCTTCCTTCGTACCGATATTCTTCTTGGCCTTCTCCAGCAACTGCACCTTCTCGGCAATCTCCTCATTGGCATCCTTGATATGCTTCTCAGCCAGTTTAACTTCCAGCTGCTGCATCTCGATCTCCTTATTGATTGCTTCAAATTCCCGGCTGTTCTTGACGTTCTGGCTCTGCTTGTCGTATTTCTTTATCAGCGTGTCAGCCTCCTTGATCGTCTCCTTCTTCTGGTTGATGAATTCCTGAATGCCGTTGATCTCCTCCTCGACCCGCGTCTGACGGGAATGTAAGCCGGTGATCTCATCTTCCAGGTCGCTTACTTCCATCGGAAGCTCGCCTTTCAGAATTTTGTACTCGTCCAACTTGGATTCGACTTTTTGGAGTGTCACCAGGGAAGTGAGCTTTTCTTCTACAGAGAATTCTTTTACGCTTGACATAGTTTATTTTATTGAGTGGACATCCCCCACCGGACCGTCTTCGCCAACACCTGGATAATAATGCACCGGGTTGGTTTTAATGTCCGATTTGAGGACCGCAAAATTACGAAACTTTTCCCGCAAAACCTCAAAAAGGAGGCCGACGGTGAATTGCTCGCTTTCGAAATGCCCTACGTCCGCAATCACCATCCCGCCACCGGCATCAAAAAATTCATGATATTTAACATCCGAAGTAATAAAAAAGTTAGCCCCTGCAGATAAAGCATTGAAAATCAAAGAACTACCAGCGCCGCCACAGATGGCTACCCGCTTTACCGGCCGTCCGGTCAACGCCGTATGCCGAACCACCGCCGCCCCAAAAACATTCCTAACCCGCTCCAAAAAGGCCATTTCCGTCATTTCAGCTCCCAACTCCCCGATCAGCCCGGACCCCACCCCCGGATGCGCATTGGCAAGCGATACCAGGTCATAGGCCACTTCTTCATAGGGATGCGCGCTTTTCATCGCCTGCACCACCTTCGCACTCAAATGCGCCGGCAAGACCACTTCCAGCTTGGCCTCCCTTTCCGTATGCCTGCTGCCTTGCTGCCCTATGAAAGGTTGCGTAGCCTCCCCGGCCAAAAATGTCCCGGCACCTTCCACTGAGAAACCACATTCGCTATACCTCCCGATCTGCCCAGCCCCTGCGGCAAAGATGGCCGACCGTACCGCTTCAAGATGATCGACAGGCACAAAACAAAATATCTTTTGCAAGACCCCCTCCCGCGCCAATAGCGGTCTCCCGCCAACGATCCCCAAGAGAGCCGCCATCCGCCCGTTCACACCCTCCACTACGTTGTCCAGATTCGTATGTATGGCATAGATGGCGATATCTCCCTTAATAGCCGCGATCACCGTCCGCTCGATATAATTGCTGCCATTGAGCCGCTTCAGACCCCTGAACACGATCGGGTGATGCGCAACGATCAGGTTGCACCCGCAATGCATCGCTTCCTGTACCACTTCTTCGGTGGCATCCAGCGTCGTTAGTACGCCGGAGCACTCCCAGGAACCACTCCCCGTGATCAGTCCGGCATTGTCATACGATTCCTGGTAGGCCGGCGGTGCCAACACTTCAAGGAAACCCAAAATTTCGGAAATTTGCATGGCTGCCCTATTGGATGATCTGCTCGATATGCGTCAACTTGCCTTCCTCATTAAAACCCTCCAACACGATCCGCAGCTTCCTGGTAATATCATTGTTGAAGAAATTCACATTGATAGACTTCTTGTCCTTATCGGTCAGCACAAAAGGTTTCCAGCAAAGTGTCGTCCGCAAGTCCTCCGCCTCATTCCTCGGATCGTTCTGCAGGTAGTCGGGACTGTAGAACTCTTTCGGGGATGCATACCCGATCAGGATCGCCCGGTCCAACCCTTTGAAGTTGGGGTCGTCACCCTTCTTCTCATCCCCGCCCCGCTTCGTATAGATTACAATCGTCCCTCCGGCGCCACCCCCAAACCCTACACCTGAACCAGGCCGGAATATCTTCACCTCCGCAATATCCGACACCGGTGTGTTTTGGATCCCTTGCGCGTCAGACTGCATCTCATTCAGATAAAGCAAGGGGTGACCACCCCGCCAGCTCAGCGAGGGCGTACCACCCGGGCCGTTCCCCGGCGTGATCTGCAGGCCCGCTACCTTCCCCTGCAAATAAGTGAAGATATCCGGATAGGCGTTTGCCAACGGATCATTCACCAGGTCAAAAATATCGGCATCCCCGCCGGAGAACATTCCCGACGAATACTTTTCGTCCAGTTTTTCTTTGTCCGTCTTTACCTTGGCGTGCACCGTCACAGCAGTCAGCGTCTTGACCTTCTGGTCCTCGACCGGCTTCGCCCGCGCGGTTTCCTGCGCGATATACCGGTTCCGCCGCAGGTACGCCGAGTCCTGCGCTGTCCACCCTTCAAAAGCGAGGGCCGAGGGCTTGGCCATACGCGGCCCCTTCAACAGCCCGGTGTTAAAAGTAACCGCCGCCTGACTCGACAAAGCGCGATTGACATTGAATTGATAATAAGCTTTCGCCGTATCATAAAAAAGCAATCCTGTCACAGCAAATTTTGTTCCGCTCAGGTGCGGGATACTGAGCATCTGTGTACTCGAGTCCTGCTTGCGCAGGATGACATTGATCGATTCGTCTTTCGCTATCTTAAACGGGTCCACACCCAACACATCAACCAGCATCGACAGATAATTCTGGTCATAGTGCTTGATCACGGGCAGCTTGCCCTGCGCCAATGCCTCCCACTTGAAACGCCGCCAGCCATGGGTCAGCATCACCAGGTCGAGCTGGCTCGCCAAACTGTCCGCAGTCCCGTCAAAATAATAATAAGGATGATAGACCATCCCATGCAATTCCCCGGTAAGCAACAGCCGCGAAACGATATTGTCTTCGCCCGGCAACTCCCCGTCCGCAGTCGCATCCGTCACGGAAAGCGACATATTGCTTCGCAATGTATCGGGGACCTCGATGACAAGACTGTTCTTGCCCCGCCTGGCCAGGTTCTTCTGCCCAAACCCGATCTCCGGCTTGAACCGATAGTCGTGATTATTGACGAAGACCACCCGTTCGGCAATCGGGACCATATCCGCCGTGAAAAGGGTCAGCTGAAGCACGCCACTCGGCAATTGTCCTACGGGGATGGTACCGCCGCTCATGAAATTCTCCTCCAGGTTGATCCTGGCCTTATATACCAGGTGCTGGTGCATGTGCGCGATGATCGTCAGGTGTTTGAATTCCGTCCCCCCATCCGCCGACCGGGCCACCGAAAACAATACTTTCTCTTTGCCCGTGACGGCCCTTACCACCGCTCCCACATCTTTCACCGCGGGTAAACCCGTGCGGTGCTCTATACCCCGCTCATCCAGCCAGACAGCCGTCATCGAATCGCCCTTCTCGGGCGTCATCAGTATCTTGCCCATCCCATCATGCTCGCAGGTAAAGGTCACCACTTCCTTCCCACTCTTGTCCTGCACGGCACCCTTCACATCGACCGGCAACCCAAACTGGTCTTCCGCTTTAAAAGCGACAGCACTTTCCACTCCCGCTACAAGATCCCCACCCTCCGCAAAAAAATGGATCCGGTCCTCGCGCGGGATCAACGTCACCGTCCCCGCCGAATCATATTGCTTGTCGTAAATGCGGATATCCTTCTCAAAATAAAAGGTCGTATCAAAATTGCTCATCCAGGTCGTATAAGCCCTGAAATGAAGATGCCTCAGCGTCAGCTTCGCAGGCAGGTCGAAATTGCCCGCCGCGCTGGACTCCGAGATCGGATATGCTTTACGCGAAACGATGTTTCCCGATCCGTCGGACAACTCAGCATAGAAATTCATGCTCGCGATGGAGGGGTCGGCCCCCGTAAAAAGATATGCCTTGAACCAGATCGTCTCCCCCGGACTGTAAAGATTCTTGTCGAACTGAACATATACCTTCTCCTGCGGATAAGTGTTGGCATAAACATTCATCATGGAGTCGAGCTTCTGCGCATGCAAACACAACGAAAAGAGCAAAGCAGGCAGGGCAGCAATAAAGCAGCGGATTTTTGTCATACTAAGCATAAATATCATAATAATGGCAACACATTCGGCAAAAACTACTTAAAATGCACATAATTTCGGGATGTTTTTAGCATTTTCCGGAGAAAAACTGTTAAAATGGTTTTAACAAAGTCATCGCAAGACCTCTATACCGACTTTACCGGCCGCATGCAAAAAATTGCAGATGTAAAGTATTCGGCGGCGCTCTTGCAATGGGATCAGGAAACCTATCTCCCGGAAAAAGGCGCAGCGTTTCGCGGACGCCAACTCGCAACACTCACGGAGATCGCCCACGAATGGACGATCGACTCCGGCCTGGGAAAATTGCTGGAAGACCTCAGCAGCCGCAGCGACCTCGAAGCCAGCCAACATCGCAATGTAGAACTGAGCCTCGAAGATTTCAACAAACAAAAGAAATTTACGCCCGCCTTCATCCGTCGGCTGAGCGAAGCGACCTCCCGCAGCTTCCACTCCTGGTTGCAAGCCCGTTCCGCTAATTCCTTCGCACTTTTCAAGGACGATCTGCAACAGCTGGTACAACTCAAACAAGAAGAGGCAGAGCTGACCGGCTATCAGGACCATCCCTATAACGCCCTGTTGGACCAATTCGAAAAAGGCGCTACCGTCACCCTATTGGACAAAGTCTTTGCCGACATCCGAACGCCCCTGAACGACTTGCTGCGCCGCATCGCCGCCCAGCCGCAGGTGGACAACAGTTTCCTGCATGGCGATTTTCCCCGTCAGCAACAGTGGGATTTCGGTATGGAGATCATCCGCCAGATCGGCTTCGATTTCCTCGCCGGACGCCAGGACATCTCCGAACATCCATTCACCACCAGCTTCAACTGCGACGACGTCCGCATCACTACCCGCATCGATGAACAGGACTTCAGCCACATGACCTGGAGTTGTATCCACGAGGCCGGCCACGCGCTCTACGAACAGGGACTGCCCCCGGAATATTATGGCCTACCCCTCGGAGAATATGCCTCCCTCAGCATACACGAATCGCAGTCCCGGCTCTGGGAGAACAATATCGGCAGAAGCCTCAATTGGTGGAGCACGATCTACCCCCGCCTGCAAAATACCTTCCCAGAGCGCCTGAACACTATCTCCGCAGAACAATTCTACCGGGGCATCAACAAGGTCCAACCCTCCCTGATCCGCACTGAAGCAGATGAGGTATCCTATCATTTTCACGTCATGATCCGCTACGAACTCGAAAAACAGTTGCTCGACGGCTCCCTCGCCGTGGCCGATATCCCTGCGTGGTGGAACAACAGCTACAAGACCTACCTCGGAATGACCGTCCCGGATGACAAAAGAGGCTGTCTCCAGGACGTTCACTGGAGCCACGGCAGTTTTGGCTACTTTCCCACATACAGCCTGGGCAGTTTTTATGCCGCACAATTCTTCGTAGCCGCTGAGGATCAGCAGCCTGGACTACCCTCTTCCATCTCTGCCGGCAACACCAATTCCCTCCTTGCCTGGCTTCGCGACCGCATCCACCGTCACGGCCGCCGCTATAGCAGTGAGGAACTTTGCGTCCGGGCCACCGGAAAAAGTCTCGATACCACCTATTTTCTTAACTATTTGCTTGATAAATACAGGAATATTTACAAATTTTAGTGTAAATATCAGTCGATCCTATGAATAAGGTCAAAAATTGGTTGATTCCGTTTGTCTTGCTCACCTGTCTCTCTTGTAAAAAGTTCATCCAGCAAGCGGAAAAAAAGGAAGCCCTCGCAGTTATGACGGATGGCGAATGGTACGTAAGTGGATATCTGCAAAATGATAGCGATATAACTGCCTCTTTCTCCGGTTATCTCTTTAAATTTGACGCGGATAACACCGTTACCGCTACCAACGGTACACTGTCGGTTGCCGGCCAATGGTCGGACAATATCGCAGCCCGCACCATTACCACCGATTTCCAGGGGGCATCGACACCCTTTGTCAATCTCAATGAAACCTGGAAGATTACGGACAGCTATACTGACAGTGTTGCCGCAAAATCGACCGATACCGTTCGCCATACATCCAACATCCTTCAGTTGAAAAAACAGTAGCTTTTCGCTTTTACTACCTAAACCTTCGATTCGTTGATGCGAAAACTTGGTCTCGTACTTTACTGCTTACTACAGCTTTGGCTTTCGAGCGCCCATGCCCAGGCGCCTGTTACCAATTTTTCCGCAACGCCTACTGCTGGTTGCGGACCGCTGGGCGTCCTGTTTACAGACCAAAGCACCAATAGCCCCACCTTCTGGAGCTGGGATTTTGGCAACGGACAAACTTCCAGCCTGCGAAACCCTTCCGTCACCTACCTGACAGCCGGAACCTATACTGTCACCCTCATTGCCCGTAACGCCAGCGGCGCCGACGCCATGCGGAAGACCGGTTATATCACGGTATACCCTTATCCACACGCAGACTTCAGTTCCAACCTTACAGTTGCGTGCGCACCCGCCAACATTCAATTCACGGACAATTCCACTTCCGGCCAGGGAAGCATCAGCTCCTGGACCTGGAGCTTCGGCGACGGCACAAGTTCCAATCAGCAAAGCCCGGCCCACACCTATGCTCAACCCGGCTATTATAGCGTATCGCTCACTGTTCAGAATTCCGGCGGCTGCTCCAACACGGCCTCCGCAGTCCGCTACCTGCGCGTCGTCAACGGCATTCAGCCCAATTTCGTCTTCAACCAAACGTCCACCTCCTGCTCCGCTCCTTTCGTCGGTACCTTGCTCAACCAGACGTCGGGACCAGGAACCCTTAGCTACAACTGGGCGATCGGCAATGGCGCAACGCCCTCCAGTTCCACCGCTGCCAGTCCGTCGGTTACTTTCCCTGCCATCGGCACCTATGACATTACGCTTCAGGTATCCAGTTCACTAGGTTGCAGTCAATCGATCCAGCAGCCCCTGGCCCTCAACAACAGCAACGCCATCATCAACGGCCCAACCACTGTCTGCACGAACAGCCCCGCTGCCTTCTCTAACGGCTCCAACCCTACGCCACCCGCTGTCACCTGGAATTTTGGCGACGGTACCGGGTCGAATGTTGCGAGCCCTTCCAAGACATGGACGGCCGTCGGCACCTACCCACTTAAATTAGTCAACAAGTACGCCGGCTGTGCAGACTCTGTCACCGAAAATATTGCAGTGATAAGCCCGACTACCCCGGCCTTTACCGCTACCCCGACCGCTGCCTGCAAAGGTCCGCTCACCGTCGCCTTTACTGACCAGACCACGCCCATTCCTGCCAAATGGCTCTGGGATTTCGGCGACGGCCAGACGGCTAATGTTCAAAACCCGACACACACCTATACATCCGCCGGCAATTTCAACGTGACCCTCACCGTCATTAACGCCGGTTCATGCTCCGGGTCGACCACAAAGAACGCATTCGTAGCCATCCAGGCGCCCACAGTTGCCATCGGTGGAACACTCGCAGCCTGTGTAAACAATACCGGCCTGCAGTACACCATCAACCCCACGGCGAATACCAACGCGGTCGACGGCGTCGCCTCCTATGCCTGGACCGCAACCGGATCCGCCCAGGGAAGCTCGACCGCGCAATTTCCCAGTTTCAATTATAATAGCAGCGGCACCTACCCGATCGCCGTTACCATTACCACCACCGGCGGTTGCACGGCAACCGCGAGCAATACGGCGCTCATCGGCACTTCCATTGCCGCCGGTTTCACCGCCTCGTCCAACTCCCTATGCGGCAATAACCTCCCGGTGACCTTCACCCCGACCAACACTTCTGCCAACTACACCTATTTCTGGAACTTCGGTGACCTCGATACGCTTACCGGCGGTTCTCCGCCAGGCTATGCGGTCAAGCACATCTACCAAAAGATCAGCCCACCGGCCTACCAGGTCACCCTGACCCTAACCAGCAACGGCTGCCCTACCCAATCGGCAGCCATGCCAATAACGGTCAATCCCCCCATCGCCAATTTCGGCTATCAAGTAACGTGCTTAGCCGGCGGCACCTACAACGTCAGCTTTATCGACTCCACCCTTACAGGCGGCGATGCCGACACCTACAGCTGGAACTACGGCGACACGACCGTTGCGTCAGGACCCGGCCCCTATCTGCCGTCACACACTTATGCGACCGCAGGTACCTATACGGTCAACCTTACTGTCACTGATCCAACCACTGGCTGCACCAGCCCTGTTTCCAAAAATATCGTCCTGGTAGGCGTGAATCCATCGTTCAGCATCGACAACCCCGTCAGCTGCCAGTACAATGCCTTTACCCTGACATCCACCAGCACTACCACTCCGGCCACCCCGGGGTTCATCTCCAAATACGCCTGGACCGCCGGCTCCGACTCCAGCTCCGGAACCAGCGACACCTATTCGGTGGCGCTCTCGACACCTGGCACTTATCCCACCAGTCTCAGGGTAACGGACATCAATGGCTGCACCTATACCGCTCCCACTCAATCCGTGACCATAACGGGCCCCACTGCCGGTTTTTCCGACCCTGTCATCGGCGGCGGTTGCAAGGAGCAGGTGACCACATTCAATGACCTGTCCACCGCAT
>CBDCBP010000010.1:352500-502483 GCA_965214315.1 Puia sp. | reverse complement strand
GATCGCCGCCAACCCGTCGCCGCACGCGTCAACGACCTCCTCAAACAGATGAACCCTCGAAGAAAAAGCCGGCGAATTGTTCATCAACGGCGCAAAGGTCAACGACGACGGCTCCCTCGACGACCAACCAGGTAAAGGCATGTTTGCATTTGTGCCCAATGCCCTCAAGGTCATCCGCGCCAAAAAGATGAACCATTTCAACCTCTGGTCCGTCCCATCACCCGCCGCCCTGGCAAAATGGTACAACGGCATGCAACGCTGGGTCCAGGACTCTACCCGGCTGGGCATTCCCATTACGATCGCCTCCGACCCCCGCAACCATTTCAGCAATAACATCTTCGCCATGACCGCCAATACCTTCTCCCAATGGTGCGAACCGCTGGGACTCGGCGCGATCGGCGACAGCACCCTCACCCGGCAATTTGCCGACATCTCACGCAAGGAGTATATGGCCGTGGGCATCCGTGAAGCCCTGCACCCCCAGATCGACCTTGCTACCGAACCCCGCTGGCCCCGGATCAGCGGCACCTTTGGCGAAGACGCCACGCTCACAGCTAAAATGGCCGCAGCCTATATCTTAGGGTATCAGGGCGACAAACTGGATTCCAATAGCGTGGCCACCATGACCAAACATTTCCCCGGCGGCGGCCCGCAAAAAGAAGGACTCGATCCCCACTTCCCCTTTCAGAAGGGACAGGTCTATCCCGGTAAAAACTTCAACTACCACCTTATCCCTTTCGAAGCGGCCTTCGCAGCCCATACCGCCGCGATAATGCCCTACTATGGAGTACCTATCGGTCAGACAAGAGAAGATGTGGGAATGTCGTATAACAGCGATATCGTTACAGGCTTACTGCGTAACAAATACCATTATGACGGCGTGGTCTGCACAGACTGGGGGCTGGTCACCGATGCCAATATGGGTGGGGTAGTATGGCCGGCCCGCGCCTGGGGCGTCGAAAACCTGTCGGCTGAGGATCGCGTCAAAAAGATTCTCGATGCCGGCGTCGATCAATTCGGCGGCGAAAGCTGTCCCGAACTCGTACTCCAACTCGTAAAGGAAAACAAATTGACTGAAGCACGGATCGACAGCAGTGTGAGAAGACTGCTGACCCAAAAATTCGAGCTTGGCCTCTTCGACAATCCTTTTGTCGATGAAGCGAACGTCGGCCAGGTAGTCGGCAATCCCGCTTCGATGGCGGCAGGTGTCGCCTCCCAGCGTCGCGCCATGACGCTCCTCAAGAATGACAACAAGATATTGCCGCTCGCCATCGGCAAGCTCAAGATCTACGTGCGCCATATAGACCCCAAGGTCGCGGCACAATACGGCACCGTCGTCGACAAACCGGAGCAGGCCGACATCGCCATTCTGCGGCTGAATACGCCATTCGTTCCCGTCGAATCTCCGATCATGATGGCGCGCATGTTCCACCACGGTGACCTCGACTTCAAGGGCAAACAAAAGGACAGTATCCTCCAACTGCTGAAAACCGTGCCGACTATCGTCGACATCTACCTCGACCGCCCCGCCGTCATCCCCGAGATCAGCGCAAAAGCAAAAGGCCTCTTCGCGGACTTCGGTGCAAGCGACGCTGCCGTGCTCGATGTTATATTTGGCAAGGACAAACCCGGCGGACACCTCCCCATCGAAATGCCCTCCTCCATGGATGCCGTCCGCACCCAAAAAGAGGATCTGCCATACGACAGCAAAGCCCCCCTATACAAATTCGGGTTCGGCCTGAGCTATTAGTTCTGCTATACATGAGATGACCAACGCAAGAGCGCGCCCCGCAGGCGCGCTTTTTAAGTCTACACCCCCGACACCCCGATCTTCAACTTAAATCTATACCCCCAATTCTTCCCATGATCCTCCTCCTTTAACACTTCACGCCCCTTCTTCGAGATCCAAAACTTCTCCGTCCCGTTCTCGTCGCCATGCTCCAACACCCAACAGTCGACAGCCACACCACTCCGGTCGACGAGCACATCGCTGCCCGTGACACGATAAGCCACTTCTTCCGGCTTGCCAAAACCCGGATCATAGTAGTTGATCATAAACGTTCGATTCTCCTTATAAGGCAACATGGAATAGATGACAAGATCATCGTGCCAGTTCAGGTTATAGGCGCCAAATGAGGCGGCAAATTCTTTCTCACAGCTGGTCCTCAAAGAATCCGGCATCGCCTTCTCCCCGGTCCGCGCTTCGAACTTCCGGTTCTCGAAATCAAAGACCATCGCAAAACCAAGCTGCCGCCAATACGTATCATGCAAAAGGGTGGAGAAATCCCGCGCATCGAAAACCGTATAAGCCTTGTGAACAACGCTGTCACGATCCCATTGCTGCCGGACAATGATCGCCGGCTTTTCGTGATACATCTCCCGCGTGACACTCATCTTCGCCAGGATCATACTCGTCGCAGGACTGTCCTTGGCCCTCTGCCGGATGATCAGGTAGGAGTAATCACCGGTCTGCAATCCCATGATGTTCAGATCAGCAGGCCGAACCTGCACGGTATCGCCTTTTTGCGCGCGACCGGCCGCACCAAGGAGAGAATAAAGCAGCAGCTGCACGATATACTTCATGACAGGAGCATTTTAGTGCCGTAAATATGCCGCTAAATCCCGCCGCAAACCGACCCAATTCAACGCCTGCCGCCGAATATTAAACCAATGGTGTAGCCTCCCTCGGGCCGGCGGCGCCCCTATGGCTTGGGGGGTACTACGACTGCCCGTAGTCCGACTGCCTCAAAAAAGAAAACACCCTTCTTATTGGAGACGACAATATCCGGTAACCCATCCCCATTTATATCTTTCACCAACACCTGCAAGCCAACACCCGAATCATTGTCGATCAGATGCGGCACCCAAACCGGATGCACGCCCGGCCTGAATTCAAACCAATACAACACCGAAGGGTCATGAGCCCCCGGGTCTTCCCCATTGTGCGCATAATAGCGTTTCCCCGTCACCAGGTCGGGATGCCCATCGCCATTGATATCCGCCATCGCCAGCGCATGCGTCTCCGATACTCCATTGAAGATAAGGTGATGTGCCCAACTCGTATCGCCAGTCCGCTCATGCCACCAGATCCCATAGTTATGCGCAGAAGCACTGATCAACGCCTGTCTCCCATCCCCTTTCACATCCAAGGCATAGATCTGCGAACAATCCTCCCCAAGGGCAGCCGGATGAAACACCCAGCCGGCGATTGTAGGATCGGAAGGCTGTTCCCACCACCCCTTCGTAATGACCACATCACGCCGCCCATCCCCATTCATATCGATAAACCCTAACCCATGCGTATACCTGCCCAAACCCGGCTGCGCACCCTCGCCGATCACGTACCGCCGCCAAACCGTATCGCCCTTCATACTCGGCGATTTCAGCCAGATCATTTGCCTGGCCACAGGATCGTTGCACAACAGGTCCGCCCGGCCATCTCCATCGACATCCACAAACGCCGGCGATTCATTGCCCGCATTGGTCAGCAACGGATGCATGAGCCACAAACCCGGTCGCCCCGCAGGGTTCTGATACCACGCCGCATCTTCACCGGGCAGGCCAATGCGAATGACGTCCATCCAGCCATCCTGATCGACATCCAGACAGAAATTCAAAAAAGTATTGCTGTACTGCGTGGCAGGCGAATAATGCACCGGCGCAGCTATCGCATGCCGGATCCACCCCGGCGCCTCGAACCAAAAAGCACCGGCGACGATATCCAATTTTCCATCCCGGTTGATATCGGCAACCGCCACACCCTCCGAGAGGAAATCACTGGTCAGTACATGTTTTACAAATCGTTTGCCCATGATCGGTTCACCCGCGTGTTGCGCCATCGAATAAGCAACCGAAAAGATTAAAATCAACAGCAGGGATAATTTCATGTGGTAAAGCCTCCTGTTCTAAAATTAATCCTTTTAAATTCGTTTCATGAAAAGGAGACACTTTTTAAAACTGTCCGGTTTGTCGACCGCGGCACTGTTCTTCAACCACTCGGCCGAAGCGATAGGCGTTACAGTAGAAACACTGCAATTTCCCACAGCCATTTTTTCCTGGCGAGAGGGCAATTGGATTCCGCTCACATCTTCCAAAGACCAATGGACACTAAAAGACCTGACCGTGTCGCTGAAACACACCAAAGGCGAAATAACCATCCGTCTGCAATCCCCGCACACGCCGCTCGAAAAACTGCGCCTCAGCTGGGACATCCCCAAGTCGCCCTCGTCGATCTGGCTGGGTGATGCCTGGGAACGTTCCTATGGTGACCTCTCCTGGCAAAACGGCCAAACCACCTACCCGGCACCCTGGTATCTCCTGCTAAACGACGGTAGCAACACCCACGCCTTCGGTGTCAAAACCGGCGCGAAATGCTTTTGCTCCTGGCATGCCGGCACGAAAAACCTGAACCTGTACCTCGACACCATGTCTGGCGGGGCCAGTGTCCAACTGGGCGCTCGTACCTTGCAAGCCGCCGAGATCGTTACCACCAAAAGCAAACCGGGTGAGTCGCCCTTTAAAACCGCTACCCGGTTCTGCGGGATCATGTGCGACAACCCTAGGCTTCCCCAACAACCGGTCTATGGTATCAACGACTGGTATTTCGCCTACGGCAATAACTCAAAACAGCTGATCCTCGACAGCACGCAGGCCATGGCAGCGCTGGCACCCGCATCCGGCAACCGGCCTTTCTCCGTCGTCGACGACGGATGGGAAGGCGTCGACTTTCAAACGCCCAACGACAAATTCGGCGACATGTCCCTGGTGGCAACAGAAATAAAAAAATTGGGGATGAAGCCCGGCCTCTGGACCCGTCCCCTCCTCGCTAACAACAAGAGTAACCCAACTCAGCTAACCCCCTTACGAAAGGGCGAGAGCGGCGATCGGTATTATGACCCAACCCTCCCCGAGACACTCCAACGTATCGACGACACCATCCGCCTCTACAAAGCTTGGGGCTTCGACCTCGTCAAACACGATTATACGACCTACGATTTTTTCGGCCGTTGGGGCTTCGCTATGAATGAAGGAATGACCGCCCCCGGTTGGCATTTCCACGATCGCTCTCTCACCAATGCCGAAATACTCCTCCACCTGTACAACACCATCCGCCAGGCCGCGGGCGAGATGTATCTCATTGGCTGCAACACCGTCAGCCATCTCTCTGCAGGCATCTTCGAACTCAATCGAATCGGCGACGACACCAGCGGTAAAGAATGGGCCCGCACCCTGAAGATGGGCGTCAATACAATGGGATTTCGACTTCCGCAGCACAAGACATTCTATGCCGTCGATGGCGACTGTGTGGGATTGACGACACAGGTCCCGTGGGAAAAGAACAAACAGTGGCTTCAACTCCTGGCGGAAAGCGGGGCGCCGCTGTTCATCTCGGCTCAACCCGAGGCGACCGGCACGGAGCAAAAGGCCTATATTAAGACGTGCTTCGCCATGGCCGCACTAGATCAGCCCACCGGCGAACCCCTGGATTGGACCACAAACCCCCGTCCATCCAATTGGCGATTGAACGACAGGGAAGTCGACTTCTCCTGGTAATATGTTGTAAGCCAGTGTACCTAAAAAGGCCCACCCATCCCGGTTACAGGAATGCCTTTAAAAGGCACTAATGCCGTGTAGTACAATAACGAATGGGATCTCGCGTTTCTACTGCGGTTAAGGCACGCTGAAAAGCGTATTGTAAACTTTGCGACAGGTTGTTTTAAGGGTCAAGGCCATCCAATTACAAGGTAATGGATGGCTTTTTTATTAGGAACCCGGCACACACACCGCACGTATAAATATCGACCATACCGCCCTGCAAACGACCTATACCGCACCGCGCTCGACTGGTGTAGCTTCGCCGCTACCGGGGAATCCGCCTTGATCATCGCCTGTTGTTCATCAGCTACCAGGTCGTCGAAGCAGCCAATTTCAACGCCTCCCGAGACCTCCGGTCGGAATAACCCACAGCCCAATCCTTTGAGGTTGCAATTGGTAACCTCAAACATAAAATATTTATTATCAATTAATTATAGTCAAATTATTATTTTTAGCACGCCTCAAAAAAGCCTAACTTTGTTGCTAATATATTTAGTACGTTCAAAGCTTTGCCATGGAAATGATAAGGAGCATTCAAAATCGCATTTATGAGATAAGAGGAGAACGAGTCATGCTGGATAGGGACTTGGCAACACTGTATGGGACTGAAACTAAGTCACTTAACCTGGCCGTAAAGCGAAACTTGAAGCGATTCCCGCCGGATTTCATGTTCCAGCTAACCAAGGAAGAATTTGAATCTATAAGGCTTCAAATTGAAACCTTGGATACCGGCGATTCTTTGAGGTTTCATTTTGAAACCTCAAAAGGCCGGGGCGGAACACGATACCTCCCCTACGTCTTCACAGAACAAGGCGTTGCCATGCTGAGCGGAGTCGTCAACTCCGACAAAGCCATCGAAATGAACATCGCCATTATGCGCGCCTTCGTCTCTGTTCGACACGCTTTATTAAAACAAAATGACCTCAAAGAACAACTTAAAGAGATCAGGGAAAGACTCGGCGAACACGACGCGCAACTGAACCACATCTACGACGCCATGGAAAACCTCCTCGACGAAAAAGCGGCCCAACGCAAATGGGACGACCGGGAACGCATCGGCTTCAAAACTACTTAACCACCAACGCCAACGCCGCTGTCCACAACCAAAACAGCCATCAACATATTCAATGACTTTGCTTATCCTTGGCAGCCCTGACCGCTGCCGCGCTCGGCAAAGACGTAATATTCATATGCTTAGTTTTTGTATATTGCTGTCTCACCACACAATTCCCCACACATGTTTGAGCAAATCTTACAATTCGTCAAAGACCATATGGGCAACGATCCCCAGATCGCCCAACACATCCCACCGGAACAAGCCGATGCAGTCCACCAGGAAATAGCAGCACATGTAACGAATGCTTTGCAAAGCCAAATCCAGCCAACCGAAATCCCCGCCGCCCAGTCCCCCCTCGGCGAACCAACAGTACAAGGTGGCCTAAGCAGCCTGACCCAAGGCGGCCTCGGTAACTTCACCCAAGGCGGCCTAAGCAGCCTCACCCAGGGCGGCCTCGGCGGCCTCGTCTCCCAATTCACCAACGGCCTCCAATCAGGCAGCCCCTTGGCCACCGCTATCGAAGGCGGACTGGTAGGAACCCTCGGCAGCAAATTCGGCCTCGGACCCGCCGCAACCGGCGCCATTGCCGCCGCCCTGCCCGGCCTCTTGCAACGGCTGGCCGCCCATCGGTAGACCACATCGATGAACCACCACCGGTAGACCACATCGATGAACCACCACCGGTAGACCACATCGTTGACCACCACCAATAGACCACCACCGACAGACGACCACCGCCCTCAAGACCAAAACCATCCAACATATTCCGGATCGTACGCGCAAAAAAACCATGATCCACCCGATCACGATCGAAGAACTCATAAAACTCCCCGACCGGATGCCCGTCCTCGACGTCCGCGCACCCGGCGAATTCGCAAAAGGACACATCCCGAAAGCCGCCAACCTCCCCCTATTCAACAACGAAGAAAGAGCCCAGGTCGGCACCACGTACAAACAACAGGGTAGGGAAGCAGCGATCCTCCTGGGTTTCGATCTCACCGGCCAGAAATGGTCGGCCTTCATCCGCCAGGCCCTCACCCTCGCACCCCAAAAAAAACTCGCCCTCCACTGCTGGCGCGGCGGCATGCGCAGCGGCGCCATGGCCTGGGCGCTCGACCTCTACGGCTTCGACACCTACACACTGAAAGGCGGCTATAAACACTACCGCAATTGGGTCCAAAGACAATCGGCAACCCCATACCGGTTAAAGGTCATCGGCGGCATGACAGGCTCCGGCAAAACTGCCATCCTCCGCGAACTCGAAAAACAGGGAGAACAGACCATCGACCTCGAAGACCTCGCACAACACTGCGGCTCCAGTTACGGCTCCAAGAACTACCTGATCCAGCCGTCCCAGGAACAATTCGAAAACAACCTCGCCGCCCGCCTGCACCAGCTCGACCCCGCCCGCGAAATTTGGGTCGAAGACGAAAGCAGTAACGTGGGCCGGTGCATGATACCCCGCCCCTTCTGGGACCAGCTAAGAAAAGCACCCCTCCTCGACCTGCAGGTCGACGTCGAACAACGCGTCACCACCCTCGTCAATGAATACGGCATCCTCGACAAAGACTTCCTGGTGGCATGCACGGACCGCATTTGCAAACGGCTGGGCCTCCTGCACACCAAACAAGCAATCACCGCTATCCGCGAAGACCGCATGGCAGACTTCATCCGCCTGCTGCTCGTCTATTACGACAAGACCTATCGCGCCTCCCTCATCGGCCGTGACCCCACCCCCGTCATTGTAAAAGGTACCGACCCTGCCGCAAACGCCAAACTCCTGTTGCAAAAAGCAAACAGGACCAAAACAACATGGACAACTCCACAATAAAATTGACCCAATATTCCCACGGAGCCGGCTGCGGCTGCAAGATCAGCCCCGCCATCCTGGATAAGATCCTCCACAGCACGACCCTCAAAAAACCAGCCCCCAACCTCCTCGTCGGTAACGACAAACGCGATGATGCCGCCGTACTCGACCTCGGCAACGGCACAGCCCTCATCTCGACAACCGATTTTTTCATGCCGATCGTAGACGACGCCTTCGACTTTGGCCGGATCGCCTCCGCTAACGCGATCAGCGATGTCTATGCCATGGGCGGCAAACCCGTCCTCGCCATCGCTATCCTCGGCTGGCCTATCGACCGACTATCCGCCGAAACAGCGCAGCAGGTACTCGAAGGCGCCAGGGCCATCTGCGCCGAAGCCGGCATCCCCCTCGCAGGAGGCCATAGCATCGACTGCCCCGAACCCGTATTCGGCCTCGCCGTCAACGGCATCGTACCCATCACTCAACTAAAACAAAATTCCACCGCAACAGCAGGGTGCTTGCTCTATCTCACAAAACCACTCGGCGTAGGCATCCTCTCGACCGCGCAAAAAAAAGGAGTCCTACGCCCCGAAGACGCCGCAACAGCCTTACAAAGCATGGTCACCCTCAATAAGCCGGGTGAAGCCTTCGGCAAGATCCAGGCCGTGAAAGCAATGACCGACGTCACCGGCTTCGGCCTGCTCGGACACCTCACCGAAATGTGCGAAGGCAGCGGATTGTCCGCCACCATCGAGTTCGAAAAAGTCCCCATCATCCCGGCAATACTCCATTACCTGCAACAAGGCTGTATCCCCGGCGGCACAGGCCGCAATTGGACCAGTTATGGCCAAAAAATAAGCCCCCTCACCGGCGACCAACGCTATATCCTCGCCGACCCCCAAACCAGCGGCGGCCTCCTCGTCGCCATAGAACATGAGCACGCAAAAACATTCGAAGCGTTCCTCAAAACACTCGGCCTCGAAAAAACCCAACCATTTGGCAAATTAACACCTAAAACCCCCGGCCCCCTCATCACCGTGAACTGACTTTTCTAATTCCCGGTAAAACAGTAACATTGCAGCAATACTCGAAAGCCATGAACGATCTACATATAAAAAAACCAACCGATTTCGTGAGCCTGCTGGACAACGCCAATAACGTCATCTTCAACATGACAACCGAAGAAGCCGAAGCAGCAGTCATTTCAGGAGATGCCCAGAAAGTGCGCAACATCGAAGGACAATTCGCCATCGTCCGAAAAGTCGGCCAACAAGTTTTCCTGGCGCGCTCCATCGGCAGACCCATGCGTTATTTTCTCGCTAAACAGGTCAGCGGTCCCTTGCTGATCGTCGCCGAACGGATAGATGAGATCTACAATTTCTTGAAAGATATGGGACTGCACCACCAGTTTCACCCCTCCTACACCCGGATGGTTCCCGCACATTACGTCGTGCGGCTGGAAGTGATCGGCTGCCCCGACCCCAACCCCGTCTATACCCGCTTTTTCGAACCCAGGAGGAACGCCCTCACACACGACCTGGACCAGATCGGCAAAGCCTATATAGGAGCGCTCGCCAATGAATGTCAAAAATGGCTCTTGTCGATTCCGGAGCACGAGCCCATAGGTGTCCTGTTCTCCGGCGGCATAGACAGCGGCTCGGTGTTCCTGGTCATCTACCACCTGATGTTGAAACTCGGCATGTCCCCCCAGCGGCTAAAAGCATTCACCCTGTCCGTTGACAATGGCCCGGATGCCGAACAGGCACACCAGTTCTTAGACCAGTTAAACCTCTCCCTCTTCCTCGAAGTCATAGACGTCCCTCAAAAGGCAGTCAATTATAAAGACGCGATCAAGGTGATCGAAGACTATAAGTCAAGAGACCTCGAATCCGCGACAATGGCCTTGGCTCTATGCCGGCAATTGCGCAACCGCTACCCGGACTGGAAATACCTTGCAGATGGCGACGGCGGCGACGAAAACCTGAAGGATTACCCGATCGCAGAAAATACCGAACTCACCATCCGCAGCGTCCTGAATAACATGATGCTTTATCAGGAGGGTTGGGGCGTCGACAAAATAAAACACTCCCTCACCTATTCCGGTGGCCAAAGCCGCGGCCATGTCAGGTCTTACGCACCTTGTCGCTTATTCGGATTCAAGGGGCTAAGTCCATACGCGCTTCCCAACGTCATCGAAGTGGCCGAAGGCATCCCCTTCATCGACCTGACGGATTGGAGCGAAGAAGCATTGTATGCCTTGAAAGGAGAGATCACCGGCAGAGGCGTAAAAGCCATCACCGGGTTTGATATGCCGGTATTCGAAAAACGCCGCTTCCAACTCGGCGCAGCGACAGAGAGCACCTTTAAGCAGTTGTTCCCTGAGGATGAAACGGCATATCGCTCCTATTTTTACTCGCTCTATGCACGGTAACCAGGAAATCGAAAAACGCCGTCCGCCAAGAAACACGCTAAGCCCGGATCTTCCCTACCATTTTCTGCACGAAGAGGAGCCGGATGCCAAAGGCGTATTGCAAAAAATAAATACCATCTTCCTCACCGGCAAGGAATGCAGTTTTAAATGCCTGATGTGCGACCTTTGGAAAAATACCCTACCCGGACCAACACCAATAGGCGCCATTGTCAAGCAGATCGACCACGCCCTAAACCGCCTTCCCGAAGCTGACACCATCAAGCTCTACAACAACGGAAACTTCTTCGACCCGAAAGCCATCCCGCTTGAAGACCATACGCAAATAATAGAACGGCTACAACCTTTTAACAGGGTCGTAGTCGAAAACCATCCCAGGCTCAGCAAAGAAAATTGCACCCAATTCAAAGCAAGGCTCAACGCCAAACTGGAAATAGCGATGGGCTTGGAAACGATCCATCCCGAAGTATTGCCAAAACTCAACAAACAGCTTACAAAAGAAGACTTCGGCAAGGCGGCCGCATTCTTGAGAGCGAACGATATAGACGTCCGCGCATTTATTCTGTTAAACCCGCCGTACCTGACCGGCACAGAGGAAAACGTAGAGTGGGCCATCAAAACAGTACAATTTGCCTTTGAAAGCGGCACGCAATGCTGTTCCATCATCGCTACCCGTCCCGGCAACGGTATAATGGAAGCCTTACAACAAAAAGGCGCTTATACCCCGCCGACACTCGATACCCTGGAACAGGTCTTCGAAATGGCATTGGGCCTGAAGGAAAACAAAGGCAGGGTATTCGTGGACACCTGGGACATAAATTTCCTCTCCCGCTGTCCACAATGCTTCGACAAAAGAAAAGAACGGCTGGAAGCCATGAACCGTCACCAAACAATCTTCCCACCTATCACTTGTGTTGGCCATGACTGAAAACAATCTACATCGTTGCGATATCCTCATAGCCGGCGCGGGTTTTGCCGGATCGCTCATGGCGCTCGTCTTGCACAGCCAGGGACGCAGCGTATGCCTGGTGGAAAAAGGGCAACACCCACGCTTCGCGATCGGTGAATCTTCCACCCCCATTGCAGACATGCTCTTACGCGAGCTATCGGCACAATACAACCTACCCTGGCTCGCAGCCTTTTCGCGCTACGGCAGTTGGCAGCAGGCGCATCCGGAAATTGTCTGCGGGATCAAAAGAGGATTCAGCTATTTTAAACACTATCCCGGCAAACCCTTCAGCACAGACGACAACCACGCCAACGAACTCCTGGTCGCCGCCAGCACTGACGACATACAATCAGACACCAATTGGCTCCGCTCCGATTTTGATGCGTTCATGGTCAGCAAAGTGAAAGAAGCCGGCATCCCCTATTTCGATCTGACCACACTCCTCCTCGCCGAACCAGACCCTAAATCAGCAGCAGTCGTCAAAACAGCAGCAGCCCCCGAAACAGCAGCAGCCCCTAAAACAGAAGCAGCTTCCAAAACAGCAGCCGCGCCCAAATCAGCAGCAGCCCCCAAACCAGCAGCCGCCCCCGAAACAGCAGCCGCCCCCGAAACAGCAGCCGCCCCCGAAACAGTAGCATCCCCCAAATCAGCAGCAGTCGTCAAAACAGCAGCAGCCCCCAAATCAGCAGCCGCCCCTAAAACACCAGCCGCCGCCAAAACAGCAGCAGGCCCGAAAACAGAACCAACCCCCAAAACAGAACCAGGCTCCCGCACGCAATCAGCCCGCAAAACAACATATCATAGCACCAACGGCAAATGTTTCGAAGCCGACTTTTTCATCGACGCCAGCGGCAGCGGATCCCTGCTCGACACCCTATTCGAAGTAAAATCATCGTCCGACGATTTCCTGACAGACTCATTCGCGGTATTCTCTCATTTTAACAACGCCAAGCGCTGGTCAGACATCCTCCAAAAAACAAAAATCCCCACCACCGATTTCCCCTACGACCCCGATAATTCCGCCCTCCACCAGATCATCGACGAAGGCTGGCTTTGGATGCTCCGGTTCAATGACGACCGTACCAGCCTCGGTTTCGCACTGACCCCCAAAAAAACCGATTGCAAAGACAAAGACCCGGAAGAGATCTGGAACACCCTGTTACAAAAATACCCGTCCATCAACCAAATAACAAGGAACAGCTCCTTGTCGGATCAGCCGGGCGCCATAATAAAATCGGGCCGGTTGCAACGGAAAGCGGAACGTTGTTTCGGGGACGGCTGGGCCGTGCTCCCGCATACCGCAGGGTTCGTCGACCCGCTCTTTAGCCCGGGCATCGCCCACTCTTTGACAGGTATTCACAAACTCGCCGCCATTATCCAGCAGCACTGGGGTCACAAAGAGGCCCTCCACGAAGCCCTGGCGGAATACCAACAGGGCATCTTTGAAGAACTGCGATTGATCGACCAACTCGTCGCCGGATGCTACGACACCATGGATCATTTTGAATTATTCAATGCCTGGTCCATGCTGTACTTCGCCGCCACGATCCGGTATGAGCAACGTAAACTGAATCAAGCGCCACCCGGCTATTTCCTCGGCGCCGATGACAAGGAAATGCGGGCCATGATCACTAAGTCGTACGAAGAGTTGAGAACGATCCTCAACAACCCAACCGAAGCGAAGATCGAACAATTTACCGCCGACATCAGACAAAGAATAGCACCCGTCAATATCGCAGGACTCCTCGACCCCGCACTAAAAAACATGTACCGCCATACGGCCGTTAGTTTGTAGACCCGGATCCATATCCACGGGCCGTCAGCAAAGCATGCTGAAAATCATCGGTACTCACTTTTCGGGTATTGTACTTCTCCTGGTACGCCCGATGCGCCGCATCGGCAGGATAGCCCGCACCGCTATAGGGATACGAAGACATCTTGTGAAAGGGTAGGGGCGTAACAGTTTGCCCGGCTGCGGTATTCAGATCGCCATCCTTTACCCATCCTTCACTATAGATCAGGAAGTCCCGCTTCCAGCCCTTCGGCACGGCAGGTAACCGCCGTTCATCAAACTCGAGGCTTATCTCGTCTCCGCCATCCGCAATGATATACTCATCGTCCCCCGACAACAGCAAGGGCAGCACATCGCCATAACGGGTATAGTTTCCCGTGAGGTCCCGCCATTTCTGGCCGACTGTCGTCCGGTCATAGTCGAACCACTCTGGCCCATAAGGGCCGCCTCGCCGGTAAGAAGAACTGTAACCCCGGTAGCCCAGCGTCGCACGCGTCATGACCAGGTCCGTCATCCTCACCGGCGCCGAAACATGCCCGGCCGTAAAAAATACCTGGTCCCAATAGATCTGCATATTGGTATTGATCCTGACGCGACGGTCATGAGCGGTCAGGAACTTGCCGGAAAGATCGGCAATGACCATCTTGTCCCGCCCCATTGGAAATCCGATGTTGGCAATCACCGTTTGCCATTCTCCTTTGGCATTGATCACTTGCAGCGAGGGCATGCTGACCCTGTATTTGTCCGATTGCGCCATTGCCGTATTGACGCTGGCATCCGTGGGAAAGATCCAGCCCCGCAGGAACAACCGCAAGCTGTCGCTGACGGCCTTGTCACCCAGGTCCAGGATCAGTTCATGCGGCTCGGCGACTCCCTGGAATTTCGTCAGCGAAAAGCTCGACGCATACTGAAAATCATAGTTGCTGATCTTGGCCAGCAGGTCATTGCCTTTTTCATCATGCGCGGAAACCGGCAGATGCTTTTCAGCCGAAGCCGCAACCACCACTTTCTTGCCCGGGAACGCCGGAGCGACGAACCGTTCATCCGCATACACCTCCACGGAATCAGGATGGTCGACCGCTACCAGCCCGGCCTTGTCGACATAAACGGCCTCCCACAGTTCCTCGGTGATCTTAATGCTGTACTTTCCATCCCGCGGCTTTAACTTTTCCCCCGGGATCAACAGATACTCCTTCGACGCATCCGCAAAAGCATACATCGTATCCTTCCCGTTCACCGCCAATGGCATTCCCAGCGCGCTGCGCCACAGCATATCCTTGACGAATTCGTATTTCTCTCCGTTCCAGGTATACAGAAATGGACAGGACCCCTTCAGCTGCTCCTGCTCCAATAACCGCTCTTTACTGCTGGGGTCATCGATGGTTTGAGGCACGCCATTCGGCCAGACGATCCTTACGGCATCCAGCTTGGTGCGACTGCCGATGCCGAATTCAGTGAGCGGACCGGTGACCGTCTTTCGCTGATACAGGTCTCCCGCTTTCAGCTCGACCGATGCGCCGATCCCCAACCGGTTGTTCTTGCTGTTGCCATAGGACAACCCCGCCAGTTGTACCTGCATAAAATTATTTCTGTTCCCGTTATCATTGCGCACCAATTGAACCCCGCCGCCGCCTGCAAAAAACATATCCGCGTCCCCATCCGCGTTAAAGTCCACGGTACTGATCTGCGCCGCCCGCGTCACCGTAGCAGGTAAGAGGGCGGAAACATCACTAAACCCCTTGGTGGAATCGTTATGAAACAGCCTGACCCCACTTTTAGTGGGATCGGCATTGACACCCGCAACCAGCAGGTCCAGGTGACCATCGTTGTCAAAGTCTGTAAACACAACATCCCCAACCGTGATGCCCTTCAATGCACCACTCAATGTCCCGGACACCGGATCGACGGCGAAACCGTGCCCGGTATTACGAAGCAACGAACATTGCCCATTCGCACCGCCGGCTACTGCAATATCCAGCATGCCATCATTGTTATAGTCGCCAAAGGCGATAGCGCTCCCTCTATAGCCGCGCAACCCCAGGGAGTCGCTCAGATCCACGAAATGAGCATGCCTGTTATTACTCAACAACTGTAAACTGCCATCCTCCCTGAGCGCTGCAAGGTCCAGGTCCCCATCCGCGTCCCAGTCCCCAATATCCATGGCAAGCGTTCCGGCCGGGTCGCCGGTAAGCCCCATCGCCGTCGCGGATTCCGTAAACTTGCCATCCCCATCGTTGCGGAAAAATTTATTCCCGCCTTTCGCGGCGACGTATAGATCCAGGTCGCCGTCCTGGTCGAGATCGGCAAATAACAGCTTGCGCACGTCGCCGATATTGCGCAGCCCGATATCGTCCTTGACCTTGTTGAAACTGCCGTCCCCATTGTTGTGGTAGATGATCATCCCCTTCGTAGTAGCGATAAAAAGGTCCTGGTATCCATCGTTGTCGTAGTCGGCAAAACTCGCATACAGGTCCTGACCCTCATCATCCATGGCGTCGATGCCCTTGCACAATTCGAAATGACCCACCTTGGTGGTAAAAAGCGAACGCTTCGACGCGGCCGCACCCGCCCGCTGCACGCTCGAATAAACATAAAGATTTCCCTGCGGGTCATAATCCGCAACGGCTATCACCGGCTGAACAGCTTCCGATCCTTTTCCTGCACCTAAACCCGCATCCACCGTCGCATCCGTAAGCTGGAAATCACCGAGCGACACCACTCCCTGATTGGTCAGCGTGGTCGTAAATGCGGGGTAGCCGTCCTGCAGCTGCGGAATGTCGATCTCGTCGCTCCCCGCGGCATAGGCCGAACTTGTTTTCATCACCCGGTGGAATTGCACAATAAAAGGCAACGCCTCGGCAGTATGATCGCCTTGTAAAAAAGCGATCGCCTTTTGATAGGAAGCATCGGCTACAGCGGAGAGATCGGGCGCAATTTTCTTTACTCCTTCCAAAAGAGACCTTGCGGAATCGGCCTGACCCGCACCAGCATACAACTCGGCCAGCTTAAGGCGCAATACAATATTGGCAGGGCTACAGCTCAGCGATTGCAACAGACAGTTTTTTTCTCCCTCTCCCACGCGCGGACTGACCCCGGCGAGCATATACCAGGCCTTTCCATTCTTCGGATGTCTATGGAGGATGCCATTCAACTCGTTTGCAGCATTCGCGCTATCTCCCTTATGCACATACACCGCAGCCAACAGCAGCCGAAGGTCCTGGTTGTCCGGGTCGATCGTTAACCCCGCATTCACCTGCTTTTCCGCATCAGGGTTATTGTTTTGCAACAGGTACAGCCTCGCAAGGCTGCCGTAGTTCAGCACATTGCCCGGTGTTACCTGTATCGCTTTTATAAAGGAAGCCTCCGCCTCATCGAATTTGTTATCCGCCATGTATTGCCGGGCCAATTGCCCCGGATCAGTGTTCGCATTCCCTGCCTTCCTGCCGCAAGCAGCAAGGATCGATACAACGCCAAACAGGAGAATACGCAGAATTTTATCTGTTACAGGCATGATCAGGTTTTGTCACGAAAGTAGTATCTTTATTCTTCCTATTATTACGAGAACTATTCTTTTTTATGACCCGACCCAAAGGTCTTTTTAAAAATTTAGCGATTGCCCTATTTGTTGTTTTGCTCGCCGGCAGTGCACTCTTATCCCATATCAGCGCGTTTCAGTCCAACGAAAATGATAACCTCCAAAATAACAACAGCCCACTCACCGAACAGGCCTCCCTGGAAAAATATGGCTTCTGCCTCACGCCCGTAAACAACCCATCCATCGGGATCGATTTCCACCATCACTGCCCCGAGCTTGACCCAAAGCTGAACAACATAGCACCCCAGATCGCCTCGATGGGCGCCGCGGTATCGATCGTTGATTTTGACAAGGACGG
Source organism: Puia sp. (assembly GCA_965214315.1). Lineage (GTDB taxonomy): Bacteria > Bacteroidota > Bacteroidia > Chitinophagales > Chitinophagaceae > Puia. Next base: position 484,959 of record CBDCBP010000010.1, on the reverse strand, counting down.
CTGGAACGACATCTATTTTACCAATAGCCGGACCGGAAGCGCCAATGCGCTTTATCACAACTTGAAGAACGGAAAGTTCGAGGACGTAGCGCCGCAAATGGGATTGGCCGACGTCAACCAAAAAGGTACAGGCGTCTCGATGGGTGCGGTATGGGGCGACTTTGACAACGATGGCTACGAAGACCTGTTCCTCTATAAATGGGGCAAACCCGAGTTGTTTCACAATGTAGCCGGTAAGCAATTCGTCAACATCACCGAAGGAAGCGGCCTGCCGGACTGGGTGAATGCCAACTGCGCTATCTGGTTCGATTTCGACAACGACGGAAAACTCGATCTTTTCCTGGGCGGGTATTACAAGGAGAACATCGACCTCGGCCATATCACGACAACGAAGATCATGCCCGAGAGTTTCAGGTATGCCAATAACGGGGGCAGAAAATATCTCTTCAAAAACCTCGGGAACGGGAAATTCAAAGATGTCACTGCAGAATACGGCCTGACATCTACAAAATGGGTATTGGCGGCGGGCGCGGCCGACCTGAATGGCGACGGTTATCCTGAACTGTATGTAGCCGACGACTACAATGTAGACGAATTGTACATTAACCAAAAAGGGCAGCAGTTCATTGAACGCGGCAAACAAGCCGGTATTGGAAATATCCCCAAAAGCGGGATGAGCGTGTCCTTCGGCGATATCAACAACAATGGATCGCTGGGCATCTATACGACGAATATTACCGAACCCGGTGTACTCATCCAGGGCAACAACTACTGGCAGCCAAAGAATACGACGGCAGGAACCCCCTTTTTTGTCAATCTTGCCCAGCTGGCGGGCATCGAAAATGCAGGCTGGAGCTACGGCGCCCAATTCGGCGACCTCAACAATGACGGCTTCGTGGACATCTATGCCGCCAATGGATTTATCTCCGCAAAAAAGGGAACATCCTACTGGTACGAATATTCCAAAGTCACCGGCGGCAACAGCAGTATCATCGGCGATGCCGCCAATTGGCCGGATATGCAGGGGAAAAGCCAATCCGGTTACCAGCATAACAAGATCTGGCTCAACAACAGCAATGGCCTCTTTGAAGACGTATCAGAGAAAGTCTGCCCCAATATCACTTTTGACAGCCGGGCGGTGGCCATGGCCGATCTGTGGAACCGCGGCCTACTGGACGTCGTCGTAGCCAATCAGAACAACGTGCCGCTCATTTACAAAAATCATTTGCAGGGCAACAACCATTGGATAGACCTCGATCTGCACGGAACCCAAAGCAATGCCAGCGCCATAGGTGCGAGGGTAGAATTGGACTGGGACGGCAAAAGACAAATGCAGATCGTCTCGGGCGGAATTGGTTTTTCTGCGCAAAACCAGCACCGGCTCCATTTTGGTATCGGGAGGTCCACGAAGGCCGACCGTGTCATCATCTATTGGCCCTCGGGAAAATGTGATAAAATGGAGCATCCACCGATAGATCAACTTCATGTCATCAGAGAAAATGAAACCCAAAACTAGCTATTTTACTTATATACCGCCTGCGTTCATCACCCTCATCCTCCTGGTCGGGCAATTGACCTTTGGTATTTTGGATAGCTATGTCAACGTTATCGTGTCGATCGGCACTGCACTGATTTCCGAAGTCGTACTGGCCCGGTTGGTATTGGGAACCCGGAAAAACCTGGCGAGCGCCTACGTCTCCGGCATTAGCGTTGGCATCCTCATCCGGTCAAATCTCCTGTGGCCCTATGTGGTCACCGCACTCATTTCCATCCTGTCCAAATATGTGATCCGCTATAAAGGCCGGCACCTATGGAACCCGTCGAATTTTGGCGTTTCCTGGATGCTGTTCATGGCACCCCTCAGCGTGGCCGGCCTGGGCATACAATGGGGCAACAACCTGGCGGCCATGTCGGTTATCTGGCTCCTGGGTCTCCTGATCGTATACCGGGCAAAAAGATTCCACGTGTCCGCCGCCTACGTGATCAGCTTTACGATCTTTGCCTACGGGCGAAGCCTCATCACCGCCGATCCCTTTCTTGCGGAACTGGCACCCTTGACCGGACCCATGTACCAACTCTTCATCTTTTTCATGGTCACCGACCCCGGCGTTTCCGTAGCCGGTAAAAGAGCCCAGGTGCTGGTGGTCATACTGGTAGCGTTCGTGGAGTTTGTGTTGCGCCTGGAAAGCTATATCTATGCACCATTCTATGCGCTGTTCCTGGTCGGACCCGTTGCCCGGTTCATCGATCTAAAGAAAAACAATGCGGTTGGCAAAACCTAAATACCTGGCGATCGTCCTGACCTGCCTCTCGCTTATCTCCTGTCATCAAAAGGAACAAACGCTTTTTGAGGCATTGCCTTCTTCCCGCACCAGTATACATTTCATCAACCATGTCACCGACGATGACCCGCCGGGGATCCTGGACTATTTGTACTTCTATAATGGCGGCGGTGTCGCTATCGGTGATATCAACAACGATGGCTTACCCGACATCTACTTTACCGCCAACCGAAAAGGCGCCAACAAACTTTATCTTAACAAGGGCAATTACCAGTTCGAGGACATCACTGAACACGCAGGTGTGACCGGGATAGCCGACTGGAGCTCGGGCGTCACGATGGCCGATGTGAACAATGACGGCTGGCTGGATATCTACGTATGCGCCGTCGCCGGAAAATTGGGCTTCCAGGGGCATAACATGCTTTACATCAATAACCATGACGGAACATTCACCGAAGAATCGGCGAAATATGGGCTTGACTTCTCCGGCTATTCCACACAGGCCGCATTTTTCGATGCCGATCACGATGGTTCACTGGATTGTTTTCTCCTCAATCAGTCGGACCACATGATCTCCATGTACGGTGCCGATACAGCCCAGCGGCGGAAACCGAATAAACTCGCCGGCAGCAAATTTTATTTGAACAAGAACGGCCATTTCGAGGACGTCACGCTGACCTCCGGCATCTACAGCGGCGCCGTCGGCTATGGACTCGGCATTTCCGTCGGTGACGTCGATAACGATGGATGGGAAGATGTCTATATAGGCAATGATTTTCATGAAAATGATTACTACTACATCAATAACCATAACGGCACCTTCACGGAGTCGGGTGCCAAACATTTTGCCCATTATAGCCGGGCCAGCATGGGCAACGATATGGCAGATTTCAACAATGACGGACAACTGGATATTATAACCGTGGATATGCTTCCTGCAGAAGAAGCCCAGGTAAAGACCTTTAATGGTGACGGCACCTATGAGCAATACAACGACAGGATCGTAAATGGCGGTTTCCAATACCAGTATTCGCGTAACTGTCTGCAAAAGAACATGGGCAACGGTGAGGCCTTTAGCGACGTAGGCCTGATGGACGGAATAGTTGCCACAGACTGGAGCTGGAGCCCCCTGCTGGCGGATTTCGACGGTGACGGAGTAAAAGACCTCTTCATCGCAAACGGCATCCAACGCCGCCCCACAGATTTGGACTATATTTCTTACGCCTCCGATTACGGCGTACAGGCACTGCTCGCTACCGGCCACGCCTCAGATGCCACCGTTCTTAGCAACATGCCCCCGGGGAAATCGCATAGCTATCTCTTCAAGGGCACGAACACCGAAAAATTTATTGACAAAAGTTTCGACTGGGGAATGAAGGATGCCATGCTGTCCAATGGTGCGGCCTACGCCGACCTCAACAACGACGGACATCTGGACATCGTTACCAACAATATCAACCAGGAAGCCTTCATCTTCAGGAATACCGACACCTCGACCAACTATCTGAATATAACCTTCACCGGCAGACAGGATAATCGTTTCGGCATTGGCGTAAAAGCCTACATTTTTGCCGCCGGCCAAATGCAGTACGAACAACTAATGCTTACCCGCGGGTTTCAATCGTCGGTCGAACCAAAGCTTCACTTTGGGTTAGCCAAGGCAACAGCCGCAGACAGCATATTGATCGTATGGCCGGACCAAACCTGCGAAGTCATCAGCAACGTAAACGCCAACCAAACGTTGAAGATCGACCAGAAGAACGCCAACAAACATTTCGTCTACAACGAATTCTTCCCTGCCCAAACGCCCTTGTTGAAGGATATTACGGCCAGCCTGAACCTCGATTGGAAGCACAAGGAAGACAGGTATCTTGATTTTACCTGGCAGCCCCTCCTTCCGCATATGCTTTCCACCGAAGGACCGCGCATCGCCGTAGCCGACGTCAACCATGACGGATTAGATGACTTCTTCGTTTGCGGCGGAAAAGGACAACCCGGCGCCCTGTTCATCCAGGATCAGGACGGAAGGTTCAAACCGACCGTTCAGCCCCTATTCGCCGCCAATGCCGCAAGCGAAGGCGTCGATGCCGCCTTTCTGGACGTCAACAATGACGGCTTCCCCGATCTATATGTCGTAAGCGGCGGCAATGAACTCCCCGATGGTTCATCCGCCCTGGCCGATCATTTGTATATGAATGACGGCAAAGGGAATTTCACGGAGCCTGGCATTATTCCCGCCGTCAGACTCAACAAATCCGCCCTGGCAGTGGCCGACGTCAACCACGACGGTTATCCCGATATCTTCGTAGCCGGCGCACCCGGCACGAGGTCCTTCGGCAAAATACCGGAATCATTTTTACTCCTGAATGATGGACACGGCCGATACACAAAGGCCCAGCTGCCGGACGAACTCAAGAACGCAGGGATGATCCGATCGGCCGCTTTTGCCGATCTGAACAACGACGGCTGGCCCGATCTAGTCATTGCCGGCGAATGGATGCCCCTCGAAGTATTTCTTAACAAAAATGGAAAACTTATTCGCCGCCACAGCGCTACCCTTGACAAACGATCGGGCTGGTGGCAACGCATCCTGCTCACTGATGTCGATGGCGACGGCAAGACCGATATCGTCGCCGGCAACTGGGGCTGGAACTCCACGCTACGACCATCGGCATCCGAGCCGGTAAAATTATTTCTGGCGGACCTTGACCAAAACGGAACCATCGATCCAATGCTGACTTACAGCATCGGCCACAACGACTATCCCTTACTTGGAAAAGAGGAATTGGAAAAACAATTGCCGTATCTAAAGCGAAGCTTTCCACACTATCGTGATTTCGCCGGAAAGACAGTACAGGAAATATTTGGTGAAGAACTCACGAAAACTGCACCATTGATCGCCAATTCCTTCACCTCGGGTGTATTCTATAATACAGGAAACGATGATTTTGAATGTAAGGAATTCCCGGCAAGCGCCCAGTCCGCACCCCTGTTCGGCTTGTCCATACTGCCCGGCACCAGCAGCGCCACCACCAGCAGCACCGCTACCAAGCGCAACAATAACACCGCTACCAAGCGCAACAATAACACCGCCCCCAACAGCATCAGCACCGGTGCCACCAGCAGCATGGCCACCACCAACATCCCCGCCGCCAACATCGCCGCCGCCAACATCAGCGCCACCACCATCACCTCCACCAACAGCACCGCCGCCACCAACATCACCGCCGCCACCAACATCACCGCCACCACTAAAATCGCCACCACCAAGAGCAGCACCACCACCAAGAGCAGCACCGCCACCAAGAGCAGCGCCGCCGCCAAGAGCAGCACCGCCGCCACCAACATCGCCGCTACCAACGTCGCCGCCGCCACCATCAGCGCCACCACCATCACCTCCTCCAGCAGCACCGCTACCAACATCAACTCCACCAGCACCACCCCCACCAAAATCGCCACCACCAAGAGCAGCACCGTCGACAACAGCTCCACCAGCACCGCCATTACCAATACAGTCACCGGCAAATCGATCCTCGCAGGCGGAAATTTTTCAGGCGTAACGCCAACCGAAGGCAGATACGATGCCGACTATGGCGACGTCATAAGGATCGACAAAAACAGACACTTCACCGCCATACCCCCACGCTCATCCGGCATCCTGCTGCGGGGCGAAGTACGCGACATAAAGGCGATCAAAACCGCAAAAGGAATCATTTACGTCATCGCATACAATAACCAGCCACTCCAATTCATCCAGGCATACTGAATAAAGGTGCATTTATTCAGTATATTGACTTCTCCAACACCAAAACTACACGACTGAGATCGATCAGCATGATAGCCTTGAGCGCACTGTTGTCAATGGCCCGTTACATGTCTAAGGCCCAGTGGCCAGTTTTATTCATTCCACTTACTAATTTCAGATGTGAGTAGCTTATTTGACTGCTTCATCCACAACCAACGTCAGCGAATCAGAATTGATGCAATACCGCAATCCGCTCGGCGCCGGACCATCGGGAAACACATGCCCAAGATGCGAATCACACACACTGCATTCAACTTCGACCCGCGTCATGCCATAAGACCGGTCCATGATGTACTTTATCACATTGTCCTTGATCGGCTGCGTGAAACTTGGCCACCCCGAACGCGAATCGAATTTTATGCTGGAGTCGAAAAGCTCGGTACCACAACAGATACAGTTGTACTTCCCTGGGTCATACCGGCTGCACAACTCCCCGGTAAAACTGGCCTCCGTTCCCTTCTTACGAGTAATGCGGAACTGCTCCGGCGTTAACTGCGCCTTCCACTCCGCATCCGTCTTTTCCACCCTCCGGTCCGGTGCCAAATTGCCCTTATTGGCAAAATTCAGCACGTCATTCCAATTGATCATATATTTTCAGTTTATACCGTATACAGAACAATTCCTATTCCAGACTTTCGTGTGACTGTGTGTCACTGACAGCATTGCAGCCTTAATTGCGTACCTTCGAGTGGATGGAATCAACACTCTTTACCAAACTGGTAGGCATCCGTCGCCGCCTCCACGAGCACCCGGAACTAAGTTTTCACGAATTCCAAACCTCCGCCTTCCTCGAAAGCCAACTGACCAAACTCGGCATCCCAGTCGAGAAGGTCGCCTCCACCGGTCTTATAGGTACCCTCCGGAAAGGCAACGGCGCAACGATCGTCCTCCGCGCCGATATGGATGCACTCCCCATCGAAGAGCCGTCAGGCGTCGAATATCGCTCCAAAAACAGGGGCGCCATGCATGCCTGCGGCCACGATCTTCACATGACGATGCTCCTCGGCGCCGCCTATTTGTTAAAGGATGTGCATTTTCAGGGGACCGTCAAATTCGTCTTTCAACCCGCGGAGGAAAGTAACCTGGGCAGTCCGGTAAAAGGTAAATCCGGCGGCCAACTCATCATGGAAAGCGGGCGTTTAGCCGATGGCGATGCCGCATTGGGTTTGCACGTTCACCCCCTCCTACCGGTAGGGACACTCGGCTATCGCAACGGCGAAGCCCTCGCCAATGTCGGTAATTTCTCGGTCCGCATCGAAGGCAAAGGCGGCCATCCGGGTGCCATGAAACATGTCATCGATCCCATCGCAGTGGCCGCAGCCTTCATCACAACCGCACACTCCCTCGTCGGCCCCCAACCCGACCCGCCAACCGCCGTCCTCGCCATCACCCATGCAGAAAGCCTCGCACTTCCAAGCTTCAACGTCATCCCATCCGGCATGCTCCTCCAGGGATCGCTCCGCGCCGTCCAGAAAACCGTCTATGAAGAAGTCGCCGCGAAAATGCTTGCGCTCACAAAAACACTCGAAAAACAATTCGGCGCCAAAATCGACCTCGACTTCAGCGCTTATTACCCCAGTCTCCTCAACGATCCCGTCATCCACGAAAAACTAAAGCCCGTGCAGCACCAACTCTTCGGCGATGACCATATTATTGAAAGCCTTGCCTATCTCGTCGGCGAAGACTTCTCCTTCTATTCCCGCAAAATGCCTGCACAATTTTATTTCCTCGGCGCAAAGGCCGACCAAAACGAGTCCTTCTTTCTCCACCATCCGCAGGTCACCTTCAACGAAGACTGCATCAAATACGGCGCCCCTCTGCTCGCCCAGGGCGCCCTCCAACTGCTGGCCGATCACAGCCGCACCGAATGATCACTGATCTTCGTCGGAAACCGCGCCACCACCGCATCAGGCACGGCAGCACGGAACACACTGCTCGTCCCCTCCACCACCATCTCCCCCTTCGGATTCAGGGTCACGAAGGCATACAACGCATCGCGGTAATAATACGGCTGGTCGTTCGTATAGACATAAGTTGCACTATTGAGAATAAAATAATGCACCCCATTCCGCTCCCCATACCGGTCGTCATGATCATGCCCCATAAATACTGCGGCAACCCGGTTTTGCTTCTTGTCGCGCGCCGCCGCCAGATTCGCCTGATCGAATATCCGCAGGATCTCGTCCGCATTCCCGATCTCCTGAAAAAAATCACTCAGGTAAACAGGCTGGTGCATAAAAACGATCACCGGATTCACGGCAGCAGCCAAATCATTCACTAACCACGCTAACTGCGCGTCATCGGTAAAACTCCTGCCCGGCGACGCAACTGGCCCCCAATTCGACGTATTATAGTCCACCAAACCCCCATCGGCCCCACGGAGAAAATTCCGGTCCATCACCACAAAATGATAGCCGCCCCGGTCAAAGGAATAATACCGCCTATCCATCCCCCACATCTTCATGATCACCTCCTTACTACAAACATCCATGTCATGATTCCCCAATACATGATACTTCGGACCGCTAAACCGGTTCCATTCCCGCATGATCCCTTCCGACCCCTCAGGCCGGCAAAAATCCCCACATTGAATGATAATGTCAGGGGCTTTAAGCATAACCGCATCCATAAAACCCCTCATCCTGACCTCTTCATTTTGTCCAAATTGCAGATGATGCAGATCGGAAATGATTCCCAAACGCAATCCCCCGCCCGCCTGACTCGGCGGAATAGAAAAAGCCCGCTTTCCCAAAACGGCGCCGGCACCCGCCAGCCCTATCTCTTTTAGAAATCGACGTCTTTGTTGCATATGCTAAACTAACCAAAGAACAGGATAGTTCAGGATAGCCAACGTGAAAAGAAAGTTACCTTCACCCCACCTTTAAAACCTCCCCGAACCCCCGACTTCAAGCGCACCCAAAAAATAACCTAGACATGGGGCAGCGATAATTGTTGCGCGACATAATCCATGGCCTGCCGAAACGTCGGCACCCAGATCCTCCTCCTGTTCTTCTTCAGATAATCCAGCAGTTCCTGGTGCGCAGCAGCCGGGGTAGTGATATAATCTCCGCCGATCCCGTGGAACATGATGACACCCATGCCGCCCGTCCGCTCCACGCGTTTCACGAACGTGATCAATTCGCTCGCGGTCGCATTGTCTTCCAACCCCAGCGAAGGAACCCGCAGAAGGTCCAAATGCGCAAAGTCGGTGATCACGGCCCCCGTGTCGCCGCCGATCCGCGCGTAGCTGACCGGTTTGTAACGTCGCAGCGTATCTATATAATCCTTTCCACCAGCCATCGTCGCCGCACAGGGATACGCATAAGTCCTGTTGGTCTTGCCGTCAATGGCAAACAAAAGCCAGTTCATCACCTCGATCTCCCGGATCATCTGGAATGCCGTGTATTCGGCCGAGCTGACGGGATTGTCGGAAGTATTCGGACAAGGGTGAAACAGCGTATGATTGCCCAGCTCGAAGCCCGCCTTGGCCACCGCCCGCCACCGGGGCAGCGTATTGTAATCGAGATCGGCCGTCAGGAAGAAAGTTGCGGTTAATCCAGCGCGCTTCAACTGCGGCACCGCCGTATCGAGCTGTGATAAAAGCGCGTCGTCATACGTCAATACGATCGTGGCTTTCTTATGATGCGGCCATGCAAACGTTTGCGCTTGCGTCCTGTACAAAACAAATACCATAAATGGCAGCAATAATTTCTTCATGATGGCTTCTTTGCTATAAATTTATCTCGCTTTTCATAAAATACTAACCGTGAATAAAAAAATATTGGCCGCAAGCTTCTTCTGCCTCGCCGTCATCGCAATGCCTGCCGCCTTGCATGCCCAGCGCACCGTCTCCACGCGGTACGGCCTCAAGACCATCTCTACGCTCGCAGCATATAAAAGCCTGTGCGCAAGCGACCCCCGGCAACAGATCGTCTACCTGCCCGATATCGTTCCCGGTATAAAACTCGACATCCGTTATGCCACGGCGAACAACCTCATGCGACGGCCCATGTACACGACACCCGCCGCCTTCCTTCGACTTCCCGCCGCACAGGCACTCCTTGCCGCGGAGCAGGATCTCAAGCCGCTCGGCTACGCCTTGAAGATATATGACGGCTACCGGCCCTATGGGGTCACGGTTGCCTTTTACGAAGCATTCCATGACACCACCTTCGTCGCCTCGCCTTACACCGGCTCGCGTCACAACAGAGGCTGCGCCGTCGACCTCACCCTCATCGACGGGAAGACAGGAAAGGAATTGTTCATGCCCACGCCCTACGATGCCTTCACCAAGCAAGCGTCGGCTACCTGGACCGAGGGCATCTCGGCAGAAGCGATCGCCAACCGCCAAGTACTCCAGGACGTCATGCTCAAACATGGCTTCCTCATCTACCCCGCCGAGTGGTGGCATTTCGATTTCGCCGGCTGGCAGCAATATCCCATAACCGATATCCCCTTCGAAGACCTCCTTGCAAAAAGGCCCGCCACTGCGGCAACCACAACCACAGCAGCCACAGCGACAGCAGCCACAGCCACAGCCCCAACCACAGCCGCAGCAGCCACAACCACAGCCACAACCACAGCAGCCACAGCCAAAGCAGCCACAGCCAAAGCAGCCACGACCAAAGCAGCCACAGCCACAGCAGCCACAGCCACAGCAACCACAGCCACAGCAACCACAACCACAGCGACAGCAGCAACAACCACAGCCGCAGAAGCCACAACCAAAGCAACCACGACCAAAGCAGCCACAACCAAAGCAGCAACGACCACAGCAACCACAGCCACAACCACACCCGCATTGATCGCAACGACGGACGCGGCCACACTCGCGGCCGCCCAGCCCGCCCCCGGCAGCGCCCTCCGCTACACCGCCGACTGGCAGTCCTTACAATCCTATACGATCCCCGACTGGTTCCGCGACGCAAAATTCGGCATCTTCATCCACTGGGGCGTCTACAGCGTCCCCGAATTCGGCAGCGAATGGTATCCCCGCAACATGTATCAACCACACTCGGAAGACTCCAATGACGCAAAAGTCTTTACACACCACATCGCCACGTACGGACCACAGGACCGCTTCGGTTACAAGGACCTGATCCCCCTCTTCAAAGCGCAATCCTTCGACGCCGATCGCTGGGCCGACCTCTTCAAACGCGCCGGTGCCAAATACGTCGTACCCGTTGCGGAACACCATGACGGCTTCGCCATGTACAAGACGAGCCTCAGCCGCTGGAACGCCGCCGAAATGGGCCCGAAACGGGATATCATCGGCGAACTCTCGGAAGCGGTCAGACGGAAGGGCCTCATCTTCGGCCTCTCCTCCCACCGGATAGAACATTGGTGGTTCATGAACGGCGGAAGGACATTTAATTCGGACGTCAATGACGAAGTCTATAAAGATTTCTATGGCCCGGCCATGCAGGAGACCGATTCTATGACGCAGGAATACATGAACGACTGGCTGCTGCGCTGCGCGGAACTGACCAACAAATATCATCCGCAACTCTTCTGGTTCGACTGGTGGATCGGCGCACAACCCCGCTTCCAGCCCTACCTCAAAAGCTTCGCTTCTTATTATTATAACCAGGGACTGCAGTGGAACAAAGGAGTGGTCATCAATTACAAATACAACGCTTTCCCGCCAGGCACCGCCGTACTGGACCTCGAACGCGGCATGCTGAACGGCATCCGCGACACCGCCTGGCAGACAGACGACGCCGTGGGTTTCCAGTCCTGGGGCTATATCAAAGGGGAGAACTACAAGTCGCCACAATACCTGATCGATGAACTCGTGGACATCGTGAGCAAAAATGGCAACCTGCTGCTGAACATCGGGCCGCGCTCCGACGGCATCATCCCGATCGAACAACAACAGCTGCTCCTGAGCATGGGCGCCTGGCTGTCTGTCAATGGCGAGGCCATCTATGGGACCAGACCCTGGAAGGAATATGGCGAAGGCCCTACCGAAAATGCCAGTGGCCCTTTTGCAGATAGTAAGATCAAACCATTCACCGCCGCTGACATCCGCTATACTGCCAAAAAGGACACGCTGTATGCCATCACGCTCAAGCTGCCAGACGGCGACACCCGCATGCAAAAACTAGGTACCGAAGCGGGTAACGGCCACATCATTGCCGTAAAACTCGTGGGCAGTACGGAAAAGCTCCGCTGGACGCAGGACAAGGACGCCCTCATCATTCACCCCGCCTCACAGTACCCCAGCCATTACGCAGCCGTATACAAGCTACTTTTTCAATAAATGGAACCATCCGTCGCGCTCTTCCTCCAATGAAACCATCCATCGCGTCCTTCTCCAATGAAACCATCCGTCGCGCTCTTCCTCCTGCCTTTTTTAGGGCTTACCAACTACGCACAGGCGCCGGATCACAGCAGCCCCTTTTAGACGAAAGCGCCCCGATCGGTATCCGCAGCCGCCATTTTCACTGATTTTTACGCATGATGTAGAATTGATGTAGTACGAAAAAAGGTTGCCCGGAGCCGCCGCCTTAGCTTAGCGCCCTAAATCACCCGATATGCAAATGCTTCGCGATGGCTTGTTGTCGACCTTTTGGCTATTCACTTGCGCTTACACCGCCTCTGCTCAGTCCACAACCGCAAAACCCGAAGTGCCGGACTGGGCCCTCCCCAGCTCCGCCACCCACAAACAGGTACCGCCACCGCCCGATTTCCACCGCGACCCGGTGACGACCGTGATCCCTCTCGGCGGGTTCCAGGGCCAGAGCGACGTGGGCGCCGCACTCGTACCCGGCGCTTCGACCTATAACGCTGCCACCGGTCAATATACCCTCACCTCGGCTGGCTACAACGTCTGGTACAACCGGGACGAATTCCGCTATGTCTGGAAGAAAATGTCGGGCGACGTTTCGCTCGCAGCCGACCCCACCTTCCCCGATACCGCCGGCTACAATGATCGTAAAGCCGTCCTCGTCATACGCCAAACCCTGGACGACGACAGCAAAGAAGCCGTCGTAGCACTTCACGGAGCCGGCCTAATGCACCTCGCCTGGCGTGCAGACAAAGGACAGATGATGCAGGAAGTCCGTGTAAACCATCGCCGCGACCACTCCACCGACAGCCTCAACACCGGCCTGGCAAAACGCATCGGCATCGAAAAACACGGTGACGCCTTCGCCGTCTACATCAGCATGCACGGCGAGCCCATGCACCAGATCGGCGACCCTATCCAACTCCACCTCGACGGCCCCTTCTACGTCGGCATCGGATTCTGTTCCCACCTGCCGGCCACGACCGACACCACCGTCCTCTCCAATGTGCTGCTCGTAAATGCTGCAGGAAAAATGCAATAACCAATCGCAGACCGCCGGCCTGAACGACCTCTGCATCCTCAAAACAGCAAAAGCCATCCGCTTCAGCACCCTCGAAACCATCTGAAAGTTCCTCGACGGCCAACCCGCAAACACCTTGGAATACACGCAAAAAATAACCGCATGACCAACCCCCTCCATGACGCCATCGGCGAAACCGGCATCTATCTCATCGACCAGATCATAAAAGGCCGCTGCCAAGGCGAGGGCACAATCCGCGATGCCGGCTGCGGATATCGCAGGAACCTGTCCTGAAAAAATATGGCGTCGCCCCAAATTAAAAATCCCGCACCAACCCATTCCGCAACGCCTGAAAATATCGCTCCTTAATAAAGGAATACTGATAGGGCGCCTTGTGCCGCCCCCCGGAAAAAAGCTTCTCCTTTTTTTCCAGGATCCCATACCCCAACACCTTCTTATTGAAATTGCCCCTGTCCAACTTCCGGCCCAGTATCGTCTCATAGATCACCTGCAGATTCTTCAACGTAAACGCCGCCGGCAAAAGATTGTAACCGATCGGCTGATAATTGATCTGTAACCGCAACGCCTGCAACGCCTTTTCAATGATCTCCCGATGATCAAAGATCAATTCAGGCAGATCATTCAGGTTATGCCATGCACACCTGCTCGAAAACTCATCCGGCTGCGGCGAAACCTTCTCATATTCTACCAGCGCATAATAACCTATCGAGATAAAACGCTGCATCAGCCAGCTGTCCTCGGAACGCACATCGCCAAACTTCTCCAGCACCTTCCGCAATACATCTTGCCTGGTCCGGTCAGCACTCCCAAAGACAAAGAATTGTTGCAGGAACAAATGTTGTAAACTGGTGCGGCTTCGCAATATCCGCACTGCCGCCTCTTCAATGGCTTCTTCCTTAAATACATGCCCACCAGGCAACCCCCAGGCGCCAATGGCCTCCAGTTGCAACAACAGCACTTTCAGTTCATTCTCATGAAAACCAAAAATGACATTGTCCACAGAGATCGAAGGCAAAAAGTATCGCCCCCCATCCAGGTATAATTCACTTAACGGCTTGTCGGCATGCATCCCAAACGAATATTTTTTGCAAAATACCGAAATATACACTATTATTGAGTCAAATATACTCAATAAACTGCAAAATGATCACCAATAGATTGACCCTTGCCATCCTACTGGCCACGGCCACACTCACCACATTTGCCCAAACACCTACCCTTGGTAAAGACCCTATTCCTGCCATTATAAAAGCCATGACGGTCGAAGAAAAGGTGAAACTCCTGGTAGGCGCCGGCTTCAACATGCCCGGAATGACGAACACGGGTACAGGAGTGGGGCAAACGCAGGACCGCGTTGCCGGCGCAGCCGGAACCACCCACGCCATCGACCGCCTTGGCATCCCATCGATGGTCACCTCCGACGGACCCGCCGGTGTACGCATCGACTCCGTCCGGAAAGAAAAAACCGGCAGCACCTATTACGCCACCGCCTGGCCGGTCGCAACCCTGCTGGCCTCCAGCTGGGATACCGCACTCGTCGCCAAAGTCGGCGCAGCCTTCGGTCAGGAAGTAAAAGAATATGGGATCGACATCATACTCGGGCCCGCGATGAATATTCATCGCAACCCGCTCGGCGGACGCAATTTCGAATACTTCTCGGAAGACCCGCTCGTCACCGGGAAAATGGCCGCTGCCATGGTGAACGGCATCCAATCGAACGGCGTCGGCACCTCCATCAAACACTTTGCGGCCAATAACCAGGAGACCGACCGGAACACGGTCAATACCATTGTCAGCGAACGGGCCCTGCGCGAAATATACTTAAGAGGGTTCCAGATAGCGGTCAAGGAATCGCAGCCCTGGACGGTCATGAGCTCCTACAATCTGATCAACGGCACCTACACGTCCGAGAGCCCAGACCTGTTGACGACGATCCTGAGAAAAGAATGGGGTTTCAAAGGATTTGTGATGACCGACTGGTTTGGCGGCAAGAACGCCGTCGACCAGCTAAAAGCCCTGAATAACCTGCTCATGCCCGGCACCACAAAGCAATCGGACTCCATCATCGCGGCTGTAAAGACCGGCCGCCTCTCCGAGCAAGTACTCGACGACAATGTAGCCGGCATCCTGACTGTTATGCTGCAATCTCCCTCTTTCAAACAATACAAATATTCCGACAAGCCCGATCTTAAAACAGATGCCCAGACCTCCCGCGAGGCGGCTTCCGAAGGCATGGTGCTCCTGAAAGATAACGGCCAGGCCTTACCCATTGCGCAAAATGCCCGCCACATCGCATTGTTCGGCATAAATAGTTATGACCTGATAGCCGGCGGCACGGGCAGCGGCGATGTCAACAAGGCCTACAAGATCTCGCTACTGCAGGGACTGAGGGACGCCGGCTACAACATCGATCAGGAACTGCAAGGCCAATACACCACTTATCTCGCCGACTACGCTGCAAAGCATCCCCACAAAGGCTTCATGCAGGAATTCATGGACCCTACTCCCCCCGCGCCTGAGTATGCAGTCCCATCAGCTATGCTCGCAAAAGAGGCCTCGGGCACAGACATCGCCATTATCGCCATCGGTCGCAACGCAGGCGAAGGCCGGGACCGTAAAGTGGACGGTGATTACGAACTGACACAAATAGAATTGGATGCCATAAAAAACATCGCAACGGCTTATCACGCACAGCAGAAAAAGGTGATCGTTGTCCTCAATATCGGCGGCGTGATCGACGTGATGCCGTGGCGCGACAACGCCGACGCCATCCTCCTGGCCTGGCAACCCGGTCTCGAGGGCGGCCACGCCATCGCCGACATCCTGAGCGGTAAGGTCAACCCCTCCGGCAAATTGGCCACCACGTTTCCGCAGCTGTATACAGATGTCCCCTCGTCAAAAACCTTCCCCGGCAAAGAATTCCCTGAAAAGGCGACAACCGGCATGTTCGGCATGAAGGTCACCCCCGCCGAAGTCACCTACGAAGAAGGCATCTATGTCGGCTATCGTTATTACAACACCTTTCACGTCAAACCGGCGTACGAATTCGGCTACGGCCTGTCCTACACAAATTTCACGTATAGCGACATCCGATTAAGCGCAACAAAATTCGACAACACCCTGACGGCTACAGTCACTATCACCAATACCGGGAAAGTCGCAGGCAAGGAAGTCGTACAGTTGTACTTAACCGCCCCAACTGCCAAAGTAGACAAGCCCGAAGAAGAACTGAAAGCCTTCGCGAAAACAAACCTCTTGCAGCCAGGCCAAGCACAAACAATAACATTTTCCCTGACGGCCAATGAACTCGCCTCGTTCAATACCGCCGCTACCGCATGGATCGCCGACGCAGGCAAATACACGATTCGGATAGCGG
This sequence comes from Puia sp., assembly GCA_965214315.1. GTDB lineage: Bacteria > Bacteroidota > Bacteroidia > Chitinophagales > Chitinophagaceae > Puia. Next base: position 468,165 of record CBDCBP010000010.1, on the reverse strand, counting down.
CATCTTCACTCGACATGCGACAGACCGCCTCCTTCGACTTGCCCAAAGACATCGTCGTCGAAAAAGACCACAAGGTGCTCACACCACAATTTCCGATCAAGGAGCTAAAAGCAAAATAGACCCGGCAATCACATAGCCCTTTTTCGGCTTCTCGTAAAACCATCTCCTGATTTCGGCGCGCACTCGGCCCGGCACACCACATAGCACCGTTGCCAGCCCTCTGCTTTCTCGTCCCTACTATAATCCGCCTTATTTGGATGTTTTTTTCCACATTTCGACTTGAATCACAAATGGCGAAATCGATCGGAACCAATATAATAGATTGGTAACCATATTTCTATAACCAATGGTTGCATCGAACCTGTCCATTCCCCAAAACACGTGGCATCATATTTTAAGTAGGTAGTCTGTCAAATTTCTAATAACATTCATTCAGTTAAAAACAACTTGATCATGAAAGCTATGTTAAACACGGCTTGCTGTACCGCTGGTGCGGCCCTCATTCTACTCACAGGATGCGTATCGAATAGAAAATACAAAGCGTCCCAGGCAGACGTTGCCAAACTAAAGAACGATAGCACGCAGCTAGCGCAACAAGTCTCTACCTTAAATGGTAATATGCAAGATCTGCAAAGCAAAAATACCGCTTTGCAAGGGTCGCTGGACAAATCGAACTCCAGCCTCGCCGCTCAGCAGGAACACCTCGGTTACTATCAGAACTATTTTAAGGACCAGCAGAATACCTTGAACCAGGTGAGCGACGATCTTAAAGGCGCCCTCACACAGGCAGGTATTTCCAACGCCGATGTTGAACAAGTCAACGGCATGGTTTACGTGCGCCTCGACGAGGACGAACTGTTCAAAAAGAATACGAACAATATGACAGCCGGTGGCAAAAAAGCATTGGATAACCTCTCCCAGGTCATAGCGAACCGCCAGAACGTTAATGTCGTCGTAGCAGCCGGTGATTCAGCCGTTGCAGGGACGAATGCTATCGCAATGGACAATAACGCTGCACCCGCTCCGAAACCCGCAATGCACCACAGACACCACGTTGTCGCTGCTAGCAGCTCAGCACAAACTGGCACTGGAGCGAATTCAACCGCTGCAACTAGTACGCCTGCCGCAACAATGCCCGCACCTAAAAAGGTCATTCACCACCATTACAACGCAGAAGGTTCTATGGCCATGAGCAATATGGCCGGACACCACAACCGTTCCTGGACACTCAAACAAGGCCGCATGGTCACCGTCGCCAACCATTTCTTGAAAAGTGGAGTTCCGAAGATCAATGTACGTCTGCAACAGCCTCCTGCCGACGGGACCCAGCCTTCCAACACCATCAAAGTGATTTTTACGCCAAAGATGGAAGACTTCAACCCGCCAACATCTAATGCGTCCGCTTCCGTGAATTAGGTATACATGAAACAATGATAAGTAAGGCCCTCTGCGCTGCAGGGGGCCTTCTCATTGTGCGCTGGCGCGCCCAACGCCCAACCACTGCCGCCCGACCCCAACCACCGGCGCCCAACGCCCAACAACCAGTGCCAACTCCCAACCGCCAGCGCTCAACAACCAATGCCGCACGCCAACTCCCAAACACTGCCGCCCGATCCCAACCGCCAGCGCTCAACAACCACTGCCGCACGCCAACTCCCAACCACTGCCGCACGCCAAATCCCAACCACCGACGCTCAACAACCAATGCCCCAACCACTGCCGCCCGACCCCAATCGCTAGCGCTCCGCGCTCATCCACTCCTTCGTCGCATCCACCAGCCATGGCAAAACATCCCGTTTTCCCGCCTTGAACGCATGATTGACCCCATCGAGCCGCACCAGCCGCGTCTTTGACAATCCTGAACACACCGAATAGATCAGCTCCCAGGAAGCCAGCTCATCCTTCGTCCCTTGCAGGAACAGCTTCGGCGTCTTGATCTTTTTCAAATGCTCCGCCCGGTCGACGGACGGCTTGCCGGCAGGATGCAGCGGAAACCCAAAGAAAACAATGCCCGCAACCTCAGGACGATGACTCCCGGACAAATATTGCGAGGTCATCCTTCCCCCGAAAGACTTCCCTGATGCGAAAAGCGCCAAGGATGGGAAGGTCTCCCGCGCATGCGTGATCGCCGCCGCAATCGTCGCATGGGCCACCTCGGGCTTATCAGGCCGCCCTTTCTTCCCCTCGGTAAAAGGAAAATTGAATCGCAAGGTAGCAATACCCGGGTCCTCCGCAAGGGCCGATGCCAGCGCGACCAGGAAGGAATGATGCATGCCCGCGCCAGCCCCATGAGCCAGGGTCATGATGCACGAGGGCGCTTCTGAAAACATATACTCGGCCGAAACGGCGCCGATCGCATCGGAAACAGGCAGCCGAAAAGAACGTGTGTTTGTCATATCACTAAAGTAAGAAATATCCAAGCTTCCATGTCGCTAAATAATTTAGTATATTGCAGTCGACACAAACCACATCAAATGTCTGCAAATACACTCGCCCTGCCATCGATCATCGGACTCACCGCCCTGGCCGTCGGGGCCGCCATCGGCTGGATGATGGCGAAAACAAAAGCCATCGGCCAGATTGCATCGCTTCAGGCCAATGTTGCCATTTCAAATGCCAGGCACGAAGAAGCCTTACGCGCGATAGAAGAACAAAAAAGATTTGTGACCGACGCCCAGAAAGCACTGAAAGACGCCTTCGATGCACTTTCCGCTTCCGCCCTCGACCGCAATAACCACTCCTTTCTCGACCTCGCGAAAACCGCGCTAGATACCCACGTCGCCGAAGCCAAAGGCGACCTGGAAAGACGTACCCAGGCCATCGACAACCTGGTGAAACCATTGGGCGAATCCCTGAGCAAAATGGACGAAAAGATAAACTCATTGGAATCGAAGCGGGAAGGGGCTTACAGTCACATGAGCACACTGCTCGATCAGATGAAAATAAGCACCGCCGCACTCGACAAAGAGACCCGAAGTCTGGTCACCGCCTTGAAAACAAGTCACACGCGCGGCAGGTACGGGGAAATTGCACTTCGCAGGTTGGTCGAATTCGCCGGCATGACGGACCAATGCGATTTCGAAGAGCAGGTAACGGCCGAAGGGGACGGCAGGCTCAGGCCGGATATGATCATCCACCTTCCCGGAAACCGCAGCGTCGTCGTCGACAGCAAAGTACCCCTGAATGCTTACCTTCAGATATTCGAGACAGAAGATCATGCACAGCAGAAGATCTTCCTCAACCAGCACGCGCTGGCAATAAAAACGCATATAAAGCAGCTAAGTGCAAAAGCCTATTGGGATCAATTCCCCGAGGCACCCGATTTCGTTGTTCTTTTCATGCAGATCGAGTCATCTTTTGGCGCGGCGCTACAAAGTTGGCCCGGCCTGATTGAGGAAGCGCTCAATAATAGGATCATTATAGCTACCCCGACGACCTTGATCACGATACTACGCAGCATCGGCTACAGCTGGAACCAGCTAAAAACAGTGGAGAGCATCGAAGCGATCAGAGAAGCGGCAGTCGAATTATATGAGCGAAGCGGGGTGCTGATAGAACACCTGATTGGCATCGGAAAAGGCCTCACAGGCACTGTCAACCACTACAACAAGGCCGTTGGCAGCCTGGAAGCCAATTTCCTGCCACAAGGCAGAAAGATCCAGCAGTTGAGCCAGGCATACACCAAGAAACAGCTGCCGGATGTTGTTCCCATAGACGTAAACCTCCGGCCGGTCGTAGCGACTCCCGCACAGATCGAAAAATGATTTATATTCGTTGCCTATATGAAAGCAGTCACCTTACTAATCTTTACACTCTTCAGCATCATTGGGTATTCACAGAATACCATCAACAAGTATAAGTATGTTCGTCTGGCCGAAAAATTCGCTTTCTCCAGATTCGAAGACCAGTACGGCGTGACGACTACGACAAAGCTACTGTTGGAAAAAAAAGGGTTTGTCGTTGTATTGGGTAACCACGATTTGCCCCCAGCCGTCGCCGCTAATCCCTGCAATGCACTTAAAGCCGACGTGGTGGAAAGAAATGGTTTATTCGTCACACGCCTCACCCTCCTCCTGCAGGACTGCCAGGGTAATACCATCTTCAAAAGCAAAGAAGGCAAAAGCAGCGAAAAAGAATATCCGGTCGCCTATGACCAAGCCTTGAAAGACGCTTTCACCTCGCTGGATGCCGTTCCTTACAATTATGACAGCACACAATTGACGCAGCCGCAAACACAACAGCCGCAGCCCCAACAGACCCAACCGCTGCAGCCGCAAACCCCGCAACCGCAGCCCCAACAGCCGCAACTACAACAGCCACAGTCCCAACAACCGCAGCCCCAACAACCGCAGCCGCAACTACAACAGCCGCAAACCCCACAGCCGCAAACCCCACAGCCGCAAACCCCGCAGCCGCAAACCCAACAGACCCAAACACAGCAGCCCCAATCACAACAACCACAACAGCCACTACCACAACCATCACCCCCCGTCAACCTCACAGGCACACTATACGCCCAGCCAACACCAAACGGCTACCAGCTCGTGGATACCACCCCCAAAAAAATAATAACACTGCTGAAAACATCGGTACAGGACTATTTCATAGCTGATGCCGGAGGTAAAAACGGCATTGTCTTTAAAAGAAATGGTGAGTGGTTTTTTGAACGCTATGAAGACAACAAACTCGTTTCCCAAAAACTGGACATAAAATTCTAACTAAGCTATCACGGCTGCCATCGGCTGATACATTTCGATACCCTCATTGTATGATCTCTCCATCAGCTCCCCAGCCAGCATCCGGTAATCCTTAGCACCATTTGAGCTGCGGTCGAAGGTGAAAATATCCTTTCCTGCTTCCTGTGCTTTGGCCAATTGGATATTGGTGCGGATCACCGTCTGGAATACTTTGCCTTCAAACTTCTCTTCCAGCTGCCTTTTCACACCGACATTCATTTGCTTCCTTTCGTCATACTTGGTCATGACCATACCCATCAACTCCAGCCGGGGATTGAGTTTCTTGCGGATGGTATCGAACTGCCGCATAAAACCATACACACCCTTCAATGGCAGGAACTCGCCGGGCAGCGGGAGCATGACATAATCGCTGGCCACCAACGCATTCACCGTAAGCAAACTGATGGAATGGGGACAGTCGATAAAAATGTAATCATACTTATCCACCAATGGCTTTAACAGATCACTGATCAGGTATTCCCTGCCCATAAGACCCGCCATCTCCAGCTCCACAATAGCCAGATCGATCGAAGCCGGGATCACATCGATCCCCGTAGCCGTAGCAACGATCGCATTGGACAGCTGACCCCCTTCATGCAGGATCTCTTTCTTCAACTCAGAATACAGATTGAACCGGGGCTCATCCTCGATCCCGAGCGACTGTGAAAGGTTCGCCTGTGGATCGGAATCGATCAATAAAACTTTTTTTCCTTGCTGCGATAAGGCGGCCCCCAAATTGAGAGCAGTCGTGGTCTTTCCAGACCCACCTTTTTGAATGGCAATCGAGATAACTGGCATAGTACTATTTTAAGGGTTAGTATCCTTAAAAATATACACAGTTCATCTTATAGGAGCATTAAGTTCCCCACCGATGTGGATATACTCATCTCCGGGTGACCATCACCTTCAGGTAAGTGGCTGGAATAACGGTCCGGCCCGCATCGCCGCTTTTATTTTCACGCACGAACAACCCTTCCAACTCCTGTTGCAGTTCCCCGGTCTTACCATTCTTCCCGGCCGCCTCAAAAGCATTCATGGTAGGACCATAATAGCTCCGGAACCTGTTCAGAAACTCAGCGGGAGCATAAGGAAGCTCAAACGTGAAGGTCTCTCTCGAAAAAGTAATATCGGCGGCTGCTACGCCGGCTGCAGTAAAACGATCGGTGACATGACTTTCCACTCCCCATAGCATAGGGCTCACAAAACCATCCGGCGGCGGCGGCGTATAAGCCGAACTGATCTTCAGGATCTGCGCGACAAGCGTCGGGTCGCCGGGGATCCAGTTGCCCATGACGATCCTGCCACCCGGACGAGTGACCCGAACCATTTCCCGCGCAACATCGAAAGGCTTCGGCGCGAACATCGCCCCGAAGATCGAAACGACAAGATCAAAACGTTGATCCTTCAACTCCCGCAGATCAGACGCATCACCCTCGGCAAAGCTGCAGTTGGCGACCCCTTCCGTCGTTGCCCTTTGCTTACCTGCGGCGACAAGATTGCTCGCGATATCGACACCCAGCACAATGGCCCCCAGCCTGGCCTCGGGAATGGCCGTGGTGCCGTCCCCGCAGCCCAGATCCAGCACTTCAAGACCCTGCAAATTACCCAGTTGCCCGACCAGGTCGGCGCCGCTGTTCCGCATGCTTTCGGCTACCTTGGTAAAGTCTCCCTTTTCCCATAACATTTTGTTCGGATTCATGGCTTTGTTTTTTTAGAATGACTAATTTTAATGCAATAGTAGGCATCCCCATGGTCAACGGGTTGCCTCAGGAGTTCAAATTCATGACTTAACAGCCCGTATGGTTAATTTCTTTGAGCGCGTGTTGCAGTATCCTCAATATTACCGGCAGTTCGATTGCGGACAATCGCTCATCACCGCTTTCAACTGCCCGATGGAGGCTCGCTTGATGACAACCCAATATGCCGGCCTGTGGACCAAATACAATTACCTGTTCTATGTGATCGACGGGCGCAAGGTCTGGCATACGGCCCGGGGGTCTTACGAGATTCAAAAAGACAGCTGCGTATTCGTTAGAAAAGGAGGTGCCATCCTGGAGCAATTCTGGGATACGGGCTTCTGTGTCCTGCTGTTCTTTATGCCGGACGATTTTATTTGCAGTACACTGCATAGTAAAACGAAACCGCTGGCCCGGTACGAGCAGCAATTCCAGCCGGTAATGCCGATCCAATCCAATGAACTCCTCAAAGGCTTCTTTGTGTCGATGTCCACCTATTTCAACGAGACCCGGGATCCCGACCCCTCCCTGCTGGAGCTGAAATTCAAGGAACTTGTCCTGAACATCGCGGACAATCCGGTGAATGAGGAATTGCTATCCTATTTCTGCTCCTTGTTGCACGAACCGCAATCCGTCCTGCTGCAAAGGGTGATGGAGGATAATTTCTGTTATAACCTGAAGCTGGAAGCGTTCGCCGAGCTCAGCAATAGAAGCCTTTCCGCCTTCAAACGCGATTTCGAAAAACACTTCCAGACAACCCCCGGTAAATGGTTGCTCGAAAGAAGACTCAATTATGCCTTGCATCTCCTGAGCAACCGCAATAAGAATGTGAGCGAAGCCGCATTCGAAAGTGGTTTCGAAAGCCCATCCCATTTCAGCCGCGCCTTCAAGAACCGCTTCGGAAAAGCCCCCATCAGCGTTCGGTAAACGCAGCCCCAGCCTCCCGCCGCCCCAACGGGATCACAGGAACGAGCCGCCGCTGGCTGCCTTTTTTTTAATCCATGAATCAAATATCGTATATTAAGCCCCATGAAGACATTGCTCGCCATCCTCATTTGCGCTGCGACTGCCGCTCTGGCGCGGGCCCAGCCTCCAAGGTTCAGCCACGAAAAATACATTGAAAATGGCGACACGCTCCTCTATCGCCAGTTGTTCCCCGACGCCAACCGGCAAAGGAAATATCCGCTTGTCATCTTTCTCCACGGGTCCGGAGAACGGGGCAACGACAACGACGCGCAGCTCAAATGGGGCGTCATGAATTTCGCCACCGACCAGAATATGATCGCTCACCCGGCGATCGTGATCGCACCCCAATGCCCCGAACGCCAGACCTGGAGTAGCGAGACATCCGGCAAAGACCAGAAAAAGTTGACGCTAAATCCCGACCCGAGCAAGTCGATGCACTTGCTGATCGCGCTGATCCACCAGCTGGAAACGACGATGCCGGTGGATACCAACCGCATCTATATAACCGGCTTGTCGATGGGTGGATACGGCACCTTTGACGCGCTCGAGCGGTACCCCCGCCTTTTTGCCGCGGCCGTACCGGTTTGTGGCGCCGGCGACACCGCACGCGCCGCATCCATCGCCCATATCCCGATGTGGATCTACCAGGGAGCCGAAGACCCCGCCGTCGATCCGCTGAATGGACTGTATATGTTGGAAGCACTCACCAACGCCGGCGCCCACCCGGGTTACACCCAATACCCGGAGGTCGGCCACTTCTCCTGGCTTGGCGCCTATACCGACCCGCTAATGATGGAATGGCTGTTCAGACAACACAAATGATCCAAAAACGTAAAAAAGTGCTTGCACCGACGACATAATATATGTACTTTTAAGACAAGATTTAAGACCCACAACTTCCCGCCGCAATTTTCTTCATCCGTGTCTTTAAATCTATGCTCATGCATGTTGCCCGGCGGCTCATACACACACTTGCCTTTTGCTTACCCATTCTGGCAAACGCACAACCCAGGAACTTAAAATTCACCCACCTGAGTACCGGCAGAGGGCTGTCACAAAGCAATGTGACCTGCATCCTCCAGGACCGAAAAGGATTTATGTGGTTTGGCACGCAACACGGGCTCGACAGGTACGACGGATACCAATTCGTCGTCTACACGAATGACACTGACGATTCATCAAGTCTCTCCAACAATTACATCACATCCCTTGCCGAAGACAGCCATGGTAACTTATGGGTCGGCACCTGGGGCGGCGGAGTTGACCGTTTTGACCAGGAAAAAACGCGCTTTACCCGTTTTTGCTGCACAAAAGGGAAAGCCGGCATCTCGGACGATTTCGTCAGTTACCTGTACATGGACAAAACCACCGATCTCTGGATCGGCACGGAAAGCGGCGGCCTGAATAGACTAGATCTCAACACGGGCGGTATAGACGTGTTTAAGCATGATCCTTCAAAAGGAGGGAGCATCAGCGACAACCACGTTACTAGTATACTGATGGATAGTGAACAGCGGCTGTGGGTGGCGACAATCCGGGGTGGGATAAATATCCTGCACCCTGATACGCACATGTTTGAGCATTACGAGCATGACGCGAAAATTCCCGGTTCACTAGGGTCCAATGGCGTCAACTGTCTGCTCAAAGATAGCCGCCAACGCATTTGGGCAGGCACCTACGGCGGAGGACTCGACCGCTGGCAGCCGGAAAAGGGTTGTTTCAAACACTTCCGAAACGATCCGTCGAGATCCAACAGTTTGCCGCTGAACAATCAATTGTTGAGTCTGGGAGAGGATCGGGCAGGTAATGTATGGGTGGGCACGGAGAACGGAGGGCTTGCGATCCTCGATCCGGCGAAAGAAACCTTTATCACCTACGCGCAGGACGATGTCGACAACACCTCGCTTAGCAACAATTCCATTTATTCCCTCTATAAAGACCGCGATAACAACATGTGGGTCGGCACCTACAGCGGCGGTGCCAACTTGTGCAATGCGAATGGTACCCGTTTTATCCACTACCGGCACAACTCGACACCGGCCTCACTCAGCAACAACAATGTGCTCACCTTTGTTGGCGACAACAGCGGACAGGTATGGATCGGCACCGACGGCGGCGGCCTCAACCTCTTCGACCCGGCAACAGGAAGCTTTACCCATTTCCGGCACAAAGCCTCCGACACCCGGACCATCAGTAGTGACTATGTGCAGGCGTTGGGAACAGACAAAGATGGCAATACCTGGGCCGGAACCGTTGGATACGGCATCGATATCTTTGACCCGCAACACCGGCTTCGGAGGAAACTCAGGTATGATCCCCACGACACATCCGGCATCAACGGCGACAATATCGAGGCGATTGCGACAGACACGGAAGGGGATATGTGGGTGGCCTCTTACGGCGCAGGCCTCAACTGGTACCATGCCGCAAAAGGTATGTTCAGTCACTTTTCACACGAAGAAGGCACCCTTTCCAGCAACAGCATACAATGTATCCTGCCTGACGCAACGGGAAAGATCTGGATAGGCAATGTTGATAAAGGGCTGGATATGTTCGACAAGAAAAACGGGACGTTCAGCCACTATGATCACTGCGGCAGCCCTGACAGCCTTAGCAACAATACGATCAATTGCCTCCTGGCAGATAGGCAGGGCAACATCTGGATCGGCACAGGTTACGGGCTCAATTGTCGGGATAAACGAACGGGGAGATTTACGGCCTATTTCAAAAAGGACGGGCTGACGGACAATACGATCGCCGGCATCGTACAGGATAGGAAAGGAGACATTTGGGTGAGTACGCTTAACGGCATTTCGAGAATGACGACAGCTACGCATACCTTCAAAAGATTCTCGATAGCCGATGGACTCCAGAACGATGACTTCAAATATCATAGCTGTCTCGAAGGATCGAATGGAAAGCTCTATTTTGGCGGCACAAGAGGCTTCAATATCATCGACCCTGACAGCATTCCCGGCAATGATTTCGATCCGCCATTGGAGCTTACCGGCTTCGAACTATCCGGTAAAAGCGTGGCGGTGGCCAAAGATAAGAACGACCCCAGTCCGCTGGACAAAAATATCGCCTTCTCGGAAGAGATAACCTTACCCTATTCCAATTCGATCATTTCCTTTCGCTTCGCTTCGCTTAATTACACGTTTACGCAAAAAAAGGACTACGCATATCGATTGATCGGATTCGACAAAAACTGGAACGAGTCCGGTACGGATCATCTTGCTACCTATACGCATCTTGACCCGGGGACCTATACTTTTCAGGTAAAAGGAATGACAAACGGCGGCGCGTGGTCCGACAGGCAGACTTCCATCAAGCTCATCATCCTGCCACCCTGGTGGGAAACCTGGTGGTTTCGGCTAATTGCACTCCTGTCGGTACTCGCACTGCTCTATTCTGGTCATGAGCTGCGGACACGGCATATCCAAAACCAAAAAGTCACGCTGGAACGCATTATAGAAGAAAGGACATGGGAGGCGGAGAGTGCCAATCGTGCCAAAAGCGCCTTCCTCGCCACGATGAGTCACGAGATTCGAACACCCCTGAATGGAGTAATTGGTTTGTCCGCATTGTTATCCGAAACACAAATGACAGGCGAACAAAAGCAATATGTAAAAACCATCCGGTCCTGTGGAGAAAGCCTGATGGGCGTGATCAATGATATTCTTGATTTTTCAAAGGTGGAAGCGGGTAGTATGGAGCTCGATCCACGCAATTTTAGTCTGCGCCAGTCCATCGGTGAAATCGTAGATGTATTTAGCGGTAAGGCCGCCAATGACGGCATCAAACTGACTTACAAGATCAGTCCGGAGATTCCGAAACACATTTGGGGCGACGATATTCGACTCCGGCAGGTCCTGATGAACCTTGTTGGCAACGCCATGAAGTTTACGGCAAAAGGCGAAATTTACATTGAGGCAACATTGTTAAGAAAGACGGAAGACGGTGCGATGCAGTTGCAGATAGAAGTACGCGATACCGGGATCGGCATCCCGACCGACAAACTGGACCGGCTCTTCAAAGCCTTTTCGCAGGCTGACAGCTCGACGACGCGCAGATATGGTGGAACCGGCCTGGGGCTGGCCATAAGCGAAAGATTGATCCGCTTGATGAAAGGAGCCATCCGAGTCGAAAGCCAGGAGGGGAAGGGTACGTCCTTTATATTTTACATCGGGGTAGAAAAAGCGAAGGCAACACGTGACCCAGAGGAGGCAAAAGCCTTCACCGGCCGAATAACCGCAAAACCGGTTTCCTCGTTGCCATACGAGCCAAAAACCACACAACTGCTCTCAGCTGAATTTGCCGAAGCCTACCCGATGAGGATACTCGTCGCCGAAGACAACCTTGTCAACCAACATCTGATCTTACATGTACTGCAAAAACTGGGATATGCTCCCGAAGTAGTAGACAACGGCCAGGAAGCAGTAGACCGGGTTGCACTGGATCATTTCGATGTGATCCTGATGGATCTGCAGATGCCGGTCGTCGATGGCCTCGAGGCAACCCGGCAGATCCGTCGAAATGGCGCCCTGATGAGGCCGGTCGCCATTATTGCCTTAACCGCCGATGCGCAGGAAGAAGACAGGCAATTATGCCTCTCGGCCGGAATGGACGATTACATGAGCAAGCCGATAAAACTGGAGCGGCTGGTGGAACTGTTGAAACGGTGGGCGCCCCGTCCTTGGGTGCGAACGCTCACGGGAGGATCTTGATCAGGAAGTCCGGCGGTCCAGGACAGCTTTCCTAAAAACGTCATGTCATGTTCCTGACCATGTCTTTGTAGTTTCGGCCGACAGGAAGTTCGAAATCGTTGACGAAGACGGTTCTTGGGGTGATCTTTTGGACGAAATTGCGCTGCACCGCATAGCTGCGGTGAATGCGGAGCAAGGAGTCAAAGGGTTTTTCTTTGAGCAGGTTGCCGAGATTGGAGACAACGCAATACTCCCTGTCGACGGTGACGATCCTGGTGTAGTCCCTAAGGGCCTCCAGGAAGAGGATGTCATGGAACTTGATCTTGACCTGATCGTGTCCATCTTTGATGTATACCACGTCTCCGCCTACACTGATCTCGAAGAGCGAAGCCTTTTTCTGCATCTCCAGGTATCCGCTAAGCCTGCGCATGGACAAGTCGAAGCGGTCGCTGGTCAGCGGTTTTTCCAGGAAATCGAAGGCCGCCATCTCGAAACTTTGGACGGCATGTTCGGAATACGCCGTGATGAAAATGCAGACAGGAACGGTCATCATCCGGCGTCGGAATTCGAGCCCGTCGAGACCGGGCAGGTCGATATCCAGGAGCAAGACCTGAACGGGCTTTTGGGACAACGCCGCCAGGCCTTCTTCCGCCGTAGCATAGACTCCTGCGATTTGCAAAAAAGGATATTTGGCGGCAAAGGAAAGCGTGGTCAACCTGTCTACTTCATCGTCATCGACGATCAAACAACTATATGGCGATTTGAACGGCTCCATTGAAAACGAAGATAACGAGAAAGGGTTACAGGGTGAGAAGGAATTGCGTGCCCTGACCCGGCGTCGGGGATACGGTTATTATACAGCCGATGGCCTTGGACAGGTCCCGGACCAGGTGCAATCCCAACCCCGCCTTCAGGCTCGACGGCATGGACTGGTCATAGAGTGGTTGGAGCTGGGCTTCGGTGACACCGGGCCCATTGTCGGTAATGGATAGCACCGCTTTACCCCCTTCTACCGCGGCCCTCCACCAGATCGAGGCATCCGGGCGACCAGCAAGACTCTTGACCGCATTGCTGGTGAGATTACGCATAATTGTCTTCAAAAAGTATTCGTCTGTGTGCAGTACCATGCCCTCCGGCGCAGCGAAGGAGATATTCACCCCGGGAGTACCGGAAAAATGTCTTTCGACATCGGTGAACAAGTCCGCGACGCCAACGGCCCTCCGTTGCGGTTGGAAGTTCTTCATCTGCCCTTTGCTCCAGGACAGCATGTCCTCCATAGTCTCCAAAAGGTTTTCGGCCTGGCTCTTGATCCGCTCGCTGTGGACAGCTGCAGTGGGAGCATCCAGAATGCCGCTACCCTCCCGCTGCAGGTGCAGGATATTGATGAGGTTGGCCACCGGCGCCTTGAGGTCATGGTTCAGGATGCCCACAAACCGGGTCTTTACCTCGTTGGCCTCGTCGAGCTGGCGGTTCAACAACTGCAGCCGCGTATTAAGGCTTTTACGGGTGCGGCTCTGCCAGTACAGGAGGCCTCCAATAACCGCCAGCAGCGCGATGCCGGCAAGCAGGTAGTATTTCCGCCGCGCCTGCACGGCAAAACTATGCCGGTTGGCCGATAACTGGTCCTCACGGAGCTGGACCTGGTATTTTTCGTCCATGGAGGCCAGCTTGTTCTTTTCCTCCTGGGAGAAAAGAGAGTCATTGAGCCGGGCCCTGTCGTTGGCGCTCTCGAACGCCTGCTTATAATCGTGCAGCTGGCCATAGATCTGTGCCAATTGCTCATACTCGCCGATCAGCTCTTCGGCGCGATGGGTTTTTTTGCTGGCAGCAAGCGCGATCAGCGAGTATTGTTCGGCCTTGCGGAGCAGCACGGCCTTATTTGTGGCAGGGAGGTGCAGGGAGTCCGTCGCCTTGGCGAAGTACATCGACCCGATATTGAAAATATTTTCCGCGGTCATAAAGTAGTCTGGATTCGTCCGGTCCCAGATATCCTTGGCCAAAAAGGCAAAGTAAAGGGCGGAATCAGGCTTATTGGTGTAAAGGCCTACCATGTGCGCATAGATGGTGGCTAGGCCTAAGTCATTTCGCTGGCGGGCGTATAATCGGATCCCGTTATCATAATACCGCCGCGCCAGGGCAAATTTGTTCTCTTTTACATAGATATTGCCCAACATTTCCATCGCCTTCGGCGCCTGTTGGGGGTCGCCGCGGACGGAATCGATCTGCGATAGGACGGGCAGGATATAGGCTTCCGCCTTATCGTAATTGCCTTCAGCATAATGGACCCCGCCAATGTTTATGCTGTTGAAGTTGATGAGCGTAGTATCTTTGATTGCCTTGGCGATCCGCAGGGATCGAAGGTAATAATCGAGGCAAGCGGCCTGATCGGAAGAAGCTTGGCTGACCGCACCCAGATTGAGGAGTGCCTTAGTCATGACCGAACTGTCTTTTACCTGTTCCGCAAGCGAGTAGCCTTTTTCCAGCCAGGTCTTCGCGTTAGGGATGTCGTTGAGATAAATAGCCGTGCGGCTCAGGGCTATATAGGCGGACGCCTCGAAGTGGAGATTTTGCAGCTTCTCTGCCACAGCCAGCCGCCGCTTCTCGTATGCCAGGCTTTTAGCCGGATTGCTGGTGATATAGGCCTGGTCAAGGGCGAAAAGCAATTTGAATTTGGTGGAATCGGGAGCGGTCAGGAGCACCCGCTCCAGGGAATCTTTGTAAAGCCGTTCCTTGAGTTCGACCGGCGATATGGCCGCCGCGTTGGTAGCGGGTTCGTTTGCGCCGGACACCTTGGTCTGCGCCAGAGCATTCACATTCAACAGGACCATAAACGCTACCGCGTAGCCCGACCGCGCCACATAAAGCCTCATAGTATAATTTAAGGTAGGAAATATTGGCCAAACAACCTTCTAATTTTGGCCGTATAAACGCCCGGTTAGACTACAACGATCAAGTGGCGGCAGCGATCAAGTGGCGGCAGCGATGAAGTGGCGGCAGCGATCAAGTGATGCCAGCGATCAAGTGGCGGCCGCGATCAAATGGCGGCAGCGATCAAATGGCGGCAGCGGACCGTCGGGCGCGCAAGTCGGCAGGCATGGCCGATCTCAAAGACAAATTCGGCGCAAACGTCCTGACCCAGGAACTCGACATGACCAAACCAAACAGTTGAAGGCGGCGGTCAAACAAGCGCACACGCACTTCGGCAGGCTCGATCCTTCAACTGATATAGTCATTTGGTAGTTGCTGAAAAGGCAATAAAAAGCGCGCCGGTCAGCATGAGTACCATTCCGACGCCTAACTGCCAATTGAATTTTTCTTTCAGGAAAATGATCGATAAGACCGCAGAGAGAACAAGGGATATCTTTTCAAAAGACGAAGTTCGACTGGCAAGGCCGATCTTCAGGGAATGAAAGGAAAGGAGGGAGGACACAGCAGTGAGCACACCGGCGCCAAGGATGAACAGCCATATTTTCCGATCAACACCAACGGCCTGGTGCTGTAGCCGCCGGGAAAGAATGACCGACCAGGTGATGACGGCAATGCAAATCGATTCAATGCCAAACACGAAAGTAGAGTCCAATTTCTGGATGCCTGCTTTGGAGAGTACTATGACGAGCGCCGCGCTGATAGCCGCGGCAATGGAGTAAAATATCCACATAAGGTAGTATGAAACATCAACAGTGCAATTTCCCGGCCATGCCGGCCGCGCCCAAGTGCGCATTAATGCAGTTCGCTGCACTTGGCGCTACAGACCAAGCTCGCAGACAAAAGCGCCCCTGACTTACTCTGGCTATATCCACTTATTCTTCGTGGCGAGCTTAATGGCCTGCGCTTTCGAGGTCACGTGGAGCTTGGCATAGATATTAGCGATGTGTTTGCGGACGGTATGACCACTGAGAAACAACTTCTCTGCAATGGCCCGGTATTCATATCCCTCGACGGTGAGCCGGAGCACCTCGAGTTCACGGCTTGAAAGGTCGCATTCGTTTTGTTCCGCGCCGGTGTTTTCTTTGTCGGTAAGGGCGGCCTGCCCCAGAAGGTGGAGGGCTTTCCTGGCAATGCTGGGACTCATTGGCGCGCCTCCCAGCTCGATCAGTTCATGGATGTATTCGACGATAGTCCGGATCTTCTCATCCTTCAGCAGATAACCCGTTGCGCCGGCTTTTATGGCTTCGAATATCTTTTCCTCATCGTCAAAGACCGTCAGCATGAGGAAACTCACGTGCGGATAGAGTTGCTTCGCTATCCGGACGGTTTCGATGCCGTTCTTTTCAGGCATCTCGATATCCATCAGCACAACCCTCGGATGCCGATCCATAGGCAACACCTTGAGCTGCTCCAGGAAATCATTTCCATCGGCCGCTGTCAGCACGACTTCCAGGTCGGAGGAATAATTGATACGTTCCTGCAACGAAAGGCGGTTGCGGGATTTGTCATCTACGATGGCGATCGGGATTTTCACCATGCAATATGTGGGTTGTTACAGGTCATAGCAATAACGCATTTGCGTGATTTTTCAGGTAGCTTTTCCTTTGATCGTCACCCGGGTGCCGCCGTTTAAAACGGAGGCGATCGAAATCGAAGCGCCAAGATCACGGGCCCGGTGATGCATGTTCTCCAGCCCATAATGGCCGTCAGGCCGGATAGCCGGGTCGAAGCCTTTCCCATTGTCTTCTACAATGATGGTGAAGGTGCCATCCAACTTCGACCGGATGGAAAAGGTCAATTCCGACGCATCGGCATGCTTCACGCCATTCACGATCGCCTCCTGGCAGATGCGGTAAATGTTAAGGGCTTCCGTCGGGGAAAAGAGGAGATTTTTTTGAATGCTCTCTTCCGTTCGCATCGTCATCCCGGGTTTCAACAGCAGTTGAGATTGGATAAAAAACTTTAGCTTATCGGCGAGCTCGTCGAGTACTATTGCCTCTTTTTTTATGGCCCAGATCGTCTCGCGCAGATCGGAGATCGTGTCTTTCGCCGTCCTGTTGATAGCTGTAAGGCGCGCCGTTTCCTGTTCGCGGGTGAATGTGCCGGCCGCGTCGATCATCCAATCCACGTTGCTGCTCAAATAGCTGAGTTGTGTGCCGATATTGTCGTGCAATTCCCTGGAAATGCGCTCTCGCTCGTCCTGGATGCCGGCCTGGAAGCGCAAGGCTCGGATTTGTTCCTGGTATTTCTGCCTGTTGTAGCGCCTGACAACAAACGTAATGAGCCCTACCAGCAGGCAAAAGCAACCTCCGCGGAACCACCACGTTTGCCACCAGGGCGGGCTGATGACGATGACCAGCCTTTTGTAAAAGTGACTGTTGGGCGAAAGGATCGGGCTGCAATAGACCTCGAGCAAATAATCACCGGGTAACAGCGTATAACGGATATCTGTGGGGCGGTGTGTCGTCTGCCATTCCTCCCCGAAATTCACTAGACGGTAGCGGTACACATATTCCGCGGGATCGGGCAGACCGAATGCGGCCAGGTCGAATTGCAGGTGGTTTTGGTGGTAAGGCAGACGTAGGTTGCCGCCGTCCCAGGCGCCGGCGAAAGCGATGTATGCAGAATCATTGACGACTAGCCGGGTGAGCTGAATGGTCGGCGTATCGGCACCACCTTCCAGGGCAGCGGGATAAAAGGCCGTTATACCGTTAACCCCGCCGAAAAACAGCTTGCCGGAAGCGGATCTGGCTGCAGACTGGGTGTTGAATTCATTGCCCTGCAAACCCAGCTCTTTGGTGTAGTTCCTGATCGCGCCGTCGCGCGAAATGAAGGAAAGCCCAAGATTGGTGCTCACAAAAAAGTCGCTTTTGTGCTGTGCCGGAAGGAGCGCATAAATAAAATCGTTGAGCAGGCCGGATGCGGTGGTAATCTTTTTGAGCAGATCGCCCGCGGCCGTATAGACGTACAGCCCTTTTTCTGTGCCGATCCACACGCGGTGCGCGGCATCTTCAGTCATGCAGCGGACAAAATAATTGCCCGGAACATCGAAGATTTTCAAATTGCCTGTTGGAGCCAGCCTGAAGACCACCCCGATCTCCGTACCCGCCCATATCACTCCTTCCGATGTGCACACAAAGGCCGTGACCTGGATTCCGGCCACTCGTGCTGGATTCAACAAGGCTGTAGCGGACCGGAGGCCGGTCTTTTGGAAAATGCAGCGGAAAACATTGGCGCTGTTACTGATCAATATCGTACTGTCGTCGATCCTTTGCAAGCTGTTGCTATAATTGTTTTCTGCGAAGGGCATCGGGGTGGACGAGGTGTTGACAGGATTAATGGCCTGCAATTGTTTTTTGTCGAGGTCCAGGCAGTATAGGCCTTGGCGCATGGTCACGATGAGGTAATGACCGCTCGTTAGCTTGTCGATGGAGAGGACATCCTTAACCGTCGTTGTCAAGAGCGGTTTGTCCCAGAGCGGCTTGCCGGCAGTATCATATAGCTGGATGCCGCCGTTGAAGCAGCCTGCCAGCAAAATATGTTTTTCCTCATCCAGGTACAGGCTCCGGACAAAGTTGTTCTTTTCCCCCGGATAAAAAAGATGTTCGAACGGGACGGCTACATCCTGTATACGTTTTATATCGTTCAGGGTTAGCAGCCATATCCGCCGAAAGCGATCTTCATGCACATAGGGTACGTTACCCGTGCTGATAAACAGATCGCCGTTCGGGTTGGTGAGCTCTTTGAGACCCTGGCAAGCGCTGTCCAACTCGAACAGATGCTTCGAAGCTAACACAAGTAAGTGATGTGCTGCCGTGAGCTCGATGCTGCTGAAATTGACGGGGTCCTCGGTGAAGGCCTTGTATAACGACCTGTTGATGGTCTGGTGGTCACTGATACGGATACGGGAGACGGCGTCCTGCGTCGCCACATATAGTTGGTCGTCTGTACAAACGATGCTGCAGATCGTCTCGTCAGGGAAGTCCAGATAGCTGACCCGCTTGGTCGGCAGGTCGAGTTGGGCGATGCGCCTGGGCGATACGCGTAAGAAGAACACGTGATCGTTGACAGCAACGATCTTGTTGTTCTGAAAGAAGTCGTCCGCATGCAGGATACTATCGACGTTTGTTGCGGGGAATTCGCTATAGGGATAAGACACTATTGTTTGCGCGGCATTCCGGTTGCCCTTCGCAGTGTAGGGGTCGGCCTGCGGGCCATAGAGCGCAATGCCCTTGTTTTCTTCAAGACACCAAATGCCCGCCCGATCCTGTTTGATGGGCACCAGTGAATAATGCAAGGTCGCGCCGGGCGGGAGGGTGACAACTTTCCGGAAGGTATTGGTTTGCGCATCGAATTCGAGGACACCCTGTTTGTACCCTATGAGGAAAGTAGTGTTGCCGTTGGCGAGGAAGAAAACCGGGTAACTGATGACGATCGTATCGCCGCCGGTTATGGGGTTCACCGTTTGCAGGACAGAGCCGTTGTAACGTTGAAGACCGGTCCGCGTGGAGAACCAGGTGAAGCCGATGTTGTCGGTGATAGCACCATTGAGACTGATGTTGATCAGCCCTTGTTCGAAGTTGATCGTTTTGACCGGGCATTTCTTAAGCGGCAGCGATTTTGCCCGTAAGGAAGCATTCAACTGCGGCTGCGCAATGACCTGCTGACCCCATAAAGCAGAGAAGATACATGCTGAAAAAAGCGACAATAGGCGTCTGATCCTGTACATCTTCCGGCTATAAAAGCGTTTTGGCTAAATATAAGTAAAAATCGCCATTTCATCCGCGGTGGATAGCCCGCCGGGTGCCGATAATTATCGAAAAGAATTATTCCACTGGAATCAATTTAACCCCGATGGAATAGATACCATAAGTTGCTTCCTGCTTATCCCTGCAATATTGATATTTCTCAAGCATCCTTTCGCAACAAGAGAAAGCCGCTTCCTGAAGCCCGTCGCGGTCGGGGGATTATCTCAGCAACTGCCAAACGCTAAAGGCATTGAGTCCCGGACATTATTCCGGTCGCTCGCCGCCTGTTGCACACGCTCGTCTATTATTTTGGACGTTCGGTGAATGGCGGGACTGCATGAAGTCGTACAGGATAACTTTATAAAAAATACCATTTCATGAGAATGATCCTGCAGCCCGTCCTGATCGCGGGTTTGATGATGATGATCGTTTCCTGCAGTAAAACTGCTAGCAAACCACCCAGGGCAAATCCGCCCGACAGTACGGGAACGACCGCGCCGGGCGGCGGCACGAGCGCCCCCAAAACGACGGACATCTATATATGCGGGGCGGACAACGCGAAGCCTTGTTATTGGAAGAACGACATGGAGGTGCTATTGCCCTTCACCGGGGCCACGTACGGGCAGGCCTTGTCGATTGTAGTGCACGGTACGGATGTGTACGTTGCCGGGTATGCTGCTAATACTGATCCTTATAGCACTGGCCCCGTATATTGGAAGAATGGGGTGCCGGTGTCGATCCAGCTGCGCACATCCGCGGGCATTCCCAGCGTCGGCGGCTACTGGGCGACGGCCATTGCTTTTGCGGACACCAATTTGTATGTCGCGACTGATCAGCATTGGGACACTTCTTTAGTAAAAGATGACTATTATCTAAAAACCGGGTCGTCCGGGTTCAGTACACAATATGCGATACCGGATGAAGGAAACGCGGCAACCGTCAATGCGATATTTGTAGCTGGAACCGATGTATACCTTGCGGGTGCCGGCGGCAAAGTCACGGGACAGGAATATGGTACAACTTTCGTAACTGAGTTCCCGAGCTACTATAAAAATCCCGGAAATGGAGGCGGGGAACATTTCCTGCCAACAAACCTGTTTTTACCCATGGGCATTGACTTCTATTTTGGCCAGGCTTCAGGGATCAGCGTGTCCGGAAGCGATGTGTATGTTTCTGGCTTCGTGCAACAAGGAGAAAACTACCGGTTCAATTATCAACAACCACAAAATTTCTATCCCGCCTTATGGAAAAACGATTCGTTGCAGTTGTTAAATAGTACTTCTTCCAACCTCGCCGCCGTCGGGAACGCATCTTCTATCTTTTTGTCAGGAAACGATGTATATATATCGGGGACCGTATATCTCAACGATCTATATTCCACTTGCGGTTATTGGAAGAACGGCGTGTTCACAGCATTGGCGAACAGCGCAAATGCAAATTCCATGGGAGTTTCGGCCAATGGTGATATCTATGTGGTGGGGCAAATAGGGGATTTCGGAGCCAGCTCGGCTGCGGTTTGGAAGAACGGCGCGCAAACGATATTGGCTACAGGGAGTGTTAGCGTTGCCAGTCAGGTATTTGTGTATACGCATTAGGCATAAAGTTCGCTCACGCTCCCCATGCCTCTCCATTTTTACCAAACTCCCTTCGCTCCCGCAAAAAATAAAACCCCTCGCAATCGCGAGGGGCTACTTGTTGCCCAGGCTGGACGTTTCTCGAACCGCTTTTCCGCGGATTTGAGGAGGGTCGCCGAACTAAGCGCCTGAATTTCTATTATTTATACAAAGACTCTTAGGTCGTTAAGTATTATTTGTTAAACGCCCCGGCAGCTACCCTGTTTTTTTGTTGGGAAAAACTATTCGACAATAAAAGGCCTTATTAGTCCGCACTCTAATTTTTCTATGTATATTTATAGCCTAATTACTATCCTTCTGTAGAAATCCTGCGATTTCCATTTTGTGGATAGGATAGAGCTCAATAGCTTACTAACCAGTAGGGGTTGAGCTCATCTTTATCTATATCCACAAGGCCCTCGCAGGAGCCTCTACAGAGTGGATGAAATGGGTTTGCCCCTATTGGTTTTTTAATGATAATCAAATTGTTAAAAAGCCATATGCTTATTATAAATAATGATAGTCTCATTTACGAAGAAAATGCCATTTTCAAGGCATTGCTATTAAAGTAGTCGCCAATTGGACGAATAACGAACCCTTTTTGCCAATATATTTTACAGCTTTTACTAGCCTTACGAATAGCCATTCGGTTTATTGATTTAATCGAATAATTAATCGAATATTTACGTATCAAATCGTATATAGCATTGGAGAATAAGTCGTATATTTACGTATCAAATCGTATCATGGGCGTTTTAAATATCAATACCGTTACCTTTTTCCCCCAGGATTGGATGGCCTTAACGAATGAGCTTAGTCAGTTGGACCGATTCGACGCTTCTTGGAAAGCTATCGAAAAGCGTGAACAAAAGATCCTCAGTCAACTAAGATCCATTGCCACATTACGTAGCGTGGGCGCTTCAACCCGTATTGAAGGATCAGTGATGACCGACAAGGAAGTAGAAACCCTGATCGATCATTTGGAAATTGCTACCTTAACTGAGCGGGATCAGCAGGAAGTAGTCGGATATTGGGAGACTTTAAACCTCATTGCAGAATCTTATAGAGATATTCCAATCGCCGAAAACAGCATCAAACATCTTCACAATATCATGATGAAGCACAGTAGCAAAGATGCATACCATCGAGGTAATTATAAAATCAACTCGAATGCTGTCGAAGCTACTGAACCCAACGGCATCAAAACCATAATTTTCCAAACGACCCGCCCGGGTGGCAAACACAAGAGGCGATGTCGCAATTGATCAAATGGTATGCGGAAGATACCAAAACCAACTTCCTGATCAAAGCTGCGGTATTTGTCTATGAGTTTTTGAGCATTCATCCATTCCAGGATGGTAATGGGCGATTAAGCCGGCTATTGGGCACTCTTTTGATGTTAAAAGGTGGCTATAGTTGGATTCAATACGTGAGTTTCGAGCATGAGATCGAGCACCGGAAAGCTGAGTATTATAAGATGCTCATGCATTGTCAGCGAAACCGTCCCGGCGAAGACATTACAAGTTGGGTGATGTTTTTCTTGGATTGCTTGAAAAACATCCAAACGCAGCTTCTTGCGAAAATCGCTGAAAAAGAACGGCGGGAATCAGTGGGAGTTCGAGAACAAATCATTTATGGATATGTCGAAAATCATCCAGGGGCCAGTAGCGGGGAGATCGCCAAAAACCTGTTGATACCTAATCCAACTGTAAAAAAGATTCTGGCGGTCTTGGTCGGCAACCGAAACTTGATTGTTCACGGTGCTGGCCGTGGCACTCGATACAGCATTGCTGCTACTGATTTGATTAGGCGTGACGTGGGTATTCGGTTGACAGATGAACACAGGGTAAAAGAGTTCACCTTTCAGCAACCTGGCTCCTTTATGCGCATTCGCAAAATTGTGCTCACACCGAAATTTGAATGGAAGCATCCGGATGAATGGAGTGCTAGACTTGCCCAAAACGGCCTTTATTTTACCGCGGCCATCATTACAAGCACATCCACGAGAATGAGCCAAACATATTCCATTTTTGGCTATAATGATCCGGCCTATTATCAGCCTGTATTTATTGTGAATCCTATTATCGTTCTTCCTGACCAATTTCAATCAGATCCGATTTTTAAATTGCGTTTTCCAATCAAAGGAGCCATTACGCTGGGCGGCACCTTGGACAAATTTGATTTTGACGTAATGCTAGTTGTGGATGAAGCATAGCCCGATTGCGAATGCTGGAAATCGACCTGTGTTATCCCCGTCACCCCAGAGTGTGCGGCGTGACCGCCCGATGCATTTGCATCGACTTCCTGATCCACCCCTCATTTGCATTACCAAAGGCTCCGACTCGCTTCGCTCGTCGGTTTTTGTTTTCCTCCTTTCACCCGAGCAAGCTCGCACCACTACCGTGCAAAAAAATACCCTCAGCAAAGCTGAGGGTCACTCGTTGCCCGGACTGGACGTTTCTCGAACCATTTTTTTACGGATTTGAAATTAGTTTCTGATATTAGTATTTGATTTTCTGTCTATTTATTAAACGATTTGTCAAAATTTAAGCGACAGTTTGTTTAACAAATACGCAAGGAGGGAATCGATTCGCCTTCGGTATAGCTAAAGCAATATGCGGTTCGCCGAAGCTCAGGTAGCAAATACTTATAAACCGAGCTTGTCCCTAATCTCATTTATAAAAGTAATTCCCGACGTTATTCTGGTTCTGTTTTTGTCGTTCATCGTGAAGATCAAACGGTTGCCAAAATATTTATGAATTTCCAGAATGCGTTCCTTGTTGACAATAAAGGATTTCTGCACCCTGATAAAATTCTCCGGTAATATGTTCTCAAATTCTGTTAGTCGCGTATCCGATAAATGCGCTGCATTTTCGCTCGTTATTACATAAACGAACTTCTCTTTCGCTTCCAGGTATATCACATCTTCCAACCGGATAAAGATAAATTTGTCGCCTATTTTAATAGGAATTGCTTTCGCTTTTTTTGCATGCTGTAATTCTGAAAATAGTTTATTTAGGTGCGATAAATCGGGATATTGCATTTTGTTTTTTGTAAAACTTTGCAGCTTGATCATCCTTTGAGCAAATCTTTTCTCATCGATCGGCTTAACTAAATAATCGATGGAATTTGTTTCAAATGCTTTGATAGCATATTGCTCATAGGCGGTAGTAAAAATAACAAAGGGCTGATGCCTGACGCGTGTAAGCAGCTCAAAGCCATTTATTCCGGGCATGTTGATGTCCAGGAAAACCAAATCTGGTTTTGTTTCGTCGATCAATTTCATGGCTTCGATTGCGTTTTTTGCCTCTCCTACGAGATCGATAACATCCGAATGATTACTTATAAGAGTTTTGATCATTAGCCTTGCCGGATATTCGTCATCAACAACTATAGCGACATACTTATTTGACTGTTTCATCATATAGCTCCGCAATCACAATTTTTACTTGCTTTTTTGGTTTATTTGTTATTTCGAATTCGTGTTTGCCTGGTAAAAGTAGCTGAAGTTTGTCATTCACATTCTTGAACCCAAATCCGGGGATAATTTTATCGGGAAATGGTATTCCATTGTCATGAAGAATGATTAAAATTTTTCTTTGGACAATACTGATATCTATACTTATAAAGTGTTCTTTTTGAGATTCTTTGAAAGCGTGCTTACAGCAATTTTCCACAATCGGTTGCAATAAAAACCTGGGTATACGGTATCTTTTTGCATCGTGTGCAATACTCATCTGACAATGAAGATTTTCCCCGAAACGAATTTTTTCCACGGCAAGATAAGCCTGGACGATTTCCACTTCCTCTTCTATTGTGGCAAAATCATTTTCAGAATAATTCAGGCTGTAACGCAGAAGTTTCGAGAGAGAAAGTGCCATGTCTTTCGTTTTTTGTCCATCGACCACGGCCAGTCCTGCAATCGTGTTCAGGGCATTGTATAAAAAATGGGGATTAATCTTCGCATACAGCATCTCTAATCGCTGTTTGGCTCGCAATCCATCTATTTTAGTGTCTTTCAATTCTTTTCTACTCTTGCTAATGACTTTTTCCAGGCTTGCATAATTAAAAAGTAAACGCGCCATAGAAAAGAGTAGTACAATAATTAATACTGTTCCAAGATCGTTTTCATTGAAAACTCCGATATGAAGGGTATTGATCGATAGCACACCAATATATGCTCCCAGCACCAAAAAAGGTGTTCCGACTATTTCCCTAACTATTGTGCTGGCACGAATGCCATCCGTGAACCTACTAATCAGGAATAACACGTTATATGCGCAAAATGGAATGACGGTAAATACCGGCAGATTCTTCCAAAAATCGTAGGGATACAAAAATGGCGTAAAAATGAGTGCTCCTATTATTCCGAAGCACGTAAACATCAGGTTATGGCGAAGCCAGGCGGGGATATTTGCAAGTCGTGGATTGAAAAACCAATAACCCAAAAACGACAACGCAAACAATGTGACAAGAACGATGATCTGAGTGATTTCCATTTGTTTTTATTGCTTGTTGAAGAACCGGATTGCCAACTCCATTTCACCTTGAACTGCCGACATATGTCCTCCTTGAACAGCAACTGCCTTAGCGTCAATTCCGACCCCTTTGGCAGTTGCCGCGGTCTGCACACTGGATGACCCCATGATCCAGGGCTCCTCTGTTCCAAAATACAGGCGGACAGGGCATTTAAAGCTAGCCGCATAAGCCGCCGGTGAGCGCATTACAAATTCTTCTTTACAGGTCGTATCAAAAGGGATTTGTTTTGGATCGATCACATAACGGTAATAGGATACCATATCCGGTAACCCGGAAAATGATGCTGCTTTTGTAAAATCGTTGGTGGACATGGCAGTAAGCAAAGTTAGTATTCCGCCTACACTATGTCCTGCCAGGTAGATCCTTTTATGATCAATAAAGGGTTGTTGTCTTAAATATTCAGCCGCCGCGATCGCGTCATTTACTTCATTATAAAGAAACGTAAATGTTCCCGGTTGTGCATTTTCTCCTCTCAGCATCGGCGTGACAACAATAAATCCCGCATCCCGGAATGGTTGTGTCATATCCCAGTCGCCTTTTCCAAAAGCCAACCCGCCGTGCAAAAAGACGATAGCGGGGTAGGTTGCATCAAATTTACCCTTTGGAGCATTGATCCAGGCTTTGAGCGTCAGGTTATTCCCAGACTTGAAGAAAACCTGGGATACGCCCGCGGGCGGCACATCGGCGCTGTCTGTCGCTTCCGGCTGTTGCGGCGAACCCCCATGCTTTATAAGTGATGTATTAAATCTTGTTCTGGCCTTAAGGTAGTCCGTGCTGCCTGCTTTTTGTCCATAAGTGTTTTGAACCAGGCATTGAATAATCAAGGCGATAGTGATTGTTAACCGTATGGAGAAATTTGCTTTTTTCATTTTATGGGTATTAATTTTTTATAAAAGTAGACCAGCCCTGCAAGATGGAAAAGGAGATTATGACAACTTGAAATAAACAATGGACGACTTGAATAATGTGATAGACGAGCTCACTTGAGTATATTCAGCTTGCTCCCGGATAAAACAAAACCCCGAAGCAAAGCTTCGGGGCTCGTTGTTCCCCAACCTGGATTATCCCGCCCACTCCTAACGTCGTGGACGGCCTGATCCACTCAGCATTTGCATTACCCAAGTGACCCGCGCCCGGCTGGCGCCGGGCTGGTTTTGTTTTCCTGTCCGCTTACGCGGGCAAGCTCACGCCGCTTCCAGAAAAACAAAACCCGCGACATTCGTCGCAGGTCACTTGTTGCCCGACGAGGATTCGAACCTCGACAAACTGAACCAAAATCAGTTGTACTGCCATTATACTATCGGGCAATCCTTGCTCCAAAAGGAGTGCAAAAATAAGGGCTGCACAAGGATGTTCCAAAAGAATTTCACCAGGTCACCCGCCACCGGTCACAGCAAAACCACCACCGCTTACCGCATTTGTATATACAACTGTATTTTTTTCGAAAAACGCACCCTCACCGCCCTCGTCGACTACCACGATACGCTCATATGAACTTAAACAACAACGCTGCGATCGCATAGATCAATGTCGCCGCAAAGACACCCTTCGCCGTCTGATCCCGATGCGAATTGATATAGAGCGTAAAGAGCGCAATATTCAGCACCAGGCACGGCACCGAGATCGCCGTGATCTGCGATTTATTATCCCGGATAAACCCCAAAAAATCCTTAAACGAAAAAGTCGGATAGAATTTGACAAAGTAATATACTAAAAGGCTGAAGATAGGCGCGACTAACCCTAGTACGAGGCCCAACCGGAGGTTGTCTTTTTTGAATATCACGATTTCCACGTTTTTTCAAGTTTGCTCTTAAGAACGTAATTGGTCATGTCAAATTGTACGGGCACCACACTCACATAATTGTGTTCCAACGCCCAAACATCCGTATCCCTGCCCTTGTCAAAATTGACAAATTTGCCCGTCAGCCAATAGTATTTCTTATTGGTCGGATCGTTCCGCTCCACAAAATCCTCCTCGTACTTCGCATAAGCCTGCCTGCAGATCTTGATCCCCTTGATCAGGCTATCCGGCACCGCAGGAAAATTTACATTGAGGATCAAGTGTTTATCCAATGGATGCGCGATAACCTCTTCCACGATCTGACGCACGTACTTCCGCGCCGGACC
The DNA here is from genome assembly GCA_965214315.1 of Puia sp. Classification (GTDB taxonomy): domain Bacteria; phylum Bacteroidota; class Bacteroidia; order Chitinophagales; family Chitinophagaceae; genus Puia. The sequence continues at coordinate 440,066 of CBDCBP010000010.1, read as the reverse complement.
AAAATCCGCCTCTACGCTATAGTCGAGCAAACTAAAGCCAATGGAAGGAATGCTTTCGATCGCCGCCTCCACGGCAGCAGACATCGTCCCGGAGTAGATGACATTAATACTATGGTTGGCGCCATGGTTGATCCCGCTTAGACACAGATCCGGCTTGCGCCGCAGCACCTTATCGACCGCCAGCTTGACGCAATCCACCGGGGTGCCTGAACATTGCCAGGCGTCCACCCCTTCGAAAAGATGATCCATAGGCATCAAACGCAAAGGATTGCCAATGGTAATGGCATGACCCATCCCCGACTGCGGCTTATCCGGCGCCACTACGACGACCTTGCCCAGGCCCTTGACGGCCTCCACCAAATTGCGGATCCCGGGAGCGCTGATCCCATCATCATTGGTCACCAGGATAAGCGGCACATGTTTCCCGCCTTTTTTCTTCGCCACCGCCGGCGGCCCACTCTTCGCAAAAGCTGCCTTTTCCCCAGGCACTTCCTGACCGTTCTTACCCGTCTCCCGGATAATACCCGTAGGGCCGGTCTTGCCCGTCCTGACAGATCGTTCCGCCTTGTCGGTTGTTTTGATAATCCCTGTCGCTCCTGTCTTGCCGGGTTTACGGGTGTCGGCAGTATGGCCGACGCCGTTTCCGGACTTGATCTCGTTAGACTTACGCTTACTTTTCATAGATAGATGTAACAAGCCGCTGGAAGCGGCTCACGCAAAAATCCGTATTATTTCGGAATTTTCCCCTGTTTTCCCCCCACCAATGGATTTCTCGACCGTTTACGTTATTTTTGCAGCCATTTTGTGAGCAGGGTGTTCACAGTAAAAACCGTCTTTCAACCCATGGCAGGACAATTAAAAGAGGTACGCAACCGGATCAGATCCATTCAAAACACGCAGCAGATCACCAAGGCCATGAAAATGGTCAGCGCAGCCAAACTTCGCCGCGCCCAGGATCATATCATCCAGATGCGCCCCTATGCTCAGAAACTCCAGGAACTGCTCAGCAATATCGTCAGCAATTCCGAAGGCGATCTGGGCATGAACCTCGCCATCGAACGTCCCGCCGAAAAGATACTCTTCATCATCATCACCAGCGACCGCGGCCTCGCCGGCGCCTACAACGCCAACATCATAAAAGCGGCCAAAGCAGCCATCGCGGAGCGATATGCCGCCCAAGCCCAAAAAGGCCAGCTCACGATCTGGAGCATGGGCAAAAAAGGCTATGAACACTTCGCCAAGAACAACTACAAAGTTACCGACACCTACAAAGATATCTTCCTCAACCTCAATTTCGAAAACGTCCAGGCAGCAGCCCAGGCCGCCGTCAAAGCCTTCGAGAACAAGGAATTCGATAGGGTGGAACTCGTTTATAGCCAGTTCCGCAATGCCGCTACCCAAAACTTTGTAGTGGAAAAATTCCTCCCGATCCCCAAAGTCGAAAAAAAGCCCGGCACGGCCAATGTTGACTTTATCTTCGAACCCAACCGGGAAACGCTCATCGCCGAACTGATGCCCAAGATTCTCAATACCCAGTTGTTCAAGGCCGTCCTTGACGCCAACGCTTCCGAGCACGGCGCTCGTATGACCGCCATGGACAAGGCCAGCGAAAACGCCAATGAACTGCTGAAAGCATTGCGCCTCAGCTACAACCGCGCACGCCAGGCCGCCATCACCACCGAACTCACGGAGATCGTCAGCGGAGCTGCTGCACTCCAGGGGTAGGAAATAGCAGCACCCCCCGCCGGTTGGGTGCCGGAAGTAAAATCAGCATATGGAAATCGGAAACATCATCCCGCATATCGAGGCCCTGGTCTTCGCCAGTGACAAGCCCCTGACCTCCATGGAGATCACGGAGCTCATCAACAACGCATTCGGCTTTATGGAAGAAAAGCTCACGCTGGAACAGATCCAAACGGCTCTCGACGGCATCATCGAAAAATACGCATCCGAGTTCTATCCCTTCGAAGTACGGGAAAGCGGCGGCGGCTGGCAATTCCTTACCAAAAAGGACTATCACAAGACCGTTGCCCAGCTCAATGGCGATAAATTCCTCAAACGCCTCTCCTCCGCCGCCCTCGAGACCCTCTCGATCATCGCTTATAAACAACCGATCACGAAAGGCGAGATCGAATCGATCCGTGGCGTCAGCAGCGATTATTCCATTCAGAAACTCCTCGAAAAAGAACTCATTGCTATCTCCGGCCGTAATGAGGATATGGTCGGCAAGCCGCTGATCTATACGACCTCCAAGACCTTTATGGATTATTTCGGTATCAATTCCGCCGCCGACCTGCCCAAACTCAAGGAAGTCTTCATGGAATCACTCGCTGAACCAACCCTTATGCATTACGCGCCCGAAGGAGCAGAAGGAACGCCAGCCGGTCGAGAGGGACTGACCGAAGACGGAGAACCTATCTTCAGCGTCTCCAAAGAAAACAAACCCATCTTAAGCGTCTCTGAGCAAGGTGAACTCCTCGAAGATGCCACCACCCCTATCGATCCGAAAGATACCACCGCCACCACCAGCGGAGATGCCACCGGCAAACACGCCTCCGCCATCACCCGCACCGCCGCTACCGCCATCACGCGCGCAGCCAACACTGACATTGAAGCCACACCAGCCGCCGCCACCGCGGAAGCCGAAGAATCCGACGAACAAGCCGACGAAGGCGACGCCTCTATACTCGACGCAACCGGCCCCGACGCAACAACTACCCACTTCATCCCCCCCTACGCCGACGACGACCTCGCCGCCGAATCCACAGAAGCCTCCGGGAACGAAGAAGAAACTGATCGCGAAGACAAAGCACAGCACGAAGGCGAAGACAAAGCACAGCACGAAGGCGAAGACAAAGCACAGCACGAAGGCGAAGAAGCGTTCGGCGAAGCCGATGAAGAAGGCGACGACGAAGCGGCCGGCTTCGACGCAGAAAAGAACACGCACAACACGGCTTCCGACGAATCCGACGAAGACAAATCCAGCGAAGACGAAAACGAGTCCAGCGAAGACAAAAACGAATCCAGCGAAGACGAAGACAAATCCAGCGAAGACGAAAACGAGTCCAGCGAAGACAAAAACGAATCTGACGAATCAGCCGACCCCCCCGCCCATCGCTAAAAAACCCGCCAAACAAAAATGCCCGAACAACTAACCCCCGACTACCTCATTGCCCTCGGCCAGCAATTCGGGACCCCCCTCTACGCCTATCACGCAGAAAAGATCCGTGAACAATACCAAAAGCTCACCACCGCCTTCAAAGAAAGCAACACCGTTTTTTTCTACGCCTGCAAGGCCCTCACGAATATCAATATACTAAAGTACGTCTTCAACCTCGGCGCCAACGTCGACTGCAGCTCCATCAACGAAGTGAAATTGGCCCTCCACGCAGGCTTCCCCAAAGAACGCATCCTATATACATCTAACGGCATCGGCTTCGACGAGATCGAAGCAGCGCAGGCACTCGGCGTCATCATCAATATCGACAGCCTCTCCAACCTGGAGAAATTCGGCAAAAAATTCGGACATAGCTACCCCGTCGGCGTCCGATTAAGACCAAACATTATGGCCGGAGGAAACCTGAAGATCTCCACCGGCCACGACAAAAGTAAATTCGGCATCCCCGTCGACCAGGCCGATAAGATATTAACCCTCGTAAAACAATACGATCTCCACATCGCCGGCCTCCACATCCACACCGGCAGCGAGATCAAAGATGCCGATGTCTTTGTAAAAAGCATTGGCATCCTCTTCGACCTCATTCCGCAATTCCCGGAATTGCAGTTCATCGACCTCGGCGGCGGCTTCAAAGTGCCCTACAATGACGGCGACACCGAAACGGATATCACCGACCTCGCCCAAAAGGTGCGGAACGCCTTCGCCAACCAAGTCTCCGTCATCTGGGCACAGGCAATCGGAAGGGGCACCGGCCAAGGCAGCGTTATCTCCGGCAGCACCGCGCCCGCCAACATCGCCCCCGGCAGCACCGACGACGGTAGCACCGACCCCGGTAGCACCAATCCCGCTAGCACCAATCCCGGTAGCATCGTCTCCGCCAACATTGCCCCCGCTAGCATCGCGCCCGCCAACATCGCCCCAGGCAGCACCGCCCACAATGCCGGCGAGGCGGCCCGCCCCCTCCAGGTCTGGTTCGAACCAGGCAAATTCCTTGTCAGCGAATGCGGGTATTTTATAACAACCGTCAACCTCATAAAAGAAACCGATGCCGCAACATTCGTAAGCATCGACAGCGGCTTCAACCACCTCATCCGCCCCATGTTCTACGACGCCTACCATCGCATCGAGAACGTCAGCAACCCAAACGGCACCCCAAAACGCTATGCTGTCGTGGGCAATATCTGCGAAACCGACACCTTCGCCTGGGACCGCACGATCGCCGAAGTGCGCGAAGGCGATAAACTCGTCTTCCACAACGCCGGCGCCTATGGCTTCGAAATGTCGTCGAACTTCAATTCACGCTTCAAACCCGCGGAAGTCCTCATAAAGGACGGCCAGGCCCATCTCATCCGCCGCCGCGAACAATTCGACGACCTCCTCCGCAATCAGATCGAATTGTGAGAAAAGAACGTCAGCTCAGCCGAGCCGCCACGTTTATTTTAGCGACAGCGGCTCCGCCACCGGATGCTCCGCCGTAAACTTCAACCCCAGCAACCCAGCAATCGTCTGCGCATACTGCCGCTGATAGATCTGCTCCCCACCCTTCACTTCCCCCTTCGCCACAATCCCCGCACCAAGCGCCACAAAATACGTCTGCCCGCTCGGGCCGACCTCTTGCCCATGATCCGTCCACTGCGCACCCAAACCACGCCCATGATCCGGGAATAACAACATCGCCGTCTGATCCTTGTAAAACGGGTCTTGCTGGATCGTCGTCCAGACATCTTTCATCATCGCATCGGCATAATGCGCCGCATCGAGATACGAACCATAGTCACCCGCATGCGCAAAATCGTCGGGATCACCCAGATCGATGTACAACACGCGTGGATGATTCGCTAAAAGATAAGCCTTGCCCATGGCGTAAGTCGCCGCATCCAACCGCTCCCCTCCGCCAAATATATCCGGTAGCATATGCTGCCAGGCATTCGCGGCAACTTGCAAGGGCGTCAATTGGCCCGTCACATCTTCCCCATAGATGTTCACCAACATCCCATTGCGATGCCGGTTGAAGATCCGCGCATCCGCATCCCAGGAACTAAATATGGCCACCTTTCCATGAAACCCCGGCTGTTTATCGATAAATTCCAACACATTGGTATTCGGATTATCGGGATAGTCATTGGAGTTGACAGCCGAATCATAATAGCCTGAAAAAGCCTCGCTGCGGCCCGGATAAGAGAATTGATACTTGTTCTTCACATTCACCAGGCTGCCCAGGTCCCTGTTTCCATACAACTGCCCCTTGGCCGCGATCGTCTCCCAGATAAAGGGCATCAGCAGCCGGCGACGCGCAGCTGCATCACCCGCCCAGTATTTCTTGAACGTCCACGCCGAGTCAATTCTATTGTACCGGTTATTGAACATAAGACTGCTGTCAGCCCCGCGATACAATTCCTCCCAACGATAACCATCCATCAAAAAAATTACCAGATTATGCGCAGGGGCAGCGCCGGCCTGCTGCGCCTCAGCAAAAGACGCAAAGCCAAGCAAAAGCGCCGACATCAAAAAGACCGAAAGTGTTTTTTTCATGACGTAAATGTAGAGGCAAAAATCCTACATTTATATTATTAAAATGTATCCTCATGCCCATCCGTATGGTCGACGACCCGCCGGACCCGGACGGCAACAGCGTCATGGCACCATTTTCGAGAGCAATAAAAACTAAAATATGGAACCAGCGCAGTCCGATAACGCTTTCTTCGATATAGTCCTCAACCCGCTGAAATTCCGGCTCTACCTCTTCACAAATCTTCCCTCCGCCTTCTACAGCGGCTTGCGTATCGTCGAAGCCGACGCCGATCACTGCATCGTCACCGTCCCCTACAAACGGTTCACCCGCAATCCCTTCCGCTCCACCTATTTCGCATGCCTTAGCATGGCGGCCGAAATGAGCACCGGCCTCCTCGCCATGGCGCCCATCTATAAAAGCGATCCAAAGGTCTCGATGCTCGTCGTCGGCATGGAGACCAGCTTCACAAAAAAAGCCACCGGCCTCACCAGCTTTATCTGTAGCGATGGTGCCGCAATCCGCAAGACCATCGCCAATGCCCGGGCTACCGGCGAAGCACAAACTGTAAAGGTTCGCTCCACCGGCACCAGCAGCAATGGCGACATGGTGGCCGAATTTTTCCTAACTTGGTCCTTCAAGGTTAAAAAATAAACGAAAATCGCTTTCCACGGCGCCGCGCGTGTAGTGACGGGCTCTAAGCACCTCCTCACACTCGACAACGGCAAGAAATACCTGCTGGACTGCGGCATGTTCCAGGGCATGGGCGTCCAAACGGATGTCCTCAACCGCAACTGGGGCTTCACACCCGCACAAGTGGACCACCTTATCCTCTCCCATGCCCATATCGACCACAGCGGCCTCATCCCAAAACTGGTGAGAGATGGCTTCCAGGGCAGGATCTTCTGTACTCCCGCTACGCGCGAACTCACCGGCATTCTACTCGAAGACGCTGCCGGCATCCAGGAAGACGAGGTCAAATACGCCAACAAACGCCGCAAGGCCGAAAGCCTGCCCTACCTCCAACCCCTTTACGTCGAAGAGGACGCCAAACACGCGATGGACCATTTCGTCAGCGTCGAATACGGGACCTGGCACCCCGTGGACGAGTACGTCGAAGTGCTCTACACCGACGCCGGGCATATCATCGGCAGCGCCGCGGTTCATCTACTTATAAAAGAAAATGGAAAAGAGACCCATCTCACTTTCAGCGGTGACGTGGGCCGTTACAAAGACGTCATTCTACGCTCTCCCGAGACTTTCCCGCAGGCGGACCATATCCTGATAGAATCCACCTATGGCAATAGCCTCCATGACCCTGTAGCGACTACGCCCGACATGCTCCTCGACTGGATCACCAAAACCTGCCGCCAAAAAAAGGGAAAACTCATCATCCCCGCCTTCAGCGTGGGCCGCACCCAAGAACTGCTTTTCGCCCTCAACCAACTCGAAGCAGAACATCGCCTGCCCGATCTCGACTATTATGTCGATAGCCCGCTCAGCGTGGCCGCAACCGAAATTGTCAAGAACTATCCGCAATACTTCAATAGCACCATTCAACAAGTTCTCCTGACCGACAAAGACCCCTTCGACTTTCGGGGACTCAAATACATAAAGTCGGTTGAAGAGTCAAAGTTGCTCAATTATCGGGATCAGCCTGCGTGATCATCTCCGCCAGCGGCATGGCCGATGCCGGTCGCGTCAAACACCATATCAGCAACAACATCGAGAACAGCCGCAACACCATCCTGCTGGTCGGCTACTGCGAGCCCAACTCCCTCGGCGGCCGTCTCATGGCAGGCGCAAAAGAGGTCCATATCTTCGGCGTCCTCCACGAAGTCCATGCCGAAGTCGGCAGCATCCGCAGCATGAGCGCCCACGGCGACTATGAAGATCTCATCAAATTTCTGTCCTGCCAGGATGCCCGAAAAGTAAAAACAGTCCTCATCGTGCACGGCGAATACGACGTGCAACAGGCCTTCCGGGGCAGGCTGCTCGAAAAAGGTTTTGCCGACGTGGAGATTCCCGAACTTCATTCGGAAAAAGCGCTCTGACACCGCGCTTAGCCCAAACATCAGCGGCCGCGCGTCTTCATTGACCCTTCAGACTGTTCGCCGAGTTCACCAACGCCGCGAGCAGCGCCTTATAGCCCACGGTTATCCCTGCAATAGCCAGCGAGGCCGCGAGCGTGAGCGCGAACACGCCCCAGCCAAGGGGAACATGATAATAGAAGCCATTCAGCCAATGCTGCATGACGGCATAGCCCAGCGGCGCCGAGATCGCGAAGCCGGTCTCCCAACCGATGACCAGGAAGATCAGCACACTGGCCGCCACGCCAATGGACAGCCCAAGGATATTTAAGCCGGCATACACCTTGTTCTTGCGCAGGATACGCAGCGCGACAAGGAAATAGGTTTTAAGCATGCTTGAAAATAACGATTATCTTTATGAAGTACAACAACCCAGCCATGAGCACTAAAAATGCGATCCTGCTTATTTCCTTTTCCGTACTCATCATCACGGTCGTCTGCCTGATCGTCTATACTGCTTCTCTGCCTGCTACCGACGACAAGACCCAATCGATAGACCGAAAAGGCTCCGTCGAGACCGGCGTCTCCGTGCAGCACGCCGATAGCACCCACGACGTCCTCCTCACCAGCCATAAAGTTTGGCTGCACGACTCCGTTTACAAGACAGTCCTCTACCGCGACACCATTCCCGCACTCGACTCCATAAGGAAAGATTATCAGATCTTCATCACCGTCAACTAGCACCCGCATGAAAAAGACCCGCCATATCCAGCTCGTGCTCCTCACCGCCGCCCTGGCATCCTGCCATCGCAATACCGACCAGCAATGGACCAGCGGCAACAAAGTCTACATCCGCAGTGACAGCACCGCGCCCTATACCCGGATATACCATCCCTCCGGCCCCGGTCTCTGGTATTTCGCCTTTCGCCCCTATGGCAGCTACTACAATGGGTATTACCGCCGTATCGGCTATTATTCCGATGCGATCAGCGAACACAGCAATAGGGGTTCCAATTTTTCAAAAAGCAGTATTATCCGCGGCGGCTTCGGCGAAAGCGGCCATGGCGAAAGCGGCCACGGTGGTCACGGCGAGGGCGGCGAAAGCGGCGAGGGCGGCCATTCCTAAACACAACAAGCATGAAACGACACAGTATACCACCGCGCAACAACTGGCAGCAGGCCGTCGAAAAATTGGGTTTTGGCTTTCATACCGCCAGCGTCCCTTATTGGGACGAAAGCGCCTGCTATGAATTCCAGCTGGCAGAGGTGCTGCAGATCGAGAAAGCCTCCGCCGAACTCTGGGGACTTTGTCTCGACGCCGTCCAGCACGTGATGGACAACAACCTCTATCACCGCTTCGCCATCCCGGAAAATTTCATCCCCTATATCGAAAAAGCCTGGAACGACGACGACCCCGCCATCTATGGCCGTTTCGACCTCTGCTGCAAAGACGGCCAGTTGAAGCTCCTCGAGTTCAACGCCGACACCCCTACCAGCCTCTATGAGGCGGCCATCGTCCAATGGTTCTGGCTGCAGGACTTCGATAAAGACCGTGACCAGTTCAACAGCATTCATGAAAAACTCATCGCCTATTGGAAAGTACTCAAGGCCTATCTCCATCCGGGCGGCCTGCATTTCGCCTGCGTCAAGGATTCGCTCGAAGACCTCACGAACACCGAGTACCTGCGCGACTGCGCGATCCAGGCCGGGCTCGATACAAAACTGCTCTTCGTCGATGAAATAGGCTGGGACACCAACACCCACACATTTGTCGACATGGAAGAGCAGGCCATCGCGAATATTTTTAAACTGTATCCCTGGGAGTGGATGGTCCACGAAGATTTTGGTACCAATCTACTCGCCGACCGCAACAATACTTTCTGGATAGAACCCTCCTGGAAGATGATCCTCTCCAACAAGGCGATCCTTCCCATTTTGTGGGAACTATATCCGAAGTGCCCCTACCTGCTTCCGGCCTATTTCGAATCCGGCAAACTGACCGACTACGTGAAAAAACCAATTCTTTCTCGCGAGGGGGCTAACATAGCGCTGATCCGCGGGCCGCAGACCCTGGCACAAACGGATGGTGAATATGGCGAAGAAGGACACATCTACCAACAGTTGTTCACGCTGCCCGATTTCGACGGCAACTACCCCGTCATCGGCAGTTGGATCATCGGCCAGGAATCCGCCGGCATAGGCATACGCGAAAGCAAGACCCTCGTCACCGACAACCTCAGCCGCTTCATCCCGCATTTTATCTCGTAGCATCGCGCCGTAGCCACACCCCCGCTTCGCTAAGGCTTCGCTAAGCTGTAGCCTCCCTTATCTTCCCTTTTTCCTCGATGTCGGGACCGCACCGCCAGCGCTCACTACCCGCAACACCCGCGGCCGCCTGACCCCGGTCTGCCGCACATCGATCTCGCTGCCCAAAAGCCTGCCCCACGGCTGCATCTCCGGTATCCGGTCGAAGATGATCTTCAATATCCCTATGAACGGGATCGCCAGGAACATCCCGCTCAAACCCCAAACAGCCGCACCCAGCAGCACTACTACGATCGAGATCAGCGCATTGATCTTGACTTTCGAGCTCACGATGTAAGGGATGAGGAAATGATTGTCTATGAATTGAATGATGATATAACTGATCGCGATCCAGACCTGCGTATGCATTCCATCCTTCGTGACCGTTGCCACTACCATCGGCAGCAACGCCGCCAGGATCCCCCCGATGAACGGCAATACATTCAAGATGGCACCGAGTAAGCCAAGCAAAACAGCATATTGCACTCCCAGTAGCATTAGCGCGATCGTATTCATCGTCGCCACGATCAATCCCTCGAGCAGCAACCCATACATATAGCTCTGGATCGCACCCCGCACCCGCTGCAATACGGTCCGCACTTCGGCCTCGTTCTGCTCGGCAAAGATCTCATAGAGGAAATTCACCATAAGCGTCTTATAGTATAGCAGCAAGAACGTATAAATGGGCAACAGGAATGCCGTTGTAAGCGTTCCCAGCACCGAGCCGAGCGTTTGCGCGATCAATGGCTTGATCCCCGCCCTGGCTTCGGCAATATATTGATTCTGCTTGTCGAGCGGTATTTTTGCCGCCAGGTCCTGTTGCAGCTTCGACACCAGGTCTGTTGCCTTTTTCTCAAATGCCGGCAATTGCGTGGTAAAATGCATCATCTGTGTGGCCAGGAAATACCAAATGGCCAGGATAACGATGATCGAAGCCAACAACGCGACTGCAATGGCCGGGATTCGCGGTAGCTTCCAACCCATCAGGCGGTTAACCAGGGGGTTGATCAGGATGGCCAGGAAAAGCGCAAACGAAAAAGGAACAAGGATATCCCGCAGATTAGAAAGCGCATAACTGCAAAGGATAAGACCGAAAAGGATCACCGTGGCCCGGAGATAAAAGGGGTATTTTTTAAGTATAGGCATACCTATCTCCTGCTTACTGCGTGCCGGATTTTTCATTACCTTACAAAGCACGGCCCCACGAAAACGGCGCACCGGCATTACCCAAAATGAGTAGAATATTCCTCATCGTAAAATCGCACTGACCATACATGTCGTCCAGCAAACGATCACGCGGCAAACTCCGCACACTCCAGCTCATCCCGGTCATCTTCTTTACCGTCTCGGGCGGGCCTTACGGTCTTGAACCCTTGTTTGATTATGTAGGCAGCCATGGTGCCCTGCTGCTGCTGCTCATCACGCCCCTTCTCTGGGACGTACCTACTATCCTCACAGTGCTCGAACTGAACAGCCTCATGCCGGTCACCGGCGGATACTACCAGTGGGTCAAACGTGCCCTGGGTGTCCGCTGGGCCTTCTTCGAAGGCTGGTGGACCTGGCTCTACACCTTTTGCGATCTCGCCATCTATCCGGTCTTGTTCGTCGGCTACGCTTCTTACTTCGTACCAGAGATCGCCATCTATAAAGTGCCGGTCTGCCTCGCCATCATCTGGTCCTCCGCCCTCCTCAATATCATCGGTATCGTCCCGGTCGGCCGCGTATCGATGGCGCTGAGCATAGTCGTTCCTCGTTCCCTTCCTGTTCATCTTCGGCATCACCTTCCTCCATTCCGGGGCATATCCACATCCACTTCCACCCGCAGCCCACGGTCCGGCCGGCTTTCCGGCGCTCTCACTCGGCCTTTATACTGTCATGTGGAATTTTATTGGCTGGGACAACGCCACCACCTACGCCGGCGAGGTAAGGAACCCCATTCGCACTTACTTCGTGTCAGTCTGCGCCGCCTTCCTCATCACCCTCACCATGTATACCCTCGCAGCGCTGGCGGTAAGTCGCTCGGGCATCGATACAACCGCACTTAAGGACGGCGGTTTTCCCGTGCTTGGCCAGCTCGTAGGCGGCCGCTGGCTGGGGATGCTGATCGCCGCAGGCGGAATGGCGAGCACGCTTGGGCTATATTCCGCAGTCCTTCTTTCCGTTTCCCGCATCCCCCAGGTGATGGCAGACGACCAGCTGATGCCAGCCCGATTTTGCACTCCCCACCCACGGTTCAAAACGCCTTATATCTCCATCATCGCTTCGTCCGTGGTCGTAAGTGTCCTCGTCCTATTCACCTTCGCCGACCTGATCATCATGGATATCATCCTCTACGGCGCCGGCCTCTCACTCGAATTCCTAGCCCTCCTGACCTTGCGGGCCAAAGAACCCGGTATCCGCCGCCCCTTCCGCATCCCCCTCGGCAGATCCGGTCTCATCTTCTTGTTCCTTTTACCCCTGGGCATCTATACCGTGGCGCTCACCGGCGCGATCCAATCCTCAGAAAAAATAGGCCTCCCCCTCTACCTTTCTATCGGCCTGCTCATCTCGCCAGCCATCATCTGGCATTTCATCCGCCGACGCAGAGACAAAACCCTGCCTTCGACCGGCTGACCCCTATTGGCGATGGAACAAACATGTCGCATTTGCGTGTAACTGCTGCCCCTGAAGCGCGTTTCAGACCAAACATATTATATTTAACCCATGGTAAAACTCCAGGCCCGCGCGCTCTGGCTCGACTATCTTCGGGCATTCATCACAGTGCTGGTCGTGGCGCATCACTCCTCCCTGGCCTATACCACCTTTGCCAGCTTCAACAAACAGGCCTATAACGCCTCTACCCACCCGATTGTCGACACTGCGCGCGCTTATAGCCTCGATATCTTCGAAGACTTCAACGACGTCTTCTTCATGGCCCTTATGTTCCTCATCAGCGGCATCTTCGTATTGCCGGCCATCGCACGCAAGGGAACGCGCACCTTCGTGCGCGACCGCTTCTTCCGCCTCTTCATCCCTTTCGTCATAGGCATAACCCTCTTGATGCCCCTTGCCTACCTCAGTTCCTGGCATCTCGCACATGCCAACTATAACCTCCGCGCCTTCCTCGTCGACTTCATCGCAGTCGAGCATTGGCCCCCGGGACCACCCTGGTTTATTGGTATATTATTTCTATTTAACCTGATCGTGGCTGCAGGCTACCGTCGGTGGCAACCCAGGCTCGATAAAGCTGCATCCCGGCTGGCCGGCCTCAACAACAAGCCCATCCGGGCATGGATAGCATGGTGGCTGCTTACCATGGTTCTCTTCCTTCCCCTGGTACTGCTATTCGGGGGGTCGGCCTGGATCGGCATTGGTCCCTTCGCTATCCAGCTCAGCCGCATATCCCTCTATTTTGGTTATTTTGTACTCGGTATCCTTCTGGGCGCAGCAGGCACCGAAAATGGACTGCTCGCCAAAGAGTCGGCCTTTATGCAAAAAGCGCCGCTTTGGGCACTCCTCTGCCTGCTGGCCTATACCGGCTTAAAGTTTGCCGGCCCGCCCATCGGTGCGCTCGCCGACAATGGCAGGATCAGCGAGATCCAGGCCCGGCTCCTGTACCGGCCCATCTGGGCACTCTCTTGCACCGCCAGCTGTATCGCCTTCCTCGCCGTCTTCCGCCGACTTGTCCATCACGCCCGAAAGGCTTGGCATTCATTGGCCGCCAATGCCTACGGTATCTATCTCGTACACTATATCTTTGTCCTTTGGACCCAGTTCCTGCTCCTGCCCGCGCAGCTGCCCGCCGTGGTAAAATTCGGCCTCACGCTCATATGCGCGCTTCTCCTGAGCTGGCTCCTGACGGCCCAGGCCCGAAAGATCGGCATCATCCGGAAATGGCTCTGACACCGCCCTACCTCTGTGCTATGAACGAGACAAATCAATTCTTGCCGCTTGGCCATTGAATGCCTGGAACTGCCTCGGCATTTCCACGGGCCTTTTCCCGTCGGACCCTAAGCACCCCTCTGGCTTGGGCCTCTTCCGACTGCCGGCATTATTGTCGTACCTTGGCGGATATGAGAACTGCACTCGTTATCTTACTGGCGCTGGCCTTCACGGGCCGGGCGTCGGCCCAAAAAACCATCATTTTCACCAACGCGACGATCATCGATGGCACCGGCCGCGACCCGCAGCCCCACACGGCCTTGGTCATCAAAGACGGCCGCATCGTGAACGTGACGGGTGGGAAGATCGTTCCCCCGCCGGACGCGATCCAGGTCGACATGACCGGCAAATACATTATGCCATCGATCATCGACTGCCATAGCCACGTCGGTAACCTGAAGGGCACAACCACTGCCGCTGACAACTATACCGCAGCCAACGTCCGCCGACAGCTGCTGAGATTCCAGAATTTTGGCGTGACGGCCATTCTTTCCATGGGTACCGAACAGCCCGTCGGCGTAGGGCTCCGCGACTCCTCAAAAGCCGGCTGGATCGAAGGTGCGACCATGTATTCGGCCATCTATGGCTTCGGCGTCAAAGGCGCGATGCCACCTGAAGCAATGGGTATGACGCATATCTACAGACCCGAAACGCCGCAAGAAGCCGTTGCAATGGTCGAAGAACTCGTACCGCTGCATCCCGACGTGGTCAAAATGTGGGTGGATGATTTTTATGGCCAGTTCAGAAAAGACCAGGTCATGACCCCCGAGATCTATACAGCTATCATAAAAGCCGCGCACCGTCATGGAATTCGCGTGGCTGCGCACCTCTATCATCTCTCGGATGCCCATAGCCTGGTAGCCGCCGGGATCGATATCATGGCGCATAGCATCCGCGACGCCGAGATCGACGACAGCCTTATTGCGGAAATGAAGCAAAAACACGTCAGTTACATCCCAACCCTGGCCCTGGATGAATTCGCCTTTGCTTACCTGGATGACCCCTGGTGGCTAAACGACCCCCGCTTCAAAGCCTCCCTGGAACCGGGCGTATACGACATGATCACCAGTGCTGCTTATAAGGAAAAGATCGGTAAGAGCGCTGTAACGCCCCAGGAAGAAACGGCCCTGACCGTCGCCCTCAAAAACCTGATCAAGCTCTACCGCGCAGGTATTTTGATCGCACTTGGCACCGATGCCGGGGCGAGCCCCATCCGCGCGCAGGGTTTCTCGGAACATCTGGAAATGGAGTTGATGGTAAAAGCCGGGCTCACACCCCTCGAAACCATCCGTATCGCCACCCTCAATGGCGCCACGCTCCTGCAGATCAGCAAAGACCAGGGTTCGCTCGAGCCAGGCAAGAAAGCCGATTTCCTTGTCCTCGATGCGGACCCCACAAAGCGTATACGCAATACACTGTCTATAGGCCAGGTCTGGAAGAACGGCTCCAAGGTCAGCGACGGCCCGGTGTCGCCTATTTCCGGATATGGAAACACGGCATCACCGGCATCCGAGGTTGCCGCTACGATCCACCCCTAACCATATGGACAATAAACAACACCTTGTCACCGATACCGGTACCCGCGACTCGCTAGTATGGGAGGTCGATGGCATCCGACTGGGCCATGCCGTCTCCCGGTTCAATAACCTCACCGGTTTCAGCGCCAGCAACCACAACGCCGACGTCATCCGGCTCCACATCGGGCTCCGCGGCAATTACAGCTTTCGCCACCAACAGCTCGAAAAAGATTTTCACCTCATCGGCGGCCACCACAATATCCTTTACTCAAAAGACTTCGACATGACCGTGGCGCCCCGAACCCTGGAGCTCGAGACCTTCGGTGTCCAGTTCCCGCGCGAGACCTTCCTGCGGTTTACCAATAACGCCAGCGACCTCCTCAAGCGGTTCGCCGACGATATCCTTCAGGGCAGAAGCGCCATCCTCTCCGACCAATGGGGGGCGGTAGACCCCGCTATCCAGCAGGTGATCAATCAGATCATAGAACATCCTTATACAGGCGACCTCCAGCAACTTTTCCTCCTGTCCAAAAGCATCGAGCTGCTCGTCCTTTGCGCCGAATCCTGCGACCGCGCGAGGACGCATAGACCGGAATTCATCAAGACCCCCGCTGATAAAGAAAAACTCATTGCGGTTAGAGACCTGATCAACGACCGGCTCGATTGCCCGCCTAACCTGTCAGAGATAGCCCGCACGGTCGGCCTGAACGAATACAAGCTGAAGCGCGGGTTCAAAGAGCTCTTCCACACGACCGTCTTTGGCTATCTCGCCGAACAACGCCTGCTGCTCGCCCGCCAGCACCTTCAGGACACCCAAAAAACCGCTGCCGAGATCGCCGCCGAACTCGGTTACTCCACCCCCCAGCACTTCAACAACGCCTTCAAAAAGCGTTTCGGCAATACGCCGCGAAACCGCGCCGCCAGACGTTAGCAAGGGCCTGGGCCTTTCTGACCGCGCCGCCAAACGTTAGAAAAACTCCCTAATTTACAATCCGCAAGACCCGGATTGGCCTATCATTGTAAAAAAAATATGGCTCAGCCCCTTGTCATCAGGAACACGATCAGCATCCACGCCCCCGTCACGAAAGTCTGGGATGCCCTCACCAATCCGGAACAAACGAAAAAGTATATGTTCGGCTGTGAAGCACTTTCCGATTGGCAGCCCGGCAGCCCCCTCATCTGGAAGGGCACCTTCGACGGCGTTGAAATGATCGCGGTAAAAGGAGAGATCGTCAGCATCGAACCCGGCAAATCCCTTGTCTACACCGTCATCGACCCCAACAACCCCAAGATTCCCGACCTCCCCGAAAACTACCTTACCGTCACCTGCCTGTTCACCGAAGCCGATGACCATACCCTGCTCGATGTGTCTCAGGGTGACTATAGCACCGTAGCCGATGGCGCAGCGCGCTACAAACACTCCGTCGACGGCGGTGGCTGGGACCCCATCCTCGCCCAGATAAAAATCCTCTGCGAAAGCTGAATGGGCCGCATTTAAGCCACTTAACCCGACGAATTCGATTCTTAATAGTACCATCGTCCTGCGGACCAATTAACACCAGGACGATTTGTAACAAATGCTGGAACCCGGCGACCAACTATCCAAAAAAAACTACCGCCATGTTCCGATCCTGGCTCAACACCGCCTGGCGTTACAGCCTCAACAGCCGCCTGTATACCCTGCTCAACCTCGCCGGCCTCGCAGCAGGCGCCGCCGTCTCCCTCCTGATTATCCTCTGGGTCCACGACGAACTGAATTTCAATACCATCCATGCCAACTATGACCACATCGCCCAGGTCATGGATAACCAACCCGCCGACGGCGCCATCACCACCAGTGAGCTCCTGCCGCTTCCCCTGGCCGCCGAATTGCGCAAACGACAAGCGTTCAACCGCGTCGCGCTCTACTGGCCAGACTTCCGCCATATCCTCACCGCCGGCGAGACATCGATCGCCCAACCCGGTTCCTGGGTCCAGCCCGATCTCCCGGTTATGCTCACCCTCTCAATGGTATCCGGCAGTCGTGACGCCCTCCTCGATCGCTCCAATGTGCTCATCGCCCATAGCCTCGCCACGGCCCTCTTTGGAAAGACCGACCCCATCAACCAGACCATCCGCGTAGACAATATCATAGCCGTAAAGGTCGGCGGCGTCTTCGAAGACCTGCCAGTCAATTCCACCTTCCATAACGCTAAGATCTTTTTATCACTCGATAAGGCTATCGACGAAATGGCCTGGCTCAAAGACTATGGCGATGACTGGACGGCCCACGGTTGGAAATTGTATGTCCAGCTCAACGACCACGCGGACCTCGCCGCCGTCAACCGCGATATCACCTCCCTGATGGCCAATCACACAAAAGTCAAAGGCGAGACCCTCTTCCTCCATCCCATGCGCAGCTGGCACCTCTATGGGGCATTCGTCAACGGCATGGCCATCGGCGGCCGCATCGGTGTCGTACGCCTCTTCGCCGGTATCGGTGCCTTCGTGCTCCTGCTTGCCTGCATCAATTTTATGAACATCGCTACCGCCCGGAGTCAGCGGCGCGCAAAAGAGGTCGGCATCCGCAAGGTCATAGGCTCGCTGCGCTACCAGCTCATCGCGCAATTTGTAGGCGAAGCCCTCCTGATGACCGCCCTGGCGGCTATCCTCGCACTTGGTATCGTTCAGTTGTGCCTGTCCTTCTTCAATGAGCTCGCAGGCAAACGGCTCACGATCCCCTGGAGCGATCCGCTGTTTGCCGTACGCACACTTGCCTTCATTCTCGTCACCGCCTTGCTCGCAGGCAGCTACCCGGCCTTCTATCTCTCCGCCTTCAGACCGGCCAGCGTCCTGAAAGGCAGCGGAACCCCCGGTCGCAATACCTCCCGCGCACGCAGAATACTCGTCGTCGTCCAGTTCACCATCTCCACTATCCTCGTCATCGGCACCCTGCTCATCGGCAGACAGATCGATTATGCCCGCGATCGACCCATTGGCTTCTCCCGGGACGGCCTCATCAATATCGGCAAGAACACCAGCAATCTCTACGACGCAAATGTCGACGCCCTGCGCGATGACCTTTTCCGCACCGGCGCCGTCAGCAGCATGGCCGAAGCCTCCGTTGCCGCCACCGAATCACCCGAAGCGGGACGTGGCGTATCCTGGCGGGGGCTTGACACCGCCACCCAACCTTCTTTCACCGGGGTCCTCGTTACCCCCGATTATGGCCATACGATAGGCTGGGAGCTGGTCGCCGGCCGCGATTTCCTCCCCAACTTCACCACAGACTCCAATAAAGTCATTATCAATGAAAGCGCCGCAAAATTGTTCGGCAAGACCCAACCCCTGGGCAAACGCATCACCGCCTTTGGCGGCAGCTATACGATCATCGGCATCGTCCGGGACATGGTCATCGCTTCCCCCTTCCAACGCGTACGACCGGGCCTGTTCCTGCTGTCACCCGACAAATCCCTCAACGATATCATCCTTCGCCTGAAATCGGGAAAACCGACCCGTGCAGCCCTCGCGGCCATCGAAAAAGTCTTCAAAAAATACAATCCCGCCAGCCCCTTCGATTACCAGTTCGTCGACACCGACTACGACCAAAAATTTTCCGACGAACGACGCATCGACGGCCTCGCCCGTGCATTTACCATATTGGCGATATTTATCTCCGGTCTTGGCCTCTTTGGCCTCGCCGCCTATACCGCCGAACAACGCAATAGGGAAATTGGCATCCGCAAAGTACTGGGCGCTTCGGTCTTCAGCATCTGGCGCCTCCTCACCACCGAGATCGTATGGCTTGTACTCCTCGCCAATACGATGGCCCTGCCACTCGCAGCGATGTTTATGCATCGCTGGCTCCAGCAATATGAATTCAGAACGACCCAACCCTGGTGGCTATTCGGCACCACCCTAGCCGGTGGCCTCGCACTCGCGCTTTGCACGGTCAGCTTCCATGCACTCAGAGCCGCCAACACTAAACCCGTCAAAACCCTGCGCGCCGAATAAAAGCTCAAGGGAATAAAAGCTCAAGGGAATAACGCTCACCTCCTAATAATATCTTCCAGGCTATCCCTATAACTCCTGCCTACCGGCAGCGCCACATCGCCAATGATCACCTCCTGCAGGGTCAGACGGCCGATCGCATGCTTCTGCACCGCATAACTCCGATGCACCCGGATGAAACTCCGGAACCCATCCTCCTTCAGCAAATTGCCGATGTTCGCCAATACACAGTATTTGCGGGCCGTCGTCACGATGCTCGTATAATCTTTCAACGCTTCCAGGTATAAGACCTCATGCAGCTTTATCTTCACCTGCTCATGGCCGTCTTTGATGTACAAAACATCGCCGCCTAAACTGTATTCGAACAATTCCGCCTTCCGGCGGGTATCCAAATAGACTTCCAGCCGCTTCATGGCCATGTCAAACCGCTTTCCATCAATTGGCTTCACCAGGAAATCCAGCGCTGCAAGCTCAAAACTTTCAACTGCATATTCAGCATGGGCAGTGATAAAGACACAGGCCGGCACCGTTCCCATTCGCCGCCTGAACTCCAGCCCATTGATGCCGGGCATATCGATATCCAGCAGCATCACCGCCATTTCCTCTTCATTCCGGTCCATAGCAGCACCCGCAGAAGGATAAATCCCCGTAATATTCAGAAAAGGGTAACGCCTGGCAAAGGATAGGGTCGTCAACCGGTCGATCTCGTCGTCATCAACAATAATACAATTGTACTTCACTTGGTCATTATTTTGTTCCGGCAGGGTAGGAAAATTACCTCAAATATAAGCAAAACCCCGGCTTCGTCCTACCCACATCCCCCAAGCAGGCCCGCGGTGCCACAAACCCGACTCATAGGTCCGCCGCCCCCGGTCTCGCCGCGCCAGATCGCGACCCCGCCGCCCAAAATAAATTTGCGTAACCAAAAAGTTACACATACATTCGTGTAACCTAAGAGTTACTTATATGTCAAAAAGCATCCACCACACACTCTTTTACCCGCAAGAGCCAGCACTGGTTTGGGAATACCTCACGACGCCCGCTTTGATGGCCCAGTGGCTCATGCCTACCGATTTTGAACCCATCCTCGGCCGGGAATTCCAGTTCCGCACCAACCCCATGCCGAAATTCGAATTCGACGGCATCGTCTATTGCAAAGTGCTCGAGATTCTTGCACCGCGGAAGCTCGTCTACTCCTGGAAAGGCGGTCCTGGCAACGGCGAACTCACAATGGACTCCATCGTCAGCTGGACCCTGACCGGAAAAGACAACGGAACAGAACTGACCCTCGACCACAGCGGCTTCAAGATCCTTACCAACCTTGACATCTTCAATGGTATGGACGCAGGCTGGCTCGCGAACATGAAAAAGATCGCAGATCGTTTAAACGCAACAACCCATGGCCACGCAAACGTTTGACGCCTTCCAGGCAATCGCCGATCCAAGCCGGAGACAGATCCTCATGCTGCTCTCAAAGCAGACGCTGACCATCAACTCCCTGGCGGAAAATTTCGATATGAGCAGGCCCGCCGTTTCCAAACACATCAAAATACTGGAATACGCGGGATTCATCTCCATCCAAGACATCGGGCGCGAGCGGTACTGCACCCTGAACGAAGAAGGCTTCGATCAGCTAAAAGCCTGGATCGGCTTTTTCGACAACTTCTGGAAGACCAGACTTCAAAAATTGGAAGCATTGCTTAACAACAAAAACAACAAAGAATGAACACACCAACCGCGACAGCAGATTATCATTGCATGATCACTGCCAACACCTCGCCAAAAGAAGCATTCGACAAGATTGCCCGCGTCCCCGAATGGTGGGCAACCGATTTCGAAGGAAGTGCCCGAAAACTGAACGACATTTTTACCGTTCGATTCGGTACAACATGGGTGACCTTTAAGATAACCGAAGCCGCCCCCGACAACACCATCACCTGGTATGTGCTGGATTGCAACATTCCTTCCCTCGCCGAAAAAAAAGAGTGGAAGGACACCAGCATCATCTGGGAGATCCTCGCCAGGACCAATGCCACGCAAATAGACATGACCCATGCTGGCTTGACCCCGGAAGCAGAATGCTTTGAGATGTGCCAAAAAGGCTGGAACCATTTCATAAAAGTGAGCCTCGAAAAATTTTTGAATGAAGGCGAGGGACTTCCTGAAGGGCCGGGAAGACCGCGCGCATCGCGCTAACCCAGGCGTGGCGCCACGCTAACCCAAGCCTGACACTACGCATGCCCGGCATGGCCGCATCACGCCCCACATGGCTCAAGCCCTGTCCCGCTCATGTATCCGCGTGGCTTCCCAGCCGATCATCGCCTGCTTACGCGTGCTGCCCCAATGGTAATCACCCGTCTGCCCGTCACTGCGGATCACGCGATGGCAGGGGATCAAAAAAGCGACCGGATTATGCCCTACCGCCGTCCCTACCGCCCTCACCGCACCAGCGTTGTCGATACCCTCCGCCAACCGGCTATAGGTCGTCAGATTGCCCATGGGCACCTTTAGCAAGGTCTCCCATACCTTGAGCTGAAAAGGCGTGCCTTTCAAGTGCAGCTTGATGGCCCCCGGTTGGTTCCAGTCTTGTGAAAAAATACCTAAAGCCTGTTCCTGCAGCGGATCATCACCATGCGTGTAACGGGCCCGGGGAAATTGCTCCTTCAGGGCCTCCAAAGCACCCGCCATTCCCTCGTCGGCGAAGGCGAGGTAACAAATACCCTTAGCCGTAGAAGCCACGATGAGCAGACCAAACACGCTTTCGGCAAAATTGTATCGAATAGTCAGCGCTTCCCCTCCATTCTTGTACTCACCGGGCGTCATGCCCTCTATCTTTATAAAAAGGTCATGCAGCCTGCCCGTACCCGATAGGCCCGTTTGAAAGGCAGCATCGAACAGCGTGGTCCCGCCACCCCGTTTTAGTATGTCCTTGGCATGTCCCAGTGTCAGGTACTGTAAAAACTGCTTGGGCGTAACACCCGCCCATTCCTTGAACATCCGCTGAAAATGAAAAGGACTCAGATGGATATGCCCGGCCACGGCTTCCAGCGACGGCTGCTCCCTGAAATGAGCTTTGTAGAAGTCGATAGCGTCCGCTATCCGCTTGTAATTGATCGTTTCCTGTGTTTCCATAATACCTCGTTTTTCCACCACAATACTACTGCCTTCCGACCTGCCATGCAACCCGTTTCTTGCGCTAATCTACCCCCAAACCCACTCGCTGCCAAACCGCCGGCAACCTGCGGCGCGCCATGCAAACGATTGTGAAACCAACCCGCACCAAAAATGCTTATATTTAGTGTGCATATGCAATCCCGCAGTCTTGCCACCATCCTGACCATTGCCGGCGCTATACTCTTCGCCACCTCCTGCCTGACCCACCATGGCGGCGCCGAACCCTCCGGAGATTTACCGGAACAGGTTAGCTATAATTTTAACATCCGCCCCGTCCTTTCCGACAAGTGCTTCAAATGCCATGGCCCCGACGCCGCCCATCGGGAGGCACACCTCCGCCTCGATATCGCCGACAGCGCCTATGCCCCGCTGCACGTTACAAAAGGGGCCTTCGCTATCGTGCCCGGTAACCCAGAAGCTTCCCTGCTGCTCAAACGCGTAGTCTCACAAGACCCCGGCTTTATGATGCCCCCGCCCGA
Organism: Puia sp.; assembly: GCA_965214315.1. Classification (GTDB taxonomy): domain Bacteria; phylum Bacteroidota; class Bacteroidia; order Chitinophagales; family Chitinophagaceae; genus Puia. The sequence continues at coordinate 416,964 of CBDCBP010000010.1, read as the reverse complement.
CGCCCACCTCGGCGCCTTCTCGGAATACGAACAGCAATTATTCACCAAATGGATCAGACAAGGCGCCAAATACGAAAAACACTGGGCCTTCACACCCCCGCTAAAAGCCCCCGTACCCAAACTAAAAGACCCCCGCAAAAGCCAACAACGCGATCGACAACTTTGTCGAGGCGCAGCTCGATAAGATGGGCCTCACGATGAACGCCGAAGCCGATAAAGAACGCCTCCTCAAACGCGTCTGCCTCGACCTTACCGGTCTTCCTCCGACACTCGAAGAGACGGATACCTTCCTCGCGGACAACAGTGCCAACGCCTACGAGAAAATGGTCGACCACTATCTCAAAACTCCCCAATACGGCGAGAAAATGGCCCTCCACTGGCTCGACGTCGGCCGCTATGCCGATAGTTATGGCTACCAGGACGACAACATCCGCACCCAATGGCCCTGGCGCGACTGGGTCATCCACGCTTTCAATACAAACCTTCCATACGATACCTTCGTCACCTGGCAGATCGCGGGAGATATGCTGCCCCATCCCACAAAAGAACAGGTCCTCGCCACGGCCTTCTTCCGCAACCACAAATATACGGAAGAGGGTGGGGTGATACCCGAAGAGTACCGCGTGGAATACCTGATCGACAAAACCAAGACCTATGGCAGAGGCATTCTCGGCGTGTCCATCGAATGCGCCCAATGCCACGACCACAAATATGACCCGTTCTCTCAGCAGGACTACTATTCCATGCTTGCTTTTTTCAACAATACAAAGGAGGTGGGCTACGAAGGCGATGTATCCGTGTCGAAACCCGCCAAGATGCCCATCCTTTCCATCTCCGACAGCGAGGCCAGGAACACCATGGCTTTTATTAGGAAAACAGATACCGCCGGGCTCACAGTATCGGTGATGGGTGAACGCGATACCCTGCGAAAGACCTACGTCCTGAGCCGCGGCAGGTACGACGCGCCGACCATCGAAGTACAGCCCAATGCATTGCCTGCGGTGATGCCCTTCGACACGACCCATTACCCCCGCAATCGCCTCGGCCTCGCCGGATGGACGACGAGCCGCCAGAATCCCCTCACCGCAAGGGTCTTCGTCAACCAGCTCTGGCAGGAATTCTTCGGCCGCGGCTTCGTAAAGTCCGCCGGGGACTTCGGAATGCAGGGCGACCTGCCTTCAGATCCCGCCCTCCTCGATTGGCTCGCAGTCGATTTTATGGACAACCACTGGGACACCAAACGCCTGGTCAAACTCCTCGTCATGTCCGCCGCTTACCGCCAGTCCGCCCAGATTACCCCCGAAAAACTCGAAAAAGATCCGGAGAACATGTTCCTCTCCCGCGGTCCCCGCAACCGGCTGCCCGCGGAGTTCGTCCACGATCTTATCCTCGCCACCAGTGGCCTCCTCGTGCCCACGATCGGGGGACCTAGCGTAAAGCCTTATCAGCCCGAAGGCCTGTGGGAATCCGCCACTTCCGGCCGCGGCGTCCTGGCCACCTACCGCCAGGATCACCACGACTCCCTCTACCGCCGGGGCATGTACACCTTTATCAAGCTCACCGTACCACCGCCCTCGATGGGTATCTTCGACGCCAGCAACCGCGATCAGTGCGAAGTCCGCCGCGGCAAGACCAATACACCCTTGCAGGCACTGGTGATGATGAACGATCCCACCGTACTGGAGGCATCCCGCGTCCTCGCCCAACGCCTCCTAACCGGTAAAGACAATAGCGCCGCCCCGAATAGGCCCGCGACGTCAGACAACGATCCCCTGACCACGGCCTTTCGCCGGATCGTCTGCCGCCACCCGACAAATAAAGAATCCACGGCCCTGAAAAGTTATTACGACGACCAGCTAAAAACCTTCCAAACAAAACAACAGGACGCAAAGAAAACACTCGCAGCAGGCGAATACCCACAGGCAAACACCGACCCGGCGAAAACAGCGGCCCTGATGAAAGTGATCGAACTGATCTATAACCTGGAGGAGACGATCACCAGGACATAATGCACAACCCATGGAAAAAGAGATCATCGAACAACAGTTAAACATCAACCGGCGACGCTTTCTCCAGCGCGCCGGCCTTGGCATCGGCAGCATCGCCCTCGGCTCCTTGCTGATCCCCGACCTCTTCGGTAGCAAAGAAGACGAGATGCCCCAACTCGGCCTGCCCCATTTCGCACCAAAAGCAAAACGGATCATTTACCTGTTCCAGAACGGCGCACCCTCGCAGCTCGACCTCTTCGATTATAAACCCCTGCTCCAACAAATGTATGGACAGGACCTGCCCGAATCAGTCCGCCTCGGCCAACGCCTGACCGGTATGACCGCCGATCAAAAGAAATTTCCGCTGGCAGGAACGACCTTCCAATTCAATCAATACGGCCAGCACCGCGCCTGGCTGAGTGAATTGCTCCCCTATACGGCAAAGGTTGTCGACGACCTTTGCTTCGTAAAAAGCATGTTCACCGAAGCCATCAACCACGACCCGGCCCTGACCTTCTTCCAGACCGGCGCACAAGTGGGCAACCGCCCCAGTATGGGCTCCTGGTTATCGTATGGCCTCGGCAGTGAGAACAAAAATTTACCTGCTTTCTGCGTCCTCCTCTCCAAAGGCAAGGGCAACGGCCAGGGCGTTTACTCCAAACTCTGGTCAAACGGCTTCCTCGATTCTATTCACCAGGGCGTGCAATTCAGCAGCGGGGAAAACCCCGTCCTTTATCTCAACGACCCCGACGGCATGTCGAAAAGCGAACGCCGCAAGATGCTCGACAAACTCGCCGAGTTGAACGAAGATTCTTATAAGGCATTTGGCGACCCCGAGATCAGCACAAAGATCCGCCAATACGAAATGGCCTACCGGATGCAAACTGCCGTCCCGGAGATCACCGATACAAGCAGAGAACCGGAAGACACATTGAAGCTCTACGGCCCCGAATGCCTCGTACCCGGGACCTTCGCCGCCAATTGCCTCCTCGCGAGAAAACTGTCCGAAAACGGCGTCCGCTTCGTACAACTCTACCACCAGGGCTGGGACGGCCACAACAACCTGCCCCTGGAGATCAAAGGACAATGCAGGGATGCGGACCAGGCCTCAGCTGCCCTGGTCCTCGATCTCAAACAACGCGGCCTGCTTGACGAAACCCTCGTCATCTGGGGCGGCGAATTCGGCCGGACGAATTATTGCCAGGGCACACTCACCAAAGAGAACTATGGCCGCGATCACCATCCGCGCTGCTTTACCATCTGGATGGCTGGCGGCGGCGTCAAACCCGGCGTATACGGGCAGACCGATGACTTTGGTTACAATATCGTCCGCGACCCGGTCCACGTCCACGATTTCCACGCCACGGTCCTCCACCTCATGGGACTCGACCACGAAAAACTCACCTTCAAACACCAGGGTAGACGCTACCGACTGACCGATGTCGCGGGAAAAGTCATCAATGGTCTCATTGCCTAACACCGCCAAAACAACACCTATGCACCGCCGCAAATTCATTCAAAACACTTCCGCTACCGCAGCAGGCCTCATCGTGGCTCCGGCAATACTGACAAAGAGGAAAGACGATACAACCCTCGGACAGGGCAACAAACGCTATCGCCTCAACAACAAGTGGAGTCAGGCAGACTTTAACCGCTATCCGGTTAAAGACTGCCACGAAATGGTACAGGATGCCCAGGGCCGCATCCTCCTGCTCACAAATGAGACGAAGAATAACGTCATTATCTACGACAAAAAAGGGAAGCTCCTCACCACCTGGGGCAATGAATACCCCGGCGCTCATGGCCTCACCCTCTTCAACGAAAACGGCCAACAGGTACTGTTCATCTGCGACAACAACCGCCACCAGGTCATCAAAACAACCCTCGAAGGCCGCGTCCTGCTGACGCTCGATTATCCTAAAGAGACGGGCCAGTACACAAAACCGGAAGAATACATTCCCACCGAAACGACCATCGCACCAAACGGTGATATCTATGTGGCCGACGGCTATGGCAAAGACTTCGTGATCCAATACGACGACAAAGGGAAATATATCCGGCATTTCGGCGGCCGCGGCGACAAGGACGAACACCTCCTTAATGCACATGGCATTACCATCGACAACCGTCATCCGGGCGGCCCCTTCCTCATCGTCACCTCCCGCCAGCAAAACGCCTTCAAACGCTATACGATGGACGGCCGCTACCTGAGCACCATCCCCCTGCCCGGCGCCTGGGTCTGTCGCCCCGTCATCAACGGTGATTACCTCTATGCCGCCGTACTCCAGAGCAGCAATGCGGTCGGCAAAGAGTCGGGTTTCGTGACCATTCTCGATAAAGACTTTACATGTGTCTCCAATCTGGGCGGCACCGAACCCGTATACGCCGGCGGCAAACTCCAAACCATGCAGCAAGCCGTCAAGGCGTTCCAATACCCACACGACGTTTGCATCGACGACGAACAAAATCTTTATATCGCCCAATGGAATTCCGGGCACGTATATCCGTATAAACTGGAACCCATCGCATGATCCGTTCGAAGAACGCCCTATTCAACATCACCGTAGCGTTCAACTGCCTGCTGTGCTTTCTCATACTCTTCGAAAGCCGGCTGGTCATACCACCCTGGCTCCAGGTAGCAGGCCGCATGCATCCCCTTGTCATCCATTTTCCCATCGTATTGCTGATCCTGTTCATCGGCCAGCGATTCCTGCTAAAACAGCAGGACGATACCCTCCTCCTGCTTACCGCCCTGACCGCGGCCATCACTGCCACCATGGGCCTCCTCCTGTCAAAAGAGCCAGGGTACGACACCGATGCATTAAACATGCACAAATGGAGCGGCCTCCTCCTCTCTTTTCTAACCCTTGCCTGGTACGGCTGGTACCAACAATTACAACGAATCAAATGGGCTACCCCGGCCGTGGGCGCCTTTGCGGGGGCCCTGGTCACCTTCGCCGGCCACCAGGGAGCCGCCATCACGCACGGTCAGGACTTCCTGCTCGCGCCCGTCATCACTGCCACACGCCCAAAAACCGTGGCCTTCGAAGAAGCCATTGTCTTCAACGATATGGTTCAGCCTATCCTGAAAAGCAGGTGCATGAACTGTCACAACAGCAACAAGGCCAAAGGCGAACTGGTGATGGAAACCGCCAGCGTGTTCCTCAAAGGCGGCAAGACCGGCCCCATATACGACAGCACGAAGGCCGACTTCGGCCTGCTCATGGAAAGGATCCATCTCGCACCCGACGAGGAAAAACATATGCCGCCGCACGGCAAACCACAACTGACCGACGAGGAGATCACCATCCTCTACCAGTGGCTCAAACACGATCCGGCCCGCAACATCCGCGTCGCCGACCTCCCGCCATCCGATACCCTGCGCCTGCTGGCCGCAAACCTGTTCAAAAATTCACCCGCGGAAGAAGCCTATGACTTTACGGCTGCAGACGAAGCCACCATTCAAAAACTAAACACCAGCTATCGCATCATTTATCCCGTCGCACTCCATTCCCCGGCCCTCAACGTAGACTTCTACAGCGCCCAGGCCTTTAAAGGCGAACAACTCAAAGCACTCGAACCCCTGGGAAGACAAATCGTTTCCCTCGATCTCGACAAGATGCCCGTCACCGATGCCGATGTCCCGGCAATCATGCAGTTCTCCAACCTGCGCGTGCTGAACCTTGCCTTCACGGGCATCACCGGCGCCGGCATTGCACAACTCTGTAAACTCGAGAAGCTAAAAAGCCTCAGTCTATCCGGGACAGCCATAAAAGCCGACGATATCGCCTGCCTTACCACCAAAAAATCACTGCGCCACCTCTATGTCTGGAACACCGCCATTCCCCCTGCCGAGATCCCGTCAGCGAAAAATACCAATCTGCTCATCGAAGGCGGCTCCCGGGCAGATACGATGATGCTAAAGCTGAACGCCCCCATCCTCCAGAACGACTCGAGTATCGTTTTTGCACCGACCCCACTCAGACTAAAACATTATGTTCCCGGCGCGATCATCCGCTATACCCTCGACGGCAGCGAACCCGATAGCGCCCATTCCATGGTCTACGATGGCCGCGTGATGCTCATACAAAAATGCATCCTCCGCGCCAGGGCATTCAAGAAAGGCTGGCTGCCCAGTGACGATACGCGCAATAATTTCTATAGTGAACGCTACAGACCAGATTCCATCCGCATGCTCCAACCGATCGATTCGAACTATATGAAATTTGGCGCTAAAACCCTCATTGATCTCGTCAAGGGGGACGGCGGATACGGCAGTGGGAAATGGCTCGGCTTCCACAAAAATAAGCTGGACTGTTACCTCTACTTTAAAACACCCATCGTCGCCAGCGACATCACGCTTTCCGGCCTGGTCGACATCGGCTCCGATATCATGCCCCCGGTAAACATCGAGATCTGGGGCGGCCCCGACGCGCAAGCGCTGAGACCACTGGGCCACCTCGCTCCGGAACAACCCGAAAAAGCCGCCCCCCGGCTACCTCACGGGATACGACATTTCGTTCCAGCCCGTCAAAGTACGCTGCATCCGGATAGCGGTGACCCCCGTTGACAAACTACCGCTTTGGCATCCCGCAAAAGGCAAAAAAGGCTGGATCTTCTTCGACGAGATCTTCGTCAACTAAAAATGGAATTTGCAAAGGTTGCTGATCTTTCGTAACTTCTGTGCATGATTGCCATGCCAAAACTAATTCCCGCCTCCGTCTGGAGTGCCCTCTCCCTCGCTATCGCCAAAGGAGAGACCGCTGAGATAAAACACCTCATCGAACAACACCAACTAGACGTAAATGCCTTTGTAGACTCCGGCTCCTGGATGCCTGTGCTGATGGAAGCATTGTTATCCTACGGCTTCGAGTCAGAAGACGACCGGTTGCCCCTGTTAAAATACCTCCTTGATAAAGGTGCAGATCCAAATATCCGTTGCCGCCACGGATACAACAGCCTGCACATTGCCGTACAACAGGAACGATATATAAAAGCCCTTAACCTCTTTCTCGATTATAAGATCGACGTAAAATGTCGGCGATGAAGACAATTCTAATGTGGTATACTGGGCCATTCAGGGTTGGTTGCTTCGTGGCAACGGACCAGACCGCGAAGAACATCTCCGGGTCTTCGACAAGATCTTGCGCCTCGGCGCCGACCTCGACCAGGAAAACCGTTATGGCATGTGCGCGCGCAGATGGCTCGAAGGCGCCGGCTTCGATGTGCAAGAACGAGTCGCCCTATGGGAAGCATCAAAACCAACCGTCATGGTCAGCACCACCGTACAACCACTGTTCCCGGCCAATCTGCACTATCCGGAAGTCGTATATAAAATATGGAATGAATTGGTTCCGCAGGAAGGTCCCGCGCCCACCGTGCAAGGAGAATTGTTGCGCACGGTAGAAAGATTAAGGGAAGAAGCCCAGCAGCATGCCAACGCTCACTATCACAAATCGCATAAGCGCATGGCCGTTTTTCTTCGCGATACCCTTGTCGGCTCCGGCATCTTCGATAAAAGCGAGAAGGAACGCATCCGCTCTGAAGCCGGCCGCCTCATGAAAGCAGATAAGCCCGTTGTCGACAATCAGCTATATGACCACCTTGTGGACCAGGTCTGCGTGTTCTACACCAAACATCCCGCCCCGATACCGTTAAGGCACCGATAAGAACAAGAATATGACCCAGGCGACTACCTGCACGATCCCGATGATGTATAATAAGTACTTCATGACCAGGCTTATTGCAATTGTGTTTCTTGAGCAGGCATCAGCGCAGCCTTCCCTTCTTTAAGAAGCGCGACCTGCCCGTCCTTGACCCGTATGAACGCAGCTACACCCTCTTCCTTCATGCGCAGCAATGCAGCCTTACCCTCTTTCATACCCATCACGCTCATCCCGCCAAATTGCTTGACCGGAATCTTGGCCGCCAGGCGATCAAAAAGATAAATACCTATAAAGAAAGCCACTGCACCCGCGGTCCCTGCCGACATTAAAAGGGTCAAATGACTATTGATATCCGGTCCGTTGGTAAAATAAAGTGAAAGCGCAAGACCGGCAATACCTACGATTGACAATAAGATACCCACATACTTCGGTTGCATAACTAATGATTTGAAGTATGCTTTTCAATTACTGTTCCACAACATTCCCCGCTTAGTCACTGCCCAAAATGTGCCCCAACCACCCCAAAAGCCGCCCCACACCCCAACCGGGGAGTGCCTGCTGCCTACATACTACCTGTCCCGGTGGCCGGACCACTTCGCCGCGCACCTATTCGGGTAGCCTCCGCGAAGTCCGCCTCAACGTGATCTTACTCACAGGCGCAATCACCAGGGGCACCTTCTCGATGATCGCCTGGTCACTGTCGATCCCATAAGCCCTGCTGTCAGAACGAGCCAAGCGCAATATGCTGAAATAACTGTTCAGGATAAAGCCCTCTTTGACCGAAAACTCATTGTCATAAGAAAGGAACCGCTGCAGGATCACAAACTTCATATCCCTCGTCCGGAAACCCTGCGGAAGCTCACCACAAGACACCAGCTCTTCCGCCACCTTCCGCAGCATGACGCCCATCCGCGGCTGAACGCGGAATCCCAACCGGAAATTAACCCTGACCACCTTCTCCAGTTCCAGCCAATCGACATGATACTCCGAGGTATAGGGATCATCCGTCTGCTGAATATTTACCAACCAATAGACATCCGCACGCTTGGGCGGATTGTCAAAGATCGAGTCGATGATCCGCTTCTCCAGCTCATGCGGAGAGGCCCTGGTGAGGTAGACCAGGTGCGGCGAATATTTCGGCAACGAAGTGTCCTTGCTCAACGCAACCAGTTTGGCCAGAAAAGGACGGATATCTGTAAACGTTAACAGCCGCAGCGTTACCTTTCGGGCATTGTACCACACGTACATCGTGGTGATCAACCCCACCTCGAATACCAGGAAGAACAAACGTTTCAACAACTTCACCGCATTGGCGACAAAAAAACTGGACTCTACCAGCACGAACACCGTAATGATCGCGCCCACGATCCAGAATGGATACTTCTTGATATACCGAAGAAAATAGAAGATCAAAAACGTCGTCATCAGCATGGCCACCGTAATGGAGAAACCATAGGCGGCGGTCATCGCCTCACTGGTGCGGAAGTACAGCACGACCAGCGAACAACCCACGAACAGGATCCAGTTGATGCTGGGAATATAGATCTGCCCCCGGATATCCGTCGGAAATTTCACCTTCACCCGCGGCCAGAAACCCAGGCTGATCGCCTCGCTGATCAACGTAAACGACCCGCTGATCAACGCCTGGCTCGCAATGATCGAAGCCACCGTGGCGATGATGATACTGATGAGCAGGAATTGCTGCGGCACAATGGCAAAGAAGGGGTTGATATCGCCCAGGGTGGGCTGATGCCGTAACAACGCCCACGCACCCTGCCCCAGGTAGTTCAATATCAGCGAGATTTTCACAAAGGTCCAGCTGACATAGATATTCTTCCGCCCGCAATGACCAAGATCGGAATACAATGCCTCGGCTCCGGTCGTACACAGGAAGATCGCCCCCAGCAGCCAGAAACCATGCGGATGCTCCGTCAGCAGCCTCAATCCATACACGGGATTTAAAGAAGCCAGAATGGTGGGATAGAGGATGATCTGCCTGATACCCGCATAACCCAGCATCGTAAACCACAGGAACATGATCGGCCCGAACGCCCCGCCCACGACCTTGGTCCCGAAACGCTGGAATAAAAAAACAAGCAGCATGATGATCAGCACGATCTCTACGACCAGGTTATTCCCAGGAATGATATGCTGTTCAAAGCTTTTTACCATACTCAGCCCCTCGATGGCCGACGTGATCGTGATCGGCGGCGTGATGATCCCATCCGCCAGCAGCGTACCTGCACCGATGATCGCCGGATAAACAAGGAATTTTCCATAACGCCGGACCAGGGCATACAGCGAAAAGACCCCACCTTCCCCATGGTTGTCCGCCTGCAACGTAATGATCACATATTTAAAAGTGGTTTGCAGCGTCAGCGTCCAGAAGATACAGGAGATCGCGCCATATACCAATTCCTTATTGATCCCCCCGCCTTCGTTCAAGATCGTCTGCAACGTGTACAACGGAGAGGTCCCGATATCTCCATATATAATGCCAAGGGCGATCAATACGCCCGCCGTCGATGCCCGCCGGATATATACACTCATTTCCAAATTTACCCAAATTCAAACCAACCGCCAACTCGGTGAATTAACATCTGCTTATCGAATGGACCCTATCCTTTAACGGTTGTTTAACCCCGCAAATGTTCCATCTCCTGACCTTTGTATCGAAGAGACCGTCGGAAAAGCTACGTCCCTTGCTTTTCTTCGATCGTTCCCTTCACTGCGCTCGGGAACCGGCCGCTGCTGACATTTAAAAAACACCGAATGAAAAAATTCTACCTCAATCCGGGCGGATGGCTCATTCCTGCCTTGCTGCTCCTGCCCGCTCTCAATGCCATCGCCCAGGAAAGAACCACTGCCAAGGTCTCCCGGCAGACCACTTTCATCGTCCATGCACCGGCGCTACTTCCGGAATTATACAAGGGGAGGCGATACGACACAATGCATAACTTCCTCGCCAATTGGCGAAATTCCGGCTATCCAAGCCGTGAACTGATCTTTGCCGCCGAAGCCTTGCTAGCCATCGAAACCGACGAATTCCCGGCCTACTGGCTGCCCTGTGATTGTGTCTATTACCTGCAAGACGATGCCCGGGAACTCCAACTCGTCGTGCAACAGGATCCCAAGTTCAGGTATTACCTGAGATTGGACTACCCCTATTCCTACGACGCCACCCAGCAGGCAAAGGCCATCCTGCTGTTTATCCGGAACTGGGCCCGCGCACTCCTGGCCCGTCCTGACCTGGATAACGATGAATTGTACATTTGCCGCACCCTCGCCGGCAATATCCCCGACCCTACCGCCACCCTGCAAGCCGACGGGCAGATCGCCCCGCGCATCGCCGGTCTGCAAAAAAGCCTGACCGCCTACAACAACGCTGTATTCACCAGCCGAAGGAACGGCTTGAGCGGCACTGCGGCCATCAGCGTGGGCTGGTGGTCGCCTACATCCCACCTCCAGGCCCTCGGCGCACACCCCTCCGTCGGCCTCCTGCTCGGCTGGCGGAATGACAAGAACGAATATGATATCAACTGGAATGTCCGCTTTGGCTACCCCACACCGCAGACTTATACCTTTCTGCGACGCGATACGCTTTATTCCACCAATTATTATGATGGGGGTTACATCGGTTTCGAGTACACCCGTTACCTCCTGCACCGGAAATATGTCGATCTTGGCCTCACGTCCGGGATCGGCTACGACTACTTCTCGGTGGCCGACGGATGGAGCAACCACACCGACAATCCAGGACTTCCCCTTAACGTCGGCTCTTTCGACTTCAACAACGGGATCAGGCTAAAATACTTCTTCAGGCGAAAGGCCTATATCGGCCTCACCGCCAAATATCACCTTATACACTATGATAACAGCGGCGGCACCAACCTGGACGGGAACGCCTATACCCTCGACCTCACCTTCGGCTCACACTAAAAACCCAATCCATGATACGCGCAAAACACATTCAACTGGTCATCGTTACCGCAGTGCTCAGCTCCTGTAACCGGGTCATTATACCCGACCGCACCAAGGACGCCAACACCCCGGACTCGACGCTCACGCTCACGCCCATTTACGACGACAACAGATACGCCTGCAACTGCGTATTCAATCCAAATGTCCAGCCTAATCCGTTTGATGTCAATCTTGGCTTCTACTACACCGGACAGCGCTATGGGAATATGTATACCCCCGGTCGCAGCTATAGAAAGCTCGCCACCTGGCAACACAATAAACTTGTCCTCCGCGGAGGATTTGGCAAAACGACAACATCGACGGCCTCATGAACCGCGCGAGCAACCAGATGAGCCGTGTGAATCCCGACGGCCAACGCCGCGCCGCGGCCTAATTGCTCCTCGTCGCCTTCGTAGTTCGACTGAAATCGCCGATCGGCGCGATCTTCGCCTTGCTGGGTGGACCAGCTTCGTTATCATTATCAAGATCGGCGATATAATTTTGGATCGCTTCAGGCAGACTTTCCAGGGCTACTTCCTGGCCCAGCCATTCAGGATCCAAACGGGCATTGTTGATGTAATTTTCAATCTCGGTCTCGATGATCTTTTTCGACGGTAACCGCTGCCTCCAGCCCGCCCCATACAACACGATCTTGTGCTCGATAATGTTCCCGCACCACCTGCCGATGCCGCCGGGCTCACCCGGATGCTCACTTGCACCAAACACATCCCCAATCTCCACGTTGATGATCGTGAACCTGTCTGCGGTCTTTCCCCCATTATCAAAAATCATATAATTTTTCATCGTAATATAGCCGTTTACTTCTTCAAAAGCATACGGGATAAATTACGTCCAAAAGAAGTGCCACGCAAGCGTGCGTTTGTTAATGTCCTGTCAATGACTCATTTCAACATTTCGCGTATCCACATAAAAGGAAACCGTATCCACGTGGAAGTCCTTAGCTATCATCCCCTTGACGAGTTCCATCGTCTGCCAGGAGCCAGTAGGATGTATAAAAGCAAGGCTGTCTTTGGCCAGGGTGACCTTCACAGGCATATGAAAATTTGCCACATCAGCCGCCCACCTGTACTGCACCGACAACCCATCCTTGCCATTTTGAAAAGCATACTCCAAAATGGGAATATGCGGATAGCGCAAATATTGATCAAAGAAATACGTATAATCTTCTCCGGTAGCGGCGTTAAAATATCCCACAATGTCCTCCGTCCGTACCGCCTGATACCGGAAACGCGCCTGTATCCCCCGCAGGATAGAGAACCACAAACTGTCATTGTCGATGACATCCCGTAAGGTCTCCAGCAAAAGGGCGCCCTTCAGATACATATCCCCCATGTGAAAATGGTTGACATTGTACACGCCGATGATCGGTTCCTTGTTTTCGGGATGCTCCATTTCCAGGTGTTTCAGCGCAGCTTCCCGGCCCACCAACGATTCATTGTTCAGGAATTCCGCATAGTCCGCAAAGGATTCATGGATCCACATATCCGCAATGTCGCTGCAACCCACACTATTGCCCCACCATTCATGCGCACTCTCATGCCACATGGTCCATTTGATCCCGCCACTGTCCGCTACATCCTTGCCGAACGGACTATAGAATAGTCCCGCACTCACTGCCCCCTGGTGCTCCATCGGGTAGATCGACTCCAGCAGGTTGAAACCGTCCTTACGGAAAGGGTAGGGGCCGAAATCCTTTTCATAAAGCCCCAGCATCCGCTTTACATCCCCAAAAACCCACCGGCCAAATGGCAAACTATACCGCATACAATAGAAGTTCAGCGTCATCGTATCATTTCCGCTTCCATACACGTCGGTATAGTGCACATAGTCGCCGATGTTGAAGACAACATCATAAGTCACGATGGGATAGTCCACGTACCACACGAACCGCGTCTGCCCGTCGGGCAACTCCGTCCGCTCCACCAACCTGCCATTGGAGACATCGCTAAGCCCCGGCGGCACCGTGACACTGATCCGCATGCTGTCCGGCCGGTCCGACAAATGGTCCTTACAAGGCCAATAAACATTCGCCCCCACGCCTTGCGTGACGGATTCGATCCATATTTTTTTATCCTTGTTCCAAAGCCAGAAGATCCCACCCCTCAGGTTCACCAGGTCAGGCTCCAGCGGCGCCCCGTGGTAGACCACACACAAGGAATCGATGCTTCCGGCTTTCACCATCGACGGTAACGTGATGAACACCGCATTGTACTCCCTTGTATAGGACAGCGCCCGCCCATGATACAGGATACTGTCGATCGGCAAATTCGCATGCAGGTCCACCTGCAACCGGTCAAAATCGTTTACCACCCTGAACCGTATCATATTGCTGCCCCGAACCGACCTGGTCTCGGGCAGGACAGTCACATCGAGGCCGTAAAACAAGACGTCGTAACAGCTGCGCAGCGGTGTCAGCATCCCTTGCAGCGTGTCCTCCCGGGTAAAACCCGTCTGCCTGCTGGATACATGCGGCGCGACCGCGGAAGTCTTCACAAAATCCAACCTTTCCGGTCCCATCGTGGTGAATTCATTTATCAACCCCTGCTTATCCCGTTTAAAGACCAGCAAATGCTTCCCCGCAACCTCGACCACAAAATGATCCCGGCCGACTACAATCATTTCCCGCTCCGGCTCACCCCCGATATGCTCGATCACCTTTCCGTCCCGCTCCGTCACGTGCAGGACGCGGTAGGGGTTAGCCATCAATTGAAACGTTCCCGTGTACTTGCCCGGCTCTCCGCTCGTCCTTATCCATTTTAGGGTCTGCCCCTCCTGCGTCCACTTTAGCCCACCAATCCGGCCCGTACTGTCTTTCACGAACTCCATCCTCGTCTTCGGCTGCACATGAAGCGGCTCGTACACCAGCCCCGAGACGTGTTTCATTTCCGTCTGGCCCTGCCCCACGATCTGCAAAAGCAACTTGCCGCCTTTATTGTAGATGTCAAAAACAACCGCAACCGGTTTGCTTATCCGGTACTCCCCCAATAAACTGGTATCGACGCCGGTGCCTTGTGCCCGCAGCCCCGCCACAGCAAAACTAAAAATGAGAGAGAAAAGAAAGTATTTCATGCGTCGTGCTTTTGATCACAAAACACGACAAAGCGGCCATTCCGCCCTAGTCATATCCGGATTTGATCACTATTGACCTTGCACGAACGCCCTCGAAGCGAGATATTCCTTCGGACTCATCCCCGCAGTAGCCTTAAAAGCCCGCTGAAAAGTAGGCAGCGAGTTGAACCCGCATTCATAAGCCAATCCTGCGATCGTCAATTCCCTGCTTGCCGGCAACAGCAGCCTTTCCCGCACCGCCGCTACCCGATATCCATTCACGAATTCGTTAAACGTGGTACCCATGTGCTGGTTCAACACAGCAGACAACAACTTCGGCGCTACACCGCAGTGCCTCGCCAGCCCCGCCAGATTCAGATCCGCCTGCAACCAAAGACGATCCACATCCATGCTATTGTTCAGCATCGAAACCACATGCCCTATTCTCTCCCTCAGGGATGACCAGGACCGCGGTCTTCAAGACCGGAACACGGGAACTGATGAAATAGCCCTTCACCCCTAAATAATAGATCACAACAACCAATGGGATATAAAGCGGATACCAATCGAATGTTGCTATCAACCTATCCCCGATCCCGGGCAGTTCATAAGGGATATTAAAGGCCAGCCACAACAGGTCGAATCCCCAAAGCACCCGCAAAAAAATCCCGGCCCAGGCGCAACGCATAGCCTCATGCCGCCCCTTCAAATACCGCTGCCCCAGGGTCAGATAAACAGTAAACGAGATCCATCTTGGGATATCGGCATATTGGTTATAGTCATCATACACGGCCCCAAACCCCTGTACCCCATGCGTCTTCCTGAAAAACCCCAGCAGCGCCAGCCCAACGATCATCAAAACCGCAGCATGGGGAAGCAGATCGAAGACAACCGTATAAAAATGCCTCCGTCTGGTTTTCGTTATTCGAAAATCCGGCTCTTCCAGACTGCGGATATAAAAATAAGCCAATGGCCCAAGCGGCATGGCCATGATTAATGGCAACAAGGCGGAAAGCAGACTTCCCACAGTACTGCCATTCCACCATTCCTGGTGTTCGAGATAAACATCCAGGCAACACAGCGACATAAGCAGGATAAACGCAGCCAGCAACCGCCTCGATACCCCTTCCTCCGGCTTCTGGCGGGCCGAGCTGCGCAATAGCGCCGCGACGATGAACCCCTGCAGGGCGCCGAGCAGGATCACGGTGTCTAAAAAGGTGCTAATAGACATAGGCTGGTTTTTTGTACAGACAGCAATATCGCAAAAAGGTTTAATAGCCTCCGCCAAACAATCGATTGCGGTCGTGCGCAACCATAGAAGTCTTATTTTGGTGCCCGCCGGTTCGTTATTAAACTGATTATATGAAGCTTCTGTTTTGGATCGCTTTCCCCCTTTTCGTCGCGGCAATAAACGCCAACGCCCAGGAAAATACCGTCACCTACAAAGAAAGTAAACAGGACTTCCCCAACCCCGAACGCGGATTCTATATTCCCGACGGCACGAAGGCCTCAAACTTCATACCACTCGATACCGCAACACTAAAAAAGGCGTTCGCCGGCCCGCAGAAACATGGCAAGGCCACCTACGCCATCTACTCCACGCTCCTCATGCGCGAATATACGCTTGACATCTTTCGCGATCAACCGCTCAGCCAGGACTTCCTCGATCATGTCGATCAGGACCTGACCGCCGTCCGCGAGGCGGGGCTAAAAGTGATCCTGCGCTTTGCCTATACAAATACCGCAAAGACAGGCTCCTGTCCCGATCAATACAAGATCTGTCCCCCATACGGAGACGCGCCAAAGACCATCGTCTTGCAGCATATCCGGCAACTGGCACCTCTATTCAGGAAACATGATGCCGTGATCGCTGTGGTACAGGAAGGGTTCATCGGTATCTGGGGCGAGAACTTCTATACCGACTATTTTGGCGATCCGGGTGGAAACGGTCCCGGCCGCATGTTCGACAGCAGCTGGCGCGACCGCGGCGAAGTGCTGCATGCGCTCCTCGCCGCCGTCCCCGAAGACCGCATGGTACAGGTCCGCACCCCGCAGATCAAACAGAAATTCGTATACGGTCCGGAAGCTGCCGTCGAATCAAAACCGCTGTCGCCCGAAGATGCCTTCACCGGCGCCGAAGCGGCCCGGATAGGCTTCCACAACGATTGCTTCCTCTCAGGCCCCGACGACTATGGCACGTATTATGACTATGGCAGCACCAACACGCCCCAAAAAGCCGCGAATGACGTCCTTCGCAAATACGTCGAGGATGACAGCCGTTATCTCCCCGTCGGCGGCGAGACCTGCGACGACGCCTATAGCCCTCAAAACGATTGCAGCCCTACAGGTCACGCCGAGCAGGAAATGGCAGGCATGCACTTCAGCTTCCTCAACACTGCTTACAACAATGACGTTAACAACGACTGGGATTCCCTAGGCTGCATCTCCAGCATCCGGCAACGCCTTGGCTACCGGTTAGTACTAAGCGAAATCCATATGTCCTCGCATGCCGCAGCCGGACAACCGCTTTCTTTTGTCATTTACCTCCGCAATACCGGTTACGCCTCACCCTATAACCCCCGCGCCGCCTTCCTTGTTCTCAGGAACCACAACAGCGGCGACGAGTACATGCTGCCCTGTCAAACCGACCCGAGAAAATGGTATAGCGGTAAAATAGATTGGAAAGAAAGCCTGCAACTTCCCGACGGCATGCCGGCCGGCACGTATAATTGTTACCTTACCTTGCCTGACAAAGCCCCTTCATTGTCAAAAAGGCCTGAATACAGTATCAGGCTCGCAAACGAAGACACCTGGGAACCGGCCACGGGCTACAACAACCTGCACTGTGCCATAACGGTGGCTCACAAGTAGCTCAGCCACCACTGGCTGTGCGTCCGCTTGTAGTTGCCGAACCATTTGCACGGCCGGTACATGATGACCACTACCACCAGCCAGATCAAATAGACACCGCCCAGACCAAAACCCCATCCCTCCGGCGCAAAAACGAAATGGGAATTGGGATTAATGATCTGTTTGCTGGTATACCCCATCGCAAAGAATACGATGACATGGATCACATCGATCAGGTACCAGTGGATCACATAATAGAAGAAAGGCACATTCCCATAGACGATACAGATCGCCGTGAACCGGTTGGCAACCTTTTCGGTGCAGGCGAGCACCACCAGCGCGACGCCGATCGTCATGCTCAGATAATGCAAAGAGCATGGGTACTTGGTCACATTCAAAAAGGAGATAATGCTGAAAACAGTGCTTCTTTGCCCGGACCATGGCGCGGGATCGCCATACCAATTAAAACCCCGGAATACAACGAACAAAAGCAGCAAACCAAGTCCACTATACAAGAGGATCTTTTTTCGCCAGACCGGATCGACCCCGCTCTTATACACCGAGCCGAACGCATACCCCAGCAACATTACACCCGTCCAGGGCAGCAGGGCATAGGCAATGACCACATATTCATAACCAACCTTAAAAATATTGCTCCCGGCCAGCCCCGTGGAAAACAAGAACAGCTTGGCATACCAGCTCGCCTGAATAGTGGCCGGCACGAGGCTGTAAAGCAGGTCATGACCAAAGAACAGACAACATCCGATGATCCCGATCAAGGTCATCGAAGCCTTTAGCCTGAGCAGCAGGCCCAGCAGGATCATGCTGCCGCCGATGGCCCAGATGACCTGAAGGATTGCAACCTGGAAGGTCGGATCGATTGCAATGCCCCGGCTCACGATGAAGACCTCTACTAGAATAAGGTAGAACCCGCGTTTGAGCAGAAAACCGCTCATTTCCTTTGCCGAACGCCGCGTTCCCGCCAGAAAGGCCGATATACCGCTAAGGAAAACAAAAGTGGGTGCGCAAAAATGAGTGATCCAGCGGGTGAGGAACAACAACGGTGTTGTCGTCATCAGGTCCGTCGGGTCCGGCGAACCTTTGAGGAAATTATCGCGAACATGGTCAATGGCCATGATCAGCATCACCAGCCCACGCAGGAGATCGATGGAGGCGATGCGGGTCTTAGTCGGCATGGCAGGGGTGTTTATAGAACGTTAAAGATTCGAATATAAGCAAAAAACGACCTGGGTTTATGCATCGGCGCGGCGCGCTCACCTGTCATCAAGCAAACTCCTCCTATGCGTCCTTTCCTGGGCTCCATCCTCCTCCTCGCTCTCCTGCCGACAGCCTGCAATAAGACCAATAGCTCCCCGGGCCTCATCGGCGCCTGGAAAATGGTCGACTACAGCCAGGATGGGTCCAACTCCGCCGTGGCACCTCCGGGCGACACCGCAGTCCTCATGTACCTCTTTAGCAATAACCGCTATCTCGAAGTTTCGGCGGGGTCGGTCGTCGACTCCGGCGTGTATGTCTATGACAATATTTCGCCGATGCTCATACTCAATTCCCGCAAGTGGCTTGAAACTAGCCCCCCATTCCTGGTCAACCTTGATCGGGACACCCTCAGTCTGTCTGTCAACGCGGGCCAAAGACAAGTTTTCCGATACATCAGGATGAGCGTCTTTTAATCCGCTATCGCCAATTTCGAATCCATCGAGATCCCGGTATTTGAATTTTACAAAGAATTCATTGAACGATGCAATGCGTCGGGTGCAATCTTTTCTAGCTTTGTGTTCTCAAAAAACAAAATATGGAAAAGCATAACAAGATCGCCCTCGTAACCGGTGGCAGCCGCGGCCTCGGAAAAGATATGGCTTTGAGCCTGGCCGAAAAAGGCATCGACGTCGTCCTCACCTTCAATTCGCAGGAAGCCGAAGCAAACTCCGTCGCCGCCGCTATCGAAAAAACCGGACAAAAAGCCGCCGCGCTTCAATTTGACGCCGGTACTATCTCCGGCTATGACGGATTCGTCAGCAGGCTGATGCAAACTTTAAAAAAGGACTTCAATACCGACCACTTCGATTTTCTCATCAACAACGCAGGGATCGGCGTCTATGCCCCTTTTGCGGACACCACAGAAGCGCAATTCGACCAACTCATGAATATCCATTTTAAGGGCCCGTTCTTCCTGACACAGCGATTACTTCCCCACCTTAATGACGGCGGTCGGATCATTAACCTTTCCTCCGGCCTGGCCCGCTTCTCGACACCCGGCTACGCTGCCTTCGCCGCCATGAAAGGCGCCATGGAAACACTCACGAAATACCAGGCAAAAGAACTGGGCGCCCGCGGCATCACGGTGAATATCGTCGCCCCCGGTGCCATCGCTACCGACTTCGGCGGCGGTGCGGTCAGGGACAACGCCCAGCTTAATCAGGTCATCGCAGGCCTAACTGCCCTCGGCCGCGTCGGCCACCCCGAGGACATCGGCGGCGTAGTAGCCTTCCTCTGCACCGACGACGCCCGCTGGATCAACGCCCAGCGGCTCGAGATTTCCGGCGGTCAAAGCCTCTGAGCAACCCGGCAAAGTCCCGCTGGATCAACGCCTAGCGGCTCCATATCTCCGGTTGCCAAAGCCTCTGAGCAACGGGCAAAGTCCCGCTGGATCAACGCCTAGCGGCTCGAGATGTCCGGCGATCAAAGCCTCTGAGCAACCCGGCAAAGTCCTGCTGGATCAACGCCCAGCGGCTCCAGATCATCGGTGGTGAAAGCCTCTGAGCAAGCGGGCAAAGTCCCGCTGGATCAACGCCTAGCGGATCCATATCTCCGGTTGCCAAAGCCTCTGAGCAAGCGGGCAAAGTCCCGCTGGATCAACGCGCAGCGGCTCGAGATTTCCGGTGGTTAAAGCCTCTGAGCAACCCGGCAAAGCCCGCTAAAGCCGTCCCAAGAAGGTGCATGCGGCGAGAATACCCTCGTCTCCGCCCGGCTCAAGCGGGTAAGAAAACATTCCTAGAAATTATTTGGTTTGTAGGAAACTTTTCCTACCTTAGGGTCATGCAACCGCTTTTTATGACTACCTTCTTATCTGACGCCGCGGCAAAGGCCGTGTGCTGGACGCTCGTCCACTCCCTATGGCAAGGACTGCTCGCCGCGGTGCTGGCCGGGCTAATCATCGGGTTCACGAGGAAACTGCCCGCAGCACTTCGCTATAATCTGCTGGCGACCGACCTGATGCTGTTCCTCCTTATAGCGGCTGCTACCTTCTCGTATGAGTATAACCAGCATGATCGCCAGTCCACGATCACCCCGCTCAAAACCATGGTTCTCGTCGAGACCCCCATCGGCACGGCCATCAATACGGAGGCAGCTATATCAAAAACCACGCACGCAGCAAAGGCCTTCGCTCCAACGGCCTCAGTGATCGATTACCTGAATACACATGCTACCCTCGTTACAGCGATCTGGCTATGCTGTCTCGCCGCCCAACTTTTACGGCTTACCGGCGGCCTGTATAAAATGCACGACCTTCGCCACAGAAACGTGGTGCCCCCCGGGAAATACTGGAACGATCGACTGCTGATCCTCGCCCGCCGCATGGGCATTACTAAAAAAGTGACCCTGCTTCAATCTGGCCGGATCAATACCCCGGCAGCCTTCGGCTTCCTGAAACCTTCCATTCTCATTCCACTGGGCTTGCTGGCCAATCTGCCGGCCGAACAGGTCGAGACTATCCTGTTGCATGAACTGGCGCATATCCGTAGGAGTGACTATGTCGCCAACCTTTTTTTGCATTTCACCGAAGCCGTCTTCTTCTTTAACCCTGCGGCGCGCTGGATCGCTTCCCTCATCAGGAGAGAGATGGAAGCTGCCTGCGACGACATGGTCCTGGCCGGCACCCCCGATAGAAATAATTATTTCGAAGCGCTCCTGGGATTTACGCAATTGTCTGTCGACGGTCGTCTGGGCAAACCGCCCGCCTATGCATTGCAACTCGGCGGCGACCGGTCAGATCTCCTCTGGCGGATGAAACGAATGATCAACCGGGAGAATAAAAAATTGCAGCTCATGGAAAAAGCCATCTTATCCTTCAGCCTCCTGGCTATCATATCGCTCGGCCTTATCGGCGCCACGCCCAACAGGGATTCGTCTAACCGCCGGCGCGCCGCTGACATGAGTGCCCGTCTGACTGGCTCCGGCTTACCCGCCGGCGCAACGTCCTCCGAATCCGGCTTCGCTCCAACGGGCGGCTCCACTCCAATGGCCGACCCTGCTCCAACGGCCGACTCTGCTCCAATTGCCGACCCTGCTCCAATGGCCGACTCCACTCTAACGGCCGACTCTGCTCCAATGGCCGACTCCACTCTAACGGCCGACTCTGCTCCAATGGCCGGCTCCGCTTCAACGGCCGGCTCCACCCCGTCCGACCCGGCCTCCGCGTCCATCCCGGATGCACAGGTACCAACCACATCCGATACCCCAGCACCGGCCGCGCCCCGCAAAAAGGCTGACACCATCCCCCAACAAGAAAATCACTACTCCTTCGGCAGATCGATCAACTTTCCCCACCTGTCCATCCATACCGACGATGGCGATGGCAGACTAACCACACACGCCGAAGGCACCGACGAGGATGGCAACGTCTATATACTCGATAGGGTCGATCATATGATCGTCGCATTCAAAGTAAATGGCGAGCTCATATCGAAGGACGACTACGGCAACTATAGAGACTATATCCACGCACTATCCGTTGTGGTTCATCCCGGCACACCGGGTACCCCCGGCACTCCGGGAACCCCTGGTACCCCCGGCACTCCTGGTACCCCCGGCACTCCGGGAACCCTCGGCATGCATAGCACACCCGGCACGCCCGGCACGCCCGGAACCCTCGGCATGCACAGCACACCCAGTACCCCCGGCACTCCCGGAACCCCCGGCATGCCTGGCATTCCCGGCACGCCTGGAACACCTGGTACACCCGGCACCCCCGGCACCCCCGGCTGGATCACCTATGACGACAGGCTCGACCAATATCCTCCTGCTACTCACGTCATCGTGAACGGCGCTGCAACATCAAGCCTCTCAACAACGAGCTCGGCAAAAAGCTCCACGACAACATACAATTCTTCCATCCGCACCAACAACCCCAATACCCTCAAGATCATCCGTGACCTTCAGGCCGGACATATCGTCGACCACCTCGACCAACTGTCCTTTACTCTCAACGCCGACGAACTTATCGTCAACAATGTCAAACAACCCGATAACGTTTTCGGGCAATTCAAGACCAAATACATCCACCTCGAGACCGATTACTTCAAATATAAGCGGTGGTACAACTCCAAAGGCGATAGCGGAAGCAGCGAAAGCGTCCACACCGGCTCGGACAACTAGGCAATTAAGTTGTATATTTGATTTTTACAAATCAAGTAGCTGGTGGGAACGACGACACTGGAACAATTTTACAAACAGCTGTCCGGCAGCGACGGCGGCGAAGACGGTCCCGGATACCTCCTCCCGGACGGCATCACCCGCGAGATCGGTCACTTCAACGTCTTCAAAATAGACGAACTTGCCAAGAACATCGCCGAGAGACCCGTGATGCCCTACAACCGGCGGGCCTATTACAAAATAAGCCTGATCAAAGGGCGTAACCGCGCCGAATACGCGGACAAAGTGATCGATATCCCGCAAAGCGCCCTCTTGTTCGCCACCCCACGCATCCCCTATAATTATGTTCCCCAGGACGCCAATCAATCCGGCTATTTCTGCATTTTCACGGATGAATTTCTCGTCCAGCGCAAAAGCGGCGTCCTGCTCGATGAACTGCCTATTTTCAAAGCGGGAGGCTACCCCGTATTCCAAATCTCGAAAACGGACGTCGCAGAGCTCGAGTCCATCTTCCAGAAGATGTACAAAGAGCTGTCCTCCGGCTATGCCTTCAAGTACGACCTTATCCGGAACTATGTCCTCGAACTCATCCACTACGGACAGAAACTGCAGCCGGCAACGGCGTTGTACCCCACCCACAACGCCTCGGCTCGGGTTTCCTCCCTGTTCATTGAATTGCTCGAACGACAGTTCCCCATCGAGTCGCCCCGCCAACAGCTCGGCCTGCGCACCGCTAAGGATTATGCGAACCGCCTTGCCATCCACGTCAACCATCTCAACAAAGTATTGAAGGAGAACACCGGTAAAACGACGACCGAACTCATCTCCGGCCGCGTTGCCCAGGAGGCCAAGATCCTGCTCAAACAGACAGATTGGAATGTCTCCGAGATCGCCTACAGTCTCGGTTTCGAAGAAGTGGCGCATTTCTCCAACTTCTTCAAAAGACAAACTACCCTCTCCCCGCTGGCCTTCCGCAACCAGGTCCGCAAAACGTTTGAATGTCGCAAACCTTAACGTTTGAATATCGCAAACCTTATATCCTTCCCGGCATCGCCCGCGTCATAAAATTCATGAGCCGCTTAGCTTCAGCTATCCTCTTTGCACGAATGAGCAAAATGTCCGAACGCGGCCTGGCCCGCACTATTTGACAACCCGGCTCTTCTGCTCCCAATAAATTCCCCCGATCACCAGCCCCATTCCCACAAATGTGAACCAGGTGATAGGTTCATGCGTAAACAAATTGCTGAGCACAAATCCAAACACAGGGCAAAGGAACAACCAGAACGAACTCCTGGCAGCATCCCGCCTGAGCAGATAAAGCCAAAGCTGCACGGCACAAATCGAGACCGGCACCGCCAGCCATAGAATGGCGCCGATCGACTCGACGTTCCAGACATTCAAGGCAGGCCGATAAAAGACGGCCGCAAGCGGGAGCAAAAAGACGCCGCCCAGCAACACCTGCCAGCCATTGATGACCAATAGCGACAGCCCATTCCACTCCGCCCGTGAAAAATAGAACACACTCAAGGAATAAATGACCATGCCGGTCAGCAATATGAGCAGGCCCATGGGTGTCGCCGTACTGTTCCCAAACAACGGCCATGCCGCTACTGCAACACCCACCATACACAGCAGCAGGCAGGCGACAGTGGACCACAACAGCCGCTGCCGCAAAAAAATAACGGAAAGCAAATTAATAAATAACGGATTGGTTGCGATCGCCAGCGCACCAAGCCCGGCCGACACCTCACGCATCGCAAAAACGTAGAGGCCGAGATAGATGCTATTGGCAAGCAGGCCATAGAGCGCTATCTGCGGCCATTCCCTTCCCTTCGGTAACCGCTGCCGCAAAACCCCGTGACCCAGCATCAGCATCAGGCCGCCCGCCAGAAAGAAACGCACCACACAGAGCGTAAATGGCTGAGCCGCCCGTAGTCCGATCTTCGTGGCCGTCGCGGCCGATGCCCAAAGCACCGAGAAAAGCAATCCCGCTATGATCGGATAGACACCTTTCCTCATCAAAATAGCCCCATGCTTTAAGATTTAAACGGGTTGTATAGTAGATGCAGCAATACAAAGTTATGTACCCCGGGGTTCTCTTGCCCCTATCAAAGAAAAATTTGAGTAAGCCAAAGAAAAATATGCGTTAGATTGTCTCGGTTTTTTTCATCAGCTTTGCCCAAACTTAATTTTTCAACTACAAAACGGACGAACATGATACCAGTAAAAGGATATGCTGCACAGACCCCTACGACTGACCTGGCCGCCTGGGACTTCCAACGCCGCGAAGTTGGCCAGCACGATGTACAATTCGATATTTTATTCTGCGGAGTCTGCCACTCCGACCTCCACCAGATCAAGAACGACTGGTTCCCCGGTATCTTCCCCATGGTCCCAGGACACGAGATCGTCGGAAAAGTAGTAAAGGTCGGCAGCCACGTAAAAAAATTCAAGGTCGGCGACCTCGCCGGCACCGGATGCCTGGTAGACTCCTGCCGCGTCTGCGAAAACTGCAAACAAGACCTTGAACAATATTGCCTCAAAGGCAGTTCCCAAACGTACAATGGCCTCGAGCAGGATCATAAGACCCCCACCTACGGCGGCTATTCCAAGACCATTGTAGTCCACGAGGACTTCGTACTGCACATCTCAGAAAAACTCGACCTTGCCGCCACGGCACCCCTGCTCTGCGCCGGCATCACCACCTATTCCCCCCTTCGCCACTGGAAGATAGGCAAGGGACACAACGTAGCCATCGTCGGCCTCGGTGGCCTGGGTCATATGGGCGTAAAATTTGCCGTCGCGTTTGGCGCCAATGTCACGGTGATGAGCACCTCCCCGTCCAAGGAAAACGATGCAAAAAAGCTGGGTGCCCATCACTTCCTCGTTACCAGCGATCCGGCGCAGATAAAGGCTGCGGCCAATAGTTTCGATTTTATCCTCGACACCGTGTCCGCGGAGCATGACATCAATATGTATATGTCGATGCTGAAAACGGACGGGACCCTCTGCCTGGTAGGCGTTCCCTCAGACAAGCTGCCGGTACATCCTTTCAGCATCATTGGCGGCCGTAAGAGCTTCGCCGGATCGAGCATCGGCGGCCTCGCCGAAACGCAGGAGATGCTTGACTTCTGCGAAAAGCACAAGATCGTCTCCGACATTGAGATGATCGATATCAAGGACATCACTACCGCCTACGCCCGTATGCAAAAAGGCGACGTCCGCTATCGCTTCGTCATAGACATCGCGACAATCAAATAACCATCGCCGTGAAATAAATTTATCTGTCAGGGTCGAAATCCAGCGAGATGGAATTCATACAGTATCGCTTGTGCGTAGGCGGCGGCCCGTCATCAAAAATATGCCCCAAATGTGACGCACATCGCGCACACAAAACCTCCGTCCGCTTCATGCCGTAGGACTCGTCCTCCCGGTAAATGACACTGTTCTTCCGCACCGGCTCAAAAAAACTCGGCCAGCCACAGGTACTGGAAAACTTGGCATCCGACCGGAACAGCAAATTGCCGCAAACCGCACAGTAATAGGTGCCCTTTGCATTTTGATTCCAGTATTGACCCGTGAATGCCCTCTCCGTCGCGGCCTCCCTCGCCGTTGCATACAGCGCCGGCGATAGTATTTTTTTCCACTCGGCATTGGTCACATTCAGCTGCTTGACATCGGAGTTGCTGTAATAGGGATTGTTTTGATGCCCCGTCGCCGATTTAAGCTGCTGCGCCCGCACACCCAACGAAAGCAAGACGAACCCCAATAAGACAATTGTTCTCATTTAGCTTTTGAGTTTATTTTTAAATACTTTTTTGAACTTTTCCAGTTCCGGCTGTATCACATGCCGGCAATATGGCTGGGTGCCATGCTGGCTGTAGTAGTCCTGCTGATAATTCTCCGCCACATAGAACGCCGTAAACGGCTGCACCTGTGTCACGATTGGATTCGGATAGACCCTTTCCTTATTCAGTTTCCCGATATAATACAGCGATCTTTCTTTCTGCCGCGCATTGTGGAAAAAGATTTCGGAACGGTATTGCGTTCCCACATCGTTCCCCCGGCGGTTGAGCGTCGTAGGATCGTGCGCCACAAAAAACGCCTCGAGCAGCTCATCGAAAGAGATTTGGGCGGGATCATAAATGATATTGCAGGACTCGGCATGACCCGTCGCGCCGGTACAAACCTGTCGGTAAGTAGGGTAGGGGACGTGACCGCCGCTATACCCCGCAAACACCTTCTTCACACCTTTAAGCTGTTGGAACTGCGCCTGCGTACACCAAAAACAACCGGTAGCAAAGGTCGCCGTATCCAATTTGTCAGGGATAACGGCCGCAAAAACACCACCAACCGAAACGATCATCAGTAAAACGCCAAGTAGAACTTTCTTCATCCAGTAAAATTAGCCATTCCATTCCTTTTTAGTCACGCACTAAAAAGGGATTAACGCCCTTTTAGGACCAGCTCACAAATATATCAACGCACTTGAATCCACCACGCCTGATTCTTGCCGCCAACAAAAGCCCATCCAGCTTTGTTCTATAGGAAAGCGTTACTAATGTCTTCAGAAATAGCCTATTCCGTACTCGACCTCGCAACAATCACCGAAGGTGGCTCACCAGCGACCACCTTTACACGAAGTCTCGACCTCGCCCGCCACGTTGAAAAATGGGGCTATAAACGCTATTGGCTGGCCGAACACCACAACATCCCCAACGTAGCCAGCTCCGCCACTGCGGTCCTGATCGGCTATATCGCCGGCGGAACTTCCAAGATCCGCGTCGGGTCCGGCGGCATCATGCTCCCCAACCACGCACCGCTTGTCGTCGCGGAACAGTTCGGCACCCTGGCCTCCCTGTATCCGGGGAGGATCGACCTTGGCCTCGGACGGGCACCCGGTTCGGACCAGGCGACGGCCCTCGAGATCCGCGGCGCAAACTTCCACAAGCCACACAACTTTCTCGGCGACATCCAAAAACTACAGCATTACTTTTCTGCCGATAGTAACGGGTCCCGTATAAGGGCCATACCAGGCGAAGGCCTGCAAGTCCCGCTTTGGATCCTGGGTTCCAGCACAGACAGCGCCCTGGTCGCAGCTCAAATGGGCCTGCCCTATGCCTTTGCCAGCCATTTCGCCCCCGCCCAGTTTATGGAAGCCATCAGGCTCTACCGCCAGCATTTCCAACCGTCCAAAGAACTCCTGGAACCCTACGTGATCGCTTGCGTAAACGTAGTAGCCGCCGACACCGATCAGGAGGCAAACCGCCTCGCGACTTCGGTCAGGCAATTTATCCTCGGGATCGTCAGCGGCAAACGCAAGGCCTTGCAGCCGCCCGTCGACGATATGGAACCATTCTGGAATAGCTTCGAGGCGGAAGCCGTCAACCAGATGCTGCGCTATGCCTTTGTTGGCAGCCCGAAAACATTGCAAACAAAATTCCGTGACTTCCTGGAAAAAACCGGCGTAAACGAGATCATGGCTACCGCGCATATCTTCGATCACAACGCCAGGTTGCATTCTTACGAATTATTCGCCGCCACGATAAAAGAATTGCTGACCGCGACCGTCTAGCTAAACAGTATCCAGGATCAGCACCCAGTCCTCCCTCTGCGAAGGCACAGGGGAATTGACAGGCAATGGCGGGGTAAACGTCTTCTCCCCCCTGCCGTCAAAATCTCCGATGGGCGTCGTCTTGCCCGTACGGGGATCATACCAGCTTGCCTTCACCTTTTCAGCCGACAGTTTGTCCATGTACACGACAATATCCCGCCCATAGGCACTATAGATAAATGCATAGTGCTGCCCTCGCGTAGCTTCGATGCGTTCTGCGGCACCACCGCCTTCATCAGCCAGCATGCTCTGATCAGGCACCCGCTCCAGCATCGGCCTCGATTCCATCAATATCCTCAGATAGCCCATCTCTTTGGCAGCCGGAAGCTCGAGCGCCTCCCGCCAGGAATGAAACGCGGAAAAGAAATCGCCGCCTTTCTGCGAGAACCAGATCACCGGGCCACAGCCATAGCTATGACCCAGCGCACCCGCGAACACTGACAGATAAGCCGCCTTTCGCACATCATACGCATTGGCATAGCCCAGTTCTTTTGGATTAAAGCAGACCGGCATTTCCTCATAGATATTCTCGCCATTGATAACCGGCTTAATCGGGGTCTTTTTGTAGTCGCTGCGGATCAACTCCCAAACCGGGGTGTCCCGGCAATGGCCCGTCTGCAGCATATTTATATCCAGCCAATCATCGTCCTGGAACCACTGGCTGGAACTGGAGGTGCCATCCGGCTGTGGATGGAAGGTCATCAGCGCATTAGCCCCGCCGCCCACGCCCTCCTCGATCCCCTTTGCCATGGCACGCCAGACCGCGACGTCACCGGAATGGTCTCTTGGACTCCTGTCGCCACCCACCACCCAAATAATATTGGTACGATTCCTATACCTGTTGGCTATCCATTTCCCATAAGCATAAGCGTTGGTGGAATTGAAGATCTCCGGCCCCTTGCCCCAGGCATTCTTATACAGTTTGTCACCCCAGGTCGGTAACAGCGCGATGTATAATTTGTATTGCTCAGCGAGACGGATCAGCGTATCCACGTAATCAAAATATGCGGCGTTGGGCCGTGAGGGGTCATCATCCGTGAAAGGCAGATCGCCATTGGCATTGGGTTCATGCAGTCCGTTCAATTCGGCCAGCACCACGGCTTGTATGACCGTAAATCCCTGTTCATTCCGCTTCTTGAAATAGGCCTCGGCATCCGTCTTATTCAGCCGATGGAACAACTCCCAGCCCGTATCCCCCAACCAAAAAAAAGGGTGGCCATCCCTGGTCACCAAAAAACGCTTGTTATCACTCACTCGCAATGGCTGTAGTTGCGCTCCGGCATTGCCGGAGATCGCCAGCAGGAACGCCGACAATAAAACACAGGCTCGTTTTTGCATATGCCCAAACAATTTAGTTCAAATTGTCGGAAAAGCCCTCCCGGAAGCGCTCACTCCCCGGCGGCCGAGCTGCCTGATCGCTGCCAGATGCGCCAGCAAGACAATGGGTACAAGAAAACAGGGGAGCCGTCAGTCCACACAGTACATCAAAATTTCGGCCCTCGAACGTCATCGCCCGGGGCACCGCTTTATGCAAATACAACCAGTACAGCGTGAGCTCCACCGGTATCCGTATAACATGAATCAGGGTCAGCACCCGGACATCTAGCCCATCTAGCAACCGTCTTCCACTCCGCACGAACAACAGCATAACGATGAAGACGAGGGGAGGCAGCAGCAGCAAGGCGAATCGGGGCGGCCCGACCGTGGTCACGGTATAAAACCCCGACAACCCCGCAACCGCCTGCAATATAAGCCAGGACACCGTCACTATCATGACAGTTTTCGAAGAGCCCGTTGCCTTATATAGCATCCACAAACCCAGCAAATTGGTGCCCACAAACACCAGGTCTATATACATCGACAAGCGTTCCATCGCTTTGTGATTTACGCAAAGGAGGGACATCGCAGCCGAAAGCAGCTTGCCAAATGACAAGAAATGAGCAACGCCCTAAACCTCTCATTCACCGGCGAAGCCATTCTTTTTTGCCCGTCTTGTCTCTTTGTGAATCGCCTTCGGTCATCCGCCAGCTCAGGTACAACACTCGCCTGCGACGAGTATGTCTATCAGTCTGCGCACGGAGGAAAGGATGAGCCCGGATTTGAAAAAATAAACCATCTGATTGTAATCGGTTAGAGCCCGTATTGATCATCCGTCACCTGCTCCATCCAATTCACAGGCGAACCATCCAACTTTTCCTGCACTGCCATGTGGCTCATGGCCGTAAGGGACGTGGCCCCATGCCAATGCTTTTCACCCGGCGCGAAATACACTACATCTCCCGGGCGTACTTCCTCTCTTGCTCCGCCTTCTCTTTGCACCCAGCCGCAGCCCGTTGCAATGATCAACGTTTGACCAAAAGGATGCGTATGCCATGCCGTCCGTGCACCCGGTTCAAAAGTGACAAGCGCCATCGCGACCCGCGCCGGTTCCGGTGGCTCGGCGATCGCATCGATCCGCACCGATCCGGTAAAATAATCGGCAGGCCCCTTAGCAGAGGGCCGCGAGCCAACTCGGTAGATCTCCATAATTCACTATTTTACGGTAAAGATACCCGAAATACCAGTCTTTTGCCATCCGGCACGGCAAGCTCCCATAATCGCTCAATCTCCGACAGGGCGACCCCAATAGTCCCAACGATCAGTTTTCCATCGGCCGCCAGCTGAAACATTTCAGGAAGTATTTCGGAAAAGAGCGTGCCCACCTGAGGTTTCGTCCAGCTACCCAACCCCGAACCCGATAGTTGCAGATCGACGCTTCGAAGACTGGCGGCCGAAAGCTGGATCAGATCCGCCGTCATGGCACCAACGGACACGAACCGGGTTTTTGCAGTAAACGACCCCCTGCCCTTAAACGAGGCCATGATTAGTTCAGCCGTATGCCCCCAGAGATAATCGATCACTACATTGATTGGAGTGGCGCGATGAATTTGCTGCAACGCCCCGACAAACGCCTCGTCCGCTTGCTGCACCGACAAAACCTCATCCGCACCCAACGCCTGCAATTCCTGTAACGACTGAGGATTTCTGCCCGTGGCGACGATCCTGCCCGCACCATAAAGCCTGGCAAGTTGCACCGCCACCCTTCCGGTGAACCCGGTCGCCCCATTCACCAAAACGGTGTCCCCTGGTTGGATCCCGGCCCGAAACCGAAGCGCCATCGCCGCCCCAAACACCGCATTTGGAAGTGCAGCCGCGATAAGATCATCCAGTCCCCCCGGCAGCCTCACCATCCTATCCCTTTGCACTACCGCCTTTTCCGCCATCATGCCCCCGGTACCTAACGCATAGAACCGGCTGCCATCGGGCAGCACGCACACGCCGTCGCCGCCGATCACTTTCGCATCGGCCAAATCCCCCTCGGTGGAATAATGCGTTCCCTTCGCCCTGCTTTTATCCAGGTGTTTCAACGCAACGGCTTGCACCGAGACCACCACCTGCCCGTCTTCCTGCGCAACCGGCTCGGGAAGGTCCACATACCTTGGCGCTGCCCCTTCGCTATATAATACTGCTGCTTTCATATCCTTTATTTTATAGCGCAAAGATAGAGGCGGCAGAACCTCCCCTACGATAACATTTGTTATCAAATGCCACGGGACCCGCGCTTTTGCGTCAGTCTGTTCTTGATCCGGCTGAGATGGACCCTGGTGATACCCAGGTAGGAGGCAATATAATGCTGGGGTACCCGCCTAACGATATGCGGCCGGTCCCTGAGCAGCATGAGATAGCGTTGTTCCGGGGTGTCCCGGAGACGTGAAAAGAACTCGTTCATGTAATGCCGTTGCCGCTGGAACGAGATATCCAGCAATACCCTCAGGAACTCCGCATCTTGCCGCAGTTCCTCCAGCATTTGATTAAAAGCCGCCTTCGGCAACACCTGCACGACAGTTGGTTCAATAGTCTCTATGGCGAATATACTCGGGATATTTTTCTGAAAACTTTCGAGCGAGGCTACTCCCTCCCCCTCAAAAAAGAATTGAAAGGTAGTATCCTTGCCATTGTTATCGAACCAAACCCGCAGACAGCCCTCCTCAATAAAATAATAATTTTGAGCGAGCTTGCCCTGTTTCAACAGGACAGTTTTTGCTGGATATACCTTACGCTCCTGCATCGCAGCGTATTTATCCCAAAAGGGAGTCAGATTTGGAAACCGGTTCTTGAAAGTAAAGATCAAACTATCGCATTTTTAAGATCACAAAGGCTGTTTTACTAGCTCCAATTCGTGCCGTCGCATGATCGCCAGCGCGAGCTATTACGGGTATCATCTCGTTATAGGAGAAAAATCAGCTGTGAGGAACCAAATTGCATCGTCTTTTTGATGGACCCGTGATTTTTTTTCCTAAATATAGGCAAATGGGCGGTCTTCCATAGCCGACCTTTCTATTTACCCATCGAAATCGTCCAGACGTCAAAGAAACACAACAGTCGCAAAAGAGAAAGGTAGCTTCGGGGTATAAAATATTTGTCATGGCACCAACACTATTATCCAGACCCGCGTCCGCAACAGCCATTTCCGCCAAAGCCACCGGAAACCGTTCCGGACGCCTGCTGTATATCGACAACCTTCGCTGGGTAATGATCATGCTCGTGGTCAGCATGCACGCCGCATGCACCTACAGCCACCTGGGCAGTTGGTATTATATGGAAGATACCACGGTGAGCCAGGCAGAGACGGGGATCTTCGCCACCTACCAGGCAACCCTGCAATCGTTCTTCATGGGTTTCCTCTTCTTTATCGCCGGCTACTTCGTCCCTAACGCCTATGACCAAAAAGGGGCGGCCAGATTTATCCGTGACAGGGCATTCAGACTGGGCTTGCCGCTGCTGTTCTTCATGTTCGTATTGCAGCCGATAGCCATATACTGCATCGGACTTTTCCATGGCGAATCCGTCGCACCCCTTGGCTTCGCAGACCTTTACGCCCGTTATATTATCAAGGGCCGGTGGCTGGGTGGCACAGGCCCCCTTTGGTTTTGCGAGGCCCTGCTGATCTTCTGCCTGGGCTATGCCCTGTTCAGGAGGCTACGACGCGGAAACGATAGGTCAGATCTCGCAAATCCGGAGCTTCATCGAAACTTCATTGCTCGGGCAGGCATCTTGCCGGGAAAGCTAAAAATATGGGGACTCGTCGTAACCATCACCCTGCTGACCTTTCTCATCCGCTTCCCGTGGCCAAACGGAACGGCTTTTTATAACCTGCAGTTTTGCTATTTCTCCCAATACGTCCTGTTCTTTTGTGCGGGCACGCTCGCTTTTCGCGGCGACTGGTTGAACAGGTTTTCCGTCAGCAGCGGCAAATACTGGGGGAGGGTAGCCCTGATCGGCGGGCTTATCGGCTGGATCGCATTGCTGGTATTTGGCGGTGCCTTCAAAGGCCAACTGATTGCCTATCGCGGTGGCCTCCATTGGCAAAGCCTGGGAATGGCTTTTTGGGAATCGATGACCGGGGTGGCCATCTCCATGTACCTGACCGTGTGGTTCCGGGAAAAATTCAACCGCCAGGGCACAGCCGCGCGGTTTTTCTCGGCCAATGCATTCGCCGTATACGTGTTCCATACACCTATTCTCATCTCGATCAGCCGCATGATAAGTGGTGTACATTTCCCGCTGCTGTTGAAATTCGCTGCACTCACCCTCATCAGCATCGCGGTCTCCTATGCGCTCTCTTCTTGGGTGTTTAGGAGATTACCCTTACTAAGACAAATCCTCTAAGTGTGCTGGTGCCCCTCCGTGGCGATCGCAAATTGACCGGCGTCCAGGCAATTATTATCAATAGTTGTGAAAATGCCGCTCCGGTCCGCCAGGTTTTCCCCTTGATCATCTACCTGTGCTCCTTCAATGGGATGAGCTTCGGGAACATTCATTTGCTCGAAAACCTCGCCACCCACGGCTATATCACCGCCAGCATCAGGTCGGTTGGGCGCTTCCCTGGCAACATGACTACAGACCCTGCCGACCCGTGGGAATAGGTCAAAGCCGGGATTCGCGACCGCCACTACCTCGACTCCCATCAGCGTCGGGTTCGCCCTGAAGCTCAAATCCTTCAATGTCAATATATCACCCGCCCCGGTTTCCGGTTCGGGAACAATGCCGTTTTTTGGATATTTTTTACGAATTTTGTCGTCGCATAAAGCCGCACATATGGATTATACGAGGGAAAAATTGGCGTTGCCGCATCCGCATGGTGAAAATAGCCGGCTTTTATTGCATTCCTGCTGTGCACCTTGTTCGGGAGAAGTAATGGAGGCCATCATCGCCTCCGGCATTAACTTCTCCATCTTCTTCTACAACCCGAACATCCATCCGAAAAAGGAATATGAACTGAGGAAAGAGGAAAATATTCGCTTTGCGGACAAGCACAACATTCCCTTCATAGACGCCGACTATGACATGGACAACTGGTTTGCCCGCGCAAAAGGCATGGAAATGGAACCCGAGCGCGGCATCCGCTGCACCATGTGTTTCGACATGCGCTTCGAACGAACCGCTTTGTATGCGCACGAAAATGGTTTTGACGTGATCTGCAGCTCTCTCGGCATCTCGCGTTGGAAAAACCTGGAGCAAATAAACGATTGCGGGGTTCGCGCCGCCGGCCATTACGAAGGCCTCACTTATTGGACGTACAACTGGCGCAAAAAAGGCGGCGCCGCCCGAATGCTCGAGATCAGCAAGGACGAGCAATTTTACATGCAGGAATATTGCGGCTGCGCCTATTCGCTCAGAGACACTAACAAATGGCGCACTGACAACGGTCGCGAAAAGATCAAGCTTGGCGAGAACTATTACGGCAAGCCCAACGAGGCAGGCAACGACGCGACCCCTACCGGCTAGACGAACGAGGAAAGGTCGGCTTAGAAAAACATCGCTCCCCTTGTCCGGATATCTTCAGCAATATTGTCTTTCTAAAAAAACCTCATAGTTGGAAAAATTTTTGTTCATCATCCGGGAAGACATGAAAGTGCTCCAAGCGTTTTCTGAAGAACAACGCAACATGGGCATGCAGGTAATGACCCGCTGGGTCGAGTCGCTCGCGGAATCCTGGAATTATGTCGGCGGAGAACCACTGGCGGCACGGGGCAAATATGTCACCAGGGAAAACGTCATTTCCGACGGTCCATTTATCGAATCCAAGGAAGGTGTCAGCGGCTACCTGCTAGTAAAAGCAGAGAACCTGGACCAGGCCGCATCGTTTGCCCAAACCTGCCCGCTTGTATTACAGGGTGCCATGGCAATTGAAGTCCGGCCGATCCTGGAGCCTGATCAATTATAAAGAAATGGACACCGTTCAGCACGAAGTAGATCGTTTATATAAAAGCCACTTTGGCAAAATGGTCTCCTCGATGCTCGATTTCTCCCGGGATATCGACCTTGAAACCGCCGAAGACCTCGTGCAGGACTCCTTCTCCGCCGCGTTGGTGTCATGGAGAAAAGATATGTTACCTTCGAACCCCGCCGGATGGATCTTCACGGTATGCAAACACAAGGCATTAAACAAAATAAAAGAAGGAAAACGATACACCAGCAATCTCGTCCAGGAAGAAGCAACCCTTCCCCGCGAGGCGGGCATTGCCCGGTCGCCGCTTGACGACTACCAACTGCGCCTCCTCTTCGCCTGCGCACACCCCGATCTTTCTCCAAAAGTACAAGTCGTCATCACGCTAAAATATGTGGTCAACCTAAAGGTCGAAGCCATAGCCAGGATCCTGGGATTGACAATAGATGGAGTGGACAAGCTCCTGGTCAGGGCCAGGCAGAAACTAAAGGAGGAAAAGCGTCTATTAGCGGAGCCTGACATACAAGCCCTGCAATCCAGAGTTGCCGTCGTCCACAAGATCATCTACCTTATCTTTAATGAAGGATACAAATCCTCTTGGGGAAAAGAATTGATACGGGAGGAACTTTGCGAGGAGGCACTTTTTCTGAATAGGGCACTCCAGAACAGCAAGGTCGGAAACGAAGAAACGGCGACGTTATACGCGCTGATGCTTTTTAATGCAGCAAGGTTTAAAGCCCGGTTCGGGCCCTGCGGCGAATTGCTGGACCTTGCGGAGCAGGACCGGTCGTTGTGGGACAAAGACCTCATACAACTGGGGTACCACCAGCTACAGCAATCCCG
This sequence comes from Puia sp., assembly GCA_965214315.1. Classification (GTDB taxonomy): domain Bacteria; phylum Bacteroidota; class Bacteroidia; order Chitinophagales; family Chitinophagaceae; genus Puia. Next base: position 380,310 of record CBDCBP010000010.1, on the reverse strand, counting down.
GAATAGTCCGGTCTCATCGTATCATTATGAAGCGGCAATTGCCTGGTTGCACTGTACGGCAAAGGACTTCGCCGTGACCGACTGGCCCGCCATTACCCGGCTCTACTTGCAACTGCTGCGCCTCCATCCCAATCCCTTCGTCGAATTGAACTATGCCATCGCCCTTTACTACGCCGGCCAAAAAGGGGAAGCGCTGGCGATCTTGAACGGCTTGCGGCAGCATCCCTTCCTAAGCCAGTACTACCTGCTAAATGCCGCATTGGGGAAGATACATTTTCTCGAAAAGAATTTCCCTGCCGCAAAAAAGTATTGGGAAAAGACCCTACAGCAAACGCGCTCCCAGCTTGAAAAGGAATTTATTCAGCGAATGATCAACAAAATAAAATAGCCAATTATGCAAAAGATCAGTCCTTTTCTTTGGTTCGACAGCAATGCCGAAGAAGCCGTGAACTTCTATCTCCCAATTTTCAAGAACTCAAAAGTGATCAGGATCGCCCGTAACCCACCGGGTGGACCTGGACCGGAAGGTTCCTTACTGGTTGCATCCATCCAGCTCGAAGGGCAGGAAATCGTTGTGTTGAATGGCGGCCCTGGTCATCCCCAGACTGATGCATTCTCTCTTACGGTGAACTGCGAGACCCAGCAAGAGGTCGATCACTACTGGAGCAAGTTGCTCGAAGGCGGCGGCAAGGAGATTGCCTGCGGTTGGCTGCAAGACAAATTTGGGGTGTTTTGGCAGGTCACGCCCATTGTGTTGACCGAAATGCTTAGTGACCCGGACAGGGCAAAAGCCGGCCGCGTCATGCAGGCCATGATGAAAATGATCAAGCTGGATATCGCACCATTGCAAGCTGCGGCAGATGCAAAGTCATAAGAAGATGGGCCGGTCGGTTGTGTTTTTAACGGATCGGCACGTATTCCAATAAAACTACGCCGTTGTCCAGCGACTGCGAATGCTTAAGCCCGAATTTTTTCAGTTCCAGGTTGTCATCGAAAAGCCTCAACCCGCCGCCGATCGAGACGGGGTACAATTGTAGCCGCAGTTCGTCAACGAGGTCTTGCTGCAACAGGGCCTTGGCAAGGGTCGCACTTCCATAGACGAGGATGTCACCACCCGCGGTCTGCTTCAGCGCGGCCACGTCCTTGGCTACGTCACGCAGGATATGACTGTTAGCCCACTCCACCTTTTGCAGGCTGCTGGATACGACGTATTTCGGTAACTGATTCATTCGATCACCGAAGGCGGTGCCAATTTGCTTCGGCCAGGACACCGCAAACCGGTCATAGGTGATCCTTCCCAAAAGCAACGCCTCGACCCTGGTAACTTCTTCCATCTTGTACTTGCCGCCTTCGGGATGTCGGTAGGTAAACTGCCAGCCGCCGTGAGGATGCGGGGTTTCATCGCCGCCGGGCGCCTCGACAACCCCGTCCAGGGTGATAAATTCAGTGACGATAATTTTTCGCATGGTATTGACTTTAAATTGAGAAGCCGAATGGTTGCAAATATAAGAGAAGCCAATCGGTTGCGCAAGTTTTTCTTAATTTTTTTCAGAATTTTCTTCGTCAGATTTCCTTCGTGAGATTTCCTTTGTGCAATTGATCCCTTACAGATTCCCCTTTTTCATTTCCGCTACTGCATGATTGGCCGCCCTTGCGGCAAAAGCCATGTATAAAATCGACGGACTTTGGTTTCCCGTACTGGTCATGCAGGCACCATCGGTGACGTAGACATTCTTGCAAGAATGCAATTGATTCCACTTGTTCAGCAGGGATGTTTTGTGATCATGCCCCATCCGGCAGCCGCCCATTTCATGGATGTCGAGACCAGGCGCCTGGTGCGTGTCATGTTTGGAAATATCCTTCAGCCCGCCTATTTCCAGCATTTCAGCACTCTGGTCTAAAAAATCCCTGACCATTTTTTCGTCATTATCGTCATACCCTACCGACGTGATCAATTGTGGGATGCCCCAGGGATCTTGCTGGTCCTTGCTTAGCCGCACATGGTTGGATTCTTTTGGCAAGGTTTCGCCCTGCATATACATCCCTGCATTCCATGGCCCCGGTTCTGCCATATTATTTTTATAGCCGGCCCCGATGCCGTCTTCGGTTTGCCTGAACCTGGGTGCTCTGCTGGAATAAACAAAGGTTAAAAATCCGCCCAGATAATCGGTATCCTGTTTGTGCAGGTTACGGTAGTTCGCGATCATTGGGTTAGTAGGATTTCGACCGAAATAATACCTGTCCTCGAATCCCTCATACCGGCCGTGGACACTTGCGCGGTAATTCTGAAAGGCGATATATTTTCCAAGCAGCCCGTTGTCATTGCCTAATCCGGCCGGGAACCGGGCGGAGGTCGAATTGAGTAGAATGAGGTTGGTATTCAGGCATGCAGCATTCAGAAAGATCACTTTCGCATAATACTCGATGACTTCTTTCGTATTGGTATCTACAATTCGCACTCCCGTCGCCTGACCCTTCTGCGCATCATAGATGATCGAATGAACTACGGAGAACGGTCGAATCGTTAGGTTGCCCGTCTTCTTCGCCCAGGGTAGGGTAGAAGAGACAGAGCTGAAATAGCCGCCAAACGGACAGCCCCGCGTACAAAGATCTCTCGCCTGGCATTGTCCCCGACCCTGTTCCAAATGAATGGGCTCCGGTTTAGTAAGATGTGCCCAACGCGTCTTCACCATAAAACGATCCTTATAGTGTGCATTGATCTTCTTTTGCATCTCGGCCTCTACACAACTCAATTCGAAGGGCGGCAGATAGTCTCCGTCCGGCATCGCCTCCAATCCATCCCGGTCGCCGCAGATACCGGAAAACTTTTCCACGTGCGAATACCAGGGCGCAATGTCCTCATAGCGGATCGGCCAGTCTATCGCGTAACCATATCGCTGCGGCGCCGAGAACTCAAAATTACTCCAACGCTGGCAGGCCCGGCCCCACATGATCGATTTGCCGCCCACCTGGTAACCCCGGATCCAATCGAACGGTTTTTCCTGTACATAAGGATGTTCATTGTCTTTCACAAAAAAGTGGTGGGTATCCTCGCCATAGGCGTAGCATTTACTTATGACCGGATTTTCATTCAACACAGTCAATGGCTCGCTGGTACGATGGGCAAATTCCCATGGCGCCTTGGTGGCGGTAGGGTAGTCTTTGATGTGTTCGATATTGCGGCCTCGTTCCAGCACAAGCGTCTTTACGCCCAGGTCGCACAATTCCTTTGCCGCCCAGCCGCCGCTGATACCGGATCCGATGACGATGGCGTCGTAGGTGTTTTTCTCAGTTCCTTTTCCCATAGTAGGCAATCGTTTATTCAGTGATAGCGTTAAGTTAAGAAATCGTACCGATAAATCGCGGATTATCGAGAACTATAGGCCAAAGGTGCGATTGGCTCTGTACTCGACTCACAACTGGAGAATTGTATATTACCAGGGTGGGCAGGTATAATGCAGGTCCCTATCGGATTTGGGCCAGACAGGCTGCTTTACAGGCATAAATACTTTGGTAGCGCCTGGCCGGTTTTCCGCGGATGGCGCTCGTTTGATATGATGACGGAGCGGCACTCAATCCCTGTTGAAATGTCCGCACGCTCGCGATCTGCAAACCCATGATCCGTCGGAGGGTCGTGGAAGGCGAATGTTTAATAGGCACCGGTTCCAAAAATTCGTTTTGGCGAGGAGGTGTATTGATAGGGTTGTAAGGTAAAAATATTATCTTTCGGCATGCAGTTCACAGGACTACACGAAACAACACCATATATTGTCATGTTAATAGGGCTAATTGTAGCCGTGTTTCCGCTTTTGGCGGGGAATGGCAATAAACAACGCTTAGCGACCGGCCTTCGGGCAGACGGAATTGTCTTTAAATTAGACTACCAGCCCACCGGCAGCATGCAAAATACGGATGACACCATCACTAAGGACAAGATCACTGTTCGCTTCACGACACAGACCAAAGAGTGGATCACGGCGGATTTGAATACCAATGGTATCTTCCTTTTTCCTGGCCAATTTAAAGAGGGGCAATCCGTGTCTGTGGTGTATGATCCGGCCAATCCTGGCGATTTCACAATTGAGAACCTTAGAGGGCAGAAGATCGGAAGAAAGGTCTTCTTGATCGTGGGTGTGGCAGTTTTTGTGCTGGGGTGTTACATGCTGATGGCGGGCACACCTGTTCTGAGTGGGAGTATTAAATGAGCCTTTGCACTCAGGCGTCCGCCTGTTATCAACTCATCATCCTTTTGTATCCGCAAGAAATGGCTTTCGCAATGTATGTATATGTGAATAAAGTGAAATTTATGTGCTAGATTATGAACGGAGTAAGTGTCTACCACATAGTTGGAGGTATCCGCGTTCGTTTTGTTGCTGTCAGTGGTGCTTCCCGATCCTGAGATTACGGATAAGGGGTATTCTTTGGTATTAAGATGTACAGCGTGCAAAATATACGAATGATAGGCCGGGTCATTTTTCACCCGATGAGCGACCTAGAATAATCGGCAGAATCATGATTTTGTAAAGTAGACAGTCTGTTGATATCGCCACGGCCCTCCGAGGTAGGTCCAAAGATCGAGGCCAATTCCTTGTATGGCAAAAAGTTTGACTGTGGTGGAAAGGGACTGGAGTAATGAATGGGCTTTTTCCGGCGTTGACTTGTTCATGATAGTAATATGCGGGCGAAACGGCTGCAAGTCCTGCGGGGTCAATGTGCTTGCAAAGTGGTTGCTTAACTTTTGATGAAGTATATGTAGATCCGGGCTATCGATACTGTAGGCTACACCAGCTCCGCGATGCATCAGACCAATGGTTTGGAGGAAAAATATCGGGTGAACTATGTCGGCTAAATACGCTTTTGTGCCGTCGTCATTTGGGAGTTGATGAAATAGTGTAAGATGCGCTCTCAAGAAGTTCCGTCCTGGTGGGAAGTGCCGTTGTCTTTGCTCATCGAAATAAGCTTGGCTTTCATCATCCAATTTAAGCGTGAGGATTAGTGGCTGTTTCTCCTGCATTTTTCTGAGCAATATTTTATTGCTGACCAAACCTTTTCCCATTTTTTGCGCCAGGTGAAGGGTCGTCCACAAACTACGCAGATTTTATTTGGCAAATCCTGTTTCTTAATGTTTTTCATTCGCCCGATCTTTTGGTGGTCTGCGGGCCGATAGTCAAGCCATCCCGGATCATTTCTTTTCTATCATGTAAGGCCAGGATCATGCTTGAAGTGCGCGACATTTTTTGCCTTGATTCTCTAAAACGGAAAAATAAGTCAAAATAATCAAAATTGTGCTGTTGAGGGAAGTTATCATTATGGGTGGGTGGGCGGTAGATGGATTATAGGATGATCGCGATTAAGGTCGGATAGCGGAGCACTGAGTGAATTGTGGCTGTAGGAGCGGCGCTGAGATAAGCTGAATGCCGTTAGCGAATAATACGAAATTGGATATTTCAGTATGGCCATCATGCCTTTTTCCAGGATGCGCATGTACTGAAACACGATACGCAGGATTTAGGTTTTGGTTACTAAAAAAGGAAACGTGTTGTGCTCGGAGCATTTGTGATGAAAGCGATCTGGCCAAGTTTGTTTTGACAATTCGAACGCCATCTTTAATATACGGCTAAAAGCTGTACAAGTAGTGGGTGATCGTCGGGGGGGGAATTTTTTACGGCGATCTCCATACAAGCTGTTTTTTTTCAATTCGCACCTCTTAATTCATCCATCATATCCAAAATCGGAATGGCCATAATATCCTTTGTAACGGGGAACCGTTCTTTGCCCGGATATACGATAAATCGTTTTGTGGCTTTAATATCCTCACAACCCAGATGGAAACCCTTTGAAACAGACGGGGCCTGTGAACGCTTTATTTCAATGGCAAACCTCTCTTTGCTATTCTTCTCTATCACCAAATCTACCTCTGCGCCGGCCGAGGTTCGGTAAAACCATGGGGTAACTCCTGTCGGAAGGCATGACAAAAGATTTTCGAGGACAAAACCCTCCCAACTAGCTCCTACAACCGGATGACCAAGCAAATCATCGAGCGTGGTCAGATTCAAAAGGGCATGTGTAATACCACTGTCGCGAATATAGACCTTAGGGGCTTTGACAAGCCGTTTATCCACATTGCCCGCCCAGGGACGTAGGGTACGGGTAAGTAATAGGTCTTCCAGCAACTCTATATAGCGCTTTGCTGTCGTGGCGGCCACATCCAAATTGTTCCCTAACTGAGCGATATTGAGTTGACCTCCTTGGCTATGGGCAAGCATGGTCCAAAGGTTTCGCAATGTAATGGCTGGTATTCGCGGACCGAGTTGTGGAACATCTCGTTCCAGGTAGGTATTGACAAAATTCAGACGCCAGCGAAGGCTGGCTTCATCGCTTTGGGCCAGATAACTATCTGGAAATCCTCCCCGCAGCCACAAACGGTCGAAGTCTGCTGCTACTTTGTGATCGACCTCGGCGACCGTTAACCCCTGCAGTTCCTTGTAGGCGATCCGCCCCGCTAAGGATTCCGACGATTGTTTCAGCAAGTCCAATGAGGCTGAGCCAAGGATAAGAAATCGCCCTGTCCTCAACCCTTCCTTCCGTCGCCGATCGATCACGCCACGAAGGATTTGAAACAACTCAGGTATACGCTGGATCTCGTCGAGGATGATCAGTTCGCCCTTGTGAATTTCAAAATAGTCCTCCGGCTCTCTCAGCCTACCCGCCTCGGAGGGTCTTTCCAAGTCAAGATAGATCGGTTCCGGCTTAATTGACGCTGCGATTGCTTCGGCCAAGGTGGTTTTCCCAACCTGTCGTGGGCCGAGAACCCCGACCGCTGAGAATTCCTCAAGCAGTTGCTCAATTTCCTTTTGGACTTGCCTTTTGATCATCCTTGCAATTATAGCACAAAACACTCGATTTGCAAGGAAGAATGCCAAAAATAGTCTTTAAGGTGGCAACAACCTCATAAGATTTAGCAAATGGGTGTCGGAGAATTGACAAGCATAAGTAAATGAAATCCATTTACTATCGCTAATACTGCTGGAATAAAAAGCCGAGGCCATGTCCATCCGCAATGATAACGGTTCGCAGTTCATTGCCCAGGCCGTTCGGGTTTATCTGAAAGACAAAGGAATCCTTCAAGAGTTCTCTCACGTCGGCACACCATAGGACAACGCCTACATCGAAGCCTTCCATTCCAACCTCCAACGAGAGATGATTGACCGATACGAGTTCGACTCGATCTACCATGCCCAGATGGTGCTCGATCGCTACTACGAGTGGTAAAACGAAAAAAGACGGCATGGCGCCTTAAATAGGCAACCCCGAATCACGTGTTCAAAAATATTAATCCGGTCCCTTTTGAAAATGAAAAACTACTAAACTATCTTTACAAACTGTCCAGCTTATTGGGGGTCGATACACTGGGCGGTGAATTCCGGAGCTAAGAGCCTCCCGCGCCCTGTCAGTTTAATCACAAATCCTTCCGCCCGCGCCTGAACGCTTTTCCCACTTTGGTTTTAAGACGTTTTCCCAGAGCTCACGCACGTCAGTGTGTTTACGATCAAGCCTTTTTCTGGTAATATGGACAACCTTCAAATCTATATTAAATACCTTCAATTTCTAAACATTAAATGGGCAGGTCAATGTGTTTGACATTTCAATTTAGCCCTTTTCTGCCATTTTTACCTCGTTGTAAAGCACGGTTTATGCACATGCTTTAATGGTACGGGTCTACTTGCGCGAAAACGGATCAGACGTAATAGGGAACCGAAATTCTGTGGGGAACCAAACTAAATGCAAGTGAGTAGGCTTCATAGGATTAATATAAAGAAGCGCTCACTGTGAATTTGCCGTGAAATGTTAGTCAAATATCACAAAGAATCAATGTTCGAATTGCAGTTCAGACAAACTTTTCAGAAAAACCTTATCTTACCTCAACTTTTAACTGCCCCCAATGCAACTAACCGTCTCCGCTAAGCAGCTTGGCCGGAAGAACGCCTTGATACTGAACAAGGTAATAGAGATCGAGGATATTGGTCCTCACCCAACTGTACAACGGCTCATCCGGGCCGTGGTCGACCAGCAGGTTCGGGAATACAATAGCAAACCGCTTGAAAAGAATCTCCTTCCTTTTTTGGACCAGGAAACCATTGATATTGCCGAAAATTCTGGAAAGATCGGCTTCGGGAGCATTTACAATGAGATGAAGGCCGATGATGGAGAGGCTCAAAAAGTAGCGCTGCAGGCATTCGCGGATGGACTTTTTGTTTTATTTGCTGATGAGCAGGAATTTACCAAAGCCGAGGAGACAATCAATATCAATTCAACAACGATCATAACTTTTATCCGACTCACCTTTTTGGCGGGCGGCTATTGGTGATGTCGAACTTCTTAACGCTATCCCATGCAAGAAGAGCTCAAGGCCTTATTGGAAAAAAAGCAGATTCCCGATCCTTTTGTAACTTATAAAGAGACCCTGTCGCAGGCAGGGACCGGAGGCGGATTTCTTGGTAAACTATTTGGCGGCAAATCGGCCTCGGCTTTGCTCACCAAGGAGAATGCCCAACTAGGCCTGCTTCTCATCAATCAAGTCCCCGATTGCAAGGATCCCGAATCTTCTTACAGTAATATTCCGTCTGTTGTCTTCAGCGGCGAGCGATATAAGCGGATCAAAAAACTACTTGAGGATGACTGGCAGTCACAGTCGAATTTCAACCTGCTCATCTTTTTTTTAGGCGAAGAAAAAGCCAAATACACCCGCCATGCGTGGCGGCAGATGCGCTATCAAATGTATCAGGGAGGAAGCTATCGCCGTTCTTTTAGGTCACCTGAGAACCGGAGTATGTATTTCCAACGGCAGATCGTATTTTTGATTTATCTGCTTCGCCAGACATTCAGCCAGCGTTATGACTCAGGGTATCACTATACTTATTACGCTCTCAGTTTAACGGAGCAGATCAAGTACAATCATGCCATAGGAGACATAAATCCCGAGCTTTTCCGCCTGTGGTCATCGGCCATCGACCTTGGAAACAAGGAAGTGCTGCGGTTGCTGGAGGATATCGTTTATAGCAAGGATAATGATGGAAAAGTAACACGCAGCATCATCAAGGCTTTGCTCAATTGCGAGGTCAAAGAAGCCTGGATCATCGTGGAGAAACTTCTACTGGCTGCACAGCGTCAGGAGGGGCTGCGACAAACCATCCTTGAATCATTGGATGAAACAAGTATTGGGGCGCTCAAATATTTTGTGCGGGTACTTATCGAGCAAAACCTGGCCCGGTTTTCTTCGGTCGTCCGTGCGATAGATGTCTGGGCAGGGCTTGGCTGGGAAAGTGAACGCGAAACTACCGTTAGGAGTTTCCTTGAGAAAGCATCTTTGTATTTGGAAAATCCGGATGCGATCCCTAATGCGGTTAATTCGGCGAATAATGCCGATGTGTATATGGCACTATGGGCTGAGGCGGTCTACGACGTGGAAAAAACCATTCCGCTCCTGCTTGAGATATATAGCAGCGGCGACGTTCAGAAGCGGTCGCTTGCCCTGTTATTTGCGTCCCAGGCAGGGCACTTTAGGATCGGCATGCCCATGTATATCCTTGCTTTGGAAGACCGCGAATTGCCTACATTGGCTATAGCCACGAGTGAAATTTTCAGGTTGGCCGCTATTTCTGGTAATGAAGCTGTTTACAATAGGGAGTTTCCTAAACTATTTGACCAGCTGCACCAGGTTTATCAACAGGTCACCGTCAAGGAGAAGACCTTCGAAAGCTTCATCTTCTCTTGGACAAAGATACAGTTTCAACGAAAGACCATCTTGCAGGCCATGCTGTCGCTGGTCGGGGAATATCATGACCGCCTGGCGATACTCGTAAGTTACCTGGAAGATATGGATGCACAAGTCAAGCAGCAATTGTGCTCGAAGATCTTGCCCCAGTACTCACGCTATCATTTCGGCAGGACAGTTGTTGAGCCGAAAAAGACGTTGACGGAATTTCAGCGGATATTTGCACTAAGGATTCTCAACGACCGCAGCGAATTCGAAATTGGCTACAAGGCCTTGCAACATGCGTCTTTCTCGGTAGAAGAACTGGCAGCTTTTCCCGAATGGCTGAAACGAAAAGGGGCCGGTTTCAGGAAAAATATTATCTCATTGTTGCTAGGGCAAAAACAGGAAAAGCTGGCTCCGGTTGTCCAGGAACTGTTAGCGGGTGATGGCGAACAAAGGTTGGCTGGGCTCGACATCCTTCTCCAGTTAAAGAATGAAGGCCGCACCCCGGCCGCTTCAGTCGACTGGCTGGAGGTATATCGTGAACGTAAGATCTCGGCCAAGGAGGAAATATTACTCTCTCAACTGACGGCTTCAGAAGAAATAAAAGACTTTTCAGCTGCCAACGGATTTGGACTATACGATCCGGCAAAATGTGCTCCCGTGGTCAGGCCTGTCATCGATGGCAATAGCTTATATGAAAGATTACGGATGAAACTGCCTTATGGCTTGTCAGTGCCTCTGTCGATAGCAAAATCGGCATTGGGGGATCTGGCTGCCTTGCTCGAGCAACATCGGGGATATGAATATGAAGTGCATAATTATATGGGTGGAAAGGAAAAGGTGCTGCTGGGCAATTTGTTCCGTGAAAAAATTTACCACCTGAAGTTCGCTACCAAAGAAGAGGGTTATCAAAACTACCCCCTCCCGGAGGTTTGGGAAGCGTGGTACGTCAACTGGAAATTCGAGCCCCGGGATCTGGGGCTCTTGTCCATCGCGATGTGGGCCGACGAAAAGCTTTACGGCGACATGCTACCTTCCAAAAAGGACTTTGTCCCGGCGGTGTTTTTGGAGAATATAAGCCACTACAACAGTCCGATCAGAGGCGTCTTTAACGCTTTGGAGATCTTGCACCCAATGGAAGACGGTGGTGGGTTTTTTCTTGGCGCGGCTGTCCGATTCTTTTCTTCGCTGAGTGAGGAGTTTAGGATGGCAAAACCCAGAGAGGGGTGGTATTCATCTCATGGTGATGGCTGGCAACAGAACAATGGGCTGCATGCTTTTTTCAGTCACCTTTCGCCGGTCAAAATGGATGAAAAGCAAATACGGGCATATTGGAATCTATATCACTGGCGGCAATACGCTGGAAGGGAAGAGAATATAAAATTTTCGTTGCCCCCGCTGGAACTTTTTTGCAGAGCTTTCGATAAAGGGGTTATCAATGAGCACGACATGTTGCGGGCCTTGATGAATGGGGACAATATTCGTGACCTGACTCGAAAAACCCGCTATGCGCATGACATTGAATTTTTCAAACTGTTTGCCTTTTTACGTCCTATGTTCGATCGCGTTCGGGACCACATTCTCGATATCGAGCTCAAACGGGGGGATTCGCCTACTCCGGTATCTCCGCTGGCTGCGAACCTGGGTAGTATTTACAGAATCGACAGGCTCAAGCAGATCATGGCGGGTATGGGTAAGACGACGCTGACGAAGGGCTATTATTATTTTGGAAGCAACTCCTCGATCGACAAACAGGCTGTCTTCAGCAGTTTGCTAAAGAATTGTCATCCGCTTGAGTCGGACACGCAAGCGTATTTTGATATCTCGATGAAAGAGATAAAGGCAACAGAACAGCGATTAATCGAAGTGGCCGTGTATGCTCCTCAGTGGCAGGGGCTTGTTAGTAACTTTCTCGGCTGGAAAGGGCTTGACAACGCGATTTGGTGGATGCATGCACATACAAAGACTGACGGTTATAATCCGCAGAGCGCCGAACTGGAAAGCGAAATCGCCCGGTACTCGACTTTGGATGTGCAGGAATTCAAAAATGGGGCCGTGGATAAGGATTGGTTTATAAAAGCCTACAAGGAGATTGGCAAGGATCGTTGGCCGCTGGTCTACGATTCTGCCAAATATATCACTGATGGCAATGGGCACCGCCGGGCCCGGATCTATGCGGACGTATTGGTGGGCAACCTCAGTTTAAAGGACGTAACGGAGAAGATCGCCTCAAAAAGGGATCAGGACTATGTACGTATTTATGGACTGGCACCGCTGAATCGTTCAAACCCACAAAAGGACATCCTGGCACGGTACGAGTTTATACAGCAATTTAAGAAAGGCAGCCGGCAATTTGGCGCTCAAAAGCAGGCCAGCGAAGCCGCAGCCTTCCAGGTCGCACTGGATAACTTAGCGCGGAACGCGGGTTATCCCGACCCTATCCGTCTAACTTGGGCGATGGAGACCAGGCAGGTGCAGGCCATTTTTGCCAAAGAGACGCAAGTGCAATTCGATGATGTCGCCATCGGGCTGGTCATCGACGAGGAGGGGCAGGCAGAAGTGGTAGCTTTTAAAGGAGAGCAGCAGCTAAAAGCCATCCCGGCTAAATACAAGAAAGATGTAAAGGTCGAAGAGCTTAATGCTTTTAAGAAAACCTTGCGCGAGCAGTTCAGAAGGTCTCGAAAGGGACTTGAAGAGGCAATGGTGCGGGGAGACATCTTCCTCAAAGCCGAGATCCAGGAGTTGTTCAGCCATCCCGTTATTGCGCGGCATCTCGAAAAACTAATCTTCATCCTGGAAGGTCGGGCAGGCCATGGGTTTTACAAGGAAGGGGCGCTCGTGACGGAAAACGGCGAACTTATCGAACTTAGTGAAGGCGATACCCTACGTATTGCCCACTGCACCGACCTTTACCAGACGGGGGCCTGGCCGGGATACCAACATTTGGCGTTCGATCGCAAACTGCAGCAACCATTCAAGCAGATCTTCCGGGAACTTTACCTGCCCACTCCTGATGAACTAGCTGAAACATCGGTTTCGCGCCGGTACGCGGGTCACCAGATCCAACCAAAGCAGACGGTGGCACTTTTACGGTCCCGCGGCTGGAAAGCCAATCATGAAGAAGGTCTTCAAAAGGTTTATCATAAGGATGGTTTTGCGGCCAAAATGTATGCCATGGCGGATTGGTTCTCGCCGGCAGAGGTGGAAAGCCCTACACTGGAGACCGTCGTTTTCACGGACCTGAAGACCTTTAAGAAGGTTCCTTTCTCTTCGATCCATCCACGGATCTTTAGCGAAGTGATGCGCGATATTGATTTGGTGGTCAGTGTCGCTCACGCCGGCGCTGTGGACCCCGAAGCAAGCCACTCGAGCATAGAGATGCGATCGGTACTGCTAAAAGAAACAATCCGGCTCTTCAAATTGGACAATGTTACCATCGAAGGCAGCCATGCCCTGATCAAGGGCACTATGGGTGAATACAGCGTGCATCTTGGCAGCGCAGTGGTACATCGGGTCCTATCGGGGTATTTGTCGATCCTTCCCGTGCAATCCCAGCATCGCGGCCGCATTTTCCTTCCTTTTTTGGATGATGACCCACGATCGGCGGAGCTGCTTTCCAAAGTGCTTCTGCTGGCGCGCGATAAAGAAATAAAAGATCCGTTGATATTGCAGCAGCTACAATAAGCACGCAGCCGCTCCACTTATGCGATCGCCCAAAAAAGCAGAGACTACGTAAAAATATGGCTAATTACGATAATTTAAATCTCTCAGAATTCACGTTAGACGATTTCATCGACGTGGGTATACTGATTCATGGTTTTACGCCTTACAAAAGAGACTATTATTTTCAAATAGAGACGCTATGGAGGGAGGCTTGGGCGGGGCAGTACGTACTTCTATTTCGTCATTGTTATGAATTCAACTATAGTATTGTCGGCGAACCTAAGGTAATCACTGAATCGTGGGAAGATGAATTCATTGATTTTGAAAAGTACCAGGTGGCTGGGGAACCAGAAGGATACGTATGGGGTACCAACCACATGCTTGCTTACCCTGGTTTCCGGTTAGTCAAGGATTCGCAGAAAGCAGCTGTTTGGACCGCCAGGTTAGGTAGACAAATGCAAGAAACTTGCCTTGAGGCTGAGATCTTCCAAATGAGTCTCATATTTTATGACTGGACGTTAACCAAGGTAAATGATGAGACCAATTTGATCCGCCAAATCATTTTTCCCATATCATAAAGGCTGAAAAATTGCTTGATGAAAAATATTCAACGAATGGTTCAACAATATTCTACGAATAGTGCGGATTTTCTCGATTAGCCATTACCGCTAGAATTTTGTACATCAATCATTAAAAATGAATGAAATATTATTACAAGAATCTCGGTGTTTATGGCGAATTAGCTGTAATTCGTAAGGGAACTAGTTATTTCAAAGACACAAAAAAACGCCTGTAATATTTAGATTTACAGGCGTTTACATATTAGTACCGCGTAGGGGAGTCGAACCCCTCATTCCTCCGTGAAAGGGAGGCGTCTTAACCGATTGACCAACGCGGCGTTCGTATAAACCGTTTTGCCGGTTTTCCGTGAAAGGAGTGCAAAGATATAGGCGTTTTGAAAACCGGCCAAATATTTTAACTCCTCGAACTCAACTATTTGCCCGGACAAAAACGCAAATAGTATATTATCTCCAACCCTGAATTCGCCTCCCCAAGCAATTGGTTATAAAAAAATTAGACGATCTTTTAAATTGATAGCCAAAAATTTACAATCTCATAATAATCAAAATAGTAACTTCGCTTCCTCAAAAATTAAAATCAAATTCATCGTCTATGAGCACAGTTAAAGTTGCTATCAATGGTTTTGGCAGGATCGGCCGTCTTGCTTTCCGCCAGATCCACGGACTCACAGGGATAGAAGTTGTGGCGATTAATGACTTGACCAGCCCAAAAGTATTGGCTCACCTGCTGAAATATGACAGTGCACAAGGTCGTTTCGAACAAGAGGTAAGGGCTACCGAGAACTCGATCGTGGTCAACGGCAAGGAAGTAAAGATATACGCCCAAAAGAATCCCGCTGAAATTCCCTGGGGAGATCATAATGTAGACGTCGTACTCGAATGCACCGGTTTCTTTACCGATAAGGAAAAAGCCGAACTGCACCTTAAAGCCGGCGCCAAGCGTGTGGTCATCTCCGCACCGGCTACCGGCGATCTGAAAACCATCGTTTTCAATGTCAACCACAATATTCTCGATGGCACCGAGGCCGTTATCAGCTGTGCGTCCTGTACGACCAATTGCCTGGCCCCCATGGCCCAGGTCCTTCAAGAAAAATATGGCATCATCTCCGGCCTCATGACGACCATACACGCCTATACCAACGATCAGAATACCCAGGACGCCCCCCATCCCAAAGGTGACCTCCGCCGCGCCCGCGCCGCTGCCGCGAACATCGTGCCCAACAGCACCGGCGCCGCAAAGGCGATCGGCCTGGTTCTACCTGCGCTAAAGGGTAAACTGGACGGTGGAGCACAACGCGTTCCCGTTCTAACCGGCTCACTCACCGAACTGGTGACCGTTCTTGGTCAAAAAGTGACGCTCGAAGAAGTCAACGCCGCGATGAAAGCTGCCGCAAACGAGAGTTTTGGCTACACCGAAGACGAGATCGTCAGCACAGACATCATCGGTATCACCTATGGCTCACTGTTCGACGCTACGCAGACCCGCGTCATCACGAATGGTGACACCCAGCTCGTCAAAACCGTTTCCTGGTATGACAACGAAATGAGTTACGTCAGCCAGCTCGTCCGCAGCCTGAACTACTTCGCGAAAATGATCTCCAAATAGGGTCTCCCGAAAAGCCCGGTCACAAAGACCGGGCTTCTTTATTTAACCACCATTTTTATGAACCAATTCAGCGACCATAGCTTTGCCAACGAAAAAGCACTCCTCCGTGTTGATTTTAATGTCCCGCTCAACGATAAGTTCGAGATCACCGATGACACCCGAATGACCGCCACCATCCCTACCATCAAGAAGATCCTAAAAGACGGTGGCAGCGTCATCCTGATGAGCCATCTCGGACGGCCAAAAGACGGGCCTACCGACAAATATTCGCTCAAACACCTGGTCCCACATCTGCAGGAACTACTCGGCATTCCCTTGGATTTTGCCAATGACTGTATCGGTGAAGAAACGGTCAAAAAGGCTGCAGCGCTCAAGCCCGGGCAGGCCGTCCTCCTCGAAAACCTTCGTTTCTACAAGGAAGAAGAAAAAGGTGATAAAAATTTTGCCGAAAAGCTGGCGAAACTCGGTGACGTCTACGTGAACGACGCCTTCGGCACCGCCCATCGCGCCCATGCTTCCACCGCCGTCATCGCTCAGTTCTTCCCGAAGGAAAAGAGGATGTTCGGGCTGTTGATGGAAGCGGAGGTCAGTAGCGCCGAAAAAGTCCTGCACCTGGCCCAGAAACCGTTCACCGCGATCATCGGCGGTGCAAAGGTCTCCGACAAGATACTCATCATCGAAAACCTGCTCGAACGCGCTACCGATATCATCATCGGCGGCGGTATGGCCTATACGTTTATCAAGGCACTCGGCGGCAATATCGGCAATTCGCTCTGTGAGAATGACCGTCTCGATACGGCCCGCGAACTCTGCTCCAAAGCCGAGGCAAAAGGCGTTCGCATCCACCTGCCCGCCGATTCCATCATTGCCGACAAGTTCGACGCTAACGCGAACGACTCGGCTGCTCCCAGCAACAACATTCCTGACGGCTGGATGGGGCTGGATATCGGCGAAAATGCGTGTGAACAATTCACAAATATTATCCATCAATCCAAGACCATTCTCTGGAACGGCCCTATGGGTGTCTTTGAAATGGTGAAATTTCAACGCGGAACAAAAGCAATTGCCAAAGCCGTAGCGGAGGCAACCGCCAAAGGCGCCTTCTCACTCGTAGGCGGCGGAGATTCGGTAGCCGCTGTCAACCAGTTCGGTTTTGCTGACAAGGTCAGCTATGTATCCACCGGCGGCGGCGCCCTGCTCGAATATTTCGAAGGAAAAGAATTACCCGGCATCGCCGCGATAAAAGCATAGCGGAGGGTAAAAGGATAGCCGAGAGTAAAGCATAACTTAGGGTCAAAGGATAGCCGAAGGCAAAAGGACTGTGAAGGGAAAGGATAACCAAGTGCAAGAGAATAGCCGAGGGTCAAACGATAGACGAGGGTAAAAGCATAACCGAGGGTAAAAGGACACCTGAAGGAAAGGACAGCCGAGGGAAAGGCTAACCGACAGTAAAAGCATAACCTAGGGTAAAAGGATAGCCGAGCGAAAGGATAGCCAAGGGAAAGGGTAACCGAGAATAAAAGCATAACCCGCGATAAAGCAGGAATAGAAGCTCAAGAATTACGGGTAGGCGCGCACGATAAACAGCTCACGGCTAGTGTATTTGCACCACGATCTTCCCGAATTGTCCTCCCTCTTCCATTCGCCGGAATGCGGCGTCTGCCTCAAAAGGCGAAAAAACGCTATCGACAACGGGCCTTAGTCCATGGGCCGTCACGAACGCAACCATTGCCGCGAAATCCGCAGGACTTCCCATCGTCGATCCCATCACATTCAGCTGCTTCCAGAATATTCGCCTTATCAGCACATCGGGCGCATTGCCAAGCGTGGCTCCATAAAAGACCAGCCTTCCCCCGGGTACCGCCAGGTCCAGCAGATCGTTGACCGAAGAACCTGCAGTCCCATCGATGATGAGGTCGAAGCCGCCGGTCTGCGAACGTAATGCGCTTACCCAACCTGCATCCTTATAGTTGACCCCGCCAGCGGCGCCTAATGCCAGCGCCTTAGCTATTTTGTCATCGTTCCCCGAACTCACATAAACTCTTGCCCCTAACGCCACCGCAAACTGCATCGCAAACAACGCAACACCACCTCCGACACCAGTCACCAATATCCGTTCACCCGGCCGGGCCTGACCCCGAACCATCAACGCCCGATAGGCCGTCACCCCGGCCAACGGGAGGCAAGCCGCTTCCTGCCAGCTAAGATGCGCCGGCTTCCCGACCAGGTTGCCTACCGGCACCCGAACGTACTCGGCCAGCGTGCCGTCATCGGGTAATCCCAGCACATTGAAAGCCAATAGCGACTGATGCGTCTGCTGATCGCCCCAATGGAGCGCCGGGTTGATGATCACTTCTTTGCCTACCCAGGCGGCTGCGTCCGAAGCAGACATCGACGCAGACTTAGAAGCAGACATGGAGGCAGACATAGAAGCGGACACAGACGAAGATATAGAAGAAGACACCGACGCAGATATAGAAGGAGACACCGACGCAGATATAGAAGGAGACACCGACGAAGATATAGAAGGAGACACCGACGAAGATATAGAAGAAGACACCGACGAAGACCCGGAAGCAGATACTACGCCAGCCCCGTCCGACCCCACGACAATAGGGTAGCGTAACCCCGCATACTGGCCACGCTGTATCCATACGTCCCGGTGATTCAGTGCTGCCGCATACACCCGAACAATGGCCTCCCCGGGACCCGCGATAAGGTCATCAACCTCCCGCCAAACGGGCGGAGCATTCTTTTCAGGTATGACCAATGCTTTCATTAACCGACACCTAATATTTGAACGGCTTGCCGCCGGCCATTACTTCCTGCGTTTGCTGGTCGAAGACCACCCTTTCACCGGTGCGGTAAGCCGCATTCGCCATGATTACCGCAATAGCGTGATCATACCCCGCTTCTATAGGCGCATTCGGCTGTTTGCGGCTACGCACACATTCCATCCAGTTACGAACATGTGCTATCGTCAGCGGATCACCACCCGTACTCGCATCCGTAGAAGCTTTCGCACCCGCTTCCAAAGACATCTCCGGTAACAAATTCGCCTTCATCCCCATCGCGCCGGCATGATTTTCCTGCAGGCCGCCAAAAGGCGTAATCTTATTGGTGTCGAGGTCCATAGTGCCGCCATTGGAATGATAGATCTCCTTTACATCACCCGCTGAATTGGTCTGCCGGGATGTGAACACTACCTGGAAACCCTTAGACATATCATCGAGCGGGCCGTAGTCGAATACCACCGTCATTGTATCGGCATTCTTCCTTCCATCCTTCCACGCATATATGCCCCCGTTGGCCACGGCGCTCCGAGGATGCGGAAGTTGCGAGAACCAATGCACGGTATCGATCTGGTGAGACATCCACTGTCCCGGCAAACCCGAAGAATAGGGCCAGAATAACCGGAACTCGAGGTGTTTCCGCGCATCGAACGGCTCGTAAGGCCTGTTCATTAAAAATCGCTTCCAATCGGTATCCTCTTCTCTCATCTGGGCCACCAGCGCCGGCCGGCGCCAACGCCCCGGTTGATTGACATTCCACGTCAGCTCCACCATTACGATCGGCCCAAACTTTCCAGACTGGATGAAATCGGCGGCAGCCCAGTAATTCGCCCCACTCCGCCGCTGCGACCCTATCTGCACGATCTTACCCGAATCTTTGACGGCTTTCAGCACCGCCCGTGCATCCTCCATCGTCTCCGCGAGCGGCTTTTCCGTATACGTGTCACGACCGGCCTTCACCGCCTCCACCGTATGCAAGGCATGCTGGAAGTCCGCGGTCGAGATCATCACCGCATCGACTTCCTTGATCGCATACAATTCATCGTTATTGCGACAAACCTGAATATCATGCCCGAACTTCTGTGACAAAAAATCCTTCCCTTCTTCCCTGCGTCTTTTCCAGATATCCGACACCGCTATGATATCGAAATTCATCTCCTGGTAAGATTTCAAAAAAGCAGGTATATGGTCGTTGCGGTGCCGGTCGGAAAAACCAACAACCCCAACGCGCACCCGGTCGTTGGCGCCAGGTATTCTGCGGTAACTGCTGGCGGGGAAACTCATTGCCCCCATATAACTGGCCATGCCGGCCATAGAACTCTTGCGGATGAAATCTCTGCGGTTTGTTGTCATGTTGAAGTGGTTTTAAGCGCTACTCTTAAAGGGCCGTCCGAAGACGGCTTTTCAACTTAAATGTACTAATTTAGGTTATTGCCCACGCAAACACTTATCATATGCTCATTCGGATACTCCTCCTGCTCCTGCTTCCCTCTTTCCTCCGTGCTCAACATCCACTTCAGGTACGGGTGGTGTCCGACCCCATCGCCCATACCGTCGTCGTCACTGCCGGCGGCAAACCCTTTACCACCTTTATTTACCCCGACTCGCTGGAAAAACCCGTCCTCTACCCCATCTATGCGCCAGACGGACAGTTGATCACCCGCGGCTTTCCCCTCAAGCCCCGCCCGGGTGAACCCGTAGACCATCCCCACCACATCGGTCTCTGGTTCAATTATGAAAATGTCAATGGCCTCGATTTCTGGAATAACAGTTACGCTATCCCCGCCGATAGAAAAGCCCAATATGGGTGGATACGCACCGACAGTGTCAGCGCCGCCGGTTCCGCTCTCTACTATACTGCACATTGGATCGACCAGCAAAAAAGACCGCTATTGCTCGAACGAACGACCTTCCACTTTACCGCCAACGCAACCGAATGGATCATAGACCGGAGTACCACACTGACCGCGTTAGCGGATACCGGTGCATCCTTTCCAGATGCGAAGGATGGGGTGCTCGGCCTGCGCGTGACCAAAGAACTACAACTACCCTCGAATACTCCCGGCGAATTCATCGATGATAAAGGAAACATCACCAAGGTGGCTGCCGGCAATAGTCCCGATATCAATGGCACTTACCTCACCAGTGAGGGGAAGACAGGTGACAGCGCCTGGGGTACCCGTGCCAGGTGGTGCATGATATACGGCAAAAAAGGGGACGACACCCTCAGCATTGCCATCAGCGACAATAGCGCTAATCCAGGTTATCCCACCTACTGGCATGCCCGCGGTTACGGCCTTTTTGCCGCGAACCCACTTGGACAAAGGATCTTTAGCAATGGGCGCGAAAAGCTGAATTTCCATCTCGACAAGGGTCAATCGGCCACCTTCCGGTACCGGGTAATCATAGCCGCCGGGAAGGGAAGGCTTTCTACCGACCGGATCGAGCGTCTTACCGGCGAGCCGATGCAACTGCCGGAGAAACGGGCAAAAAATACTGGACACAGCTCCTAAAAGCCTTAATTTTACCCCGTTAACCTAAAAATCGCAAAAAAATGAGTACGAGGAATCTTTCTTTGATTATAGTATTGGTAGTTATACTGCTCTTCGGTGGATGCGCTTGCGGCCGTTACAATGGACTGGTGACGACCGACCAGGATGTCAAGACTTCCTGGAGCAACGTGGAGACCAATTATCAACGCCGTACCGATCTGTACAACAGCGTCATAAAAACCATCGAAGGGTCGGCTAACTTCGAAAAATCCACACTCAAGGATGTCATCAATGCCCGCGCCAACGCTACCAAAGTCACCGTAGATGTCAATGATTCCGCGTCCCTCGGTGCCTATCAGCGCGCGCAAACGCAATTACAAGGCTCCTTCAGTCGCCTGATGGCCGTGGCAGAAGCCTATCCGGATCTCAAGACAACTCAACAGTTCGCGGACTTCCAGACCAATATTGCAGGTACGGAAAATCGGATCGCTGTCGCACGCCGGGACTACAATTCAGCCGTCAACATCTATAACCTGAAGGTCAAGACGTTTCCAAACAACATTTTCGCCGGGCTGTTTGGGTTCCACGAAAAGCCCTATTATAAAGCAGATCCCGGCAGCGAAAATGCACCCGACATTCATTTCGATATAAAATAATATGGCTATCTCTTTGTTTTCGCGCAAGCCCTTGTTCAACGAGGAGCAGCAGCAGCAGATCGTGTCGGCTGTCCAGACCGCGGAACTGCGTACCAGCGGCGAGATCCGGGTATACGTGGAAAGTCACTGCCGGTACGTCGACCCGCTGGATAGGGCGGCCCAGGTCTTTGCCGGTTTGCACATGGAGAAAACCGCAGCCCGCAACGGCGTCCTGGTATATGTGGCACTCAAAGACCGGCAACTGGCGCTTTTCGGCGACAAGGGCATCCACGAAAAAGTGGGATCAGCTTTCTGGAACGATCAAGTAAAAGCCATCCTCGGACATTTTAACAAGTCCGACTACGCCGGTGGTATTGCCAAGGTGATCGCGGAAATCGGTCTGGCGCTGCGGGAACACTTCCCTTACGACAAGGGAACGGATAAGAATGAATTGCCTGACGATATCGTTTTCGGCCGTTAATGCGGTGCACAAACTCTTTCAATGAAAAAAGTCCTCGCTCTACTGCTGCTTTCCGCTTGCCTGCTGGCGGTCCCTGCGCTGATCTGCGCACAGGACGTGCCGGCGAAACCCAATCCGCCGATGCGGGTCAACGACTTCGCGCATGTGATGACCGCCGATCAGGTAGCTGCGCTGGAGCACAAGCTGGTCGCTTATAACGATAGCACGTCCTCCGACATCGTCATCGTCACTGTTCCCGACATAGGCGATGCAGTCATTGAAGACTATGCCCTCAAGATACTGCGCACCTGGGGCGTAGGGGACAAAAAAAATAACAACGGCGTTGTCATCCTTGCGGATATAAAGGATCACAAGATCACTATCTCCGTTGGATTCGGACTCGAAGGCGCCATCCCGGATGTCACTGCAAAGGCGATCATAGAGAACGAGATCGTGCCTAATTTCAAACAAGGCGGCGTCGATAATTATTATCGAGGATTCGACCAGGCCGCGGATGCCCTGATCAAGGCGGCTGCGGGGGAATACAAAGCACCTGAAGGGTATGCCGATCGCCACCGGCGCGGCTCCGGCGGTGGTAACGGTATCGGGATCATTATCATCATCATTATTATACTCGTCATTATATTCCGGCGCCGCGGCGGCGGTGGGGGAGGCTATTTCGGCGGCGGCGGTTTCCTGCCCTTCTTCCTGGGTACCATGGTAGGCCGGGGCCTCGGCGGCGGCGGTTGGTCCGGTGGAGGAGGAGGCGGCGGCTGGTCAGGCGGCGGCGGTGGCGGAGATTTTGGTGGCGGCAGCGGCGGCGGAGGCGGCGCCAGCGGCAGCTGGTAAAATAACTACTTAAAAAGCCCCGATGCTCACCGGGGCTTTTTCTATATTAACGACCCCCATTTTATTTCTTCTCGTCGGCCAATTTGTTGTTGATATAATCGGCCTGGTCCTGCATCCCCTCCGATTGTTTCTTCTTCGCAATGCCCTTCAAGGCGTTGTCGAAATATTGATCGGTCTGGCCACGATAAGCTTGCGGAATCGCCTCTTTGAACGTGATCAGCAGATCCATGCCATGCTTTACCTTCCCGGTGTTCTTGAGCTTCGAAAGCATTGTAGCATAGGGCATCATAAACTGAAATTTTGCCTGTCCCACCTGCATGTTCTCGAAATTGGCACTGATGGCGTCAAAATCGCTCTCGTCCCCACTTTGGATCAACACCATAGAGATCGCAGGTGCCAGGTCGCCTTTGGCCGGCTCCTTGATCAGTTTCTTGGCGATCCCGAGCGCCTTGGCACTGTCGACCCCTGCCAAAGCTTCCAGGGCCTTGCCAGCAACGGAATATGAAGAATCGGTGGTTGCCTTGACAAACAGATCCTTGTATTGGGCACCGCTAAAACTTCCCAGGATCTCGATTGCCTTCGCTTTTACGAGTCGGTTGGCATCATGCTCGGCCATCGCCGCAATCAATGGCTCAAAAGTGGCGCGCGCGGCATCCTGGTGCTCGACCAGGCTGTCGATCCGATTGAGCGTCCTATTGCGGATGCGATAGAACCGGTCTTTCAGGGAAGCCTTTACCAATTCGACTGCCTTTGCGTCTGCCATATGGTCCACGCAAAATTCCACCGCCTCACGCCTGTCAACATAATTGCCGGCATATTTATACTGATAGATATAATTGTCGAGGGTCTTGTTGTCCTGCTTTTCACAAAGCAGAATTTTATCCCCATCCACGTTGACCAGATCAGGATGGCTTTTGCTGGCAAAAGTGAAGGTGTCGGTCTTGCTGTCGATCCATACTTTATGGCGTTCTTTGGTAGGACCATTGTATACATCGATTGCGATCGGCAAGCGGAACACTTTGCCCGATTCCTGCGTCTGATTGACGATCACCTGTACCTTGCCTCCGGCATCATCATATACATAATCGATGGTCAGCTTTGGATGACCGCTTCCGTAATACCATTGGTTCCAATACCAATTGAGGTCTTCACCGGTGGTCTCCTCGAACGCCAGACGAAGTTGTTGAGCCTCCGCAGATTTGAATTTGTTGTTGGTCAGATATAGGTTCAGCGACTTAAAAAAGCACTGTCGCCCACGTAATTGCGAAGCATATTCAGCACGCGGCCACCTTTAGGATAGCTGACATTGTCGAATACATCTTCCTTATCCGAATAATAGAATCGAACGAGATCCTTCTCTTCGCTTTTTGGGTCCTGCAAATAACTCTGGATGCCCGTATAGTTAACAGCTTCTCCTGCGTCCTTGCCATATTTGTATTCGTTCCAAAGCGTCTCGCTGTAGTCGGCAAAGGATTCATTCAGTGTGATATTGCTCCAGCTCTCCGTCGTGACCAGGTCGCCAAACCATTGGTGGAACAACTCGTGTGCAATGACGTCCTCCCATTGATTGCCATCGGTCAGCTCACGTGCATCCTGCTGCGCATTTTCTGCATGCAGCGTTGCGGTGGTATTTTCCATGGCACCGCTCACATAATCCCGACCTACGATCTGGTCGTATTTGGCCCAGGGGAAGTCTACACCCGTGATGCGCGAATAAAATGCGATCATCTCAGGCGTATGGCCGAAGATGCGGCGCGCCACCGGCGCGAAAGCTTTTTCAACGTAGTAGGCGACATCTTTGCCTTCATAAGAATCCTTTACGATGGAATACTCGCCGACACCCATGAAGAAAAGATAGGGGGCATGCGGCAGATCCATTTTCCAGTGGTCGGTCCGAGTACCATCGCCGTTGACCTTTTGATCGACGAGCAAGCCATTGGAAAGCGTGACATATTTTGCCGGGACCGTCATAATGATCTCTTCGGTGGTCTTTTGATTGGGCTTGTCGATCGTGGGAAACCAAACCGAATTCGCCTCTGTCTCACCCTGTGTCCAGATCTCCGTAGGCTTGTCCTTCTCTTCACCCTTTGGATTGATAAAATACAGACCCTTGGCATCGGTGATCGCCGTACTCCCATGGTGGATCTTCAATTCATTCGGCTTGGCGGTATAATCGATGAACAGCGTATATTTTTCGGTGCGCTTATAAGTCTTGTCCAGGTAAACCCGCAGCACCATTCCGTCATAATCATATTTCAGGGGTGAGGTCCGGCCTTCCTTGTCTATTGCCACCCTATGAACATCCATGCCCTTTGCATCCAGGGGACGGTGTCGGTAGAGTAGAAATGGGGCTTCAATGTCACCCAGGCCTTCCCATACATGTAGGACTTATCATAATCAAACTTCACTTCGAGTTTCGTATTGACCAGATCGTCATATTTCGTGGCGGTGGCCCGGTAGACCTTTTTCCATGGTTCATCCCCGGCCGGGGGAGTTTCCTGTGACCGGGCCAGCAGCGAGCAGCCCATAAAACCAGACAGCAGGGTGGCGAGCACTGTTGTTCGATGACTCAAATGTTGGATGAAATACATAGTTATTTTTTTCAGGCGTCAAAGATAATCGTTTCCTGTAACCGGCTCTTTCCTTTCATCCTTGTTCCCACCCTTTCCCCCCTCCGTGAGAATTGGATATGGCAAATATTCGATAAATGTACCCCTCGCCAAACTAACGTTTTCCTTAAATTGCATCAGGTTAACCAGTGATCCCGTCTGCCGCGGGTATCTGCTGGAGAGCTAATACCCCAAAATATGTCTAAGGTTGGTCTGGTTATTTTGTTGTTTCTGCTGGCGGGTGAGTGCAATGCGCAGAATTATTTCGTCTTTATCGATGCCGGTAACCGGCAACCGTTCTATGTGCGCCTTGACAGTCAGTTTTATAGCTCTTCGGCAGACGGCCACATCATTCTCTCGCGATTAAGGGACAGCCTTTATGATATCACCATCGGGTTCCCCGGTCAGCCGGCGGAGGAACAACATTACGAATTAGGCATTCGCGGCAAAGACCAGGCATTCGAGATCCGTGACCACGGCGGCGATGCCCCCGGTTTATTTGATCTCCAGGCCAATGAATGGCTGAAGAGGGTGTATGCCAGGGGGAAAGGCGCAGATGAATTCCGTTCTACCGGAACCAAAAAGGACGATGCGTTTTCCCGCATGATGGCCGGGGTAGTGCACGATACAGCCGTATTATATAGTACCTATTCGATGGAGCAGGCGCTTCCGGCGACAACCATATCTTCGTCGGCCAACAATACGCCAATCTCGAATCAGGATACCGCCGCGGCGATCGCCGCGACTGCCGCTGCTTCGCCGGTCCCTTCTGTCGGCAGTGGGGCCAGCGTCGCAAAGCCCGACACCAGTTTTTCCAAGCCCGATAGCGGTGTGGCGCTCAGCCCGCCGACCGCCAAAACGCCCGACAGTATCAATCTGCCCATCAAAAGCGTTGATACAGGCGCTTTAGCGACCACCAAACCGGTAGCCAGCACGGCCGATCCGGCCGGTCAGCTCTATCGGCCCATTCCCGTAATGGCAGCGTCTGATACAATCGGTAAGACGACGCTCCCGGCTTCTGTCCCGACAACAACGCCGGCAACTGTTCCGTCGTCAATAGTCAACGCAACGATCCCAGCTACGCCCGGGACAACAGCCCCTGCTACGGCAACAGCCCCAGCTACGCCTCCGGCTACAACTTCTGCTACGGCAACAGCCCCAGCTATGCCTCAGGCTACAGCCCCTGCCACGGCAACAGGCCCGGGTACGCCTGAGCCTACAATCTCTGCTACGGCAATCGCTCCTGCTCCAACGATAACTCCGGCCGCGGCAACTGTTCCGCCTCCAACTACGACCTCGGCCGCGATTGCTCCCCCTACGAGCTCGACGGCAGTCCCCGACACGGCCACTCAACTCTACCGTCCGATTGTGCATCAGCCAGCTGCCGATACTGCCGGGCTGCTTTTCCGTCCTATAGCGGGTACAAGCGCGCATAAAGCTGCGCCGGTCGTCGACTCGCTGGATAAAACCCCGCTCTTCCGGCCCATTGCGCAGGTGACAAAATTGAGCGAACGGCGGTCCCCCCATTCCGTTCGGCTGGTTTACGCCGATCAGTCGCAGGGAAAAAAAGCTGATACTATCGTCGTTATTATCCCCATCGATACCGTTCATGCCACGCTGACGCGTTCCCATGGGGCAAATGCGAATGCAGACAGTCTCACGTCAAGGCAGAAAAATGTCTTTCGCCCCTTGGCACCGGCCGGAATTCCTCCCGCGGATAATGCCAGGTCTGCCAACCAAGTCGACACCCAGCGGCTTCCGGCCAAGGGTGCCGTCGTCTATGTGAACTCGGACTGCCATAATTTTGCCAATGACCTGGATGTCGACAAGCTCCGGGCAAAGATGTTGGAGGCCGCAAAGGACGATGACCGGATTGCAGTTGCCCGCAAAGCTTTCAAAGTCAAGTGTTTCTACACAAGGTATATTCGGGCGCTCAGCGAGGTCTTCACGACGGATGCCACGAAATACCGGTTCTTTGAAGCTGCGTGGCCCTTCGCCGCCGACGAACACTTCCACGAGCTTTCGAATCTGTTTGCCGACCCGGTATATAGCGGCAAGTTCAGGATACTTACGAGTCATCTCTGAGCAGGTGATCTCCCGATCTACTACGCCAATCATCCGCCTCGCCTTATCTTTGCTGTTCTCAAGCGTTCCCATGCCCAGATACTTCTTGGAAGTCGCCTACAAAGGCACCAATTATAGTGGATTCCAGATCCAGGACAACGCTTCCAGCATCCAGCAGGAGGTCGAAAAGGCCCTGGAGATATTCTTCCGGCAACGCCCCGTGCTTACCACTTCTTCCCGGACCGACGGTGGCGTTCACGCCCTGCAGAATTTTTTTCACTTTGATTACGAAGGCATTA
>CBDCBP010000010.1:0-347500 GCA_965214315.1 Puia sp. | reverse complement strand
AGGTAGACGAGAAGAATATTCTAAGGCGCTCGGGTGAGCCGTGGAGAAGGAACTAGGCAAATTGTGGCTGTAACTTCGGGATAAAGCCAGCCTACTTCGGTAGGCCTCAGTAAAATGGTTCAACCAACTGTTTAACAAAAACACAGGGCCCTGCAAAATCGAAAGATGACGTATAGAGCCTGATACCTGCCCGGTGCTGGAAGGTTAAGGAAGGATGTTCGGCGCAAGCCAAAGCTTCTGACTGAAGCCCCAGTAAACGGCGGCCGTAACTATAACGGTCCTAAGGTAGCGAAATTCCTTGTCGGGTAAGTTCCGACCTGCACGAATGGTCTAATGAGTTGAACGCTGTCTCCTCCACGAGCCCGGTGAAATTGTAGTATCGGTGAAGATG
Organism: Puia sp.; assembly: GCA_965214315.1. GTDB lineage: Bacteria > Bacteroidota > Bacteroidia > Chitinophagales > Chitinophagaceae > Puia. Next base: position 347,109 of record CBDCBP010000010.1, on the reverse strand, counting down.
CCGGTTACCCGTCACGGGACGGAAAGACCCCGTGAACCTTCACTACAACTTTGCATTGATTTTGAATTACGGATGTGTAGAATAGTTGGGACTCTACGAAGCGGTTGCGCTAGCAGTCGTGGAGAGGTCGTTGAAATACCAACCTTCTTTGATTTAGAGTCTAACCCCTTGCGGGGAACAGTGCATGGTGGGTAGTTTGACTGGGGTGGTCGCCTCCTAAAGTGTAACGGAGGCTTGCAAAGGTACCCTCAGTACGGTTGGTAATCGTACGCAGAGCGCATTAGTATAAGGGTGCTTGACTGTGAGGCATACATGCCGAGCAGGAGCGAAAGCTGGCTAAAGTGATCCGGCGGTTCTGTATGGAAGGGCCGTCGCTCAAAGGATAAAAGGTACTCCGGGGATAACAGGCTGATCTCCCCCAAGAGCTCATATCGACGGGGAGGTTTGGCACCTCGATGTCGGTTCGTCACATCCTGGGGCTGGAGAAGGTCCCAAGGGTTCGGCTGTTCGCCGATTAAAGTGGCACGTGAACTGGGTTCAGAACGTCGCAAGACAGTTCGGTCCCTATCTGTGATGGGCGTTAGAAAATTGAGTGGACATGACCTTAGTACGAGAGGACCGGGTCGTACATACCGCTGGTGTATCAGTTGTGCCGCCAGGTGCAGTGCTGAGTAGCTACGTATGGCAAGGATAAACGCTGAAAGCATCTAAGCGTGAAACCTTCCACAAGATGAGTTTTCTTTTAAGGGTCGTCAGAGACTATGACGTTGATAGGCTACAGGTCTAAAACTGGTAACAGTAAAGCCGAGTAGTACTAATTGCCCGTAAGCTTTAATTTTTTTTATTAAAGTTGCCACGGATTACGACTTCCCAATATGTTATATTATTGGGTCCGCCACGTGCGGATCGCCTGAACATAATGCAAGATCTTATGGTGGTTTTGCCGAGGGTGTTCACCTCTTCCCATACCGAACAGAGAAGTTAAGCCCCTCATGGCCGATGGTACTGCACCACAATGCGGGAGAGTAGGTAACTGCCATATTCTTTTATCGCCTCGTCACCTCGTGACGAGGCTTTTTTTGTTTATTATGGGCCCTCGACCAAGAGACTCCGGCCTTTTATGCCCTTTTTGTCTTACCTTCCTTCCCTGAACCGATCTGCCATGTCGACAAAAATCAAACAGTATATCTACCTTCCCCTCCTTGTCCTGCTAGTTTACCCACTCCTTATCGCCTACAGGCACCAACCCATCCAACCACCGAACACGCTCAGCACACCGGAAAAACAGCAAGGTTGGCAACTTCTTTGGGATGGCAAGACAACCAATGGCTGGGTCGGCGCTTACAAAGACCATTTTCCCGCCCAGGGCTGGAGTATTCATGACGGCATCCTCACCGTTCTGGCGTCGGAAGGAAAAGAGGGCGGCGTCGGCGGCGACATCGTCACCACCAACGAATACAGCGCTTTCGAACTCGTCTTCGATTTCCTGATCACACCCGGCGCCAACAGCGGCGTAAAATATTTTGTAAGATTGGCCCCGGAAGAAAAGAATTCCGGTTCGGCGATCGGGCTTGAATACCAATTGCTCGACGATTCCCTCCACCCCGACGCAAAACTGGGAAGAAATGGGGACCGCACACTGGCCAGTCTTTACGACCTGATCCCTTCCAACAAACCAAAAAGCATTATCCGGCCGATCGGACAATGGAATACCGGCCGCATCATTGTCTACCCCAATAACCATGTGGAGCATTACCTCAATGGCGTCAAAGTACTCGAATATGAAAGAGGCTCCCAGGCCTTTAAAGATCTTGTTGCCATCAGCAAATACAAGGTCTGGAATAATTTTGGCGAGGCGCCCAAAGGCCACATCCTCCTGCAGGACCATGGCAATGAGGCAAGCTTTCGCAATCTAAAGATCCGGATCCTGCATTAACCCTACGCCGGCGGGGCTTTGCTACACCACCGGCGCCCATCCGGGCTCATACTGGCGCTGCCAAAGCGCAGTCGCCGTAGGATCGTTCAGAATATGTCCATTGGAAGGATCACAGTGAAGTACACCCGAAGTTCGCTGTGCGATATTGGCGAGGTGACAAAGCAGCACGCTCTTGGCACCTTCATTGACAGGCTGCGTAAGCGTTGCTTCACCACGGACGGCCTGCACAAAATTTTGAAAATGATACAGGTCCATATTGCCACTTGCGGCGACCGGGTCGGTGGGATCGGCGACTACCTCGCTTTTTACTTCCTTAACGACCTTGTTCTTATCATCTAGTATTTTATAGTCACCACCACCGAGGTTGACAAGCGTGCCTTTGTCACCATAGATGATGAACCCGCGATCGGTACCTTCTACGGGAAAATGGCTGCAGCTACGGCCTTCCCAGGTGATCACCTTGCCTTCCGCAAATTCAAAACTCGCGATCTGGGTATCGGGTGTCTGCCAGTCGTCTTTAAAGGCATAACGTCCTCCTGCTGAAACGACTTTCGCAGGATAGTCTACTCCCAGGAACCATCTGCAGCAGTCGACTTCATGCGTACCATTGTTACAAGCTTCTCCGGTACCCCAATGCCAGAACCAATGCCAGTTGTAGTGCACTAAATTGTCCTGGAAGTCTCTGCGTGGCGCCGGCCCCTGCCAAAGATCAAAATCCAGCGTTGTCGGAACGGGGATCTTTTTGCCATTGCCGATGGACTTACGGTTATTCGCGTACCAGGCCTTTGCCATATAGGTGTTTCCGATCACGCCTTCCTTTACCTGGCGGACGGCATCGATCAGGGAAGGGAACGAACGGCGTTGGCTGCCCATCTGAATATGGCGGTTGTATTTTAGCAGCGCTTTGGCGAGGAGTTCTCCCTCATAGGGATTTTGACCACAGGGCTTTTCGACATATACATGTTTGCCATTGGCTACGCCCAGGATGGCTGCCGGCGCATGCCAATGATCGGGTGCCGCGATGACCAGGGCATCGAAGTCTGGTTGAGCGACCAGTTTCCTGATATCGGCGATGACGGCAGGCTGGCGCGGCGCATCTTTTAAAGCAGCCAATCCATTGGTAATGGCTTTTGCTTCTACATCACAGATGTAGGCTACTTCCACATTGGGCAATTGCGAAAAGGATTTGGCCAGATAGGCGCCCCGACTGTTGACGCCCATGACGGCAATGACAACCTTGTTGCTGGGTGCCATTTTGCCACGGATAGGAAAGTTGATGATTGTCACACCGGCAGTAGCGAGCGAGGCCGTGCGAATAAAATCCCGGCGATGGATGGTTTTGCGTGGCATATGGCAAACGAATTGGTTCATTTAAAGATAAACTTTAAAATTTTAGCTGACTGCAGCCCATAAAAAAATCCTTTCCGCTATTGGAAAGGATTTCAATTACAAAGATGTATCGATGATATGATTAATAATCCCTGTTGTAACCACCGCCGCCGCCGCCGCGATCGTAGCCACCTTTTTTATAACCACCTCCACCACCGCCGCCGCCGAAGCTTCTCTTTTTGAAGCCACCACCGCCGCCGGCGCCACCCTGTTGTTTGGGCTGCGATTCGTTAACGATGATCTTGCGACCCATTACTTCGGTGTCGTAAAGGTTGGTAATGGCTTGCTGCGCTTCGCCATCGTCTTCCATTTCGACAAAACCAAAGCCCTTGCTGCGACCGGAAACTTTGTCTTTCACGATCTTGGCACTTGCTACGGAGCCGTGTTGTTCAAAAAGGTTTCTGAGATCCTCGTCGGTCATCTGCCAGGAGAGGTTGCCTACATAAATGTTCATTGTACAAAAAATTAAAAAATGAAAAAAACTTACTCTACCTACTGTTAGACAATAACGACTGAGGAATCTCGCTGAATAGAAAGTTACGACAGCCTACGATAACTAAATAATAGAGCTGTTGTAAAGATAGCAATTTTTATTACTTAGTGAAATTTTGAGGAAAATCTCAATAAATAGCCTTTGGCCAAGGGATTGAGCTACTTGACACCTGTAAAAGTACAAATTTGTGGCCATTAGTGTTGACACTATTCTAAAAAAATCGCAAAATAGCAGGCAGAAAAGTAAAAAAGCCCGTGATTTATTCACGAGCTTTCAAATTATCCGCCTTTTTATTAGCGTATTTTAGCAATTTCAGGCACTGGCCGATTCAAGATGAACCGGAGGCTTGTCGCCTGAAAGGCGGTCTTTTCCGGATGGGAAAGAGGCCATATCGCCAATGGGCAATCTTTCCTGACGACTCAGAGGCTTATCGCTTGAAAGGCAATCTTTTCCGGATGGGATAGAGGCCATAGGCGATGGGCGATCTCTCGGGCTGGAGCTTGTCGCCTTGAAGGCAATCTGTTCCGGATTGGCTGGAAGCCCATAGCCCGAGGGCAATCTTTTACTCTGCCGATACTTCGAACTCGACTTCGGTCTCATTGCTGTTCCCGAAATCAACTTTGGCCTTAAAAGTGCCTAATTCCTTGACCTCGTCCAGGATGTGGATCCTACGCCGATCGATCTCATATCCTTTCTGATCCTTGATGGCCCGGGCCAGCTGTACCGACGTGATGCTACCAAAGATCTTACCGCTCGTACCCGTCTTGGCCCCAACCTTCAACGGAGATGCCTTGAGTACTTCGATGACCTTGTTGACCTCTGCCAGCAACTTCGCTTCTTTCTTCTGTAATTGCTTTCTCCTTTCCTCCAATTGTTTAAGGTTGGAAGGATTGGCTTCCACCGCTAGTTTGCGGGGAATCAGGAAGTTACGTGCATACCCGTTTTTTACGCTCACTTTTTCGTGGGCGGAACCGAGGTTGTCGACGTCCTGAATCAAAATGATTTCCATTTTTTGGTTTTTTGATCACCGTTTTCCCAATCCGCTTTTGGCAGACTGTCCCCCCCTTCCTGTCATATGACGTCGAAAGAGGTTAGGGTGAGGTTACGCTAAAAAGGTCTACTTCAACAGATCTGTTACGTAAGGCAACAGCGACATCTGGCGCGCTTTCTTCACGGCATCCGACACCTTCCGCTGATATTTCAGGGAGTTACCTGTGATCCGGCGAGGCAATAACTTGCCCTGCTCGTTCAGGAATTTCTTCAGGAACTCGGCGTCTTTGTAGTCAATATACTTAATGCCATACTTCTTGAAACGGCAGAATTTCTTGGCGCGTTTCTCCGGCTTTATCGCCGTCAGATACTTGATCTCGTTTGCTTTTGCCATGATTATGCTCCCACTTTTTCAGTTCCTGTAGGTACGCCACTTCTCTTACGGTTGTTGTACTCGACGGCATATTTATCGAGTTTGGTAGCCATGAAACGTAACACGGTTTCGTCGCGGAGAATCTGGATCTTCAGTTTCTCATTGAAGTCGGATGGCGCATTGTACTCCAGAACCCAGTATAAACCGGTTGTCTTTTTCTGGATGGGATACGCCAGTGATTTCAGACCCCAGGGATTTTCGTGCACCACTTCGCCGCCATTTTCTTTGACGAACGAAGCGTATTTTTTCTGGGCGGCTTTGTAGTCCTCCTCAGATAGCACAGGGGTAAAAATCACCATCAATTCGTAATTGTTCATGATCCCTGCTTGTTGTTTTTTTGTGCACCAGTGATGGATTACTCCGAATAAACCCATCCCCGGTGCACGGTTTATGATGGGCCTTCGGCCGGCGGTCTCACGGGCCGCTTTGGTTTAAAAAAGTGTAAACGGGCAGCAAAGGTAACAATTTTCGGCGTAAAAGCAAAATTGACAGTGTGTCAGGAACCCGACTTGGCATTTTCTTTGTCTTTGGGTCTTAACAAACCAAAAAACCAGCCATGCAAAAAGGAAATATTCGTGTTCAAACGGAAAACATCTTCCCCATTATTAAGAAATTCCTCTACAGCGACCATGATATCTTCATCCGAGAACTGGTTAGCAACGCCGTAGATGCGACCCAAAAGCTGAAGACCCTGTCTTCCCTCGGCGAGGCAAAGGGTGATCTGGGAGAATTAAGGATTGATATTCAATTGAATAAGGAGACTAAGACCATCACCATCTCCGATAAAGGGGTCGGGATGACAGCCGAGGAAGTGGACAAATACCTAAACCAGGTCGCTTTCAGCGGTGCAGAAGAGTTTCTGAAAAAATATAAAGGCCAGAACGAAACCAATATTATTGGGCATTTTGGCCTGGGATTTTATTCGGCTTTCATGGTGAGCGAACGCGTGGACGTCATCACTAAAAGTTACAGGGAAAATGCGCAACCCGTCAAATGGGAATGTGACGGCAGCCCTGAGTATACCCTTGAAGTAATCGAGCCTTTAGGCGATGAAAACGAGAGCGGGGGGGAGGGAGCGTCCCGCCGAAGTTTTGAAAAGGCCGATCGTGGTACCGATATTGTCCTGCATATCAACCAGGAAAGCGAGGAATTCCTGGACTCCGAACGCATTCGCACCATCCTGAACAAATTCTGCCGTTTCCTCCCCGTACCCATCTATTTCGAAGACAAGCAGATCAATAATCCTAATCCCGCCTGGACCAAAAAGCCCAGTGAGCTCACGACACAGGACTATCAGGACTTCTACAAAGAACTCTATCCGTACAGCGAAGCGCCTCTCTTCTGGATCCACCTCAATGTCGATTACCCCTTCAACCTCACGGGTATTCTTTATTTCCCCAAGATCAAACAGAGCTACGAACTTCAAAAGGATAAGATACAGCTGTATAGCAACCAGGTCTTCGTCACCGACGAGGTAAAAGATATCGTTCCCGAGTTCCTCATGCTGCTGCATGGTGTCATAGATAGCCCGGACATTCCCCTCAACGTAAGCAGAAGCTATCTGCAGGGTGACCCGAACGTAAAGAAGATCAACGGGTATATTACAAAAAAGGTAGCCGACAAACTGGAAGAGATCTTCAACAAGGAAAGAAAGGAATTCGAAGAAAAATGGGAAAGCCTTGGCCTTTTCGTGAAGTACGGCATGATGACCGACGATAAGTTCCTCGACAAAGCAGTGAAGTTCCATATTATGGAAGATGTCAAAGGCGGGACATTCTATACGCTTGACGAATACCGCACGGCTGCCGAAAGCCTGCAGAAGAACAAAGAGGACCAATTGGTTATTTTATATACGACGAATCCCACGCAGCAGGATGCCTATATCCGTCAGGCACAAGCGAAGGGATACATCGTCGTCAGGATGGAGACCCTGATCGATGCCGCTTTCATCAACCAGATGGAATCCAAATGGGAGAAAGTTCATTTTACCCGTGTCGATGCCGATATTGCCGACAACCTGATCGATAAGGCCGAGATAACGGGCAGCGTACTGAGCGCCGAAGAGGAATCCGCGCTGAAGGAACTATTCAGCCGGCAAATTCCCGAAGTGCATGCCACGGTAGAAGTGAAGGGCCTTAGCGCCGACGCACCGCCTGTCATCGCTACCCGGCCCGAATTTATGCGCCGGATGAAAGATATGGCAGCCATGAATGGCGGAGGGATGAGTGGATTTTACGCGAATATGCCGGACGAGGTCACGCTCACCGTCAATGGTAATCACCCCATCTACCAGAATATTTTGAAGGAAGGCAACAAAGGCAGACAGGAAAAACTGGTTCACAACTTGTCGGACCTGGCATTGTTGTCCCAGGGTTTGCTCAAAGGCAACAACCTGACCAACTTTATCGACAGGAGTGTGGACCTGCTGGGCGGAGAGACAAAAGGAAAGATCATTATAGAAGCCTAGCAGCGAAGCAACAACCAGAAGCCGCGGTTAATGGGTGACGCATCAGAGGGAAGCCGAAAGCGCCAGATCGATGACCCTCAGCTGCAAACGCTTCTGGTTGTTCCATTCGTTCTCTTCTACGGTGAACACCACATCCACCGGCATGCCGGTCTGCAATAAGTGAAATTTGCCTGCCAGTCCGAATCCGATCCCATCGGCGTGGGCTTCCCCCTGTTGCAGCGAAAAGCGGACGTGCTGTTCCTTGACGATACGGGAACCCATGTCCAGCAGCCTGCGGGCGACAAATACCGGCTGACTATTCGCGGGGCCGAAAGGCTGCATTTGTTCCTGGATATTATAAAAGGAAAGCCGGACAGCATCCAGCGACAGTTCAGCATCGATGACGAGCTCGGGGGTCAGCGAATGGGGTTGAATCGTAGCAGCGACGGTTTCTTCGAATTTGTTCCTGAAAGCATCCACCTGAGCCGGCATCAGCGTGACGCCGGCGGCGGCAAAATGCCCCCCGTAACCAAGCAGGAATTCCCGGCAGGCATGGATGGCTTCATACACATTAAAACCGTTTACGCTCCTGGCACTGCCTGCGATGATTTCACCGCTCAAGGTAAGGACCACCGTCGGCCGATAATATCTTTCAATCAACCTGGAAGCGACGATGCCGACGACACCTTTATGCCAGTGCGGCTGGTAGAGGACCGTCGACTTTCGGCCGGAATTACCGGATCGTTCGAGTAAAGCGAGCGCCTCTTCGGTCATGCTCAGGTCCATCTCCTTTCGGTCTGTATTGTCGGAATGGAGCTGGCTGGCATAGGAAAGCGCCTCCTCTTGGGTGGTTGCGGTAAAAAGAAGCACTACCTTGCGGGCATCGTCCATGCGGCCCGCGGCATTCACCCGCGGCGCAATCATAAAAACCAAATTGTTCATCTTGAGGTCCTTCTGCAGCCCGCTCAACTTAATGAGCGCACTGATCCCATTGTTGGGAGCTTCGTTAGCCTTTTTAAGGCCGTAAAAAGCGAGCACCCTGTTCTCGCCGTCCACCGGGACGATATCGGCAGCAATGGCCGTTGCGACAAGGTCCAAATAGTACAATGCTTCTTTTTGGTCAAGGCCAAGCCGCTGGCAAAGCGCCGTGATCAGTTTAAACCCGACGCCACAGCCACACAATTCTTTGTAGGGGTATGGACAGCCCTGTTGTTTGGGATTGAGAATGGCTATCGCATCGGGTAGCTCGGGATCGGGTAAATGGTGGTCGCAGACAATAAAGTCGATCCCAAGTGAAGCCGCATATTTGATCAGGTCAACGGATTTGATGCCGCAATCCAACGCGATCATCAATGTAAAGCCATTGGCGTGCGCATAGTCTATGCCCTGTCTGGAGATACCATAGCCCTCACGATATCGATGGGGGATGTAAAAATCTATCGTTCCCGGCTCCAAGTGTCGGCTGAGAAAATGGTATAGACAAGCTACGGCGGTTGTTCCGTCGACGTCATAGTCTCCGAAGACAAGGACCTTCTCCCGCCCCCGGGCCCGCATGATCCTGTTGACAGCTTTGTCCATATCTTTCATGAGAAAAGGGTCGTGGAGTGCGCTCAGGCTGGGACGAAAAAATCCCCTGGCTGCTTCAAATGTCTTTATCCCGCGCTGCACCAGGATCTGGCACAAGACGGCATTGACCCCCAAAGAAGCTTGCAAAGCAGCGATTTCGGCAGCGTCTGCTTCCAACATATTCCACTTTTTTTCAACCATAAGCATCGTCTGCCGGGCTTAATATTTTCTATCTGTAGTATAACGGACCAGTTCTTCCAGGCCCTTACGGACATCATTATCTTCAAATTCGTGGAGGATGACCAGCGCCTCATCCCGATAAGTGTTCATAAGCTGGGTCGCATAGGCGATGCCGCCTGCCTCGGCTACTTTTTTGATCACGAATTTAACTTTCTCGCTATCCTTGTTCTGGTTCTTGATGATGTAGATGAGCTCCCTACGGGTCGCCTTATCGAGGTTGTTGAGCGCATATATCAGCGGCAGGGTCAACTTTTTCTCCTTTATGTCGTTCCCGGTGGGTTTGCCCACATTCTCGGTTCCGTAGTCGAACAGGTCGTCCTTGATCTGGAACGCAATGCCCACCTTCTCCCCAAATTGGCGTAGCTTTTCCGTGAGCGCCTCGTCCTGAGAGCTTGCATACGCGCCGGCGGCGCAGGATGAGGCAAGCAAAGACGCAGTCTTGCTCCTGATAATGTCGAAATAGATCGATTCGCTTAGATTGAGGTTCCTGGATTTCTCCATTTGCAGCAATTCCCCCTCACTCATCTGGCGGACGGCGTCTGATAGCAACTGTAAGACCCTAAAATCACTGTGATCCAGCGATAAGAGGAGGCCTTTCGATAACAGGTAGTCTCCTACTAGAACCGATATTTTGGTCTTCCAGAGCGCATAAGTGGAGAAAAAACCTCGTCGTTCCAGGGACTCGTCTACGACATCGTCATGGACAAGCGTTGCAGTATGAAGTAATTCTACAAGAGAAGCCGCCCTGTAAGCCGAGTCATTAACGGGGCCGCATAGCTTAGCCGACAAGAGTACAAACATGGGCCGGAGTTGCTTTCCTTTCCTGTTGACAATGAACTGCATGATCCTGTCCAGCAGAGGAGTCTGACTCTTTACAGCGTCCTTAAATGTTCGCTCGAAGATTACCAGCTCGTCCTGTAGTATGGCTTGCGCTAATTTCATTTATACATAATGGTAATGAACTATATGCGGCAAAACCGCCCAATATGAACGGAACGGCAATATTACTACTTTAAAATATTTTCGACCGAATGCATCTAATTTTATATTCCGGTTGTCTAACGCTCGAATTTAATACGACTTTATTTTTATATGTATTGTTAAAAAAATTTGGTCATTGCCCACGAATATTTATTTTTGCAGCATATTCTTCTCAGGTTTAATTCATTCATTCACATAAACTTCAGTTATGGCAAGTAAGAAATTAGCTCTTTTTCTTGGGTTACTCTGCCTGTTTATGTCATATGCGAGAGCCCAGGACATGGGAAGCAGCTATGATGTTCGGGACTCTTCTCTCATTCCTACAAAACGCCTCGCACAGCACAATGAGTTTTTGAATAATGCTTATCCTTTTCCGGCTAAACCTAGGAATGCGTGGGAGATTGGAGTAAAAGGGGGTTATACTTCCGGCTTTACTTCCGTGAGTAACTGGGGTCCTACTGGCGGTTTTGGGTTTCATGTCAGGAAAGCGCTGGGTTATGTGTTTTCGATCAGGGCTGAATATGACTGGATCAGGCTCAGAGGCCTGAACTATCAGTACAGCCAGTCCTATGGTAAGAATCCTCAGCTGACGGAGCCGGATCTCTACCCAGGCGACGGGCAAGGAAATTATCCACCGATCTTCTACAACTACCGTTCTACGGTGCATGAACTGTCGTTCCAAGGGGTCATTAGCCTCAACAACATCAACTTTCACAAGGCCAAGACTGGCTGGAACGCCTATTTCTTCGGTGGTTTTGGTATCATGAGCTACAGCACGCTCTACAAACAGGACGACAGCTATCTGGCAGGCTATGCAAATGTTATAGCAGAATTCCCCGAAGACCATAAACATAAGAGTGATATCCGCAAAGCACTCAAGGATGTCATGACTGGGAATTGGAACCATATCGCGGAGAGGGACAACACGGCTGCTACGATGGGCGGAGTTCCCCTGGATGTCGTTGGCGTTGCCGGTCTCGGTTTCGAGTTTAAACTGAATGAAAGATGGAATTTGGCGATCGAGGATAAATTCACTTTTACTACTACCGGGCTTCTTGACGGTCAGCAATGGCAGAACAACTACACTCCGACGGCAGTTCAGGCTATCGCCCAGACACCCGGCAAGGACCGCTACAATTTCGTGTCGATCGGTCTTAACTACAACATTTTCAAAAAACATGCGGTCGAGCCCCTCTGGTGGATCAATCCCCTGGACTATGCGTATAATGAGATCAACGCCCCCCGTCACATGAAGCTCCCCAAACCGGTGCTGGATGATACGGACGGTGACGGTGTGACCGACCAGTTCGACCTGGAACCAAATACGCCCAAAGGTTGCCCGGTTGATTCACACGGTGTGAGCCGCGATACGGATGGTGATGGCGTTCCTGACTGCAAAGACAAGGAACTCATTACGCCCACGCAGTGCCAACCTGTTGACGCTGATGGCGTTGGCAAATGCCCGGATCCGCAATGCTGCAAGGATCTGCGCGCGCTCATCGACTCCGCTGGCTTAGGAAATGGCCATAAATGCAATATCGGTGACCTGCCCAGCATCAACTTTAAGGGCCGCACGGTTACCCTCACAAAGGATAACAAGGCGCTTCTGGCCACCACGGCTTCGAAACTGCGCGACAACCCCAATTGTAAGATCGCCGTCATCGGCTATGGCGAATCGAGCAAGGCCGCTCAGCAGCTCAGCTGGGATCGGGTAAATGCGGTAATTAACTACCTCGTTGAGAAAGAGGGTGTTAGCGCTGACAGGTTTATCTTCCGCTACGCTCAAAGCGGCGGCGAAGAGAATACGGTCGACCTGAAGGACGGCACCGGCGAAGAAGGGCCTAATACGGTTCCCGCTCCGCACCCGAACCTGCGCAGAAAGTAAGAATTCTTTATAAATAGTTAAGAGCGAGCCTTTGGGGTTCGCTCTTTCCGTTTATGGCCTATATTAGCACCATAAAGCGAAGCGCTCACTGAGTCAGTGGAAAGACATTGTGCTTCGAAGTAAATACCTTAACTTTGCAGGCCTTTATGCGTCTATTAACCATTACATTCCTGGCGATCGTTTTCGGCACTTCCTGTTCGCACTTTTCTAAAGTGATGAAAAGCAATGATTATGACTATAAGTTGCGGGTAGCCGACAAGTATTATGCGGATAAAGATTACAGCCATGCCCAGCAATTGTTCGAGGAACTTTTCCGGGTATTCAAGGGGAGTGAGCATTTTGAGGACATCTATTATAAATTCGCCTATTGCGCGTATATGCTAAAGGATTACGCCAATGCGGAAAACCTATTCAAGGGTTTTGTAGAGGTCTTTCCGAACAGCAATAAGGCCGAGGAAATGGATTACATGCGGGCTTACACTTTCTACAAACAGTCGCCGAAAGTCGAACTGGATCAAACGAATACTACGAAGACGATCGGTTTCATGCAGGCCTTCGTGAACACCCATCCGGGATCGGACAAGATAAAAGAGGCAAACGAGATCATCGACAAATGCCGGACCAAGCTGGAGCTAAAGGATTATAAGAATGCTCAGCTGTATTATGACATTGGCTATTTCCGGGCAGCCGGTGTCGCACTCAACAGCCTCATGAACAGTTATCCCGACTCTGAAAAGGGCGATCAATATAAGCTTTTGATCATAAGGGCGGATTATCAGTATGCGCTCCAAAGCATCGAAGAAAAGAAAGAAGATCGTTTTGAAACGGTCGTTACGCAATGTAACGAGTTTATCGATCGTTTTCCAGACAGCAGGTTGGGTAAAGACGTACAGGAATACTTGACAATTTCTCAGAACAACATTAAAACGTTAAAGAATGAGCAGGTTAAGAAGGCAAGTTAATGCAAACACTACCAACGTAGTGGAGACGAAGAACCTTACCGATATCAAGGCTAAGACAGGGAACTTGTATGAGTCCATCGCGATCATCGCAAAAAGGGCCAACCAGATCAATATCTCGCTGAAGGAGGAATTGCACAACAAACTTGAAGAATTTGCCAGTCATACCGACAGCCTGGAAGAGATCCACGAGAACAAGGAGCAGATCGAGATCTCGAAGGCTTACGAAAGGATGCCAAATCCTGCTTTGCTCGCTACGGCGGAATTCATGGAAGACAAAATATATTATCGCCGTAACGACGACGATCTGTTCAAGTAAGACCGTAAAATGTATTCGTTTTATAATTTACTCCATGCTACATGGAAAGAAGATCCTGCTCGGCGTTACGGGCAGTATAGCCGCTTATAAGTCTCTCCTCGTGGTCAGGCTCCTGATCAAAGAGGGGGCCCATGTGAAGGTGATCCAGACCCCTGCCTCCCGCGATTTCGTAACGCCCCTTTCCCTTGCTACTCTCTCCAAAAATCCTGTGCGCTCAGACCTGTTTATGGCCGACACCTGGGCCAATCACGTAGAACTAGGAAGATGGGCGGATGTCTTTGTCATAGCCCCGCTGAGCTGCAACACCCTCGCAAAAATGGCTTCTGGCCTCTGTGATAACCTGCTGATGGCGACTTACCTCTCCGCTATCTGCCCTGTATTGCTTGCTCCGGCAATGGATGAGGACATGTGGCGACACCCTGCCACGCGGGCCAATCTCCAAAAGGTCCAGGACTTTGGCAACAAGGTGGTTCCAGTCGAAAAAGGGGAGCTGGCAAGCGGTTTGTTCGGCGATGGCCGGATGGCTGAGCCGGAAACCATTCTCGAACACCTCAGGACCGTATTGTCGGCCAATGCCGGAAGGGTGCCAGCTAGCGCCGGAAGTGTCCCGGCGAATGCCGGAGGTGTCTCGGCCAATGCTGTAAGTGTCCCCGCCAATGCCGGCGGCACTTCCGCCAGGGGCTCGACCAGCCCATTGATCGGAAAAAAAGCCCTCGTTACGGCAGGCCCTACCTACGAAGCCATCGATCCGGTTCGATACATCGGCAACCATTCCTCCGGCAAAATGGGCATCGCCATAGCAAAGGAACTCGCCGCCAGGGGAGCCAGTGTTCGCCTGGTGTTGGGGCCGTCTTCACAAGATCCCGATCTCCCGGGTGTCCTGATAGAACGCGTCGTGTCGGCTGCCGAGATGTTCGAAGCTTGCATGGCAGCATTTGCCGTCACCGATATCGCCATTCTCTCCGCGGCCGTAGCCGATTATAGCCCGGCCACAACTGCGATGGAAAAGATCAAGAAGACCGGCGACTACCTGAACCTGGAGCTCGTCCGCACAAAAGATATTCTGAAGACGCTCGGCGGACAAAAAAAACAGGGCCAGCTGCTGGTCGGATTTGCCCTCGAGACCAGCGGTGGCCGGGACTACGCCTTGGGCAAGTTGACTTCGAAGAACGCCGATCTCATCGTCCTGAACTCTCTTAGCGACGAAGGGGCGGGATTCGGGGTCGACACCAACAAGATCACTATTTTCGGGAAGGACGGCTTCGAAAAGGTCTATGAGAAGAAGCCCAAGCAACAAGTGGCGCAAGATATCGTTGATACAGTAATAAATAGGTACTATGCGTAAAACCTGTCTTATGGTGATCTTGCTGGGAACCATGCTTCCCGGCGTTCGCTCCCAGGAGTTGCAGGCAAATGTGGCCGTGATCGCTAACCGGCTCCCGTCGACGATCGACAAAAAACAATTCCAAACCCTTCAGACGGCTTTGTATAATTTTATCAATGGGCGGCAGTGGTCGAGCGAATCCTTTAAGAGCAGTGAAAAGATCGTGTGCAATTTTCTCATCAATATCAGCTCCAATACCGATCCTACCACTTTTCAGGCCACACTGACTGTGCAGGCAGGACGCCCCGTTTACAACAGCTCCTACCAAAGCCCCCTTATCAACTTCCAGGATGAGAATTATACCTTCCGTTATGTAGAATACCAGACCCTCGATTTCAATGAGAACCGCGTCCAGGGATCGGAGCCATATGCGGCCAACCTGACGGCAGAGATAGCCTACTACATCTATATGATCCTTGGTCTGGACTTCGATACTTTTTCCTTGCGGGGCGGCGATCCTTATTTTCAAAAAGCGCTCAATATCGTCAACAACGCACCCGAGGGCCAGAGCATCAATGGCTGGAAACCCTTCGATGGTGTCCGCAACCGCTACTGGTTGATCGAAAACCTTACGAACAGCAAATACACGCTCGTACACGATGCCTATTACAGCTATTTCCGTTCCGGCCTTGACCAACTCTACGATAAGGAAGATGACGCAAGAACAGCCATTCTCAATGCGCTCAATATGCTGAACACCGTCAACACGGAGACTCCCAACACCATGATCCTCCAATTTTGGTTCCAGGGCAAATCCACCGAGCTGGACAAGATCTTTCAAAAATCACCCCCGGACGAAAAAGCGAGGGCGCTGGACCTGCTCACCCGGCTTGATATTTCTAATCTCAACAAGTATAAACAGGACCTGCAATGAAAAGGATGACTGCGGGTGTCCTGGCTGTTTTTTGTATGATCGCTGTTGGCTGTTCGGATAAGAAGAGCGTTCCTTCGGGCATCCTTCCCCGCGAAAAAATGGAGATAGTCCTATGGGATATGATCCAGGCGGATCAGTATGCGGCGGTTCTCGCAAAGGATTCTACAGTCCATATCGCCGATCTGAAAACCGAACGGCTCCGGCTCTATGACCAGGTTTTCCGGCTGCACGATGTTTCCCGTGAAAAATTCCAGAAGAGCTACCAATACTACACCGATCATCCTGAACTGTCACAGGAACTTTTCGACAGCGTATTGGTACGGGGGAATCGCCAACGGTCGGAGGAGTACGCCCATCCAGCGGCGAGGCCAATGGTCAAACCCACAACGCCTGCGGGGCAAGACAGTCTGCGCAAGGGGCCGCCGCATTTCCCTATGAACTCGCCTTTCAATCGGCAGCCAGGTGTCCCGCCGGGAAATCGCCTCGTCACTCCGCCAGGGGCCCGTCCCTCCTCCAACCCGCCCGCAACGCATCCTACATCCGTTAAACCGACAAATGGGAAAGTGGTGTAAGCTGTTCGTCCGCTACACAGAACAAGCAGTGCGGCAGAAATCCTGGTAAGTCGTACTTTTAGGCAAAATATCTTGCCGGATGAAAAAGATCTTTGCCAACGCCGATGAAGCGATCAGGGATATCCCCGACGAAGCCACTATCATGTTGGGTGGATTCGGACTTTGTGGGATACCCGAAAATTGTATCGATGCACTGACCCGTAGTGGCATCCGCGGCCTCACCTGCATCTCCAACAATGCCGGAGTAGACGATTTCGGCCTTGGGCTTCTCCTCCAGACAAGACAGATCAGAAAGATGATAAGCTCCTATGTGGGGGAGAACGCCGAATTTGAGCGGCAGCTGCTTTCAGGAGAGCTGGAGGTCGACCTGGTTCCCCAGGGTACCCTGGCCACCCGTATCCAGATGGCCGGCATGGGCATACCTGCCTTCTATACGCCGGCGGGTTACGGAACCGAGATAGCCCGCGGCAAGGAGATAAGGGAATTCGACGGTAAACCCTATCTCATGGAGCTGGCGCTCCACGCCGATTTTGCCATCGTAAAGGCCTGGAAGGGCGACCATCTCGGCAATCTGGTCTTTAGGAAAACGACGCGCAATTTTTCAACCTCGATGGCTAAAGCGGGTAACATTACCATTGCCGAAGTCGAACATTTGGTGCAGCCCGGCGAATTGGACCCTGATGGCATCCACGTGCCCGGCATCTATGTCCACCGCATTTTCCAGGGCAAGCATTATCAACAGCGGATCGAAAAAAAGACGGTCCGGTTCGAACAGACACCCGGATCAGCAAAACAACACTAATCGTATGGCATTGGACAAATACGGCATCGCTAAACGGATCGCCAGGGAATTAAAGGATGGGATGTATGTGAACCTCGGCATCGGCATCCCTACGCTGGTGTCCAATTACATTCCTGGCGGCATCTCGATCATGCTGCAGTCCGAGAACGGCATGCTGGGCATGGGACCCTATCCCACAGCAGAAGACGTAGACCCCGATCTCATCAACGCAGGCAAGGAAACGGTGACTATCGTGCCGGGCGGCGCATTTTTCGACAGCGCAGAGAGCTTTGGTATGATCAGGGCAGGCAAGGTCGACCTGACCGTGCTGGGCGCAATGGAAGTCTCGGACGGCGGCGATATTGCCAATTGGAAGATACCCGGCAAAATGGTCAAAGGAATGGGTGGTGCAATGGACCTTGTGGCCAGTGCGCGGAACATCATTGTGGCCATGCAGCACACCAATCCCAAGGGTGAATCTAAACTGCTGCGTACTTGCTGTCTACCCTTGACCGGCATCAGCTGTGTAAAAAAAGTGGTCACCGATCTGGCGGTATTGGAAATCGTTCCCGACGGTTTTCTTCTGCTGGAGAGAGCGCCTGGTATTTCGATCGAGGAGATCCGTAGTAAAACTGCTGGAAGACTGGTGATACCGGCTGAAGTACCGGAAATGCGATTCTTTTAAAATCGATATGCTATCGCCGCATTCACGAGCACTTTGAACGGTCATCATGGGTGGCCGTAAATGTTTCTCTAATCTATCAGGTTATTTTTGACTGCGAAGAAGACAAGCCCAGCAGTATTTTTCGCGCCAAAACGTTCCATCAACCGGTCTTTAATGGCCTCGACGGTCCGGGGACTGACATCTATCTTCTGCGCGATCTCTTGAGCTGTGAATTCCATGCAGATATAGCGAACGACTTCGCGTTCCCTGTCGTTCAGTGTGATCTCCGTATTCAGACTGGGAATGGTCTTGGTGCGTACATGCGACTTCTTCAGTAGAATGCGATTCACGAAATTATTGAGATAGTAGCCTTTGGTGGCCACTTCGATGATCGCACGTTTGATCTCGGAGGGATCGGCGCTCTTCAACAAGTAGCCATTCGCACCGATCTCCATCATATGGCTGACAAAACGCTCGTCCTCATACATAGTAAGCGCAATGATGTGTATGGATGGGTATTGTTTGGCGATGATCTTAGTCGTTTCTATCCCATCTTTCTGGGGCATCCTCAGGTCCATGAGCACGACGTTGGGTTCCGAAGCAGCCAAACCATCCAGCAGTTCCTGGCCGTTCTCCGCTTCCTGAACAAATTTTATAGCGCTATAAGGACGCAGGGATAAGATGACACCCTTCCGGAATATCTTGTGGTCATCGGCTATTGCAACTTTAATCACTCCCATAGGCTATTGTATCTTAAAGATACACATAAATTTTATTCGGGCTCACGAAGCTTATCTTCTTCTTCCTTAACGAGTTCTATGGTTACCTTGTAATAGGTCTGGGACATGTCCTTTTCAAAGAAGATCTTTCCATGCAATACTTTCAGCCGGCTCTGTATATTCTTCAAGCCAAGGCCTACATTGCTTTTATTCAGCTTATTGAAGTCCTGCTGTGTAATACCGCGTCCATCGTGATGCAAGCGGATAAAGAATTTGCTCCCGCTGGTATTTTGTGTGAGGTGTATAAAACTGGCATTGCTGTGCTTGAGGATATTGTTGACCAGTTCCTGTATGACCCGGAAGATGATCAGCTCATTTTCAGCTTGCAAGCGCTCCCGGTAATCATGAAAACGGGAACTCGCGTTCATGCTTCCGGAGCCACTGATCTTTTGGAAAAGATCGTTTACGGCTGATTCGAGCCCGAAATTCTTGAGGGTAGGGGGCATTAGGCTATGCGAAATATTACGGATCAGCTGTATCGTGTCGTCGATGATCGATTTAGCGTTGTAAATGCTTTGCAGCTGGGTAGTCTTGTCGAGGTTGACGAGGTTCTCGTTGAGGTAAAGTCTGGCAGTAGCCAGCAACGGCCCTGCGTCGTCGTGGAGATCGGCTGCGATCCGTTGTCTTTCTTCTTCCTGCAGCCGGATCGAAGCATTCAGCAGGAGTTTCTGCTGGTCCTCTTCCATCCGCTGAAGGCGCAGCTGGTAGCGGATGACCTTTCGCTGATGGAAAATAATGAAAACGATCAGGCCTATCGTAAGCGCCAGCATACCGATCGTGCCGAAAAACAGCACAATCGACACATTTCCAGGGTTAGTGACTTCTAAAAACATCATGTGAAGGCCATCTCCAGGCTGATTAGGGTTTAGGTGTTGGCATGGGTTAATCGTAAAGCGTTATCTATCAATAATATCCATCGAAAATGCTGATTTATCAGGTTTTTTCATTATAAACGAGACGCAGAAGAGGATATTCTTTACTATCTCGAAGAAATTATTGATTTGCCAATAGCTGGACCGCTGCTGTTCTGGTAGGGTATAAATATAAATGTACAGGAACAGCGTACCTGAAAAGTAAAGAAAGAAGGCAACTATGATCCAAAATTTTTTGTCGTTGTATACAAATTGAATATTGGAGTCACGCATCTGTTCATATAGCAATAAAATACAATATGGAATGAAGAAAATTGAGGCGAGGGAGACTGAAAATGAATCGAATCCCTTATTGGTAAAATTAGGAATGGCGATCACATAAAAGATGACAGCGCCGGCGATAGGAATATATTTGAACTTTTTTTCCTTGAGTGATAGATAAAAAAAGAAAGAGAATAAACTAAATTGAACGATATTATAGGTGGCAAAAATAGCCTGCAAATGCATGATGCCACCCAAAATCTCACATAAAACAGAAAGTATACAGTAAAGAAAAATTACCCACAACCCTTCGCCTCTGTTTCTTTTAAGAAAGATAAGGTAAAAGATGATAGGTAATATTTCCGTAAAAAATGTTAACCAGGCGATTAGCAATTTCTTGTTTTAATACTCAAATATAAAGGGCTTTGCCCTAAAATCCAAGCAAACAAGCGATTACGTTATCTCCAGGGAAATGCAAATGCCCAGTCGGCCATTATTGCTTCCTCGCTCATGATCACCCCGTTCTCGGTCACCATCGTATGTCTTAAAAGGTCATTGCCATTCTCGTCCATGCCTACGTAGACGACAGTCTTTTGGCCGGCTTGGTTTATTGCATGGTGAAAACGAATTCCTGTGCAGCCAGGCTGAGCCAGGATCTTTTCCAGGATATTACGACCCAACATAAAGCCTCTCTGGCCGTCGGGGCAAGCTGTCTCATAAGCCTTTATGAAGTCATTCCCCATTTCATGGGTAATCTCTCCTCCCAAAGTTGTGAAGTCTTTTTGTGTAAGTAATTCTTTTTGTAACATACTGAGCGTTTTTAGAGGTTGTAAAATGTTAGTTTGTAAGGCTAAATAACCCCTAAAAAAAAAACTGACCAACGCCCAAAATGTATGTTAAAATGCTTTAAATTGCCTGAAATTCAAGACTGTATTGGGTTTGGGGGTTTTTACCAGGGCGTTTACGATGCCAAAATTGAGTAGTTTCACGCTGGAAAACTAGTATTTTTACTATCACTACAATCGTAAAAATCGCTCGGAAAAATACTTGAAGGAAAAAAATGTTCACATTTGCCCGGATCTGTGGATAAACCATGAAAGATGGTTGCGTGAAGGGTACAGGTAATTTAATACCTGGTTTTTTCGTTATACGAACTAAGTATCCGGAAAATAAGGCTATATTACCAGGTAGAGGAAAACAGGGAAGTAGTTCAAACAAAGATAGGGGAAGGTGATTGGGTCAACAAGAGCAGAACTGCCCGATTTGTGCGTTGCGGAAAATCCTTTTTCGATCGTAAAATGCCAGAGATATATAGGACTTATTCGTTAACGCAAATTAACACCTATACCTATTAATTCTACAAACCTGCCGGTATGACTGCTGAATTAGTTATCAAAGTATCGATCGCTGATGATCATAAGATTTTCCGTGACGGTATTAAAATGGCGCTGAAAAATAAAGAATATCTTAGAATTCTCTGGGAGGCTGAAGATGGAAAGGACCTGGTGCATAAAATGCAGATCAAAAGGCCGGACGTTTTACTGATGGACATCCGAATGCCGGAAGTGGACGGCATAAACGCCATCGGACTGCTGCGTAAAGAATATGAGGAAGTTAAGATAATCGTACTCACCATGTACGACGATCAGGAAATGATCTCCAAAATGATGGAAATGGGCGCCAATGCCTACCTCACAAAGACAACAGACCCCGACGAAATCTACCAGGCCATCCTCACCTGCATGAATGACGACTTCTACTTCAACGACCTGGTCAACAAGGCCGTGCTATCCAAATTGCAGACAAAGCGCCAAGTCAGGCAATTCTATCCCAGTCCCATCAAATTTTCGGAAAAGGAAATTCGCATCCTCAAGCTCCTGGCAGAAGACAAGACAACCGAAGAAATCTCCAAAGAAGTCTTTCTCAGCACCCGCACCATCGAAACGATCCGGCAAAACATGAAAACGAAGATTGGGGCCAAGACCATCGCCGGGCTCATCATGTATGCCATGCGCAACAAGATCATCGATTAAAAAAGGCTCCACGGGGGAGCCTTTACAAACTTTAACTTTCAACAAACCAGAGAGCGACCAAGGAAAAAGGGTTCGACCATGGATAACGGAGTGTACCTGGATTTCATAGGAACCTGCATGCAAATTTCCGTAGACTTCGAATGATGTCATTTATAGGATAGGGAACGTTGATTCGCAAGAAAGTTGATTGACTATTGGACTTCGCCGGGTTTCATAGAATATTGAAGAATGTTCTGGACGGTTTCTGGACATTGGATGGTTGGAGGTCGCTAATCCGCGTCAATCAACTTATGAATCAAAAATAGTTATCCACAGGCATGTGAACAAGCGCACAAACGCCCAATTTTAACTTTTCAGCTTTTACGATATCAATCGTAAAAGCCCCATACACAGACTAGTATAAAATCCTCTTTTAAATAGGAAAAAAACCGCTTATCTTAGTAGAACGGTATATTCCGAAATCCACTTGTTGCGTAAATCTCCTATAGTAAGTATTGCATTTTTTGCTTCATTTTGCAGAGAGATTTGGCAGCAAGATCCAACTGCCCTATTAAAACTAAAAATCGTATGAAAAGACCAGAGTCCAACCAGGCGATCAAAGTTGCTATTGCCGATGACCATGCCTTATTCCGGGCAGGAGTTAAAACAGCCCTTTCCGTAAAAAAAGATGTAGAATTGATTGCCGAAGCAGATAACGGAATGCAGTTGCTCAATCTTCTCAAACACGTTGAACCAGACGTCATTCTGCTGGATATTCAAATGCCAATTATGGATGGTATTCAAACGCTTCCGGAGATAAGGAAGGATCACCCCCGTGTAAAGGTCATCATCCTTTCGATGCACAATGATCACTCGATGATCTCCAAGCTTATGGAAATTGGGGCCAATTCCTACCTCACAAAAAACTCCGATTCAGAGACGATTTACCAGGCCATCAAGACCTGTTACGAACAGGAGTTCTTTTTCAATGAGCTGACTAACAAAGCTTTATTGACCGGGCTTCGCACGAAAAGACCCGAGCTCGGCGCCCCGCAGGATATTAACCTGACAGAAAAAGAATTGACGGTCCTAAAATTGATGTGCGAGGAGAAAACCACCAAGGAGATCGCCGATATTGTCGATATAAGCCCCCGAACCGTCGAAGCGATCCGGGATAAGCTCAAGACGAAGACCGGTGCTAAATCCATGGCCGGCCTGGTCATGTACGCAGTTAAAAACGGCATTATTCAACAGCAGTAAGCTACCGACCATTGAATGTTAGTCCCGACTGGATCAATTTTGACGGCCAATTGCTCCGGGCGGGTGCGCCGCTTCTCCATATAGCAAACCGTTCTTTCCGCTATGGCGACGGGCTTTTCGAGACCATGATGGTGCGCGAGGGCCGGCTATGCCTGGGGCCTTTCCATTTCGACCGCCTCTTTTCCGGCATGCAGTTTCTCTCTCTCCAAGCCGCCCTAAAGCGCGACGACCTCGAAGCGCAGGTACTCACCCTTTGCCGGAAAAATGGCAATCCACCGCGGTCGAGGGTCAGATTGGTAGTCTTCAGGGAGGAGAGTCCCGTCGCCGGCCCAATAAGCAGCATACCTCACTATAGTATCGAATCCTGGCCCCTTCCAAGTGAGCGCTGCCTAAATGACAAGGGTCTGGCCATTGACGTCTTTCCGGGTGGCAGGAAGGCCTGTGATGCCCTGGCCAACCAGAAATCGAATAACTACCTGCTTTACACACTTGCGGCATTGCATGCGCAGCAGCTTGGCGTCGACGATTGCCTGGTTTTGAACAGCCAGGAGAGAATCGCAGACAGTACGATGGCCAACCTATTCTATATAGTTGAAGGACAGGTATTTACGCCGCCTTTATCCGAGGGATGCGTAGCCGGAGTGATGCGCCGCCACCTGCTGGAGAATCTCCCCGGCGCGGGCTTTGCAGTAATCGAAAAGGCAGTGAGTCCCGAAGATCTGCTGAACGCCGATGAAATATTCCTCACCAACGCTATAAGAGGCATTCAATGGGTCGGCTTTTTTCGGGCAAATCAATTAACCAATCAATTAACTACCCATATTTATAAACAATTGATCGCATGACCCCCCCCCGGATCTCCATTTTCTGGTTTCGCCGCGACCTCCGGCTCGACGACAACGCCGGGCTCTTTTACGCCTTGAAAAGCGGCTCCCCCGTGCTACCCATTTTTATATTCGACCGCCATATCCTTGACCAATTGGAGAACAAGACGGATCGCCGCGTCGAATTCATTTACAATACCCTTGCCGGCATCAACGAGTCGCTGCAACGATCAGGCGCGTCGTTAGCGGTCTATTTTGGCTACCCGGCGACAATATTCCACCAGTTGCTGGCTGACTATGATATCGCGGCGGTCTACTCCAATACGGACTACGAACCGGCGGCAACGGAAAGAGACGAAGAGATCAGCAAAATCCTTGGCACCAAATCGATCCCCTTCCACAGTTATAAGGACCAGGTGATCTTTGAAAAAGACGAAGTACTGAAAGATGATGGCACTCCTTATACGGTTTTCACCCCCTATAGCAGAAAATGGAGATCAAAAGTGAACGAATTTTATCTTTCTTCCTACCCCACCATCAAATACCATCGGCATTTTCTACAGCGGGCGCCCTCCCCGATGCCGACGCTCGAGTCCATGGGATTCGCGGCAACGGGCGCGCCTTTTCCACCTTTAACCATACACTACGACCTCCTGAAAAAATACGACAAGCAGCGGGATTATCCAGCGATCTCCGGCACAAGCCGCCTGGGCTTACACCTCCGATTCGGCACGATCAGCATCCGTGAGCTTGCCCGCAAGGCAGCCGAACTTAATGACACCTATCTGAGCGAGCTGATCTGGCGGGAATTCTACCAGTGTATCCTCTGGCATTTTCCAAAAGTGGGCCGGGGGCAGGCATTTAAAGCAGTGTATGACCGGATCAAATGGCGCAACAATGAAAAGGATTTCGCTAAATGGTGTTCCGGTCAAACAGGATATCCACTGGTAGATGCGGGCATGAGAGAACTGAATGCGACCGGGTTCATGCATAACCGCATCCGAATGGTCACCGCCTCCTTTCTCGCCAAACACCTGCTCATCGACTGGCGTTGGGGCGAAGCTTATTTTGCGGCAAAACTGCTGGACTTCGATCTGGCCGCTAATAATGGCGGATGGCAATGGGCCGCCGGAAGCGGTTGCGACGCCGCACCCTATTTCCGGGTCTTCAATCCTACGCTACAGGCTAAAAAATTCGATCCCGACGGCAATTATATCCGGCATTGGGTACCAGAATGGGAGGAATTGACCTATACTGCCCCGATAGTAGATCACGCTCTTGCACGACAAAGAGCCCTGGATGTCTATGGTAAAGCCGTCAACGAAAGTTGAGTTCCATTCATGCGGGCCCATGTTTTCAACAGCACGTCGACTGCCTTTTTCCCGTCCATCCCCAACGAAAGCGAGAAGTCGTTGACATAAAGATCGATGTGTTGCCGCATCACCTGTTCCTCCATCTCCTGTGCATGTTCCCGCACGTAATCAGGTAACTGCGGATATCGCGCGAAAGCATATTCAAGGCTCTTCCGGATAAGCCGGTTGACCGTTTGCGAAAGCACCGTTTGCTGGTCTCGCTTCATTACGATACCGCCAAGCGGGATGGGCGCTCCTGTCTCTTTTTCCCAGAATTCGCCAAGGTCCATCAGCTTTACCAACCCCCTTTTCTGATACGTAAAGCGGTTCTCGTGTATGATCACGCCGCAATCGACGGCACCGCTCAGAACGGCATCTTCGATCCCGGAGAAAATGGTAAAGTGCCGGTTTTTTGCTGCTGGAAAAGCAAGGGAAAAAAGCAGGTGCGCGGTCGTGCGCTGACCCGGGATTGCGATGATGCGATCATTGATCGAGGATAACGGAATGGTTTCACGGGCGATGAGCAGTGGACCTACGCCTTTTCCCAACGCTCCGCCGGAATCGAGCAAGGTATAGCGCTCCGTCACCAACGGCAGTACCCCATAGCTGATCTTTGAAATGTCCAGCTTTCCTTGCATCGCCCATTGATTCAAGGTCTCCACATCTTCAAGGTATACTTCGAAATCGAGCCCCTCCGTATCGATCTTTTTATTTACCAATGCGTCGAAAATAAAAGTATCATTCGGGCAGGGGCTGAATCCTAGTGTCAATTTCATGCGTACTACATTTTATCAAGTTCTTTTTCGAGAGCGGGATTGGTCATCAACCGGACCAACGCCTCGTTCAAACGCGCGATCGCGAGCGGTATACCCCATTTTGTCTTATCTCTCACCCCCACGGCATTCGAGACTGATCGCAATTGCAAAAATGGGACGCTTTCTTGCAGGCAGGCATAGTGAAACGCCGCACCTTCCATGCTCTCAACAACCGCCATCGTATTTTGTTGGTACCAACTGATCCTTTCGGGGTTCGTGGTTATCTCGTTGACGGTCAGCGCCCCGGCGTGGGGCAGTGCAGTTAGCGCCAGTAATTGCGGGTAAGGATTGACCAATTTGCCGCCGGTAAAAGGAAAGGCATCCCCATCCGCCAGTTTCATGTCGAAGACGGATCTGAATCGCCCTTCTTCCCAAACCCCCTGGTCGGCAAACTGATCTTCAATGGCGACCACCACATCTCCTAACGGTCTGCCGGTCAGAGCGCCTGCGATCCCTGCCTGAATGATGAGCGCCGGCCGATCCCTGTCAATCTGTCTCATGACCGACCAGGCCGCAGTCATTGCCCCGACCCCCGTTATAAGCGGCCTGACCTCCAACCCTATTGCTTTGGAGGACATATTTGGCAATGCATCGATAGTAGGCTGAATTTCAAAGGTCGTAGCTGCGGCTAACAGGATGATCATACTGCAAATATCCGGTTCCTATATATTACCTTTGCAAAAAATTAGCGGAATACAATTCCGCTGGCGAAAGGCCCATCATTAGCCGTGCACCGGGGATGGATTTCCTTTTGCCAACTATACATCGCCCGGTGCACACAAGAGGCCAGACCAATGGTGTATTTGACACGCCTGGAGCATTTCAATGCAGCACATAAACTCTACAATCCGGGCTGGAGCAGGGAAAAGAACGAAGAAGTCTTTGGCAAATGCGCCAACGAGAACTGGCATGGGCACAATTACGAGCTTTACGTCACGGTAAAGGGAGAACCGGATGCGGAGACGGGTTTTTTGATCGATGCAAAAAAATTAGGCGGGATCATTCAGGAATACATCATCGAAAAGTTGGATCACAAAAACCTTAACCTGGAGGTCGATTTCATGGCGGGTAGGATGTGCTCCACGGAGAATCTAACCATCGCCATCTGGCAGCAATTGGAAGGGCACCTGCCCCCGGCTGTACGGCTGCATGGCATCAAACTCTATGAAACGCCCAGGATCTACGTGGAATATTTTGGTTAGAAAATAAAAGTTGGTCTATGAACTGGAACGAGAAAAAGGTGGCGGTCTTCCGGAAAGAGCATTTCAACGCGGCGCATCGCATTTTCAATCCCGCCTGGGACGACCAAAAAAATGCGGACGTCTTCGGCAAATGCAGCAATCCGCATTATCATGGCCATAACTATGAATTAATTGTGCGGGTGATCGGGGCTACCGACCCGGAGACGGGGTATGTGATGGACATGAAAGCCCTATCCCGCATCACCGCCGAAGAGGTGCTGGAGAAGTTCGATCACAAAAATCTAAACCTGGACACAGTTTATTTCCGCGACCTGAACCCAACGGCAGAAAACATCGCCATCGTCATCTATGACCTGCTGCGGGCCAGGATCGATCCAAAATTGGAACTCAAGGTGCGGCTCTACGAAACGGAAAGAAATTTTGTCGAATATCCTGCATAGCAGATAATCAATTAATCGGACGCATGGCCTATAAGAAAATCGAACAGTACGACGAAGAGATCACGTCGGCGCTCACCGGGAAATACAAGGAGTCGCTCGACCTGCTGGGCGAAGACGTTTCACGGGAAGGATTGTTGAAAACGCCGGAACGCGTGGCCAAGGCCATGCAATTCCTCACGCAAGGTTATGCGCTCGACGCGCATGCCATTCTGAACTCCGCGAAATTTCACGAACCCGTGAGCGAAATGATCCTGGTAAAGGATATAGAGTTGTATAGCCTCTGTGAGCACCACATGCTTCCCTTCTTCGGCAAGGCACATGTGGCCTATATCCCCAACGGCTGGATAACCGGCCTCAGCAAGATCGCCCGGGTCGTAGACGTATATTCACGTCGTCTACAGGTGCAGGAACGCCTGACTACCGAGATCCTGCACGCAATAAAAGAAACCCTCAATCCGTTGGGTGTTGCAGTGGTTATCGAAGCGTCACATCTTTGTATGATGATGCGTGGTGTGCAAAAGCAAAATTCCGTTACCACTACCTCGGCTTTCTGGGGTGAATTTGAAAAGAACGAGACCCGTAGTGAATTCACCAAACTGATCTCTTCCAATCTACACTAACGAACTTGTCCTTCCCGATCGGTGAAACTTTTTTTGTTGAATCGATGCTTTGTGGCATATTTGTTCAAAGGCAGGCCACAAGTCTGTACATAAACCTTCAACTGTATGAAGCACGCATATGTTTTCCCGGGACAGGGATCACAATTTCCGGGAATGGGCAAAAACCTTTATGAGCACAGCGCGTTTGCGAAGAAATTATTTGAACAGGCCAATGAGATCCTCGGATTCCGCATCTCCGATATCATGTTCACCGGCACCGAAGAACAGCTGCAACAAACCCTTGTCACCCAACCGGCCGTTTTCTTACACTCCGTAATAGCCTTCAAAGGCATCGAGGCCATCAGACCTGAAATGGTCGCAGGTCACTCGCAGGGCGAGTTCTGCGCACTCGTGGCAAACGGCGTATTGTCATTTGAAGACGGGCTCAAATTGGTATCCATCCGTGCAAAAGCCATGCAGGCTGCCTGCGAAAAAGAGTCTTCCACCATGGCCGCCATACTTGGCCTGCCGGACGAAACGGTAGAACAGATCTGTACGGAAGTACAGGCGGCGTCGGGTGAGATCGTCGTGCCTGCTAACTACAATTGCCCCGGGCAATTGGTGATCAGCGGCTCTATCGATGGAATTCGCCTCGCGTCCGAGCGCGCGAAAGCGGCCGGTGCAAAAAGAACTTTGTCCCTGAAGGTAAGCGGGGCTTTTCATTCGCCTTTCATGATGCCTGCTCAGGAAGAACTAAAAGAAGCTATAGAGCATACGACCTTCTACAATCCCAACTGTCCGGTCTATCAGAATGTTGTCGCAAAAGCCGTAGTCGCCAAGGACGAAATAAAGAAGAACCTTATCGGACAGCTGACCGGCCCGGTGAAGTGGACACAGTCCGTCTCCGTGATGATCGTCGATGGCGCATCGCATTTTACGGAAGTGGGTCCGGGCAGCGTACTGCGCAAACTCATCCAGAAGATCAATGCCGATGTACAGACGGATGGTGTGAGCTGATATAAGCCGTCTAAGCGTCGATCGCGCAATTGATCCAGCCGCCGTCGAATCCGGCGCCGTATTTTTTGTAAAAATTGATCGCCGGCTCATTCCAGTCCAGCACCTGCCAGACCATGCCCGAAAATTTCTTTTCCTGCATTTCGATGAGCAACCGGTCAAACAAGCGTTTGCCAAGCCCTTTTCCGCGCATTTCCTGCGTCACAATCAGGTCTTCCAGGTACAAGCGTTGTCCCTTCCAGGTGCTGTACCGGATATAGTATAACGCGAAACCTTCGATCCTTCCATCGACGGCAGCCACGAATGCCCACCAGACAGGGTTCGGCCCAAAGCCGCTTTCCGTAAAATGTTCCAGGGTTACCGTCACTTCCTGCGGGGCTTTTTCGAATAACGCTAACTCGTGGATCAGCTCGAGCAGCCGCGGGCAGTCCTCCACGGCGGCGCGCCGGATAACAATGTTTTCCATACTTGATGTCAATGTCCCCATTTTACCAAAGTGGCGCCCCAGGTAAAGCCACCGCCAAAGGCAGCCAGGACCAGGTTGTCACCTTTGCGGAGCTTGTCTTCCCAATCCCACAGACAAAGCGGAATGGTTCCCGCTGTGGTATTGCCGTAGCGCTGGATGTTGATCATGACTTTTTCTTCGGAGAGTCCCATCCTGTGGGCCGTCGCGTCGATGATGCGTTTGTTGGCCTGGTGGGGTACCAGCCAGCTGATATCCCCGGCCTTCAGCTGATTGCGTTCGATCAATTCCGCACTTACATCGGCCATTCCCTTCACGGCAAATTTAAAAACGGCCTGGCCTTCCTGGTAGATATAGTGCTCCTTCGCGGCGACGGTCTCGAAGGTCGACGGGCGCAGCGATCCGCCCGCCTTCATATGTAAATGGTTGCGCCCGCTGCCGTCACTTTTTAGGATGCTGTCCAGCACCCCATAGCCATCATAGTTAGGCTCCAGCAGGACGCCGCCCGCGCCATCGCCGAAAATAATACAGGTCGTACGATCGCTGTAATCGACAATACTGCTCATCTTATCCGCTCCGACGACAACCACTTTCTTAAACCGGCCGCTTTCAATATACATTGCTCCTGTTGTCAACGCATACAAGAACCCCGAACAAGCGGCGCTCATATCGAATCCCCAGGCATTTTTTGCACCGACCTTGTCGCAGAGGATATTTGCCGTGGCGGGAAAAAGCATATCCGGGGTAACAGTGGCTACGATCACGCAGTCGATGTCCCCGGGGCCGATGCCGCGTTTCTCACAGAGCTGTTGTACAACTGGGACACAAAGATCGGACGTAGCCTTGCCAGCGCCTTTCAATATCCGTCTTTCCTCGATCCCCGTCCGGGAGCGGATCCACTCGTCATTGGTATCGACCATTTTTTCGAGGTCGGCGTTGGTCAATCGGTCTTCGGGTACATAGCCTCCGATCGCGGTGATCGCAGCGGTAAGTTTCTTGCTCATTATAAAAATCCAATCTGGTTAAGAAAAGTTTTTGCAAAGGTGGGGAAAAATATTCAAATCGGGCCGCCCGGTCTGTCCGGCAGGCAACAGCCGATTGTCCTTTTTACCCTATTTTCGCAGCCATGATCGCATTTTTACGCGGCGTTTTCGCCTTCAAGAGCCCAGCCCTGGTACATTTGGAGACCGGCGGCGTAGGGTACGAACTCCAGATTAGCCTGAATACCTATTCCAGGATCGAACACCTGGATAGCGGCCTTCTACTCACTTACTTGCATATCCGCGAAGATGCTCACATCCTCTATGGCTTCTTCGATAAAGCGGAGAAAGACTTATTTATCCAACTCCTGAGCGTCTCCGGCGTGGGCGCTTCTACGGCGAGAATGATGCTGTCCTCTATGAAACCCGAGGAGATCACCCGGGCCATCCTGAGCGGCAATGCAAAACAGTTGGAGAGTATAAAAGGGATCGGCAAAAAATCCGCCGAAAGGATCATCCTCGAACTGCGTGATAAGGTCGGAAAAGGCAAAGAAGAAACCATAAATATTTCATTCCACACAAGCAATACCTTGGAACAGGACGCGTTAAATGCACTGATCACGCTGGGTATAGCCCGGCCTGCCGCTGAAAATGCCGTCAAAAAAGTCATCCATGAGGGGACGGGGCCGGAAAAGATCGAGGATATTATTAAGAAAGCTTTAAAAATCTTGTAGCCTATCGGCGAAACCTCTACCTAACTAATTCTTGAGGAAGTTTGACCCGCCATTCGTTTTTGTTGATCATGGCTACCGTGGTGTTGACGGCTGTATCAGTTGTATTTTGTACAACTGTCTCCGCCCACCCATACCAGCAACGGCGGGACACGACGGGACGAGGGGCAGATACTATCCCACATCGTACAGACACGGTCGGGATCAGCCCGGATCTCTACAACCAGATGAAGCGGGCGGGCGATTCCATCCGCCGCCAGGGAGATTCCGTTCGCCGGTTGCAAAATCAACCGGACTCCCTCCGCCGCCTCCGGGCACAACAAGATTCTGCCCAGCGTGCGCAAACCCCAACCGCCGATACGACGCACCCTGTTAACATCAAAGACACCGGCCGGAGCGATAGCCTCCACTGGCCCCTTGAAGACCGCCGCGGGGATAGGTTCTCCCAGCCCAATCGCAACCCGTTCTATCTGAAGGACCCGCCAAACCTGCATGATTCGGTCGTCTACGACCCGGGTATGAGACAGTTTTATATCATCGAGAAAGTTGGCAATCAATATTTTAGAAAACCGACCTACCTGACATTCGAGGAGATGATGCAGTTGCAGGGCGATTCTGCCCAGGACGACTATTTCCGAAAACGCGCGGACGAATCGGACGACCTGAACCGGGCGATGCGACCAAAACTCTATGTTGGCGACAACCTTTTCAATCGTATATTTGGCAACGGGAAGATCGATATAAAACCCCAGGGAAATGTCGATATCTCGGCCGGCTACCAGGGGCAGAATATTCAAAATCCGACATTGCCCGAAAGCGCCAGAAAAACCGGAACCTTCGATTTTAACGAGAACGCCAACTTGCAGGTGCTCGGCAATATAGGCGACAAGTTAAAATTGCCCATCAGCTACAACACGCTGGCCAATTTCGACTGGGAAAATCAGCTGAAGCTGGACTATACCGGCGGACCCGATGAGATCGTAAAAAAGATCGAAGCGGGAAATGTCAATTTTACCACGCCCAGTACACTGATGACGGGTGCCCAATCCCTTTTCGGCATCAAATCCAAATTACAGTTCGGCAAACTGACCGTCACCGCTGTTTTGGCGAATCAACGTTCTCAGAAGCAGTCGGTTAACTCTGCCGGCGGAGCCGCCGTCACCAATTTCTCTTTCAAAGCGGACAACTATGACGAGAACCGGCACTTTCTGTTGGCACAGTACTTTCACGATAATTACAATACGGCGATGTCGAAGCTGCCCATCGTGCTCTCCAATGTGCAAATCCTCCGCATCGAAGCATGGGTGACGAACCGAAACGGGGTCGACACCAGTTCCAGGCAGATCGTGGGCCTGATGGACCTTGGTGAAACCAATCCCTACAACACAAAGATCATCCCCCGTACGAACCAGGCCTACCCGGATAACGATAACAATACCGAATATCGCAGCATCATCAACGACCCTTCGAGCCGCAGCCCGACGACCGCGGTCACCAAGCTCAATTCGATCGGTCTCGCACAGGTACAAGACTTTGAGATCGTATACGCGCGGAAATTGAACGCCACCGACTTCTATTTCAACCCGCAGGTAGGCTTCATCTCATTGAACCAGACCCTGCAAGCCAATGATGTCCTGGGCGTCGCCTACCAATACAGCTACAACGGACGCATCTTTCAGGTCGGTGAATTCTCGACTGACGTTCCCCCCGACACTACCTCCAGTAATAGCCTGACCGGCTCCGCCACGGCCGGCGCCTCGAAAGTGCTGTATGTCAAACTGCTTAAAGCCACATCGCAGCGTACCAACCTTCCACTATGGAATTTGATGATGAAGAACGTCTATTCCTTGCAGACCGCAACCGGCAGCTACCTGAGCAATATCCAGGCGGCCGGGTTCCAGTTCAATGTCAACTACGACCAGCCCAGTCTCGGAACAAAAAGATATTTGCCTGAAGGTCCTAAGGCCGATATCCCCCTCCTTACAGTCCTGGGTCTGGACCGACTCGACGCGCACAACGACCCCGGTCCCGACGGGGTCTTCGACTATATAGAGGGGTTGACCGTTATCTCCAATCAGGGACGCATCATTTTTCCCGTGCTGCAGCCCTTCGGCAAAGACCTCGATACGCTGGCCTTCGCAAATTCTTCGCCTGCCCTGAAAGATAAATATGTCTTTTACCAACTCTACGATACCATCAAGGCGGTAGCGCAAAGCTATGCCAATGTGGATAGGTATGTGCTATCGGGGACGGCCAAGGGACAATCCACCACCAGCCTTTCGCTCAATGCTTATAATGTTCCCCAGGGCTCCGTCGTCGTTACGGCCGGAGGCCAGACCCTGAAGGAGAACGTCGACTATGTGGTGGACTATAACCTGGGCCAGGTGCAGATCATCAATCAGGCCATCATCAACTCCGGCGTACCGGTCAACGTTTCCTTCGAGAACAATGCCAACTTCGGGCTGCAGCAACGCAGTTTCATGGGTGTTCGACTCGACTACCTGGCTAAAAGCACCGCGACCGAAACGCTTAACATCGGCGGGACCATGGAGCGCCTCAACGAACGCCCGTTCTTCAGCAAAACCGATTACGGCCAAGACCCCATCCGGAATACCATGTATGGCGCCGACATCAACTATCGGGGACAACTTCCTGGAGTCACAAGCCTCCTGAACAAGCTGCCTTTCTATACGACGAAGACCATGAGCACGATCAATGCCTATGGCGAGGGAGCCATCCTGAGACCGGGGCATCCTCCACAGATCGGCAAGGGCAGCAGCGGGGCGGTTTATATCGATGACTTCGAAGGATCGACGAGTGCCATCGACCTGCGTTTCCCGCTGACGTCATGGGCCATTTCTTCCGCTCCCGCGGGTGTCGGCGGTGCCTATGCCCCGTTGTTTCCGGAAGCCGTGCTCAATGACTCACTGCCTTATGGCTATAACCGGGCAAAGCTCGCCTTTTACAATATCGAGCCGACCCTGCAGGACCCAACCAATTCAGACAACCCGGTCGCCAGCTATCAGAATGCCGCAACCGATCCCAGGGTCGCGCCCCTGCAGGTGACACAGCTTTTTCCGGAACAAACGGTACAGACCGGGCAGGCCCAGTTGGTGACCTTCGACATGGCCTACTACCCAAGCGATAAGGGCCCTTATAACTATGATGCCCGGCCGAACAGTATCAATTCCAACGGAAAGCTGCTCAACCCGCAGACCAGATGGGGCGGTATCATGCGCGCGCTCGACCAGACCGACTTCGAGACGGCCAATATCGAAGTGCTTCAGTTCTGGATGTTGAGTCCTTTCGCTCACCCCAGCAATTCATCGGGCAATACGACCGGCGGCCGGTTGTTCATCGATCTGGGCAGCATCTCCGAGGATATCCTTAAGGACGGCAAGAAATCATTCGAAAACGGGCTCAATACCCCCAATATACAGGCGGAGATAGACAGTACTTCCACCTGGGGGCGTGTACCGGCCAACCCGATCCAGGTAACAACGGCGTTTAGCAACAACGCCTCCGACCGCCCGTACCAGGACGTTGGTCTCGATGGGATGGGGGATGCATCCGAAGTCACTCACTTCGCGAATTACCTCAATACACTGGCCGCCGAGTTTACGACCGGCTCCCAGGCATATAAGAACGCTTCCTTGGATCCTTCCAATGACGACTTCCTCAACTACCGGGACCCCAGCTACGACGCAGGAAAGGTGGATATCCTTGGCCGCTATAAAAATGTCAACAACCCCCAGGGGAACAGCCCGATCGCAACCGCGGGACAAACGACCATTTCTGCCTTTACCCTGTATCCCGACCAGGAGGACATCAACAAGGACAATACCATGAACACCCTGGAACAGTATTTCGAATACAAAGTGAATATGTTCCCGGACAGTCTGGGTACCAGCCAGGGTACGGTACCGGGGACGACCAATACCTTCATAACGGATTCGATGTACATTCAACCCAGCGGCGTTACTCCCGGACAGACCTGGTACCAAATGAGCATCCCGCTCGCCGAGTATTACCAGAATGTAGGTAACATGCCCGACTTCCAGTCGATCCAGTTCATCCGCATGTACCTCACCGGCTGGCAGGACTCCGTGGTGCTGCGTTTCGCCCAGCTGCAGCTGGTCCGAAACACCTGGAGAAACTTCAGTTATATCATCGATACGACGGGCAATATGACCCTGTTGCCGACCAGCAATACCAGCTTCAACGTCACGGCTGTCAACATCGAACAGAACAGCTCCCGACAGCCCATTAACTATCTCTCGCCACCCGGTGTCCTCCGCCAGCAGGAGCTGAGCAGCAACAATGTCAACCTCCTGCTCAACGAACAGGCGATGAGCCTGCAGATCTGTAACCTCGTACAAGGTGACGTACGCGGAGTCTATAAGACGACCAACCTTGACCTTCGGCGTTACGGCACGATGGACATGTTCGTGCACGCGGAAGCCGTAACGCAGGGCACGCTTAACAACTTCGATCTTTCCTATGTCGTTCGCCTTGGCAGCGACTTTGTCGCCAACTATTACGAAATTCGTGTGCCTGTTACGGTCACTCCGTGGGGGCAGTATACGACCGCACAGGCGGACCTTGTCTGGCCGGACAGCAATAACCTCAACCTGGCCCTTAGCCGCCTCATCAAGCTGAAAGTGGACCGCAATAACAAGGGCAGTACGAATAACTATTATAAAGAAGTGGATGGCGACGGGCGGTCCTATGCCATCCTCGGTAATCCCAACCTGGGTGCGATCCAGGCGTTCTTCCTCGGCGTGCAGAATGTGAATAGATCCAATGCCTGTACCGAAGTTTGGTTCAACGAGCTCAGGCTCACAGATATCAGCGAGAAGGGGGGCTGGGCAGCGGTCGGTAAGGTCGACATGAAATTGGCTGACCTCGGCACCCTAACGGTGTCGGGCAGTGAAAAATCCTCGGGCTGGGGAACCATCGACCAGAGTACCAATCAACGATCTTTGGAAGACGATAAGGAGGTCGACGTGGCTACCAATATCGATGCAGGTAAACTCTTGCCCAAAAAGGCCGCCATGTCGATACCCGTTTACGCAGGGATCACCAGGACCACCAGCACGCCGGAATACGATCCGTTCGACCTCGACATCAAGCTTGCAGACAAGTTGAAAGCCGCGCCCGCAAGGGAAAAGGACTCGATCGCCAAGCAGGCCGTGGATGCGACTACCATCGAGACCCTGAACTTCACCAATGTCCATAAGAATAATACGTCCAACAAAAAATTGAAGATCTGGAGCGTGGAGAACATCAATGTCAGTTACTCGTATAGCAGGTCGGAGCACCATAGTCCGCTCGCAACGGAGGACGAGCTGATCTTGCACAAGGGCATCATCGCGTACAACTACACCCATGCGGCAAAATTTATCGAGCCCTTCAAGAAAAAGATCAAAAGCAAGTCGCCATGGCTTGGGCTCATCCGGGATTTCAACTTCAATCCCATGCCCAGTGTCCTGGGCTTTCAGGCCAATATCACCCGGCAGTTCGGCGCCTACCGGTCCCGCAACATCGGCGGGCCGGACATCCTGCCGGAGACCTTCAATAAGTTCTTTACCTTCAACCGGCTTTATACGCTTCGATGGGAATTGACGAGATCGCTCACCCTGGATTTCACTGCCGCCAACAATGCATGGGTGGACGAGGATTCCGGCAGGCTGAACAGGGAACAACGTCACCTGATGTGGGACCGTTTCTGGCGAGGCGGCCGAAATGTCTTGTATACGCAGAACACCAACATAACGTATACGTTGCCGACGTCGAAGATCCCCCTGCTGGACTGGACTACCGTAAAGGCCGGCTATGCCGCATCTTATACCTGGACTGCGGCCTCGCAACTTTTGCCAACGATTGGAAATACACTTCAGAATACCCAGCAAAGAACCGTACTCGCCGATCTTGACTTTACACGGCTGTATAGCAAATTTAAGATCCTGCGCGGTC
Source organism: Puia sp. (assembly GCA_965214315.1). GTDB lineage: Bacteria > Bacteroidota > Bacteroidia > Chitinophagales > Chitinophagaceae > Puia. Next base: position 309,617 of record CBDCBP010000010.1, on the reverse strand, counting down.
TCGACCAGCCGCTGACGCGGATGATCATGGTCAACGGCAAGAGCGTGCCGGATACCGCCAAGCCCCGAAGACCGGTGGTGGCACCCGTGGTTTCCTCGCTCAATGGCTTTCCCAAGGCGGTCGCAAAAATATTGACCTCGCTCAAACACATCACGTTCAATTATTCGGATAATAGCGGGTCGAGCATTTACGGTTTTTTGGACAGCTCCCGCATTCTCGGAATGGATTTCCATTCTATGCAGCCCGGATGGAAATATGTGTTTGGTCAACGCGCCGATACCAATTTTATCAACAAACTGGGACAGAAGAACCTGATCTCGCGAGACTCCACACTGAATAGCCAGAACCTGATCAGCTTTACGCAAAAGATCTCCGCTTCCGCAGTCCTCGAACCGGTGCGCGACCTGCATATCTCGCTGAACATCGACAAGACCTTCGGCCAAAACTATTCTGAATTGTATAAGGATACTGCCGGCGGCAGCGGCTACTCCCGTTTGAATCCCTATATGGCTGGGACTTTCAGTATCAGCTTCATATCGTACAAGACGCTCTTCGTGCATTATGCCCCGGACCAAATCAACAGGACCTTCAGCCAGTTCGAGTCCTTCAGGTCCATTATCTCTGAAAGACTTGGCACGGTCAATCCTTATACCGGCGGCCTGACGGCCAATGGCTATGCAGTGGGCTATGGCCGGTACGCACAGGACGTTCTCATCCCCGCATTTATAGCGGCTTATACCGGCGAAAGCCCCCAAAAGGTCTCCCTCATCAATGAAAAAGGCGGCAACGTCACCACCAATCCCTTTTCCGGCTACCTGCCCAAGCCCAACTGGCATCTCACCTATAATGGCCTTTCCCGGTTACCCTGGTTCAGCAAGTTCTTTACCAGCTTTAACCTCAGCAATTCTTATACAAGTACGCTGAGCATGAACAGCTTCAGCTCCAATCTCAACTATTCCGACCCATCGCGCTACGGCCAGCCTGGCTTTATCGATACACTCACGGGTAATTTCGTTCCCTATTTCCTCGTGCCGAATATCACGATTTCCGAAGCCTTCTCGCCGCTACTCGATGTCGACGCACAATTCGTCAATGGCGTGCAGGCAAAGGCCGGTTACAGCCGTTCGCGCACGTTAAGCCTGAGTCTTGTCGACTACCAGCTGAGCGAAACACATTCTTCCGATTTTGCTATCGGACTGGGATACCGCAAAAAGAATGTGGGACTGCCCTTTGGATGGAAGGTCCCTGGCAACGGCAAAACTGCACCTAACGGGCCACCCGGCAGTATCAATGCACAAAAGGGGTCGAACGACCTGACCCTGCGCTTGGACATCGATATCAGGAATGATGCCATGTCCAGCAGTTACCTCGATCAGGGGGCGGCTTTGCCAACAGGCGGGCAAAAGGTCATCCGGATCGATCCGTCCATCGACTATGTACTCAACAACAGGATCCAGTTAAAGCTATATTTCGATCAGCAGCGTACGACTCCTAAGATCTCCACTACTCCGCCGATCACCACAACAAAGGGGGGCATATCCATCCGCATCGCCCTCGCGCCTTAAGGCTTCTTATAAAAATAGACCGCATCTGCCTGCGCCGTACAGGTGATCACCAGATCGTTGATGCAAACGTGCGGAGGCAAAGAGGCACAATAAAAAACCGCATCGGCCACATCTCCTGCACGAAGCGGCGTATAACCTTCATAGATCTTTTTGGCCTGGCCCTCATCTCCTTTGAACCTGACATTTGAAAACTCCGTCTCCGCTGCACCGGGATGAATGGCCGTGACCTTTATGCCATGTCTCAAAAGATCGATCCGCATCGATTTCGAAATGGCATCGACCGCGAACTTGCTGCCGCAATATGCGTTCCCCTTTTCGTACACTTCTTTGCCCGCCACACTTCCAAGATTGATGATGTGACCTTTGCCAGCCGGGATCATCAATGGCAAAACAGCCTTAGACACATAGAGCAGTCCTTTGACATTCGTATCGATCATCGTCTCCCAATCCTGAAGATCGGCCTCCTCAAAATAGTCTCTTCCCAGCGCCAGGCCCGCATTGTTGATGAGAAGATCGATCTTCCGCCACGTTGCAGGAATGTCGGCAATCGCGGCAAATACCGCGTCTTTATCCTGCACGTCGAAGACCAGGGGCAAGACCCGGACTTTTCCTTCCAACTCTTGCTGTAAAGCGTTCAGCCGCTTTTCTCTTCTTCCCGTGAGGATAAGATGGTCTCCGTTATCGGCAAATTTGCGGGCACAGGCTTCGCCGAATCCCGACGTCGCTCCGGTGATAAGTATTGTCCTGTTCATAGTTGGATGACGAAGTTAACGAATGATTGAATGATCGCAGCACCTTCCGCCGGTTCTTCCAGCATACCCATATGGGCCGCCCCCGGCAAAATTTTAACATAGGCCAGGGCCGGAACGACAGCCTGCGCCAGGGACTGCTCCGGCAAAACGACCTGGTCCTTTTCCCCGATGAGGAACAGGACCGGAACTGCGGATCGCTCCAACACCGATACCCTGTCCGGCCGCCGCCTCATCGCTTCCAGGCAGGCGGCCAGCGCGTCGACGGAGAAAAAGCTATAACGGCCAATCATCTCTTCGACCAGCCCGGGGCGATCCTCCCTTGTTGCAGACGCGAAAAGACCAGGTATTGACTGCTGGATGAAGGGCTGGGCGCCGTGTTCCCGGACAAAGGCGATGCTCTTGAGCCTGGCGGCCTTTTTCTCTTCGCTGTCTGCATAGGCAGTCGAATGAAAGAGACCGAATGCGCGAAGCCTGTCGGGATAACGCTCCGCAAAGGCAAGCGTAATATAGCCACCCATACTGTGCCCTATGAGGATGCACTTTTCGATGCCTTCCCGGTCTAGCAATCCTTTCACGGTCACAGCCATCGATTCGATAGTCGTAACCGTCCCCAGCGATGACCGGCCACTACCAGGCAGGTCGGGTATCAACAACCGAAGACTTGTGGTCAGCTCCCCGGTTACTTTTTCCCAGACAGCCCCATCCTCCGCAAACCCGTGCAGCAATACAACCGGTTCCCCGCTGCCAATATCCCGGTAGAAGATGGTGGCGTCGTTGATGTCGATGGTCTTATCCACGACCTTTCCTCGTGTTGATCAGGGTGATAACATACCAGAGCCAAAACAAGGCGGTCAGGGCGACTGCAACTTTCGAGATACAGTCTCCATATCGAGCATAGAAGGTCAGTTCCGTTTCCGCGGGTACCGCGAACCGGAAGGCGGCACTTTCGGCCCAAGGCCGCGATTCGATGATGCGCCCTTCGGGGTCGAGGATCGCGCTGACACCTGTATTGGCACTGCGTATTACCCATCTCCTGTTCTCGATGGCCCGCATGCTGGCGTAGCGCTCATGCTGCCGGTAGCCCGGCGTATTGCCCCACCAGCCGTCGTTGGTGATGATGGCGATCACGTTGGCTCCATTGTGCGTGTAGCGAGACACGAACTCGCCGTATTGGCTCTCGTAGCAAATTACCGGGGCTATCGAATAAGAATGATTGGTCGTTGCCATTGGCGTCCGATCGTCCTGTATCGTGTATCCATCTTCGGTGCCGCCGAATTTCTCGAAGACCGGAACCATAAAACGCAGAAAGGGGGGCAGGAACTCCGCGCCGGGAACGAGCCTGCTTTTATGGTAAAAAGCCTCCGGGCCCAGCGTATCCATGATCACAGCCGCGTTATAGCTTTCGTAAAACTTTTCGGTATCCGGGATCTTCATGGCCGTCCCGGAATGCTTGTAGTCGAAGATGCGCAGGCTCTCGATACCCGTGAGCAAGTTGATGCGGGGATGACGCCGGAGAAAAGCCCATAATGGCCGCAGAAAAAAATTTTCTTTTAAGTGGTCCTCTTCAAAGCCATGCTCGTTGTAGAGCGCCGTCTCCGGCCACACCACAAGCACCGTGTTGCTGTCGATGGTGGAATCGCTTAGCCGGATCAACTTATTCAATTGGGCGTCGAAACTCCCGGTGGAGATCTTTTCGTAGGGATCGATATTCGGCTGGATGATGACAACGTTTGTCGACAAGGGCGCTTCGGCGGGTTTCAGTGGTGCGTAAAATATTGCCAGTGAGAAAAGCAGCGGCAAGAAAAGAACGAGCGATGCCCACAAGATTCGTCTGCCTGTCCAGGCTTGGTGCTGCACGCCATCCCAAATCACCTGGAATAGGAGTACATTGACGACAAGCGCCCACAAGCCGCCGCCGCTGGTGCCGGTATAGGAATACCATTGGATCCAACTGATGCGGGCGGCAAAAACATTCCCCAGGGTCAGCCAGGGCCAGCTTAGGCCCCAATTTTGTAAATGCAGGTATTCAAAGCTCAACCAAAAAACGATGAGTGAAGCATACCCGATGGTATTGCCCATGCGCTGCCGAACGAAATGAAAGCCGATCCAAGGCAGACACATTAACAGGCTATTGGCAAAAAATGCCCCGATGGAGCCCGGCGCCGAAGCATTCCATACCCACCAGGTGGAAGCAACATTCCAAATAAACATGGAGACATACACCCACCCGAAGAATTGTTTCCGCCGGATGCCCTGCCGCTCCAGCCACAACAAGGGTGTAAACCCCACAAAGACGAGAAACGTAAGGGGAGAAACCGGCCAAGCCGCAAAAAGCAACAGGCCGCTGAGGGCCGACAACAAAAAAGGATGTAACTTTCTCAAGTTGATCGGGTTTACTACCGGCTGTAATTAGGCGCCTCCTTCGTGATCTCTATATCATGAGCGTGGCTTTCCTTCATACCGGCATTGGTAATTCGGATGAATTGTGAATCCTCCTGCAACGCACGAATGTCCTTTGCCCCGCAGTAACCCATACCTGCTCTGAGGCCGCCCACATATTGTTGAACCACTTCGGATAGATTGCCTTTGAAAGCCACCCGTCCCTCGATGCCTTCCGGCACCAATTTCTTGATATCGTCTTCCACGTCCTGGAAATAACGGTCGCTGCTACCCTGCGTCATGGCCCCTATGGAACCCATGCCCCTGTATTGCTTGAATTTTCTTCCTTCATAAATGATCGTTTCCCCGGGACTCTCGTCCACCCCGGCAAACACGCTGCCCATCATGACCACATTGGCGCCTGCCGCGAGTGCCTTGACCATATCGCCCGTGTAGCGTATGCCGCCATCGGCGATCACCGGAATATTCCTGGGTAAAAGTGTGGAAGCCGCTTCCATTACGGCAGTGATCTGGGGCACCCCGGCGCCTGCGACTATACGTGTCGTACAGATCGATCCCGGTCCTATGCCGACCTTGACCGCATCTGCCCCCGCATCGGCAAGTGCGGCCGCCCCTGCGGCCGTGCCGATATTGCCGGCAATGACCTGGAGGTTCTTAAACGACTTCTTCAATGTTCTAAGCGCGTTTATCACGCCGATATGATGGCCGTGTGCGCTGTCCAGTGTCACGACATCTATCCCGATCTGCTGCAGGGCGCTGGCACGATCCAGCAAGTCTTTTGTGATCCCCAATGCTGCACCCACCAGCAGACGGCCAAAACCATCTTTGGCGGCGTTGGGGTAACTGGAAAGCTGCAGGATGTCCCGGTAGGTGATCAACCCGATGAGCTTGCCCTGTTTATCGACCACGGGCAGCTTTTCGATCTTGTATTTCTGCAGAATCTTCTCCGCTTTCTTGAGGTCTGTGCCTTCGGGGGCCGTCACCAATTTCTCTTTAGGCGTCATCACCTCACTCACCTTCTTCTTCTTACTGTCCTCGAAACGCAAATCGCGGTTCGTGATGATCCCAACCAGCACTTTGTTGAGATCCGTGACGGGTATGCCGCCGATCTTGTTCTCTTTCATGAGGCGCAGCGCATCCCCGATCGTAGCCTCTTCATGCAGTGTGATCGGGTCAATGATCAACCCGCTCTCGCTGCGCTTCACTTTCCGCGCCTGTTCCACCTGCTTTTCGATGCTCATGTTCTTGTGCAAAATTCCGATTCCCCCTTCACGGGCCAACGCGATGGCCAGCGTCGCTTCCGTTACGGTATCCATCGCAGCCGATAGCATGGGTATATTGAGGGTGATGGCTTTTGTCAGCTGACTGCGTATACTGACTTCACGAGGTAATACCTGAGAATAGGCCGGCATCAATAATACGTCATCGAAAGTAAGTCCGTCTCCGAAGAATTTTGTGGGGGAAAATGCGTGATTGGATGAGTTTACCTTTTCAGCAGGGGAATTTATTCTTGCCATGTGCAAAGATAGTGCAGGGGATAAGTATGGGCCAAATTTTTATAACATTGGTTATTAGGATATTGCTTATATGGCTGACCGGTACATTTTTCCAGGCAAGGGCAGCACCAACCCCTTTAGCTCAAGATTGAGCAAGGCCATTGCGATAGCGGTGCTGCTCAGCTGCACCTGGTGGGAAAGCTGATCCACCGAAGTCGTTTCGGTCCCACTTAGCAGGTTAAGTACAATCTTCTCCTGATCAGATAAGTTTTTTGCCGTTTGAGCCTGCAGCGGTGCCAATGGCGCAGCGGTTGGCTTATTCAACGGACCCCAGCCCATTTCCGCCGACAATTGCGAAGCACTTAGCAATATTCGGGCATTCCCTTCCTGAATGAGTGCATTGCAGCCCGAACTGGCCTTATCCGTGACCCTGCCCGGAAAAACGAACAACTTTTTTTTAAAGCGAAGCGCATCCCCTGCCGTCAGCATGCTTCCCCCTTTAGTGCCAGTTTCGACCACGACGAGCGCATCGCACATCCCGGCCACTATCCGGTTGCGGACTGGAAAATTATGGTAGTCCGGTGCTGCAGCCGTATTGAAATTCGTGATGAGACCGCCCTGCTTTACCATTGCCCTTGCAAGCGCCTTGTGTTGCGGCGGATAGATCTGGTCTAGTCCATGGCCAAGTACGCCGAGCGTAGGCAGGGAATGTTTAAGCGCGGCAGCGTGAGCAACGGCGTCGATGCCATACGCCAATCCACTGATCACCAGTGGACCGTAAGCGGCAAGATCCCTTACCAGCTGTTCGGCCATCCGCTTCCCGTATTCGGTAGGCGTGCGGGTTCCTACGACAGACACGATCCGACTGCTATTCAGATCGGCATTACCTTTATAATACAAGAGGACCGGCGCTGTATTAAAGCCGAGCAGCCGCCGGGGGTAGTCCTTGTCGGTAAAAAAAATACACCGGATGCCATATTTCTCAACGAAAGCCAATTCCTTTTCTGCGAGCCGAAATCGATCGGAACGGTGAATGGCTTTTGCACGTCCTGATCCGATACCGGGAACTTTCCCAAGCGCAGCAGTCGTCGCGTTGAAGATCGCCGCTGCATCTCCGAAATGATCCAGCAATTTCTTCGCATATACAGGGCCAATAGTAGGAACCATGGCCAGCGCAAGCCGGTACAAAAGGTGCTGCTCTTTCATAGCTTAAAGGTAGCTAAATATACCAAAATATTTAGCAAATTTGCGGCGCTATTGGCTGACCACGAACAGCTCGGTCCTTCGATTCTTTGCCCTGCCCTCGGGATTGGCATTGTCTGCAACCGGCTGTGCGTCGCCAAACCCCTTATAAGATAACCGCCCCTGCGCGATGCCTTTTGCCACCAGAAAGTTGGTCACGGCCTTCGCCCTGTTCTCCGACAAGGTCTTGTTATCGGCTGCTTTCCCCGAATTGTCGGTATGCCCATTGATCTGTATGTGGAGGGTCGGATTTTCCTTCATCAGCTGAACGACCGCATTCAGCTCGGTGCCTGATTGCGGTTTGATCTCGTATTGATTGGGATCAAAAAAGATATTTTTCAGAACGATCGCCGCGTTGGCTTCGATCGGTTGCAACGGGATATCGATGTGATAGGCAGTATCACCCTGCCCCTTGCTGAGCGAGAAATTCTCCGAATAAAAAAGATACCCCCTTCGGTTGACATCGAACGCATAATCCTTGCCCTTGGGCAGGGTAATCAAATAGTTGCCTGTCTCATCCGTCTGCAGGTCACTGATCACCGAACCGGTCGAAAGATCGGTAAGGATCACGCTGGAAGGTAAGCCCTTGCTGGTCTTCTTGTCAAAGACCCTGCCCTTGACCCAAAACGTCTGAGCCGGCCGGACGTCTTCGCGCATTTCAAAAGAGTACAGGTCCAACTCGCCCCGGGTGTCGGCCTTTTCACTCGTATAATAGACTGTCTTTCCATCGGCAGCGATGACGAGGGCGCCGTCGTTCTCGATCGTATTGATCGGATAACCCAGGTTCTCCGGCTTGCTCCAGGTGCCGTCCGGCATTTTCCTGGTGACAAAAAGATCATTATCGCCATATCCCGGATGCCCGGTGGAATTGAAATAAAGCGTTTGATTGTCTGCATGGATGAAGGGAGTGGATTCCTCCCCAATGGTATTGATAGTGGGTCCGAGATTTTCGGCGGCGCTCCAACGGCCAGTCCGAAGTCGGTGACTCACATAAAGATCGCTGCCGCCATACCCCCCCGGCCTGCTGCTGGAAAAATAGAGATCGCGCTTGTCGGGAGAAAGGGACGGCGCCGCCTCCCAATATTCAGTATTGATGCTGTCCCCCATATTGTCGGGTGCGCTCCAGCCGTCGGCGGTGCGGTAGGAGATGTAGATGTCGCAACTGCCAAATCCCCCTGGTGTATTGCAGATATTGAAGATCAGCCACTGCCCATCGATGGATTCGCTCTGCGCCGCTTCATTCTCATTGGTATTGATATTGCCGGGCAAGCTCCGGGCTTTGCTCCACTTGCCATCAGGGAGCTTGTAAGACTGATAAAAATCCTCGTTCAGGTCATTGACGCGCCGGGTGAAGATCAGGGTGTCGCCGTCGAGACTGATCGTAGGATAATATTCCGCAAATTTCGAATTGATGCTGTCCCCAAGATTTTGTGGCTGGAATTTGTAGCCGGCCGCCGGGTGACTGGCGGCATAATCCAATGCGAATTGATAGCATCGTTGCCGGTAGTCACCAGCCTTAAGGCTCTTCTCATTCAAGTCCGGAACGGTTAGAAAGCGGTTCACCGCGTCCAGCGCATGGCGAAAATCTCCCTTGCCCGCCAGGTTGATGGAGTAGGGGAGGTTGTAGTCCGCGAAATAATTGCTGTCGATGGCCCGTGCTTTCTCATAATTGTCGACAGCATGCTGGTAATCTTTGAGCTCGCCATACATCCCGGCCATTGAAAGATACGCCTCCTCGAAGGAATTGTCGATCCGGACCGCCTCTTGCAGTGCCTTGATACCGCCCTTGAAATCATTATTCTGGGCCAGTTCGAGGGCCTTGGAATATTGCTGCGCAGCCTTCTTGTTTACTTTGTCCGGATGGTATTGGGCCCGTAAGGACATGGGCCCCAGCAATAGAGCGAGGAAGAAAACGATCCCGTGGTTTTTCATTCCCGAAAATTAATGAATTTTCCCCTCATCGCATAGGGTCAGGGAACATGGATGTATTTATGCAATTGGAGGGAAAATCCCCATTCCGGGTGGTCTTTGATATAATCGATGATGAGGGGAGTGATGGTATTGCTCTTACTCCATTCAGGTTGAAGGTAAAGCCTGCATCCTGTCGAGACCTGTGCAGCCCATTGTTGGGCCCAGGCAAAATCGCTCTTGTTAAAGATGACCACTTTTAATTCATCGGCCCGCGACGGAAGCTCCGGCAAGGGCGCCTTGAATTTCTTAGGGGACAGGGTCACCCAGTCCCAATCCCCGCTAAGTGGCCAGGCGCCGGAGGTTTCTATATGTATGGCAAATCCCGCCTGGTGCAATTCCCGGGTAAGTGCGCTGCAGTCATGCATCAAGGGTTCCCCGCCAGTGATGACAGCCAGTCTGCCGGGATAAGCGCTGGCCGAGGCCACCAGGTCCGCTATGCTTCGGCGCGGATGCTTTTCCGCATCCCAGCTCTCTTTCACGTCGCACCACACACAGCCCACATCACAGCCGCCCAGCCGGATAAAATATGCCGCTCTCCCCTGATGGGCGCCTTCACCCTGCAGGGTGTAAAACGATTCCATCACCGGGAGGCTGGTCAATGGTTGGAGGCTGGTCAATGGTTGATTAATTGTCATTTCTTTGCTCGCAGGCACTAAACGTATTTTTCATCAGCGCGGCGATCGTCATCGGACCTACCCCGCCAGGAACCGGCGTGATATAACTGCAAAGCGGTGCGACCTCGTCAAATTTGACATCCCCTTTGAGCGCAAACCCGCTCTTCTTACTGGCGTCGGCAATCCGGGTGATACCGACGTCGACGACGATGGCTCCTTTCTTCACCATTGACGCGGTCACGAACTCGGGCCGGCCCAGGGCGGCCACGATGAGGTCGGCCTGCAAACAGAGCCCGGCGAGCTCACGGGTGTGGGAATGACAGAGCGTGACCGTGCAATTGCCGGGATTGGTGTTGGCGCTCAACAGGATACTCATCGGTCTCCCTACTATATTGCTACGACCGACCACCACTGCATGCATCCCCCGGGTGTCTATTTTATAATGTTGCAACAACAGCAGGATGCCGTGCGGGGTTGCAGAAATGAAAGAGGGCTGGCCCGCCACCAGTTTCCCCAGATTTTGGGGATGAAAACCATCCACGTCCTTCGATGGATGAATGGTATTGATCACCTTGTCGTCCGAAATGTGCTTGGGAAGCGGCAACTGAACCAGGATACCATCGACATCGACGTCATTGTTGAGTTCCTCTATCACCGTCAGCAGGCGGTTCTCGCTGATCGTATCCTCCAGGCGGACAAGCGTGGAGCGATAGCCGATCTCGGCACAGGCCTTGACCTTCGATGCGACGTAGGTCTCGCTCGCCCCGTTGTTCCCAACGAGTACCGCGGCCAGGTGGGGTATTTTTCTGCCTTCCGCCTTGAGTCCCGCTACCTTGAGTGTCAATCTATCTTTGATAGCCTGGGCCGCCACACGGCCGTCTAATAATTGCATGCCGCAAAGGTAGCGCTCAAGGCGAATCCCTTGTAATAATTGTTATCTCAAATAATTGTACATCCTTGGCGCGTTTAAATGGATCATTGATTTGTTAAAATTGTATTTCAGGCGATAACGTTTTTGATGGGCAGGCAGTGACTTTTTACTACTGCATTAATTTTAAATACAGTAATTTATACAAAATAAATCCTTCCTATATGAAATATCTCACATTTTAGGGGAACGAACATTGTTAAAAAACTTTTAACTTTTTCTTTGTAGGTATAAAAAGTTAATATACCTTAGAAACTGCACCACCAAAACTAAAAGCACATGAGCATTCTATTTTTACTGCCCCTCCGGCAGGTCGGCGTCTATGCCGCGGCCTTTATCCGGCCTAGTAGCCAAAGATATTTTTTCCCTCCTTCTTATCCCTATTTAATCCACTTACACTAATCAGCAATCCCAATTTCACGGTCGGTGAACCCTTCAGATGAAGGCAGCCACTGCTAAACTTCGTATTAACTAAAAATCAGAGTCACATGAGAAAATTTCTAACAATGTTAGCAATACTGATTTTATATTCAGTAGTGACTAACGCCCAAAGTAAGAACGTAACCGGCAAGGTTACGGACGCTCAAGGGCAGCCTGTGCCGTTTGCGACCATTAAAGTCCAGGGTCTTAAAGGTGGCACCAGTGCCGATGCGGATGGACTATTTACCATTAAAGCAAAACCTGGTGACGTTCTCATTGTCACAGGTTCGGGTCTCACGCCGAAAGAAGCTACTGTGGGCGCTGGGTTTATAACTGTACAGGTTACACGGAAGGAGTCGAACCTTACAGAAATTGTCGTCACAGCGCTTGGAATCAACAAACAAGCAAAATCACTCGGCTATTCGACGGAAAAAGTGACGGGCAAGGACTTGACGGTAGCCCAACCCATCAACCTGACCAACGGCCTTACGGGTAAGGTTTCCGGGTTAGAGATAAACACGGTTAACAACGGTCTGTTCGCCCCTACGCGAGTCACGCTCCGAGGTAACCGTTCGCTTATCGGGAACAACCAACCTTTGGTGGTCGTCGATGGCGCCATTTTCTACAATGATATCAACACCATCAATGCTAGCGATATCCAAAGCGTGAATATCCTCAAAGGCGCCAGCGCCTCTGCAATATATGGTTCGGACGCTTCTAACGGAGTGATGATCATTACCACGAAGCATGGAATGAATACAAGACCGGTGATTACCTACTCCACTACCACCCAGATGGAAAAAGTCGCCTATCTGCCTTCCTACCAATCTGAATTCGGAAACAACGGCGGCGAATATTACGTCTACAATTACAACGATTTAAGCACCTACATACCTTTCGAAAATCAGAGTTACGGGCCAATGTTCAACGGGGCACTTGTTCCATCGGGCCGCTTGCTGTCCGACGGTTCCGTGAACATGATCCCTTATTCGGCTGTTAAGAACCAGAAAAAGAATTTCTTCAACACCGGTTGGACGGAACAAAATAACATGTCCTTTAGCGCAGGTGACGATCACAGCAGCTTTTACCTCAGCGCACAGGATATCAGCTCCAAGAATCCAATGCCTGGCGACCAGGGTCGTCGAGACGTTTTTCGCCTGGGTGGGGGACGCAACTACGGTATTTTCTCCGCGGACTTTACGCTTTCTTATACTTATACAAACAAGAACGTCACCAATACCGGCGCCGTGTACAATATGGTGCTTAATACACCTGCCGAGATACCTCTCAGCAGCTTGAAGAACTGGCAGACAAATAAAAATGCTACCCTCGACGGTTATTTCAATGACTATTTTTACAATCCTTATTGGATTGCTTCCAATATAAGGAACCTCACGCGCGATAATGCGCTGCAAGGCAATGTTCATCTGGGGCTCAAGCCCACCAAATGGCTGAACTTCTCCTATCGTCTAGGTGTCAACTACACTGGCGAAAAATACGAATACAAACAAGCTGAAGCCGATTACTCTCCCTTCTCTCTCTCAAATGATACGGTCTATTTCTCTAACCCCACCGGCACCGGATCAGTGGTCAATACGAACTTTGGTACAAAGTGGATCGCCACAAACAACGGCTATACACAGCCTGCCTATAATACCTTTACTTCTTCAAACTTCCTGCTTACGTCAGACTTCGTAGTATCTGCCAATACAAAATGGAACGATTTTGATCTTAATGGTTCGGTAGGCACTTCCTATGTCGACAACCAGATCAACTATCTCAACATCAACTCGAACAACATCTTTTTCCCCGTTTATAACGTAGGATCGCAGACAGGTATCCCCACTGTCGGTCAATTTTTTGGCGAGGCAAGGAAACTTGGGTACTTCGGTGACGGCCAGATCGGTTACGGCGGATTTGCGTTCCTGCATGGATCTTATCGTGCCGATGAAGATTCCCGCCTCTCAAAGGCCAATCGCTTCATTCCTTACTATGATATAGACGCATCGTTTGTGGCCAGCGAATTGGTACCAGCCCTCAAGAATGGCAAATATCTGGATTACGTGAAATTTAATGCTGCTTACTCCAGAACGGGTAACGCTACGGCGCTTGCCGCGGGTCAGCCTTACCTCGCCGCCGGTGCTTACCAAACGACGCCTACCTTGAATAGCGTCTCCGGTTTTCCCTTTAGCGGCTTGGGCGGCTTCCAGTTGACGCAGACGATCGCCAACCCTAACATCAAACCTGAAAATGTAACGGAAAAAGAAGTCGGCATTGACCTCGGCTTCCTGAAAGACCGCATCAATTTCCATGGCGCGCTCTATGACCAAAAGCTAAAAGATGGTATCGTTAAAGCTTCCCTGCCGTATTCGAGTGGTTATTCAACGGCACTGCTAAATGCGGCCAATACCGACAATAAAGGCATGGAATTGGACCTCAAAGGCGACGTCATTCGCACCAAGGATTGGACCTGGCATGCCGGAGTGAACTATTCCTATAATGAAACTAAGGTTATTTCCATCAATGGTGGATTGCAATCCCTCAACATCAGCAGTGCTTCGGGCTTCGGAGTAACCGGTGCACAGAACGCCAACAACGGGTATTCCTACGCTGTCCTGGGCCAATTGTTTCCCGTCATCGAGGCTACGGACTGGAAACGTGACCCTAACGGACACGTGATCGTTTCATCGTCAACAGGGCTGCCTTCCATCGATCCGAACCTTAAAGTTCTGGGCAATGCCAATCCGAAATATATCCTCGGTTTTACCACTGGAGTTACCTGGAAGCGAGTGTCGTTGTCCGTGACGGCAGACTATCGCGGTGGTTACAAGACCTTTAATTCCATTGGGCAGTTCATGGCCTTTACGGGGGTCAGCAGCTATACGACCCAAACCAACCGTCAGCGTTTTGTGTTCCCCAACTCGGTCATCCAAGATGCAAGTGGTAAATATGTTGCGAATACGAATGTCGAGGTCAACGACGCCAATTTCAACCTATTCCCCGGTCTCTTCAACCAGGTCGGGTCGCCCTGGGTAGAAAGCGCCGCAGCGTGGAAGATCAGGGAAGTGGCTGTTTCCTACAACATCCCGGTGACCGCTTTCGGCAATCAACAAGTGGTCAAGGGGGCATTGTTGACAGTCTCCGGCAGAAATCTTTTCATGTTCAGGCCGAAGACTAACCTCTGGACAGACCCTGAATTCTCTGAAGACACCAGCAATGCAGTGGGCGAGAATTCCATCAATCAGGCTCCGCCAACCAGGATATTCGGTGCGACACTGGCCCTTACTTTCTAATTCGAAATCTTTAAAAGAAAAATTATGCTGAATCGAATAAAAATATTGCTTTGTTTTATCTCCCTGGTTTCCCTATTGGGAACGGCGGGATGTAAAAAAGGCACGTTTGATATAAACGACAACAATCCGAACCTCCCGACGGTCGTCGATCCCAAATTCCTGCTTTCCGGCGCGTTAAAGAATACGGCTACGCTGGTGAGGGGCGGTGACAGTGATCCCATTGAACTGTATATGGGTTATTGGGCTGTGAGCGGTGATTATATTCCGGTCACTCAGACCCTCACCTACCAGACCAATACAGACTATGGTTCTGACAATTGGAATTCAGGCTACCTGATCATGAAGAACCTCCGGCAGATGGAGTCCATCTCGGATTCGCTGCAAGGCAACTACGTCGCAATCGGTAAGATCATGGAAGGGTTCATTGCAGAAAGATTAGTCGACCTGTACAATGACGTTCCCTATTCCCAGGCGCTTCAAGGAGGTTTTGTGAACTTTCCTAAATTCGATCCGGGATTGAACGTGTATACTTCCATTATCAACCAGCTTGATTCCGCCATTACAATTATCAATAATGCACCGGTTACCGCCGAAAATCCGGGCAACTATGACGTCATGTTTGGCGGCACCATGTCTGAGTGGATCCAGTTTGCCAATACGATCAAATTAAAAATTGCGCTCAACCTCACCAAGTCGCCGACCGGCGGATCGCTTATCCAGACCGCTTTAAATGGTCTGTCTATCGATAATGGCGACTTCCTCGGAGCGGGCCAGGATGCTTCGATCAACCCGGGCTACACGGACGCCAGTGAGGCGCAACAAAGCCCTTTCTATTTTGATATGGGTTTTTCGACCAGCGGGGCGGTGCAGAATAACGAATCGTATTATCGTGCATGCAGCTATATTGTCAACTATATGGTCCAACTGCAAGATACGACACGGCTCAATCTCCTGTTTGCTCCCAATACTGCGGGTATGGTGGTCGGGCGTCCTTTCGGGAGCAATGTCTCCGTTAACCAGGACAACCAGCACATTTCAGCAATGGGATCGGGCTTGCTGCAAACGCCGTCTTCCGCCGCGTGCATTCTTCCCGCTACCGAAAGCCTTTTTATGCAGACTGAAGCTGTTCAGGATGGATTGCTGACAAGTTCCGCCGGGGTCGCTGGTCTTTACCAGACATCTGTAGAGGAGTCATTCAGACTTTTACAGGATCCAAATTACATGCATGATGCAGATACATTGATCGAAAGCTCGAATTCTCCATTAGTTAGCCTCACCGCCGGCGCATCCAATCCTCTACAAACGATCATTTTCCAGGAATGGATTGCTGTCAGCGGATTCGATCCGCTGGATTCCTGGAACAACTGGCGTCGTTTGGGCATCCCGACCGATCTTCCAGTTTCCCAATTTGCGGGGAACACCGCAACCCACATTCCTTATCGCTTCCTCTACCCGACATCGGAATATAGCTACAACACGGCTAACGTGAACGCGGAGGGAACCATTAATAATCTGACATCCATGATTTTCTGGATGCCATAAATTTATAAATACAAGCGATATGCGTAATAAAATACTGATATTATTCGCCTCACTATTAATCCTGACGTTAGCGGGATGTCTGAAGGATACACCCAGCACGGATCTAAGCCATGAAGGCACTATTATAGAGATGATCTATCCTGCCGGCGCGCAAAACAATGGAGTAGGAACCGGATTGGAGTTCTTTTCCGGCTGTACCATACTTTACAATCCCACTGATGTGAGTGACACGCTCACCTATTATGTAAATATTGCAGGAACAAATAAGCTAACCAAACCGCTGACGTATACCGTGGCTGTCGATGACTCTGCCCTCCAGGATAATGTTGCCAATGATGGCCTCACTTACTCGCCCATGCCTGATTCCGTCTATTCGATTCTCAAGACTTCCGGCACCATTGCGGCGGGCAGCAGATTGGATACCCTGCAGATCGTATTCTACCCCAGCAAGTTAGACTTAACCAAGACATACGGCCTGCCGATCAAGCTTTATGTTCCGGGCTATACTGTCGCTGCCAATTTTGGCGTGATGTACCTCCATACAATCGGGAATCCGATCGCGGGTGTCTATAATTGGGACTTCCTGCGTTACAATAATAATGATACGACTGGTACTTTGGCCGGTCAGTCATTTACAGGTAACACGACGGTCTTCGCACCCGACAACGGCACGCAAGTGGAAGTTGCCAGTGGTTATTATAATCAACCAAGGTACGTTGTCACCTTCTCGGACAGCGCAGGTGTATTGAGCAATTTTGCCATTACATTTAATTCATCTGACGTGTCAGGTTGGTCGGCTGTTGGGATTAGTATCGTTACTCAACCGACTGTTATCACGGCGGACCCGGTTAACGGGGTATATGAGTTCTATTATCAGGTTTCCTCTGGCGGAAACCCAAGATCGATAATCGATAAATATTATAAATAAAAAGAGGAATTGTGTTTATACATCTCACTAAAAAGGCTGTCCTCGGACGGCCTTTTTTTTGTACCGCGAGTTTGGATTTTCATTGCCGGTAAAGTGTCCGGTTGGGAACTAAAATATTATATTGCAGTAAATCTCTTTGTATGCCTTTTCGGATCCCTTTCCTGTTATCATTGCTCGGTTGCTTTCTCTTCAATTGTATAGCCTCTGCCCAGGAGCTCCTCGTCAAGGGCCTGGTAAAATCCACCAATGGCGTGCCCATACCCTATGCTTCCGTCTCTATCGGAAAATCACTGAACGGCACGAAGGCGGACAGTGTGGGTGTTTTTGCCCTATCGACAGGTCCTAATGCAACACTTAGATTTAGCGCGATTGGCTACGAGGACACGCTTATTAAGGTCGATGGCCGCGGCTCCATCGTTATCTCGCTCCGCCCTACGGAGGGCCAGACACTAACCAATGCAGTCGTAAGCCCCGATAAAATTGCTGATGGTGCGCCTCCACCCGGACAGACGGTCCAGGACGAGATCGTTGCCAACACGCTGGAAAATTATGCCCGCAGCTCCATGTCCAGCAGCGGCACTTATGTCGGCAGCAGCCTAACACCTGGTGCAAGAGGGGCAGCGGCTATTTCGCATACCATCCTGCAGGGTTTTGGGCCTTTGAACAATATCAATTCGGGTGAAATGTTACCCGTGGTCGAACATAAAGAAGCGACCAAAGGCAGCCGTTATCTGTTGCCGGAACCGGGTCACGGAGTCATCGTCGATGAAAACAATCAGCTCATGGCGGACTCCTCACGTTTTCTCAACTATGATAAGATCGACGGCCAGCTGCTCATCATGCTGGGTGCTCAAAACGTCCTCGAAATCGATAAAAATAAGGTCAACGGCTTCGCCCTGAAGACTGGCGACACGTCCTATATTTTTATGAAAGCGCCCGTGATCGATATTGACCGGTATTTCATTCTGGTGGCCTACGGACCTGCCTATTCTGTATTTAAGTCTTTAAGAACCACATTCGTGAAATCGAATTACATTGATAACGGGCTGACGCCCTCGGGAAATAACTACGATGAATACCAGGACCAAACGGCTTACTTCCTGCTCGAGCAGAAAGAAAACACCTACAAACGCTTCGAATTAAATAAAAAATCCTTGCAGAAAGCCTTTAGCGCCACAAAAGAGAAGACCGATGAGTTCATATCCATGCATCGAAAGGAAAAACCAGATGAGGAATTCGTGAGACAATTAATAAACTATATTAACTAAGGATTCATTCCTCCCGATTAACTAACGATCCATCCCTCCCGATTAACTAAGGATCCCTCCCTCCCGGCGCCCATTTCGTCATTCATAGTGATAGCGGCAACTATTCTTTTGCGAATTGGACAGTGGAACATTTCGGCTGCTCCATTCCGGATTGTTTCGCCGGAACGGGCCGGCAATACCTACGGTACTATGGCAAAACTGTTCCGGAACCATAAAAGCAAACGCTATAAAACAAAAGGACGTTGTTCGGAGGTCCTTTTGTACTTTTGGCAAAATCTTGACGCATGGCTGAGCAACCACCAGTAGCAAACAACCAATTGAATATTGAGATCAGCGAGGAAGTAGCCGAAGGACAATATGCCAACCTGGTGATCATTACCCATTCCCACGCGGAATTCGTCATCGATTTTGTAAACGTCATGCCCGGCACCCCAAAGAGTAAGGTCAAGTCGAGACTGATTCTGACCCCACAGCATGCCAAGCGTTTCATGAAGGCCCTCACCGAGAACATCACCCGCTTCGAAGGAACCAGCGGAAAGATCCAGGACCTTGAAGAAGTGCAGCTCCCCATGAACTTCGGCGGCCCCACCGCCCAGGCTTAAGAAAGCGGGCCGGCCGCCCGGTGTAAGGCAGCGGACCCGCCGCCCAGGCTTAAGACAAATGCAGCATTCTTTGGCTCCGGCACCACCTTCGGGATCGCGCGGCCCGCGCTTAGTTCAGCAACCCTTCGTCGGCAAAGCTGAAATAGCCCTTGTCGCTTAGGATAATATGATCCAATAATTTGACATCCATGATCTTGGAAGCCTGGTAGAGCTTTTGGGTCAGGGCTTCGTCAGCCTTGCTCGGCCGGAGACTGCCGGAAGGATGATTGTGTGCTACGATGATGCTTACAGCTTCCTGCTCAAGGGCCTTCTTGAAGATCATCCTCAGATCGACTGTTGTGCTCGTGATCCCACCCTCATGCACGACCTCGAATAACCTGATCCAGCCCGCCTGCACCAAATAAAGCACGCCGAAGACCTCGTGCCGGTAATCCATTATTAGGGGCCGAATGTACTCGGCACCTTCCTTGCTGTTCCGGATATAATGCCGGTCCAACGACAGCTGGGAATGCCTTCTTCGCCCAAGTTCGAAGGCCGCGGCGATGGTGGCCGCCTTGGCCTCACCGATGCCTTCCACTTTCATCAGGTCTCTCGCCGTGCACTTGCCAAGTTCCTGAAGATTCTTGTAAATATCCAGCAAGGCCCTACCCAGTTCCAGGGCGCTTCTTTTTGTGTTGCCCGTTCTTATCAGGATGGCGAGCAATTCCGATTCGGTCAGACCCTTTGGCTTGTTCTCCAGCAGCTTTTCCCTGGGCCTGTCGCTTTTGTGCCAGTCCTTGATAGGCTGTTTATTCCCGGCCCTTGCCGGTTTCTTCTTGTCTTTTGCAGCCTGCTTTGTCTTCTCCATAAAATTGGTCCTTGGCTTGCAAATTTCGTGATTTATGATTATTTTGAGAATTATATCGGAGGTACGAAATAACCCTTTCCAACTTCCGTTATTGTATGTTGTAATAAGGTCCGAAATAATCCGTATTGTCCGTAATCTATTGAAAACTAATCTAAAATCCAATGAAACGCTCAACCTTTAACGCAATCGGCGGCTGGCAGCCTTTTCTTTTTTGCGCAGGAATGTACATCGTCGCCCTCTTCTTCTCCATCTTTGTGTGCTCCTCAATTTTTTACGCCTTCAACGCCAAATCTGCGGCTAAAGCAGCCGAAAAGACAGCGTTGATCACGGCAGCCAAACAGCAGTTGGTAGCCGTTAATCCTTAACGATATTTGCCTCACCTCATCAAGGCTTGCCCCCGTAAAACCGGGGGACAGGCCTTTTATTTTTATGGAAAACTTTATTTCCATCATGTATCTTCGCCCCATATTTTACCATCCATCTTATTTATGCAGCATACAGCCAAGATATTTTCCGGGAGGGGTTCTCAATACCTGGCCGAGAAAATAGCACAGCAGAACGGCCACCCCCAAGGAAAGATTTCCATCCAACAATTTAGCGACGGCGAGATCCAGCCTATGTACAGCGAAAGTATTCGGGGCGATATGGTCTTCCTGGTGCAGAGTACCTGCGCTCCCGGCGACAACCTGCTTGAACTGCTGCTGATGATCGACGCCGCCCGGCGGGCATCTGCCTATAAGGTAGTGGCCGTCATCCCTTACTATGGCTATGCGCGGCAAGATCGCAAGGACAAACCCCGGGTTGCAATTGGTAGTAAGCTGATAGCCAATATGTTAGTCTCTGCAGGGGCAGACCGGGTCATTACCATGGACCTGCATGCCCCTCAAATTCAGGGGTACTTCGATATCCCGGTAGATCACCTCGACAGCTCGGCCATATTTATCCCTTACATTGAGCAACTGAAGGTAGAAAATCTTACCTTTGCGGCCCCCGATGTTGGCAGCGCTAATCGGATCAGGGAGGTTGCCACCTACTTTGGCGCGGAAATGGTCATCTGCGATAAACACCGCAAAAGGGCAAATGAGATCGCAAGCATGGTGGTGATAGGGGATGTAACGGATAGGAACATCATCCTGATCGATGATCTTTGTGACACGGGTGGGACGCTGGCGAAGGCTGCCGGATTGCTGAAGGAAAAAGGGGCGCGTAGTGTGAGGGCATTGTGTACGCATCCGGTTCTCAGTGGTAACGCTTATGCAAACATCGAGAATAGCGTGTTGACGGAACTGGTAGTATGCGACACGATCCCGTTGAAACGTCCGAGCCCGAAGATAAAGGTGTTGAGCGTGGCCGAATTGTTCGCGGTCGCCATTCGGAATGCCTCTGAGAACAGGAGTATCACTGGCTTGTTCATACATTCGCAGTTGAGGAATAAGTAAGACGTCATTTCTAAACAACTATATAAATGAAGACAATTACAATCGAAGGACACCTCAGGACCGAAATGGGCAAACAAGCCACCCGCCAACTTCGCTCTGAGGAAAAAGTGCCCGGTGTAATATACGGGGGTGCAAAGGAAGTGAATTTTTCAGCTCCTTTGACGTCGTTCAAAACACTGGTTTACACACCGGATTTCCAATTGGCAGAGATCAAGGTGGATGGCCAATCCTACAGGTGCATCCTCAAGGATCTGCAATTTGATAAGGTTAGCGATACCCTTATCCACGCAGACTTCCTCGAACTGGTAGAAGACAGAAAAGTCGTCGCCACCATTCCGTTGAAGTTCACCGGTGCTGCAAAAGGTGTAAAGGACGGCGGTAAGCTCATCACCAAGATGAAGGCGCTGAAGATAAAGACCCTGCCGAAATACCTGAAGGAAAACATCGAGGTCGACCTTACATCGCTCGAATTGAATGGCAACGTTCGTGTCGAAGACGTAAAAGCTGAGAACTATGAAATCCTCAACTCTCCGCGGATACCCATCGCTTCGATCGTGCTGACCCGTCAGTTGAAACAGGAAGAAGCCACTGCCACGACTCCTGCGGGAGCTAAACCAGCAGCCGCAACAGCAGCCGCAGCCGCTCCGGCCGCAGCCGCCAAGCCCGCAGCGAAGCCAGCCGCCAAAAAATAAATATTTTTATTAGTAGGAACCCGGTTAGACTTTAACCGGGTTTTTGTTATTTTTAACGCCCTTGTGGGAGCCTTATGGGAAAGTTCCTGATCGCTTGTCTGGGAAATATCGGTACCGATTATGCAGGCACTCGTCATAATATAGGCTTCGATGTCGCAGACGCGTTGGCTGCAAAGCTGAATGGTGACTTCAGTGTGGAGCGTTTAGCCGAGAAGGTGGAATTAAAATGGCATGGGCAGATCCTGATATGTATAAAGCCTACGACCTATATGAATGAAAGCGGCAAGGCTGTAAAATATTGGATGGACAAGGAGAAGATCGCTATGAGCAATATCCTTGTCGTCCTGGACGACCTGGCCCTTCCACTCAGCAAATTACGGCTCAGACCGGGCGGCAGCGATGGGGGACACAATGGCCTGCGGAGCATTCAGGAGACGCTCGGCACCGGTGCATGGCCTAGACTAAGACTGGGTATCGGCAATAATTTCCCCAAGGGACGACAGCCGGATTTCGTGCTGGGCAAGTGGTTAGAGAAGGAGTTGCCAGTGGTAAATCAGAAGATCCAGGTAGCTGTGGAAGTCATTGAAAGCTTTGCCACCACTGGAATTGAACGGACCATGACCCAGTACAATAAAATGGAGTTTGAACTATGATTTATTAAGGGGAATCTTTATTTTCGCATAAATATTGCAATCATCCTTAATGAGTAGATATTTTGATATTCAATATGCCTACGGAGTACCCAGGACATTTATTACTAAAAACCCTGATTGAATATGAAGATATTCTGTGTTGGCCGTAACTATGTGGCTCATGCTAAAGAACTGAACAACGAAGTTCCGGATGAGCCTATCATTTTTATGAAGCCCAAGAGTGCTTTGCTACAAGCCCATACACCGTTTTATTACCCGGAGTTCACCAACGAGCTGCATTATGAATGCGAGCTCGTATTGCGCATATCTAAAAACGGTAAATACATCCAGGAACGATTTGCGAGCAAATACTATGATGCCGTCACCGCCGGCGTCGACTTTACCGCACGTGACATTCAGAACGAATTGAAAGAAAAAGGCCTGCCGTGGGAAAAGGCCAAGGCATGGGACAACTCCGCCGCTATCGGCAAATGGATCCCCTTTCAAAATATTAAGAATAAGAAGGATATCAATTTCTGCATGTATAAGAACAAGGAATTGGTGCAGCAGGGCAATTCCAACCTCATGATCAACAACTTCGACAAGATCGTAGCCTATATCTCCAATTATTTTTCCGTCAATATCGGTGATCTCGTGTTCACCGGGACACCTGCCGGTGTAGGCGAATGCGTCGTCGGCGATGAACTGGAGGGCTTTATCGAAGACGATAGCTTATTCACCGTTGAAATTAAATAGGAGCACCCGCATCGGCGGGCAGCCATTATCCGATGATCACTAACGATGTTTTGCTGAAAGCCTGGCGGCTCATGTGTGCCGCCGTACAAATGGCTTCCACCTATGAAGACAACCGCCCTCTCTGCAAATACGTGCACTCTACCTCCCGCGGACACGAAGCGATACAATTAGCCGCTGCCTTTCACTTGCAGGCCTGTGATTGGGTCAGCCCCTATTACCGTGACGAAAGCCTGCTGCTCGGACTCGGTTTCGAACCCTATCAGTTAATGCTTCAGCTGCTTGCAAAAGCCGACGATCCTTTTACCGGTGGCCGCGAATATTATTCCCATCCTAATTATAACGGTTCGGACCGTCCGCGCATGCTGCACCAAAGCAGTGCTACCGGTATGCAGGCGATACCGACAACAGGCATCGCCCAGGGCCTGCAGTACCTTGAGCGCATTGGCTCGGCATTGACAAAGGGCGCGTCCGTCGTCCTCTGCTCCCTCGGAGATGCCAGCATCACAGAAGGCGAGGTCAGCGAGGCATTTCAATTCGCCGTACTGAAACAATTGCCGATCATCTATCTGGTGCAGGACAACGGCTGGGGCATCAGTGTGCCCGCGGAAGAAGCCAGGGCCATGGACGCTTACGAATATGCCGCCGGTTTCAAAGGCATGCACCGCATGCGCATTGACGGCAGCGATTTTTTTGAAAGCTATGAACGCATGGAGGAGATCGTCACCACCGTACGAAAGAAGCGACAACCCTGGCTCGTCCAGGCCACGACGCCGCTTTTGGGCCACCATACGAGCGGCGTACGGCGTGAGACCTACCGCGACGAACAGGATATGGGCCGCCATAGAGCGGATGACCCGCTCACAAAGCTGAAGGCCCGTCTCCTTGCCTTTGGCGTCGATGAGCACCTCCTGCAGCAGCTGCAAGACGAAGCGATCGCGTCGGTGAGCCGCCAGTTCCTTGAAGCCGTCGCAGCACGGGAACCTGATCCGGCTACGGTCGCCCATCACGTATTCGCCCCTACGCCCGTCAAGCGGGAGACGGGCGGAAGGAGCCCCGCCGGCAAAGAAAAGGTGCTCATGGTCGACGCAGCACTCTTCGCCATCCGGGAGATCATGGAAGATCATCCCGAAGCACTCCTTTACGGTCAGGACGTTGGCCGAAGGCTTGGGGGCGTATTCCGCGAGGCAGCGACCCTTGCAGAACAATTTGGCGACCACCGGGTATTCAACACTGCCATCCAGGAAGCCTATATCATCGGGTCTACAGCAGGCATGAGCGCCGTAGGCGCCAAACCGATCGTGGAAATCCAATTCGCGGATTACCTTTACCCCGGTTTTAATCAATTGGTCACCGAGCTTTCCAAGTCCTGTTACCTGAGCCAGGGAAAATTTCCGGTCCAGGCCCTCATCCGTATTCCCATCGGCGCATACGGTGGCGGCGGCCCCTATCATAGCGGAAGTATAGAGACGACGCTGCTGTCGATAAAGGGGATAAAAATAGCTTATCCGTCCAATGCGGCTGATATGAAAGGTCTGATGAAGGCAGCATTCCTGGACCCCAATCCCGTGATCATGCTCGAACATAAGGGGCTGTACTGGAGCAAGGTTCCGGGAACCGAGGAGGCGAAAACGATCGAACCCTCCCGGGATTATATCCTTCCGCTGGGCAAGGCTTGCAGCGTCCTTGCTGCAGATCCGGCGCTCGCCGGCTCCGGGGAAACCTGCTGCATCATCACTTATGGCATGGGTGTTTACTGGGCGAAAGCCGCCGCTGCGCAGTTCCCAGGGCTGGTCGAGATCGTAGATCTGCGCACCTTGTTTCCGCTCGACGAGAAAACGATATACGAGACTGTCCGCCATCATGGAAAATGCCTGGTACTTACTGAAGAGCAGGCAAATAATTCCTTCGCACAGGCGCTTGCATGGCGCATCAGCCGCAATTGCTTCACCGCGCTCGACGCACCTGTCGAGGTGCTTGGCGCACTCGACTTGCCTGCCGTTCCGATGAACGCCGGCCTCGAGCAGGCCATGCTTCCAAGCGCGGGGAAAGTGGCCGAGGTGTTGCGGACGCTGCTGTATTCGTAGGTATGCAATTGCCCGGTGACCAGCGAAAATGTTTATGCTGCTAGTATTTCGTCAATTCGGGCTGCACGTTATCGATGTAAGCGAGGATGCCCCCCTTAAGGTTATACAGATTCGTAAAACCAAATTTCTCTTCCAGTTCATGGACGGCCTTTGTGCTTCGACCGCCCATCTTGCAATGAATGACTACCTTCTTATCCCTGTCGATCTCGTCCACATGACCGGCTATAGTGGCAAGCGGAAATAATGTTCCGCCGATGTTTACGATGTCATACTCCTGCGGCTCCCTGACATCGATGAGTTGAAAAGCCTCACCCCGGACCTGCCAGTCATACAGCTCTTTTGCCGTGATCTCTTTCATCGGTTTTTCTTCTACCGCTTTCATTCCACAGAATTGTTCGTAGTCGATGAGCGCGGTGATGGTCGGATTTTTGCCGTTGATCGGGTTGTCTTCCCTTGGCCGGATCGTGAAGGTCCGGCTTTCGAAATTCAATGCATCGAAGGTGTAAAACCTTCCCGACAAAGGTTCACCTACGCCGGTAATGACCTTGATCACTTCGAGGGCCTGCAGACTACCGATGATGCCCGGTAGTACGCCTAGCACTCCTCCTTCCGCACAACTGGGCACCAGACCCGGGGGCGGCGGGGTGGGATAGAGGTCCCGGTAGTTCGGACCGAGCTGACCCTGTGCGTTCCGGTAGTTGAAGACCGAAACCTGTCCGTCGAATTGGAAGATACTGGCATACACATTCGTCTTGCCGAGTAGTACGGCCGCATCGTTAACCAGGTAACGGGTAGGAAAATTATCCGTACCGTCCGCGATGACGTCGTAGTCGCGCAGGATATCTAGCGCATTCTGGGAGTTCACATGCGTATTGTACAACCGCAACTGAATATAAGGGTTCAATGCTTCCAGTCTTTTTTTGGCCGCCTCTACCTTCGGCTTACCGACCGACTCTACGCCAAACAAGACCTGACGTTGAAGGTTACTGTCGTCCACTACATCGAAATCCACGATGCCGATGGTACCGACCCCCGCCGCTGCCAGGTATAACAATACGGGGCTGCCGAGACCACCGGAGCCGATCACGAGTACTTTTGCCGCCTTCAACTTCAGCTGTGCTTCCATCCCGAATTCCGGGATGATGATATGCCGGTTGTAGCGCGCCAACTCCTCTTTCGTAAAGACCGCCTGGCTCGCGCTGGCGGACCAGTTGCCGGAAGTTGCCCCGGACCCGTTGCCGGAACTTGCACCGGACCCGTTGCCGGAACTTGCAGCAGGCCTATTGCCGGACGTCGCACTAGATTCATTGCCGGAATTTGCGCCGGACCCGCCGGCTATCGCAGGCACGATGCTGACAACTGCCCCTTCATGCACCGCTGTATGCTCCTGCTGCAGGTCGCGGATATCGTCGTTGCCGATAAAAATATTGACATAACTTCGGATCTTGCCGCTCTCGTCCAGTAAGTGTTTCCTGAGGTCTGGAAAATTGACGGTGATTTCCTGAACAGTGTCCTGTATGGTGCCTGGTTTGACTTGTAACCGGGCCGTGTTATTGGTAAACTTCCTTAGCGGCGTGGGGATAATGACCGTTGCCATGATAGCTGTTTGTTTTTTTAGTTGTATTGATAATCTGCGATCTTTTCTTCTTCAAATTGCCGTTCCTCATTCAACACCCAACTACGCAAATCGGTCGTGTCATTGTCTATGACACTGACAATAACGTAGCTAAAAAAAGGTTGGGCCGACAGCCGGTCCGTTTCCGATGGAATGGCCGGATGTTTTGGATGCGAGTGATAGATGCCCAGCAACAGCCAATCGTGCTCCAGCGCATGGGTCTCGGCAATCATATAATCCTGCGGCGAAATTTCGAAACGCCGGGTCTTGTCGCCCGCCTTGGCGTTGTCCACTACCAGTATATCGATGATCAGCCGCGTTCCATCTTGCTCTTCTCTCCCAAACAGGAATCCACAGCACTCATCCGGAAAAGTATGCAAAGCGTCTTCGATCAATAGTTGTTTGGTACGTTGGTCGATAATGATCATGCTAATAGTTTTTGTGTGATTTGGTCGATAATGATCATGCTAATAATTTTTGTGTGATGTCGCTGTATTTGTCGGCATTGTCGGGTAACACGGTGACGAGCACACCGGAGCGAAGTGTCTTTGCTATGCGGATCGTCCCCGCGAGGTTGGCGGCGGCAGAAGGGCTTAACAACAGCCCTTCCTTTTGGTAAGCTTCCCGGATGAGTGCGTAGGCCTCCTCCGTACCGACCTCGTAATTGACATCCGCGACACTGGGATCATAGATCTCCGGCACGACTGCAGTCTCCAGGTGTTTCCAGCCTTCCAGGCCATGCAGCGCCGCATCAGGCTGCAAGGAGATCAGCCGGATCTCAGGGTTCAGTTCATGCAGTCTCCTACCCGTGCCCACAAATGTCCCGGTGGTGCCAAGGCCTGCGACAAAATGGGTGATGTCCGGCACGGCTTCAAAGATCTCTATGGCCGTGGTATGATAATGTGCCTTCCAGTTGTTCTCGTTCTTATACTGGTCAGCATAAAAATAGCGCTCCGGGTTTGCATCCGCCATTGCCCTGGCCACTTCCTGAGCGCCATCCGTTCCTTCAAACCTGGAAGTCAATACGAGTTCCACTCCCAGGTCGCGCAGGATCTCTATTCGTTCCTTCGACGCGTTCTCCGGAAGACACAGGGTCACCCGTAAGCCCAGGCGCCTGGCAATATGCGCATAGGCGATACCCGTGTTCCCGCTCGTGGCGTCCAGCAAGATCTTGTCGCGGTTAAGGCTTCCTTCTTCGATCGCTTTCCTGATAATGAAATAAGCCGCCCGTGCTTTAACGCTGCCAGACAATTGCATCCATTCCTTCTTGGCGTAAATCTTTATTTTGGGATGCTCGAAGAGTTCGGTCACCTGGTGCAGTGGCGTGCGGCCGATCTCTTTTTCAAGTGCCTTTACGGCGGAGACCAGTACATGATGATCGGCGGTTATAAGCGTCGTCGTAGACATGATGGACAGCGATGTATTAAAATAAAAAAAGCTCCACTATCGGTGGAGCTTCTATATTGTTATAACAAGTTCGATCAGCTTACAAGAAGTCTTCCTCCACCTAAAGATCCAGGCGTACAACAACAGCAACAACAACAGAAAATATGGAGGGTCAACTTTTGCATTTGTGAGAGCAAAGGTAATACAAAACCCGGCATATTTCCTACCGCTTGAATAGGATTCTGTACTTTTATGCCACATTTTTAACTTAGCTGCATGGATAACACAGCATTAAAAGGGAAAAAGACAGCCGCTGGAAAAGCGATAGAATATGTCAAAACCGGTATGACGCTGGGGCTGGGCACCGGCACTACGGCGTACTGGGCGATCAGGGGAATTGGGGATATGGTGAAGAACGGGCTTTCGGTCCGAGCGGTAGCCACTTCCGTCCAGTCCGAGGAACTTGCCCGTGAAATGAACATTCCCCTTATCCCTTTTGCCGAAGTCAATCGCCTGGATCTCACCATTGATGGCGCGGACGAAGTGGACCCAACATTCAACCTGATCAAAGGCGGCGGTGGTGCCCTTCTCCGGGAGAAGATCGTAGCCGCGGCTACCGACTTCTACATCATCATAGTGGACGAAAGCAAACTGGTCAGGGAACTCGGCCGGTTTCCGCTCCCGGTGGAAGTTGCCCCCTTCGCCTGGGAACTGACCATGCGCCGGCTGACCGGGCTCGGCTGCACCCCAACAAGACGCCTTGCCGGCGACAAGCCCTTCCTCACGGATAACCAGCATTTTATCCTGGATTGCGCCTTTGGCGCGATACCCGATCCGGCAAAATTGCACCGGCAGGTCAGTGATATCACGGGTGTGATGGAAGATGGTTTCTTCATCGATATGGCCGATATTGTTGTAGCCGGTTCCGCAGACGGCGGCGCCCGCGTCCTTACAAAGCCCCAATGATCATGTTCAATAAAACCCGGCCCCACGCCCTCGTGATAGCGGGCCTGATAGGCATTCAAGGCATAGCGTTCGCTCAATCTGCTGTGCCGATTTACACTGGTGACACGGAGGCGGATATTGTCCGGAAAGCCGCTAACACGGTTCCCTCCCCCCGGCAGCTGCGATGGCAGCAGCTGGAGGTAACGGCTTTTTTCCATTTCGGCATCAACACTTTTACGGACAGGGAATGGGGCGATGGAAAAGAGGACATCTCTCTTTTCAACCCGGCCAGACTGGACGCACGGCAATGGGTGAGGACGGCCAGGGAGGCCGGCATAAAACAGGTGATCCTGACGGCCAAACATCATGATGGTTTCTGCCTCTGGCCTACTCAGTACACGGAACATTCGATTAAAAATACGCCTTACAAAGGAGGCCGCGGCGATATCGTCCGGGAAGTGGCCGACGCCTGCAAGGAATACAACATGGGGTTCGGTATCTACCTGTCGCCATGGGACCGCAATTCTCCCTACTATGGCGACTCGGCGAAATACAATACCCTGTTCATGCAAATGCTCACGGAGTTGCTCACCAGCTACGGTCAGATAGATGAGGTATGGTTCGACGGAGCGAATGGGGAGGGACCAAATGGCAAAAAGCAGGTCTATGCTTTTGAAGCCTGGTATCACCTGATCCGGCGGCTGCAGCCACAGGCAGTGATCGCCGTTATGGGGCCTGACGTCCGTTGGGTGGGAACGGAATCCGGCACGGGCCGGTTGACGGAATGGAGCGTGCTGCCCGTCAATGCCAGTCAACAGCAAAGCATAGCGGCCAATTCCCAGCGGGATGAGACTTTTGCCCCCGTCGGCGATATGATGAACGAGGACCTGGGAAGCCGCAGCAAGCTGCGCGAAGCCAAAGGACTCATCTGGTATCCCGCCGAGACCGATGTGTCCATCCGCCCCGGATGGTTCTACCATGCCGCCGAGGACGGAAAAGTAAGGACCCCCGAAAACCTGATGGAGATCTACTTCAACTCCGTCGGCCGCAACAGCGTCTTGCTGCTGAATATCCCGCCGGATAAAGATGGCCTTATCAGCGATGCAGATATCCGCAGCCTGCAGGGTTGGCGGAAAGCATTCGATGCTACTTTTCGCACCAACCTTGCCGATGGCGCGAAGGTCAGCGGACCCGACGTAAAGCTGGTGCACGGCGGACTCGACGCGATTCCGGCCTCGTGGTGGACGGCTACGGGCGAGGATACCACTATGACCCTGGAATTTGCGCTCGCCGGCGAGAAGACCTTCGACATACTGCTGCTGCAGGAAAATATTATGGCCGGCCAGCGCGTGGAAAAATTCATACTCGACTATCCGGGCAAAGACGGCTGGACAACCATCGCGGAAGGGACGACCATTGGCTACAAACGGCTGCTGCGCTTTCTTCCCGTCACCACCGACAAGGTCCGTCTGCGGATACTCAGTTCGCGATCGACTCCAACTATCGCCGCTTTCGGCCTTTATAAACAATCGAAATGACCAGACTCTTTTTTGCCTTGCTGATGGTGTTGTTCACTGAAGAGGTGGATGCGCAAATCGCGCCGGGGCCGCATCATTTCGCCCTCGGGCAACATGATTTCCTGCTTGACGGCAAACCGTTTCAGCTCATTAGCGGCGAGATGCATCCCGCCCGCATCCCGCGCGAGTACTGGCAGCAACGCATCCGCATGGCCAAGGCTATGGGTTGCAATACCATCGCCGTATATGTCTTCTGGAATTATCAAGAGCCGGAAGCCGGTCATTTCGATTTCTCGAGCGGCAACAGGGATATTGCCGCTTTCATCCGGCTTTGCCAGGCGGAAGGCTTATGGGTGTTGCTGCGGCCCGGGCCTTATGTCTGTGCCGAATGGGATTGGGGCGGCCTGCCGCCCTGGCTGCTGAAAATACCCGATATAAAAGTTCGTTGCCGCGACCCACGCTACATGAGCGCTGTGAGCAGTTATGTTGCCCGTCTTTCGCGGGAGGTCGCTACCCTCCAATGCGACCACGGGGGCCCGATCCTCATGGTGCAGATAGAAAATGAATATGGCAGTTATGCCAACGACAAACTGTACCTGCAGGACCTCCGCAGGTTATGGAAGCAGCAAGGCATTGCTGTGCCTTTTTATACCGCCGACGGACCCACAGATTTTATGCTGGAGGCAGGTAGCCTCGATGGTTGCGCCATCGGACTTGACAGCGGCGGCAGCGACAGCGACTTCGATGCGGCCCATCGCCATAACCCCAACGTGCCTGCTTTCAGCAGTGAGACCTACCCCGGCTGGCTGACCCATTGGAAAGAAGAATGGCAACATCCCGATACGGCCGATATCCTTCAACAAGTCGATTATTTGCTCTCGCATCATCGTTCTTTCAATCTCTACGTCATCCACGGCGGCACGAACTTTGGCTTCACCGCCGGCGCCAACGCTTTCTCACCGACCCAGTTCCAGCCGGATGTCACCAGTTATGATTACGACGCACCCATTACCGAACAGGGCCGGGCGGCGCCAAAATATTATGCCTTGCGCGATCACATAGCCCGCTATGCTGCCAGGGCGCTTCCTGCGCCGCCTCCACCCATCCCCGTAATGGAGATCCCGGCATTTACCCTGGAGCCCTTCACGTCGCTCTGGGATCATCTGCCACGGGCGAAGTTCACCCCGCAGCCTATGCCTATGGAGCACTTCGGTCAACAGGCCGGCATGATCCTTTATCGTACGCGGCTTATCGGCCACAAAAGCGGCAGCCTTACTATTACCGAACCGCATGACTATGCCCTGGTCTTTTTGGACGGGCAATTTATCGACAGCGTTTATCGCGATGGCGGCAAATGGACGGTGAAACTTCCGGTGACGACTTCGGAGGATCCTGTTCTCGAAATCCTGGTGGAAGGGATGGGCCATATAAACTTCGCGCAATATCTCATAGACCGTAAGGGTATAACGGACCGGGTCACCCTGAACGGAATGACCCTGATGAACTGGGAGACATTTAATTTTCCACTCGATGAAGGGGAGATCCGGAACTGGGCCGGCAAGGCAGTGCAGGTTGTCGCCGGCTCGCGGGGTGCAGGGGCGTCAGCCGGTGGCTCATTGGGTATAGGGGTGTCAGTTGGCAGCTCATTGGGTGCAGGGGCGTCCGCTGGCTCGCCGGACGCCGGGGCGTCGTCCGCCGGCTCATTGGGTACTGGGCCGTCGTCAACCGGCGGCTCATTGGGTGCGGCGACCTCATCCGCCGACACTCGTTTAACCAGGGGCGTTTTGTTCAAGGGAAGTTTCGAACTCGACAGCACGGCCGACACCTATCTCGACATGAGTGGTTTCAGGAAGGGCTATGTCTGGGTCAACGGCCACAACCTCGGCCGCTATTGGTATGTAGGCCCGCAGCAGCGGTTGTATTGCCCTGCATCCTGGTTGAAGAAAGGCAGGAACGAGGTCATCGTCCTCGACCTTCATCAGCAAAAGGCCGCCCGTATAAAAGGCGTCACCGCGTTATATTGACGCGGCAGTGAATGGATGCCGGCTGCCGGGTCTTGTGGCAGTGAATGAATGCCGGCTGCCGGGTCTTGTGCCGGCAGTGAATGGTTGCCGGCTGCCGGGCCTTGCGCCGGGTCTTGTGCCGGCAGTGAATGGATGCGGGCTGCCGGGCCTTGCGCCGGCTGAAGGCTGCTGTTTTTTATTTACCTTCGGAAGGTGGATTCGGTGACCCATATCGTACTCGGTGCCGCCATTGGCGAGGTCATGGCCGGCCGTAAATTGGGCAAAAAGGCCCTGCTCATCGGCGCCATTGCCAACAGCCTGCCCGACATCGATTTCCTGGCTTCCTTCTGGCTGGATGCGGCCAGGGACGCCTGGGCCCATCGCGGTATCACCCATTCCTTTTTGTTTATCCTCGTCATGACGCCGCTGCTATCCTGGGTGGCGGCCCGGATCTACCCTCGAAGCGGTATGACCCGCCGCGACTGGTTGACCTTCTTTGGCCTTCAACTCTTCGTGCACATCTTCATCGACGCATTCAATGCCTATGGTACCGGATGGTTCGAACCATTTAGCCACTACCGGTTTGCATGGCATGTTCTTTTTGTTGCGGATCCCCTTTTCACCGTCTGGCTTGGCATCGCTTTTATCGCCCTGCTGGTCCTTCGCGTCCGGCATCCCGCACGAAAGAAATGGGCCTGGTCCGGCCTTGTCCTCAGCAGTGCCTATCTGTGCTATTGTATCGCCAATAAGGTGAATACCGATGCGCATGCAAAGGCCGACCTGCAAAGCCAGCAGCTTCACTACACCAGTTACCTTTCTACACCGACACCGCTCAACAGCTTCCTATGGTATATCGTGGCGGCGGACAGCAATGGATTTTATACCGGTTACCGTTCCGTATTCGACACGAAACCTATAAAGTTTCGGTTCCAGCACCGCAATGCTGCTTTGCTAAATCCCTTTCGGTCAAAGGCGGACACGCGCTACCTGCTGCGTTTTTCGCAGGGCTTTTATACAGTGGAACAATGGGGTGATACGACTGTGTTCAACGACTTGCGTTTTGGCGAGATGAGAGGATGGGAAGATCCGAAGGCCCGCTTTGTCTTCCATTATTTTCTGGAATATCCTTACGGCAATAAAGTCTTGATACAACGCGGCCGCTTCGCCGGCTGGAACGGGCATACCGTTTCCGCATTCATCGACCGGATAAAAGGCAACTAAGGCCGTTTGGTCTCGTTCTCTTGTCTAAAATAAAAGGTGAACAAAAAGAACAACACCCGAATCGTTTCATACGCTGCCCGCTGCATGAAACGGGACAGCAGGCCGCTCTGCTGCAGGAACTGCTCCGGAATGATCCTCACGCAATGGTCCCGAATGATGGCTTCCAACTCCGTCTCCACGCCCGCCACAAAATCGTTATTGCGGACATCGAGGTTCAATTCCACGCTGGCATAAGCACTGATCCGGTTGACATTGTAAGAGCCGTCTGTCATCCAGACGCCATCATATGTTGCCATCTTCCCGTGCAGAATCGTGTCCTGGTATTCGTATACCTGCATGTTGTTGCGGAACAGCCATCGGTACATATACTGCTCCGCTAGCCGCGATATCTTTACATCGGAAACGCCGCCGACCACGATCCTTATGACAACACCGCGTTTTGCCGCCTGGACCATGTATTTCCTCAGGATCTTACCGGGCAGGAAATAACTCGACAACACGATGATCCGCGATTGGGCCTGCTGAAACATCTGCACGTAACTCCTGGAGATCTGGTTCTTTCCCTGCACCCAGTCGTTGCGTCTGACCCTGACCAGGCATTCCTCCTCGGGTGTGTAAGGCTTCAGCCAGGGATATTTTTCTTTTTTGGGACCCGGCGGCTTCCAATAAGCCTTCGTCCACATATCCCTGCACACGAGATGCAACAGCAATGCCGATTCCCCTTCTACGAGCAGGGCCCGGTCCAACCATGCCTTCTGGTCTCCGATATCATTGTACCGGTCGCTGATATTGACCCCGCCCGCCATGCCGCGCTCCGCATCCACCGCGATCACCTTATGATGCAGCCGCCTGCCTAAATAGAATTTCCTGCTCTTGAAGAGCGGCCAAAACCACCGGAATCGGATACCCGCGGCCTTCCATTCGGCGATCACCTGTTTTGAAAGATGTTGGCTGGCATAACCGTCGAGCAGAATAAAGACCTGAACTTTCCGGGCTGCCGCGCGCACGAGTGCCGCAGACACCTGGCGGCCCGTTTCGTCCGCGTCGAAGATATAGGTCTGTAAATGGATGGTTGACTGAGCGCCGTCGATGAGTGCGGCGATCGTGGCAAAATAATCCGCCCCTCCGTGTACAAGCCTTACTTTGTTGTGTCTCGTGTATCCCGCTAACAGTTTCGGGGTTCTTTTTCTTGCCATACTTCAATTAGGTCAATAAACATAAAGATAGTAACCCCTGCACTCAGCCACCAAAAACATGATACAGCAATGGTCGAAAAAAACCAATTAAGTTACCGCTAAATAAATTTGATACAATATTAAATAATTGTTAACTTAAATGACTCATCCGCCAGTATTCGACGGGTTCACACATGTAAAAGCCTTGTAAATTATGAAAGCTTCCCACCGCTTAATGTGCTGGTGTATAGGGTTGATGCTCTCCCCCTGCCTCAGCTTCGCACAAAACGACAACCGCCCGGCTATTTATTCGTACAACGGCGACGACAACCCGGTCACATCCAATGTTCCGCTAAATGAGATCAATCCGCGCGCATGGCGGAATTTTCACCGCATCTTCCCGGAGGCCACAGGCGAAGAAAAATGGTTTTTATCGGGAGCAGGTTACAAAGTCAGCTTCAGCTTGCGCGGACAACCATTTCAAGCCTGGTTTGCCAATCATGGCGCCTACCGGTATTCCCTGCATTATTATAGTGGAAAAGAGATCCACCGGGATCCGGGGGATTTGATCAGAAGAAAATATCCCGATTACCAACTAAATATCGTTACCGAGATCACGGATGGCGAAAAGACAGTATACGTCGTGAGACTGGTCAGCGCCTTTCATATAAAGACCCTATCCGTCTGCGACGGAGAACTGCGGGTAGTCGAAGACAAGGAGATCGGCAACAACCCGCCGGACATCGCCCGAATTCGTTAAACCCACGGGCCTGCGATCTAGGCAACACAGCGCAATCCCTTATTTTCCAACCGTTCTACCCTTCAGCGTTCTGCTTTTCCGCTCCCATTTGTCCAGTTCCTTTTTCCGGATCACCAGCGTTGCCGAGGCGACATCGGAACAGGCACCGCAGCGTGCGCGGAACTTATTGGAGTCGTAATCCACTAGGGCGGTACCATTCTTCCACTCCGTGCCATACAACACATAATCATTAAAAGTATACCCGCTGCCCGGCCCAAAGGCGAGGTTATTATTGCCCTTTTCGAAGCTGATCATGAGCTTGTCGCTATTGATGTCTTCACAAACGCCGGGGGTAAGCATTGGTATAATGACCTCATTGATATACTTCCCATTCTCCATCTTCACTACTCCGCTGGAGACAACCAGCTTTTGGTCGCCCAGGTTCCTGTTGAGGATCAATTTCTGATCCACATAGAATTGGACCTGCTTAAGGTCGATATTCTCCTTTTCCAGCTTCTGCTTGAGATCGCGGGTAAAGGGCACATAATTGGTCAGGTTTTTCGAACTGCTGCAGCTAAACAAAAAGGTCAGCGATGTAAAACAAAGGATCACGGTGAGGATTCGTCTCATAATATGCACTTATTTTGTACGCCGGGTATGGATTACCCCGAAAAAATAACCCATCCCCGGCTTGCTAATGATGGGCCTTCGGCCAGCGGACAGTGGTCCGCTTTCGTCTTGGACCTTTCTCAAACGCAATAGTTTCTTTTACCCCTCCCAGATAGTTGTTATACAAATGTTAAATCGTGTCAGCCAGGTGGATGGCCATTCGCATTCGGCGTGCAACATTTGCTTTATCGCCGCGTCCTATACAGAAGTAAACTGCCGCTATGCTGAAAAACTTCTTAAAACTGGCGCTTCGCAACATGTGGAAGCAAAAAGGATATAGTTTTCTCAATATATTTGGCCTTGCCCTGGGCATGGCCTGCAGTCTCCTGATCCTGCTGTGGATCCAGGAGGAAAAAAGTACGGACAATTACCATGCAAAGGGTGACAGGTTGTTCAGCATCTATGAGCGGCAGTATTATGATGGCAAGATCTCTGCTTTTTTTGGTACACCCGGCATCCTGGCGGATGAATTAAAAAAGGTGCTTCCGGAGGTAGAGATGGCGTCCGCCTTTAACTGGTCCAGCAAATCCACCTTCCAGGTGGGGGACAAGATCCTAAAGGAAGAGGGCCGGGCGGCGGGTGCAGATTTCTTCGGCATGTTCACCTACCCCCTCGTGCAAGGGACAACCGCAACAGCCTTATCGACTCCGGTGAGCATTGCGATCTCCCGGAAGATGGCCGTCGATTTCTTCGGCAGTCCGCAGGCGGCCATCGGTCAAGCGGTCCGGTTCGAGAACAAAAAGCAATACAAAGTTACCGGGGTCTTCGAAGACCTGCCGGAGAACACTGCCAATAAATTCGATTACCTCATCAACTGGACGGCATGGTTGGAAGACAATACCTGGGCTAAGGACTGGGGCAACAACGGGCCACAGTGCTTTATCCTCCTGCGCAAAGATGCGAACCCCGCCAGCTTCACCAAAAAACTCACTCATTTCCTCGACGCATACAACAAAGATCAAAGCAAGATCTTCCATATAGAAATGGGGATGGAGCGCTTCGGCGATGTTTACCTCCATTCCTCTTTCGTGGACGGCCGGATCGAAGGGGGGAGGATAGAATACGTTCGGCTTTTTAGCATCGTGGCGATCTTTATCCTGCTTATCGCCTGCATCAATTTCATGAACCTTACCACCGCCCGCTCGGTCCGGCGCGCCAAGGAGATCGGGATCAGAAAAGTAGTAGGGGCAGTACGCCCCGCCCTGATCCGCCAATTCTTCGGCGAGGCGATCGTACTCTCCACTTTTTCGATCATGCTCGCACTGGGAATGGTCCTGCTCTTTTTGCCGGGGTTCAACCAGCTCACCGGCAAACGGATCGCCTTCCCTTTCGGCGTGTCTTCCTTCTGGCTTTACCTGGTGGCGCTTACCCTCGTTACGGGCATTGTATCCGGTAGCTATCCCGCATTGTTCCTCTCCGCGTTCCAACCGATCCGTGTTTTGAAAGGGACGATGAAATTCAGCGCGGGTGCCGCCTGGTTCCGTAAAGGGCTTGTCGTATTCCAGTTCGTGCTCTCCATCATGCTCATTATCGGCACTATCGTCGTTTCCCAGCAAGTGGATTATGTGCAATCGATCGACCTTGGATACGACCGGGAGAACCTTGTTTATATCCCGATGGAAGGCGACCTACCCGCAAACTACAAACCTTTCAGGGAGGCCGCGTTGCAATTGCCGGGTGTAACGGCCGTAACGCACGTGAACCAGGACCCCACCAACCTCGAGAACGGAACGGGCGGGGTGGACTGGGATGGTAAGAGTGCCAACAACCTCGTCATGTTTACCAACGTGGCGGTGGGTTATACTTTCATCACGACGATGAAATTAACACTACGGGCCGGCCGAGAGTTCTCGCCGGCTTATCTCACGGACACAGCGGGCTATATGATCAATGAGGAAGCCCTTCGCCGCATCGGCTACAAAAACCCCATCGGTCAGCGCCTGACCATGTGGGGTAAGAAAGGGACGATAGTCGGGGTCGTAAAGGATTTTCATTTTACATCGCTCCACGATCGCATCCAACCGTTGATCATCCGCTTTGGTGAAGATTCGAACACCATAAAATACGGCAGCATCATCGTGCGTACCCAGGGCGGCCGGACGCGACAGACCCTAGCCGGACTGGAACAGCTTTGTCATACCATGAATCCTAAATTCCCATTTAGCTATACCTTCGCCGATGACGAATACCGCGAACTGTATAAGAGCGAATCCATCGTCCACAGCCTGGCAAATTGCTTCGCCGCACTGGCCATCATTATCTGCTGCCTGGGGTTGTTGGGCCTGACCATGTTCACCGCAGAGCAGCGCACAAAAGAGTTTGGCATCCGAAAAGTATTGGGCGCCCGGCCCGGGACACTGTTCGGCCTGCTTTCCAAAGAATTCCTGGTACTGGTATTGCTGGCCTTTCTGGTGGCCTCGCCGATCGCGTTCTGGGCCATGTTCGAATGGCTAAAGAATTTCGCTTACCATACCTCGTTACATTGGTGGGTACTGCTGATGGCCGGAATGATCGCGCTGCTGATCGCCTTGCTCACCGTCAGCGTTCAGGCCGTTAAGGTGGCGATGGCCAACCCGATCAAGAGCCTGCGGACCGAGTAGCCGTGGGTGCGGTATGCTTGAGGTGAACAAGGACCGCCTTTATCTCGCCAAATGAATACCCATCGCCGAGCCGGCCTCTGATGGGGCCTAATGCGGCGCCGCCCAACTCTTTGATGGCTGCGGCGATCGGCGCTATCTTGTGCTTTGGGACCAACTCCGCGATGGCTACCTCACCCGTGGCGATGAACGAGGCCAGGTGACCTTGTACCGTTGACACGCTAAGCCCGCGCTGGATGGCTATGTCTGTTGTAGAGACGCCTTCCTTATGCAATTCAAGACTGATGCGGTTCGACTCGCCCTTATGCAGTTTGCCGGCTGCCGCATGCGCGCCGGCCAATATATTCCGGCCGGCCGATGTATCCGGGACGGCTGCCGAAACAGCAGCCACGCCTGCACTCGCATCCTCTTTTCTCGTTCGCCCTTGCTGCCACCCGGATAACAACTTTCCCGTGTCGACCCCTTTTTGCAGTCCCCGCACCAATTGCAGGGAATCTTCCACCTGCTGCTTCTTGCGCACGCAGATCTGTTTGATCGCTTGGACCTCCTGCAAGTAGTTCTTTACCCCTTTTTTGATCCTGAGGTCCGTCATATGCGCCTGTAACGGTATGATGAGTTCATTTTCCAGCGCCCCGGCAAAAAAAGTTGCCGCCGCCTCGACGCGCTGCCCCAATTGCCGATAGCCATCGCGTTCCGCCCCGGGCAACAGTTGTTCCAGCTGGCGGGAGAATTTCTGTGCCGTCTCCTCCTGGAGGACGACCTTGTCGAGCCATTGCCGGCCAAGCAAAACCGCTTTCTCCCGCTCCGGTATCTTGCGATGCGCATACCCGGTATAGTGATCCCGGAAATGTTCCGCCAACCGCGACCATAAGAAAACGGCACGCAATGAATCGCCGATAAACGCTAACTGATCCTGCTGCAGCTGTGCTTCAGTCTTACTCACATCCACCTGTCCTTCCGTCCAGGCGACTACTCTGGGATCGGTGCTGATGGCGGCCGGCGTGATCCGCGATCGCAATACCAGGCCGCGCAGTCCCGTAAGCCTGCTGAGCGCTACATACACCTGTCCCGGTGCAAACGAGCCGCCCGCGTCGATCACTGCTTTTTCGAAAGTGAGCCCTTGGCTCTTGTGGATCGTGATGGCCCAGGCAAGACGGATAGGGTATTGCCGGAAACTCCCCAGTTCCTTTTCTTCGATCTCGTCCTTTTCGCGGTTGAATGCATAGCGTATATTCTTCCAGGTCTCTTTTTCAAGCACCAGTTCCTCAGCCTCGTCGGGGAATGCCAGTGTGAGCCGGTCATCGGCCATTTTCCTGATGACGCCGAGTTTTCCGTTGTAGTACCTCCGCGTTTCGCCCTTGTCGTTCCTGATCAACATCACTTGCGCACCCTCTTTTAAGACCAGCCGCTTTTCCGCAGGATAGGCCTTATCATTGAACTCGCCGGTCACCGTCGCCTCAAAGACATGGCCGGAGCCCTTTATTTTCCCAAGCTCTTCCTGGTTGATGCTGTCGGCCCTTGCATTATGCGATGTGAGCGTAATGTAATTGTCCCCCTTCGACGGGATGAATTCGGGTTGATAAAGGTCATGCAGCTGTTCGAGGTCCTCCCAGGTCGCCTTGTTGTGGCGGATATTGTTTAGCAGGCCGATGAATCGCTTCTCCTTTTGCCGGTATATCTTTTGGAGTTCGAGGTATACCGGCGGCGCCTGGCGCATGACCTGCGCATCA
The DNA here is from genome assembly GCA_965214315.1 of Puia sp. Lineage (GTDB taxonomy): Bacteria > Bacteroidota > Bacteroidia > Chitinophagales > Chitinophagaceae > Puia. The sequence goes on along the minus strand of CBDCBP010000010.1, from coordinate 268,549 downwards.
AAAAAGAAAGGACTGGAATAGTAGGGTTTCAACAGTTCCCATTCCTGGTTGGATACCACCGGAGGCAATTGGTACAGATCGCCGATGTACAAGACCTGCAGACCGCCAAAAGGCAGCAGCGGCTGCTGCCGGAACTGACGCAGCACGGCATCTACCGCGTCGAGCGTGTCGGCCCTGACCATCGAGATCTCGTCGATGATGAGCAGATCCAGTTCCTGTAACAGTTCTTTTTTGCCGGCGTTGAACCGGATATTGCGGAACAGGCTATTGAGGTTGGTAAAACCAGAATGCTCCAGTCCCCATCCCTCGGATTGCGCCGTGGGGAGGAAAGGGCCAAACGGGAGTTGAAAAAAGCTATGCAATGTGGTGCCGCCTGCATTGATGGCCGCAACACCGGTGGGTGCCACCACCGCCATTTTCTTACAACTGTTCTCCCGTACCCATTTCAAAAAGGTGGTCTTCCCCGTGCCCGCTCTGCCGGTCAAAAAAATGGGTCGCGCCGTTTGCGTCACAAACTTCACCGCCAGCTCAAATTCAGGATTGTTGTTCTCGTTTGCCATAAAAGAAGAAGGCAAAAATACCCAAAACCTCGGTCCTTGGCGGGCAAACTTTTCCAGCGTCGCGCGCGTCGCGCTCTTTCGTCGCGGTGTCCCGTCGCGCTCTTTTGCCGCGGTGTCCCGCCGCGCTCTTTTGTCGCGGTCTGCCGCCGCGCTCTTTTGTCGCGGTCTGCCGCCGCGCGGATTCGTCACGCGTATGCGTCACGCGCTTGGGTCATGGGCTTGGGTGATGCGCTTGGGTCAAGGGCTTGGGTGATGGGCTTGGGTCAAGGGCTTGGTTCATGCGCTTGGTTCATGCGCTTGCGTCAAGTTTTTCCGTCACGCGCGCATCAATCCAATCCACCCGTGCGGATGGATTTTGCCGGCTCGGGCCATTTGATCTGGTCGCAAAGGGAAAGCCGGCGCGCCCATCGCCACAAAAGAAGCGTAGTCGGGGGGCCCTGCCGGCTGGAGCATGGAGATCAACGAGCCGGCCATAGCTTCGCCCTGCCGTCAGCCATGGAGATCAACAGCCGTCCATAGCTTCGCCCTGCCGGCAGCAGGAGGACGACCCACAAAGAAAAATTTGAGGTCATGGCTTATTTTTTATCTACTGCAATTGTGATACTTTTAAGCAATAAAAGTCTTGCTATGAGAAAACTTTGCTTGCTGTCCGTACTTTTTACGCAGGTGCTTTGCTGCGACGCCAATGTCCGGCTGCCCAATGTCCTTTCCGACAATATGGTCCTCCAGCAGCGATCGCAGGTGAAGTTGTGGGGATGGTGCGAGCCCGGTGAGCACGTGGTCATTGTCACCTCCTGGGACCAGAAGACCGATTCGACGGTGGGCACGCGCGATGGCAACTGGAAAATACTCGTTGCTACGGCCGGTGCCGGAGGCCCTTATACCGTCTCTATCAAGGGCCGTAACAGTATGGTGTTGAACAATGTCCTGATCGGCGAGGTCTGGGTGTGTTCCGGGCAATCCAATATGGAGATGTGCGAGCCATGGGGATTGCCTGATGTCAGAGCGGAACTGGCTGCCTGTTACAATAGCAAGATCCGCTTCTTCCATGTGCCCAGGACGACTTCCGCCGCACCCCAGGACGATTGCCCCGGGAATTGGACGGATTGTGATTCCAATACACTCAAGCAGTTCAGTGCAGTGGCGTATTTCTTTGGAAAGAAGTTGAATACGACGCTGAATGTTCCCATCGGTCTCGTAGAAGTGGCCTGGGGCGGCACGAACGCCGAAGATTGGACGCCGGCGCCGCTCATTGAAGGCGACGAGCAATTGAAAGCAGCGGAAGCCAAACAACAACCTGCCGATGGCTGGCCCTACAGAGCCGGATCTTGTTACAATGGCATGATCGCACCGATCGCCAACTTTTCCGTTGCGGGGGCGATCTGGTACCAGGGTGAAGGCAATACGGTTGCACCCCTTACCTATGAGCGCTTGCTCACCACCATGATCGCTTCCTGGCGCCAGGCCTGGGCCCTTCCATTGCCCTTTTACCTGGTGCAGATCGCGCCCTTCAAATACGGGGTACCCTATCAGGGCGCTGCCATCCGCGAACAGGAAGCCCGCGTGACCCGCGTACAAAACACCGGCATGGTCGTCATCAGCGATCTGGTCACCGACACGTCGGATATCCATCCTAAAAACAAACACGATGTCGGCTTTCGGCTGGCCAATTGGGCGCTGACGGACACCTATCACCAGCACGGGATCACTTATAAAAACCCCGCCTTTGAACGTATGGAGATAAAAGGAGACAAGGTGATCATTACCTGCTCCGACGCCCCTGCCGGTCTTATGCTCAAGGGTAAGATGGCTGAAGAATTGGTCATTGCGGGGGACGACAAGCTATTCTGGCCTGCCCAGGCGCACATAGAAGGCAATAAATTGATCGTTTCGGCCGCTGCAGTAAGGAAACCGGTTGCGGTCCGCTATCAGTTCGACAACGCCGGCATCGGCAACATCTATGGAAAAGAAGGGCTTCCACTGGCTCCGTTCAGGACAGATGACTGGTTCCTGGGTCTGGAATAGGCGTCTTCACTGTCTGACCGAAAGGCTGGTTTTTTCCAGCCAGGAATTGAAAAGGGTATAGAATACCGATAGGATGATCGCGCCTTTGAACATGCCGGTGAAACCCCAGGCGGCAAGGCCGCCCACCACACCAAGAAAGAGGACGAGAAAAGGCATTTTACCGCCGCTCTTTGCCAGCAACACCGGTTTTAAAAGGGCATCTATTATCAACAGTAGAATGCCGTAGATGATGAGGAAGACCGTCATCCCGGTATGCCCCTGACTGGCAGTCCAGATCACCAGGGGCACCCATACCAGCAAAGGTCCCAATTGGATCAATACCAGGAAAAAGATAAGCGCTGCCAGCAGGACCGCATAATGGACGCCCGCGATCACCAACCCGATCCAGGAGATGATCGAAGCGATGAACGCCGTTCCCATCACGCCGATGGAGACACTTTTAATGGCCTGAGCGGTAGCCTTCAGCAAAGAAAGGCCGTCCCGCTTTCCCAGCAGATGCTGCATGGTGGATTTTATAGGCGCCAGCGCCTTTTCGCCCGCGATCAGGAAAAAGGCGGAAATGATGATCCCGGTGACAAATTGCAATGCGGTACCCACGATCCCCGCACCACTGGACAACACATGCCGCATCGCCATTTTTATCGGTTCGCTATGCGCCGCAATCGTCTCCCTGGGACTGCTTTGCAACTGCTCCCAGAATGAACTGATGTCTTCTCCCACCAATGGAAGGTTGGAGATCCACTTTGGAAGCGGCGGCAGGCCCTTGGTCCGGATGTCGTTCATGAGGAAGAGTGCGTCTTTTACATGGTGTCTTAAGGCCGAGATTATAAAGACCAGGGGAAGGGCGACAATGGTGATGAGGATCAGGGTGTAGATAAAGGCTGCGATGTTCCGCCTGTTGCCGAGCAACTTACAGAACCATTCGAATGGAGCGGCAAAGCTTACCGCGAAAATAAGCGCAAAGGTAAGGACGCCAAAGAAAACCTTCAACACGTCGTATAGCGCCAGCATGAGGCTGACAAGCAGAATTACAACCAATATGGCCTCCACGATATTTCGGGAACTATTCAGAAATGATTTATTCATCATAGGTTGCTTCGCGCTTGATGGTTGAAAATAATAATGAAATGTACACGGAATGATTGGATTTGTCATTCAGGTTCGCCGTTGACGGGACGGCGCACCGAAGAGTTGGTATAAATTTACCATAATCAACCGATTGTCAATGAGTGTATATATTATTGCGTAATCAATTGATTTTCAATTGTTATTGGTGTGCCGGCGCCAGGTGGTCTTTGCTTCCGCGGGTCCACGTCTGCCTGGCCTTGGCGCCTCGTCCGTATAACCCAGGGTCAACACTCCGATCATCTTATCTGCGCCACCCAGCTCCAGGTAGTCCTTCATCTCAGGCCGCAGGACCATTCCGCCAGTACTCCAGAGTGTGGCTATGCCGAGTGCTTCGGCTCCCAGCAGGATATTTTGAACGGCTGCCGCGGTGGCGCACATCTCTTCCAGTTCAGGAATATTGGGATTACTGCCTCGCTTCATATACACTGCGATAACGTGCGACGTGTTGTCGCCGTTGTGAAGCTGCTTGTCGTATTTGCCGGCATTGAATGTCGCGGGCGGCTCGTGCAATTTATACAACGCTGCCTGATCAATATAAAATTGTTTCACCGCGTCACCACTATAGACCACGAAGCGCCAGGGTTCGGTGAAGCCATGCGTTGGTGCCCAGTTGGCTAACGCCAATAGCTGTACGATATGCTCATCGTCGATCTTTTTGCCATTTAACACCGCCGGCTTTATACTACGCCTGTTCTGTACCAACTCTGCTAAAACATCAATTTTTTCCATGTTTGCAAATCTAAAATTTATTTCGCTGATATTGAGCCAATTGCCGGATGGTCGTAGTTTTACTAGGGCAAAACGCTATGAGATACGGGATCGGGAGCGTATCTTTATGGTTCCAGCTATCGCCTCCGTGAATGAAAAACCCGTTCACCGTACCCACGGAAAGGTGTGAAGTTCCTCCAATAATCTATTCTTAACCCTCACTCGAATCAATCCATTACCTGGGACCGGCATTGTTTTACCCTCAAATTAAAACGATGTTGAAGTCATCAGTACCCGTTTTCATCTTCAGCCTGACCCTTATCACGGCGCAGCCTTTGGCCGCCAATCCGGGACAGCCTTCTTTAGAGCCGGTAAAGACCGCGCTTTCTTCCAACAGCAAAAATAAACGTGTCATGAGCTCGCGAGCTTACATGGTCAGAAGCGCGCGTGCGTTGCTGAACATGAGTGCGACTGACAATGTTGCATTCGCCATGCCCGGTAAGCTATTCAGGCCGTTTGCGGACGCTTATATACGTTCCAATGACGAGGCGCTCGCGTTGGTCCGTCAAAGAAGCAAGCGTCCTTTCGTGATCATCGATTCTGTCCTCACGTCATATGATCTGCCGGCAGCGTTGAGGTACCTCGCCGTCATAGAATCGGATCTTAAGCCCACCGCTACTTCGCGTGTAGGTGCGAAAGGACCTTGGCAATTGATGTCCGGTACGGCCCGTGATCTTGGTTTAAAGGTGAACAGGCGAATGGACGAGCGCACCAACTATTATAAAAGCACGAAAGCAGCTGCATTATACCTGCGCGACCTCCACAATCAATTTAAGGACTGGCTGCTTGTTTTGGCCGCTTACAATGCCGGGCCTTTGCCGGTGCTCAGGGCGATCCATCATTCGCATAGCAGGAACTTCTGGGTGCTGCAACGTTATTTGCCCGCGGAATCCCGGCAGCATGTCAAACGATTCCTCGCCACGGCTTACTACTTCAATGTGGGCGAGCCCGTAGACGATCCGATGTGTATCCGACCGGGTATCGATAACCAGGACATGGGGGCGCCGCAACAGGTTTATCTTTCTGCCATCCAAAGCGCTCAGCAGTCGGTATTCGCTTCGTTGTCTTCCCAAAGGGTGTTGGCCGGGTCTTTTATTCAACGGCCATCTGCTATGAATTTTTAAAGGATTTGCGGACGGAAAGATGGATTTCGACAATCCATGCGTCGCCTTCCCGATCCATCTTCCCGACGTCCGAGAATTGAAGACCGGCTTATGAGCTGACCATTTACGCGCCACACAACCAAAGAATGGGTTGGCGTTCACGCAGGTGCACAGGGACGGGTCTATTGTCCCCACCAGACGGAAGAAAGGTTGGCGGAAAAATAATAGATGACGTCATAATAGAAAGGGCCGCGTCGATGCGGCCGTTTTGTAGTGGCGCGATCGGCTGGGGTCTACCAGCTTGGCCTCTACCAGCTTGAACCGGATTCGACCAGCTTCAAGGCGCTTTCGGTATGAACTCCAGCCAAAAGCTGTATAAACCGTTTCCCAAACGGTAAAAAATTAGACCGATCTGTCGACCAGCTTGTTTACCTGGCGCATCCCTCCCATTCGATGTAATCCAACAGTTAAAGATTTAAAGTAGATGTAAAGAGGTGGATGGTACAAGTGGGGATTCTATAACGTTTTTTGATAAATGTGTAAGAATTCCTACACTATATTGGAGATTTTTGCAAGTATTCATTGAATATGCGAAAGGGTTTTAAAAATATTATCAATAAAATCATGTATTATGGGAAATTGGATCTGGATAAAAAGGTGCGCACCAATCAGTATGGTGTTGCTTGCGTTTGCAGGCTGCGGACATCGTGGTAGTGCGCCGGGCGCCGGGCGAGGCGGAGGAATGGCCCCGGCGGGTCCGATGCCTTATAAGGTCGCCGCAGTGTATAGTGGCGTTGCGACGATGTATTATAGTTTTCCCGCTACGATACAGGGGGAGCAAGATGTCGAGATTCGGCCTAAAGTCGATGGCTTTATCGAGAGAATATTCGTGGATGAAGGGGCCAATGTGCGGAAAAGCCAACTTTTGTTCGAATTAAAGAACCCGCAATATGAAGCTGCTGTCAGAACGGCTGCGGCAAACGTAAAGATAGCAGAAGCAGATGTGCAGACGGCAGAGAATGATGTGGAAAAGGTACGACCACTGGTTGAAAAGGATATCATCAGTGCTTATGAGCTGAAGTCGAAGGAATTCACTTTGCAGTCCAAGCGTGCATCGCTTGCTTCTGCCAACGCAGAGCTTGTCAATGCCAATGTGAATGTCGGCTATACTTATCTTATTAGCCCTTCGGATGGCGTGATTGGGTTGATCCCCTATAAAGTGGGAAGCCTTGTGAGCAGCACTTCTACCAACCCGCTTACAATAGTATACAATACCAATAGGATCTATGCTTATTTTTCTTTAAATGAAAAACAATTGCTTTTATTTCTCAGGTCTGTAAAAGGTAAAAACCTGCAAAAAAAGTTGGCGACGATGGCTGACGTATCATTGATCCTGGCTGATGGTAAAGATTATCCTGTAAAGGGAAGAGTGGTTACTGCGAGCGGATTAATAAGTACAGAGACCGGTTCGGCCAGTTTACGCGCAAATTTTCCGAACGCATTTGGCTTGATAAGAAGTGGTAATAGTGCTACTATTAGAATTCCGGTAACGATTGATACAGCGGTCTTGATACCACAAAATGCTACGTATGATATGCAGGGTAAGAAATTTGTGTATATGCTTAGCGAAAAGGACAGTACCGTCACGACTGAGATACAAGTATCGGAAAACACGATTGGTAAATTTTACGTTGTGGAACGCGGCCTTAAGCCGGGCGATAAATTGATCATAGAGGGGGTTGGTAACCTCAAACCTGGAATGCTTATAAAACCCATACCAGTCAATTCGGATAGTTTGTATGCAGAAATAAGACCGATCACCGATAAAAGCATTTCCAGGAAATAACATTTGGACAAAAGGGATCTAAAAAACGGAGCTATGCTTAAGATATTTATTGAAAGGCCGGTATTGGCGACTGTACTATCGGTAATGATAGTGATTCTCGGCGTTTTAGCGTACATGTCGTTGCCGGTTTCGGAATACCCGGAAATAGCACCGCCTACAGTTGTGGTATCTGCGACTTATACAGGTGCGAGCGCAGGGGTTATACAACGAAATGTGATCGTTCCGCTGGAAGAGCAGATCAATGGTGTTGATGGAATGACTTATATCACCTCGTCGGCAACCAACGACGGCGGGGCAACCATCACCGTCTATTTTAAATTGGGGACTAACCCTGACATCGACGCGGTAAACGTCCAAAACCGGGTGTCGATAGCCACGCCCGTTCTACCCGCTGAGGTTACCAAATCAGGCGTTACCGTCCAAAAGCAACAAAGCAGTGACCTGCTTATTCTTTCGTTAAAAAGTGATAACCCAGCTTACGACCAGACATTTTTGAACAATTACGCCAATATCAATCTGATCCCTGAAATCAAAAGGATAAGCGGGGTCGGCAGTGTAACAGCCTTTGGGGCCAGGGATTATGCTATGCGGATATGGCTTAAGCCGGATGTAATGGCTACCTATGGCTTAACACCAAATGATGTAAGCAGTGCGTTAGTGGAACAAAATATAGATGCAGCGCCAGGTAAGTTTGGCGAAAATAGCAACCAGGTTTTTCAATATACGATTCAATACACCGGAAAGCTGATCGACACCACGCAGTTCGGCAACATCGTCATGAAATCTAATACCGATGGGTCTGTTCTGCGCTTAAGGGATATAGCAAGGCTTGAATTGGGCTCGCTCACTTATACCACCACCCTGGGGACGGATGATAAACCTGCCTGCGTTTTCGCGGTAACCCAGGTTGCCGGCTCGAATGCTCAAACGATTATTAAAAAAACTATCGCGGCGCTTGATCAGGCTTCCTTATCATTTCCTAAAGGTGTGAGTTACATACCCTTAATAAATGACAATGATTTTTTGAGTGCGTCTATACACAAAGTAATTGAAACGCTGATCGAAGCCTATGTACTGGTGTTCATCGTGGTATTTGTCTTCCTGCAGGATCTGCGGTCGACTTTAATCCCGGGTATTGCTGTATTGGTTTCCATCGTAGGTACGTTCGCATGCCTTAGCTTGTTCGGTTTTACCATTAACCTTTTAACCTTGTTTGCATTAGTGCTGGCCATAGGTATTGTGGTGGACGATGCTATAGTGATAGTAGAAGCGGTGCATGCCAAACTTGACCACGGGTATAAATCTGCCCATGATGCATCGGTTGATGCCATGGGGGAATTAGGCAGCACTATTGTAGCCATTACTTTGGTGATGGCAGCGGTCTTTATCCCGGTATCATTTATTAGTGGCAGTTCCGGGGTGTTCTTTAAACAATTTGGGTTGACACTCGCTTCGGCAATCGTTATTTCGGCGATTAACGCCCTTACTTTGAGTCCGGCATTGTGCGCTTTATTCCTTAAACCGCATGACGAGCATGCACCGGAAAAGAAGAATCTTTTGCGGCGTTTTTATGCTGCATTTAATGTTGGATTTGATACGTTGAAGAAAAAATACCAGGGTGCCATTGGCTTCTTAAACAAAAAGCGATGGATTGTGCCTGTTATGGTGTGTTGCTTTGTAGCGCTGCTGGTATATACGATGAAAACAACCCCTAGCGGGTTTGTGCCTAACGAGGATCAGGGGACGGTCATCGCTGATATCAGCCTCCCGCCCGGTTCGTCCCTGGAAAAATCAAACGCCGTGGCAGCTATGGTCACTAATCTTTCGCATAAAATACCTGTTATTGTACATGTTGGGGCAGTAACCGGTGTAAGCATCATCAATGGCAATGGCAGCAATTTTGCGCTTTTGTTTTTTAAATTAAAACCCTGGGATGAAAGAAAAGGGATGAAGGTCGATAGTGTTATTGCCCGGCTTTTTGGGATGACTGCAGGTATAAAGGGTGCGAATATCTTGTTCTTTTCGCCGCCGACAGTTCCTGGTTTTGGCAACTCCGATGGTTTCACCATTGAATTACAGGATAAAACCAGCGGCAGCGTGCAGGATTTTTATAAAGTATCAGGGGGGTTCCTCGCCGCGTTCAACAAACGCCGGGAAATTTTATATGGCGCCACAGGCTTCAACCCCAATTACCCGCAATACTTAATGACTGTAAATGTGGCCAGGGCCAAACAGGCGGGCGTATTGGTCAGCGACATTACCAATACCATGCAGGTATATTATGGCGGTCTTTATGCGTCCACTTTTAATGAGTTTGGCAAGCAATACCGGGTAATGGTGGAGGCTGATGACAAATACAGGAGCAACATACAGGGTCTTGACTACATTTATGTCAGGAACTCGTTGGGCACTATGGCGCCTGTTTCTGAATTTGTCACACTTACCTCCATCAACGGGCCTCAGAGTTTGTCAAGATTTGATTTATTCAACAATATATCGGTAATAGGAAGTCCCAAGGCTGGCTTCAGCAGCGGCGACGCGCTTAAAGCGGTGCAGGAAACCGCTGCTAAAACCCTGCCCGCGGGGTACAGTTTCGACTACTCCGGCTTATCCAGGGAAGAAGTCAACGCGGGCAGCCAGACCCTGTTTATATACGCCTTATGCATAATATTTGTATTCTTCCTTTTAAGCGCGTTGTATGAAAGTTATATTATCCCGCTATCGGTACTTTGCTCCCTTCCCGTGGGATTATCGGGCGTATATCTTTTCGCCAAGATCATGGGTGTCGACAACAATATCTACACGCAGATATCGGTGGTGATGCTCATCGGGCTTCTGGCCAAAAACGCCATCCTTATTGTGCAGTATGCGGTTGCAAGGAGAGCGAAAGGGATGAGCATTGTGGATGCTTCTATAGAAGGTGCCACCGCACGTTTGCGGCCGATATTAATGACTTCTCTTGCCTTTATATTTGGCTTGATGCCATTGATGTTTTCATCGGGTGTAGGTGCTGTGGGCAACCGTTCCATCGGTACGGGCGCGGTTGGCGGGATGCTGGTGGGAACGTTGTTCGGCATATTCGTCATACCGGTGCTGTTTATTATTTTTCAGTCCTTGCAGGAGAAAATCAGTGGCAGTAAAAAGCCGGCAGAAGAAATAAACCCAGCCGGAAAGTCTACGCCTGCATTGGTGACAGTGGTAATGCTTGTTTTGGTAATGGGCTCGTCCTGCAAAGTAACGCAGCAATATAAAAGGCCGGTGGTCAATACCGATAGCTTATACCGTGGTGCAAATATGGCCGATACAATAACGATAGCTGATATACCTTATACGAAAATGTTTAACGATGCCAAGCTGCGGACCATTGTGCAGGAGGGTATCAGCAACAACAATGATTTGAAGGTAGCAGTAGGGCGTATTAAAGAAGCGGAGGCGAATTTTCGGCAGAGCAAGGCTGCTTTTTTACCTACTGTAAGTGTGGAACCGGAATATACAAGGGAAAAAGTCGCCGCTTCACAAGGTGGGAGCTTAGGTATTTTTCCCGACAATATCTATGAACTATCAGGCAGTGCAAGCTGGGAACTGGATATATGGGGCAAATTAAAAAGTTCGAAGAGGGGAGCGCTTGCTTCTTTGCTGGAAAGTGACGCCTACAGACGTTCTGTACAAACGCAGTTAATTGCAGACATTGCTACCGATTATTACAGCTTACTTGCTTACGACAAGCAATTGGCCATTACCATCGAAACCGTTGCAAACAGAAAGGAAGATGTGGAAACAAATAAGGCGTTGAAGGAGGCCAACATAAATAGCATCAATGAGGCTTCCGTAGCGCAAAGCGAAGCCAATAAGTATGCCGCGGAAGTAACCATCCCTGACCTGGAAAACGACATCCGTCAAACTGAAAACGCCATATGTGTACTATTAGGGAGGCATCCCGGCGTAATAGAAAGGGATTCGCTGGACAAACAGCGGGCCGACACGTCTCTGCAAACAGGGTTGCCTGCGCAATTGTTGAGTAACCGTCCCGACGTGCAGGAAGCTGAATTCAACGTGCGTTATTATTTTGAACAGATCAATGTATCGCGGGCTTACTTTTATCCAACGCTCACGATAACGGCGCAGGGCGGATGGGAGTCTGCAACCGTTGGCGCGTTGTTCAATCCAGCATCTTTATTTGGGAATGTTGTTGGAGGCCTGACACAACCGATCTTTAACCATGGATTGAATACACAACGGCTTCGGGTGGCGCAGGCGCAGTACGAGGAAAATGTCGCCACTTTCCAGCAAACAGTATTGACGGCGGGGCAGGAAGTTTCCAATGCATTGTTCAATTATCAGTCGGCGCAGCGTAAAACGAATATCAGGAACCTTCAGTTGGACGCGTCAAAACGCTCGGTTGATTATAACCGTGAGCTGTTGAAGAACGGTTACGCCACCTATACCGATGTATTGACATCGGAGCAAAATTATTTGACAGCCCAGCTAAATGGTGTAAACGACAGGTTGCAGCAATTGAGTGCAGTAGTTAGTCTGTACAGGAGTTTGGGTGGGGGGTGGAAGTAAACTGGCAGCCTTGCAGTTGGATACGGGATTTTTTTAGCTGCGGCTTGAAAACAAGCCCCCGGGTATTCTGGCGCTGTCGTCTAACCATGAAAAAGTTTTTTAAAGCTCAACGGGTTTTTGTCGTATAGGCGACGGAACTGCCTGTTAAAGTTCGATAGGTTGTTGTACCCGCATGCCATGCAGATGTCCGTAACGCTTTTGTCGGTTTCGATCAATAGTTTGGACGCGTGATTGAGCCTGACCTCGTTGACGAAGTTCGTAAATGATTTTCGGGTCCGCTGGCTGAAATACCTGGAAAAGGAGTTTTCGGCCATATTAGTGAGGCGGGCGACTTCAGCGACGGAGATGTCCCTGCTGAAATTTTTGAGTACAAAATCGATGACCTGGTTCATTCGCACTGTTTCAGCCGTATTTCTTCCGGTGATGACATTGTTGCATATGAAATGCAGGTCTTTGCTTTCCGAAAGGATATGGAGGATGTCCAACAGGCCCAGCCAGCGGGAACAGTCTTTGGCTTTGACTAAGGCGTGCAATTTCCGGCTGACTATTGCATTCGTCGTACCTGTGACAGCCAGCCCCTTGAACGATCTTTCCAATAGACCGGCGATCCGCTGCAATTCGGGCAGATCAAGAGCGCCGCTGCCAAAACTTTCTTCTTTGAAATGCACGACGATCGATCTTGCCCTTAGGCCGGAATTTGCTGTTGTATACGCTGGGGGGTTTTTGTACATATGCGGGAGGTAAGGGCCGATCAGTGCCAGGTCACCGACGGCAAATTCGCCTACATGATCGCCGATAAAACGCTTGCCCGTACTCTGAGTGACCAAGACCAACTCATATTCCGGATGAAAATGCCAGGGCGTAGGGAAATAGCTGTAGTCAAATACCCTGGTCACAAAAGACTCGCCCGAGCTGCGGGGCAAATATTCCAATACCGGTTTCATCCGCCAATGATACGGCATATTCCTGTGTTATTTCAAAGCATGTTAGAAAAGTATCGGTTTTTGCCAGCTTGGGTGTAGTGGGGGTCACTGGCAGCATCTACCTTTGGTATTCCATCAAAACCCATGATATGCCGAGCATTCAATTGAGTCCTGAAGAAGTTGCCCTCTACCATGAACAGGGTTATGTGGCGGTAAAAGGATTTTGCAGCAAGGCTGAAATTAAAAAATTGTATGGTACAGCCGTCAGCGACAACGCCATGCTGAATAATGCATTGGACCTGAACGACCTGAGCGGTAAGAAAACCAAATTGTCGCTATGGTTCACACCGGGCAACGACGTATTTGCCTATCTGACCCGGAGCGAAAAAATGGTCAATGCTGTACAGGAGCTGTTGGGTGAGAAAGCAAAAGTCTGTCATTTCCACTCCAAACTAATGCAGAAGGAGCCAAGGGTTGGCGGCGCCTGGGAGTGGCACCAGGATTACGGGTACTGGTATAAGAACCAGTTTATGTTTCCGGATGAACTGATCAGCGTGATGATAGCGCTTACGCCGGCCAATAAAGGAAATGGCTGCCTGCAAGTGATCAAAAATTCGCATAAGATCGGCAGGGTGAACCACGGTTTTTCCGGCGAGCAGGTGGGAGCCGATATGCAAATGGTCAATAACGCTTTGATAACCATGGAGCTGGTGTATTCGGAACTCGATGCAGGCGATGCGTTGTTTTTCCACCCCAACCTGCTGCATCGCTCCGAGGCTAACCTGTCGGACGATCCGCGATGGTCTATTATCTCCTGCTATAGCCTGCAGTCGAACTTGGCGTATAACGAGACTTCCACCTCCTGGCGTACGCCGGTAAATGTAGTGCCGGATGAGGCTATTTTGGAATGGGATGCGGAGTCGTTATCCAATGCCGATTTTTTGAAGAAAGAGAATGACCCGGCGTTAAAGGAAACTGGCTGGGAGCAGGGGGTTAATCGATGACCGATTTGCTCAAAGCTATGCTGCAAACCGGCGCCGGGATGTTGGATAAGGCGGGGTTTAGTCTATAAGTATTTCATAATTTATTTCTTCAACAACCGCCTTTGCGCGGGACACGTTTAAAAATTACATGGCTATCCCGTTCTACGTATTCGCCCGATATTATTGGATATGCATACTTGGGCGCGTACGACAGGTAATGGCTTCTTATCATTATTTTGTCATTAACTTTCAGGCTATTCAATTGCTCAAGTTGAGACTGCTCCGGCTCAAATTTTACAATGTAATCGGCACCATTAATCCTGGCCATCAAACCGAAACCTAATCTTGATCCTGGCGGAAGGGAAAGAGAGGTTATGACAGCCTCCATATTGGTAAAAGCAATGATATCGGTCATTATTTTAGCGGCGTCGGTATGCACTTTTTTACCTGCGGGAGACGCTTCCCATTTTTTGAACTGTACTCCATCAGGCGTAGCCTCCCATTTTTTTAGTTCGGCTTCCCTTTCAGCAGCAGAGGGCGGGGGTGGGGTTGGCCTTTTAGAAGTCTTATTGTGAATTTCGCGATTGGCAAATACTAGCCCGCTTACCACAACCAGCGGTAAGATCAGCGCATAAATAACTTTTTTCATGTTTTTTGTAGGTTTGATTGACATAAGTGTATCTGCTGATAAACCAGATCCGTTTTAAGGCATTTTTGTTATCTTTCATGTTGTATCAATTTCACTTAGCGATATTACTTTAATATCTCTCAGCCTGGGAATTTAGGGTGTAAATAAAAATGTAAACTTTGTAAATAAAATCTTTACACAATGCTTACTGGCCGAAATCTTCTCTTCGGGAAGCGCAAATACCTTTACGGATTCATATTACTTGCGTTTATCTCTGTAATCTGCGTGGCTTTCAGTATGGTGGATGATAATGATTTTGATATCTCCAGAAGGGAAGTTTTGCTCCGCCGGATCGGGCATGAACTGCTTTTACAGTCGGGAGACAGTACATCAAGAGTGCTTCCGGTAAAAAAGATTGCAAAAAATGAATACCAGGTCAGTTTTGAGAATGCTTTTTCTTTTCGACCCGACTCCCTGGTGAATACTACCCGGCGTTTGTTGGCCAAAGACCCGCTTGCGGGGGATTATGTTGTCAACGTTTTGAACTGTAGCAACTCCAGTGTAGCCTATAGATACGCTATATCCAAAAATAAAAAAGATGATATTGTGACGTGTATAGGAAGAAAGCAACCCACAGCATGCTACATGATCAACATTAGATTTAAACCAACGGGTATAATTACAGCAACGAATGAATATTTGTGGGGGGGGCTGTTATTGTTGGCGTTTGCAGGATTTATTTTTTTGAGAGCTGTTAAGCCGCGCGGGGCCTTGCCTGAGAGTGCCATTCTTGGCAGTGCCTTGCCTGAAAGTGCTTTGCGTGAAAGTGTCTTGCCTGAAAGTGCTTTGCGTGAAAGTGCTTTGCCTGAAAGTGCCTTGCTTGAAAGTGTCTTACCTGAAAGTGTCTTACCTGAACGTACCTTGCCTGAAAGTGCCTTGCCTGACAGTCGGGCAACGGGTAGGTGCACGCTGGGGTCAATGGCGTTTGACGCGGAGACCCGTAAACTCATGATAAATGGAAAGACCATTGACCTTACCAGAACGGAAGCCCGTTTGCTGGGTATTTTCGCATTCTCTCCTAACGAGGCTATAGAGCGAAGCCGGCTACAAAAAGAGATATGGGAAGATGAAGGTGTTATAGTAGGCCGCAGCCTGGATATGTTCATATCAAAACTTAGAAAAAAACTGGCATTTGATTCAACTATCAAAATTGTTGTTCTACGCGGCAAAGGATATAAGCTTGAAATTAGCGCTTAAGAAGAGTCTCTTACCACATAAGCTACATCAATCTGTGTAGCGGGAATGGAACTTCGTTTAAACACCGAGAGTCGCTGTTCAATATCTTTGATCTGAGTAGGATGATGAAAATACTTGATTTGAATCGGAGGGAAGGAATAAAGCTGCTAATGAACCTTATGTGTCATCCGTTCTTTTGTCCGGAGCGACCGGATATTTGTCACCTTGATTTTCGATCCCGCTTGACACAGAGCGTAGTTCCGCTGCAAGTTTAACCAGAGCTTGGGGGGTGGGATTAAATGCTTTGCCAAGCCTCAAGGCCTGTTAATACGGACATCGTGCGAGGAAAGTTTCGAAATAATCTAATGTAAAAACCCAATAACAAATTGATAACCAAGTTGCTATTGGGCTATGTAGCGCGATCGGGATTTGAACCCGAGACCTCAGGGTTATGAATCCTGTGCTCTAACCAACTGAGCTATCGCGCCGGTTGTTCGTTCGCGGGGGCTGCGCTGATGACGGACCCCGTAAATTGGGCTGCAAAAATAGATAAAAATAACTGGAAAATAGCAAGGGATGAAGGGAAAACCGACATGGCGCAGAAAAAGGGGCCGGTTTTGGCTCGAAATGAGGGATGCGGGATGTGCAGTGCGTGGGGTGAAGGAGGAGCGATGTGGGTGAGGCGATTAAGGTGACGCGATGCAGGTGGCGAGATGAAGGTGGTGTTATGCAGGTGAGGCGATGAAGGAGGCGGGATGAAAGTGTATAATACTCCCCTAAAATCGGACCACCGGGCTAGTTAAATATTTATCGTAATTTAACTATCTCAAAATGCAAAAACAAACACGCCGCAAATTTTCTCCCGCCTTCAAAGCCAAGGTTGCTCTTGAAGCTGTTAAGAACCAGCAAACGCTTGCGGAGCTGGCCAAGAAGTTCGATGTTAACCCTGTTATGATCTCTAAATGGAAGGCAGAGTTTCTGGAGAATATGAGTGCAGCCTTCGAGAAGGCAGGTTCGCCTGAGAAGGAAGATGTCGACACTCAGGAACTATACGCCCAGATCGGTCAGTTGAGGGTGGAGAATGAATTTCTAAAAAAAAGTTTCAAGAGACTTGGAGGATAGCAGACCGGGCAAGTCTAATAAGCCCGAGAGTGAAAAGTATATCGGTCCGCAGGCAATGCGAATTACTTACCGTCAATAGAAGCAGAGTGTATTACAAACCTGTTCCGGAGAAACCGGAGAATCTCAAAATGATGGAGATCATCGATAGGCACCTCACCGATCACCCGACTGAAGGGGTGGTGTCCCTTGTACTGTTTTTGATTGCCAGGAGCTACCCGGTGGGCCCAAAGCGTATCCGCCGCCTATTGAAGATCATGGGTCGTGAAACGCTGTACCGGCGTAAGAATTTGACCAAACTGGGGTTAAGAAAATTCGTAAAACCCTATTTGCTCAACGGCCTGGCCATTACCCGACCCAACCAGGTGTGGTGCACCGACATTACGTATATACCGATGAAGAGGGGATTCATGTATTTGACCGCCATCATAGACGTGTACAGCCGGAAAATAGTAGGCTGGTCGATTAGCAACTCCATGAGTGCGCAATGGTGTCGGGCCATGCTCGAAGAGGCAATAGCTACTCACGGTGTTCCGGAGATCATCAACTCCGACCAGGGTACACAATACACGAGTGCTCTGTGGACGCAATATCTCGAAAGCCTGGGCATACAGATCTCCATGGATGGTAAAGGACGTGCGCTGGACAATGTGTGGATCGAGCGATTCTGGAAATCCATCAAGTACGATTATATCTTTCTGAACCCGGCAGATGATGGTTTTGAACTGTATGAAGGCGTTCAAAACCACATTGCCTACTATAACGATAAAACGCATCATACCACTAGGCAATCACCCAATAATAGGTATCATGAACCAATCAAAAAGGCAGCCTGAGACCGCAGTCTTACAGGCCCTATCTTAACTTAGCACACTGGCCTTTTGGTCTCGAAAATGGGGAGTATTATAGTGATGCTATGTGGGTGACGCGATGAAGGAGGTGGGATGTGGGTGAGGCGATTAAGGTGACGTGATGCAGGTGGCGAGATGAAGGTGGTGTTATGCAGGTGAGGAGATGAAGGAGGCGGGATGAAAGTGATGCTATGTAGGTGACGCGATGAAGGAGGTGGGATGAGAGTGATGCGATTAAGGAGGTGGGATGAAAGTGACGTGATGACGGAGGTGAATGAAAGTGATGCGATGAAGGAGGTGGGATGAGAGTGATGCGATGCAGGCGGCGAAATGAAGGAGGCGCTTTGCAGGTGAGGCGATGAAGGCGATGCGATGCGATGCTGTAGGCGGTATTATTTATGCGGGATGAAAGTGACAATGATGAAGGCGAAACGACGTATAAGGCGCTGGGAACGGCTAAGGGCGGCAGCGCTTCACCTAATAAAAAAGGCCCTCTGTGGAAACAGAAGGCCGTCTAACGATTGCTTGCCATATGAAAATTCTTACAGATCTATGTCGTATTGCGCTGCAAATCCTTAAAACTCGTTTCCTGTATCCCGTCTTTGCTGCACAAATATAATTACCGCGCGACTATCAAAGCAAAATCCAATATCACCAAAAAGTTAAATTGCTAAATCCTTTTACTACTTTTCTGTTGCGCGCTTAATCCTTCACGCAATATCGGGTGAATTCCGGTAAAATAGAAATTATTTTATAAACATTTTTAAAAAAGTGATGAAAACGACTCCCAAAGTAAATATGTATTTTTTTATAATATTAAATTTGGGGTCTTTAAAGACCATTTATGCTGATTTTTTCTCGGAATTCGCGTATTCCAATAAATGAATAAATAAATAGTAAAAAAATATAATTTATTATGTTCGCGCAGCGAGTGCTGTCAAAGGGTTTATTTTGTCTATCGTCCAGTTGAGGCCGGAAAATGTTTTTTTTGTTGCCGTTCAGCGAACACTGATTCATCAATTATTTGGTTCGCCGATCACGGGACGCAGTTGAATCAATTGTCATGTACCCGTTCAGCAGACCTTGTTAAAATCTATTTTTTGTACGCCGTCCAGCGAACACTTTTAAATCAATTATTTGGTTAGCCGACCATAGGGCGCCGTTGAATCAATTGTCATGTACCCCGGTCAGCGGGCCTTTGATAAATCCATTTTCTGTATGCCGTCCAGCGAACACTGGTACATCGATTATTTGATTAGCCGACCACAGGGCACCGTTGAATCCATTGTCATATACCCCGGTTAGCGGGCCTTTGCTAAATCCATTTTCTTACGCCGTCCAGCGAACACTGGTACATCGATTATTTGATTAGCCGACCACAGGGCGCCGTTGAATCAATTTTCATGTACAGCGGTCAGCGGGCCTTTGCTAAATCCATTTTCTGTTGCTAAATCCATTTTCTGTATGCCGTCCAGCGAACACTTTTAAATCAATTATTTAGTTAGCCGACCATAGGGCGCCGTTGAATCAATTGTCATGTACCCCGGTTAGCCGGCCTTTGCTAAATCCATTTTCTGTATGCCGTCCAGCGAACACTTTTAAATCAATTATTTAGTTGGCCGACCATAGGGCGACGTTGAATCAATTGTCATGTACCCCGGTCAGCGGGCCTTTGCTAAATCCATTTTCTGTATGCCGTCCAGCGAACACTGGTACATCGATTATTTGATTAGCCGACCACAGGGCACCGTTGAATCAATTTTCATGTACCCCGTTCAGCGGACCTTTGCTAAATCCATTTTCTGTATGCCGTCCAGCGAACACTGATACATCGATTATTTGGTTCGCCGACCACAGGGCGCCGTTGAATCAATTGTCATGTACCCCGGTTGGCGGGCCTTTGCTAAATCCATTTTCTTTACGCCGTCCACCGAACACTGGTAAATCGATTATTTGGTTCACCGACCATAGGGCACCGTTGAATCAATTGTCATGTACCCCGGTCAGCGGGCCTTTGTTAAATACATTTTCTTTACGCCGCTTGGCGAACATTTTTAAATCCATTATTTGGTTTGCTGTTTAGCGAGCGCCTTTTATGTCTTTATTGTTTGCTGCCGTATTCCTCCAACGCCTTTTCCAGGCAATCCATCGATTTCTCGAGGTCTTCGGTGTTCAACACGTAAGCAAGCCGCACTTCCTGCTTGCCCAACCCCTTGGTGCCATAAAACCCGGCTGCAGGTGCCAACATCACCGTCTGGTTCTTGTAGGAAAAGGACTCGAGCAGCCACTGACAAAAAACATCCGTGTCTTCCACCGGCAGCTTCGCCATCGCATAGAACGCGCCGCCGGGATTGGGACAAAAGACCCCGGGTATACGGTTAAGCCGGCTGACCAATACGTCCCTCCGCTTCAGGTATTCCGCTTTGGTAGCATTAAAATAATCATCCGGCAGGTCTGTGGCCGCTTCGCCCAGGATCTGCGCAAACGATGGCGGACTAAGTCTCGCTTGCGCAAACTTCATTACCGTGTCAAGGACCGCCTGGTTACGGGTCACCAGCGCACCGATACGCCCCCCACAGGCGCTGTACCGTTTGGAAATGGTGTCCATCATCAGCACATTCTCTTCCGCGCCCTTCAGGTTCAGTGCACTGATATGCTCACCGGTATAGCAAAAATCCCTGTAGGCTTCATCCGAGAAAAGATACAGGTTGTGCCGGATAACGATGTCTTTCAGTATCCTCATCTCTTCACTGCTATATAGCCACCCGGTAGGATTATTGGGGTTGCAAATGACGATGGCCCTGGTCTTCGGGGTGATCAACTTTTCGAACTCCGAGACCGGCGGCAGGGCAAAGCCGCTTTCGATATAGGAGGTCAACGGCTTCACCACCACGTTTGCGGCTACGGCAAAGCCGTTGTAATTGGCATAAAACGGCTCCGGGATAATGACCTCATCTCCGGCATCCAGACAACTCATAAACCCGAACAAGATGGCTTCCGACCCGCCTGTTGTGACGATGATCTGCTGGTAGTCTACGTCGATGCCATTCTTTTTGTAATAGGTGGATAGCTTTCGCCGATAGCTCTCGTTCCCGGCGCTATGGCTGTATTCGAGCACCTTGAAATCAAAATTCCGAACCGCGTCCAGTGCCATTTTGGGTGTCTCGATATCGGGTTGTCCGATATTGAGGTGATACACTTTGATCCCTTTCCGCTTGGCTCCTTCGGCAAAGGGCACCAGCTTCCGGATCGGCGAAGCCGGCATTTGTTGTCCGCGTTGACTGATGTTTAACATGGCGCAAAAATAAGGGCCTTCTGTAAGAACAGAAGGCCCGCGTCAAATATTTTATTTAGCTGCTATTTTCCCGATTTCGTGGGCTGC
The DNA here is from genome assembly GCA_965214315.1 of Puia sp. GTDB lineage: Bacteria > Bacteroidota > Bacteroidia > Chitinophagales > Chitinophagaceae > Puia. Next base: position 247,431 of record CBDCBP010000010.1, on the reverse strand, counting down.
GACGCCTGATACTTGGCAAAAGCATCCGCGGTCAGCACCTCGCCTGTGATCTTTAGCTGAAGCGGCATATCCACGCCTGCTACCTTCACGGTAATACTCTTGTTAAAGGGGCCGACATTGGCGGCGTTGAAGCCAGCGCCAATCTTGTCATCCTTTCCCTTTTGCACTGCTCCTTCCGGCTTGGTAGGGGTAGTACAGCCACAGGATGCCATCGCGGATTCTATGATCACTGGGTTGTCGCTGACATTCGTAAACGCAAATTCATGCGACACCGGCGAACCCTGCTTGATCTTGCCGAAATCGAAAGCAAGCTCTTTAAATTTCAGCACGTCTTCCGCCTTCTTGGCTTGTGCAAAAACACCGGCACTCAGGATCAAGGCACTGGCAAATAGGAATAGTCTTTTCATGTTTTTATTAGTTTATTTGTTTTAACAATTGAACAGTTGCATTTTCCGGGGCCGAAGTCGTCGGAACCGGATATACCTCACCGCTGATGGTGAGCATCTTCGTGCGATTGGTATTGTAAATGATCGTCACGGTCTTCGTGAAAGGTCCCTGGGAATAGGCATTGTAGCCGACGACGATCTTCGCCGTTGCGCCCGCCTCTATGGGATCGCGGCTCCATACAGGGGTCGTGCAACCGCAGGAAGCCTGCACATTGTCCAGTTTCATGGGTACACTGCCTGTATTGACGATCTCAAAGGTGCAGGTAGCCGGCCGGCCCTGGGGGATCTTCCCGAAATTATGGACATTGTCATTTATTTGCAGTACGTCGGCCGGGGCAGGGAGCGCCGTTCCGCCGGTGTTCACCGCCTGGGCATGGACAGCGTACGCGGTGATAAAAAGGGTGACCAAAATTGCTAATTTTTTCATAGTTTGGCTGCTTTAAACCTGGCCTTAATCGCGCCGGGCACGATTATAAAATTAAGTATTAACGTTTGCTTATCCAATAAATTATCAGGGATTTTAGATTTTTAACAATCAATCAGATACGTTTGGAAAACCTAGCCAGCAGCGAAGTCCTCGATCCCGAAAAACTGTCTTACGACAAGTTCAGGGAAGAAGTATTGAAAGACTACCGGTCCGCCTGCGAAAGTCGGGAGGTCAGTTTGCTGGGCCGGAAGGAGGTTCTCACCGGCAAGGCCAAATTCGGCATTTTCGGTGACGGAAAGGAGGTGCCTCAGGTAGCTATGGCCAAATTCTTCAAACCCGGCGACTTTTACGCCGGCTATTACCGCGACCAGACCTTTGCATTTGCCACCGGCGCTGCCACCATAGAAGAGTTCTTCTCCCAATTGTATGCTGATGCCGAACCCGGCCATGATCCGCATAGCGGCGGGCGACAGATGAATTCGCATTTCGCCACCGCATTTGTTGACAATGATGGTTCTCCGCTGGACCTCGTCAACCGGAAGAACCTGACCGCCGGCCTGGCGCCTACGGCGGCTCAGATGCCTAAGGCCCTCGGCCTGGCCAGCGCTTCCAAGGCGTTCCGCGATGTGGCGCTGCTGCGCCAGTTCCCCGAACTGTCCAATAATGGCAATGAGGTCTGTTTTTGTACCATCGGCGACGCTTCCACAAGCGAAGGGCACTTCTGGGAGACGCTGAATGCCGCAGGGGTTCTACAAGTTCCGCTCGTCATCTTCGTATGGGATGACGGTTATGGCATCTCCGTGCCCCGGCAATATCAAACCACCAAAGGGTCTATCTCGGAAGCACTGAGAGGTTTTCAGAAGACGGAAGGCACCAATGGCATCGATATCTATAAGGTCAAAGCCTGGGACTATGCAGGGATGTGTGAGGCTTTCGAAGCCGGTATCCGATCGGCTCGTCATACGCATACGCCCGTACTATTCCACGTGGAAGAGGTAACGCAGCCGCAGGGTCATTCTACTTCGGGTAGCCACGAACGCTACAAGTCTCCCGAACGCCTGGAATGGGAGCGGGAATGGGATAGCATGAAAAAAATGAAAGAGTGGATCATCGACAACGCCCTCGCCGACGAAGAAGAACTAAATGAGATCGAGACCGAATCAAAAGAGTATACCCGCAGCTGCCGTAATCAGGCTTGGGAAAAATATCAGCAACCTATCCGGGCACAGGTGCTCCGTTCCGTCGAGCTCATTCGCGGAATAGCCGGTCAGACACCCGATCAGGCCGTTCAGTTGAAGAAGCTGGCCGCGGAACTTGCGGGCAACCGGGAACCGGGCCGGAAAGAGGTACTGCAGACCCTGCACAGGGCCATCGGCATTGCCGGTGGGGGGGATACCGCCCGAGCCGCTGTTACCTATTACCAGGACCTCAAAAAACAAAGCGCCACCTTATACAATACCCATCTCTACCATGAAGGGGCACGCAATATCCTGCAGGTGTCGGAGATAAGACCCGTCTATGCGTCCAATGCGCCGATCCTCAATGGTTACGAAGTGCTAAACCATTATTTCGACGAACTCTTCACCTACAACCCCAAAGTTTTTGCCTTCGGTGAGGACCTCGGAAAGATAGGCGACGTGAATCAGGGTTTTGCGGGCCTGCAGGCAAAACATGGTTCCGACCGCATCTTCGACACCGGCATTCGTGAGCTGACCATCATGGGGCAGGGGATAGGCATGGCCATACGAGGCCTTCGGCCGATCGCCGAGATCCAATATATCGACTACCTGCTCTACGGCCTGCAGCCGCTCAGCGATGACTTGGCCACGCTTCAATACAGGACCGCCGGCCGGCAGACGGCTCCCGTCATCATCCGTACCCGGGGCCACCGCCTCGAAGGGATCTGGCACAGCGGCTCGCCCATGGGCCTCATCCTGCATTCCCTCAGAGGACTTCATGTATGTGTGCCCCGTAATATGGTGCAGGCAGCGGGCATGTACAACACCTTATTGCAAGGAGCCGACCCGGCCCTGATGGTTGAGTGCCTGAATGGGTATCGGCTGAAGGAAAAATTGCCGACCAATCTGCTCGAGCTTCGCGTGCCGCTTGGTGTTCCGGAGGTGATCAGGGAAGGTGGGGATATTACGATCGTTTCCTATGGCGCCACTTTGCGCCTCGTACAGGAGGCTGCACAAGCGCTCGATACGCTTGGTATCGACTGCGAGGTCGTTGATGTGCAGACCCTGTTGCCGTTCGACGTACACCATACTATTTTGGAGTCGCTGAAAAAGACCAATCGCATTCTCATCGTGGACGAGGACGTGCCAGGGGGCGCCGCCGGTTATATCTTCAATAAGATCATGGAGGAACAAGGCGGATATCGCTGGCTGGACACCGCTCCCCGGACGATCACCGGCAAGGCCCATCGTCCGGCTTATAGCAGCGACGGAGATTACTTTAGCAAACCGAACACGGAAGACATTATCGATGCCGTCCGGGAAATGATGGCGGAGTAAACTGACCAGCCGCGAAGACGAGGCCGTCCAACAATTAAGGCCACATGAGGGCCCTCAGTAAAAAGACCGCGTCGGTCCCTGAGTAAAAAGCCGGCATTGGTCCCTCAGTAAAAAGACCGCATCGGTCCCTCAGTAAAAAGACCGCATCGGTCCCTGAGTAAAAAGCCCGCCCGGAGGCGGTCCTTTCTATTTCAAATTGTGAAAGACTTTCTGTACGTCTTCATCCTGTTCCAGTTTATCAACCAGCTTCAGCAGATCCTGTGCCTGGTCCTCGGGTAACTCGACTGTCGTGGTGGGAATCCACTCGTTCTCGGAGCTAATGGGCGTGATGCCCTTTTCCTCCAATGCCTTTTGCAACCGGCCAAAGTCGTTGAAGGCGGCCCGCAGCACCAGCACCGGTTCATCATGCTCGCCCGTACCTTCCCCCATTTCCTCCAGGCCGAAATCGATCAGTTCAAATTCCAGGTCGTCGGCGTTGACGCCCTCCGGCTTTAACTTAAAGACACCCATTTTCTTGAACTGAAAGCTCACGCTGCCACTATTGCCCAGGGTGCCATGACCCTTGTTGAAAGTACTTTTGACGTTGGCTACGGTACGGACGTGGTTGTCCGTAGCGGTTTCCACCAGGATCGCTACGCCATGCGGGCCATAGCCTTCGTAGAGGATCTCTTCGTAGTTGCCCATGTCCTTGCCCTGGGCGCGCTTGATGGCGGCTTCTACCCGGTCCTTGGGCATATTGACGCTCTTTGCATTCTGAAAACAGCGGCGGAGCGCCGGGTTGGTGGTGGGGTCGGGACCTCCGCTCTTCACCGCTATGGCAATTTCCTTGCCGATACGGGTGAATTGTTTGGCCATCCGGTCCCACCGGGCGAACATCGTATGCTTGCGTACTTCAAATATGCGACCCATAGTAATCAGTTTGCTGGGGTGCAAATGTAATAAAAAAAAGAGACCCTTCCGCCGATGGCGAAAGGGCCTGTGAAAAGCGCATTTTATAAGGCTTTGAGCTTACTGTTGTTCTTGCTATACCCAAAATAGACGATCAATCCGATCAACATCCACACGAAGGCCGTCAACAGGGTCGTTCCATCCAGGGAAACGATCATTGCGGTACAGACCAGCATCCCCAATATAGGCACGAGCGGCACAAGGGGTGTTTTGAACGGCCTTGGTCTGTCTGGATCGTTCACCCGCATGATCCAGACACCTGCACTTACCAAAACGAAGGCGAAAAGGGTGCCGATGCTGGTCAAGTCGCCCGCAACACTGCCGGGAACAAAGGCCGAGAATAATCCGACAAACACGAACAGGATCATATTGCTCTTATATGGCGTACGATATTTTGGATGGAGGTCGCAAAATACTTTGGGGAGCAGTCCGTCCGTGGCCATGGTATAAAAGACCCGGCTTTGGCCAAGTAACATGACGAGGATCACCGATGAGAACCCTGCCAGGATGCCTACGGTCACGAGGGTGGACAGCCAATGGTAGTTATGCATGTACGTATCGATGGCATAGGCGACGGAGGCTTCCTTTCCGGCTTTTACGAAGTCGGTGTAGGGGGCGACCCCGGTCAGCACATAGGAGAACAGGACGTATAAGAGGGTGCAGACGACCAGGCTCCCGAGGATGCCGATAGGCATGTCGCGGCTGGGATTCTTGGCCTCCTGGGCCGCAGTCGATACCGCGTCGAATCCAATAAACGCAAAGAATACGACGGCTGCCCCGGTCAGCACGCCGCCCCATCCGTGTCTGAAGAAGGCGCCATAACTATAGAGACTGCCATCCCTAAGCACTGCCGGCGGAGCGTCGGCAGGGATAAGATAAGGATGATGGTTAGCAGGATTGATGAACTGCCAGCCCACGGCAATAAAGACCAGCACAATGGCCACTTTTATGAACACGATGATCGCGTTCACTGTAGCGGACTCCTGCGTACCTTTTATGAGCAGGAGGGATAAAAGGAGCAGGATGATGAGTGCCGGGGCATTCATAATACCGTGGTGCATGACGTTGCCGGCATCCAGTGCTTGTTCGAACGGCGAGTGCGACCACTCGAATGGAATGGACCCTCCTACCAATTTATTTAAGAACTCACTCCAGGCAATAGATACGGTAGCTGCTCCCAGGGCATATTCCAGGATGAGGGCCCAGCCGATGATCCAGGCGACCAATTCTCCCATTGTGGCGTAGGCATAGGTATAGGCACTGCCGGCGATGGGGATCATCGATGCGAATTCGGCGTAACACAAACCCGCGAAAGCACAACCAACTGCGGCGACCATAAAGCTGACCGTTACTGCCGGACCGGCATGCTCCCCCGCGGCAGCGGCGGTACGCACAAACAACCCGGCGCCGATGATGGCCCCTATGCCAAGTGCGATCAGACTGCCGGCACCGAGGGTTCGTTTCAAACCCTTTTCGGAGTCAGCCGCCTGCGACATCAGGGAATCCAAAGATTTTTTCCTCAATAGACTCATACTAAGCTTGTTTTGATAATTAGTCGGAAATAAGTGGGTGAGTGAAGGCTCAGGCCGAAAATAAACAAATATTTAATACTCGAACATCGAAACTTTGATGCGGCTGGGGATTTTTGAAGGTAAAGTTTTGTCAAATCAATATTTTTCGATTGTTTGCACCATTAAAGCCGCCCTGCACGCCTCCGGAGCGCCTGGGCAAAGAACCTATGCCAAAGATCAGCCTTACAGGATGGATTATGATCGCGATGGTGACGGGCATGTTGCTGGGTCTATGGGTCCATCATCAGGGTAGTCCGGCCCGGATCGACGCTTTCTCCGGCTACATGGGCGTGGTTACAAATGATATTTTCCTGCGGCTGATAAAAATGGTCATCGCCCCGCTGGTCTTTTCCACGCTGGTGGTGGGCATCGCCAAACTGGGCGATATCAGATCGGTCGGCCGAATCGGCGGAAAAACCCTGGTTTGGTTCATTGGCGCTTCGCTGATCTCTCTGTTCCTTGGCCTCGTCATCATGAGCAACCTCAACCTGGGAGGCAAGCTCAATCTGCCGCTCCCGCCTGTAAATGCGACGACCGGCGTCGATACCACTGCCCTCACCTTTAAAGGTTTTTTTACACATATCATCCCGCAAAGTGTCTTCGACGCGCTGGCCAAGAATGACATCTTACCTATCGTGGTGTTCGCCATGTTCTTCGGCATCGCTACGGCCTCCATCGGCGAGCAGGGGAAACCCATTATCAGGGTACTGGACGTGGTAGCCAATATCATGCTCCGCGTCACGGGCTATGTGATGTACCTTGCGCCCATAGCTGCCTTGGCAGCCATTGCCGCCGTGGTCGCCGTAAAGGGCTCCGAGCTGCTGATGACGTATGGGAAATTCATTCTCAGTTTTTATCTCACTGTCGCGGGCCTGTGGGTCATCCTCATCCTTGCGGCTTCATTGATCATCGGCCGACGGGTAATTGACCTGGCCTTGAACATCAAGGATATGATCCTGTTGGCCTTCAGCATCGCCAGTTCCGAAGCTGCTTTTCCCCGGCTGGTTGTCGAACTCGAGAATTTTGGCTGTTCGCCGCGTATCGTAAGTTTCGTACTGCCGCTGGGCTATTCGTTCAACCTGGACGGCAGTATGCTGTATATGAGCTTTGCTTCGCTTTTCATCGCCCAGGCCTATGGCGTGCCGCTGACCCTGGGGCAGGAGATATCCCTCCTGTTGACGTTGATGATCACCAGCAAAGGTGTCGCCGGTGTCCCGCGCGCAGCCCTGGTGGTTATCGCGGGTACGCTCTCGATGTATAATATACCGCAACAGGGCCTGCTGCTTTTACTGGGCATCGACCAGATCCTCGACATGGCCCGGAGCGCGACCAACGTATTGGGGAATAGCATCGCCGCTGCCGTGGTGAGCAAATGGGAAGGAGAACTGGAACCAACTGCAGTCAATATAAAATAATGTTTTCTTATGGTTGAACTCTTAACGATCACTTTCAAAGACCTGCTCAATCCCGAATTCTACATCAATAATGGCGGCCTGTGGGTGCTGCTGTTCATTGTTTTCGCGGAGACCGGGCTCATGTTTGGTTTCTTTCTGCCGGGCGACAGCCTGCTCTTCGTAGCAGGCATCTATAACCAAAGCCTTATAGCCAGCCTTTTCGGCCACACCACCGGCAGCGATTTCCTCGACCTTGTCGTGCTATGGGGACTTATCTCCGTCTGCGGCATCCTGGGCAACGGCCTTGGCTATTGGTTTGGCAACAAGAGCGGTCCCTTCCTCTTCCAACGCAAAGACAACTGGCTGTTCAAGAAAAAGCACCTGCTTCAGGCCAAGGAATTTTATGACAAGCACGGCGGCGAAGCGATCATCTTCGCGCGCTTCCTGCCCATCGTCCGCACTTTCGCCCCCATCATTGCGGGCATCGTGGCGATGGACAAAAGGAAGTTCTGGTTATACAACATCATCGGTTGTGTCGCCTGGGTCTTCGCCATGTTGTTCGCAGGTCATTACCTGCAAAAAATCATCCTGATGAAATTCGACTTCGATCTCAAGAAACACCTCGAGATCATCGTCATCGGTATTGTCGTCATCACGACTGCACCCGTACTGTATAAGCTGTTTTTCGGTAAAAAGACGGCAACCGCAGAAGACCCCTATAAAAAATCATAACAGCACATGGAGAAAAAATCCCCGGCACTCTTCAACCTGGTAGTCATCGTTGGCGCATTGGGCTATTTCGTGGATGTCTATGATCTGCTGCTCTTCAGCATCATCCGCATTCCTTCCCTGAAATCCCTTGGCGTCAGCGCGGAAGACATCGACAAGACAGATATCCTGAATATTCAAATGATCGGGCTGCTGCTGGGCGGCATCATTTGGGGTGTCCTCGGTGACAAAAAAGGCCGGCTAAAAGTCCTTTTTGCGTCTATAATCCTGTATTCGCTCGGCAGCATCGCCAACGGCTTCGTGCATACCGTCGGCCAGTATGCCGTCGTGCGGTTTATCACCGGGGTCGGACTAGCCGGCGAGCTGGGTGCCGGTATCACCCTGGTCAGCGAGTACATGCCAAAGGAAAAACGCGGCCTGGCGACCTCCCTCGTCGCCGGCATCGGGCTGAGCGGGGCGGTGTTTGCCTACTTCATCAAGGTGCAATTCGGTGCGAGCGCGGAAGGCTGGCGGACCTGCTATTTTATCGGCGGGGGGTTGGGTTTTCTGCTCCTGCTGATGCGTGTCGGCGTCCTGGAATCGGGCATGTACAAAAGCATCGAACAAACCAATGTCCGCAAAGGCGATTTCTTTATGCTGTTCACCAATGGCCGGCGGCTGAAAAAATACCTGACGGCCATCCTGATAGCGCTGCCCAACTGGTTCGTGATCGGCATCATGATCACTTTCTCCAACAAGTTCGCGTCTATCATGAAGGTGCAGGGACCCATCGACCCTGGTAAGGGGATCATGGTTGCCTATGCCGCCATTTCGGTAGGCGACATCCTGATCGGTTTTTTGAGCCAATGGCTGAAGAGCCGCAAAATGGCACTGCTCCTTTTCCATATTATTACGGTGATCGGGGTCGTCTGGTTCTTTAACCTGCAGGGGGCGGATTCGGGCACGGTGTACTGGGCTTGCGTCGTGCTTGGTTTCGGCACTGGTTTCTGGGCCATGTTCGTGACGATGGCGGCCGAGCAGTTCGGCACCAATATCCGCGCTACCGTCGCGACCACTGTTCCCAATATGGCCCGGGGTTCACTGTTCTTCGTGGCCATGCTTTTCAAAGCCCTTATCCCGGGCCAGGGATATTTCAAGGCCGGCTGGATCACGGGGATCATCGTATTCGTCATCGCCTTTATCGCGCTGGCAATGACCGAGGAGACCTTCGGGAAAGACTTGAACTACACGGAATAAATAATGAAGTTTCTCATCATACGCTTCAGTTCTATCGGGGACATCGTGCTTACAACGCCCGTGGTCCGCTGTCTGAAAAAGCAGGTGCTCACGGCGGAAGTGCATTACCTCACCAAGGCCGCCTTTCGCCCGCTGCTGGCGGCCAACCCTTATGTGGATAAAATCCATTGTTTGGAGGAAGGGATCGATGGGTTGATTGCGGCATTGAAAGGGGAAGACTTCGATTATGTCATCGACCTGCATCACAACTTAAGGACCTTGACCGTCAAGCGTGGGCTGGGCAAACAATCTTTTTCCTTTGACAAGTTGAACGTACAAAAATGGCTGCTTACGACCTTTAAGGTGAACAGGATGCCCGACCGGCATATCATCGACCGGTATATGGATACCGTGGCCGGTTTTGGGATCAAAAATGATGGTGCCGGTCTGGATTATTTCATTCCTTCTGTTGACGAGCTCAAGCCGGGAGATATCCCCACTTCGCATCAGGCCGGGTATATAGGGCTGGTGATCGGCGCGGCGCGTGCCACGAAGCGGCTGCCGCTGCACCGGTTGGAGGAGATCTGTCGTCAGGCGGAGCATCCGTTAATACTGCTTGGCGGGCAGGAAGACAGCGATACCGCCCGAAAGCTCGCCGCTATCGATCCTATAAAGATCTACAATGCCTGCGGCCAGTTCAATATCAATGAATCGGCGGCCCTCGTCCGGCAGGCCAAACTGATCGTCACCCACGATACGGGCCTCATGCATATTGCGGCGGCCTTTAAACGCCCCATCATCTCCATTTGGGGCAATACTGTGCCCGGGTTCGGTATGTACCCGTATTACGGTGACAATTATCTCTTTCATTACCGGCAGGGAAAAGGCCTTTTCGGCGACCTGCCTTATATGCTGATGGAGGTCAAAGGGCTGTCCTGCCGGCCGTGTTCCAAGATTGGGTACGACAAATGCCCAAGGGGACATTTTAAATGTATGCGACAACAACCGGTAGAGCAGATTTTTCAATATTTTTAAAAAAAAATCTCAGCCTGTGGCCCATCACCTCCGTCACGATAAGACCTGTTTGAACTGCGGGGCCACCGTTGAGGAGCGTTTCTGCACCCGGTGCGGCCAGGAGAACCTTGAGCCGAAAGAAACAGTCGGCCATTTGGTGCGGCATTTCTTCGAAGACATAACGCATTTCGATGGTAAATTTTTTGTAACCATAAAGGACCTTATCCTGCGTCCGGGTTTCCTTACCCGGGAATATGTGGCGGGTCGAAGGATGTCTTACCTGAATCCCATCAGGATGTATATCTTCATTTCCGCCGTCTTCTTCATCACACTATTTGCTTCGACTGAAGAGGCTGCGCCGCCGCCGGAAGATCACAGCGCTGCCATCAGTGCCTTCCGTCAGCAATTGGCCGACAGTCTGCGTTCGGCAAGCGTCGATGGTCTGGGGTCGGTGAGAGGCGATGGCGCAGGGTCGGTGAAAGGCGATGGCGCAGGGTCGGTGAAAGGCGAAGGTCTGGGGTCGGTGAAAGGCGATGGGCTGGGGTCAGCGCGAGTCGATGGCGCAGGGTCGGTGAAAGGCGAAGGGCTGGGGTCGGTGCGGGTCGATGGACTACGGCCGCCGAAACGCGATGGCCTTTGGTCGGCGGAGGTCGACAGCCTGCAAAGGGCATTTAATGGCAAGATGGCCGCCCGGCTCGACTCCGTCAAACCAACGAAAGACACCGGCCAGGACCTGTCGCTCAACTATGGCTCCGCGGGTACGGTGAAGATCGATATCACAGAGAACAAGTACAGCACCATTCGGGAATATGATTCTATCCAGCGTACCCTGGCTGATACGGCAAAGGATCAGGGCCTGATGCACTGGATACTGCGTAACAATGTCCGGCAAAAGGAAAAGCATGGCGGCCGCAGCAAAGTGCATATCGAGGTAGACGTCCGTCATGACATCCCCAAGATCATGTTCCTCATCCTACCGCTTTTTGCCTTGTATATAAGCTGGTTCTACAACCGAAAAAAGTATTATTACGTCAATCACGCCATTTTCTCCGTACACTTCCACTGCTTTATTTTCCTGCTTTTCCTGTTCATGCTGCTTTTGGCCGAGGTCATACCTGGTGCGTGGACAGGGTTGATCCTGGCGGCGATCTCGCCCATTCCGGCTTTTGTGTACCTGGTGGCGGCCCTCCGCGGCATGTACAAACAATCCTTCTGGCTTTCGTTGGGCAAGGGCGCGGCGATCGGCTTGCTGTATGTGATCACGCTCGCGCTGGCCAGCACCCTGCTGCTGATCGTTACTTTTATAATGGCATGAAAAAAGCCGCCTCGTTGGAGGCGGCCCAAAATTATCAGCACTGACCTTATAAGGTCTTCAACACATCGTTCATGCTGCGAACGGCTTCAGCACTCTTGCTGAACAGCGCCTGCTCTTCGGCATTCAGCCCAAAGTCGAGGATCTTCTCCCAGCCGTTGCGGCCGATGGTGACCGGAACACCAAGACAGATATCTTTCTGGCCATATTCGCCATTCAGGGATACACAGCAGGTGAATAGTTTTTGCTCATCCCGGAGGATGCTTTTCACGAGCGCCGCACCGGCAGCACCGGGAGCGTACCAGGCGCTCGTGCCAATGAGTTTGGTAAGGGTTGCGCCACCCACCATGGTATCGGCGACGATCTGTTTCTGTTTTTCTTCATTCAGGAATTTCGTGACCGGAGCGCTGTTCCAGGTAGCCAGACGGATCAGCGGGATCATGGTCGTATCGCCATGGCCGCCGACGACCACGGCATTCAGATCGGCAGGGCTGCATCCCAGGTGCTGGCTCAACTGATACTTGAAGCGGGCACTGTCCAGCGTTCCTCCCATCCCGATGATCCGGTTCTTGGGCAGACCCGTAGCGGTCAGCGTCAGGTAGGTCATCGTATCCATCGGATTGCTGATGATGATGAGAATGGCATTCGGCGAATGCTGCAGGATATTCTCGGCTACGCCTTTCACGATACCCGCGTTGGTGCCGATCAATTCCTCGCGGGTCATACCCGGCTTGCGCGGCAGACCACTCGTGATGACCACGACGTCGCTGCCTGCTGTCTTCGAATAATCATTGGTGCTGCCCGTGATCCGCGTGTCGAAACCCAACAAAGCGGCGGTCTGCATCATATCCTGCGCCTTCCCCTCGGCTAACCCTTCTTTGATGTCCAACAACACTAATTCTTCGGCCAATGCTGCACGTGCAATATTATCGGCACAGGTGGCGCCTACAGCGCCGGCGCCTACAACCGTAACTTTCATCTGGTAAATATTTGAGTGAATAAATAAATGACTACTTCTTTTGCGCAAATGCGTTCAAAATCGTATCCGTCTTTTGTGTGCCTTCGAAGGTGGTGATCAGATTGCCTTTCTTATCGTACAAGGCGAGGTAAGGCAGGTTGTGGATCTTATAGAATGGAGGGAGGAAGAATTTCTCGTCCCGGCCCATCATGACATTCGGGTGCTCGAACATGCGATAATGCGTGTTGAACTGCTTCATTTCTTCAAAGGGCTGGTAAGTGGCCATTACGATCTGGATATCCTTGAATTTATCGAAATCCGCCAGAATATTTTCAGTCTCATGCTTGCAATGCTCACAATCGGGGCTAAAGAACATGATGATCGTCCTGCGGCCTTTCTTCAGGTCTTCTTTGGTCATGTAGGTCGAACTATCCAGCTTTAACAAATGAAACGGGGGGAGGGTCGGGAATCGCAAATAAGGCGCTTGCGCATTGGTCGGGTCGGTGGCCGGCTGATTGGGAGCGGCTGGCTGGGCGGTCAGGATCTGGCAACAGGTAATGGCCATGACGGCCAGAAATGCATGCTTCATCTTTGCTTAGTTTCAAGAAAACGAATGGGATCACAACGCAATCCGGTGTAAAAGTAAATGATTAACGAAAAGGAGTCTTTTTTATTTGGGAATTACGAAAATATCGTAGTTTTACGAAAACTTCGTAGAGGTGGAAAAATTAAGCAGACAGGAAGAAGAGGCCATGCAAGCCGTTTGGAAGAGCGGCGAAGGGAATGTCAAGCGCTTCCTCGATAACCTGCCTTCAACGGCCACCCCTTATACCACGCTTGCCTCTACCATCAAGAACCTGGAAAAGAAGGGCTTTCTCGCCAGCCGGCTCATCGGAAACGCGTACTTGTACAAACCGGTCGTCTCGCAGGACGAATACAAAAAGAAGTTCATGAATGGTTTCGTCAAGGACTATTTTGCCAATTCCTATAAGGACCTGGTCAATTTCTTTATCGAAGAAAAAAAGCTCAGCGCCAAAGAGCTCAAGGAATTGATCGAGCTGATGGAAGAAAAAAAGGGTCAACCTTAAAACAGGGGCTATGCCAACGGCCATCGATTCCATCGCCCAAAGAACACTTCTTCGCTTCGGCGGCTTTTTTGCCCGAAGTTTGTCACTTGCTGAATTTGACGTAATTTTGCCCCCCTCCCTGTCCAAGGCAAAAGCCGGGGTTAGGATCTTAAACACTAAAGTCGCTTACAACTTTTATGGCAAATACTGCGGACATCAGTCGTGGCATGATCATTAAATTGGATGGTAGTTTGTATACCGTCGTGGAATTCGGAGAGAATAAGACGGCCCGTGCTGCCGCAAAAGTCTGGGCAAAGCTCAAAGGTGTAGACAACGCCCGTTCCATCGAAAAGACCTGGAACAGCGGCGACAGTATCTACCCTGTACGTGTGGAAAGAAAGGCCTATCAGTATCTCTATAAGGACGACGCGGGCTACAATTTCATGGATAATGAAACGTTCGAACAGATAGCCTTGCAGGAAAGCCTTATCGATGCGCCCCAATTTCTCAAGGAAGCGCAGGAAGTGTCCGTCCTCGTCAATACCGAGACCGAACAACCGATGAGCGTGGAACTGCCCGACAAGATCGTCGTGCTGGTGACCTATTCGGAACCTGGCGTCAAGGGCGACACAGCTACCCGCACGCTCAAACCCGCCACTGTTGAAACCGGTGCCACTGTAAACGTTCCGTTGTTTGTGAACGAAGGGGAATTGATCCGCATCAACACCAAGACCGGCGAGTACGTCGAGAGAGTAAAATAAACGCCTTATAATAGTCAAAACCTTCTGCCAAAGGCCGGAGGTTCAATTTATTATTTAAACGGTGTTTTTGGGTATATTTACCTAATATCCCTATTTTAGCCGCCCAAATAAAACTGTAAATTCATCCACCATGGATTTTAAACAGATTCAGGAATTGATCAAAATGATCAATAAGTCAAATATAGGCGAAGTCAGCATCGAGGAGAAAGGATTCAAATTGACGATCAAACAAAAGGAAGAGCCGGCGATTCAGCAAGTGGTTGCAGCGCCTATGCAAGCGCAGCCGATGGCGTCCATGGCTGTCGTGCCTGCTGCTCAAACGCAAGGTAGTGCACCGGCCGAGAAATCCACCAAAGCAGCCGAAACTCCCGCGGGTAATACTGTCACCATAAAGAGTCCGATGATCGGTACCTTCTATCGCAGCGCTTCACCCGACAAGCCCTCGTTTGTGAGCATCGGCGATGAGATCGCACCCGGGAAGGTAGTCTGCATCATCGAGGCCATGAAACTCTTCAACGAGATAGAAAGCGAGATCCAGGGAAAGATCGTCAAAGTGTTAGTGGAAGACGCGTCCCCGGTCGAATATGACCAGCCGCTTTTCCTGGTCGAACCCTGATGATTTGATCCATATCCTTAAACCCACAGCATGTTTAAAAAGATACTGATTGCCAACAGAGGAGAGATCGCCCTTCGGGTCATCCGGACTTGTCGCGAGATGGGAATCAAGACCGTTGCGGTCTACTCTACGGCAGACAAAGAAAGTCTCCACGTAAAATTCGCCGACGAAGCCGTCTGCATCGGTAAACCCGCCAGCTTCGATTCTTACCTTAACATTCCACATATCATGGCCGCCGCCGAGATCACCAACGCGGACGCTATCCATCCCGGTTATGGATTTCTGGCCGAAAACGCCCGCTTTGCTGAGATTTGCGGGGAACACGAGATCAAGTTTATCGGGCCAACGCCGGCGATGATCAATTCCATGGGTGACAAGATCACCGCTAAAGAGACCATGATCAAAGCCGGTGTACCAGTCGTTCCCGGCGGCGAGGGTTTGCTGGAAAGTCTCGACCAGGCAAAAGACATGGCCAAGGAGGTCGGTTACCCCATCATTCTAAAAGCCACCGCCGGCGGCGGCGGGAAAGGCATGCGCGTCGTATGGGAAGAATCTGAAATGGAAAGGGCTTACAACACGGCGAAGGCTGAAGCAGGCGCCTCCTTTAAGAACGACGGCATCTACATGGAAAAATTTGTAGAGGAACCCCGGCACATCGAGATCCAGGTTGCCGGCGATCAATACGGTAAGGTCTGCCATCTCAGCGAAAGGGATTGTTCGATACAGCGTCGCCACCAGAAGTTGGTGGAGGAATCGCCATCGCCTTTCATGACCGAGGAACTTCGCCGCCGCATGGGTGAAGCCGCGATAAAAGCCGCCTCGGCCATCAACTATGAAAGCGTGGGGACGATCGAATTCCTGGTAGACAAGCATCGCAATTTCTACTTTATGGAGATGAACACCCGTATCCAGGTAGAACATTGTGTGACCGAAGAAGTGGTGAATTTCGACCTTATCAAGGAACAAATCAAGATAGCAGCCGGGGACAGCATCAGCGGACTAAACTACGAACCTCAGATGCATGCTATCGAGTGTCGCATCAACGCCGAAGATCCCTATAACGATTTCCGTCCTTCGCCCGGCCGCATCAGCGTCCTCCATCAGCCGGGGGGTCACGGTATCCGCGTCGATTCACACGCTTATGCCGGTTATACGATCCCGCCCTATTACGACTCCATGATCGCCAAGATCATCGCCGTAGCCCGTACAAGGGAAGAAGCGATCAATACGATGCACCGGGCGCTGAGTGAATACGTGATCGAAGGGATCAAGACGACTATCCCCTTCCACTTGCAACTGATGAAAGACGAACGGTTCCGCAGCGGTGATTTCAACACGAAATTTTTGGAAGGTTTCAAGATGGTATAAAGCGCCGAGACGTCCGGCTGCTTTGATGCTGTTCGAAGGACGCCTGAAGGCGCTTCGGCTGCTTTAAGACCGTATGATGGCGTCCAGCTGGGCATCAGCCCCGTAGAAGCCGGCGAGCTTGACGATCACCGCCTCTACCAGTGCATCGGGGCAGGAGGCCCCGCTGCTGATCAGGATGCGCAAGGAAGGACGATCCGGAAGCCAGCCTGCGGTCCGCTCTTCGAGCTTTGCATGATAATTGAAATGGAGGATCTCTTCTTTCGAAACAATCTTTTCCTCCGCAGAGATGAAGTAGGTAGGCAGTTTTGCTTCGCACAATTCCACCAGATGGGAGGTATTCGAACTGTTGTAGCCTCCTACGACGATCGCCAGGTCGGCCGGCGTTTCCAGCAATCCGAAAATGGCGTTCTGGTTGTCGAGGGTGGCATAGCACAGCGTGTCGCGGGTGTCTGCAAAATGCCGCTCCACTTCCATTTCTCCGTAGACCTCGATCATGCACTGCCGTAGGAAGTCTGCGATGGCCTGCGTCTCGCTTGCCAGCATTGTCGTTTGGTTCACTACCCCGATGCGGGTGAGGTCTTTTGCGGGATCGAAGCCCGGGCTGTATTGTCCCTGGAAAGTGGTATAGAACGAATCGGGCGGCAATTCTCCTTTTATAAACCGGGCCAGCAGCTTTGCTTCGGCCATATCTTTTACAACTACGGTTGGCGTCTCCGCCGCCGCATGACTAAACGTGGCCCTTGTCTCCTCATGTCCCGGCTTTCCGTGGACGACGATGCTATAGTCTTTACCGGCGATCTGCGAACTGCGATTCCAGACCTTCGCTACAAAAGGACAGGTCGTATCGTATTTGGCGGTGCGGATGCCGATATCCTGCAAACGGCGCTCAATCTCCAGCGTCGTCCCAAATGCCGGAATAACGACTATGTCTTCCCCCGTCAAGGCTTCAAAAGGGGTCAACTGACGGCCCTGCGTATCCTGAAGGAATTGCACTCCGCGCGCCTGCAGATCGGCATTTACCTGGGGATTGTGGATCATCTCGCTAAGCAGGAAGATACGCCGGTCAGGGTTCTCTTCGATTGTCCGAAAAGAGATCTCGATCGCATTCTCTACCCCATAACAAAACCCAAAGTGCCTCGCCAGGTAGATCTGTATGGCGCCGAGGTCCAAACGGGTGGGGCTGAAATCTTTTTTTAGTTTGTCCTGCTGCTTGCGCCTGTTCTTGATGGCGGCTATCAGGGGGCTTTTATAGATGATCGGAATCTCGAATTGCTTCATGAGCCCCAAAGGTACAAAACAGCGGAATAAGTGGTAATTTTGCCGCGGATGGGCTATTGGCCCGCCTGATGGGCCGATGGCCTTGCCACGAATTAAAGAATGGAACTATGAGTGCAGCTTTTCGACCGGTCGATTGGATCAATTCATCCAATATCTATGAAGTCAATCTCCGCCAGTATACGGCACAGGGTACGATAAAGGCATTTATCCATGAGATGCCCCGCCTGAAAGATATGGGCATCGGCGTCCTCTGGTTTATGCCTATCACGCCTATCAGCGTCGAAAAGCGCCTGGGCAGCCTGGGCAGCTACTATGCCTGCTCCGACTACACGTCCGTTAATCCCGAATATGGAAGCGTCGACGATTTTGCTGCATTGGTGAAAGAAGCACATGCGCTGGGGTTGAAGGTCATCATCGATATCGTCGCCAACCACACCGGCTGGGACCACCGCTGGACAAGGGAACATCCCGAATACTACCGCCGCAACAATGAAGGCCAGTTCTTCGATCCTCACGGCTGGGCCGACGTCATCGACCTCAACTTTGACAATCCGGACCTGCGAAAGGCGATGATCGACGTCATGCGCTTTTGGATCGATACTTGCGATGTCGATGGCTTTCGCTGCGATATGGCCATGCTGGTGCCGCTGGAATTCTGGCGTGAGGCCAGGCTGGCGCTCGACGCTACAAAACCGCTCTTCTGGTTGGCGGAATGCGAAGAGATCGCCTATCACGAAGTATTCGATGCAACGTATACCTGGAAACTGCTGCATAAGATGGAAGCCATCTGGCGGACAGAATCTCCCGTTACCGGCCTCGATGAAGTGCTGGATTACTACGACACCATGTTTCCGCCCGATGGGTTGCGCGTCTATTTCACGACCAACCACGACGAAAATTCGCATAGCGGCAGCGAATACGAACGCATGGGCGACATGGCCCGCGGATTCGCCATCCTCTGCGCCACCTGGAATGGCCTCCCGCTTATCTATAGCGGCCAGGAGATGCCCAATTATAAACGCTTGAAGTTCTTCGATAAGGATCCTATCGACTGGACCGGCTTGTATGAGCTCCATGGCTTTTATCGCGCCCTCCTGAACTTGCGAAATACGAACCCGGCACTTCGCTCCGGCGATCCTGCGGTGACGATCCACCGGCTGCACACAAAATTCGATGACAAATGTTTTGCTTTCGCCCGCCGCTCCGGCGACGACCAGGTAGCGGTCATCCTCAACCTGTCCAATCAGAAGATCGCCTTTCCGCTCTCGGAGATATTGCTCCAGGGAACCTGGCGTGAAGTATTCCTGGGGTACTGGTGCAATTTCGATCTTATCAAAGAATTGCATCTCGATCCCTGGGGTTACCGGGTGCTCGAAAAGCAAAGAGGCTGACATCTCTGCCAGCCTCTTTCCCGATCTTTATAGCGTTGTCCTGCGAAAATTTCTATTCTCCAGCCGCTAGCTTCAACGAATAGGTGTATACCCCTTCATATCCGGGGAACACCCCTTCCAGCTTTACGGTGCCATTGGCAGCCTTGCTTATGATCTGCTGCAGACCGGTGACATCCTTTACTTCTTCGCCATTGGCCTTCAAAATAATAAACCCTTCCTGCACTCTTGCTTTATCCATCAAGCCATTCTCCTGGATCGATTTTACCACGACGCCACCTTTCATATCGAGACTTGCCGCGTCTTTTTTGCTGAGGTTCTGCAGGTCGGCTCCCAGCCTGTCAATTACCGAGGTCTTGATGATGGAGGTGCTGATGCTGCTGCCATTGTTGCTAAGCGTCACGGTCACTTCATGTTCTTTGCCATCCCGCTTGTAGGTCACCTTGATCTTATCTCCGGGACTGTAGGTGGCGATCTTGCCCACCATCTCAGCGCCTGTCAGGACCTCATCGCCATTGAGCCTGGTGATGACATCCCCTTGCTTGATGCCGGCATGTGCCGCGGCACCGTCGGGGCTCAGTTCCCACACATATACGCCATCGCCATCCTTGATGCCGTTCTCTTTTTTCTGGTCTTCGCTCAGATCATCCCGGGGATATTGGATACCCAGGTAAGCCCGCTGTGAAGTCCCAAACTTTATGATGTCATTGACCACCTTCTTCACGATGTTGACGGGGATAGTGAAACTATAGCCCGCATAGCTACCAGTCGGCGAAGCAATGGCCGAATTGATACCGATCAGTTCTCCCTTGGGATTGATCAGCGGGCCGCCGCTGTTACCGGGGTTTACCGCCGCATCCGTTTGTATAAAAGATTCTACAGGGCTTTGGCTTTGGCGCCTGTTGATATCCAAAGTCCTGCCCTTCGCGCTCACGATACCGGCTGTCACCGTGGTCTCCAGGGTCAGCGGATAGCCAACCGCAAGCACCCATTGGCCAACCTTTACTTCATCGGAGTTGCCATAAAGCAAAAAGGGAAGATTCTGGGCGTCGATCTTGACAACCGCCAGGTCGCTGCTCGGGTCGGCACCGACAACTTTGGCCTTGAAAGACCTCCGGTTGCTCAAAGTGACGGTCACTTCGTCGGCTCCGTCCACCACGTGGTTGTTGGTAACGATAAAACCGTCATTGCTGATGATCACACCGCTGCCCGAGGCCATCTCCGGCATGGACCGCATGCCGTTCCCATTTCCGAAGAAGTCGTCTGGGTCTATCCCAAAGAGGTCGGAGAAAGGATTGTGCTTGGGCAGGTTATTGCTGACGGTCCGCACCGTTTTCGTCTTGATATGGACCGTTGCGGGGATGGCCGCGCTGGCCGCGTCCACGAAATCGCCGGGTCCGCCGACATCCTTGTACTTCCCTTCGAAGAACTTCGCGTAGTTCGCAGGGACTTTTCCTGAATCCGTGGAATAAAAGTAAGTCTTGCCTGAATTGAAATGATTATAGCCCCACATGGTCGCCAGGGCAGTCGAAGCGCTGATAAGGACAACTGCTACTATTTGTTTCGCACTCATTTGATAATTTTTATCGGTTTAGGCCCTGCACATCACAAACCATATGCCTGTCTGGACAAATTAACGTCAACAGCTGTTTTGTATTTCTACCACCTGCCCAGTTTAACAAATAATTTACTAAGACCTTCGTAGATCGAAATTTCATTCCCTAAATCTACGGAAAAAAAGGCAACATTTACAGGCGGACTGTCATCATTGCAGTCCGCGCAAAAAAGCCATCGTATCGATCCCGTCGGCATAATCAGCCAAACCCGGTTGTTGGGCCTTTCCAAAAGGGACCGAGCCTGGAAAAGTCCCGTTTGACTGCCCGATGGTGTTGGGAATGAAGTTCGGATCCCTGCCGACGATGCATTGGATGCCGGACTTAATCCCCGCCAAGATGCCGCTCGCTTCGCCCGGCCGGTAATACCGGTAATGCAGCAGGCTGATCGGGCTGAAAGGCGACTCGTTTTCTGCCAGCAGGATCGAGCCGTTTGTCATGTAATACTTTTGGTTGAGGATGAGCAAGGTCAGCTGGTAGTCGTAATTGTTCTTGTATTTCGCGAGCTCCGCCAGGTGATCGTACTTGCGGAAGACTTCCAGCAAAGGGAGGAAATCATAGCCTTCGGGAACGAGTATTTGGGTGACATTACGGCATCCCAGCCCAAAATAAAGGCAGGCATCGTCCGCCAGCGCCTGCAGATCCTCAAGCGTCTCGGTGCCGGTAAGGACCGCCACGGAAGTGCGGTTGCGCCGGATCAGGTTTGGGTATTTGCCGAAATAATAGTCAAAATACCGCCGCCGAGTTATTGCTCCCGGTAGCGATATAGGCGTCGCATCCGTTGAGTCTTTCCGCAAATCCCACGCTGTCCCCGACCTGTTCGCCCAGCCATGCCACCAAATGGCGGATCAGCACTTCATCGCGAACCGAAGGTTTGATCAACTGCCGGTTGCCCGAAATGAATACGGAGAGGAAATCATGAAAGCCCACCAAGGGGATATTCCCGGCCATGACTAGGCCCACCGTCCGCGGATGCGGGTTTTCGGCAGGCACTGCATACCGCTCTGCCCAGGCTGCCAGGCGTACCGGCTGCAAGTAATTGTCGACGATCCCCCGAAGCGCTTCCTCCACGAAGGCCGGAATGAACCAACCATTCGCAGCGTGGGCTTTTTTCTTTGCGGCCTCCCATGCCGGCTCTGACGACAAACAGTATTCACCCAAACTCTTCAATAAATCGATACGTTTTTCCAAACTTCATAAAAACCACGCTATATTTGCGCGAAGGTAGCTTTAATCACCTCCTAATTTTTGAAAAATGGCTATTAAGATAACGGAAGAATGCATCAATTGCGGCGCCTGCGAACCGGAGTGCCCCAATAATGCGATCTACGAAGGCGGCGTAGAATGGGCGGTCACAGACGGCACCAGTGTAAAAGGACCGTTTACGCTGCTTGACGGCAACGTAGTTGACGCTTCCAAGCGCAAACGCTCCCATTAGCGTAGACACGTATTATATCACTCCCAATAAATGTACGGAATGCCAGGGTTTTCATGAAGAGCCGCAATGCGCGGCGGTATGCCCGGTCGATTGTTGTGTACCTGATGAGCTCTATAAAGAGACTGTCGACGAGTTGCTTGCCAAAAAAGAAAAACTGCATCTTTAATGGGTCGCCCCTTGGTTGGCTAATCCGGCGGGTTGTGGATAAATGGGCGTCGAAAAATTGGGAATTAATGAGGAAAGCCTACCTTAACTTCAGGTAGTAAAATGTTTAACAATGTAGCCTCGTGCTACATGCAAATAGGCGGGTGATATTTCCCGTCACGAATAAGGGTGAAGGGGGAACTTCCTTCACCTTTCTTTTTTTCCCTTGATAGGCTATTTGTCCGGTTCATTTTTGTTTTGGCAAAAGCCGATATTTGCCCAAATTATTTTCCTGTCATGAAGCCAACCATTGCGTTCTTCACCGGCGGTTATTCCGGTGAATCGGTCATCTCTTACAAAAGTGCGATCACTATTCAGCGTAACCTTGATCAAGACCGCTATACGGTATACCGGATCGATATCACCACCGATGGCTGGTTCCACCCGCATGCTAACGGATCTTCAATTCCGGTTGACCGCAACGATTTCTCTCTGCTAGTGGATGGAAAACGGATCGTTTTCGACGCTGTGCTCATCGGCATCCACGGGACGCCGGGAGAGGACGGTAAATTGCAGGGGTATTTTGACCTGCTCGGACTGCCTTATACCAGTTGTGATGCGGCCGTCAGCGCGTTGACTTTTAATAAGCGGTTTACCGTTGCCGTTGCCGCCTTCAACGGCATCAGCGTGGCGCGCTCCGCCATTCTGATCAAGGGCAAAATGGAAAGCCCGGACGAGGCCGTCAGGAATTTGCAATTCCCCGTTTTTGTCAAGGCCAATAACGGCGGCTCGAGCCATCGGCATGTCGAGGGTCAACAACCCGTCAGAGGAATTGGGTGCCGCGATCGAGAAGGCCTTTTTGGAGGATGACCAGGTGCTCATCGAAGAGTTCATCGCCGGCCGCGAATTCACGATCGGCGTCTTTCGCTCGAAAGGCGAGATCATCACCCTTCCTTTTACCGAGGTGAAAAGCAAGAAGGAGTTTTTCGACTTCGAGGCAAAATATACGGCCGGGCTCAATGAGGAAACGACACCGGCGATTGTCGATGAGGCGATAGCTGCGGTGGTCAGGGCCACGGCCAAAAAGGTCTACACGGTTTTCAACTGCAGGGGTATCATCAGGATAGATTTTATCTACAATGAGGAGAAAAAGGAGTTGTTTATGCTGGAGATCAATACGGTTCCCGGTCAAAGTGAGTTCAGCATCGTGCCCCAGCAGCTGAAGGTTTTGGGCTGGTCACTAAAGGACTTTTATTCGACGCTGATTGATGAGGCGCTCGGCGGGCAATAGTTGCGTCCCGCGGACTGGAGGTCCGCGGTTGGTGGGCGCCGTGGGTATTTTGGCGGGTGGTTCGGTGGGTATGCCGGGGGGTATTCCGGTAGGCCAAAATTCCTTATCTTCGACACAAATGTTTAAGTTTCTTACTTCCAAACCGCTGTGGGTCAATATAGTAGCAGGCGTCGTCCTCTTACTCCTCTTGCTCCTGCTTTTCCTAGGCTCCCTTGCGTTGCTCACCCAGCATGGCAAGACCATGAAGATACCCGGCGTGGCCGGCCTTTCGTTTGCCGAAGCGAAAAAGATGTTGGAGGCCCAGGGTTTCGATGTGCAGATCCAGGACTCCGTCTACAATGATACCATGCGCCCGCTACAGGTCGTCAAGCAATTTCCGGAAGCCGACAACCTCGTCAAGATCAACCGAACGATCTATTTGACGATCAACCGTTCCCAGGCACCCTTCATCAATATGCCGAATCTGGTGTCTATGAGCCTGCGGAGCGCGCAAGCCGTGCTGCTGCAATATGGCCTCAAATTAGGCGACACGGTCTTTAAGCCCGATTTTGCGCGTAATTCGGTCCTCGATCAACAATACAAAGACCAGACGATCAAGCCCGGTGCCCAGATCCAGCAAGGCAGTTCCATTACCCTTGTGCTGGGTAGCGGTATCGGTGGCCAGGAATTCATCGTCCCCGATCTTACCGGCCTCACTTACCTGCAAGCCAGGAGCAAATTGGACTCCTTCGGGCTTTCCATCGGCGCCGTCGTTCGCGACCCGGAAGTCCGGGATTCGTCCGAAGCCTACATCTACAAGCAGGACCCGCCGCAATTCGGCGACGGCGGTCAACCCAACCGCATCCACATGGGACAAAGCATCGATATCCATCTTGGCATCAATAAACCCGATCGCCCGGCGGACAGCGTGGCCCGCTCTTCAAGCGATCAGTGAAATGAATGCCCGTTGCCTCAAATAAAAGAAAAAAATATGCAAGCTATTTCTGTTGAGGAGTTAAAAGCCCGGCTAGATGCCGGAGATTCCCTCCACCTGGTAGACGTCCGCGAACCGGCGGAACACGAAGAATTCAATATCGGCGGTATTCTGTTGCCGCTTGGGCAGGTTCGCATGATGGAGACCGATGCTATCGAAGGCTGGAAGGATGAGGAGGTCATTTGCTACTGCCGCAGCGGCAACCGCAGTGGGCAGGCCTGTATGATCCTGGAGGGAGCCGGTTTCACCAATGTGAAAAATCTCACCGGCGGCATGCTTGCCTGGCACTAATGCGTTTGATAGCCGCAGGGGTATCGGCCGAACCCCTCATTGGCCAAGGTATGTTTTAAACCAAGCCAACCAACGATCGAGCCTGTCCTTTTGGTAAGAGGGAATGGAGATACCATGGAACTGACCGGGATAGATGATCAACTGGGTCGGCACGCCCAGCGTCCGCAATGCCTGGTACATCTGTTCGCTTCCCGCCGTGGGTACGTTGAAGTCTTTTTCGCCGCTCATGAACAGGGTGGGAGTTTTGATGCGATCCGCTTTCAGGAGGGGGTAGCTGATCTTCAGGTACCGGTCGATCGCTTTCCACGGCGGCCCGATCTCATTGTTGTATTGATTGATGTATTGATCCACGCCGTAGAGCGACAGGGTAAAGCCCGTGCCCGCTCCGCTGCTTGCTGCTTTGAAGCGGGTGTCGGCTGCGATCAGGTAGTCGGTGAGGATGCCGCCATAGCTCCAAGCCGGCCACGCCCATTTTTTGAGGAATCGACGATGCCTAACTTGATCAGGCGGTCAACGGCGCCATGCAGATCGAGGACTTCCTTGTTGCCCCAGTCGCCGGAGATCACTTTGCTGTATGCGATGCCGCGACCGCTGCTGCCGCGATAGTTGACGGCGGCAACCACATAGCCGGCGGCGGCGAGGATCTGGCGGGTCATGTCGAAATCGAAGGCATCCTGGCCTACCGGGCCTCCGTGGATGAAGAGGATCAGGGGCAGGTGTTTGGCGGCCGGCGTATCAGGCCGATAGTAATAGCCGGATACCTTGGTGCCGTCTGAACTTGTCGATTGGAATTTGTTGAGCGTTGCAAGTTCCAGGGGGGCCAGGAATGTATCCGTATGGTGCGTCAGGCGGCGCGCTGAAACGCTCAAAGCACTGTAAATCTCAGTGGGTGTCTGTGCATTGCTGACGAGTGCCACGAGGCTATCGTCGTGGACTTCGAATCCGGTGCAGACCTCCCCGACGGATGTCATTTGCTCAGGCTTGCCGGCCCCAACCGGATACAGTATGACATATTGTTGTCTGTCATCCTGCTCCAGCGCGTAGATGCTGGTCCCATCTTTTGTCCATCGCGGATTGAACACGGGGCGGTCGAGGTCCTTGCTGAGGAGTGTTGGCTGGCCGCCGGCGGAGGGGATTACGCAGAGGACGGGTTCATCGTACATATGATAGTCTTCTTCCGACACAGAGCGGGTGTAAGCGATCTGCGATCCGTCAGGGCTCCAGCGCGGCGAATTGTCGCTGCCTTTCCAGGTCGTGAGCTGGCGCATCGCGGCGCCGGGTTTCGCGTCGATCACGTAGATGTCGCTGTTCTCATTTTTATCGGGATCCGGCGTCCGATTACTAACGAAGGCGATCTGCGATCCGTCGGGGCGCCAGACGGCGCCTTCTTCGTCGTAGTCGCCACCGCGGGTGAGCGTGTCCAGTTTTTTTGTTGCGATATCGAAGAGGTAGAGGTGGGTGTGGATCTTTTTATACCGGTAGCCATCCACATCCTGTTTGTATTGGTAGCGGTCGATCACATAGGGTTTTGTCGTCTTGATCTTGCCGGTGTCTTCGGGGTCAGGGTCGGTGATCGTCAATAAGAGTTTTTGTGCATCCGGGCTCCACGCATAGTCGTCGACGCCGCCCTTGATCTCCGTCAGGCGTTTGCCTTCTCCGCCGCGGCGGTCCATCAGCCAAACCTGAGCGCCTTTGCCATCTTGCCTGGATGAGACAAAAGAGAGCCATTTGCCGTCCGGGCTCCAGCGAGCCCTGGATTCGCCGTCCGGGCTGCTCGTCAATTGGATGTCCTCGCTGCCGTCCCACGATACCATCCACACGTCAGCGTTGCGGCTGTCTTTCAGTGAATCGATGGTCGTCATAGTATACGACACCCATTTTCCGTCGGGGGAAATCTGGGGGTCTGCGAGAACCGGCAGGCGGTAGATGTCGGCGGGACGGATCGGCCGTTTGGTAGGCGGGTGTGCGGCGGGCGTCGTGTCGAGCCGGGGCGCGCTATTGCGGGGTGCGCTATTGCGGGGTGCGCTATTCCGGGGTGCGGCACTATTCTGGGGTGCGGCACTATTCTGGGAGCTGGCGCTGTTCCGGGGAGCGGCACTATTGCGGGCGGCACTATTCCGGGGTGGGGCCGGAGCATCGGTCGATACGGCCGAAGAATTTTTCGGGACGGCCGAAGAATTTGTTGGGGCGTCCGAAGAATTTGTCGGGGCGGCGATTTGAGCAGGAAGCGTCATACCGCCGCTCAGGATGCCCAGGAAAAGCAGTAGGGGTCTTAGCATTCGCCAATTTACAATTTAATGTTCACCGCCAGCATGAAATTCGTGCCCGCCATCGGGAAGACAAAATTCTCGGTGACGAGCTGGCCGCCATACACATAGCTATAGGTATAGCCATTGGGGGTGTAGCGTTTATTGAATACGTTGTTAAGTTGAAAAATGACATTGGTTTGTTTGGCAATCTTCCCGGGAATCGCATAGACAACCCGGAAATTTTGAATGTAGTAGCCGTTCAGTTTGCGGGTCTGCTGCTGCGCGTTGTCCAGGTATTCCTTGCTGACGTATTTGGCGGGGAGGCTTAACGTCAGGTGTTTTGCCGGCATAAAGTTCGCCGTGCCGGCGCTTACGACCGCGGGAGAGAAGGCAATGTCCGTCGTTTTGTAGGCATGCATCACCTGCCCCCCATTGTCATAGTCGTCGTCGTACTCCACATAGTTGAACACCTTGTTGCGGCTGAGCGAGAGATTGCCCTCCACTGAGAACCAGTTCGCGGGATGCAGGCTGCCTTGCAACTCGATCCCCAGCCGGTAACTGCGCGGTATATTGTCACGCGTATAGTCGCCCACGTCGTTGATCTTGCCCGTCAGCACCAGCTGGTTGTGATAGCGCATATAGTAAGCGGTAACTCCCCAGGAATATTTCAGGGTCTTTTTCTGAAGCCCCAGTTCGAAGTCATGCAAGGTTTCGGGTTTCGGCTGGTCGTTGAGACCCGCTTCGAAATCGTCCCGGTTGGGCTCGTGTCCGGCCTGGGAATAGGAAAAATAGGCCAGCCAATCATAATGCGAATAGGTGATGCCGGCCTTTGGATTGACGAAATTGTATTTTGGATGGACGAGGACCGAGGGGTTGTCGTCAAACCCATCGAGTTCATAGTCGAGATGGCGGTACTGAAGATCGGCAAAGGCTGTCCAGCGTTCGCCGAGTTGCTGCTGCAGCTTGGCATAGACGTTATAGTCTATTTTGATGGCTGGTTCATCATAATAGCGGTAGTCATCGGGGAATCCGCCGTTAGCGGCCCAGGTGACGTAGCCGTAGTGCTTGCCGTCATAGCGGTCCCAGCCGCCGCCGAGAAAAGCCTGGGTGTTGTTCTTCTTGTATTGGAGGGAGAGAACCGAGCCATAAAAATAATTGTCGAGCCAACGCTGGCGGATCAGGTTGGTACTTTGGAAGGTGTCCGTGCCCACTGCGTACGGCTGTAGGCCATACGCCGTGTATTTGGCGTTTGCAGAATCGCCTTGGTCATGGTATTCCTCGTAATACCCGTAGCCGCGGGTCAGGAAAACGGCGCTATTGAATGTGAGGGCATCGGACCATTGGTGGTTGAAGAATAGCTGGTAATGGTTCTGCCAGTAATTGTCTGTCTGGTTCTTGTAGGTGAAATAATTATAGGTCTTGTTGCTGGAGCGGAAGAGGTTCAGCGAGTCCTGTTGGTTGAAATAAAGTGAGCCGACATTGTCCTGGTAATGCTGTTCCAGCGCCGCCTGGCTGCCATTCCATTTTGCCAGCGGGATGCCGTTCCAGGCCTGGTAAGTCTTTTCGGTCCCTTGGAGGATATTGAAACGGAGGGAAGAGTTCTTGCCATACCAGGCGGTCGAAAGGGAAAAAGATCTGAGGTCGCTGGTGGCGCGGTCGATATAGCCGTCGCTGCTGATACGCGAAAGCCGCAGATCGATGGTGAAGTGGCCGTCGATCAGTCCGGAGCCTGCTTTCACCGTATTCTTCCAGGTGTTGAAGCTGCCGAAGCTGTTGTTGAATTCGGCGTAGGGCTTGTCGTTGAACTCATTGGTGGAGAAATTGATGGTTGCCCCGAATGCACCGGCGCCATTGGACGAAGTGCCCACCCCGCGTTGGATCTGGATGCTGTTCACCGAGCTTGCGAAGTCCGGGAGATCTACGAAGTAGATGGCCTGCTCTTCTGCATCGTTATAGGGAATGCCATTCAAGGTCATGTTGATGCGGGAATCATCCGTCCCCCTGATATAAATGGCCGTGTAGCCAACGCCATTTCCGGCGTCTGAATTGATGACGACCGATGGGGTCTGGTTCAAAAGGAAGGGCAGATCCTGGCCGATATTGGTTTGTTCGATCTGCGCTTTCCCAATGTCGGTCTTCGTAAAGGGGGCTTTTTCTCCCGCCCGGAGGGCCCTCACCTCCACGGGCTGCAGAAAAAGTTTCAGGGAATCGCGGTGCTTAACGTTGGCTGTTGTGTCGGTTTGGGCGTTTGCTGACGCTACCAGCGCCACCAAGCCCATGGTGAAGATATTTTTCATGTTGTTCATTTTCCCTTCGCAGGCATTACCCTGTTCAGGTTCTACGGGTATTTTCTCAGCCGTCAGACATTGGCCCGACAGCACCCCGAAGAACAGACCACAAAATTAGGGTTTTTCGACCATTTTGTAACTTTGGATAGTAGTTGGCCGTCCGACTACGGGGGCGATGGTAGCTGTCTGTTCAAGTGAGGGGGCGATGAATGGTTGCTGTCTGTTCAAGTAAGGGGGCGATGGTTGCTGTCCGTACAACTGAGGAGGCGATGGTTGCTGTCCGCTCAAGTAAGGGGGCGATGGTTGCCGTCCGTTCAAGTAAGGGCGCAGCGGCCCCCGGACAGTCAATCAATCGGTTTATGCAACATCTTACCGGATGCATTGTCTTTAAAAAAAGTGAATTATGAAAAATACTATACTTCTAGCAGCCTTTGCCTTCCTATCGTTCGCCGCCGTTGCCCAGCAGGGGAAGGTGATCGATGACAAGAACGCCCAAAAACGTGCGGCCCAGGGTTTTCATGGGGTCGAGATCTCCGGCGGTATCGATCTTTACCTGAGTCAAGGCGGGGAAGAAGCCGTGGCCGTAAGCGCCGCAGACCTTGACGTCCGTGACCATATAAAAGTCGAAGTGATCGAAGGCATTCTTAAAATTTACATGGAGGATCATGGGTTTCATTGGGGGCATTGGGGCAACCAGCATTTGAAGGCTTACGTGTCATGCAAGGTCATAGATCTCCTGCATGCCTCCGGTGGCTCCGATGTTTATTTCGAAGACCCTATTCATGCGGACCGCCTGAAAATGAACCTTTCCGGTGGCAGCGATCTGCACGGTAAAATGACTGTCGGCGAACTTACGGTCACGCAATCCGGGGGTTCCGATTCTTATATCAGCGGGTCCGCCAATACCCTTTTCGTGCGCACCAGCGGCGGCAGCGACTACCACGGTTATGACCTGGCGGCCGACGACTGCCATGTGGACGTCAGCGGCGGCAGCGATGCCTATTTGACTGTAAATAAGGAACTTACCGCCTCCGCAAGCGGCGGAAGCGATGTGCACTACAAGGGGAATGGGGTAGTCCGGTCGTCAAGCGCCAGCGGATCGGGAAGCATCTCTCACCGGGATTGATGTTTTGCGTATTTTTGTTTATGCGACAAACGCTTCTCATACTGGTCGTTGGGCTGTTCGCTTTTTCGTCCAGGGCTCAAAAAACGATCATTCATGATCCCAATGCAGAATTGCGGCCGGTAAAGGGTTTCCATGGTGTCGAGGTCTCCAACGCCATCAATTTGTATCTTAGTGAAGGTGACGAAGAAACCGTGGTCGTCAGTGCGCCCGACGTCAAATCGCGGGACCGTATCCGCACGGAAGTTGTGGATGGCATCCTGAAGATCAGCCTCGATAACCAGCGGTGGTCGATAGGCAATACCAAGCTCAAAGCCTATGTATCGTTCACGACGCTGGACCTGCTGTTGGCTTCCGGCGCCAGCGACATCTTCGTGGATGGCGTGATAACAGGCGATGGGTTGGAGATCACGCTTTCGGGCGCCAGCGATTTCAAAGGCGCCGTCAACGTTAAGGAGTTGAAGATGGACCAGAGCGGGGCTTCGGACGCGCGGATCACGGGGACTGTGTCGGGGATGGCGACCTTCCGTTCGTCTGGCGCCAGCGATGTAAAAGGCTATGAGCTTGTCACCCAGAGCTGTACCGTGCATGCTTCCGGCGCGTCCGACATTCGCGTCACGGTCAACAAGGACCTGATCATTGCAGATGCCTCCGGTGCCAGCAGTGTCTTTTATAAGGGAGATGGCACTATTCGCGAATCTCATTCCAGCGGCGCCAGCACGGTTAAGAAAAGCGGCTGACTGGTGGAATGCCGGTTGGTGGAACGCCGGCCGGTGGAATGCTAATCGGCGGGATGCTAATCGGCGGAATGCTAATCGGCGGAATGCTGCCCGTTGGCATGTTGCCCCGTTTAATGTCGCCCGGTGGAATCGTGACCGGCGGAATCGTGTTCAAGGGCCGGGCCCATGCGGGCGTCGATCAAAGTGAGCCCAGGAATTGTAGCAGGGCCGATCTGTCGCTTGCGCTTAGCTGCATGAATTGTTGTTTGGCTTTCGCCGCTTCCCCATCGTGCCATAAGATCGCTTCCTCTATCGTGCGGGCGCGCCCGTCGTGGAGATAATAACCGGTTCCACCATTCGTGGTTTCCAGCAAGCCGATCCCCCATAACGGTGTCGTTTTCCATTCGCTGCCGGTCGCCAGGTTGTCCGATCGCCCATCTGCCAGGCCCGGTCCCATGTCGTGCAGCAGCAGGTCGGTGTAGGGATGGATGCGCTGGCTGCTGAGATTGATGGCAGGATTGACGCCGGTATACATCGTTTGCCGGTGACAGGCCGAACAGTTGATCTGGTTAAATAGTGCTAACCCGCGGATGTTGGTGCTGTCATTCAGATCCCTGCGCGCCGGTACGGCAAGCGTCTGTACATAGAAGGTCACATAATTCAGCAGGCTGTCTACGAGTTCGACACTCGTGTCGTTTGGTCCGATCCCGGTCGCCTGCGTTTGGCCGTAACAGCTTTCTATGGGTTGAACATAACTGGTGACACCCATGTCCTGTTGGTAGGCGGTGGCGACCTGTACGAGCAGGGTGGGGGTGTTGGCTTTCAGGCCGAAGCGGCCCAGTTCGGTCTTTTGCGTATAAGGATCGTACACATAATTCGCCTTGCCCGTGATCCCATCTCCATTCTGATCGCCTGCGTCGACAAACGAGAGGACTGTGCTCTCAGGTATATTCTCCAACAACCCTTCGCCCACTAAACGGGGCGCCAACCGCGGAGAGATGAGGTATCCGGCGGGAAGTGGGATGTAAGGGTTCATGATATTGTAATTGGGGCTGCGCAGCGTCACCATGTTTCCGTCCGGATAGGTGATGGGGAGGTCGGTATAACTGATACTCGTACTCGCTTCGGGTGTGGTACCCAGCAGGGCCTGGTCCTGGATCTGGACACCGAAGCCAGGTGCGGCCAGCGGTCCGCCATGTTCGTCAGACCCGGGTAAACTAATGCGCATCAGCATCCCCGAATTGGAAGAGCCTGTGGTCGGAAAGCCGCCGCCATCATTGCGGTGACAGTTCACGCAGGCGATATTGTTCATAATGGGTCCCAACCCGCCGAAGTGGGGGGCGGGAGCCGCCACGAAAACCTGGTCGAACGTCCCATCGCCGATATTGTGTATGACTGTCTGACGGGCGCTTAGCCCGTTGATGGCCTGCTTGAAAGCCTGGGTGGATGCATCCAGAATGGTAAACGATCCCCCGCTCAGCCGGTCGTCGTACTCGTTCGCCGGAAAGGTTTCCGATTTATTGCACCGGCTGAAGGCATAGACGGCGATTCCCAAAAGGCCAATGATCCAGATCTTTTTCACGGTTAGTCTTGTACGTATTGTTTCACAAAATTGGTCAGGTCGTTCTCCAGCAGTGTTTGCAGGGTGTTAAGTGTCGTGATCGTTTGCAGGATCTGCGTCCGCCTGTCGAAGATCGCTTCTTCATACCGTTCGTTATTGCTGCCGCTGATGTTGTCGAAAGAATTCACCGCTGCGGTGATGGCCGCCCGGATCTGATTGTCCAGCGAGGTATTCTTGGCGGCTACCAGGTCTTTTAGGCCTTTACCACCGTTCAACCCCATATACACCTGTTGCAGGCCGACGATATTGTTCTTGAAATCGGTGAGGCTATTGCCGCTGTAAGGCGATTCCGTGAGCGTTGAATCCTTGGTGATGTAAGGATTGTACATCTTGCCATCCTGGTCCTGCTCACCGACCTCATTGCAAATACCTGCCATGCCGTTGTTGCCGATCGCATCCAGGAAGAAGGCCTGTTTTGTTTTGTAGACGGTGCTGCCCGTTCCCGCGGTCAGGATCGCCTGTGAATAGTCTACGGGTGCCGAGTTCCATGAAGTGAGCAGCGGAGAAACATCGTTGTTGAGCAGGTCGGCTGAGAGGCTGACGAGGTACTGCATGTGACGGGCGTCGAGATCGCTGACGTCCCGGGTGCCGCCAACACCGAAGATGAGGTATTCGATCGGATGGTAGCCTCTGAGGGTCTGCGGCAGGTTCTGGACGTCCGTTACCGTGAGCGTATTGTTGCTCGCCAGCAGCGAGTCCATCTGGTGGTAGTCGGTCGGCCAGGTATCGGAGTTAGGATCGTAGTCATAGGCCTCTACCGGTCCGATCAGGAAACCTTCGCATCTTTCCCAGACGGTGCGGATCGATCTCCAGGTGGCTTGTGCGGCCTGCAGATTGGCGGTCGTGGGATTGCTATTCAGCGTGTTAATGGCTGTGTTCAGGGCGTTGGCTGTCGACACCAGGCTGTCGTACTGCGGCAGCGCCGTAGTATGGACAAAGGCGTTGATCACATCGGTTTCTACGGCCGTAAAAGTTTCGGTGCTGCTGCCGCCTGAATCCGATGACTTGCTGCAGGCGCCGAGGAAGAGTGAAAAGGCCGCTGCGGAGAAAAAAAGTATACGTTTCATAACGATTGTGCTATCCTTTTGTGTTGATGAGAATGAGATTGTTTTCGATGGTCACGGGATATGTCTTCAGCGCTCGTTCGGCCGGCCCTTTTACGACCATGCCGTCGCGGTTAAAGGCGCTTCCATGAAGGCTGCAGCTATAGCCGTCGGAAGCGGCCGTCAACTGGTTGTCCTGGTGTGTGCACTTCAGCAGCAGCGCGGTATAAGCGCCGTCGTCTTTTCGCCGGAGGGCGATACTATAGTACCAACCTTTTGGTCTGATCAGTACCAGCTTGCTTTTTGCGAAAGCGTCTGCCGGAATGTCGACACGACCATCTATCACTTCGGTCTGGAAGACCTGGTAGGCGCCGGGGCCGCAGCCGCTCAGCACAGGCAGGATCATCCCAGAGGCGACGAGCAGGCAGGCGTTACAGGAAGATCTGAGAAATGTTCTGCGTTCCATGAATATAGCTTTTGCGATCGGCGCAGGCTTCCTAAAAGGAATAGCCGATGCCAAGATTTAGAAATTGATCGTTCTGGCGGTAGGGCAGGGCGTTTGGCGGTGGGTTGATCACCAAAGCGGGGTTTTGCGGGCCCGTGTGCTGCAGCCGCACGTCTGCTTTAATGACCACATTCGGGATCGGGAAATAACTGATGCCGGCGATCACGTGTGTTTGCCGGAGTGTTTTGTCGTGCTGGTCGTCACCTTTCTGGAGGGTGGTCAACTGCGCGTTCATATCGAGTGCTTCGCCGCGGACGAAAGTGACAAACTGTTTGGTGGTTCCGGTATGGTGTAACCAGTCATAGGCCAGCTCGAGATAGGTGCCGTACATGCCTGAACCGATGCTTGTCGCATATGCGCGGAAGATCTTGTCGGCATCGGGATAGGCGATGTATACGCCAAGTGCCTTAGCGGAAAATCCGTTGTGGGCATACTGCACGTCGAACTCGCCGAGGTACAGAGGGGTTCCGAACGCGCCGGTTTCCAGCCCTACATCGAGGCTGTCCGCGCTTCTCTTGCTCAGTCCAACCGTTCCGCCGGCATAACCAGCCAGCTGGAATTTCAGGTCCTTGAGCCGGTATTGTACACTGGCGGTGACGGCGAGGTTGTTGGCAGCCGCATTGCTGCCCAGTCCTTCGCCTTCGCCTAGTCCGGTGTCGTGTTGAAATTTCGCGCTGTTCAGACCGTTGATCAGGGCGATGCTATAATTTAACGGAAGCCGGTCAAGATTTCCATATAGGCCGACACCGATCTCGCGCCAGGTGGTGGGGATGATCAGTTGCTCTACGATGGGGCGTTCTACACCGTTGAAGTTGACGGGCAGGTGGTTCTCATTGGTGATGCCGATGCGGGGTACGAAAAGGCCGGCGACCAGGTATTGGCTTGGGTTCAGGTTGAATTTCAAAAACGCCTGTTCCATGGCGACGTCGCCCTTGCCGCTGCTGGGTCCATCGCTGTTGGTGCCGGAGACGACGGCGTTCTCTATTTCGAGTTCCGTGAAGAGGCTGATCTTTTCGGAGAAATTATGGCCTACAAAAAGGACTACTCTGTCGAGGGCTACGGTGGACACTTTCTGGTTGAAATCCCGTTGGTAGAAGGCGCTGCCATAACCGGAGATCACCGTTTTGTTCTTGATCGCGTTGTTATTTAAGGAATCTTCGTTCGTGAGGATCAACTGTTGAGCAGGGGTCTTGTAAGTGGGCTGTTGAGCTTTGGCCTTTATCATTGTCAGTCCGCCGACTATGATGATAACTAGAAGTCTTTTCATGGCGCAAAAGAAGCAAACCGACATGAAAATGGCTTACGGTATTGGTAAAAAGTAATGCCGGATGCGGAAAATTGACATTTATTTGGTCGAGAATCCGTTTACCCTTAATTTTGCCGTCCACATCGCGAAGTAGAGCAGCGGTAGCTCGTCGGGCTCATAACCCGAAGGTCGGTGGTTCGATCCCACCCTTCGCAACAAAGGCAGGGACCTCGGCGTGAGGTCCCTGTTTATTTTAGTAAGCAGCTGCCGAAGTCTCTGGCTTTGTGCGGTGAATAGCCGAAAGAGAGAAGCCGAACCCGGAACTCGGGTTGCCTTAAACTGCGAGAGAATCAGCCGCTATATGAAGGCGGCCTACCGTGAGCCGCAAGAGAAAATGGCCGCTATATGAAGGCGGCCTACCTTAAGCCGCAAGAGAAAATAGCCGCTATATGAAGGCGGCCGGCCTTAAACCGCGAGAGAATAGCCTTGGAAAGGTAGCCGAACGCGACATTCGGGCTGCCGTCATCCGCGAGAATCGGCCACGAAAGAAAGAGGCGTCCCGGAAATGGCGCTGTGTTTGGCCGGGAATATAGGCCAGCGGGGAATCGGGGTTGTTGGGGCGACAAGGTAATTTGCGCCGCATTTAACCACCCGCCACAAAAACTAAAAAATATATTTGCATATACAATGAAATCCGGATTCGTCTCCATATTTGGCAAGCCTAACGCCGGGAAAAGCACCCTGCTAAACGCGCTCATGGGCGAAAAGCTGGCTATTGTCTCCCCCAAGGTGCAGACGACACGGCATCGGATCAAGGGTATCCTGACGGAAAAAGATTACCAGATCATTTTCTCGGACACTCCGGGGATCATCGAACCGCGCTATAAGCTGCACGAGAAAATGATGCAGGCGGTAAGAAGTTCGCTGGAGGACGCCGACCTCGCCTTGTTGCTCCTCGACATTCGGGATGACTGGGAGGAAAATGACCGGCTCTTCGAAGCCCTGAAGCTGGGTTCGCCTGCGCTTGTGGTGCTGAATAAAACAGATGGTATGGCGGCCAATAAGATCGATGAGGCCCGTGCATTCTTTGAAACGAAGCCTTACTGTCGCGAGGTGGTAGCTATATCTGCGCTGAAAAAAACAAATATAGACGGCCTGATGGCGGCGGTGCTCGGCGTGTTGCCGGAGGGCCAGCCCTTTTTCGAAGGTGATGACCTGACCGACCTGCCGACAAAATTCTTTGTAGGTGAGCTGATCAGGGAAAAGATATTCTTCCTGTATGGAGACGAGATCCCCTACCAGGCTACCGTTCTCGTACAGGAGTTCAAGGAGAAATCTTCGCTCACCAAGATCAGGGCCGATATCATTGTGCAAAGGGAAACGCAGAAGGGCATCATCCTTGGCGAGGGCGGGAAAATGATAAAGGAGTTGGGGTCGAGGGCCCGTGCCGACATCGAAAAATTCATTGATCGCAAAGTGTTTCTGGAACTGTTTGTCAAAGTGCGCCCGAAATGGCGGGATACGGAAACCTTCTTGAAAGAATACGGATACAATTAGGGATATAATTAGATTGATATGAGCGGATTTACAGTGGCTATCGTAGGCCGGCCCAATGTGGGAAAGAGTACATTCTTCAATCGCCTGCTCGAGCAGCGCAAGGCGATCGTCGACGACGTCAGCGGAGTGACCCGCGACCGGCAATATGGCGTAGCGGATTGGGCGGGGAAGAATTTCAACCTGATCGACACAGGCGGATTCGTGCCTGAGAGCGATGACGTCTTCGAACAAGAGATCAAAAAACAGGTGCTCATTGCACTGGAAGAGTCCAACGCCCTCATATTCATGGTCGATGCCGCTACCGGCATCACGACGTTGGACGAAGCGATGGCCGATGTCCTGAGACGGAGCACCAAACCCGTCTTTCTGGCGGTGAATAAGGTCGACAATAGCGACCGGCTGCTTGAAGCGGCTGAATTTTATAGTCTTGGTTTCGATGAGATCTTTTTTTTGTCGTCGATGAGCGGCAGCGGCACCGGCGAATTGCTCGACGCCGTCACCGCGCTTATCAGGGACGACCAGGCGCCGGACGAAGACGCGGGCATTCCAAAATTCGCCATCATCGGCCAGCCCAATGTCGGGAAGTCTTCCTTGCTCAACGCCCTTATCGGCCAGGAAAGGACGATCGTGAGCGATATCGCCGGCACCACCCGCGACACGATCCATACACGGTATACCCTGTTTCAAAAAGACTTTGTCCTGATCGATACGGCCGGCATCCGGCGCAAGACCAAGGTAGAGGAAGATCTGGAGTTCTATTCGGTCATCCGGGCGATCCGGGCGATGGACGAAGCCGATGTCTGTCTGCTCGTGCTCGACGCGCCGAAGGGGATCACCGCACAGGACCTCAACATCTTTAGCCTTGCGGTCAAGAAGGGCAAGGGCATCGTCGTGCTTGTCAACAAATGGGACCTGATGGAGAAAGTAACGAACACCTCCAAGGATTATGAAAAGGAATTGAAGGAGCGGTTTGCCCCCTTCACCGATTTGCCGATACTTTTTATTTCAGTTGTAGAGAAGACCCGTATATTCCGGGCCGTTGAATCGGCGCTGGAAGTGTATGACAACCGGCAGCGGAAAATACCGACATCAGAACTGAACGAAATCATGCTCAAGGCTGTGGAATCATATCATCCACCTGTGGTCCGAGGTCATCCGCTGAAGATCAAATACGTGACGCAACTGCCGACGCATGTACCGTCGTTTGCGTTCTTCTGTAATTATCCGGATGATGTAAAGACGCCGTATAAGAATTACCTGGAAAATCAATTGCGGGCGAATTTCAATTTCAAGGGCGTGCCGCTACGGTTGTTCTTCAGGAAGAAATAGGCGATATCGTAGGCTTTCTTCTTGTCCTGCGATAGATTACTATTCCCACGGAGATGGCTAGCACGACAACGATCGCCCAGATCCAGGAGGCCGGATGTTGGTCGAGTGCCACCAGGGTGATGTTGTCAAAATAGCCGTCGTTGTCGCTTCCGACATGGCGTATACTGATCAGGTCTACCCGGATAAAAGCCGTAGCGGGTGTCGCCAATACGGTGTCGCGCAACCATAGCCATTTATTCAACGAACGCGTCGTGTCGCTGTCAAACAGGACTTTTGGGTTTTTCTTCCTGCTATCGAGGCTGGTCAGAATGATCCGGGCCTGGTCTGAATTCGGCCCCTGGTCAAGCGATTCTGCGTAGCCGTTGAAACTGAATTGCTGTTTGCCCGCCGCGATCCTGGATGCAAATTCCCTAACGTCCACCTCCTGACGCAGAATGCCGAGCGTGTCGGAACCCTCGAAGAAAAGCGCTTTCCCGCTTTGCGCCAACCCGCAGCGATGATGAAGGCTGTCGGCTTCTTCCGCCAACCAGTGACCCTGGACGTTCGTCCAGCCGGCGGGGAAGCTATCGAAATGGGATGTTTCGGCGTCGCCGTTAACGAGGAGGTTGTGCGGTGGCTGATTGCCGGTGCAGGCAGTCAGGCCTGCGCAGGATATTGCGAGGAAAAAGGTATAGGTCAGCAATTTTTTCATTACACAAAGGTCTGCTCTCTGCGTGGGGCGTCGCGGCGTAAATCGTCAGACGGCGGTCGCTAATCGACGGAAGTGTTGCCAGTGGGCCGTGGTGCGCCGGTCATCGGCTAGGCCAGTTTCCAGTCGGAAACGACCTGTTCGACCTCCTTGCGGTATTGGTTCAAAGCGTCCCTTTCCTGGCGGATAAAACTGTTGTCCTGCAATTTGCCGACAACGGCATTCATCTCGTCGGGCGAATCATAGACCATCTTCCGGAAGGGGTTGGTATAGTCCTTGGCCCGGGACTCGTGGATCTCTTTCACCAATTGCTCTCTCGTCGCGACACTTTGCCGCAGTAAGTGCCCCAGGGCCTCAGGGCCTTCTTTGCGCATCGAGATGCCCGTCACGATCTTTAATGCAGCGAGCGCATGTGACAACTTATCCAACGGGTAATTGTCAGCTTGCTGGCCATACCACAGGTGCACCTGCTCCCAGTTCCTGATCTTCCCGCTATGGATCTGGCCGATGAGCTTATCCACTTCGGATGCCCGGATCAGTTGGCCCCCGGCATTCACCCAGGGCTGCAGCGAGCCGGTGGCGGGTACGGCCTGCAGGAGTGCAGTGTAGGTTCGGATCTTGTTTTCCCTGATGTACCGCATCAATTGTTCCGCCGCATAGTGGGCGATCAAATCCCGGAAAATAGACCAGGCCTGGGCCACCTTTATCAGTCGAACCGCACGGTAACTGTTCTCCCAACCCTCGGCCAGGACCTCCAGCGCCTCCACCTGGCCGGGACTATGCTGCAGCAAGCTCGCACCCATTTCCTGCAATTCGTCGTCGCTTGGCTTGTCCGATTTTACCGACTCCCCTACCGACTTACCGGATTGCTTTTGCATCTCCGCGGCCTGTCTTGCAAGGGCCAGACCCGTAAACTGTTCCAAAAGGGCCAGGGCGGTTACGATCTCGCCGATCGTATCGGGCGCTAGATAGTCATATTCCAACAACTGTATCTTGTCGATCCTTCTGTCCCGGTCGATGTATTTCCAGGAATTGCGCGCCAGCGCATACATATTATGCAGGAACCAATAAGCCGGCATCACGATCAACTCGTCCTTGCTGGTATCGTTGCTCACCAGGCTAAAGGGAATGGGTATGTCCAGCTCGGCCGGGTAGTCGCCCTTGGCCAGCAGGATGAAGGAAGCAAACCGGGAGTTGTGCTTGAGGCTGACGCATAGTCCGGGCCAGAAGCCGCGTCCGGCGAGTATCTCCCCATCTGCGCTGCGGCTGTTGTGGTTGGAGCCGATCGTAGCCCCCGCCGCCATATTGGACTGGCCCATCACGAGGGCCGCGCAAAGAAAGCTATTGTTATGGTGTTGCTCGTGTGCCGGAAAGATGAGGGAATTAAGCACTTCGCAACAGGAGATGGTCGCGTTGTTGCCGAGATAGGAATTGATCAGCCGCGCGCCGTACTTGAGCTGCGAATGCGAGGCCATGATAAAACGCACGGCCTTGACGCCATAAAAGACACGGCAGCCGAAGCCCACTATACCGTTCACCATTTCACAGCCTTCGCCGATCTGGGATTTGGCGGCAGGCGAGGAGTTGATCGTGAGGTTTTTTAGTTTGTTGGCACCTTTGAGATAGGCGTCACTGCCGATCCATACGTCCTTAATGATCTTGCAGTTCTTGATGACGGTGCGGTCTCCGACCTTTCCATAATAACCGCGGCGGCTGTCAAAGGCCGAAGCCGTGAACTCTTTGAATTTCTCCTGTAAGACCTTGTCTTCCCTATGGCGACTCCAGAGCCACGCGTCTCCGGGCAACATGCCATTGAAGGGAATAATGCTGCGCCCACCGTTCTCATTACAGACCTCCATCCAGATGCGGATGGACTCGTCCTCGCCTTCTTTGAGGATGCCGTTTCCGAACTTGGCATGGTCCGTCGTGGCCATCTCGTTGGTGTTGACGATCATTACATCGTTGCCGACAATATAATGCGAGAGGTAATTGGTGTTGTCGATGCAGACATTGTCACCGAGGTCACAGCTGATGATGGTGCTGTTGTAGAGCCCGACGGGTCTGCGGAGATTATGGAACTCGAGATACCAGGCTTCTAATTTGCCGATACGCACCAGCCCGAAGAATTTGCAGTTTTGTACGAGCTCCGGGGTGAAGGCGTCGCTGACGAGGATATCGTTCCAGTTGGCTGAAGTGTTCCGGTTGCGGACCAGCACCTCGATCTCATAAGCTGTTAGCTGCCGGTAGCTGATCCCGCTCCTGTTCTGCACGTTCCGCAGATAATATTCGTCCTTTCCTTTCGGAAGGTAACGACTATCGATAAATCCATAGCCTAAAGAGTTGATCGGACTTTTTTTGATCTCGTTCATAGTTACTCCACTGTTACGCTTTTCGCAAGGTTTCTAGGCTTATCGACATCATATCCTTTGGCAACGCCGCTATAGTAAGCCAGCAGTTGCAACGGAATGACACTCAGCATGGGCGCCATGAGTTCATCCGCTTCGGGAACAATGATGGTGTCATCGGCCATGTCTGAGATGATCCCGTCCCCCTGGCTGATCACGGCTATGACCATGCCTTTTCTGGCTTTTATCTCCTGGATATTGCTGACGATCTTTTCGTAGTAGCTGTCTTTGGTCGCCACGAAGACTACCGGCAGTGATTTGTCTACAAGGGCAATGGGGCCATGCTTCATCTCTGCGGCCGGATAGCCTTCGGCATGGATATAGGAGATCTCTTTTAGCTTCAGCGCTCCTTCGAGGGCGATCGCGAAGTTGTAGCCGCGACCGAGGTATAAGGCGTCTTTGGCGTCTTTGTATTTTTCGGCGAGCTGTTTTATGCTGTCTTTTGACTTCAGTAGCTCTCGTACTTTTTCGGGGATGACGTGCAACTCGCTTAGCAATTGCATATAGCGGGCAGTGTCGATGCTGCCGCGTTCTTTGGCGATCTTTAGCGCGATCATGGTCAGCACTGCCAGCTGGGCCGTGAATGCTTTTGTCGAAGCCACGCCTATCTCGGGTCCGGCATGCGTGTAGGCGCCCGCATGACTGATCCTGGCGATCGAAGAGCCCACTACATTTACAACGCCGAGTATGAAAGCGCCGTTTTCTTTTGCCTTTTCAATGGCCACGATGGTGTCGGCCGTTTCGCCGCTCTGTGAAATGGCGATGATCACGTCTCCCGGATGGATCACGGGATTGCGATAGCGAAATTCCGATGCATATTCTACTTCCACCGGTATGCGGCATAGTTCTTCGAAAACATATTCGGCTACAAGGCCGGCATGCCAGCTGGTACCGCAACCGACCATAATAATACGGTTCGCGTTTTTGAGTTTTTCGATGTGCTGCTGGATGCCTGCCATT
This sequence comes from Puia sp., assembly GCA_965214315.1. GTDB lineage: Bacteria > Bacteroidota > Bacteroidia > Chitinophagales > Chitinophagaceae > Puia. The sequence goes on along the minus strand of CBDCBP010000010.1, from coordinate 204,940 downwards.
GTGATAGTGCCTTTTGCCGGGTCCAGGCGGCCGCGGAGGCAGTCGAAGATGGTGTCGGGTTGTTCGAAGATCTCCTTGAGCATGAAGTGGTCGTAGCCGCCTTTTTCGATCGCGGCCATTTCGAGGTCGAGTTTCTGTACGAAGGGGGTGATCTTCTCGTTGCCCAGGTTCTTGAGGATAAGTTCATCGGCCTTGAGGATGGCCAGTTCATAATCGTTCACATAGACTACCTCCTTGGTATACTCGATGATCGGCGAGGCATCGCTGGCCAGGAAATGTTCCCCCTTGCCAATGCCGATGACCAGCGGGCTGCCCTTGCGGGCCGCGATCAGGGTATCCGGGGTTTCTCTGTCAAGCAGTACGATCACGTAGGCGCCTACCACTCTTTTCAACGCGATGCGTACGGCTTCTTCCAGCTCACATTGGTTGTTTTGCAGGATGTCTTCGATAAAGTTCAGCAATACCTCGGTATCGGTGTCGCTGGTAAACCGGTAACCTTTGCGTGTGAGCTCTTGCTTGAGTTGCGTATAATTTTCGATGATGCCATTGTGGATCATGGCGAGTCTTCCGCTGGCGGAGCTATGCGGATGCGCGTTACGGTCGCTTGGTTCGCCGTGGGTAGCCCATCGGGTATGGCCTATGCCGGCGTGCGCATGCAGGTCTTTGCCGACGAGACTTTCTTCCAATTCTGCTACCCTGCCTTTCTTTTTGTAGATGCCCAGGCCCTTGTTTTGCAAGGCAACACCGGAGCTGTCATAGCCACGATATTCCAGGCGTTTGAGACCCTTGAGGATAATTGGATATGCTTCCTTTGGACCGATATAGGCTACGATTCCACACATGGATGCAAAAAGTTTAGCTGCGCAATATTATCGAATAATATCCAATAAAAAACCCCTTCGAGTCACTTGCTCGAAGGGGTCATGTTATTGGTAAGTGGAAAGTTTAGTTGCTGTAGGATTGGTGTTTGGGGCGCCAATACCCGTCTATCCATACCCAGCCGTCGTTGGTGTGCTTCCAGTGTGCCTTCACCCATTCTTTGTCGCTGGTGTTAGTGTTATTTGGTGTCGAATTTCCCTGGTAACCGTTGGGAGCGTTGCCATCGGTGCCGGGTCTGTTCTGCAGCGAATCGGGGTTCGGGTAATTGCGGTTATCGTTATAGTTCGGGTTGTGCTGATAACCCTGTTGGGATTGTTGTTGGTAACCCTGTGGGGGTTGCTGCTGATATTGCTCCGGGTCTTGCTGCCGCTGAAGATAGGGGTTGCCGGAGCCGTCGCCATAGGGGTCGGTGGGCTCGTCATAACCCTGATCGTACTGCGGGACGTAGTAGCCATAGCCGTATCCCGGGTATGCATAAGGATAACCATAGCCGTAAGGATAGCCATAGCCATAATAGGGCCAGCCCCAGCCCAGACCGAATCCGAGGCCAAAACCGTAGCCCCAACCTCCCCATCCACCCCAGCCACGACTGCCATAATAGCCGCCATGTCCGTAATAGCCGCCGTAGCCCCGGCCGCCATAGCCGTAGCCGCGGGCGCCGTATCCATAGCCACGGGCGCCATAGCCGTAGCCAAGGCCTCCGCGCACGCCTGCGCTACCACGGGAGCCCAGTCCGTATGCCGTACCGCCGCGCACACCTGCGCCGCCGAATCTTGCTCCACCCGAGAATCCGCCTGCACCTCTTGAGAATCCGGCGCCACCTCTCGAGAATCCAGCTGCACCTCTCGAGAATCCTCCGCCACTTCTTGAAATTCCTGCACCACCGCCGGAAAATCCGCCGCCGCGTGCGCCACCGCCACCAATTGCGCGGCCACCGCCACCTCCGCGGCCGCCGCCGCCACGTTGGGAATAGCCGGATACGCCTGCGACCAGCAGGATGAGTACGGCAATGATCACTTTCTGTTTCATACGAATTAATTAATTAGAATGCTTCGGATATTGGACTGCCACGCGAACCAATGGTTTAAGTTACGACAAAAAAATCGCTGGAAAAAACTCATTAACAAGGAGATGCGCGCATTTTTATAGGTGAGCGCAGCCCCTGGCGGTAAAGAAAATGCGGGAGTTTGGCCTCGCGGAGCAGGATAATTTGGTTTGGTCGAAAGGATAAAGTTTGGTTGATGAAGTGGGATAAGATTGGCTTGATATGTAAGGAGAGGTTTGGATTGGTTAAGATCGGCTTGATGCAGAGAATAGGTTTTGCTTAGCGAAGTGAGAAAGGGTGGCTTGATGGAGAGAATCCGTTTGGCTCGGCGAAGTGAGAAGGATGGCTTGATGCAGAGGATGCATTCGGTTTGGTTTGGTGAAGTCAGATAGGCTCGGCGAAGTGAGAAGGATGGCTTGATGGAGAGGATGCATTCGGTTTGGTTTGGTGAAGTCTGATAGGCTCGGCCTGGTGGAGTAGGATGCGATTGGCTTGGTGAAGTGGGACGAGATCGGCTTGATGCAGAGGATGCGTTGGTTTGGTTTCGTGAAGTCAGATAGGCTTGGCCTGGTGGAATAGGATAAGCTTGGCGGAGTAGGGTAGTTTGGCTTTGGGGAAGTGAGAAAAATTTGGATTGATGGAGAAGGATAATTTGGCTTGGAGAAGTGACATAAGCTTGGTTTGGTGAAGAGAGAAAAGCTTGGTTTGGTGAAGTGAGAAAAGCTTGGCTTCCTAAAGTAAAATGCCCCGCATGATGAGAAAAGCGACCGAAAAATAGATCACCAGTCCCGTGACATCCACTAGCGTGGCCACGAAAGGGGCCGAGGAGGTGGCAGGATCGGCGCCGAATTTCTTCAGCACGATGGGCAGCATGCTTCCGGCGATCGTCCCCCACAGGACTACGCCTATCAAGGAGACGCCCACTGTCAGTGCGATGAGCGCGCCATGCTCGCCATACGTGTGGAACACCTGGTTCCAAAGCATGACGCGGGTAAAGCCGATGATTCCCAACGTGGTCCCCAGCAAGAGACCGGAGACGAGTTCTCGCCTTATCACCCGCCACCAGTCGGCAATCGTGATCTCACCCAGCGCCATAGCCTGGATGATCAGCGTCGAAGCCTGGCTACCGCTGTTGCCTCCGCTTGAAATGATGAGGGGCACGAAAAGGGCCAATACGACGGCCTTGGCGATCTCATCCTCAAAATAGCCCATCGCCGTCGCCGTCAGCATCTCACTCAAAAAGAGTACGACCAGCCAGACAACTCGTTTCTTGAACAGCGTCATCAGGGGGATCTCCAGGTAGGGCTCGTTGAAGGCCTCGGTACCGCCGATCTTCTGGATGTCTTCCGAAAATTCTTCTTGTGCGATCCACAACACGTCATCGATGGTGACGATGCCGAGCAGCACCTTGTTGTTGTCGAGCACCGGTAGGGCGACCCGGTTGTTCATTTTGAACGCCTCGCTGGCCGTTTCCTGCTCATCATTGACATTCAATGCGATATACCGGTTGTCGATCACATCTTCGATCCTTTTGTCCGGGTGCGCCAGGATGATCTCCCTGATCCGGACGTCATCGATGAAAGACCCTTTGTCGTCCACCACATAGATCACATCGATGGTCTCGCTATCCTTCCCGACCTCGCGGATATGGTCGATCACCTCTCTTACTGTCCAGTCTTTTTCTACCGCGATATAATCGGGGGTCATCAGGCGGCCGACGCTACCTTCCGGATATCCCAAGAGGGAAAGCGTGATCTTGCGTTCCTCGGGATCGAGCGTCTTGATCAATTCCTTCACTACTTCACTCGGCAGTTCCTCCAGGAAAGAGGTCCGGTCATCCGCGGAAAGATCGTTCAGGAGTTCGGCTGTTTTAAATGCCGGCAATTCCTGGATGATGCGCTTCTGGGTTGGCACATCCAGGATCTTAAAAGTACTGGAAGCCCTATGGATGCTCAGATGACCCATGATCTGGCTTTCATAATCGGGGGATTCATAGATGAGGTCCGCGACTTCGCTGATGTTCTGGTTGTTCAGAAAATCCCTTATGGCCAGCAGGTCTTCCGACGCTATCAGCTCCTGAAATTGCTCCTTTGCGTCCATATGTTCGGCTTCTGAGGACATACGCGAACGTACGTCAAAAGTCCCGAAAAATGCTATCTTCCCCGCCAAATTTAGGGACGCCCGCGGTCTGCACGTGCAAAAAATAAAAGATGATCTTACAGCAGTTGTTCATTGCGCAAACAGGAGAGACGGGAAGGGGTGTTTTTACGACCGATACTATCGACAAGGGAACGATCATAGAAATCTCACCCGTGATCGTTATGTCGGGAGAAGAGCGTAAGCTACTGGATCAGACTTTACTGCACGACTATATCTTCGAGTGGGGCGACGACCGGAAAAGTTGTGCGATGGCGCTCGGCTATGTGCCTTTGTACAATCATTCTTATCGCAGCAACTGTGAATATGAGATGGATTTCGAGGAGAACCTCATTTCGGTGAAAACTGTGCGATTCATTAAAGCCGGCGAAGAGATCTTTATCAATTACAATGGGGATTGGAACAATGCCATGCCTGTTTGGTTTGATAAACGTTGACGTTACTTGCGTTTTTTGCTGATGACCGGAGAAAACTTCAACGCGAAATTGATGCCTACGGAACTCATCTGTACCTGTCCATAGCCAACGCCCCGGGTGGGAATCTTCATATATGGCGCTATCAACAGCGATAGGCTATTGCTAAGACCGGTTTCGACGCCCAGGCTCAGGTTAGCGGCAGCGAAAAGCGTATTGTGCTGGCCGGGAACATTCCAGGGCTGATAGGACTGGCCCCATGAATTGCCGTACATGCCGCTGTGCTCGGTAGTCATGATGTAACTGGATACGCCGGCGCTGGCGAAGAATATCGTGCTGCCCGAGACGCTGAAATCATAGCGAAGGTTAAGCGGTATTTCCAACATCTCGAATGTCCCTTTCACGTAATCCAGGTGCCGCGCGAAAATATTGTTCTGGTAGAAATCATTTGGTGCATGATAATCCTCGGCACGGGCCGCATAATTTCTTCCGGTCGAGGAGCAACCCGCTGCCGATGTAGAAATGATTGGCGAATTGATAGTCCACTGTAACTCCCACGGTACTGCCGGCCCGGTTGCCCGCCAGAGAATTGACTGAAGTGAAATCGGGCGCCAGTACGAGGCCGAACTGCAAGTTCCTGTTCACGTATAGGGCCCTGGGTCGCATACCCTGCGGCAGTGACTTCAATGTAAACTTCCTCAAATTGCTATCGGGGATGAATGCGCTTTTTTTGGTCGAGGCGAGGCCGCCGATGATTGCTTTGTTGAGTTCCCGGGTCGTGCTGCCTGCAAGGACTGCGTTGGCACCGGTGGCGGTGCGTTGGCTGTTGGCGGCATCCTGTTCCGGCGATTCGTGCTGTTTTGGCAGACCGTTCAACTTGTCATTGGCGTTGCGTGGTGCCCGATTGCCGCGGCGACCTGAAACCCCCGCTGCCGATCTGCCGGCAGCCGATGGGCCGGCGGTAGAAGAAATGCCAGCTGCGTTGATGCCCGGGGCGCTGGAGCGATCCTTGTTGGAGTTGGAGCCGCTGCGGGCATAGGTGCTGGCGTTGGAACTGCTATGCCGTTCGCTGCTCGTGGCGGAGCCGCTGTGAGGATAGGCGCTGGTGTTAGAAACGCCATGATGTTCGCTGTTGGCTTCGGAGGTGCTATGACGTTCGCTGTTGGCTGCGGAGGTGCTATGACGTTCGCTGTTGGCTGCGGATCCGCTGCTACGGTCATTCCCTGCATCCGTCGTCCGGGCATCGGCGTCACGCGTCGCTGCTGGCGCAGCCGTATTCGCTGCCGCACTACCCGCTGCATTTACAGCCGGATCAGTGCTTCCCGAACGGGAAGCAGCGGAAGGATTGACGGAGGAAGGAGAGGATACAGGAGTAGATTTATCGGGATATATTGCGTTTGTGGTGTTGGAAACATCTTTTCCGGCCGGTGCCGGCGTCTTAGCCATGCCAAAAGTTGGCGGGCTGCCGGACCCTTTCGTACCGTGTTTGACGAAATAGTACGATACGCCCATCAACACCAGCAAAGCGGGTGCATAATAGAAGGGGAAACGCCGGAAATGCCGCAAGGGATTAGGGTTCAGGCCACCCGGACTATTGTCCAGGCGGACCTCCAGCCTTTCCCAGGACTTCGGACCCAGCACCTCGCCGGGTTCATATTCCTGGGCCGCCTCCTTGGAGAGGCGGTCCAATTCCCTATCGGATAGGTTCAACATAAGCTTTCTGGTCAGTTTTTTTTGTTAGGATCTTTCGTAGGTTTTCTCTGGCTTTCGATAAGTTGGATTTGGATGAGCCGACGGAAATGCCTAAATGCTGGGAGATCTCCTCGTGCGTCAGCCCCTCGATAACAAAAAGATTGAAAACAGTGCGATATGCGGGTGACAATTCCCGGATGGCTTCGATGATCTCTTTATAAGAAAGAATATCCAGGCCATTCTCCTGCCTGTCCGCAATATTTTCGGCATCTTCGGATAGCATCTGTCCGTTGATATAACTTGCATTCTTCCTATAATGATCGATGCAGGTATTCACCAGTATGCGCTTGAACCATCCCTTCAGCGAAGCCAGGACATCTGCATGACGCGACTCCTCGAATTGATGGATGTTCTTAAAAAGTTTGATAAATCCCTCGTTCATGATCTCTTCTACTTGCTCAAGACTATTTTGATAACGGTAACAGATCTTCACAGCATAGTCCTTGAGCATATTGTATAGCTCTTTCTGGCTGGCACGGTCATTCGCCCGGCACCCAGCAATCAAAGCGTGTATTTGCGTGTTTCCTGCGATCAATTCGTTGTGCGGTATTTTGAGTGGTAGAAAAGAAAGAACGCACAAACTAGTTTTCCTAATTGGGATTATACGCAAATGAAATGTTAATGGTTGCCTTTTTGAGGTCAATTAGCAAAAAGTGTCGGCGAAGGCCCTGAGCGGGAGGCATTGCTGCTCCGGACAAAGGCCTTATCGATTGAGAATCATCGTTTTATTTGGGAAGGCCTGTAGCGGTCACGGCAAGCTCTGCCCGGACTAGCAGCTGCGCCTGCAAACTATTTTCACCCGCGAGGAGCGCGATAAGCTTCAGCTCCTTGATCTGCCCGCTGGTATACAAATGGGACATCACCATCCGGTTCAGTTGCGCGTTGATGGTCGGCGTATTGGTTTTTAAAAGCGTTGCCATATCAAGGTAGCTGTTTCCCTGGACGGTCCGCCGAATTTTGCCCCTGAGGATCGCGCCGGCCATCTTTACGAGGACCTCCCTGCTTTCGATACTATAGGAAATGTCAGGCACGCTCAATGCCTGTTTGGCCGTGTCCACCACCGGCGTTCCTCTCAAAAAGATCCGGCCTTCGTGGCTTCCTGCAAAATCTATCCGGAGTTCCAACTGATGATGACCGATCCCCTTTATCGCCACCTCCCTGATGATGACCTGCCGCTCTTTGTAGGTGAACGACCTGCCCTGCAAGGAATCGTTCAGCAGTTTCGTAAGGAAGGAATATTCATAATTGGCGGGCAGGTAAAGTGTGATCCCGCTCCTGCTGCCGCCACTGTTCAACGGCGGCAGCGAGATCTGTTTCGCCGGGCTCTTGTCGCTGCTGAGTTCCGGGCGGCAACTGATGCCCATACTCAGGAAAAAAGTATCGCTGGTGTAATTGAGCGCTCCGACTCTCACCGCCAGCGGATTGATCACCAGCCAGCCATAAGGTCCCAAGGGTGTTTTCTGCCAGGTCTTCGCCGTCTGACGGAGATAACCCGCTACATTCAGCCCGGCAGCAGAAGCATCCATTTGCCTGCAAAGGGTATTGATGGAGGAGCGTATGCTGTCCATGATCTGCCGCGTCATATCCATGGAAAAGATCGACATGGTACATTTGTCGAGGGCTTTGACCTGCTCTACTCCTGAACTGGTCTGCAGGCGATAGTCCGATCCAATGGCGAACTGCGTAGCAAAAGAAAGATCTACTCTTCGCATGGGCTCGTTGTCGAAGCCGCAATACCCCGAGATCCAGGGACTCGCCGGTCTGCCGCCGGCGCAAAGGGAGTGGCCGCCCGCGACCTGGTAATTGCATTCCATACCTACCGAGATCCGGTTATTGGTGCACCGGATGGTAAAAGGCGACCGAACAAACCGATAACGGTACCTGAAATCGCAGGAAGGCTGCAGGTATGCCGGCCAGCCCAGCGATGTAAATTCCCTTGGGAAAGCGGAATCCGCTGCCGCAAGGAAGGGCCGTCCGGCGATCTTTATAGGAATGTCTATCTCCGACTGCGGCAAAGCGGGCAGGGTATCGGGCAGCGAAAGCATTACGCTGGGAGCCATTGCACTGGGAGTGCTTATTTGTTTCGCGGGCGAACAGGACCCGAAAAAGATAACCGTCAGCAGCAAATACAGGATAGGATAATAGCGCATCCCGCTAAGTTAGTTTTTTCTTCCGGTCGATAATGCCGTTTTCGTATCGTCGATGACATCGAGTAATCCACCGCTAAAACGATCCTCGGTCATTTGCCAAAACATGACTCCGCCGAGGCCCTTGTGCACGGCATATTCGGTCTTTATCCGGATGGAGACGCTGTCGTCGAAGGACGCGAATGCCTGCTGCCCGGCATTGTACATATAGGGGGCCTGTGCGAGTTGGTCCCAATGATAAACCCAACCGCTGTCCGGTGAAAGCATTGCCGGGAAATTCTTGTAGGACACGCCCATTAAGAAATGACAGGGCCGATATAGCCCATCGTTGACGCTGTCTGCGCCGGCGAAGATGCGTGCGTAAAAAGCCAAGCCGATAGCCACCTTGTGCAACGGCACGCCGGCCGAATCCAGCCAGCGGATCGCACGATCGGTAGACTCCACTTGTTCGGGCCTGCTGTACAAAGCCGTATGATGTCCCGTCTGCGTGGCATAACCGTTGATAAGGTCATAGGTCATCAGGTTGATATAATTCACCATCGGCGCTACCTGCTTCCAATCGATCGAGGTTCGCAGGTAGTCGACAAAACCACCGGCGGCAAAGCTGACCTCCGCCTTCCGCGGGAGCCGTTTACGCAATAGCCGGATCACTTCCGTAAAGTTGTCTTTGTCCGCAGCCATATAATGATAGCCCGGTACATTCTCCAACGCGGGGTATTCCCAGTCCAGGTCGATGCCATCGGCATGAAAATAGTCGCAGACCTCCCGCACGCTCGATGCAAATTCCTGGCGGCCGCTGTCGGTCGAAAAAACATCCGTACACGTCGGGCACCCGCCCCAGCCGCCCAGTGAAAGGATGACCTTCAGTTGGGGATGCTTCTCTTTTAAAGCAACAAGATGCATGATCCTGGCGGTGTCATTGGCGTTGTCTACCCAAAGCCTGTTGCCTTTCAGGTGACAAAAGCTGAAGATGATATGGGTCAGCTTCTCGGTCGGAAAACTATCGATGGCCGTATTGCTTCCGGCATAGTAGCCGATGACGGCGAGGTTTTTGGCGCCCCTTGAGCGCTGCTCAGGGGACATTCGATCCTTGGTGGATTGGCCGTTGCTGCTATAAACCAGGAGCGCAAGGAAAACGAATAGGGACAGGTATCGGGTCATAACCAAAGATACCTTATATTTATTTAGCTAAACTTAAACCATGCTTTTGCTTCAGGACAACAAACGGCTCCAGCCGCGGAGGGAATTCCTTGCCACCACGCTGACCGCGATCGCCGCCACGGTATTGCCATATTCGCGTGCTGCGTGCTCGACACCGGGCCCGATAACCATCCAACAAGTCATCGATGCGCTGCTGGCCGATATCCCAGGCGCTCCCTTCCCCCAGACAGTAGATACCATCAAGGCGGGCGATCCGGCACAACCCGTGAAAGGCATCGTGACGACCATGTTCGCAACCGATGCGATCATCCAGCAAGCGATCAAATTGAATGCTAATTTCATCATCGCCCATGAACCGACCTTTTACAATCACCTCGACGAAACCGCCTGGCTTGGCGACGACCCGGTGCTGCGTTTCAAACGCGATCTCCTGAACAAGCACGGCATCGTCGTCTGGCGCTTTCACGACGGTATCCATGAGCATAAACCCGACGGGATCCGCATGGGTACCATGCAGGCGATGGGCTGGGCAGGTCATTATGATGCGGCCAACCCGCCGTTGGTGGTGTTGCCTTCGGACCTTTCCCTCTTCGACCTGATCACACGGTTCAAAAAAGGGCTGGGCATTAAAAACGTCAAATACATCGGCGGTCTTGCGCAACGTTGTTCGCGCGTAGTGCTTGCGCCCGGGGCCGCCGGGGGCAGGGAACAGATCGGGTTGATCCAGCAATATCAGCCTGACGTCGTGGTCTGCGGAGAGATCAACGAATGGGAGACCAGCGAATACGTGCGCGATGCGCGCTATCAGGGCCGTCGACTGTCGTTGATCGTGCTGGGGCATTCCGTCAGCGAGGAAGCCGGGATGGAATGGCTGGTGCCGGTGCTGCAAAAAAAGATCCCCGGAGTGCAGGTGACCCATCTTTCTTCCGGGGATGCGTTTGCGACGATCTAGTTATCTTGCCACTTCGGCGCGAATGACATTTAGCGCACCGCCCGCCTTGAACCAGCCGATCTGCGGTGCATTGTAAGTATGGTTTAGCGGTACCTCGTGCTTGCTTCCGTCTTTGTGATGGAGGACCATGGTAAGCGGTTTGCCCGGAGCAAAACTTTCCAGGCCGACGATATCGATGGTATCGTCTTCTTTGACTTTGTCGTAGTCCTCTTTATCGGCAAAAGTCAGGGCGAGCATACCCTGTTTTTTCAGGTTCGTCTCGTGGATACGGGCAAAACTGCGGACGACAATGGCCCGCACCCCCAGGTGACGGGGTTCCATGGCCGCATGTTCGCGGGATGATCCCTCACCGTAGTTCTCGTCGCCGACGACAACCGAACCAAGGCCGGCAGCCTTATAAGCCCTTGCCGTGGCAGGCACGGGACCATATTCTCCTGTCAGCTCGTTCTTGACCGAGTCCGTTTTTTCATTGAAGAAGTTGACTGCGCCGATCAGCATGTTGTTGCTGATGTTATCGAGGTGACCACGAAATTTCAACCAGGGACCCGCCATGGAGATATGGTCGGTCGTACACTTGCCTTTTGCCTTGATCAGGAGTTTCAATCCCTTCAGATCCGTTCCTTCCCAGGCAGCAAAGGGTTCCAGCAGTTGGAGCCGTTTGGAGTCCGGGGCCACCACTACTTGCAGGCCTTTGCCATCTTTCGCCGGAGCCTGATAGCCCGCGTCGTCGACGGAAAAGCCGTGGGGGGGTAGTTCCACCCCCGTGGGCTCATCGAGCATCACGTCCTCGCCCCTTTCGTTCCTGAGCGAGTCTTTGAGCGGGTTGAACGTGAGGTCTCCCGCGATGGCAAAAGCCGTCACGATCTCCGGGCTGGCCACGAAAGCATGGGTGGAGGCCAATCCGTCATTGCGTTTGGCGAAATTCCGATTGAAAGAGGTAATGATGGAATTCTTTCTGTTGGGGTCGTCGATATGTCTTGCCCATTGGCCGATACAGGGACCGCAGGCATTGGCCAGGACCACGCCGCCTATTTGGTCGAATGTATGGAGGAACCCATCCTTCTCTATGGTGTAACGGACCTGTTCGGAACCGGGGGTGATCGTAAACTCAGCTTTGGTCTTCAGCTTCTTATCGATTGCCTGTTGCGCCAGCGAGGCGGAGCGGCTGATGTCCTCATACGAGGAGTTGGTGCAGCTTCCGATCAAAGCGACCTCCAGTCGTTCGGGCCAGTTGTTGCTCCTTACGGCGTCGGCGAATTGGCTGATAGGCCAGGCCAGATCAGGCGTAAAAGGGCCATTCACGTATGGTTCGAGTTGAGTCAGGTCGATCTCGATGACCTGGTCGTAGTACTTGCCAGGATCGGCATAGATCTCCTTGTCCGGCCGCAGGCACTCCCTGATACCGTCGGCCAGCGCCGCTACTTCTTCGCGGCCGGTCGCCTTCAGGTAGGCCGCCATCTTCTCGTCGTAGCCGAAGAGGGAACAGGTGGCGCCGATCTCCGCACCCATATTGCAGATGGTGCCCTTGCCGGTTGCGCTGAGGCTATCGGCTCCTTCGCCAAAATACTCGACAATGGCGCCGGTACCGCCTTTTACCGTCAGGATGCCTGCCACGCGAAGGATGATGTCCTTGGCCGAGGTCCAGCCGCTCATCTTTCCGGTCAGTTTAACCCCAATGAGCTTAGGCATTTTCAATTCCCAGGGCAGGCCGGCCATGACATCTACGGCATCCGCGCCGCCGACGCCGATGGCTATCATGCCGAGACCGCCTGCGTTGGGGGTATGGGAGTCGGTACCGATCATCATGCCGCCGGGGAATGCATAGTTCTCCAGTACGACCTGGTGGATGATGCCGGCCCCTGGTTTCCAAAATCCGATACCGTATTTGTTGGAGATAGAAGCCAGAAAATCATATACTTCCTTGTTGACGTCCAGGGCGGTGGCCAAGTCGCTTGTGGCCCCGGTCCTGGCCTGGATGAGGTGATCGCAATGGACGGTGGAGGGAACTGCCACTTTATCGCGGCCGCAGGTCATAAATTGCAAGAGGGCCATTTGAGCGGTAGCATCCTGCATAGCCACGCGGTCTGGCGCAAAATCGACATAATCCTTGCCGCGGTCGTAGGCCCGGGTTGGCTGCTCATAAAGGTGGGAATACAGGATTTTTTCAGCTAAAGTCAAAGGGTTACCTACTAAAGTACGGGCGGCAGCTACCTTCGACGGCATTCCCCCATATAACTTCTTAATGAGATCCAGATCAAAGACCATGATAAATTTTTTTTATATGTCGGCAAATTTCTAACCCCGCGAAATTACCTAAAAAATGGCTTTCCGGACACATAATAAAAACAAGACGTTTTGCCGTTTTTGTATAAATTAGCGCCATGAATAGACTCAAACACTTCATCGAATGGCAGGTTTTTGGAGTCTGCACGGCAATCGGTGAGCGGATGGGAATAGCCACTTCCCGTATCCGTACCTGGTTCGTTTACATCTCCTTTCTCACCATGGGTTCTCCGCTGATCGTCTATTTCATCCTCGCCTTCTGGATGAACATCAAAAGGTATATTTTATCGGCCCGGCGTAATCCGCTCAAATACCTATAGTAAGCGCATCCGGGCAGCAGGTCTTTTGGAATACCCAGTTGCCTATGGGGCAATGGGTGGTATTTGTCGTACCTTACCAGGGTTCGGTAAACCTATACCATTGTTCCATTTTGATTTCGCGTATACCGATTATGAGCAATTGATCAACGATCTGGCGCGGCGGTTGAACGTGCCGGTCATTAACGATAGACTCACTTTCCCGGAACGGGTTGCGTCCGGCAGCCTCACCTTTGTGAAATTGCCAAACGGCATCCATGTCAACATCGTCAACGCCAGATTTACACAGGATTGGCTTATCTGCCGCCGCAAAATAAAAGAACAGTTCTATACCCTCCGTTTTCACGAGCTGACGATACCCGACACGCTGGTGATCCGCGTCGGTGACGAAAAGCTAAAAGAGTCCAACACCAACCGGGCCATCGCCTACCTCACCAATTCGCTGCAGGAATGGGCCTATATCGGCGCCGCGGGGACGGTTTACAAAGGCATCGACGTGTTGTTCGACGCAACCTGGCTAGCTGGCTATCTGGGGGTGAAAGACATCGATGACGTCCTTTCGACCTACCTTTCTCTCCAGGTGGAAAACGTTCACGGCGAACCCCTGGACAGCGAATACCGCAGGCTGATGCAGGAGATCGTGGAAGTAGCCGATGACAGCCCTATGCGCCTCGCGATCATCCAGAACCGGATCATGCTGTTGATAGAACGATTCTTTTTACGCATCTATGAACGCCGCAAGAACGCCTACTTCAATATTCCGCTGTCGAAGACAGACATCGACCGGGTCATGCAGGTGGAGGCCGTGCTCACCAAAGATATCTTGGAGCCTGCGCCCACCATCAGCCAATTGGCCCGGATGTTCTCGATCAGCGAATCGAAGCTCAAAAAAGACTTCAAACTCATCTATGGCGTACCCGTGTATGAATATTTTCAGAAAGTGCGCATGCAGGCAGCACGCGATAAACTCCTGGCAGGCAACTACTCGGTAAAAGAAGTTGCCATGGAATTGGGCTACTCTAACCTGAGCAACTTTACGATCGCCTTCAAAAAGGAATTTGGACTTCTTCCGAGTAAAGTGCTGACGGCCTACTAAAGAAAAGCCAAAAAAATTCTACAGCTAGTTATTTCTCCTTTGTGAGTAGTAAAAACGCGCTGATAGGAGTACCTTTGCTTTGTTATTCTCCATAAGGGTTTCCAACAGTGCGACCGCCGGTTGCTAAAATGTCCCGTTTTTAATTCCTTTCGAGTCCAGGAAAACCAGCTCATCCTCACCCTTTATATTTCGGAAACTGCGCGCCGTAACACGACGAGTTGCTCCAGTAATCCCTGTAGAAGATCCAGTCTTAGCATATTTGCCCCATCGCTTTTGGCGATGGAGGGATTCGGATGCGTCTCTATGAATAGGCCTTCGGCGCCGGTGGCAATAGCAGCTTTCGCGATCGTTGAGATCAACTGCGGGTTGCCGCCGGTGACCCCACTGGTCTGGTTGGGTTGTTGCAAAGAATGCGTACAATCCATCACGACAGGCGCGCCATGCTCCTGCATCCACGGTATATTGCGATAGTCGACGACCAGGTCCTGGTAGCCGAATGTCGTGCCTCTTTCGGTGAGTACGATCTTGTCGTTGCCCGCTTTTTTAATTTTCTCCACTGCAAATTTCATCGCCGGACCGCTGAGGAATTGTCCTTTTTTTACATTGACGACTTTGCCAGTCTCCGCCGCGGCGACGAGCAGATCCGTCTGGCGGCATAAGAATGCGGGGATCTGGAGGATGTCGACATATTTGGCGGCGGCAGCTGCTTCGTCGTGGGCATGGATATCCGAGGTGGTGGGAAGTTTGTAGGTGTCGCCAACCTTTTTTATGAGTTCGAGTCCGCTGTTGTCCCCGATGCCGGTGAAGCTGTTTGAACTGGTGCGGTTGGCTTTGCGGTAGGACGCCTTGAAGACATACGGAATACCCAGGTTTTTGCAAATGCCTGAAACCTTGTCGGCGACCTCCATTACCAACGCTTCGCCTTCGACGACGCAGGGACCTGCGATAAGGAAGAAGTTGTTTTTGTCGTAAGATTGATGTTTGAACAGCTCGTGTAGAAATTGCATACTGCGAAACTAAGGATATTTGTGTTAGGTTTACCTCAGGACCATTATGTCTTTCCAATGGAATCGGTGAACCTAGCGATATCTAATGTTAGATAATTGTGCTAGGTTTGCAGCCCAAAACCCCATCGTATGGTTAAAGAAAAGGTATTAGTTATCGGTGCCAGCGGACAGATCGGAGTGGAACTGACACTCGCCCTTCGGCGCATTTATGGAAATGCCAATGTAGTAGCCTCCGACCTGCGGGAAGAGAACGAATTGCTGAAAGGCTCCGGGCCCTATGTATCCCTTGACGTGATGAACAAGGAGATGCTGCATGTCCAGGTGATCCGTCAGAACATTACGCAGATATATTTGTTGGCGGCCATCCTGTCCGCCACCGGTGAAAAGAATCCCAACCTGGCCTGGCATCTTAATATGCAGGGGCTGCTGAACGTGCTCGACATCGCACGGGAAGAAAAACTCCACAAGGTCTACTGGCCGAGCAGCATTGCCGTCTTCGGTCCCACCTCGCCACGTGAGAACTGTCCGCAGCGGACCATCATCGAGCCGATCACCGTCTATGGGATCAGCAAATACGCCGGCGAATTCTGGTGCAACTACTTTCACCAGCGGTATGGGGTAGACGTACGGAGCCTGCGGTATCCTGGGTTGATCAGCTATAAATCCGCGCCGGGCGGCGGCACCACCGACTATGCCGTGGAGATCTTCCATGATGCCCTGGAGGAACGCAGTTATCGGTGTTTTCTGAGCGAAGACACTTATCTGCCGATGATGTATATGCCCGATGCTATTCGTGCCACCATTCAGCTGATGGAAGCACCGGCGGATAAGCTGTCCGTGCGGACGTCGTACAATGTGTCGGCGCTTAGTTTTTCGCCGCGCGAAATAGCGGCTGAGATACAAGAGCATATCCCGGATTTCACTATTCAATATGCCCCTGATTACCGGCAAAAGATTGCGGACAGCTGGCCCAAAAGCATTGACGACACGGTCGCGCGG
Source organism: Puia sp. (assembly GCA_965214315.1). Classification (GTDB taxonomy): domain Bacteria; phylum Bacteroidota; class Bacteroidia; order Chitinophagales; family Chitinophagaceae; genus Puia. The sequence continues at coordinate 188,732 of CBDCBP010000010.1, read as the reverse complement.
GAAGACTGGAACTGGAAGCCGGAATACGATCTTTCGCGGATGACTGCCGAGATGCTCGAGAACCTCGAATAGGTAGGGGATTGCTGCTAGCGTAATTGGTGATTTTGCGTTACATTGCCTGTTCAATTTAATGCCGATGTTGTTGTTCCGACTGCTCATTTTGTTGCCTTTGGTCCTGTTGGCCGCGTTCGTCGTGACGGGTGCGCCTTTGGGGATGTCCGCTGGTGCGGGGATGTGTGCTCGCTTGGGATTGGCCGATCGTTTGGGGATGTCTGCTCCGGCTGAGTTTTCCGCCCGTGCGGGATCATTCGCTCCTGCGGGATTGGCGGCTCATGTGCTCTTGTCGGCACAAGCGGTATTGGCGGCGCCTGCGGTATTGGCGGCGCCTGCGGTATTGGCGGCACCTTCGATCTTAGCGGCGCCGCCGCCCGTTTTTAGAAGCGGGCAATGGCGTGCTGTCCTCCAACGCGTGGACGGCCATGACATCGCCTTTAACTTCGAGGTGGTGGATAGTGCGGGCAAACAGGTGATCTATATCCGCAACGCGGGCGAACGATTACTGGTCGACGACGTTACCCGGTCCGGCGACTCTGTCGTCATCCACCTGCCATTCTACGAATCGCAGCTCCGGGCCCGGGTGACCGCCGAAGGCGATCTGGAAGGGGTGTGGCTGAGACACCTCGCATCCGACTGGCAGGCTGTTCCCTTCAAGGCGTTTTATGGTGAAGCGTACCGGTTTGGCCCGGCCAATGCCGTCGCCAATGCCAGCCTGGCCGGTCGTTGGGCGGCGATGTTCCGTAGCGCGGACGGGAAAGATTCTACTTTTCGCGTCGGGGAGTTCCGGCAGGAGGGCTCGCATGTAACGGGTACATTCCTTGACGCGGGCGGTGACTTGCGTTACCTGGAAGGCATTGTCATGGGTGATTCGCTGGAACTATCTTGTTTCGATGGCACACACGCTTATTTTTTTACTGCGCGGATAGTAGGCAACCGGATATCGGGCGGACAATATTACGCCGGTGCTACGGGCCATGAGACCTGGATGGCACTGAAAGATGACAACGCGAAACTGGAGGATCAGTTCGCTATGACCCATTGGAAGAAAGACCAGGTTTTTACTTTTAGCTTTAAGGACATCGACGGTCACGACGTATCACTTTCCGATCCGCGTTTCAAGGGAAAGGTCGTACTGGTACAGATCATGGGCTCCTGGTGCCCTAATTGCATGGACGAGACCCGCTTCCTCAGCGGTTTTTATGATCAATACAAAAGCAGGGGTGTGGAGGTGGTGGCGCTGGCGTATGAGCGCAGCACTGATTTTGTCAGGTCGCAGAATAGCCTGCGGACGTTCCAGCGACGGTTCCAGGTAAAATATCCGATGCTCATTACGGGCGTGGCGGTGGGTGACCCGCAGCGCGCCGAAAAGACGCTGCCGCAGATCGAAAGTATCGTCAATTTCCCGACGACTATTTTTGTAGGCAAATCGGGCAGGATCGAAAAGATCCATACCGGTTTCAGCGGTCCCGGTACCGGTGAACACTATGAGCAGCAAAAGGAAGAAATTTATACGATAGTAAACGACCTGCTGGCCGCCAAAAGCTAGCTGATCGTTCCGACGTAGGTGGGTTGGGGCAGCTGGATGACTATTCCCATGTACTTAGATTGCTGGGACTAGATGAAGATGCTGATTGCTGGAACCAGATGACCCATGCTGATTGCTGGGGCCTGATAACCCATGCTGATTGTTGGAGCCGGATGTCTATGTTAATTGCGGGGGCCTGATAACCCATGCTGATTGTTGGAGCCGGATGTCTATGTTGATTGCGGGGGCTAGATGACCGTTCCGATGAACGCGGATTGCGCGATAAGGCCGTGCTGGCGGCAATCCCGGCAATTTCCCCGGTTGTCTCCCAACAAGAACCACATCCCTTTCGGCACACGCAGCGGCCCGAAATGATCCCTGTTCCAGTTCTGTTTGTAAGTCAGGTAAATGTCTTCATCCCTCAGTCCGCGGGGAAGGATATAACGCTCGCAGTTCAGTTGTTCGCGTTTGACGCGGGCGTCTTCCAGTGCCATGTAAAGGGTATTGGTATAGGGCGGGATCGTATAAGCCTGCTTTTCGTCGTACTGGATGGCAATGCTGTCCTTCAACGGCATCTTGAAAATATGTTGGAGTTTTAGCGATTTGTCGACGTCCTGGCCGTTTACAAAGAGCACGCCTGCTTTTATCTCCAACAGGTCGCCGGGCATGCCGCAGAGGCGATGGGTGAGCGTGGTCATGCCGCCTGGCGGTACAATGGCGTGATAGGTTACAAGGTCGAATCGTTTGGGCTTTTTGAAGTTGGTGATCACGACGAATTTTCCCGGTTTGATCGTCGGCTCATTGGCAGGGTTTTTCACCCTCATGATGTGAAAGGTGTGTGTAAGCCTTCCAATGATCCAAAGTCCGATGACGGCGATGGACATGACAGCAGCAATGCTAAGAAGTTTCAAATCCTACGGATTTTGTAAAAAGGGGTTTGGCCGGGAGCAAAATACACAAGTTCTTTAAGACTTCAAACTTCCCGAATTAAGGACTTTATGTAAATTGCACTCCATGCAGCAGTATCTCGATCTTCTTCAGCATATCCTGGACACCGGCGTCCGAAAAACGGACCGCACCGGCACCGGCACCCAAAGTTGCTTCGGGTATCAGCTCAGATTTGATCTGGCTAAGGGCTTTCCGCTGGTAACGACGAAAAAGTTGCATCTCAGGAGTATCATTTACGAACTGCTTTGGTTTCTGCGAGGTGAGACGAATGTTGGGTATCTGCATGAGCATGGCGTCAGTATCTGGGACGAATGGGCGGATGCGGCCGGTGAATTGGGTCCTGTTTATGGCAAACAATGGCGAACCTGGCAAGGCGCCAATGGGGCGACCATCGACCAGATCAGCCAGGTCATCGATCAGATCAAAAAGACCCCCGACAGCCGCCGCCTCATCGTCAGCGCGTGGAATGTGGCCGATCTTCCGGAGATGGCTCTCATGCCGTGTCATGCGTTGTTTCAATTTTATGTCGCACCCGATGCGGATGGCAGGCCACGGCTCAGCTGCCAATTGTATCAGCGAAGCGCAGATGTGTTTCTGGGCGTACCCTTCAACATCGCTTCTTATGCACTGCTCACCCTAATGGTTGCCCAAGTGTGCGGGCTCGAACCTGGCGAATTTATCCACACTTTTGGGGACGTTCACCTGTATAGCAATCACGTGGAACAGGCACAACTTCAACTTACCCGTAAACCGTTCGCTCTTCCGGTAGTGACCTTGAACCCTGCTATAAAAGATATCTTTGGCTTTCGATTCGATGACTTTACTTTGGAGAATTACCAGTCTCACCCTGCGATAAAAGCGCCAGTCGCCGTTTAAGCTTTTAACCATGATTATCAGCCTCATCGTCGCCGCCAGCACTAATAATGTAATCGGTAAGGACAACAAATTACTCTGGCACTTGCCCAACGACATGAAGTTCTTCAAGAACACCACTTGGGGCATGCCTGTCGTAATGGGGCGAAAAACATTCGAGGCGCTGGCGGGTGAGCCGTTGCCGGGCCGATTCAATTTCGTGGTGACCCGTCAGGCGGAGTGGCGTCCCGGGCGAGATGCTGTGCGGGCGGCGGTGGATCTTTCGTCGGCCCTGGAACTGGCAAAGGAAACCGACTGCAAGGAGACTTTCGTCATCGGCGGCGGTCAGATCTATGCCGAGGCCATGACGGTCGCGGACAGGATCTACATGACCCGGGTACATGCAGTGTTGGAGGGGGATACTTTCTTCCCTGCGATATATGAAAACGACTGGAGGCTTGTGAGTGAATTGGCCTTTCCGGCCGATGAGAAACATGCGTACGCGTATAGCTTCCAACTCTGGCAGCGCAAAAAATAAGCCGGATGCATTCGCCCATCCGGCTCGCCGGGAAATACCTGCACTACTATCTCAGGGCTGCCAACGGCAAAGGACATGGCATTCACTCCCCGTTTGTGTTTGATTTCGTCGTATCAGTGTTGAACGATCGCGGTGCGTATCCTGCTTATGCTTCGATAGAAGCGCTGCGGCGACGGTTGTTTCAAGACCAGACTTTGCTTTTGGTCAAAGACATGGGGGCAGGCTCTGTCTATTCCGCGACGCATTCTCTGTCCATTGCGACTATTGCCCGACGTGCTGCCAAACCGCCGCGTCTCGGGCAACTGCTTTTCCGCATCGCGCAGCATTATCGGCCCGCGACCTTGGTGGAGTTGGGAACTTCCCTTGGATTGTCGGCGGCGTACCTGGCTTTCGGCGCTCCTGAAGCAAGTGTTTTTACCCTCGAAGGCGCGCCCGCCGTTGCGCAAGCGGCCGACCGCAACCTCCGCTCATTGGGTCTCGATGTCGCCGTAGTCACGGGTGATTTTGATGAGACGCTTTTGCCTTTGCTGGGTCGGCTTCCGCCTGTAGAACTGGCGTTCGTTGATGGCAATCACCGGCGCGAGCCGACGCTGCGTTATTTTGATCTGCTCCTACGACATTCCGCGCGGTCTGCCGTGCTTATCTTCGACGATATCCATTGGAGCGAAGAGATGGAGGCGGCCTGGGCAGCGATCAAACGTGACACCCGCGTATACCTAACGATCGACTTGTTCTTTATCGGACTTGTTGTTCTGCGCGACGAGTTCAAGGTCAAGCAGGATTTTGTTATCCGGTTCTGAGATCCAGCTCAACTGGACGGAGTGCGGTTCAAAGACTATTAAGCCTGTATCGCCAACAAACGCTCCACGAAACTTGGCTATGCCGGCATCGGCCGCGAACGCTTATTCCGGCCGAAGACGTCGATGCTCTTCGGCGGCGCCAAATCGGCGCTGCAAGGGGCTCAACGCCGAAATAAAAAACGCTGAGCGATCCAGACCATTTTGCGCTAATTTTGCACCGATCGTGTCATTCCAGTTACCATCAGTACTCCTCGCATCGCTCGAAGGCCTTCCCGGCTACGACGTCGATGCTTTCAATGACGTCCATGCGTCGGGCAGACAGGTGACGTCCATCCGGCTTAACCCGGCAAAGCTACCTGAGATCGGCCCGTCGGATGATGCGTCTTCTTATTTGGAACGACATGGGCTTCAATCGACATCTTCGGTGCCCTGGTCTTCCTACGGTTATTATCTTACTGCACGGCCAAGTTTCACTTTAGATCCGCTCTTGCATGCGGGCGTATATTATGTACAAGAAGCTTCCAGTATGTTCCTGGAACAGGCCATCCGCCAGACCCTTGACCTGAACAGCCGCCTGCGCGTACTCGATCTATGCGGCGCTCCAGGCGGCAAATCGACACTTATACAATCCTTGTTGTCGCCGGAGAGTTTGCTGGTAAGCAACGAGACCATCCGCAACCGAGTGAACGTGCTCCGCGAGAACATTACCAAGTGGGGTGCGCCTAATACGATCGTTACGAGCAATGATCCCCGCGACTTCGCCAGCCTGGAAAATTATTTCGATTGCATCGTCGTCGATGCGCCTTGCAGCGGCAGCGGCCTTTTCCGGCGAGACCCCGAAGCCATCGCCGAATGGAGTCCTGCCAACGTACAACTTTGCAGTCAGCGACAACAGCGTATCCTCGCCAACTGCTGGCCGGCACTTCGCCAGGACGGCGTACTCATTTATTCCACCTGTTCTTACAGCCGCGAGGAGGATGAGGACATCCTCGATTGGCTGACCCATACCCTCGATGCCCAAACCTGCCGATTAGCGTTGGAACCTAAATGGAATATCGTAGAGACTGCAAGTACTGGCGGCGCCTGGGGCTATCGCTTTTACCCCAACCATCTGGAAGGAGAGGGTTTTTTTATTGCGTGCCTCCGGAAAAAGGACGGCGGCACGTTCGTGCCGTCCCGAAAACTGAATGCGGCCGAGCGACCATCGCGAAAAGAGCAGGAGAACTTACGCCATTGGGTGCGGCCTGAAATACCGCTCTCGTTCTTTCGTCATCAGGATCAATTGCATGCGTTCCCTGAGTCGCTCCTGGCCGAACTGCCGGTCCTGCAATCGGCTTGTTATTTGAAAAAAGGGGGTGTGACTTTGGGACAAGCTACCGCAAAGGAGTTCGTACCTGAGCATGACCTGGCCGTCAGCACGATCATCCATCCTGCGCTGCAGGCTATAACGCTGGACTTACACGACGCCCTCCGTTATCTGCGGAAGGAGGACGTGCATCCTGAGACCGGTTTCCGGGGCTGGACCCTGGCGCGGTTCGCAGGACATAACCTTGGCTGGATAAAAGTCCTTCCGAACCGGTCCAACAACTATTATCCCAAAGAATGGCGTATCCTTAAAAGGGAGCCATAAAATTTGTATACTTGCGCTTGAACTTGATAAAAAATTAGTATATGCGATCATCGACGGCCCTACTTGTATTGATCTGCTGTTTTTTTGCAAAGTTTGCCCGATCCCAATCCAATGAATTGCTTATACAGGGTCAGACCGGAGGCCTGTACCTGGAACATACTGTCGTCGCAAAAGAGAATTGGTATAGTGTAGGCAGGATGTTCAATATCGATCCGAAAGCGCTCGCTCCGTTCAATCATTCGGCGCTGACCCAACCGCTGATGATCGGCCAACTGCTGCAGATCCCGCTTATTGCTACGAATTTTTCACAAAACGGACAAAAATTGGCGGGAGAGAGCCTGGTTCCGGTCTTTCATATCACAGAGGATAAGGAATGGTTGTATCGCGTCAGCGTCAACCACAACAAGGTGCCTGTCACCAGCCTTGAGAAGTGGAATAGTATTACTCCGGACCAGGTTCGTCCGGGGATGCATCTTATCGTGGGCTATTTGAAGGTGAGTACGAAGCTGTCCGCGCTGGCTAAGCTGCCTATGCCGACGCCTATGGTGGCGTCCGCGACGCCCTCCGCCCAGACTGCGGCAGCCACTATGCCGCCTGCGGCGACCACGAAGCCTGCGACTGCGGCGAAGCCTCCGACTGCGGCGAAGCCTCCGGCCACTGCATCCAATCCGCCGGGGATTGCGTACACAGCGCCAACGCCAACCGTCGACCCGGATTCTCCGGTTTCAAAGCGGGTGGGCGCCATGACTCCTGTATCGCCGCAGGCGACACCGGCCACGACCACTGCGGCGGCGCCTGCTGCTATGGCCGACCCTGCTGGTTCGACGGCGCCTGCTGCTATTGCGGTGCCTGGTGCTACTGTGGTGCCTGGTGCTTCGAGGCTGCCTGCTGCCACGACGCCGCCTGCTGGTTCGACGGCGTCTGCTGGTTCGACGGCATCTGCTGCTTCGACGCCGCCTGCTCCGCATTTCAATGGCGGGGCTTTCCGTGCAGACTTCATGGATGGTGGTCATTTGGCGAGCGGTGCGGCGGGTGTCTTCAAGAGTACCAGCGGCTGGCAGGATGGAAAATATTACGCGTTAATGAATAACGTCGCGGTTGGCGCCATCGTCAAAGTCACCAGCCCCGCGTCCGGTAAATCAGTTTATGCAAAGGTGTTGGGACAACTTCCGGATATGAAGGAAAGCGCCGGCCTTACGATCCGTATCAGTAATGCGGCCGCTGCAGAACTCGGAGAGCCTGAAGGCCGGTTCAATGCGCAGGTTAGTTATTGAGGAAATTACCAAAATTTGTTTTTTTGGCACTTTTACCAAGTATTTCTCTCCAGGAAGAGCGATTTTTGAGATTTGCAATATGGTTGTACAATGCAAGGATGTTTACCTGGAAAAGCTTTTTGAAGGTAAACCCATTTTGAGGCAAACCAAGATACAGTAACGAGGTTACCACTAAATTCAAAAAGACGGTCCTGAAGCTGAAAATGGCAGACAGTAATGAGACATCAAAGATCAAAAAGGGCTGAATTTTGAATGATTAAAAGGCGAATTTAAAGGCTTATATTCCGTAAGAGTCGATTACAGTTACAGGCTGATTATGACCGTGGATAAAAACCAAACTATAACGATCGCTGAAATCCTTACGATCCATGATCTGACAAATCATTGTCGGTAAAAATGTTTAAAATGAGCAATTATAAAACAGTTAATTCCCGGGGCAGAGAGATTCGTGCTGATGTGGGATTATAATACTCCCCATTTTCGAGACCAAAAGGCCAGTGTGCTAAGTTAAGATAGGGCCTGTAAGACTGCGGTCTCAGGCTGCCTTTTTGATTGGTTCATGATACCTATTATTGGGTGATTGCCTAGTGGTATGATGCGTTTTATCGTTATAGTAGGCAATGTGGTTTTGAACGCCTTCATACAGTTCAAAACCATCATCTGCCGGGTTCAGAAAGATATAATCGTACTTGATGGATTTCCAGAATCGCTCGATCCACACATTGTCCAGCGCACGTCCTTTACCATCCATGGAGATCTGTATGCCCAGGCTTTCGAGATATTGCGTCCACAGAGCACTCGTGTATTGTGTACCCTGGTCGGAGTTGATGATCTCCGGAACACCGTGAGTAGCTATTGCCTCTTCGAGCATGGCCCGACACCATTGCGCACTCATGGAGTTGCTAATCGACCAGCCTACTATTTTCCGGCTGTACACGTCTATGATGGCGGTCAAATACATGAATCCCCTCTTCATCGGTATATACGTAATGTCGGTGCACCACACCTGGTTGGGTCGGGTAATGGCCAGGCCGTTGAGCAAATAGGGTTTTACGAATTTTCTTAACCCCAGTTTGGTCAAATTCTTACGCCGGTACAGCGTTTCACGACCCATGATCTTCAATAGGCGGCGGATACGCTTTGGGCCCACCGGGTAGCTCCTGGCAATCAAAAACAGTACAAGGGACACCACCCCTTCAGTCGGGTGATCGGTGAGGTGCCTATCGATGATCTCCATCATTTTGAGATTCTCCGGTTTCTCCGGAACAGGTTTGTAATACACTCTGCTTCTATTGACGGTAAGTAATTCGCATTGCCTGCGGACCGATATACTTTTCACTCTCGGGCTTATTAGACTTGCCCGGTCTGCTATCCTCCAAGTCTCTTGAAACTTTTTTTTAGAAATTCATTCTCCACCCTCAACTGACCGATCTGGGCGTATAGTTCCTGAGTGTCGACATCTTCCTTCTCAGGCGAACCTGCCTTCTCGAAGGCTGCACTCATATTCTCCAGAAACTCTGCCTTCCATTTAGAGATCATAACAGGGTTAACATCGAACTTCTTGGCCAGCTCCGCAAGCGTTTGCTGGTTCTTAACAGCTTCAAGAGCAACCTTGGCTTTGAAGGCGGGAGAAAATTTGCGGCGTGTTTGTTTTTGCATTTTGAGATAGTTAAATTACGATAAATATTTAACTAGCCCGGTGGTCCGATTTTAGGGGAGTATTATAGATTGCACCGTGGGGAAATTCTGCAAGATGAATTGGAAGCCAGAGACAGCAAGACGTCTTTGTTTGCAGAACAACTTGGCGTGAAGCTCGAGCATTTAAGTGAATTGCTTCACGGCAGGCGCCATATGAGTGCCGGTACCGCGTTGAAACTCGAAAGACTGCTTGGTATTTCCGCGGAATACTGACTTCGGGTACAAGTATACTACGATCTCGTTGTGGAAAGGAATAAAGAGCGGGAGGTGGCTTGATCTAAAACCGGTATCCTCGCAAAAAATCTCCGACAGACATCTTTTTCTTCCCTTCAAGTTGCAATTCCGTGACACGGATAAACCCATCCGGTGTGGCAAAGCGCAGCCAGGTTTTTCCGTCGGTGTCATAGGCGCCGGGCGTAGGGGCCACCCCGGAGTTTGGAGTTGCTCCCGCGACAGTTGCCGTTTTGGACCCAAGTGCCGTTGAGAAGCCAGATGCCGTTTCGAGCCCAGGACTCATTGCGGAACTAGTTGCCGTTTCGACCCCAGGTGCCACTCCGGAATCAGGTGCCGTTTCGGAACCAGGTGCCGTTTCAGAATCAAGTGCTGCTTCGGAACCAGGTGCCGTTTCGAACCCAGGAGTCATTTCGGAACCAAGTGCCGTTTCAGAATCAAGAGCTGCTTCGGAACCAGGTGCCGTTTCACAATCAGGAGTCATTTCGGAACCAGGTGCCGTTTCGAACCCAGGTGCCATTTTGGACTCAGGGGCTACTGCCGGTGCAGCAGCCATCGTGGGAGCGGAAATCTCTTTTTCCGATCGGAAGATCTTCAGCGTTTTGCCGTCGAGCGCTGTGAAGGCCGCTGGGAAAGGCGACAGGCCGCGGATGAAATTGTAGATATGGACAGTTGACTTGCTCCAATCGATGCGGCAGGTCTCTGTAAATATTTTTGGCGCGTGTTTGAGGTCAGGGGAAATTGGTTGTGAGGTGGAGGCGAGTGTACCGGCGGCAAGGCCGTCGATCGTCTTCACCAGCAGCCGCGCACCGATCACCTTCATGCGGTCATGGACATCTCCAGCTGTATCCGTGTCCGCGATAGGAAAACGGTCCTGTAACAAAATGCGCCCCGTGTCAATATCCTGCTGCAATTGAAAAGTAGTTACCCCCGTCTCCCGCTCCCCATTGATAACCGCCCAGTTGATGGGCGCCGCGCCGCGGTATTGGGGCAACAGCGAACCATGAAGGTTGACCGTGCCCAAGCGGGGCATATTCCACACCAGCTCCGGCAACATGCGGAAGGCAACAACGAGCTGCAGGTCGGCGTTCAAGGAACGCAATTGTTCAAGAAATGCCGGGTCTTTCAACTTTTCCGGTTGAAGCACGCGAAGCCGCTTTGCGACGGCAAATTTTTTTACCGCGCTTTCGGTCAGTTGCATTCCCCGGCCCGCAGGCTTGTCGGGTGCGGTGATGACGCCGACGACGTTGTAGCCCGCCTCGAGGATAGCTGACAGGCTGGCGACGGCGAACTCGGGTGTTCCCATGAAGACAAGACGCAGATCACTCGGCATATAACAAATATTTTTTTCTGATGAGCTTGAACTGTTCCAAAGCGGGCTCCCAACTCTTGCGGATATCTGCCTCTGTTAGCCTGTCGCGGATCTGCTGCCGCAGGACTGACGACCCTGCCAGCCGGTCAAAGCCACTTCCATTGCCATTGAAGAAATGCGCTGTGTCGGGATACAGTCGATAGGCCTTCAGCAACCACTGCAACGACATCCGGTTGCCCGTTTCTGCGGCGACGTCGATCCCGCTAAGATCATAACCATAGCAGGTCTGCCCCATCAGCGGCGGTTTGAGCGCGCCTGGCATTGGTTGTGGTGTGAAATGATATCCGTTGTCCGGTAGCAATGGTGCCCCAAATTGCTGGAAAGGTTTTGTTGTGCCGCGGCCTAGGCTTACAGCGGTCCCTTCGAAGAGGCAAAGCGAGGGATAGAGGTAGACGGATTGCATGTTGGGCAGGTTGGGGGAGGGTTTTACTGGCAACGTATATACGCTGTGATGGGTGTAACCCTGGCATCGGATCACGATCAGCCTGAATCCCGGCTTTGCGCCGGGGGGCGGGGCGAATCTTTTGACCCAGCCTTCGCCCAGCAGCATCTGCGCATACTCGCCGATCGTCATCCCGTACACAACCGGTATGGGCTGCTCGCCCACAAATGAGCGAAATGCGGTATCTAGTACGGGCCCATCCACGAATGCGCCATTTGGATCGGGCCGGTCCAGAACGATCAGCGGTAGCTGGTGTTCGATGGCGGCCTCCATGTACTTCTGCAAGGAGGAGATATACGTATAAAAGCGAACCCCGACATCCTGTATGTCGTAGATCATGATATCGATGCTATCGAGATCGGCCGGACTGGGTTTTACCTTGCTGCCATAGAGCGAGACGATGGAAATGCCTGTCACCCGGTCCTGCTGATTGCCCACCGTAGCACCCGCATCGGCCTCACCGCGGAAGCCATGCTCCGGGGAAAAAATCGTATGAATGACGACACCCATCTTTACAAGTGTGTCGACAAGCTGCGACTGCCCCACGGTTGAGGTTGCATTGGCAAAAATCGCCACACGCTTTCCCTTTAGCAGTGGCATATACTTTTCAAACTGGCCGGCTCCGGTCAGCAATTGTGCGGTTGCGGCTAAGTGGAGCGCGAGCATCGATACAACAAAAATAACCCTTCGCATGGTTTTTGCAGTTCTCCTGTTTTGGGCACAATTTAATATTAAAATATTACCTTGCAGCTCTATCCGGGCGTGTGGTCCGAAACAAAAACCAAGCAAATGGCACAAGAAGTAAAAGCAGGAGATACAGTTAAGGTTCACTACCATGGCCGGCTCAGCGATGGTACCACATTTGATTCTTCCCAGGATCGCCCGCCCCTCGAATTCGAAGTAGGCAGCGGGATGGTGATAAAAGGATTCGATGATGGCGTTACGGGCATGACCGTCGGCCAAAAGAAGACCATCGAGATCCCCGTTGAAGATGCCTACGGCGCCAGAGACCCCCAAGCCATCATAGAATTTCCGATCGATCGTTTCCCCCCTGAAGTTCAGCCTGAAGTTGGGATGCAGCTGGCTATGAACAATGGTGAGGGTCAGCAAATACCTGTAGTGATCGTGGAAGTAAAAGACGATGTCGTCATTTTGGATGCTAACCACCAGTTGGCTGGCCAGGATCTGATCTTCGACCTCGAATTGGTCGATATCAAGAGCCCTTCAAGAATAATTATGCCTTAGCGCCGGGTAGGGGGTGTCCGTGTGCCTCGCGGATCATGGTGCGCAGTTGTTGCTGTGTGTCATTGTCGCTGCTCGTCGTTATTGCCGTGCATCTTCATTGGTATGCGGTATGATCGCTTTTTGTCGCTATTGCCGTGCATCTCCATTGGTATGCGTCATGATCGTTGTTTGTCGCTATTGCTATGGGCAGCTATTGACGTGTGTATCCATTCATGTGCGTCATTAGCGCTTTGCGTCTTTATTAACATTTATCGCTATCGGCATGCGTCATGATCGCTGATTGTCGCTATTGCTATGGGTAGCTATTGATGTGCGTCGCCATTCGCTTGTGTCATAAGCGGTGTTTGTCGTTATTGCGGTCCATGGTTATTGGTATGCGTCAGTATTGCTGATTGTCGCTATTGCTGCGCGTAGCCATCGGTGTGCGTCGTTATTGGTGTGCGTCGTTATTGGTGTGTGTCGTTATTGGTGTGCGTCGCTATTGCTGTGCGTAGTTATCGCTGTGCGCCGCGGATTCGGGGTTCGTCTTGGCTTGGGCTGCGTCTTGGCTTGGGGTGCGTCGCGAATTTGGGGTGCTCCGCGGATCCGGCGCTGCTTCCTTAGGGGCAGGGCTATTGTACCTTCGCTCAAAAGCCCACGCTATCACAAAAAATGCGATCACGGCGACAACCGTGGTCAGTATGGAACCTTCCAGCCCAAAGTCCCCGCCTGTTATGAACAGGTCACCCGTTGTGTCCGCTTGCAATAGTGTGGGGAGGGTTAATCCGCTTACGCGAAAACCCAGGATCGGCCCCTGGAAGAAATTCCAGCTCAGGTGCAAAAAGAAGGAAAACCATAGATTTTTCGTATACACATAGTTGATACCTAACAAACATCCCGCTATAACCAAATTCACAAACCCCAAAAAATAAATCCCGGGGCTGATAAAATGAAAAGCGGCAAAAATAACGGCGGAAATGGGTAGCGCCACCCATTTGTTGGGAAAAGACTCCATCAGGTTGTCCAGCACGTAGCCGCGGAATACCAGTTCCTCGCTAAAGGCGATCAACTCCATCAGGCCCAGGGATACAAACAACGAAGACGGATCCCATGCCATATCGGGCCATGCAAGGTGTCCGCTTGCCAGCATCAACAACGCCGCAAGACCCAGGATCGCCGGTCCGAGGAACAGACCGATCAAGGCTTCCCCCAAAAAACCATCGGGTGACCACCTCGTCCCCCACCACCCCCGGCGATCGATCCAAAGGCGGAAAATAGCCACGCTGATGACCGAGATCGCGGCCTCCAGCAGGATCATCAACCATAAATAGTTACCCGTCAGCAAACCTTCCAGGGTCGGCAAGAGCTGACCTTTTAGCTGCTCACCCGTAACCCCGGCCACTGCCATGACCACCGGGATGGTAATGAGCAGGGTGAGCACGCAAAAGCTTACGATAAACAACAAAGCGCGTAGCCAGCCTTGACGGATTGCGGGATTTTTTGTAGCCTGATCGGACATAGGTATTATATTCGCCTGGTAATTTACGAACATGTTTGAGAACTACTCTTTTTCAGTTGCTGAAAGATTTATGCGGTACGTCCGGATCGACACCCAAAGTGATCCGCAGTCCAAGAGCCATCCTTCCACTGAAAAGCAAAAGGACCTTGGCCGTCTCCTGGTCACCGAGCTACAGGCCGCCGGCCTGGGGGATGCCGAACTCGACGACTTCGGGTATGTGTACGCGACCCTACCGGCAACTACGGCCGCATCCGTGCCGGTCATCTGCTTCTGCGCACATATGGATACCGCGCCGGATTGCACCGGAACGGGTGTTGTACCCATCGTACACCACGACTATGACGGCGGGGATATCCAGCTTCCGGATGACCCGGCGCAAACCATATCTGCCCGTGAACATCCCTATTTGGTCAGCCGGCGAGGGGACGACATCATCACCGCCTCCGGCACGACGCTCCTTGGAGCCGACGACAAAGCGGGCGTCGCGGTCATTATGGACATGGTGCAGTTCTTCCTTCAAAACCCGGCAATCGAACATGGGAAGATCCGCATCCTCTTCACGCCCGACGAGGAGATCGGCAGGGGAGTCGACAAAGTGGATCTGGCGAAATTAAACGCGGATTTCGGGTATACGCTGGATGGCGGCGAAAGAGGCAGTCTCGAAGACGAGACCTTTTCGGCGGATGCGATGGCCATTACCTTCCATGGCATCAGCGCCCATCCCGGTTACGGAAAAGACAAACTGGTCAACGCGATCAAAGCGGCTGCGCATTTTGTCGACCATCTGCCTAACGACGAATGGTCCCCCGAAACCACCGAGGATCGCTATGGGTTCGTGCATCCCGTCCGGCTCTCGGGTATAGCGGAAAAGGCGACGGTCGAGTTGATCATCCGTGATTTTTACACCGCGAAGCTGTCGGCTTACGAAGAACACCTCCGCAGCAGGGTAGAGGACACGCTCGCCGCCTTCCCGGGCGCAAGGGCGGAGACCATAGTCACAGAACAGTATCGCAATATGAAGGAGATCCTGGACAATCATCCCCAGGTAACGGAATACGCAGCCGAAGCCATCGCCCGCGCGGGCATGGAAGTGCACAGGAGCAGCGCAAGGGGCGGCACAGACGGGTCGCGGCTTTCATTTATGGGGCTGCCATGTCCTAATATTTTTACGGGGGAAATGGCTTTTCATGGGAAGCACGAATACGTCAGCATACAGGACATGCAGAAATCGGTGGAGACCATTGTACAGCTGTCTTGCATCTGGGCGGAGAGATCGCGCTAATGGCGGCCCGTAATATTGTGTACGATCGTTTCGGCGTGGACCCTTGAATTCTCGATAAACCAGGAATGCGTGTTCATGCCGCCGCAGACTACTCCCGCCAAATAAAGGTTTGGTATATTGGTCATCATGGTCGCAGGATCATAATAGGGCTGTAGACGGGCGTCATCCGAAAGTTCGATCCCCGCCTGCCGCAGCAACGCAAAATCAGGTTGGTAGCCCGTCAAGGCGATCACAAAATCATTGGAAATGGTCTCGATCCCTTGCGGTGTTTGGATATCCACCTCGCCCGGCCGGATGGCCTTGAGTGTGGAATGAATGTAAGCCTTAATGCTCCCTTCATTGATACGGTTCACGATATCCGGTCTCACCCAATATTTAACCCGGGAGCCGATGCCCTCACCGCGAATTACCATGGTGACTTCGGCGCCCTTTCGCCAGGTCTCCAGGGCAGCATCGACCGAACTATTGCTCGCGCCTACGACCACCACCTTCTGCATGGCATAAAAATGCGGTTCCTTATAGTAGTGTGTGACCTTGGGCAGATCCTCGCCGGGAATGCCCAGCAGCACGGGGATATCATAGAAGCCTGTGGCCAGCACGACATGGCTGGCAGTATACGTGTGCCGCGCGCTAACCACCTCGAATCGGTGACCGGCGCGATGGACAGCCTCGACGCCTTCCTGCAAATGAATGTTCAGCCCATGGCTCACCGTCACCCGGCGATAGTATTCCAGCGCTTCGCTACGGTTGGGCTTTACATTGTTGCTGACGAAGGGCACACCGCCGATCTCTATGCGCTCCGATGTCGAAAAAAACGTCATATTGATCGGATACCGGTAAAGCGAATTGACCAGGCAACCCCGCTCGAGAACAAGATAGTCGAGACCCGCCTTGCGGGCCTCCAGGGCGCAGGCAATGCCAATTGGACCGCCGCCGATAATGATGATGTCGTGGTTCGTTCGCATTTGGCCACAAATTTATGTACATTCACCCACAAATACCGCTAGCATATGGAACCTACGAATATCGTGCTGATCATCGGCATCCTCGTCGTCCTGTCGATCATTTTCAGTTGTCTTGTAACCGTCAACCAGGGCTATATCAACGTCATTACCATGTTCGGCAAATACAAGCGGATCCTTCGCCCCGGACTAAACTTCAAGCTTCCTTTCGTCGAACAAGTATACAAGAAGATCTCTATCCAGAACCGGTCTGTAGAGCTCGAGTTCCAGGCCGTCACGTCCGACCAGGCCAATGTTTATTTCAAGAGTATGCTGCTCTATGCCGTACAAAACGCGGACGAAGAGACGATCAAAAGGGTAGCTTTTAAATTCATCGCGGACCGTGACCTCATGCAAGCGCTCACACGAACCATCGAAGGCAGCATCCGTTCCTTCGTGGCAACAAAAAAACAGGCTGAGATACTCGGGCTTCGCAAAGAGATCGTCGAGTTCGTCAAAGACCAGATCGATCATTCCCTTGAAGAATGGGGTTACCACCTGATGGACCTCCAGATCAACGATATCACCTTCGACAAGGCCATCATCGAATCCATGAGCCGCGTCGTGGCCAGCAACAACCTGAAGGCCGCCGCCGAGAATGAAGGACAAGCCCTGCTCATCACAAAAACCAAGTCGGCCGAAGCCGAGGGCAATGCCATCAAGATCTCTGCCGAGGCCGAAAAAGAAGCGGCACGACTTCGTGGTCAGGGCGTGGCCCTCTTCCGACAGGAAGTAGCGCACGGGATGAGTGAGGCAGCCGAAGAGATGAAACGCGCTAACCTGGACACCAATGTGATCCTGTTCAGCATGTGGACCGAGGCGATCAAGAACTTCGCCGAAGTCGGCAAGGGCAATGTCATTTTTCTCGATGGCAGTGCGGACGGAATGGACAAAACAATGAAGCAAATCCAGTCGCTGATGATGAAACAGGACGGCCGGCAATAGCTGCATGAGATACTAATTTTAGCATTTCATTAATAAAATAGCCAACCTTAGATCGTCGTTATAGGTCTAAACCTTTATTTTTACCAAATGAATTTATTCTTCCTGCAGGTTCTCATCGACTCGGCAAAGATTAAGGACAGCCTGGCCAGAGTAGCCCAGGTGGCGGCCCAGCAAAAGGAAAATTTGTGGGATATTCTGATGAAAGGCGGTGTCCTGATGATTCCGCTGGGTATACTCCTGGTCATCGCCATCTTCGTTTTCTTCGAGCGTTATTTTGCGATCAAAAAAGCATCGAAGCTGGACGAGAATTTCATGAGCATCATCCGTGACCACATCATCAACGGCAATATCCAGGCAGCCCGCAGCATTTCCAAGAACACCAATACGGCAGTCGCCCGCATGATCGACAAGGGTCTGCAGCGCGTCGGCAAGCCCATCGAAGCCATCGAACGCAGCATGGAAAATGTCGGAAAACTGGAGCTCTACAAAATGGAGAAGAACCTCTCCGTACTATCGGTGATCGGTTATATCGCACCGCTATTCGGTTTCTTGGGGACAATCGCGGGCATGTTCCAATTGTTCTATAGTATTGCCTCGACCGGGGAATACAGTATCTCCGCTATTGCCGGCGGTATTTATGTAAAGATGATCTCATCGGCCTCGGGCCTGATTATCGGAATCATCGGCTACCTTGCGTATCGCTACCTCAATTCCCAGATCGACAAGGCCACGCACAGGATGGAAGCGGCCAGTGCGGATTTTATCGATATACTGCAGGAGCCGACCAGATAAACAACCAACATGAACTTAACAAGACGACATAAGGAAGACGCCGAGGTGCACACGGGTCCGTTGAACGATATTCTGTTTATCCTGCTATTGTTCTTTCTGATCGTGTCGACGCTGGCCAATCCCAATGTGGTCAAACTTTCGCAGCCCAAATCCAAAAGCGACACGAAGGCAAAGCAAACGGTCGTGGTCAGCATAGATGCCAACAAGCAATTCTATGTTGGTACCACCCGCGTCACAGTAGACCAACTGAAGGCAAGCCTGCAGCCTTTCCTGGCAAAAGAGGCTGACCAGCCATCGATCGTCATCAATGCCGATAAGACTGTCCCCATCGATGACGTAGTGGCCGTTATGCGCATAGCGCGCGAACTGGGTGCACGTACTGTACTTGCCGTAGACAAGAATGGCGTCCAATAAGCGCGGGACAATTGCCACCGCCGATGGTCGTCCGGCGGCTAAGGGGCCGGCAGGCAATGCCCGGGGGATTACGAACGGCAGCAGCGGCTGCTTCCTGGAACTATTTACCACCTAGCCTTTAGCATCCGGTCTTTTCCCTGCAAGTCTTTTCGCAAAATGACTTCGACTGCGCCGAGTTCAAGCAGCAGGACCCGCACCTCCTTTCCGAGGTTTTCGTGGATCTCGGCAAACAGTACTGCGCCGGGGCCCATACGTTCAACGGCGAATTCTCCAAGCGCCCGGTAAAAGACGAGCGGGTCATCGTCAGGCACGAACAGTGCCATTGCGGGCTCGGCATCGACGACATGGCTGGCCATGGCTCCCCGTTCCTTGAGGGGGATATAGGGGGGATTGCTCACCAGCCATTGCACTTGCGGCAGGCCAGCACATTGCGATCGGTCAAGGAAATCCGCTCTGATCAATCCAATGGCGGCGCCCAGTTCATCGGCATTGCGATCTGCTACTGCCAGGGCGCCTTCACTGAAGTCACAAGCGTATACGGCTATGCCGGGCAGCCGCCGGCTTAGAGTGATGGCTATGCATCCGCTGCCGGTACCGACGTCAAGGAGAGAGTCCGGGGTCGGTCGCGCGGTAGCGGCCTCAATGATCATCCATTCCACCAACTCCTCCGTTTCCGGTCTCGGGATCAACACCCGGTCATCCACGAAGAACTTCATTCCCCCGAACCAACTTTCCCCGAGTACATATTGTATAGGCCTGCCGGCAACCAATTCGTCCCGGTACCGCTCATATTCCGTCAAGGTCGCGGCCTCAAGCCGCTCCGTTTTGCGGAGCAGCCTTTCAAGCTTGGACTGGTCGGTAACCCGCTGCATCACCCAATCTGCGATGATCCCGGCTTCTCTGGTTCCATACGCAGGTTCGAGTTGTTTTGTCAGTTCTTTTTGTGCTTGTGACCAATCCATTCGTAAAAATAGTCCCGTTTTGTCCAAATCCGTTGGATCATTCTGGTTAAATTTGCGCCTTGACCCCGCCGGAAATATATATGTATCGCTGCCTGGACCTGGCTCGACTGGGCGAGGGCCATGTCGCACCCAACCCGATGGTCGGTGCCGTACTGGTCCATGGAGATCGCATCATCGGCGAAGGCTACCACCGGCAATATGGCAAATCACATGCAGAAGTCAACTGCATTCACTCCGTGGTCGAGGCGGACCAACCGTTGATCGCGTCGTCAACGCTCTACGTGTCGTTGGAGCCGTGTGCCCACCACGGAAAAACGCCCCCCTGTGCCGATCTCGTCATCGCGAGGCGCATCCCCCGCGTCATCATCGGATGCCGCGACCCCTTTCCCCAGGTCAACGGCAAAGGCATCGAAAAACTGGTTGCGGCAGGAGTGGAGGTGGAGCTAGGTGTGCTGGAGCCTGCATGCGTCGCCCTCAATAAGCGGTTCTTTACTTTTAATACCCTTCATCGGCCGTACATCGTCCTCAAGTGGGCGCAAAGCGGCGATGGGAAGATCGCCGGGGCCAGTCAAGCCCGTACGCCTATTAGCAATGAATTTACCAATCGGCTTGTCCACAAGTGGCGTTCGGAGGAAGCGGCCATCCTCGTAGGGACGCGGACTGCCTTGCTGGACGATCCGGCCCTTACCGCGCGGCTTTGGACCGGGCCCGATCCTATCCGGCTTGTGGTCGACAAAAGATTGGAGCTGCCCGCGTCTTTGCAGCTTTTTGATGGAAAGGTGAGAACGGTAGTGTTTAATTGTTTGCGGCATGACGAAGTGGGGATGGTGCAGTATTATCAAATAGCTGATGACCCGTCGCTGATCCATCAGCTTTTTGCCGCGCTTCATCGGCTGAAAATACAGAGTGTCCTGGTCGAGGGGGGTGCCAGGCTGCTGCAAAGTTTTATCGACGCCGATTGCTGGGACGAAGCCCGCGTCATTACCAATGCAGCATTGCTGCTACCTAACGGACTGCCCGCGCCGGAATTGACGAATTGCCGCCTCCAAACTCAGGAAAGCGCTTTATCAGATACCATTCGCTATTATGAACATGATTGAACAGGAGTTTTACTATACGATCGAACGCACCGGGTCTGCCGAATTCAAAGACCGCGGTAGCAGGTTTATCGCCTTAGCGCTGCCGATAGTCTCGCCCGAAGGTTTCAAACAAGCGCTGAACGAGATCAAAAAAGCGCATCCAAAGGCGACGCACCACTGTTTTGCTTACCGTCTCGGTCTCGACGGCAACACGTTCCGCGTTAGCGACGATGGCGAACCATCCGGCACTGCCGGCCGGCCGATCCTTGGACAAATCGATAGCAAAGAACTCGTCAACGTGATGGTGGTGGTCGTCCGCTACTTTGGCGGTACCCTGCTGGGCACGGCCGGTCTGATCAACGCCTATCGATCCGCGGCGGCTTTGGCGCTCCAAATAACCCCGCTGGTGCAAAAACAGGTAGAAAAAGAATTGTCGGTCCAGTTCGACTATACCTGTATTGGCGAAGTCATGGCGCTTATCAAACAATACAATTGCCGGGTAGTTATGCACGAAATACAGCTTTTTTGTAATATGACCGTGGCGATCCCCATGAACCGGGTCCAGGAGTTGGTGTATAAGTTGAAGGAAATCAACAACGTAGAACTTTCCCCCCTCGACTAATAATTTTTGTATACCCCAATTCGTTTAAGCAGGAACCCAATCTATACCCTTTGAAAAAGTCCCTCCCTGCCTTTGCCCTTGCCGGGCTGGTCATTCTGCTCGTAATCGGCATGGCCTGCAACAAGACCAGTACCACCAGCAGCAACACCTCGGATAACATCATTCCACCAGATCAGCTGGTCACGGCAAGTCTGTCGGGACGTGTCCTGGATCAGAATGGGCTGCCATTACAAGGTGCGGCCGTAACCAGTGGTTCGGTCAGCACGACCACCGACATCAACGGTGTGTTCTATTTTACAAGTATCAGCATGTCCAGCCGCTTTGGGTATGTGGAAGTCGCAGCATCCGGTTATTACAATGGTTCACGCAGCATCATCACCAACCCTGGCGCCGCCAATTTTGTCAGCATCCAACTGGTGCCCATGTCGGCCGCCACCACTTTTCCGGCTACCAGCGGCGGTTCCGCAGGCATGGCAACCGGTGACACTGCGACTTTTCCTGCCAATGCCGTGGTCTCCGCTTCCACCCATGCCGCTTATAGTGGTACAGTACACGTCTTCGCCCACTACATGGATCCTACAGACCCCAATTTTTACAAATATATGCCCGGCGATCTTCGCGGCATCGGCACTAACGGGTTGGAAACAGCGTTGGAGAGCTACGGGATCGAAGCCGTTAGTCTGCAGGATGATGCCGGTAACAAGCTCCAGCTTGCAAACGGGGTTTTCGCCACACTCACGTTTGCCATACCCGACACGCTGCAAAGTACTGCTCCCGCTTCCATTCCGCTTTGGTATTTCAATGACTCGACAGGTCGTTGGATCGAGCAAGGCGTGGCACTCCGTATCGGTAATAGTTATGTAGGCCAGGTCAGCCATTTCACGTACTGGACTTGCGCCGTCCCCGTCGCTACCGTCAATTTCAATGCCCGGCTGAAGGATCAGTTCGGCAATCCCATACCTTTTACGCACGTTTATTTTACAGCTAACCAATCGCACACTGGCTTTAATACGATCAGTTCCTACACCGATTCCACGGGCTATGTGCAAGGCTTGCTGCCACAAGGTCAATCGCTGGTCATGTATATCGCGACGCCATGCGGCAACCCGCTGGCGGGGGCGAATGTCGGTCCGGCCCTGCAGGATCAGAACATGGGAATTATCACCGTGAACGTCATCAATACTGCGCTTACCCTCAGTGGAAATGTCGTGAATTGTTCCAGCAGCGCTGTGGACAGCGGTTATGTGAACGCAACGATCGATGGCCTGAACTACCGCGCCATAGTGAAAAATGGTGTGTTTACTTTGCCCGTTGTTCGTTGTTATGACGCGTCTGCGCAGGTGACGCTGACAGCTTATGATCTTATTGGGATGACATCGGGGAGTGCTGCAACTATAACGGCCGACGCCGGTGATGTCAATGCGGGGACGCTGTCCGCCTGTCATTAAAACGGCCGCTGACCACGAGGTCTTTGCTGCCCTGCGTATAGCGATAAAAGCCCTCACCGCTTTTTATACCCAAGTAGCCCGCGGTCACCATGTTCACGAGCAGGGGACAGGGCGCATATTTGGGGTTGCCAAAACCATCCTGCAATACGCGAAGGATCGATAAACAAACATCCAGCCCGATAAAGTCGGCCAGTTGCAGCGGACCCATGGGATGCGCCATGCCAAGCTTCATCACGGTATCGATCTCGCTTACCCCTGCTACGCCTTCGTAAAGGCTAATGATCGCCTCGTTGATCATCGGCATCAGGATGCGGTTGGCGATGAAGCCGGGGTAGTCGTTGACGACACAGGGTATCTTCCCGAGTTTGCCTGCCAATTCCACCATCGTTTGTGTAACGGTGCTATCGGTGGCATAACCGTTGATCACTTCTATGAGCTTCATGACGGGTACGGGATTCATGAAATGAAGCCCGATCACGGCCGAAGGCCTGGCTGTCACCGCCGCAATTTTTGTAATGGAAATGGAAGAAGTATTGGTAGCAAGTATACAGTGGGAGGGGGCTTCCTGATCCAGTTCGCGGAATATTTTTAATTTGAGTGCTGTCTGCTCCGTGGCCGCTTCTACGATGAGATCGGCCTTTTCTACCCCTGCTGCTATGGTCGAATATGTGCGGATGCGGTTGAGCGTTGCCTTGGTCTCTCCTTCCGTCAGCAAGCTTTTGGCGAGCTGCCTTTCCAGGTTCTGCGCGATGGTCTTTACCGCCTTCTCCAATTGCGACGGCTGTGTATCGACGAGGCTGACGGCAAATCCTTTCTGTGCGAACACGTGGGCTATCCCATTGCCCATGGTTCCGGCGCCTATCACGGAGACATTTGTCATATGGCTATGTAGATTATTCCCGCTGTTGTTGTTCCTGCTGTTGTTGTTCCTGCTGTTGTTGTTCCTGCTGTTGTTGTTCCAACTGCTGTTGTTCGTGGTGTTGTTATTCTTGCAGCTGTTATTCCTGTTGCTATTATTCCAGCTGCTGTTATGCCCGTTCTTGTTGTTCCTGCTGTTGTTGGCGGCTCAATTGTTTCTGAAATCGCCCCGCTTCCAGGCCTGGATAAAATCGGCCCAGGCTACGGGGTTAAAGATATTCATGGGCGGCGCCTGGCCTTGATAGTAGTATTTTTGGGCGCTGTTCCTCAGGTAAGTGCTCGCCGCCTCGGTGGCATTGGCGGGCAGACTCCTGGCCAGTATCCGTCGGTTGGCCGCACTATTGTTTTGCCGGGCTATTTCTATATCGTCATCGGGCACGGGTGTATTTACAAAATCGCGTTCGAACTGCTCCCGCGTGGGCCTCGCCCTTATGACTGTGGCAGGCAGGTATTGGGCGTCCTGCACCATCAGCTGTACCATGCTGATTTGATTGCCGCTATCATTCGGGATCGTATAGAGAATGGATTTGTAACCTACGCTCGAGAATTCGACCTGTTCTCCCTTGAGGACGACCAGTGAAAAGACACCCCGCTCATTCGTATATGTACCTTGCCCGCCACCCTTTACTATCACGCTGACGGACGGTATGGCCTTTAGGCTGTCGGCTGTCATAACGACACCGTAAATCTCTACGACTGAGTCTTTTAACTTATCAAATTGGGCATGGACGGCAAAAGGGGCGGAAAGCAGCAGAAAGTATAGTACAAATTTTTTCATTCAGTCTCAAAATTAAACTTTTAAAGGCCAAAATCGTCAACAAAGTAAAGGCGGCAAGGATTAATTTTGTCTCAAATTAGAGTTTTTAACAAAATCTTGCGCATGACGGTTGAAAAAGTTTTAGCGGCTCTGGGGAACGTACAGGAACCCGATCTGGGAAAAGACATCGTGACATTGAATATGGTGAAGGACATCGAGATCGAGGGTAACTATGTAGCTTTTACGGTTGTCCTGACTACGCCGGCCTGTCCTATGAAAGATCACATCAAGAACGCTTGCATAAATGCGGTGAAATTGCTCGTGAATAAGGAGGCAACCGTGAATGTTCGCTTTACTTCCCAAACGACGACGCACCGGAAAGATGCGCGCGAAATGCTGCCCAAAGTGAAGAATATCATTGCAGTGGTAAGTGGAAAGGGTGGGGTGGGAAAGAGTACAGTTGCGGCTAATTTTGCATTGGCCCTGGCCCGGGGCGGTGCGGCCGTTGGCCTGATGGATGCCGACATTTATGGACCCAGTGTGCCGATCATGTTCGGCGTTCGCGGGCAGCGTCCGATGATGATGACCGGGGAAAATGGAAAAGGCGTTATCGTTCCGCTTGAAAAATACGGGATAAAACTGATGAGCATCGGGCTGCTCGTGGACGAGAAGAATGCGGTGGTCTGGCGTGGGCCGATGGTAAGCAGTGCCATCAAACAATTCGTCACGGAGGTGTACTGGGACGAGCTCGACTACCTGGTCATCGACATGCCGCCAGGTACGGGCGACATTCACCTGACGCTGATGCAGACGGTACCGGTGACTGGTGTCATAGTCGTGACGACGCCGCAGGACGTCGCCCTCGCAGATGCCAAAAAAGGAATTGCGATGTTCGGCCAGGCACAGCTGAAGACGCCCATCATCGGCCTTGTGGAGAACATGAGCTACTTTACGCCCGCGGAATTGCCTGATCATAAATATTATATTTTTGGAAAGGAAGGCGGCAAACACCTCGCGGAGGAATATGATATTCCTTTCCTTGGCCAGATACCGTTGGTGCAAAGTATCCGCGAAGGCGGCGATGCAGGGGTTCCCACCATGGTCACCGACGATGCGGTGACTAAAAAGGCCTTCATGGATTTCGCTGGTCAGGCGGTGCGGAGTATCGCTATGCTCAATGCTAATATCCGTGCCGAGAAGGTGGCTGAGGTGGTGGCTTAAAAGGACAATTTTCGTCTGAAATAAACCAGCAACAGCCGGATGATAGCGGATGCTGCAAACGCGAGCAACAATCCTCCGATTAGGCCGCCAAATGATCCGGCCGAGAAAGCTATGCTTGTTTTGAGATGGAGATGAAACACGCGATTGGCCAGATAAAGCCCCGCCCCGCCAAAGAAAAAGCCTGCTGCGCTGCAAGCGATCAGTAGTGCGGTCTTGAAGCCTGCCATCAGGGATCTTTTGTAAACGCCAACCAGTATTCCCGTCGACAGAATTCCGGCAGATACCATCAGGAAAAGTGTGACAAGGAGAGCTGTAACGGCGATGGATCCGGCGACCGCAGCGCCGATCATAACACTAAAAAACGCGACCGCCAGAACGGACAAAAATAAATTATATTCGTCGCTTTCCCCGTTGCCGTTCGATTGCGCATGCGCCAATAGCACCCCCAGACACAATAAAATCGTAACAAAAAATGCAGGAAGTCTTTTCATCAATTAAACTATAGTCCTAAAATAATCAAATTTTGTAACTTACGGCATGTACATCCCCCGCCGCTACGAAGAAAAAGACAAGGGAAAAATCCATGAGTTCATCAGGGCGAATTCCTTTGCCATCCTTATCAGTGTCCGCGACGGGCGGGCAGTGGGTACCCATATCCCGCTACAACTTGAGACAGATGAGGCCGGGGAGGATGTGTTGATGGGGCATGTCTCCATTGGGAATGAGCAGAAGCACACGCTCACGGACGGCGCCGAGGTACTGGCGATCTTCCCCGGCCCGCATGCTTATATCTCGCCCCGCTGGTATACGCAGATGAATGTGCCCACCTGGAACTATATCTCTGTACATGCCTATGGTACAATAAAGGTGATCGAAGGTACCGAGCTTCGGGCCGCGCTTTCCCGGCTGGTCGACAATTATGAACAATATATGCCGACGCCGGTCCATATGGAGGAGATCCCGGAACGGACGCTCGAGGCTGACCTCCGCGGCATCAAAGGCTTCCAGATCACCGTTACCGAGTTCCAGGCTGCTTACAAACTCAGTCAGAACCGCGACGAACAAAGCTATCACCAGGTCATCGGCCAACTCGCCGATGGGGATGAGGCTGCCCGCGCCGTAGCGGCCGAGATGCAGGAACGCTGTCCTCACCTTTTTTCGCCTGGATCTAAGTGATTTGGCGATATTTGCAATTAAATGACGCGCTCTCAACTCACCGCCTTCATCCGCTCCTCCGGCTCGTATCTGTGTGTGGGTCTGGATTCGGACATCTCGAAGCTGCCAAAACACCTGCAGTCCGCGAAGGACCCCGTCTTCGAATTCAACCGTCAGCTCATCGACGCCACAAAAGACCATTGTGTCGCCTATAAGATAAACACCGCCTTCTACGAAGCGGAAGGCGTAAAGGGCTGGGAGACGATGGAAAGAACCGTCAACTACATCCCAAAGACCCATTTCACCATCGCCGACGCCAAACGCGGCGATATCGGCAATACCTCCGCGCAATATGCCCGCGCTTTTTTTGAGACGCTGGATTTCGACGCCATCACCGTGGCGCCCTATATGGGCGAGGACAGTGTCCGCCCATTCCTCGAATACAACGACAAGTGGACCATCCTACTGGGACTAACGTCGAATCCCGGGGCGACGGACTTTGAATTACAACCCGTTGGCGATGGATTGCTCTATGAAAAAGTGCTGACGACGGCTGCAGGCTGGGGCAGTCCGGAGAATTTGATGTATGTGGTAGGCGCCACCAAGGCAGAAGCGTTTGCGCGCATTCGACAGTTGACGCCGGACCATTTCTATCTTGTCCCGGGCGTGGGGGCGCAGGGTGGGAATTTGGAGGAGATTTCGAAGAAGGCGATGAACGGCGACGTCGGGCTGCTGGTCAACGCCAGCCGTGCGATCATCTATGCCTCAGGTGCAGAAGACTTCGCGGCGGCGGCACAAGATGCTGCTGCCCATTATCATTTGGAGATGAAACATTATCTTGCAATAGTATAACGTTTTCCCTTCCCCTCAAACCTTACAAGCGTATGAAAAAACTCCTAAGTTCCCTTGGCCTTCTCACCGTATGCTACTTCGCACATGCCCAAAAAACCGCCCATCCGGGCTATATTGTACGATCTACCGGTGATACCCTTCGTGGATATCTGCAGGAAATATTGATGAGCGATAAAGTTAGCAGGGTCGGATTCAAATCCAATGCAGCTGACAATGAATTTACCCTATATACTCCCGGCCAGGTTACGGCCTTTCAGTACGATAGCGACCACATCTATCGGGCGCTAGCCTTTACCAATACCCAGCGCTCTCCCCAGGTTCCGCAAACTTCCTTTGCGCGGTTGCTGGTCAATGGCGTATGCGAACTCTATAGCCTCCATGACAATAGCCTTTATTTCCTGGTGAGGAAGGATGGCACGGTCCATTTCCTATACGACGATGATGTCCATGCAGAACCTTTTACTCTCGGAAACTTCCGCAACAGTTTGAATTTCTTCGCGGTTGGCTGCGAATCCGCCAGGGAGGGGATCGAACGGGTTGCGTATGATGAAGAAGCCATGATCCGCTATTTCCGGGCCCTTGACGCTTGTTTGAGCCCCAATCAAAGCACCACGGTTTATTACCAGAAGGCCAAGGCCCATTGGGGTTTTTTTGCGTATGCGGGTGGTTTCGTTTACAGTGAGAAAAGAAACCAGTTCACCGGCGAAGCGCGGCTTGTACTTACCTATCCCCAACTGGTCAACGGGCTTTCCTTTAACCTTGGCTTCCGGTATGTGAATACCGACCGGAGGATAATGGACCCGGCCACTGCCAACTATTCGCATCCCGGTTATGGTATAGTAAACTATAAGCAAACCAGCATTCCCCTGACCTTTCAATACAACATCACGCACGGCATCGTGCAGCCCTATATTTTTGTTGGCGCATCGGCGCTTCAAACACATATGGCTTCCACGCAAATTTATCTCCCTTTGGTGGACGATGGGCTTTACCAGACCTGGAATGTGGCCCTTCTCGCCGGGGTTGGGGTCGAAGTGAGGTTGACGGGTTTTCTCCAGGCAAGATTGGAATGGCGGTATGAACAATTCCTGCAATTCCCGACGCTGGGGCTTTCTATCCGGTTCTGAATTCCCCCTCACTTTTGGCGATCACCAGCGTAGCCACGCCATTCCCGATGATATTGGTGATGGCCCGGGCCTCACTCATAAATTTGTCGACGGCCAGCAGGAAGGCCAGTCCCTCGACGGGGATGCGCTGGATGGCGGTCAGCGTTGTCGCCAGCACGATGAAACCACTCCCGGTGACGCCCGCGGCTCCTTTCGAGGTGACCATCAGGATGCCCAGGATCGTCAGGAGTTCGCCGGTGCTCAGTGATACATTGTACAACTGTGCGAGGAAGATCGTCGCCATACTCAGGTAGATCGATGTTCCATCGAGGTTAAAACTGTATCCTGTCGGGACGACCAGGCCGACAACCGGCGCGCTGCAGCCCATGCTTTCCAGTTTGGCCATCAGCGAAGGCAGTGCCGCTTCCGAAGAGGAAGTGCCCAGCACGATCAGGATCTCCTCTTTGATATTTTTGAGATAGGTCCAGACATCGAGCTTGAAATACCGCAGGATCAATCCCAGCACCACGAAGACGAAAAGGAACATCGTTCCGTACATCGTCAACATCAGCTTACCAAGCGGGATCAGCGTCCGGATACCAAACTTTCCAATGGTGAAGGCCATCCCGCCAAAGGCGCCCAGCGGTGCGAGGAACATCACATAGCGCAGTGCTCCGAAAACGAATTGGGACGCTTTCGTCAGCCAATACAAAATAACCTCACGCCGGCGGAGCAGACTGACGATGATGCCGACAATGACTGCGAGGACGAGGATCTGCAGGGTGAGGTTGGTGCGAAAAAATTGCCCCCAGTCAAAGCCATGCGTACCCTGGCGGGTGTATTTGGATGCATCCTGGATCGGCAGGCCTGTTTTGTTTATTTGTCCTGGTTTGATGATGCTGGCCATCCCGATGCCGATACCCAGCGAGAGGGTGGTGACGATTTCGAAGTATAGTAAGGCTTTTACACCGATGCGGCCGACTTTTTTGAGGCTGCTCATGCCGGCGATGCCGGAGGTGATGGTGAAAAAAATGATAAAGGGAATAAATATTTTGACGAGGTTGACAAACCACACGCCGAGAAATTCCGTTCGCACGGCGGTGGCGGGCGCGAAATAGCCCAGCAGTACGGCGCCGACCAGGGCGATCAACACCAGCCAGGTCAGGTGCCGCGACATCCACGCCGAAAAGCGAGCGGGTCCACTTCCTTTGGGTCCCGAGGGGCCGGGGCCGCCTTTCGATTCGTTTCCTTCGGGGCGCCTCGGGCCGCCGCCATTCCGTTCTGGTCCGTCCATAATTTCTATGATAGTTGTCCTAAGATATGGCAAAAGCGGTACACGTCTTCAAAGGAATTGTAGAGAGGGGCGGGACTAACCCTGATGACGCCCGGTTCCCGATAGTCTACGACTATACCTGCCGCAGCAAGCTGCTGCTGGAGGTGCTTGCCCCTGTCCCCGAAATAGAGCGACAGCTGTGCTCCGCGGCGTTCGGGTTCGGCCGGGGTAAGGATGTCGACACCTGCTTTGGATAGCAGGGCATACAGGTAGCTGGTCAATGCTGTGCTTTTGGCCCGGAGCTTTTCGAAGCCCGCCTCTTCGAACAAGGCCAGCGAGGCGCGGAGGCACACCATATTGAACACTTGCGCCGTACTCATGCTCCAGCCTTCGGCGGTGGGCTTCGGGGTGAATCGCCTTATGCCGCCGGCGCTACCGGTGTTGGCAGCGCTTCTGTTTTCGGCGGCCCTGGTGTTGGCGGCCCCGGTGTTGGCTGCTCCGGTGTTGGCGGCTCCCGGACCTGCTGCATCCGACGTCAGGGTTGTGGCCGTAGGAAGACTATTGTGATCCGACTGGAAGCGGGCCATATCGTCATTGCCCCACCAGCCGCCGAGACGCGGCAATGACCCGTCACGGATCCAGCGCTCATGCACGAAGGCGCCGCCGGCGGCGCCGGGGCCGCCATTCAAATATTTATAAGAACACCAAACTGCGAAGTCCGCACCCCAGTCATGGAGGGACAATGGTGTATTTCCGATGGCATGTGCTAGGTCAAAACCAACGAGTGCGCCGGCTTTGTGTGCCGCAGCGGCTATGGCTGCCATATCGAACAACTGCCCAGTATAATAATTGACACCGCCCAGCAGTACCAACGCAAGCGAATCCTTTTCGCGGTCGATCGCCGCTACCAGGTCTTCTTCGCGGATCAGCCTTTCTCCTTTGCGCGGTCCCACTTCTACTATTGCGTCATGTGGAGACCGGCCATGCCAGCTGACCTGGGTCTCGACCGCGTATTGGTCGGAGGGGAAGGCGCCGGCTTCTATCAATATTTTATAGCGTTTGGGGCCTGGCCGGTAGAAGGTCAGTAGCAATAAGTGAAGGTTGACCGTTAGGGCATTCATGACCGTGACCTCGTTTTCCTGGCATCCTGCCAATCGGGACAAGGTTCCCTGCATTGATTGGGAATAGGTCATCCACGGCTGCTTCGCCTGCCAGTAACCGTCGATCGCTAGGTTGCGCCAGTCTGCCAGTTCCTGGCGTACGGCTTCTTCGGCCGAGCGGGGCTGCAATCCGAGGGAGTTGCCGCAGAAATAAATGAGCCGCACGGGGGTGATCGCGGGGGCAATCGAAGGCTCGGAGGAGCTGATCGCGGGATTGGCGGAGTCGTTCGCTGGGGGGATCGGGGGTTCGGCGGAATGGGTCGCGGGGGTAATCGAAGACTCGGAGGAGCTGATCGCCGGATTGGCGGAGTCGGTCGCTGGGGGGATCGGGGGTTCGGCGGAATGGGTCGCGGGGGCAATCGAAGGCTCGGAGGAGCTGATCGCGGGATTGGCGGAGTCGTTCGCTGGAGCGATGAGGGGTTCGGCGGAATGCGGCGGTTCGGCGGAATGGGTCGCGAGAGGGATCGAAGGTTTGGCGGAATGCGGCGGATCGGCGGAATGGGTCGCTGGAGGAATGGGGGGTTCGGCGGAATGCGGCGGATTGGCGGAATGCGGCGGATCGGCGGCGGGGCTAGCAGGACGTTGGGGCAAATAAAACCGGGAGCGAAAGCCTGCCAGCTTATCCTTCCGGTCCTGTTGCTGCGCGTACGCCAGCGTGGGTTCAAGGCTCGAAGGCATCAATATTCTTTTGATGCAAGATATATTTTTTTAGCCTTCCTTTTCTTCGTGTTTGCCCTTGTCCTTATCGTCATCGTCTTCATCGCCGTCCTTTCCGGAGCCGCTATGGCTAAGCCGCACCGTTCCGAAACTGCTCTTGATCTTGATCCGTCCCTTTCCTTCCCCGGCCTTTCCGCTATAGTCCTTGTCGAAATGCGGGCCATAATCATCTTTGTCTTCTTTGTGCTCTTCAATCTCGAAGTCACTTTCGTTGTTAAAATGTCCAAAGCTAGTGTGTACTTCGAATTCCGCGGAGAGGTCCCTGGCCACTACGAGCCGCACACCCGAGTAGGATTCGGAGAGCTGCAGGTCCTGGATGTTGTCCGCGATGCCGATCTGTACATTCTGCGAGAACTCGCTGCTGATCCTGACACTCCCGTCTACCCGCCCGATCCGGGACTCCTTATTGAATTTGAACGAGACCTTTCCATTGTTGACGGAGGTGATATAGGCCTTGCCGAACTCCACATCGATCTGGTCAACATTGTCCAATTTGCCTGTGTTGAGACTGCCGAATTTGCTCGTCAGCGTCACCAACCCCTTGAAGGCGGGAACCTCGGTCTTGCCAAAGCTGTTCTCGATCGACAACCGGTTGGAGGCGGGCATGTGAACTACATAATCGATGAAAAAGCTCCTATCGTTCTCATTGCTCCGGTTCTTGTTCCGATCGCCGTTGTGGATCTCGTCGACCTTGGTCTTGAACCAGATGGTATGGCCGTCCT
This sequence comes from Puia sp., assembly GCA_965214315.1. GTDB lineage: Bacteria > Bacteroidota > Bacteroidia > Chitinophagales > Chitinophagaceae > Puia. The sequence continues at coordinate 156,196 of CBDCBP010000010.1, read as the reverse complement.
TGGAATCCTTCACGTCGATCTTGTTTATGATGTCCTGGGCCCTTTCGTCGGTAGAAGCCTTTGCACTGATCTCGATATCAACCGTGATCTGTTCTTTCTCCCACGTGCTGACCACCACATTCCCGAATTGGTTGTCGATCTGTAATTTGTCGTCTGCTGTGACGTCGTACGATTTATTGATGAGTCTTTGTCTTCTTACATCATCACCGCCTTCGGCCCTGGTGATAAACGGAGCAGATAAGACAAGGAGGACGGCTGCGGTGCTAAGCAGTCTTATATGCCTGTTCATATGCTGTCTTTTTAGAGTGATTAATTTGTTTGATAATATCGAGCTGATGATTCAGTAATCCCATCTGCAGCTGTAGATTCTGAAGCATCGCTTCCAGCAATTGCTCGCGATTCGGATTTTTTGGCAGCTGGCTTTGAAGGTTCCGATAAACGCTGTCCAGTTTGCTGACGTCCGATGCGAATTGCCTATAGAGTAGAGGCTCGTCTTTCTCTAAAGATCTTAGTTGGTTGTGTTTTATCTCTACCAATTTGGCGTAGTGGTACATCTCTTCATCCATCGAATTCTCCATTTCGTCGACCTTGGCCTGGGGCTGGTTGTTCTCCTTGGGCCGGATGGTGGCCAAAGTCGGCTGTTCGGTCGCCGGGGTCGCGGCCGGCAGATGGGCGGCGTTATCGACAGGCGCCGTCACCGTTTTCGTTCCCGCTTCTTCGCGGGGAGATAGATGATTGGTCGCCTGGCTGGCCACTGCGGGGGCTTCATGGCCGTTCCGGGCGCTAAACACCCATACCATTCCCACTGCGAGGAGGACGACGGCTGCGGCGGCGATCCACGCGGTCCGGCTGAGCGGCACGAGGATGCCCTGTTTTTTTTTGTGTGGTTCCAGGTCCGCTGCGATCTTTTCCCAGATCTTTTTATCCGGCTCCTCGCCGTCAAACGCTTCCCGGTGGTCGCTGACAAAGTCTTCTATCCGGCTGTTCATAACTCTCCTAATTTAATATACTGTAACAATTTTTTTTTGGCCCTCATATATTGCGTTCTGACGGTGGCGTGACTGACCTGCAGGATCTCGGCGATCTCTTCCTGGTCGTATCCTTCGAACAGATACAGTGTCAACACTGTCCGGTAGCCGTTTGGCAATAACGCCACCGCTTTTTTGATATCCTCGACCTTCAACTGGATACCCAATTCGTCGGGCCCGTCTTCTTCCTGCAGGTTCCCGACATTGGTCTTCTCGATATCGATCAGGTCCATTTTCCGCTTCCGCAGCTGGTTGATAGACTTGTTGATCACGATCCGCTTTAACCAGGCCCCGAAAGTGGATTTGTACGAAAAATCCGCCAGGGACCGGAAAGCGTCCGTAAATGCCTCCTGCACAACGTCCTCTGCATCGCCGGTATGGTTGACGATGCGGAGGCTTGTATTGTACATCGCCTTGGCATATTTCTGATAAATAGCAGAAAAAGCCCGGGTGTCCCCCTTTTTGCATCTATCAACCAGTTCGTCGTGTAGTATCGGTTCGGTCAATTCCAATCGGCTAATTTTAGCATTCATGTACATTATAAGTACACATGTCTTTTTCGGATGTTGCATGAGAGGCTGGAAAGCAGCCATAAATTATTACTTTCGCAATAATTTATGACTACCATAAAAATAGACGTTTTTCAAAGCCCGGATTACTTTTGCCTGGATGAATTGCTCAGCGAGGAAAACCGGCTTGTGCGGGAGTCGGTGCGGAACTACGTAAAAAAGGAGATCTCTCCTATTATCGAGGATTATGCGCAAAAAGCGGCCTTTCCTGAACAGATCATCGGTCAACTGGGTCAAATGGGCTGTTTTGGCCCTACTATTCCCGAACAATATGGCGGCGGCGGCCTGGATCACATTAGCTATGGCCTTATGATGCAGGAACTTGAAAGGGGGGACAGTGGGGTCCGCTCCACCGCGAGCGTCCAGGGCTCCCTGGTCATGTTCCCCATCTATGAGTACGGTAACGAGGAGCAGCGCCGCAAATATCTCCCCAAACTGGCTAGCGGCGAATGGCTGGGTTGCTTCGGATTGACCGAGCCGGATCATGGCAGTGACCCGGGAGGGATGCTTACCAATATCCGGGACGCCGGCGACCACTTTATCCTCAACGGGAGCAAGATGTGGATCAGCAATGCCCCCTTCGCCCAAATAGCGGTCGTGTGGGCAAAGGACGAGGAAGGGTTGATCCGCGGCCTGGTCGTGGAAAGGGGGATGGAAGGCTTTACCACGCCGACGACGCACGGAAAATGGAGCCTGCGGGCATCGGCCACGGGGGAACTGGTTTTTGACAATGTCAAGGTGCCGAAGGCGAATATTTTACCAAATGTAAAAGGATTGAAAGGGCCGCTTGGCTGTTTGACGAAGGCCCGATACGGTATTGCCTGGGGGGTCGTGGGAGCAGCGATGGATTGTTATGACATCGCCTTAAGGTACAGTAAGGAACGGGTACAATTCGGCCGGCCGATAGCTGGTTTTCAACTTCAGCAGAAAAAACTAGCCGAGATGCTGACCGAGATCACGAAGGCCCAGCTGCTGAACTGGCGCCTGGGGGTGCTGATGAACGAGAAAAAAGCAACCCCCGCCCAGGTATCGATGGCCAAGCGGAACGGTTGCGAGATCGCCGCCAATATCGCCCGGGAAGCCAGGCAAATCCTTGGCGGCGCGGGGATCACGGGCGAATATGCGATCATGCGGCACATGATGAACATCGAAAGCGTGCTGACGTACGAAGGCACCCACGATGTCCATCTGCTAATCACCGGAATGGATATTACTGGATTAAACGCGTTTAAATGAAAATATTCCTGATAGGGTTTATGGGTTCGGGCAAAACGCACTGGGGCCGCCAGCTCTCCGCGAAACTGCAGCTGCCTTTCTTCGACCTTGATACGGTCATCGTTGAAAAGGAAAAGCAGTCGGTGGCGGAGATCTTTGCGCGGCAGGGCGAGGAATATTTCCGCTACCAGGAACGGGATACCCTGGAGGAGATCTCCCACGACCAGGAGAGCTTTATCCTGTCCTGCGGCGGCGGCACGCCCTGTTTCTTCAACAACATCGAATTCATGAAAAAAAGTGGAAAGGTCATCTGGCTCAACACCTCGATCGATGCCCTGACGCATCGTCTTCAAAAGGAAAGAATGACGCGTCCGCTCATCTCGGACGTGGAAGAAGCCGACCTTAGGCGTTATGTGATCCGCAAATTGAGCGAACGGCGCATGTACTACCAACAGGCCGACGTCACGGTCGAGGAAGAGACTGCCCATCTGGATGGGCTGATCAGGGTCCTGTTGCAAAATGAACTGCCCGACCGCATGAAAGAAGAACTATAACCAAACTACCCGCACGATGAACCGAAACTTTCTCTCCGTCGCAGTATTGCTGGGTGCCTTGTCGGTCATCCTGGGCGCCTTTGCCGCCCATAAGCTCCGGACCATGACCAGCCCCGATATCGTGGCGATCTTCGAGACGGGGGTGCGGTATCAGTTCTATCATGTCTTTGCCCTCTTCATGGCGGCCTTGCTGTCCGAAAAGATCCACAATAAATGGCTGATCTGGGCAGGCAACTGCTTTATCACGGGTATCATCCTGTTCTGTGGGTCGCTGTATGCGCTTACTGCTTTGGCTATTGCCGAGAGTACGCATCGCACGCTTGTCGGGATGGTCACGCCGATAGGCGGGATCTTTTTTATTTTGGGGTGGATCTTCCTGTATATTGGAATCAGAGAAAAGCAGGAAGGGTAGGTCAGAGTTGTAAATAGAAAGTAGTCCTGGTACCGCGCCAATTCTCGATCGTGAACTCCCCATCTATCGACGCCATCCGTTTCTTCATATTGTTCAGCCCGTTCCCGAACTTCCGTAGTTTCTCCAGGTTGATGCCCACCCCGTCATCCTGGATCTCGATGGTGAGGCGTTCACCTACCTCGATATTGATCTTCACCACGGTACTCTGCGAATGCTTGACCACATTGTGCAGCGATTCCTTTACCGACAAAAAGATGTTCCGGCGTTTTTCGCCGCTGATCTCCCGCTGGGGCAGGGTGGCGGGCATTGTGAAATGGCAATCGATGGCCGTATTCTCAAAAAACTCGACCGCATAACTGCGGAGATAGGCTACCAGATTCTCTATCGTGTCATTGGAGCTCGTCATTGTCCAGATGATCGTATTCATCTTGGTGAGCAGCTCATTGGCGGAATTGGAGATCTTTTCTATTTCCGGCAGGGTTTCGTCTTTCATCTTGCTTTTGACGATCTCGCTCATCAGGCGGATGGCCGTCACGCCGGAGCCGAGCTCATCGTGCATATCGACCGAAATGCGGTTGCGTTCGTCCTGCTTGGCCGCCAGCACTGCCACTTGTTTCTCCATCTCCTTCCGTTCGCCTTCGAGTTTTAACTTCTCCTCTTTCTGCGTACTCTGGATGATCTCCAACTTATTTTTGTAGGTCAATGCAAAGAGAAAGAACAAGAGTTCGATGGTGATGCCGGCCTCGTAGTAGAACAGGGCCAGGTTGAGCACGGAGGTGCCCGATACGAATTTGAGGTTCGTGGAGATCATTACCTGCGACACAATGGAGAGGAGGCAAAGCGAGATATTTCCCATCACGATGTACACCATGAGCCGGTTCCGGTATTGCAACCCTTTCAGGATGAAAATAATGGAGATCAGGAGCAGTAGGAGTTTGGTGGATATTTCCAAATTGTTGGCGATGCGGAAGTCCGGCGAATAAAAGTAAAAGAAGATATAGGAGGCTGTCAGCGCGCCGATACCGATACTGCCCCAAAACAAGTAGCGGTCGAGTGATCGGTAGTATTTGCTAGTTTCGAGGAACTTTCTGTGAAAGATAATATAACAGATATACCCGCCCGAGAAAATGATATTGTCCAGAAAACTCTCGAAGAAAAAATTAAAAGGTGTGGTTACCTGGTGCAGGGTTGCTTTCAGGAAGAGGAGCACGCTGATGCAGACCGAATAACCGATATAATACAGGAAATCCGGCTTACCGCTCTGCAGGTATTCACTTATTGCATAAAAGATCATCATCAGCATGATACCCGAAAAAAGGTTGGTGATGACATCGATATTCGTCTTATTGTTGTGCTGGAGAATGATCCCATCTTTGATCAGTGTATCTCTCGTGATCGAGGGGTTGAGGGAATTCGAGCTCGCCTTGATAAACGACAACGCCGCGAAGAAGGTCGCGGTATCGTGCGGCGCGAGGGTGATCTTCCGGTACCCAAGACTGTCAGGATCGTTTGGCAGACTGTCCCGGAGTTTTACCACACCGCTGGCGGTCTGCCGGTAAATGGCGATAGTATCTATCAGGAAACCCGGACAAAAATAGATGCTTTGGGTGGCCGGGCTGCTGTTCAACAGGGTGAATTTGAGGATGGTCTTCCGGTTGACCAGGACGGGAGGGATGAAATGCATGTATTCCGTCGTGCCCTTTTTGTAGGGCAGGAGGGGCAACTGCCGGACGTCGATGTGTCTGTTTGGAGAGAAGTAAATCCCCGTGTTCGCCGACAGGTCATTGATAAGACCGGTATTGGCCAGGTCGGCCGCAGGGGGGAAAGCGGTGGTTTGCGCCTGGAGATCAACCGACATTGCCAGCAAAAAGATCATCAACATGCGCCGCAGTTGCACTCCAAGAAAAGTAGGGCATCTGCGACCAACAGCTAAAGTCTGGCCTTCGGCCAATGGACCGGGGGTCCATTTTGGAACACGCACAAGGAGTTTTTTTAAAGGTAAAGTAAATAATTTTAATATTGTCTCAGCAAACCGGGCGGACCCCGGTTCGTAACAAATATTATCTTTGTGACCATGGCAAAAAGCGCGAAGTCCAGGAAGAGTAAGGCACCCGCAGCAGACAAAAAACTGAAACCCGATAAGGATTCCCGGGTCACGGCCAAGGAACTCGTAAAAGACGAACGTACCCACAAGATCACCGGCGCTGTTTTTTTGCTGCTGGCAGTGTTTCTCTTTATAGCGTTCACGTCCTTCATCTTCACCTGGCAGGAAGACCAGGATAAGGTGCTGCACGGCGGGGCATCCATGCTGTTCTCCCGCAGCATCAGGACGGCCAACCTGCTGGGAAACCTGGGTGCATTGGTGTCGTATGAGTTTTTTTTCAATGGATTCGGATTGGCCTCCTATCTGTTCTGTTCGTTCTTTTTCATAGTGGGTGTAAACCTGCTCTTCGCCCGGAAGATATTTTCTATATCCCGCAACCTCCGCTATGTGCTCACCGGTCTGCTGTTCTTTGCAGTGGCGCTTTCCTTTATCACGCATGGCAGCGGCTTCGCTTGGGGCGGGGCAGTTGGGAATATGGTCAGCGACTGGCTGACGCATATTCTTGGCTGGATCGGTACGGCTGCGTTGCTGCTGGTATCGGGGCTCGCGTGGTTCATCTGGCGTTTCAACCCCGTATTCAAGATGCCTTCCCTGCCGATAAAAGAGCGGGCCGCGGTCATTGCGCCCGAGCCGGTGGAAGTGGAGGAAACAGAGCCTGAGCCAAAAGCCAAGGGTAAAAAGGGTGCGAAACTCTTCGTGGACGAATCTTTCAGCAACAAAGGCAATGTCCTCAAAGAAGAGCATGGCGTTGTAGCCCTTGCGCCGCAGCCGGTGGCAGAAGATGCGCCGATCGAATTTACGGTTACCGAGCGGGCGGAAGCCTTTGATGACGAGGCGCCTCTCCTCGTCGACCACCCGGTCGTGGATGATGATTCCGGCGAGGACTTTGACGAAGAACCCGCGGAAGAACCTCCGCCGCCCCTGATCATTTCCCCCATCGCACCCGTCTCTAGGCCGGGGCTGGAGCTTGAAATAAAACCGGCGCCGGAAGAGATCGTGGAAGAATCGCTTATCCCGGTGAACATGCCGGACTATGAGCCTACCCTCGATCTCCGGGATTACAAATACCCCGGCCTCGACCTGCTAGAAGCCCATGGGAGTGAAAAGATCGTACAGGACCCCGGTGAACTCGAAGCCAATAAAAATCAGATCATCAATACGCTCAAGAACTACGACATCTCGATCTCCAAAATAAGCGCCACCGTCGGCCCGACGGTCACCCTGTACGAGATTGTTCCCGCGCCGGGTGTACGCATCTCCCGCATCAAGAACCTGGAAGATGATATTGCCCTGAGCCTCGCCGCGCTCGGCATTCGCATCATCGCACCCATTCCCGGTAAGGGAACGATCGGCATCGAGGTTCCGAATGTGAAGAAAACGGTGGTGAGCATGCGCACCCTGCTAGCGTCAGATAAGTTCCAGCATTCCACTTTTGCCCTGCCTATCGCTATCGGCAAAAAGATCGACAACGAGAACTTTATCGTGGATCTGGCCGCCATGCCCCATCTGCTGATGGCTGGTGCAACGGGTCAGGGAAAGAGCGTTGGGTTGAATGCTATACTGGTATCGCTCTTGTATAAAAAACATCCTTCGCAATTGAAATTGGTGCTCGTCGATCCGAAGAAAGTGGAGTTAAGTATTTATCGGGTGATCGAGAAGCATTTCCTGGCCAAACTACCGGGAGAGGAAGAGCCGATCATCACCGATACCAAAAAGGTCATCCATACGCTGAACGCTTTGTGCATCGAGATGGACAACCGCTATGACCTGTTAAAAGAGGCCAATGCCCGTAACATCAAGGAATACAACGACAAATTCATAAAGCGGCGGCTGAATCCTCAAAAGGGGCACCAATACCTGCCGTTTATCGTCCTGGTGGTCGACGAGTTCGCCGATCTGATCATGACGGCCGGCAAGGAAGTCGAAATGCCTATAGCCAGGTTGGCGCAATTGGCGCGCGCCGTGGGTATCCACCTCATCATTGCTACACAGCGGCCTTCGGTCAATATCATCACCGGTACGATCAAGGCCAATTTCCCGGCCCGGATCGGGTTCAAGGTCTCGTCCAAGATCGATTCGCGGACCATACTCGACGCGGGCGGCGCCGACCAGCTGATCGGTAAAGGGGATATGCTTATCTCGTATAACGGTGAGATCACCAGGTTGCAGTGCGCCTTTGTAGATACCCCGGAAGTAGAAGAGATCACCTCGTTCATTGGTAAGCAAAGGGGTTATCCCGAGGCATATAAATTGCCGGAGTACGTGGACGAAAAGGAGATGGAGGGCAAAGAGTTCGATCTGGCGGACCGCGATCCCCTATTCGAGGAGGCCGCACGGCTGATCGTCATGAACCAGCTGGGCTCTACTTCGCTCATCCAGCGTAAGATGAAACTTGGGTACAATCGTGCAGGGCGATTGATGGATCAGCTGGAAGCTGCGGGTGTGGTGGGGCCGGGCATGGGAAGTAAACCCCGGGATGTCCTAATAAAAACCGATATGGAGCTCGACCAATACCTTAATCCGTAGTATATTTGCGGAACGGAGCGCATTATTCCGTCCCATTAAACTTGTCAATGTGAACACAAAATCGATCTTCTTCCCCATAGTCCTGGCGCTTTGCGGTTTGGCCGTCAGCGCCCAGAACAACAGCCTCGGCAAGAATGACCCCGATGCGAAAAAAGTACTCGATGGTCTCAGCGCAAAATTGAAGTCCTATACGGCGGTGCAGTCCAGCTTCACCCTTAAAGTACAGGACTCCAAAGGCACTCTCCAAGGCAGCAAGGCCGGCACGATCTACGTGAAGGGAGCCAAATACCATATCAATATTCCGAGCGGCCAGGATATTTACTGCGATGGCAAAGATGTGTGGACCTACGACAAATCGTCCAATGAGACCACTATTTCCAAGTCCGATCCTGCCAACCAGACCCTGAGCCCGGAAAAATTCTTCACGGATTTCTACGATAAGGATTTCCTCTACAAGCTAAATGGCGAGAGCCAGATGGGTGGACGCCTGGTGCAGGAGGTCGAGCTCACGCCGACCGACAAAACGAAAACTTTCTTCAAGGCCCTGCTCTATGTGGACAAGGCCGCGCATACCCTTGTGAGCGTCCGCTGGTTCGACAAAAGCGGGAATAAATATTCCCTGGATATCACCAAGTTGAACGGCAATGCGCCGCTTACGGATGAACAGCTGGCTTACAATAAGTCCAGGCATCCTGGTGCCGAAGAAGTGGATCTAAGGAATTAAATGTCGGATGCCGGCCCTCGTTCTGTTGTGCGACTGCCGCGTTAGGGCTAGCCGCCCCAGCGATAACTGTCTATTTGCAGCCCGGCAAGGTCTATCACGCGGTCCACGACTGTGGCGGCCACTTCTTCGATGGTGGTCGGCAGGCTATAGAAGGACGGGGTAGCAGGACAAATGATCCCGCCGGCAAGCGTCACTGTTTCCATGTTGCGGATATGCACCAGGTTATAGGGTGTATCCCGGACGACGCAGATTAACCTCCTTCTTTCTTTGAGGACCACATCCGCGGCCCGGGTGATCAAATCGGACGAAACCCCCGTAGCGATCCGTCCGAGCGTTCCCATGGAACAGGGGATGACGATCATGGTATCGTACCGGCCGCTGCCCGAGGCGAAGGGTGCCCGGAAATCCTGCTGTGAAAAGAAGGGAAGGTCATAGCCGGTGTAGGCGTCGTCGCCCAGTTCCGTGCGCCACACTTCCTTGGCATTTTCTGTCATTACTATGGCGACTGCGGCCCATTGCGCACGGATAAGCGCCAATTTATCCAATAGTAGCCGGGCATAGATGGAACCGCTCGCGCCGGTCACGGCAACGACAATTTTGCGCATGATAAATCGTTATTTTGTACCAACAAATGTATATGGAAAGGTCTAGATGTCCTGTTTTATTCGGAGCTGCGGTTGTTGCCGGTCTTTTGGTGCTGCTCGTGAGCGGGCGCAAGCCCCTGCCGGTGGGTGCTTGCGAATCGCGGATGGTAGTGGCGGCCCGGGTTCCCATGGGGGTGATCCGGCCTTTGGCGGCGACGAGCCGGCCCATGTCGGGAGTGACCCGGTCCCTGGTGTCGACGAGCCGGCCCTTGCCGGGAACGATTCGCTGCTCCGAGGGAGTGACCCGGTCGTTTGCGTCGAAGAGCAGGCCCTTGGCGGGAGTGATCCGGTCCCTGGTGTCGACGAGCCGGCCCTTGGCGGGAATGATTCGCTGCTCCGAGGGAGTGATTTGGTCGTTGGCGTCGACGAGCAGGCCCCTGGCGGCAAGGACCGACGAAGAAGCTGCGGCCGCCATTTCCTGGCTTAGTCTTGACGAAGCCGCGGCCAAACTCCAACAGGAGCCAAAGCCCGTGCTCATCGATCTCTATACCACCTGGTGCGGCTGGTGCAAGCAAATGGACCGGAAGACCTATTCAAATAAGCAGGTCGCTCAATACCTCACCGATAAGTTCTACGCCGTAAAACTGGACGCCGAAACCCATAGTACTGTCAATTGGCAGGGCAAGCATTATGCTTTCGACCCGCAATATCGGTGTAATATGTTCGCCGTCTACCTTGCTCACGGCCGCCTAGAGTTTCCGACCACCATCATCATCGTGCCGGGTTACGAACCACAGGCTATCCCTGGGTATATGGAGCCGAAGGAAATTGAAATGCTGGTGAAATATTTCGGGGAAGGCGCCTATCGGGGCAAATCCTTCGATGAATACCAGAAAAGTTTCCGCGGGAGCTGGTGAGGGCTTCCCTTGGCGATGTCGCTGTTTTAAAGCGTGCCTGCCGCTCGAGTTCGGGCGTACGCTCGGGCAATTTTAGTGTACGTTGGGGCGATTTTGGCGGCCGCTGCAGCTCCGCTACTTTGAGCGGAGGACCGCTGCAATTTTATGCTTGGCGCAATATTGTCGCAGTTTTGCGTTAGTCCGGCGTCCCGGGCGCTGACACGCTGGTGGCTGACTATAACGTTTTAGCTCTGTCAGGACTGCACGTTAATCCTAAAGGATTATTTGTATTTGTTCAAATTGACCCAAATCAATTTAATTTCCGGCAAATAAAAATATTTAACCTTACGCCTTCTCTTTCAATGCGAACATATTACCTTTGTTTTTTCATAGGATAAGGTTTAATGGTTAATGGTATTTGATTAGTGCAGCCCCGCCAAAAGCGGGGCTTTTGTCTTTTGAGGTTGACCGGCATCCGGCTGGTCTGGGCAAGGCTTTTGTCTTTTGACGGCCCTTCCGGCATGCGCTGCGCGCATTTGGCCAGGCTTTTGTCTTTTGAGGTTGACCGGCATCTGGCTGGTCTGGGCGAGGCTTTTGTCTTTTGATATTGAGCGGCCTGAGGCCGGTCTGGGCGGGGTTTTTGTCTTATGATGGCCCTTCGGCATGCGCCGAGCGCATTTGGCAGGGCTTTTGTTTTATGATGGCTCTTCGGGCATGCGCTGCGCGTATTTGGCGGGATTTCGTTTTATGATATTGTCTAGCGTCAGGCCGATCTGGCGGGCTTTTATGTTTTGGATTAAAAAGACGAACCCCACCATTAGGGTGGGGTCTGTTATGTAGGTGTTTACATTTAGGAGGCTTCGGCCATGTCGGGGATCGCCTGGACCTTGTAGTCGCCGGCGTCCAGTCTTTTCTTGGTGACACTAAATGCAGCCAGCGTGCGTTCGATATCTTCATCTGTATGCACGGCAGTAGGCACAAGGCGATAGATAATATGTCCTTTGGGTATCACCGGGTATACGACGATGGAGCAGAAGATATGATGATTTTCCCTAAGGTCCATTACCATCGCCGTTGCCTCGGGTACATCTCCCTTCATGTACACCGGTGTCACTGGAGAATTCGTCTTGCCGATGTCGAAACCACGGTCCTTCAGCCCTTTTTGCAGTTTATTCACCACCTCCCAGAGTTTTTTGCGCATTTCGGGCATTGTCCGCAGCATTTCAAGGCGCTTCAGGTTGCCGACCGTGATGGGCATCGGCAGGCTCTTGGCGAAGATCTGTGACCTGGTGTTGTAACGGATATAGTCAACGACGGCCCTGTCCCCGGCCATAAAAGCGCCGATAGAGGCCATCGATTTTGCAAAAGTCGAGAAATACAAATCGATCTTGTCCTGAACACCTTGTTCCTCGCCCGCCCCGGCGCCTGTCTTTCCCAGGGTACCAAAGCCATGGGCGTCGTCCACCAATAAGCGGAACTCATAGGTATCCTTCAGGGCCGCGATCTCCTTCAGCTTACCCTGGTCTCCGGCCATACCAAAGACACCCTCGGTGATGAGAAGGATTCCACCTGTGCCCTGCTTCTCGATAAGCGCCGTAGCGCGCTGTAACTGCTTTTCGCAGTCCTCGATGTCATTGTGCTTGAAAACATAACGATGGCCGGGGTGCAGCCGCAACCCGTCGATAATGCAGGCATGGCTTTCGGCATCGTATACGATCACGTCATGCCGGCTACATATGGCGTCGATAGCGCTCATAATACCCTGATAACCATAGTTAAACAAGGTCGCGTCTTCTTTCCCTTCGAATTCGGCCAGTTCTTTTTCCAGCTGTTCGTGGTAATTGCTATTGCCACTCATCATACGTGCGCCCATGGGCGCCGCCATGCCAAATCGTGCGGCGGCTTCCGCATCTACTATTCTGATCTCCTTATGATTAGCAAGACCAAGATAATTGTTGAGACTCCAAACTATTTTCTCTTTACCACGAAAGATCATTCTGCTGCCGATCTCCCCTTCCAACTTCGGAAAGGCAAAATAACCGTGGGCACGTTCTCTGTGTTGACCAATTGGCCCGTTGTGTTTGACTAATTTTTCAAAGATATCTGCCATATTGCTAAGAAATTATTAAGGTTTTCACTGCCGCAAAAATAACGCATTTGCCGATGTTAGGGGCGTGAAAAGTAGGAATTCCCGCGTATTTGTCGGAATTTTGCGGTTGGAAGGGGTCGGCTGAAGAAGGCCAATCGGGTGTTGTAGGATCGCCATGGTCGAGCGCAGCGAAGATTGCGATTGAGGCGGACCGAGGGTTTGGAGGACAGAAACGACCGCAGCCAAACGGCCACAATCTAGCGCAGCGAAAATTGCGATTGTGGCGGAGCGAAGGTTTGGAGGACAGAACGACCGCAGGCCAACGGCCCTAATCGAGCGCAGCGAAGATTGCGATTGAGGCGGAGCGAGGGTTTGGAGGACAGAACGACCGCAGGAAAACGGCCATAATCGAGCGCAGCGAAGATTGCGATTGAGGCGGACCGAGGGTTTGGAGGACAGAAACGACCGCAGCCAAACGGCCATAATCGAGCGCAGCGAAAATTGCGATTGAGGCGGACCGAGGGCTAGGAGGTTTGACAAGGGGTACCAATTGTGAGTGAAAATCCATAGATGGGAAATTTTTTTTGGACCTGTTGAAGGATTTTCGGATTTCGAAAATGGAGCCAGTAACACTTCCGTTCCTTTATTGTTGTATATAAAACGATAGTATGATCACAGTTTCAAACAACGCAAAAGAATACATCAGCAAGTTGCTTTCCGATCACCAGGCAGGGCCGGGCGCGTTTGTGCGTGTGGGTGTCAAGAGCGGCGGTTGTTCCGGTCTGGAGTATAAGCTGGACTTCGATACGATCGAAAAGGAGGGCGACCAGGTGTTCGAGGACAAAGGTGTCAAAGTCGTCGTAGACATGAAGAGCCTGCTCTATCTCTATGGTACTGAGCTTGATTATTCAGGTGGATTGAATGGTAAGGGACTGACATTCAATAATCCCAACGCTTCCCGCACTTGCAGTTGCGGGGAAAGTTTTGCGGTATAAGCAGCCTATACGGGAAAAGCGCAGTCATTGAAGTATCTTGCAGGCCAAAGGTTTAAGACATAGTTTAAGACATAATGGCGAGAAATATGGGAAACGACAACGAAATAATTGACAACATAGCCAATAAGGAGTACGAATTCGGGTTCGTCACGGATATCGAAATGGATATCCTGCCGGCAGGCCTGAATGAGGACACCATCCGCTATATCTCCGAAAAAAAGAAGGAGCCGGAATGGCTGCTGGAGTGGCGGTTGAAAGGGTATCAGTCGTTCAAGAAACAGAAACTTCCGGAATGGCAAAATTTCAAGCTTCCCAGCATCGATTTCCAAAAGCTCTCTTACTACGCCGCCCCCCGCAACAAAAAGAAATACAACAGTCTTGACGAAGTCGACCCTGAGCTGCTGGCCACGTTTGCCAAATTGGGGATCCCTTTAAATGAACAAAAGCACCTGGCGGGAGTAGCCGTAGACGCTGTTTTCGATAGCATCTCCATCGCCACCACCTATAAGGGCAAGCTTAAGGAATTGGGCATCATCTTTTGCTCCTTTGGCGAAGCGGTGCAGGAACACCCGGAACTCGTTAAAAAATACGTAGGCTCCGTCGTTCCGCATTCGGACAATATTTTTGCTGCCCTGAATGCCGCCGTATTTTCCGACGGGTCATTCGTCTATATACCGAAAGGCGTCCGCTGCCCGATGGAATTGTCCACCTATTTCAGGATCAACACGGAAAATACCGGCCAATTCGAGCGCACGCTGATCATCGCCGATGAAGGCAGCTATGTCAGTTACCTGGAAGGTTGTACCGCTCCTATGCGTGACGAGAACCAGCTCCACGCTGCGGTCGTCGAACTCATCGCCCTGGAAAATGCAGAGATCAAGTACTCCACCGTTCAGAACTGGTATCCCGGGGACAAGGACGGCAAAGGCGGCATCTTCAATTTTGTCACCAAACGCGGTATCTGCAAAGGCGACAACGCAAAGATATCGTGGACCCAGGTAGAGACCGGCTCCGCCATCACCTGGAAATACCCTAGCGTGATCCTGCAAGGCGACAATTCCACGGGGGAGTTTTACTCGGTTGCGGTTACCCGCAACAAGCAAATAGCCGATACCGGCACCAAGATGCACCATATCGGCCGCAACACCCGCAGCCGGATCATCTCCAAGGGTATCTCGGCCGGCCAGGGTCAGAATAGCTACCGCGGTCTTGTCCAGATCGGCTCGAGGGCGGACGCAGCCCGTAACTTCACCCAATGCGATTCGCTGCTCATCGGCGATCGGTGCGGCGCCCACACCTTCCCCTATATCGAGTCCAGGAACAATACTGCCACGGTAGAACACGAAGCAACCACCTCCAAGATCGGCGAAGACCAGATCTTTTACCTCAATCAACGGGGTATCGATTCGGAGAAGGCCGTAGCGCTGATCATCAATGGGTATGCCCGCGAAGTGCTCAATCAGCTTCCGATGGAATTCGCCGTCGAAGCGCAGAAATTATTATCTATTACGCTTGAAGGAAGCGTTGGCTAAACCAAGACGGACCACGGGTCGGTCGAAAACAACTATAAATGCTGAGCATAAAAAATTTACTCGCCGAGGTCGAAGACAAACAAATATTGAAGGGCATCAATCTAACCGTAAACGCCGGCGAAATACACGCTATCATGGGCCCGAACGGCTCGGGTAAGAGTTCCCTTGCCTCCGTGCTGGCTGGGAAAGAAAATTATCATGTCACCGCCGGTGAGGTGTCCTTCCATGGCAAGGACCTGCTGGATATGGAGCCCGAGACGAGGGCAAGAGAAGGATTGTTCCTGGCATTTCAATATCCGATCGAGATCCCAGGTGTCTCCAATATCAATTTCCTCAAGACGGCGCTTTCAGAAATAAGAACCTACCGTGGACTGCCGCCCCTCGACGCCAAGGAGTTCCTGCGGATGTCGCGCGAAAAACAAAAGCTGGTCGAATTCGATGCCGCATTGGTCAACCGCTCCCTTAACGAGGGTTTTTCCGGCGGTGAGAAAAAACGCAACGAGATCTTCCAGCTCGCTATGCTCGAGCCGTCCCTGTCTATTTTGGACGAGACGGATTCCGGCCTGGACATCGATGCCCTCCGGATCGTATCCCAGGGGGTCAATAAATTGCGTTCCGCGAACAATGCCTTTATCATCATTACGCATTACCAGCGATTGCTGGAATACATCGTTCCCGACTTCGTACACGTACTCTATAATGGCCGCATCGTAAAGTCCGGTACAAAAGAACTGGCTTTGGAACTCGAAGAAAAAGGGTATGACTGGCTGAAGGAAGAGTCCAGGGAAAGGGTGGCCACTACAATTTAATCAACATGACATCGCAACAGGATATACCGTTATACGAAGAAGTCGTCAACGGCTTCGATCGTCTGACCGATAAAGTGTCAAGCAATGAGAGCAGCGGGCTTCGCAAGGCGCGTCGCCAGGCATTTGAACGATTCCGCGAATCGGGTTTTCCTACTATCAAGAGCGAAGACTGGAAGTATACAAACGTCAACCGCTTTTTGAGAGAGGAATATGCGCTTGGCGTGGCTGCGGCGCCCGCTTCCACCGAACTGGTGGCGACGGCGGTCATTCCCGAGCTGGATTGTTATACGATCGTGCTGGTCAACGGGGTATGGGATAAGCGTTTGGGCGATCCAGTAAAGAGTGCCGGCGACTTGTCTGTGAGTGCTGGCGACCTGTCTATGAGTGCCGGCGACTTGTCTATGAGTGCTGGCGACCTGTCTATGAGTGCTGGCGACCTGTCTATGAGTGCCGGCGAAATGTCTCTGCCTTTGGGTCTGGAGCTGTTGCCAGTGGCTGAAGCCAGGCAGAATGTCAATCTTTCGGGATTGTTCGAACGGAGCGAGGCGGGCAGGGATCGGTATTTTGCGGCGCTCAATACCGCGCTTTTCTCGGACGGGCTTTTTATCCGGCTAAAGCCCGGGACCCTGATCGAAAAGCCTTTGCACATCATCCATGCCTTTACGGCCGGTCATAACCTGATGGTCCAACCCCGTCATTTTTGGCTTGTCGGCGAACGAGGCGAACTGAACATCATCGAGTCGGTCGTTTCCGCTGTCACCGATGCCAGTATCTGGGATCAATAGCTTAACGGAGGTTCACCTGCATGGTGATGCCAAATTGAACCATACGCTTATCCAGACCGCCGCCGCCGGCGCCCGGATCGTCAACCACACCACGGTCAGGCAGAAAAAGCAAAGTCTCTACAACAATTATACGTTCACCCTGCCCGGCGCCGACCTGGTCCGCAACGACCTGCAGGCAAAACTGGAAGAAGACCATACGGAAACACACCTGTACGGTCTTTATCTCGCTGCCGGGCAGCAACTGATCGATAACCATACGCTCGTCGACCACCAGCAACCATCCTGTTTCAGCAACGAACTCTACAAGGGTGTGCTGCTCGAACAATCCACCGGCGTCTTCAATGGTAAGGTCTTCGTTCACCAGGACGCGCAGAAAACGAACGCTTTCCAGCAGAACAACAATCTCGTTATCGGCAAAAAAGCGACCATCGATTCCAAACCCGAACTCGAGATCTATGCCGACGACGTGAAATGCAGCCACGGCACTACCGTGGGCCAGTTCAGCGAAGACGCGCTGTTCTATCTGCGCGCACGTGGGATCGGCGAAGCCGCGGCCCGGGCACTTCTGATCGCCGCCTTCGCTTTCGACGTCACGGAAAAAATAAAATGGAATGCCGTAGAGACCCACATCAACCGGCTCATCAGCCACCATATTCCCGTAACAGCATGACAACGATAACAGACATAGGAGCGGGTCAACTCAATATCGAAAAGATAAGAAAAGACTTTCCTATCCTTTCCACCCATGTCTATGGTCATCCGCTCGTCTACCTCGATAACGCCGCTACCACCCAGAAACCGGAGAGCGTCCTACGGGCCATGGACGACTATTATCACACGCTGAACAGCAATGTTCATCGCGGGGTCCACTACCTCAGCCAGCAGGCTACCGAAGCTTATGAAGCTTCGCGTCAGAAGATCGCCGATTTTATCAATGCCCGTCACAACCACGAGATCATTTTTACCCGCGGTACAACGGAAGCTGTCAATCTGGTGGCGACTTGCTTCGGGAAGAAATTTTTGGGCTCCGGCGACAGTGTGTTGATCTCCGCTGTCGAGCATCATTCCAATATCGTGCCCTGGCAGATGGTCTGTGAAGAGAGGGGTGCGACGCTTAAGGTCATCCCTGTTGACGAGGAGGGGGAGCTGGTGCTTGCGGATCTGCCGCGGCTGCTTGAGGGCGTAAAACTGGTTTCATTCAATTATGTGTCTAATGCACTGGGGGGTGTGAACCCCGTGGCGGCGATCGTAGCGGCCGCCCATGAACGCGGCATACCCGTCTTCCTGGATGCTGCACAGGCGGTCCAGCATATGGAGGTCGATGTGCAGCAACTCGGTGTTGATTTTTTGGCCTTTTCCAGTCATAAACTGTATGGTCCTACCGGTATTGGCGTGCTGTATGGGAAGGAGGAATGGTTGAACCAACTGCCCCCTTATCAGGGCGGCGGTGAAATGATAAAGACCGTCACTTTCGAAAAGACCGTGTACAACGATCTTCCCTATAAATTCGAGGCGGGTACACCCGATATGGCCGGGGCCATCGGTCTTGCCGCGGCTATCGACTATGTGCTTGGGCTTGGACTGCGCAATATCCACCAGGCAGAGCTGGAGCTCATGCGCTATGCATTGGAGGCACTCGGAGAGATTGCCGGTCTGCGGTTGATCGGGAAGGCGGACGCCGGCCATAGGGCGGGTGTGATCTCTTTCTTGGTGGGTGACATCCATCCTTTTGATCTCGGGGAGATCCTGGATAAGCAGGGTATCGCCGTTCGTACCGGTCACCACTGCGCACAACCGGTGATGGACCGCTACCGTATACCGGGAACGGTACGCGCGTCGCTCGCGATCTACAATAACCGCGTCGATATTGACCGGCTTGCGGCCGGCATCCGCAAAGCCGCCTCCTTGCTGTCATGACTATCCAGGAGATACAGGACGAGATCATTGCCGATTTTGCGTTTTTCGGGGACTGGATGGATAAATACGAATATATTATCCAGCTTGGAAAGGAGCTGCCGATGATCGACGAACAATACAAAAAAGAAGAGAACCTCATCAAAGGCTGCCAGTCACGGGTATGGATGCACGCAGTTATCCGCGATGGGAAGTTGTTTTTCACTGCAGACAGCGACGCGGTCATCACCAAAGGGCTGGTCAGCCTGGTCATCAAAGTCCTAAGTGGACAGACGCCAAAGGATATTGTCGACGCCAATCTCTATTTTGTAGATGCTATTGGTCTCAGCAGTCATCTGTCGCCGACGCGGTCCAATGGTCTGCTTTCGATGATCAAACAGATCAAATTGTACGCCCTGGCCTATCAGGCTAAATCGATTCAATCATGAGTGAACAACTTTCTACCCTTCGCGATGATATCGAAGCGGCGCTCCGCACTGTATTTGACCCGGAGATACCCGTAAATATTTATGATCTTGGGCTTGTGTATGAGATCAAGATCGGCGACAAGGGGGATGTAAAGATTTTGATGACGCTCACGGCGCCGGCCTGTCCCGTGGCCGGTGATATTGTGCGCGATGTGCAGGAAAAGGTAGAGGCGCTGCCCGGGGTGCTCGACTGCCATGTCCAGCTTACCTTCGATCCGCCGTGGAGCAGGGAGAATATGTCCGAAGAAGCGAAGCTGGAGTTGGGCTTTCTTTGAAATTCTGCTTTGCGATCGCGCATGCCCTTGCGGGCGATGGTGGGAGAGCGAACGCCTTCGGGCGATGTTGGGAGAGCGCACGCACCTCGCGGGCGATGCTGGAGGGGTGCATTAATATTCCTTAAAATCAGCTATTTTTAACTATTAATGTTAAAATAACTTAATAGTCTGATAACGAGGACCGTTTTTTACCGGCCTAAATGCCTTTTCTTTGATTGTCCGCTAAACCGGTTAAAGCCTGCCAAATGTCAAAAAACAAATATCTTGTTCCGTTCGTTTTGGTCTGTACGCTCTTTTTCATGTGGGCTTTCCTGCATAATATCAATGGCATTTTGATCCCGCATTTAAAGAAGGTTTGTCATTTAACCGATACTCAATCGTCGTTCATAGATCTGGCGGTTTATCTGGCCTATTTCGCCATTGCGATCCCGGCGGGCTTGTTTTCGCATAAGTTTGGTTACAAAAAGGGCATTCTTTTGGGTCTCTGTTTGTATGCTGTAGGGGCGCTGATCTTCCTGCCCGCCGCGGATAACCGAAGCTACGTGCTGTTCCTGCTGGCGCTGTTTATTGCGGCGAGCGGCGCGGCGTTCCTCGAGACGATGGCCAACCCCTACGCCACGATCCTCGGCTCCCCCGATACGTCTGAACAGCGGCTCAATTTCGCACAATCCTTTAACGGCCTTGGCGCTGTCGCGGCACCTTTTGTCGGCACGCACATCATCTTGTCGGGTATCGAGCATAGCCAGGCTGAACTCAATGCCATGGCTGCGAAGGGACAACTGGAGGCTTATCTGCATCAGGAGGCGAGTTCGCTTAAGCCGCCCTATCTGGTGATCGCGGTCGTGTTGATCTTGCTGGCTATTATTTTTTCTTTTACGAAATTGCCTGAAGTAACGGAAAGCACCGGTGAAGGACATATTGCGACGAAGTTTTCGTTGAGTGTCTTTCGCATTTCTCATGTCCGCTGGGCGGCGATCGGCGAATTCTTTTATGTCGGTGCACAGGCAGGGATACTCTCGTTCTTTATCAGGTTCGCGCGATACACCGCCAATATTCCGGAGATAGAGGCGGGTAACCTTCAGACGATCGCCATGGTTGGGTTCATGGGTGGGCGTTTCCTTGGCACGTACTTCATGCGGTACATAAAGCCGACCCGGCTGCTAAGCGCTTACGCCATCATCAACATCGGTTTGGTGTTGATCGCGCTGCTGACCCATGGCCGCATTGCCGTATATACCCTGATGCTTACGCCTTTCTTTATGTCCATCATGTTCCCTACGATCTTTGCGCTGGGTATCAAAGACCTCGGAGAAGAGACCAAGATGGCTTCTTCTTTTCTGGTGATGGCGATCATCGGCGGGGCCTTTACGCCGTTGATGATGGGGCTTATCTCGGACAGGACCGGCAGCATTCAGCTGGCGTACGTGATGCCCGTGATCTGTTTTGCATTCATCTTGTATTTTGGCCTTCAGGGTCATAAGATCAAACAACCTAAAGCCGCTTTTGCCCTATGAGATATTGTTTAGCCCTCGATCTTCATGATGATCCCCAATTGATCGCCGAATACGAGCAATGGCACCGCGACGGCTGGCCTGGCATCAAGCAAAGCATCCGCGATGGCGGGATCACGGAAATGGACCTTTACCGGTTGGGAAACCGCCTTTTTATGATCATGGAGACTTCGGAGGACTTCAGTTTTGAGCGGAAGGCCGCGTTGGATGCGGGGAATCCCAATGTGCAGGAATGGGAAGGCCTGATGTGGAAATACCAATTGGCCATCCCGGGTGGAAAGCCGGGCGAGAAGTGGCGACTAATGGAACAGATATATTCACTAACTGCAACAAAACAAAAAAATGATGTTTAGTCTAAAAGATAAGTATGCGGTAGTAACGGGCGGCGGCAGCGGCATCGGCCGGGCCGTGGCCCTCATGCTTGCCCAACAGGGCGCGACGGTGTACGTGGCCGATATTAATGAAGCGCAGGCGGTTGAGACGGTGGAGCTGGCCGGGCAGGCCGCTACCGGCGTTGGTGCCGCAGGCGGGATTGCCGGCGGGAGTGGCGGCGCTGTGGCCGGTGTGGGCGGGGTGGCGAGCATTGGAGGCGTAGGAGCGCTTTTTGCCAAAGTTGCCGATGTGTCCGACCAGGCGCAGACCAAAGCGCTTTTCGAGAGCCTGCCGAAGCTCGACATCCTCGTCAACAGTGCAGGCGTCTCACATATCGGTACCGCCGAGTCGACGATGGAAGCGGATATGGACCGGCTCTATAAAGTGAATGTCAAGGGGGTTTATAATTGTTTGCATACGGGGATTCCGGCGATGAAGAAAGGGGGCGGCGGTGTCATCATCAATATCTGCTCTATAGCGGCCACTATTGGCATTCCGGACAGATTTGCGTACAGTATGACGAAGGGGGCGGTCTATTCGATGACGCTTTCTGTGGCTAAAGACTATCTGAAAGACAAGATCCGCTGCAATTGCATCTCACCGGCGCGCGTCCATACCCCGTTCGTGGATGGGTTCCTGCAGAAAAATTACCCGGGCAAAGAGCAGGAGATGTTCGAAAAGCTATCGCAGACCCAGCCTATCGGCCGCATGGCCAAACCGGAAGAAATTGCGGCACTCGTGCTCTATCTCTGCAGCGACGAAGCCGCTTTTATCACCGGCTCCGACTACCCTATCGACGGCGGATTTACAAGACTAAATAATTGATCGTATGTTACTCATAAGACACGGTTCGTTGGGCAAGGAAAAAACAGGTATAGCATTGGATGGCAAATTCTTTGACACGTCTGCTTTTGGGGAAGATTACAATGAGGAGTTCTTCGGGAGCGGCGGACTGGAGAGGCTCAAGGATTTTGTGGCCGGTGCGAAGCTGCCACTTTTGCCGGAGGGCGTTCGGCTCGGTTCGCCGGTTGCCAGGCCTTCGAAGATCGTCTGTATCGGCCTTAACTACGTGGACCATGCGAAGGAGACGAACGCTACGCCACCGCCCGAACCGGTCATCTTCATGAAATCGACGACGGCGCTCATTGGCCCCAATGACGACATCATCATTCCCCGCGACAGCAAAAAAACGGACTGGGAAGTGGAGCTGGCCTTCGTGATAGGCAAAAAAGCCAGTTATGTGGAAGAAAAGGATGCGCTAGACTATGTGGCCGGGTATGTGTTGCACAACGATGTATCCGAACGCGAGTTCCAGATCGAACGCAGCGGCACCTGGGACAAGGGTAAGGGCTGCGATACGTTTGCTCCGCTGGGTCCCTGGCTGGCAACGCCGGACGAGGTCGGGGATGTCCACAACTTACGGCTATGGCTAATCGTCAATGGCAAAAAGATGCAGGATGGCACGACTGCCAATTTTATCTTCAATATCCCTTTCCTGATCGCCTACACCAGTAGATTTATGACGCTGCTGCCCGGTGATGTCATTTCCACTGGTACGCCCGCTGGTGTCGGGCTGGGTATGAAGCCGAATGTCTATCTTCAACCGGGAGATGTGGTGGAATTGGGGGTCGATCACCTGGGTAGTTCGCGCCAACGAGTAAAAGCGTATAGCCATGCTTAGGATAGACGCACATCAGCATTTCTGGAAATATGATCCGACGCAACATGCCTGGATCACGCCGGAGATGAAGGTCATCCAAAAGGATTTCCTCCCGGGTGATCTGCAGCCGGTGTTGGAGGAGGCCCGGATCGACGGTTGCGTGCTGGTGCAAGTGGATCAGTCGGAGGATGAGAATCAATTTCTCCTGGAACTGGCGGATGCGAATGATTTTATAAAAGGAGTGGTAGGGTGGATCGACCTGCGTCATCCCGATGTCGGGCAACGGCTGGCGCGGTGTTCCCGTCATGCGAAGCTCAAGGGATTCCGTCATATTTTGCAGGGTGAGCAAGACCGGGCGCTCATGCTTAAGCCCAGCTTCAAGCAGGGTATCGGCCTGCTGGCCGGCTTTGGCTACACTTTTGACATCCTCATTTATCCCGATCAGCTGGGTTATACACGGGATTTCGTCGCGGCGTTCCCTGACCAGCCTTTTGTGCTCGACCATATCGCCAAACCGCATATCAAGGACCGGTACATCACCGAGGAATGGCGGACGGCCATCAGGGCGGTGGCGGCGAATAAGAATTTGTATTGTAAAATCTCGGGGATGGTGACAGAGGCGGACTGGGCGAATTGGAAGCCAGAACACTTCAAGGTTTACCTGGACACGATCGTGGATGCTTTTGGTATTGGCCGGGTGATGTTCGGCTCCGATTGGCCGGTTTGTCTTGTCGCCGCGTCGTATCGGCAGGTGCTGGAGATCGTGCGTGATTATTTTTCGGGTTTTTCGGCGGATGAGCAAGCGGCTTTTTTTGGTGGGAATGCTATTAATTTCTATAAATTATGAACCTGGAATTAAACGATAAAGTGATCGTCGTCAGCGGTGGTGCCAAAGGCATCGGCGAAGGTATTGTAAAAGTGCTGGCGGCGGAAGGTGCGATCCCTTTCATTGTCGGGCGAAATGAAGCGGACAACATGGCGACCTTGCGGGCCGTTGTCGATGCGGGTGGAAAAGGCTTTCAGACCATCGCCGAGCTCACGGAGCCGCAAGCCTGTGAGGAAGCGATAAAGATCGTCTTACAAACCTGCGGCCGGATCGACGGCCTGGTCAACAACGCCGGTGTCAACGATGGGGTAGGGCTCGAAGCAGGTAGTTACAATGCTTTTATGGCGTCGTTACATAAGAACCTTGTTCATTATTATTTGCTGGCGCATCATGCGCTGCCGGCGTTGATCGCGTCCAAGGGGGCTATCGTGAATATTTCTTCCAAGACCGCGGAGACCGGACAGGGCAACACCTCGGCTTATGCTGCGGCCAATGGCGGGCGGAACGCCCTTACCCGGGAATGGGCGGTCGAGTTGCTCAAGTATGGCATCCGTGTAAACGCCATCGTCGTTGCCGAATGCTGGACCCCGCTATATGAAAAATGGGTGCAGACCCTGCCCGACCCGAAGGGTACGCTCGAGACGATCGTCAAGAAGATCCCATTGGAGAACAGGATGACGACATCCGAAGAAATAGCCAATATGACGGCTTTTCTGCTTTCGCGGTGCTCCAGCCATACCACGGGTCAGCTCATCCATGTCGATGGCGGCTACGTCCATCTCGACCGGGCGCTGGCCAATGCCTGAGAGGGGAACCTGGCCGCACCGGTGGTCCGGGCCGAAGTTCAGCAGTAAAACTTGAAGATGAAAACGCTCGTTTGCATACAACCCAAAGAATTCGCTTATCGCGAAGCCGACGTCCCGTTGGCGCGACCCGGTCATGCGGTCATAAAGGTGAAGCGCATTGGCATTTGCGGAACGGACTTGCATGCTTTCGAGGGAACGCAGCCTTTTTTCGACTATCCGCGGATCCTGGGTCATGAACTCGCGGGCGACATCGTCGACCTCGATCGGGCGCCCGGCTTTCAGCCCGGTGAAGCTGTTACCATCATCCCTTATTATGCCGACGGCACCTGTATTGCCTGCCGCGCCGGCAAACCGAACTGCTGCGCCGCGCTGCGAGTCGCGGGCGTGCATGTGGATGGCGGCATGGTGGAGTACTTGACGGTGCCTTCGACGGCGTTGGTGCATGGGCGTGGATTGAGTTATGATCAGCTGGCGCTGATCGAACCGCTGGCCATCGGCGCTCACGCTATCCGTCGGGCCGCGGTACAGCCCGGCGAATTCGTGTTGGTGGTAGGGGCGGGTCCTATCGGCCTGGGTTGTCTGGAGGCGGTCCGTATCGCCGGGGGTGAAGCCATCGCGATGGACATCAACCCGGAGAGGCTCAGGTTCTGTCGTGACAATTTGAAGGTTTTGCATACCGTGGATGCCGGCGGCGTTGCTGCCGCTGGTGCTGGTAGTGCCGCGGGTGCTGGTGGTGTCGCGGGTGCTGGTAGTGCCGCTGGTGCTGGCGGTGCCGCGGGTGCTGGTGTGGATGCTATTGCTGGTGCTGCCGGTGGTTCTTGTGGTGCCGCTGGTGCTGGTAGCGCCGCTGGTGCTGGCGGTGCCGCTGGTGCTGGTGTGGATGTTGCCGCCGACGCGGTGGCGCAATTGCAACATATCACCCGGGGCGACATGCCTGCCGTCGTCATCGACGCTACTGGGAGCCGCAATGCGATCAATGACGGCTTCCGGTATATGGCGCACGGCGGGCGTTATGTGTTGGTTGGTCTGCAGAAAGGAGCCGTGCAGTTTAGTCATCCGGAATTCCACAAGCGGGAAGGAACGCTGGTGAGCAGCCGCAACGCGACCTGTCAGGATTTTGAGCAAGTGATCGACGCGATGCAAAAGAGGCTCATCGATCCGACGACCTATATCACCCACCGTGTCCGATTCGACCAGGTAAAAGATCAGTTTGCCTCCTGGCTCGACCCGGCATCGGGCGTCATAAAAGCAATGGTTGAAGTATGAATAAAAAGGTATTGTCATACGGTGAAATATTACTCCGTGTTTGCTTCGATGCGGACGGCGGCTGGCTGCGGGACAATACACTGCCTTTCTACGTGGGCGGCGCGGAGGCGAATGTGGCTACCGCACTGGCGCGGTGGGAGGTTCCTTCGGCGTACTGCACCGCTATGCCGGACAACACGATGTGCCGTCAATTATCGGCTTACCTGGACGCGATCGGCATCGATATCACCAGAATCATTTATGGCGGCGAACGGCTCGGGCTCTACTACCTGCCAAACGGAAAGGATCTCAAAAATACCGGCGTGACCTATGACCGTGCGCATTCCACCTTCTCCGGCTTGCTGCCGGGCACGATCGACTGGGACAGCATTCTGCGCGACATCGGCTGGCTTCATTTCAGCGCTATCTCGCCGGCGCTGAACGCCAATGCGGCCGAGGTGACGCTGGAATTGGTGAAGGCGGCTTCGAAGAAGGGCGTGTTGGTGTCCGTGGATCTGAACTATCGCGCCAAACTCTGGCAATATGGCGCGCAGCCGACCGATATCATGCCGGCGTTGGTGCAGCACTGCGACCTGGTCATGGGTAACCTCTGGGCCGCGGAAAAGATGCTGGGTATTGGTGTCGATGCTAGCTTGACGACGGGTAAAAAGGAAGACTACCTGGAACATGCACGGATCAGCAGTAAGAGGATCATGGAAGCGTTTCCGCGGGTGAAGCAGGTGGCCAAGACTTTTCGGTTTGACCATGGTGCCGGCGGTATCCGGTACTATAGCAGTTTTTATGATGGGGAGAAGCTGTATCAGTCCAGGGAGTACCAGTCCGACAGCATTTTGGACAAAGTTGGCAGCGGCGATTGCTTCATGGCCGGTTTGATCGCCGGGCTTTCGCAAGGGAAGCCGGTGCAGGAGACACTGGACTTCGCTACGGCGGCGGCGTACCAAAAGTTATTCATTGCCAGCGATGCCACGGATCAGCGGGCGGCGGACATCCTGGAATTTATGCATGCATATGAACGATAAGAAAATTGTCTTGGCCGCTATTTTGGGGCAGGGAATACTTCCGCTGTTCTATTGGGAAAGCCCTTCGGTGTGCCTGAAGACCATCCAGACCATGTACCGCGCGGGGGTGCGCGCTGTGGAATACACCAACCGCGGTCCGGCTGCCCTCGATAATTTCAGGATGCTCAAAAAGACGCTGGCAGCCGAGGCGCCTGGTCTTTATCTCGGTATCGGCACGATCAAGTCCGCTGCGGAGGCCAATGTTTTTGTGAAGGCGGGGGCTGATTTCATCGTGGCCCCCATTGTCAGCGCTGAAGTCGCTGCCATCGCCGATGCCGCCGGTCTGCTTTGGATACCGGGCTGTATGACACCGACGGAGATCTACCGGGCGCAGGAACTGCAAGCCGCTGCCATAAAATTATTTCCTGCCAATATACTCGGCCCCGAATTCATGCGCTCTATCCGAGAACTGTTCCGGGACCAGCTGTTTATTCCCACCGGCGGTGTCGAGATCGACGAGGACAATATTCGTGGTTGGATAAAAGCGGGCGTCAGCGCGGTCGGCTTGGGCAGCCGCCTGATCAGCAAGGACATCTTGAAATCAGAAAATTATGATCTGTTGTATGTGAATACACTTGAGGCGTTAAAGCTGACGAGAAATATTATAAATGAGCTAAGATGAACCTATCCCGGGAAGCGCTAAAAAAAATTAAGTCGACGGCCGTCGTCAAACCGGCGGACGGGGTCTTTTCCCTCCCCGAAAAAGTACTGCAATTCGGGACGGGCGTCCTGCTGCGCGGGCTGCCAGACTATTTCATCGACAAGGCCAACAGGCAGGGATTGTTCAATGGCCGGATCGTCGTGGTCAAGTCGACCGATGCCGGCGATGCCGGTGCCTTCGACCGCCAGGACGGCCTGTATACCCTTTGCGTCCGGGGAGTCCAGGACGGCCATAAGATCGAAGAGAATATCATCTGCTCGCCGATCAGCCGTGTTCTCTCGGCGCGCGATCAGTGGACGCAGATCCTGGAATTGGCGCATCTGCCGGAGATGCGGATCATCGTTTCCAATACGACCGAAGTGGGTATACAATTGGTCGAGGACGATATCCGACGCAGGCCGCCCGTCTCTTTTCCGGGGAAGCTTGTGGCTTTTCTTTTGGAACGATTCAATGTTTTTGGTGGCAGTCCGGAAAGCGGGATGGTGATCGTGCCGACGGAACTGATCGTCGACAATGGCAAGAAACTCGCCGGCATCGTCAAAGAGCTGGCGCGGCTGGGAAAATTGGGCGGCGACTTCATCACCTGGCTGGAAGAACATTGCCGCTTTTGCTCCTCGCTGGTCGACCGGATCGTTCCAGGAAGGCCTGACACTGGTACTTTACAGCAGCTGTCACAAGACCTGGGATATACCGATGACCTGCTGGCGATTTCCGAGGTCTACCGGCTTTGGGCAATCGAAGGGGACGAGCGCGTACGATCCATCCTTACTTTTGCCGGCGCCGACGAAGGTGTCATCATCGAGCCGGATATCGAAATCTACCGTGAGCTCAAACTCCGCCTGCTGAATGGTACCCATACACTCAGCTGCGGCCTGGCCTGGCTTGCCGGTTTTACGACCGTAAGACAAGCGATGGAAGACAAGAACTTCGGCGTCTTCGTGGCCGACCTGATGTTCAAGGAGATCGCGCCCGCCATTCCGTATGACGGTCCTGTGGATGAGGCGCGTGACTTTGGTCTTCGGGTGCTGGACAGGTTCCGCAATCCGCACTTGCAACACCAGTGGCTGAGCATCACGATGCAATATTCCTCCAAGATGAAAAGCCGCGACATTCCGGTGCTGTTGCGGCACTACGAGCTATATAGCGGTCCGCCTTCGCTCATGGCTTTGGGGTTTGCAGCCTATCTGCTGTTTATGCGCGGTGGAGCACATGTGGTGAACGACGATAAGGCCGGCTTGTATTCCGAGCGCTGGGCAGCCAACACGCCGGCGGAAGTTGTGCACCGAAGCCTGAGCGACGATTCCCTTTGGGGCGCCGACCTCACGCAGTTGCCCGGCTTCGAGATCGCGGTACGGGGATACCTGGAAGACCTGATCATTAAAGGAGCCACGGCAACGCTCGCCCAGGCTATAACAAAAAAAACAGTTTTATGAGCACAGCACACAACATCTTGAAGGTCCATCCGGCAGATAACGTACTGGTGGCCCTCACCCCACTTCCGAAGGACGCCAGGGTCTCTTACGATGGCCAGGAGTATACCATACAGGAAATTATAAAGGCCAAGCATAAGTTCGCTACCGTCGATTTCGCCCCCGGCGATTCGATCATCATGTACGGGGTGCTCGTCGGCAAGGCGCAGGAGCCTATAAAGAAAGGCGGTCTTATCAGTACCGGCAATGTCAAGCATGCCGCCAGCGAGTTCCATGTCGGAGAGCGCAAAACGGAATGGAAAAAGCCGGATATCAGTGGTTTTGACGGCAGGACCTTCAATGGCTATCATCGGGGGGATGGCAGTGTGGGCACGGCCAATTATTGGGTCGTCATCCCGATGGTCTTTTGTGAGAACCGCAATCTCGACGTGCTGCAGCAGGCCCTTGTCACGGACCTGGGATATGGGCGTAACCGAAGTTATCAATTGCAATCGCAAAAGCTGGTGGAGCTGTATAAGACGGGCAAGAGTGTTGAGGACATCCTGCAGACCGATCTGCAGACCGACTATTCGGCCAACGTCAATGAGCGGTTGTTTCCCAACGTGGATGGGATCAAGTTCTTGAATCATGATGGAGGCTGCGGCGGCACCCGTCAGGACGCGCAGGCGCTTTGCGGTCTGTTGGCCGGTTATGTGACCCATCCCAATGTTGCGGGCGCGACGGTCCTTAGCCTGGGTTGTCAGAATGCGCAGGTCTCCATGCTGGAGGAAGAGATAAAAAAACGGTCGCCGCAATTCTCGAAGCCGCTTTATATTTTGGAACAGCAGAAGATCGGCAGTGAATCGGCTTTTTTGTCGGAAGCGATCAAGCAGACTTTTGCCGGTGTCATCCTGGCCAATCAGCAGCAGCGTCAGCCGGCGCCGCTTAGTAAACTCTGTATAGGGCTGGAATGCGGCGGTTCCGACGGTTTTTCGGGCATCTCCGCCAATCCTGCGATCGGGTATACGTCGGACCTGCTGGTCGCGATGGGCGGTGCGGTCATCTTATCCGAGTTCCCGGAGCTATGCGGCGTGGAACAAAACCTTAGCGACCGTTGCATGGATACCGGCACGGCCGAGCGGTTCTCGCAGCTGATGCGCACTTACAACGACCGTGCTAAGGCAGTAGGATCGGGTTTCGATATGAACCCTTCCCCCGGTAATATCCGCGATGGCCTAATCACCGATGCGATCAAATCTGCCGGCGCTGCCAAAAAAGGCGGGACCTCTCCCGTTACAGCGGTGCTCGATTATCCTGAAAAGGTTACTGCGCCCGGACTTAATCTGCTTTGTACGCCGGGTAACGATGTGGAGTCTACTACGGCCGAAGTGGCATCCGGTGCGAACATCGTCCTGTTCACGACGGGCCTTGGAACGCCGACGGGCAACCCTGTGGCGCCGGTCGTCAAGATCGCCACCAATAGTGCGCTGTTCGACCGGATGCGGGACATCATGGACATCAACACCGGTACGATCATCGAAGGCAAGGAGACGATACCCGAGGCCGGCGAGCGGATCCTCGATTATGTGATCGGCGTTGCCAGCGGCGAGATCCAGGTGGCTGCCGTCCGGCATGTGCAGGATGATTTTATCCCGTGGAAACGCGGGGTGTCGTTGTGAGCATGACCAGGAATTAGGCGTTTGCCTCCGGGGAGGCCGCGGGCATCGAGGCAGGTGGCTGCTAAAAATTTTCCTTGTACGAGACCTTTCCGTTGGCGAGGGACACATAATCGACAGAACCCGTACCCTGGAACGCAAAGTCGAATCCGATGATCTTTGAGCGGACGATATGTCGCGGGACAGTATAGGCCAGTTTGTCGTTGACGAAGATCTTTGCGCGGCCGCTGTCCGATTCGATGCGCAGCTTCACGTAGTCTTTGAAGTCGACCCCAAAATTGCTTAAGTCTTCCCGCGTACCGCTCGTATAGAAATATGTAAAGAACAGGTCCACGGTAGACACACAACCCTTCGATACAAGCGGTACCCAGATCGCCGTACCCTCGCAAAGAATATAGACATGGGTAAGCTGACAAACCGAAGACCCCTCGGCGTAATCATTCTTCAAAGAAGTCTCGAAGACAAAATGATCGGAATATATTTCGCCAAAATCATTGACATTGGAGAACATGACCGTCGGCGGCTCGGGTTGCAGCGGAATGTTTTTCTGCCGGATCTGGTCCACGCTAAGGCTCATCTTGCCGCCGGAAATAGCGGCTTCTTTGGGAAAATAGACCGGCACCGGGTCTCGCACGATCAGCGGCAGCCAGCCATTGGATTTGATCAGCAGGTTTTGACTCTTGACAACTTTGTTGTGCACCTGCAAGGTGGCATGATAGAAGTCGGGATAGTAATAGACGGAAGTATACCGGCGGGCGTTCTTTGGCACCCGGACCCGCCGGGTGGTATCCCATGACTGCTGGATCACCACGGAATCATCAGGAGAGCGGCTGGCTTCGTAGTCGAAGATGACGCTGTTCGGCACGCCCGAACTGACTACTTTCTTGCTGCTGAAAGCATAATCCTGCGCCTGCGGTGCAGGCTGCTGCCCGTGTAGAAAAAGCAGGATCAGCAGGACTACCGCCAGCGGAAGCGTCATCCAAATGATCGTCCGCATCCGGCCCTCGCGCGCCGATTGCAGGTCTTTCTTTTGCTCGTCGAGGTCGTTTACAGGTGGGGGCGGCTGCAATTTGATGGCAGTAATCGGGGCCTGGGTGTCTCCGGCCGGGGTACCGATATTTGGCGCTATTGTGCCGTGCGGCGCGTCGGCCGGGCCGGCGGGGCCTTGGTCGCGGGGGGTGTCATGTACACCATTACGGACACTGAAATCACGCCAATGCTCATACCCCAGGAACTGGACCAGGGTATTCAAAGTATGGGTATTGGGCAGACTATCGTATTTGACCTTACCCCAGATGCGTTTGAGGGTGACATGGCTGATCGTGACGCCGGTCTGCTCCCGGATGAGCTCGCTAAGCTGCAGGAAATCCTGGTTACTCCATTTTTCGCTGTCGCCCCAACCGGTCTTTTCTTCGAAGCGTTTTATAACTTGGCGGATCAGGATTTCGTCGGTAGGCATAGCAGCATAAATATCAATAAAGTTCCTGTAAAATTCGTTCCTTTCCCCCGTTTAAAAAATTTGTACCAATTTGTACCAACTTGTTTAAGCTGTGATTCGCTTTTTCCTTCATTGTAGCCCAATTTTATACAAGTTAATATAATTTTATCGTCATATGTCCGGCGCCCGAAACGCCCCGCAGAAGACACAAAACGCTAAACTATGCGCCATATAAGTTTAGTCCTTTGCTTGTTCGTCGCCACGGTCCCAAAACCGGCCCATGCCCAAGCGGCCGATGGCATGCCGGCCAGCCGATACCTCGGAACCATTCGCTTTGGCGTACTCAACGGCGGCATCATTTTGGGAAAGGCCCTGCTCAATAATTTCCCCGACACGCTGAATTTTATCTTCGACACCGGCTGCGGGGGCGTATCCCTCGACTCCTCGACGGCGGATCATTACCATCTCCGCCCGGAAACCAATGTCAACTACATTCGCGGCATCGCCGGTAAATGTCACCAAAAGCTATTGCAGGGGATGTCTCTTTCGGTGGCGGGCATCCGGCTCGACAGCCTGACCGTGCAAGTCAGCGACTATTACATCCTGAGCAGCGTGTACGGCGAAAAGATCGACGGCATCCTTGGCTATAGCTTTTTCTCCCGGTACCTGGTTTTCATCAATTACGACAGCTCGAAGATGGATGTTTACACAAAAGGACCTATAAAATATCCGCGGGGCGGGTTTCTCCTGCACCCGAGGGTATACGGTCTGCCCATGCTTGAGGGACGCGTGGGGGATGCGAGAGACTTCCGTTCCCGGTTCTATTTCGATACGGGGGCGGGGCTTTGCCTGCTTTTCTCGTCCGAGTTCACCGCTGACAGTGCCGTTTTTGGACCAAAACGAAAAAAGCCCTTTCAAACGCAGGGAGCGGGCCTTGGCGGAAAAACCGATATGCAGCTCACCACGCTAAAGACGTTTTCTCTCGGCCCCTTTCATTTCCGGCAGATACCCACTTACATATTCAATGATTCTTACGATGTCACCAGCTATCCGCAGCTGGGGGGATTGATCGGTAACGACCTCCTCCGCCGCTTCAACCTGATCGTCAACTACGCGCGATCGGAAATATATATCCTGCCCAATTCCAGCTTCAATACCCCGTTCGACTATAGCTACTCGGGCCTATCCATCGGGCTTGTCGATGGGCGGGTAGTGGTCACCGATGTCATGCCGGATTCGCCCGCCGAAAAAGCAGGCCTACATGAAGGCGACATGATCCTGGAGATCGATGGCGACGACCGTCAGAACGTACAGATCTACCAGAACCTGCTGCGCACGATCGGCCCCAAGGTAAAATTACTCATCCGACGCACCAACGGAGAGACTGCAAAGGTCGAAGTGAAAATTGATAGTATCCTGTGAGCGGCCATTCAAAACAAAAGGCCCCGGTTTGGCCGGGGTCCGCTATAGGTCTCCTTTTTTCATCTCGGCGACGGCAAAATTTGCGGCCCTGGCCGTCAGCGCCATATACAGGATCGAAGGACTTTGGTTGCCCGTACTCGTCATGCATGCGCCGTCCGTCACAAATACATTCTTGCAGCCATGGAGCTGATTGTGTCCATTCAACAGCGAAGTCTTCTCCTCCTTGCCCATGCGGCACCCGCCCATTTCATGGATGTCGCGTCCAGGAGCCCAATGGTTGTCATGCTGGGTGATATGCTTCACCCCAATGGTATCCAGCATCTCCGCACCCTGGGTGAGGAAATCCTTTAACAGTTTTTCATCGTTGTCGTCATAATCCACTTTTGTCACCAGCAGTGGGATGCCCCACTGGTCTTTTTCGGTGGGGCTAAGGCTTACGGTGTTCGACTCTTTGGGTATCGTCTCGCCCTGCATGTACATATACATCGTCCAGCCGCCTGGCTCGGCCAGCGCTTGTTTGTAGGCCGGGCCGATCTGTTCCGGCAGCGCATGGCCGTCTTCGGCGCCCCGGCCGGCGCCCATAAAAGCCATATAGCCGCCCACGAAATCGGTATCGTTTTTCTTGAAGTTTCGAAAATTGGCCATCATGCATTCGGATGGGCGGCGTCCATAGTAATAGCTGTCTTCAAAGCCGTCGACGGTCCCCCCAAGTGATCCGCGGTAGTTCTGAAATGCGACGAATTTCCCCAGCAGGCCGTTGTCGTTGCCCAGGCCGCGCGGCCAGCGGCGGCTGACGGAATTGAGCAGCACGAGATTACTGTTCAATGCGCTGGCGTTTACAAAAATGATCCGGGCAAAGTATTCGGTGACTTCGTGGGTATTGGTGTCGATGATCTGCACGCCGGTGGCCTTGCCCTTTTGTTCGTCATAGATGATGCTTTGCACCACGGAGAATGGGCGGATCGTGAGGTTGCCGGTCTTTTGTGCCCAGGGCAGGGTGGAGGAAACCGAGCTGAAATAGCCGCCGAAGGGGCAGCCCCGCATGCACATATCCCGCGCCTGGCATTGCGCGCGACCCTGTTGGAGATGGATATCGGCCGGTTTTGTCAGTTGAGCCCAGCGGCCTGCGATCATGAACCGGTCGGGATAGTGTTCGCTGATCTTTTTTTGCAGGTGCTGCTCGGCGCAGTTCATGTCGAATGCGGGGAGATAGTCGCCATCCGGCATCGCTTCGAGGCCATCCTTGTTCCCGCAGATGCCCGCGAATCGTTCGGCGTGTGTATACCAGGGTGCTATCTCTTCATAACTGATCGGCCATTCGATGCCATATCCAAAGCGCGCCGGGTTCCGGAACTCATAGGGGCTCCATCTCGGGCAGGCCCTTCCCCAGATCAGCGATTTGCCGCCGACCTGGTATCCCCTTATCCAGTCGAAGGGTTTCTCCTGTACGTAGGGATGGTCTTTGTCTTTGATGAAGAAATGAGCTGTATCCTCGCCGAATCCGGCGGCCGTCGTGATCAGTGGATTTTCGTCCACGAATTCCCTGGACATTTCCTTGCGATGGGGAAATTCCCAGGGGGCCATGGTGGCCGTCGGATAGTCCTGGTTGTGCACGACGCTGCGCCCTCTTTCGAGTACCAATGTTTTCAATCCCAGTTCGCACAATTCCTTGGCGGCCCAGCCTCCGCTGATGCCGGAACCAATGACGATAGCGTCATAGGTGTGATCCTTCCGGTTATCTGGCATAGGCGACAGAAATTTCTTTAAAGTAGACGACGTCGCCATCGCTATGGTTCTGGATGCCGAACCAGCCCGAATCGGGTCGCCGCCCGCGCTGCGGCTCGAAATCAAATTTGCGCGGCGGCACCGAATCGCCTTCGCGGTAGTCGGTGACTTTTATCCCGTTTAGGACAACGACTGTTTGCGGGCCCGCCAGTGTAATATCCATGGTATTCCATTCCGGTCCTGGTTTTCCCGGCCTGGCCAATGGTTTTGAGATCGAATAGAGCGTGCCGGTGGCGTGGTGGTCGTCCTCGTCGGGCTCGGGGTGGTTGTCGATCTGGACCTCATAGCCATAGTGCACCGGCATCCATTCTTCTTTGGGTTCTACCGGGATACGGATGAAAACGCCCGAGTTGTCGTTGGAATCTTTCATCTTATACACGACATGAAAGGTGCAGTCGCTGAACGGTCCGCCGGTCCAGTACAACAGGCCCATTCCCCCATGACCGTGGAGCATGCCATCGTCGACGCTCATGCCGCCGGGTCCGACATGGCGCCAGCCGGTGAGGTCCTTGCCATTAAAAAGTTGTTGTGTGCGCGGCGGGTGGCTGCAGCCGCTCAGGAGCAGGAGGGCAAAAAGACCAGTGGTCAAAGCCAAATTATTTTTCATGCAACAAACTTGGTGTTTAAAGATACTAATATCTCCACGACTTCAGGTCAGCCCCTTTCGGTGCCCTCGTCTTTACTTCTTCCGCCCATTTTTTGATGTACATCTGATGATATCTCAGGCGGCTGATGTAATTGGGTTGGGTATGGTCCCCGTTCCAGCAATGCTCGGCCCTGTCGCCATAGTCGACCTGACAGGAGCAGGCGGGATTGCTTAGTTTCTTCAACATGTCTTCGGCGTCATACACCGCATCGTTGAGGTAATAGGTGTCCATCGTACCGACGTAAATATGGATCTTCCCCTTCAACTTTTCCCCGAGGGTAGACCAGTCCCGCCGGATAATATGGGTCAGGTCGAAATGCTCTTTCCAATACGCGGCTACCGAACTGTCGATGGCGCCCGTGTACTTGTCGTAAATGCGCTGCGGGTAACCGTCGGGGCCTGCCGGCGAGAAGACGGCTTCCCAGATATCGAACTGGTCGCCGCTGCGGCTGCGCGTGCCCAGTGCCAGCTCCCGCTGGTTGAGGTCCTTGATCTCGGTGCTTACGTGCCCCAGATAATCCCGCTCGCCCGGTCGCGGTGTCTGGCGGAATTTGCTGTCGACATAATAGGCGTTCTTGTTGTTGTAAAGATCGATGGTGGTATAATGGTGGAAGTCTACCGGGTCAGGACAGGCGGCGTAGCAGCCATTGTACTGGTCGGGATAGAACACCTGGACGGCAAGCGCTTCCCAGCCGCCGGTACTGCCGCCATAGGTGAAGCGTGCCCATCCCTGGCCAATACCCCTGAACTTTTTTTCGATCTCGGGGATGAGCTCGTAGGTGATCGCGTCGCCGTAGGGGCCCAGGTTGGCGGAATTCACTGCATAGCTGTCATCGTAATAGGGGTTCGCATGTTCGATCTCGATGGCGATCACGCGGGGGAAACCCGGTCCGGTCCATTGTTTGTAAAAATCGAACGCTTCGTGCTGCACGATCTTGTTGTAATTGGCGATGCGAAAGCGGGTGCTGGTGTCGTAGGGGATGTTCTGGTCCGGGGGTGAGGTCCGCCAGCCGCCGAAGTCGGCGGGGAAGTGCCCGTGATAGATAGCGAGGGGATATTTGACATTGGGGTGTTCGTCGAAGCCTTCCGGAAGGAGGATATGCGCGCCGAGGTACATGGGCCGGCCCCAGAAGGCCGTGAGCAGCCGGCTTTGGATGCGGATGTGTTTGACGTATTTGCTGTCCTGTGGTTCCTGGATCGGCGGGATGATTTTGTCCAGTGTAAGTGTGATCTCGTTGCCGGCCGCCGGGTCGAAGTGGATCTTTATGGGCGTCGAGTAGAGGTTGCCGGGAGCCTCGTTCCAGTGTTGGCCCTCGCCGCGGTCCATTGGGAGTTTTACCGTGTGGCCGTTCTGGAGGTGGAAGGTCTCGTATTTATGCAAGACGGCTTGGACATAATAGTCGCCGGGCGGTACGTCTTTTAGCCGTTCCAGCGGATAGCCGAAGGCGTTTACACCTACTAACTGGGCTTCGCCGGTCTTCCAGTTCTCGACGTCGGTGCCGAAGAGCAGTTGGGTCGTTGCGCCGTCATTTATTTGGAAGCGGGGTTCGGATTGATTGTTGTCGGCCAGTAAGAGCAGCAGGCGTCCGTCGAGGCCGGTGTTTTTTGCGCTATCGCCCAAACCCGGGGCAATCGAGACGCGGAAACTTTGGGCGTTTGCGGCCGTGAATATGGCCGTCGATAACGCCAGCGCCAGCAGCATGCACACCGGTCGACATTTTTGCAAAGCAGTCAGCATGTGTAGTGTTTTGTCGGCTTAAGATAGCTCTTTTTTGTTTAATAGGGCTTGCCGGGGACGTGCAGGCATTCGTGTGCCGGTGTTGACAACCGTCGGTTGGAACCTTTCCCTTGAGCAGGTGCAACGGTTGGACAAGGTGAGCGAGACGCTTCCAGCGTATCCTTATTGGCGCCAGCGGCAGTTCCCCATGCTCAATGCGGCGCCGAAATTGTACGCGAAATAGTAGTAAATTCACGCCATGGAAAGTAAGAAGTTGCCGTGGCCGGAGTTGAACTATGAGCGGCTGAAGGACACGATCAAGACGGTACATCTTTGGACACAGATCGTCGGCAAGATAAGGCTGCGGCAAATGCCCTGGTTGAATCATTCCTGGCATGTTACCTTGTACGTGTCTCCGCGCGGACTGACGACAGGCAGCATGCCTTATGCGCGCGGCATTTTCCAGATAGACTTTGATTTTGTGGAGCATCAGCTGATCATCCTG
This sequence comes from Puia sp., assembly GCA_965214315.1. Lineage (GTDB taxonomy): Bacteria > Bacteroidota > Bacteroidia > Chitinophagales > Chitinophagaceae > Puia. The sequence goes on along the minus strand of CBDCBP010000010.1, from coordinate 117,960 downwards.
TCCAACGAAGGTTCGGCTGAACGGGCCAGTCTTTATCCGCGGTCGGTGGCCGATTTTTACCGCGAGGTCTTTGCCATCCTCAGGCGGATGGATATCGAGGTGGACATCTACGCCAAGCCGAATGAGGTTGTCCAGGCTATACCTTTTGAAGCCGATGAGGTCCACAAGAGCTACGATGCGCATGAGATACAGCTTTTCTGGCAGGCGCTGGCGAAGATCGATCTTGTATTCATGCGGTTCAGGTCGGGGTTTACCGGCAAGGTAAGCCCGGTTCATTTTTTCTGGGGGTCTTTTGACCTGGCCGTCACGCGGTTCTCGGGCCGGCCGGCGCCCAAATACCCGGGCAGCGTCCCAAACATTCCGGACGATGTGATGCAGGAGGCGTATTCCCACGAAGTGAGCAGCTGTGGGTTCTGGCCTGGCGCCGATGATTTTCCGGCACCGGCTTTTTATTCCTACTGCTATCCAACTCCTGGCGATTTTGGCGTACAGCCGGTCGAACCGGCGGAAGCGTTCTGGAGCAAGGAGAAGGGAGAGTTCTTCCTCCCGTATGAGGCGGTGCGAACGGCCGATGATCCGGAAGAGACTTTGTTGCAATTTCTTCGTTCTACGTATGAGGCGGCGGCGGTGACGGGAAAATGGGATAAAGGCCTGGAATGTGACCTGACGTCATACGAAAAAGGCAGCAGGGACTGCTGAATTGGTGTACATTTGACGCTACGACAAGACTCTTCCATAAATCAGGTAAATGAGCATTATCCGCATCAAATGGCTGGCTATGACTGTGCTGGCACTATCGATTGTGTTTTCGGTCCGCGCCCAGAAACCAAATTGGCAGAACCTCGATCTGCAGCAGGATAGCGTCTTTGGTATCAGTACCGAGAAAGCGTACGCTATTTTAAAAGATAAGAAACCGCACCCCGTCATCGTCGCGATCATCGACGGCGGCGTGGACACGGCCCACGAGGACCTCAAACAAATCCTTTGGACCAATTCCAAAGAGATCCCCGGCAATGGCATTGACGACGACCAGGATGGGTATATCGATGACATCCACGGCTGGGATTTTATCGGCGGACCGAAGGAAGACGTCAATCACGACAACCTGGAAGTAGTGCGCCTGGTGCGCGAACAAACGCCTTTCTATGACAGCCTCAAAAATGCAGGCACGATACCCGGCAAGTACCAGTCAGGCTATAATACGTTCCTGAGGATGAAGGAACAATACGAGACGGGCCGCGACAGAATACAGCAGACCGTGGAAGGGATCAGCCGGTTCAAGGGTGTATTGGATTCGATCGTGAAAAAAATAGGTAAAGACAGTCCGACTGCTGCGGATTGGCAGGCCTACACCCCATCGACCGGCCCGGAGCAGCGGGTGCAGATGATCGTTACCCGGCAGTTGCAGACCGGTATGACTTATTCGAGCCTCGTTACAGACGGCATCGATGCACCGCTGAAGCACTACCAGGATGAACTCGCCTATCATTACAATGTTGCTTATGACCCGCGATCGATCGTCGGGGATAATTACAACGATGCCAGCCAGCGAAATTATGGTAACACCGATGTCACAGGCCCCGACGCACTGCACGGGACCCACGTTGCCGGCATCGTGGGCGCCGTCAGGCACAATGGGGTGGGTATCGATGGCGTCGCTGACGACGTACAGATCATGGTGCTGCGGGTCGTGCCCGACGGCGATGAACGGGATAAGGACGTTGCCAATGGTATCCGCTATGCCGCCGATCATGGCGCGAAAGTCATCAATATGAGCTTTGGGAAAGGTTGGTCCAAGAACAAGACTGCGGTCGACGAAGCGGTAAAATATGCGATGAGTAAGGATGTGCTGCTGATCCATGCGGCAGGCAATGACGGAAAGGACCTGGACGATACGACGAACGGCAATTTCCCCAATCCCACGTATGCCGATGGCAGCGGCACGGCTGATGGCTGGATAACGGTAGGCGCCTCGGGTCCCGACGACGACTCGACGCTGGTGGCCAGCTTCAGCAATTATGGCAAGAAGAGTGTGGATGTCTTTGCGCCTGGCGTGCAGATCTATTCGTCGATACCCGGATCAAAGTATACGTACGAAAGCGGGACCAGTATGGCATCGCCCGTGGTGACAGGGATGGCGGCGCTCATCCGGGAATATTACCCTAAACTAAAGGCCGGGCAGGTCAAACAGCTCATTATGCAGTCTGCAGTAAAGCCTTCACATCCTGTTTTGGTCGACCAAGGAAAACGAAAAGTTACTATGAGTGATATTTCGGTGTCCGGTGGTATAGTGAATGTGTACCAGGCCTTGCAGGCGGCTGCGGCATTCAAGCGATAGTGTTTTACGGGCCGTAGGCATCTTGACCGGCCACTTACGTTATTTGACGGCGATACAATCGATCTCAACCAGTGCATCTTTCGGCATGCGGCTGACCTGCACGGTCGTTCTTGCGGGCTCCGGGGCCGGAAAGAAATTGGCATAGACCTCGTTCATCGCGGCGAAATCGTTCATGTCGTGCAGGTATACGTTGACTTTGACGACGTCTGTAAAACCGTAGCCGGCTTCGTCTAAAACAGCTTTTATGTTATCGAGGGCCTGGATGGTCTGGGCTTTGATGCCTCCTTTTACTAGATGACCGTCCTGCATGCCGATGCTCCCTGAAACGTACAGGGTGACACCCTGCGCCTTGATGGCCTGGGAAAATGGGCCTATAGGGGCCGGGCTGTGCTTGGTAAAGACGGCTTGTTTCATGTCTGCTATTGAGTGCTATTGAGCTTTGGGAATGTTTGAAGATAGGGAAAAAATGCTATACCTGGAACAGATCCAAGAAACCACCTGCGCCTTAAATCTACTAATACGGTAGACTATACGGAATTTGCGTTATATTAGCCGCCAAAAGCACCCGCATGCCCGATCCCAGCAGTCAAGTCTTCCAGCCGCCGCCCGCCGCGCCCCCGAAACCATCGATCGGTCTCACCGAAGATTGGTGGACCGTTTGGCTTGGCCTGGGGATCCTCACACTGACATACATCCTCTATCTGTCGGGCTCCAGCATCTCCTGGATCGCTGTCGCTCCGGCGAAATGGTCGACGCTCGCTCAATTGGGCGCGCAGTTGGCCGCCAACGCCCCAAGATACATCGCGTTGCTCGGTGCATTGCTGGTCCTCTTCACCATCGTTACCTCGTACATCGGTCAAAAGCCCAAGGCATTCATAGTGTCGTTCGTGTTTGTGTTCTTTTTGTCGGCCATCATCTTCGTGCTTGGCAACTGGGACCAGGCCGCCAAATATAACCTCGAACCGCCGCTGGTGGCGCTGCTGCTCGGGCTGCTTATTTCAAATGTCATCGGTCTGCCGCGTTGGCTCGACGCCGGTTTCCGGGTCGAATTCTATATAAAACTTGGCATCGTATTGCTCGGTGCTACGCTGCCTTTCACGCTGATCATCTGGGCGGGACCGGTGGCGATCTTACAGGCGTCGATCGTTTCCATCGTGACCTTCCTGGTCATCTTCTTCACTGCCAGAAAGCTGGGGCTCGACCATAGGCTCGCGGCGGTGCTGGGTGCGGGTGGGGCAGTCTGTGGTGTTTCGGCGTCGATTGCCATCGCCGGTGCCGTGCGGGCGAAAAAAGAGCATCCACCCATTGCCATCAGTCTGGTCGTATTCTGGGCGATCATATTCATCTTTGCATTGCCACTCATTTCGCGCACGCTGCATCTGCCGACAGGTGTAGGTGGCGCGTGGATCGGGACATCGGAATTCGCGGACGCCGCCGGTCTCGCCGCTGCACAATCTTATGGTGGCCTGGCCGGCAAGGGCCTGGGCATTTCCGGCACAGCTGACCAGGCATTGGCATCCTATACCCTGATCAAGGTCATCGGCAGAGATGTGTGGATCGGTATCTGGGCGCTCGTTCTTGCACTCATTTCAGTCACCTATTGGGAAAACAAGGAGACCAACCGGACGGTCCAGATGGGTCAGCTCTGGTGGCGTTTTCCTAAATTCGTCATCGGGTTTCTCGTCGCTTCGATCCTTACCACACTCATCGTTCATGGAAATACGCTGGCCGACTACAACAAAATAGTCAAGCCTGCCCTTATTGCGCCGATCACGTCGTTGAGGACCTGGGCCTTTACGTTTAGTTTCCTGAGCATTGGACTTACGACCCGATTCCGTGAATTGGCCAATGCGGGCAGTAAGCCTTTCGTAGCCTTCACCGCAGGGGTGATCGTCAACGTAATCCTGGGATACATTCTCTCGGTTGTCGTGTTCGGTCATTATTGGTCATCTCTTGTAACGCATTGACAAATGAATATTTTTAAATCGACGCCTGTTTTTAGTACGCGGCCTGGTTGTGAGCACTGTGTGCATTTTCAAAATGACCCGGCGCATATCGAAGCAATCTATCCCGGTCTCACCACCATGAGTTCGGGTTTTGCATCGGTACGGGATCGGGACGGACTCTGCCATTATCATCAACTATATTTGTCGGCAAGGGATAGTTGTCCGCAGGTCGAAGTCCTGAATGATGGTACACGATGAGCACGAATTAATTTTTTTCGTCAGCTACAAAATTTAACTTAGAACAAACATTGTTAGTCCTATGGCAGAAGAAGCAAAAAAGCAAACCGCACTGGGTGATGTCGCCGCCCGGCAACTCGCCATCGCCACCCGCACAGTGCCACAGATGGTCACGATCAGCCCGCGCTGGCTCACACATCTGCTCAATTGAATACCCGTAGAATCGGGTGTTTACCGACTCAACAAAGTCAAAGACGCGAGTCAGGTCGAAGTCGACTGTTCCGGCCGCGACGAGCGGGTGCTTCCGCAGACTTTTGTCGACTATATCGACAACCCCCGCGAATACAACCTTAGCGCAGTCAATACGGTGTTGGATGTACACACGCGTGTGTCGGACCTCTACAGTAAACCATACAATCAGATCAGCGAACCGCCTGCGCGATGGAAGCTGTGATGGCTTGCCGCGGTTGCTACGTGTCAGCGGCCGCAGGCGCTGATAAGGCTAAGCGTTGCCCGTCCGTACTGACAGCGGCGCCGGTTGGAGGAATGCCTTTATCGCGTTGGCGATGGCAGCTGCCTCGAGCAGGAATGCGTCGTGGCCGTAATCCGAATCGATGACGGTCAATTGGGCGCCGGGAATATGATCGGCGAGGAATTGCTGGTCGGACAAAGGGAACAGTAGATCACTTTGCAGCCCGATAATGAGTGTCTTTGCTTCTATCCGGCCCGGACGCTCCATTTCTGGGCGGAGGCGGCAAGCGTTAAGGAGTCCAGGACTACCGTCATCGCTAGTTGAATACGCTTATACAATTGGACTTATTCTACTAAAATGTCAAGATAGGCAGCGCCCCACAGTTGGACAATAGCATTAATTCCAGTCTTTTTGTAAATCGGATCTGAACCTGTGAAAAGTGCGTCAATCCTGCGCAAAGCTGCTTTCGTCCCTTCGGGTGCCGGGTTCGTAGCACCCAAAAATCGATTTAGGTCAATTTAAATTACGGGGTTTCGCCATTGATCTTTATCTTTCAGTGTGCGAATGCTTGTCGCGGGTCGGAATAAACCTTTATGAAGTCGTTTAAATTTTTATACATCGGAACATCCGGACTGTCAGATCCCGGGGATATCGGCCGGGTATACCTTGTAAACGCCATGTGTCTGATCACCGCGTCCTCAATTTTGATGGTCGGCGGACTATTGAGTTACTATTTCAATTGGAGATTATCCCTTGTTATACCGTTTGCTTTCGAGTTTCTGATCAATGCGTCTGTTTTATATTTCAACGCACGAAAATGGCATAAGGCGGCATCGGCGGTGCTCTATTTCCTGCAATGTGTCATGATCATCTACTTGAGCGCCATCCTTGGCTCCGTGCTTCGATTGGACCTCGTACTCATCTTGTTGTTCGCGGTCGCCTACCTCATCTTTAAAGATAAACGCTGGCGGAGGGCTGCGGCAATCGGTGCATTACTGGATTTTGTGGTCATCGAGTCGCTTTATTACAAGAACCCTTTTCAACTTCCCATGCATTTGGCGCCGGGCGTCACCTATTTTATACAATTACTTGTCGTCTCCATCATAAGCTCTATCATCGTGCTGGTGAGCGCTCCTTATGTCCGCAGTAACGACACCAATGAGGACCTGAAGCGGGCGAATCACCTGATCAAAATTTTTGTTGCCCAGATCACCCATGAACTTCGGACGCCGCTTGATACGATCCATCATGTCACCCAGTTACTGCGAAGTGAGACCAAAAAGGACCGTGCGTTGAAAAAAATCGAACCGCTCGTGGATATTGGCTGGACCGTTAGTTCAACGGCTAGGAACATCGTCAACAATGTCCTGGATATGGCGCAGATCGAAGCCGGGAAAATGACGGCTACTGTCTATGAAGCATTCCGGGTCAGGCCATTCTTCGAGAATATCATCGAGGTGCACCGGATCATCGCCCAAAATGTAAAAATGCGGCTCGAATTGATAATAGATCCGGCGATGCCATCCGTTGTTTTTGGCGACCCGCTGAACATCAATCAGATTCTTACCAATCTGCTGGCCAACGCGTTCAAATATGGATTCACCGAACATCCTGTGCTGGTCGAGGTCAGCAAACAAGTGCAAACCTGGGAGATAAAGGTGTCCAACTACAGCGAAGGGATTGCGCCCGAACGGCTTGATTCCATCTTTGATTTGTTCGTGACGACGGGCAACGGTCACATCCAGGGCTCTGGGCTTGGTCTGTATATCGTCCGCACGAAGGTGCAAATGATGGGCGGCAGCGTCCGGGTCGAGAGTCAAAAGCTTGGCAGGACGACGTTTTCCGTTGAACTTCCGTTAAAGGAGGCTAAATACAAGGACATTCCCGATGGCGCGGGGGTAGACCTGGAATCTGCGGACCTTCAAAAGGTAAATGTACTGGTCGCGGAGGACGACAAGCTGATCTCTTATCTATTCTCCCGGTTCCTGGAAGAGATGGGTTGTGCCTATACCCTTGTATCCAACGGCAGAGAACTGCTCGAAGTGATCGAAAAAAAATGTCGGGAGGAGTGTCCCGACATTATCATATTGGATTGTCATATGCCTGAATTAGATGGCCTCGAGACCATCCGCATCCTGAAGCAAAACCCGGCCCTTCAGCATATTCCAATCATCGTCACGACCGGCGATATTTATTCGCCGACGCTGGACAATATGCTGGCTGCCGGGGCCAACACGTATCTCAAGAAGCCGATAGACCACCATGCCTTGCGGAAAACGATCCAATTGTACCTCAGGAAGCTGCCGCAGAATTAGCATTGCCTGGGTGCGGGTTCCAAGACCAGCCTCGTTTCCTGCCAGATACTTTCGGCCCGTTTGTACCTTTTGCTATGGGCCTGCCATAGCCAGCTCGCCTGCACGAACCGGGTAATGCCTATTAAATGAATGTCGAGCGTCGAAGCCAGGCCAGGGTCGGAGGGTCGAAGCTGGTTTACTTCCCACGCTATCAACGGAAGCAGTTCGATGATCTCCAGGACTATATTCCTGACGACGGTCGCTGCCTGTTCGATCACTTCCCGCAGGGAAAGGTCCGGGTTATTGAGTGCGATGACGCTGACCAGATTTGCGTCGCAATCATTGTCGATCACTTCGCTCTCGAAGGAAAAAAGATCGTTGGCCAATGCGGGAAATGCGGCGGCTACCCAGTGAAGGCGCTGTAATTTTTGGGAAAAATTCGTTCTCGCCAATTGCTCCCAGTCCAGGAACACCGAATTGCTGTACTCGATCCACATGACCAGATGGTGGACGGCGGCATAGTGGCATCGATTCTCGATGTATTCATACAGGTCAGGGATATAACCAAGCGATGCCGCGTTCCGGTTGCGGTGCGTGATGTTGAGGTGGTAACAATACGTCTGCAGAAACTTGTTGAACCAGGGTTTGGGGGAATGGAGCTGAAATTCCCGGAGGATCTCCAGATTGGCGACTTCCAATGGGTGGGCGTCTTCCCTTATAAGCAACCGGTCATCTATCAACGCCATGTTTTCGATCATCTGCCGGGCAGCAATTTGCTCCCCTAACGGCAAGGAAGGGAATACGTCCCTGCCCATGACATCGTTGAGATAGAACCCGAGGCTTAGGTTTTTGGTGATGGTCAGCGCCTGAGCGGGGTGGGCCGACGGGTACAAATGCCAGGCAACATTGATGTAGTGCCGGGAATTTTCCAGCCATGCTCCGTAGTGTCTGCCAAACGCTTCTGCGGCCTTTTTTATCCCCTCCGATTCCGGGTGCGGCCGGAAATGCTTGCAGAATTCAGAGAAGTAAAAATTCTCCGGCGAAAAGAGTCTTTCGAGACAGAATGGTTTGGCATTCAACAGATCGGTGTAGTCTGCTTTAATACGCGCGAGCGTGCGCCATGCATGCCCGTGAAGAGTTGTGTCATTGTTCATAACCTAATGTTTAATAGTTGAGAAATGTGGCCTCCCAAAGAAGTTAATAAGGAAATGGGTAAGGGGTTTTACGCTGTTTCTAAAATACAGGTAAGTCCCTATGACAATGCGGTCTGCCTTCAGCGAAGGGAGTGTCTACAAAAGCGGAAGCTGGATAGTGACTTGTGTGCCGGCCTGCGGCTCGCTGGTGACGATCATTTTTCCTTCCAGCAATTCTTCGGTGAGGTATCGTGTAACGAGCATGCCCAATCCGGCAGGGTTTTTTAAACACGCCCGTGTTTCAGGTGATGTATGGTAGAGGCTGTCGAGCTGTTCGGTGGTCATTCCTTCTCCCTTGTCTCTAAAGGTCAATTCCCAACGGTCCCCTTTCTGGCCGGCATGGACGAAAACGGTGCCGTCCTGCGGCGAGAACGCAATGGCATTCAATAGCAGATTGGCGGTTATCTGGATCATCCTGAACTCGTCTGTTATGATCCGGTCAGGAATATCTTCCGAGACGAGCACGTCGATATGGATGTTCTTCCCGCGGGCCACGAACCCGTATTCGGTCGTGACATTGGCCAGCAGTTCCCGGACGTTCACGGGTTCCCTTAGGGTGCGGGTGAGACCGGCTCCGGCACGGGTATATTCAATAAAATTACTGAGCTTGTATTTATATAATTGACAATTGTCGGTGAGATGGTCGATAAGCGGCATCGGATCTTCCTTTTTTTCGACCTGTCGTTTAAGCAGGAGGCAGGCACTGGTCAGTACAAAAAAGTTGCCCTGCATATCATGTGTGATGCGCTGGATAAATTTTGCCTGATCGGATGGTTCTGTCAGCGATTGCCGCGTTGTACTGGATGAGGTTCGTTTTTGGAAGAATTTCATCAACTGAAGGTAGTTTTTTTCCTGCAGGGTGATGGCAGCGGGCAGATCGAATTAATTTGATCGCTTTAGCTATTTATGAAGAATTTTCAACCGGTTGAAGCGGCAGACAGGCGAGCCGGATCCTTTCAAAAAGAAAAGCCCGTAACGGAGAAGTGGCATTATGGAATGCGGTATTATACAGTTCCAGCAGCAGATCGTTTACCGTATCATTGGCCTGCAGCGGGTCCTGCAGGATGCGAGCGGCAAAAAGCACCATATCGCCGGAATAATCCATGACAAGTGTCTTGAAGGCGGCGACGTTTTGCGTCTGCAGCGCTATGATGAGTGGTTCGTCCTGTGGCATCTGGGTGAAAAATTTTTAAAAGTTCGGCCCCTTAAAATGGACCGCCCGCCTGAAAGGGGAGCGGAAGTTTGCCGCTGGATAATAAGATTCAGAGCCTTAACCACCTATTCCTTTTTGACCAGTGTAATCAGCTTGCCGTGCACTACAGATAAACTATATCGAATATAAATGATTTCACCGAAAAAAGAAATACCGTGTGATAAAAATACAGTATTTCTTTTTGCACATAAATTTTTTGGCGGCTGATTTGGTAAGGCCGATATTAATCGATCGAATTGGTCAAACTTTTTTCGCGACCCATTCGCGAATCAATTCTTCCACCTTTGCCGATAAGGTAATGCGCTTTCCCGATATGAGGCTTTCCTTCAGGCATTTCTCAGTGGCTTTCTTGTACAAGTCGGGATCGATCTTGTAAGAAGCCGGCATTTTCGACTTCTCGCTTTTTACATTCTTTGCCATCTCGTAAAAATATAGCAGCCCGTTAATAGTAGGGCCGCAATTATGTATTTCAGTACGTTGGTATGTCGATATTTCCGCCACTAAAATACTAAATACATTAGCGCTACTATCAACTAGAGATAAAGTGGGTAGTAGAAAATGATTTTTTGGTTTTTTTCCTACCCGAATGTTCCTGCCGAAACTGGCATTATATTGGCGGCAAATTTAGAAACTAACTGGCATGCTGAAAAACTACTGGCGGATCGCCTGGCGCACCATTGGCCGCAACAAACTCTACAGTGCCATCAATGTCCTGGGTCTCGCATTAGGGATTTGTGGTTGCGTCGTCCTCTATCTTATTACGGATTATGAATTCAGTTTTGACAGGCATCGACCGGACGGCGAACGCATCTACCGGATCGTCGGGAACAGGGTATCGCCGGACGGTGAGGAGGGTTTTCTAAATAGCCCTATCGCTGATGTGGCGGGTTTTCAGACGCAGATTGCCGGTTTCGAACCGGCAGCGGCGCTGTTCGATTACGACGCGAAGATAAGCGTCCCGCAGCAAGGACAGCCGGTCAAACATTTTGAGAACCATATTCCGGGATCGCTCTACCAACGGAGTGTCGTTTTCACCTGGTCCAGTTTCTTCACCGTTTTTCAATAGGAATGGCTGGCCGGGAACGCGCACACGCTCGAACAACCCAACACTGTAGTGCTGACTGAGAACAAGGCCCGCCTTTATTTCGGCGACCTGCCGGCCGCGGACATGCTGGGCAAGACCGTTGTATACGATGACACGGTTTCCTGCCATGTCGGCGGAATCGTGAGGGACTACCAGGGCAATACCGATATGGGTTATACGGATTTTTTGTCGGTGACCACGGCCGCCCGCGATTCCCTGATCCCTGCTGCGGACTGGTCGAGCCTCAGTCCACATAAGAGTATGGCCTTTGTAAAGCTGAATAAAGCTGTGCGGCCCGACCAGGTCAATGCGGCATTTGCGGCGTACATAGCCAAACACGTCAAATTGCGCAGGAAGGGGACTAAGCTGACTTACTACCTGCAGCCCTTGAACGATCTTCACTATACTCCCGATTTTCATCGTGGTGACGACGACGACGGCTGGCGTAAACCCTATCTGCCGACCCTCTATGCGATGATGGGTGTCGCAGTTTTTATCCTCCTGATCGCAACCGTCAACTTTATCAACCTCTCCACCGCGCAATCGATGAGCAGGGCCAAGGAAGTCGGCATCCGCAAGTTCATGGGCAGCCGCAAAGCAAATATTCGTTTGCAATTTCTGACCGAGACGCTTATCATGACGCTTATCTCTGTAGTCCTCTCGGTCCTGCTCGTCAATCCGGTTATGGCCCTTTTTCGGGACTATGTGCCCGAGGGGGTTCTTTTCCATCCGTTCAGCCCCGCTACACTTGGCTTCCTTACGGCACTGACCCTGCTCACCACGCTGCTCGCCGGATTTTATCCTGCATGGGTGCTGTCCGGCTACATTCCTGTTCTTAGTGTAAAAGCTCAGCTGGCCGGTGGCAGTAAAAGCAGCCTGAACCTGCGTCGCGCACTTATCGTCTTTCAATTCACGATCTCCCTGCTGTTTATCACGGGCGCGATCGTCATTGGCAAACAGATCGCCTTTATGCATCGTGCGGATAAGGGCTTCAACACGGACCGGGTACTCTCCCTTTGGGACTGGAGCATTCCACCGGAGAAGATGGCCACTTTTGCCAATGCCATCCGCAACATGGCCGGAGTCGATGAGGTGATCCTGGACGGCAGTCCGCCGATGGGTTATGCGCAAAACATGGAGATGTATGCCGCCAGGCCGGATGTAAACGCATTACATGCCGTATCGGCGCATATGGGCGACGACAGTTATATTCCTTTTTATGGCATGAGGCTGGTTGCAGGAAGAAATGTTTCACAGCGATAGTCTTCGGGAATTGTTGGTCAACGAGACGATGACGAAGCTGATGGGCTATAAAACACCGGAGGAAGCCCTTGGCAAGCTGCTTTATCGTAGTGCCAGGAAAGGATACCCAATCGTGGGCGTGGTAGCCGATTTTCATGTCGGCTCTTTTCATGAAGCCATCCCGCCCGCGGTGATCGAGAACGTGCCGGAGCGGAAGAAAGCGATAGCCATTAAGCTGAGTGGCGGCGAGCGGGACGACAAGGCAATGCAGGCGGTAGTAGCAGGCATTAAGGTTGAGTGGAAAAAGCAGTTCCCGGACAAGCCCTTCCAATCCGCTTTTCTCGACGAGTCGATTGCGTGGCTCTTCGAGCAGGAGAAAAATACTGCCTGGCTCGTCGACATGGCTATGGGCGTTACCATCTTTATCTCCTGCATGGGCCTGTTTGGCCTCGGTCTCTTCACTACCCGCCGCAGGAGCAAGGAGATCAGCATCCGCAAAGTCATGGGCGCCAGCGTGACGGCCATTACGACCTTGCTCAGCAAGGACTTCGCTTTGTTGGTAGGACTGGCGTTTTGCATTGCCACGCCGCTGGCGTGGGTCGCGGGAAACAACTGGTTATCCGATTTCGCCTATCGGACGAGCTTGAGGTGGTGGATCTTCGCGGCGGCGGGTGGCTCGGCGCTGGTGATCGCCCTGCTCACCGTTGGGTTCCAGGCCGCGCGGGCGGCACTCGTCAATCCTGTAGAAAATTTGCGGAATGAGTGAGTGTAATGGCTCGGGCATTTACTCCGCTCTCAGGCTGTCGATCGGATTTGCCGAGGCGGTGCGGATCGTTTGGTGGCTGACTGTCAGCAGTGTGATGATCAGGGCGCCTGCGCTTGCCGAAAGGAAGGTCCACCAGGATATGGGCGTGTGATAGGTGAAATGCTGAAGCCAGTAATGGAGTAAAAGGCCCGTCAGCGGAGCGGCGATCAATGCTGATACGAGCACTAGCAATACAAACTCGGCGGACAATAGCCGCCAAAGGTTGAAGACGGATGCTCCGAGCACCTTGCGGATGCCTATCTCGCGGGTCCTTTGCTCCGCTACAAAGGAAACCAGGCCGAACAGGCCCATGCAGGAAATGACGATGGCCAGTACGGCAAAGAGAGCCGTCAATTTGCCAGTCTGCTCTTCCTCCAAAAATTTCTGCCCGTAATTGGTATCCACGAATTGATAACTGAAAATAGTTTCAGGATCATATCGCGTCATGATCCCTTTGATCCTGGTTATGGCATCCTGTATATTTATCAAGGGATTGATCCGCAGGATCAGTGTATGGATCCTGGGATTGGTGGTTACGGTGAAGACTGTCGGCATCACTTCGCTGTAAGGAGATTCCATGACCATATCGCGGACTACGCCGATGATGGAATGTTCGGTGTCGTGGATACGGATCTTTCTTCCGACGGGGTTTTTCATGCCCATGTATTGGGCCGCTGCTTCGTTGAGGATAAAGGCGCCGCTGTCGGTGGCAAATGCCCGGCTGAAGTCCCGGCCTTCCTTGATCGTCCAGCCGATCGTCCGCCCGAACTCATGGCTGATAAATAGCGTACCAAGCGCAGAAGAGGAATGCGGATCCCTGCCTTCCCAGTCATAGCCGAGCATATTATTGCGGACCTCTGTAGTGGGGCTCGAGGACTCGGCGAGCTCCTGGAGCGCTCCGGTTTTGAGCAGGTCTTGGCGCAATGCGTTAAATTTTTTAGGGAGATCCGGCATCCCCGGTTCTATAATGATCAATCCAGCGGGCGAATAACCGACCGGCCTGTTCATTGCAAATTGTACCTGGCGATAGATGGTGGTAACGGCGATGATCAACGAGATGGAAACGGTAAATTGAACGATCACCAATATTCGCCGGATAAGAAAAGTTGAGGCGCCTGTCTGCAGCCGGCCTTTGAGGACTTCGATGGCCTGGAAGCCGGAAAGATAGAAAGCCGGATAGGTGCCGGAAAGCAAACCGGTGAAAGTAGTGCAACCTATAACAAGCAACCAGAACAAGCTGTTCGTCCATGGGATGCTCATTTCCTTTCCGCTCAGCTGGTCAAACCAGGGGATCGTTAGCCGGGTTAGTAGCACCGCAATCACGGTCGCCAGGAAAGTCGTCAGCAGCGCCTCCTTTAAAAATTGAGCGGCCAGGCTGCCGCGGGAGGAGCCCAGCACTTTACGCACACCCGTTTCACGCGCCCTTTTTGCGCTACGGGCGGTACTGAGGTTGATAAAGTTGATACAGGCGAGGAACAGCACAAAAACGGCGATGATGCCGCAAAGCCATACCTGTTGGAGTCTGCCGCCGGTCATCTGCCCATTCTCGGACCGGTCGTAAAGGCGCCAGCGGTCCATCGGGTAGAGCTGCAGTTCTTCACTGCCATTCATGAAATGGGGTTTTGCCAAATCCCTGATCCTGGCCGATACCTGATCGGCGTCAGCCTGAGGGGCCAATTGAACGAAGAGCTGGAAATGATGGTTACTCCAATCATCCGCGAGTGCTTTGGCAGGGTTGTCGTTGTTGTCCCAGGGCAATAAGAAATCATTGCCGTAGAAGGAACTGTTCTGTGGGAGGTCTTTATAGATGCCGCCTACTCGCAAGGTGGTGCCGCCTGCGAGCCGGATATTTTTGCCGATGGCTGGTGATGGGCCAAACAGCGAAGTAGCAAGACGCTCGCTTACTAAAAGCGATGCGGGATCTTGCAGCGCATTTGCAGACCCGGCGATCAGTTGTAGGGAGAACATGACCGGGAAGTCGGCCTGGGCCCAGGCGCCCGATGCGCCGATCTTCTTGTCATTGTCAGCAAGTGTTTGGTCGGTAGTCGATAAGAGCGATATGTATTTGAAGTCCGCCGGATATTGAGCCTTCAATGCTGCGGCCATGGGCACCGACGCGATCGGGCTGGCGCCAACCGCGCCATTGGAATTAAATACGCAGAGGATCTGGGCGAGTCGCTCATGATTGGTGTGGATGCGGTCGAAGCTCAATTCATCCCAAACCCAAAGGCCGGCGAGAAGGGCAACGGCGATTCCCAGTGAAAGACCGAGTATGTTGATCGCTGAATTGGTCCTGGCCTTCATCAAATGGCGCCAGGTTAATTTGAGATAGGTGTAGCGCATACCTTACTAATTTACGGATTTTTTCCGGTGGGTTTTTTTGGAAAGGATGCAGCAACGACTGGATGTCACCAGTCCTGCCGGCTGATCATGGAGGTGTGATTTTGGCTAGGGCCGGCCATGGATCATCCGGCTTACGAGTCCTTTGTGTTTGCCGAGGTCGGCCAGGATGACCCCTGCCAGGTGGATCAGCACGAAGCCGTAGATCACCCATTGCAAAAACGCATGGAGTTGTTTGATGGTGGCGTGCCATGTTCTGAGGAAGGGCTGTTCTTCGAAAGCCAGTCCGAGTCCCGTCAGCGCCATCAGCAAAAGCGCGAGGTAGAAGACGGTGTAGATGCGTTTCACCTGGATATATTGCTGTAATTGGACCTTTGTCTGCCGGTCGGCCGGTTTGAGGCTGAGTGCTTTTTTTAGTTGCATGCTCAGTCGTTCGGGTCCCGGTCCGGTCAATTCGAGGATGATGCGAGTGAGCACGAGCAGGCAGATGCCATATCCAAGCCACTTGTGGAGATCCCATAATTTGTCGCTGTAGGCGTGTGCTACTGCCCTCGCCTGGTCAGCGGTCACTGTTTGGCCTTTGGCCTGCAATTCAGTTGCGACCATGGCGGCGGTATTCCGGGTGCGGAAAATAGTGGAGGCGAGCAGCACGGTCACGAAACTCGCGGAAACAAAAAGGAACAGGGTCCAGTGCCATATTCTCATGGCGGCGCTATGCGGCCCATCGAATCCGGGGACCGGTCCGCTGTTGCTGCCATTGCCTTCTTTGTCGCTGCCGCCGGTACTGTCGCTGCCGCCGGTACTGCCGCCGTGGTTGCCGGCGTCGGTATTGCTGCTGCCGCCGGTACTGCCGCCGTGGTTGCCGGCGTCGGTATTGCTGCTGCCGCCGGTATTGCCGCCGTGGTTGCCGGCGTCGGTATTGCCGCCGCTGTTGTTGCCGCCGCCGTGGTTTGGGTTTTGGCCGCCGCCGTCCCCGATGCAACTATTGCTTGTGCTGTCGCGGTTATTGTTTTGGTCGCGGTCAATGTTTTGTTCGCTGTTGCGGTTATTGTTTTGGTTGCTGTTGCGGTCATTGTTTTGGTCGCGGTCGCTGTCGTCGGCAGGGTTGGCGGCCGTTGCTGCGGGTGTTGTCATGCGTGTTCTTTGGGCGAAATATAGAATATTCTCACCGGATGATCTGTGAAAAAGTTCTCCCGATTTTGGCTGGCCGAATAAATAATTTTGCTATGGTGTCGCAAATTGCGACTCCTTTAAACCTGTCTTATGGCTGACGAGAAATATGAAATAGTGGTCTCTGACGAGATTGTAATTAGTAAGATCTATTATATCCGCGATAGTAAAGTGATGTTGGACAGGGACCTGGCGGAATTGTACGGTGTACAACCAATAAGATTGCGCGAACAAGTCAAGCGCAATATGGATCGCTTTCCTGAGAGATTTATGTTCCAACTAACTGAAAAAGAGGTAGATAGCATGGTATCGCAAATTGCGATACCTTCTAAAAAACATTTGGGCGGCCATTTGCCATATGCCTTCACCGAACACGGGGTTTTGATGTTGGCTAATGTGTTACGCAGCAAAACAGCCATGCAGGTAAGTGTACGCATTATTGACATATTCGTGAAGATGCGAGAACTGCTATCCGCACAAGCGGATATTTTATTGAAACTGGAACAACTGGAGCGAAAAGTGGATGGGCATGACGAAAACATACAGGTCATTTTCGCTTATCTCAAAAAATTGCTCGATCCACCGCTGGAACGCAGGCCACGCATCGGCTTCAGAAGAAAGGACGAACCGGAGTAGCCCTTTTGAAGACGCCATTTGCGACCTCAAGGGGCGATTACCGGATCAGCACAAAGGTCCCGGCGACGATGAGCAGGCCGCCGGCGATGGTTTTGCCGTCGAGGGGTTCCTTTAAGAAGATCGCCGAGAGGACGATCGCCAGCGCGACGCTGAGCTTATCGATCGGCGCTACTTTGCTCACCGGGCCGGTGGAGAGGGCCCTGAAATAAAAGATCCAGGAGAGGCCCGTGGCGATTCCGGAAAGGCATAAAAAGAGGAGGTTCTGACGGGTAAGCGTTTTGACCCCGCGTAGTTCGCCGCTAAAAGCGACGATACCCCAGGCCAACATCACGATGACGACGGTTCGTATCGCCGTTGCTAGATTTGAGTTGACGCCTTTTAGGCCGATCTTGGCCAGGATGGCGGTCAAGGCCGCAAAAAGGGCCGATAAGAGGGCAAAATATTTCCACATAAGGGCATATTACGTCATCAATCTGGGTGTTTACTGCAATTGCTTTACCCGCATATTGCGGAACCGCACTACGTCGCCATGGCCGAGGAAACCAAGGTGACCGGATGGCCGGAAGAGGCCAGGATGTTCTTTGTGGTCCAGCGTTCCATTTTTGATAGCCTCTTTGATGTCGCCGTCGAGGATCACGGTGCCGTTGAGGGTGACCTTTATTTTGTTGCCTTTGGCAATGATCTCTTCCTTGTTCCATTCGCCGGTCGGCAGCAAGAATCCGCGCTTTGCAGGGATGATGCCGTAGACGGAACCGTGGTATTGACGCGGATCGAGGTCCTTATACTGCGGTGCCTCGTTGTCAAGCACCTGGATCTCCATGCCCACATAGGCCGCATCGCCCTCCAATGGGGCGCGAATGCCGATGCCATTGTTTGCGCCGGGCGTCAACTGAAATTCGAAGCGATAGATGAAATTGGCGAATTCTTCCTTCGTATATACATTTCCACCGCCGCCCAGTTCGGGTGCGACTTCCACGACCCCATCCCTCACGGGATAGCCGGTGGTGTTGCCTGTCCATTGGCTCAGGTCGCTGCCGTTGAAGAGGGACACGAAGCCGTCTTTCTTCTCGGCTTCGCTCAGGACCGGCGCTTCACTGGTGGGTAGTTCGCGCAAATAGAGGTTCCTGTAGGCGACATAGGTGCCATGCGCCTGGAGCTCAATTTGTTCTTTTGGAAAGATCGGGAGGGCGCGGTCCCAGTGGTTCTCCAGCGTGATGTTGTCCGTTACCAGGATGCCGTTTAGCCAGACCGTTACTTTTTCGCCTTTCATGATGATATGGAAGCGGTTCCATTCGCCGATCTTATTGTCTGCAACGACCAGGGGCTTGCTCTCATTCTTTTGATTGTTGTAGAGGCCGCCGGAACCCACCTGCGCGCCGACGTCTCTCCTGCTTGTATCCCAGATCTGCACCTGGGGACTGCCGCGCAAATAAATTCCGGCGTCTCCTTTTTCGGTGATCTTCCAATCGACATACATTTCTATATCGCTATATTGTTTTACTGTCGCCAGGTTATCGCCGTGTCCGGTGAAGACCAACAGGCCGTCTTTGACGATCCAGTCTCCTTTTGCTTTGTCATCGGCGGCCCTTTGGGCAGCCGAGAGATCGGCCTCACTCATCTTTGACCTGGTAACCGGGTTGCCCACCAGTGCTTTCCAGCCGTCGAGGTCTACGCCGTTGAAGAGGGATACAAAGCCATGGTCGTAGGGCATTTTTCTGAGGCAGGCGGTTAATTTATCGGTGAGTGCGGCGCTGTCTTCTCCCTTAATGAGCGGGAGGGCCTTTTCCAATGCAGCGCGAACGACCGGTCCCTTCAATGCTTCGTCCGTCAGTGCGAGGCGGGTCAGGATGAGTGCTGCGTCCGCGTTTATGGAAGGATCATACAAGGATTTGCTTACCAGGACAAAACTGCTGAAACCGGGGATGGCTGCGGCTTTTGCCAGGATGCGCTTTTTCTCGACCGGGTTTTGGGCGAGTGCCATCTTATCTTCCAGTTGCAATAATTGCTGTTCGCCGTCCGATGTGCTGGCGGGAAGTGGGGTATAGGCAGGAAGGTCGGGTAACACGCTGTTTTGCTGATGGATGACTGTCGAGTCTGCGAGCAGGTTTGACTGGGTCCGGAGAAACGACTGTGCATATTCCGATTTGGCGTACCCTGCGTATTTGGCTAAAAGGGTAACTGCGTGTTCTTTCGTGGCAGCGTGTAAAGAGGCGAAATTCATATAGAGGTTCAACGCGTAAGTGGCTTTCACTTTCAGCGAATCATCGTCCAATAAGCGGAAGATACGCTTCCATTCCGCTTTCTTCCAGCCGCTCATTGCGGTGAGCGAGGCGTCGGCATCCGTGCTATGCTGGTAGGGAAAGGTTTGAACGATGGAAAGGACCTTTTCTTTCGCGTTTTGCGCAGTCGTGTTGCCCGCGAGGAGGAGTGTTGCGATCGTCAGGAGGGGCAGAAAATATTTTTTCATGATAGTCATTTAGGTTAGATGTGCCAGGGGCCGCGCATAGGCGGATTGATCAGGTAATTGGCTTCTGCGTCATCGATGAACAGTTGTGCCGCCGGATCGAACTTGAGCGGCCGTCCCAATTGCAGCGCGGTCTTGCCCATATTGATGATGGTGCATGACCTGAACCCGTTCAACTCGTTCAAGGCAAAGGGAGTTCTGTACTTCACGGAGTCAAGGAAATCGGTGACCTGTGGTTCGGGGTCGGGCAGCATTGCGAGTTTTTCCTTCAGGTTGGGAATATCGGATCGGAATCCCGCGTATAATTTTCCTTTTGGTCCGGCGATGTACGCCGCAGCGGGGTCTTTGGCTTCGCCATCCAAAATGATCTTGCAGCCGTCGTCGTAAGTGAAGGTGATCTTCCTGAATGTGCCGACCGCGTCCCAATTCTGTTGTTCGGCATCCGGCTCGACCAATATGGGGCTGGTATGGTCTTTCCCGAGAAAATACTGGATGGGATCGATGTAATGCTGGCCCATATCGCCAAGGCCGCCGCCATCGTAATCCCAGTAACCCCTGAAAGTCTGGTGTACGCGATGCGGGTTATACGGTTTAAAGGGGGCGGGTCCGAGCCATCTGTCGTAATCCAACTCCGGGGGCACGGGCAGCGTTTCGAGCTTTGTCTTTCCAACCCAGTAGAATTTCCAGTCGAAGCCGGTCGTTTTGCTTACTGTGACGGTCAGCGGCCATCCCAGCAAACCGGAATCTACTAATTTCTTAATGGGCTTCACCGTGGTATTCATCCCGTAGAAATTGTCTTCAAATCTGAACCAGGTGTTCAGCCGGAACATGCGTTTGTTTTGCCGGACGGCTTCTATCACGCGTTTGCCTTCGCCGATCGTCCTGGTCATTGGCTTTTCGCACCAGATATCCTTGCCCGCTTTCGCCGCGTCGATGGCGATCAGTCCATGCCAATGCGGGGGCGTGGCGATGTGTACGATGTCGACTTCCGGCAAGGCGATCAGTTCCTGGTGTTCATGAAAGGTCCTGACACCGCCGCCGATCTTGGCGGCTACTTCGGTCAGGTGATTTTTGTCGACATCGCAAATGGCTACTACTCTTGTTCCGGCATAGGGGATATGTCCGCGGCCCATGCCGCCAACGCCGATAATGCCCTTGGTGAGTTGGTCGCTTGGAGCCAGAAAACCTCTCCCTAACACGTGTCGCGGGACGATAAAAAAGCCTGTGCCGATAGCGGCCGCGTTTTTGAGGAAGCGCCGCCGGCTGTTGTTGGTAGGTGAATGCATGAAATAAGTTATTGGCTTGTAACAGAAACCGTTGCATAGTGAATGTAGAAAGAAATGGCGAGAATTGATAAAGTAATTTGATCGTATTACCTAAATTCACAAAATGCTGCAAACCGAAATATGTATCATAGGGGCGGGTCCCGCAGGTGCTGCCGCGGCCCTGCAACTGGCGCAATTTGGGGTTGAGTGCATCATCGTGGACAAGGCGGTTTTTCCGCGGGACAAAGTTTGTGGGGATGGGTTGAGTGGAAAAGTGATCACAGCATTGCATCGGATAGATCCCGGAATAGGAGAGCGGTTAAAGGATGCTGTCTTTAAAGCGAATAGCTGGGGTGTGAAATTCGTATCGGCTTCCCGCCATAGCCTGGATGTAGGCCACCGGCCTGACTTTAGCAGCAATGACCCCAGTCATAAAGAGAAACCCATTGCCTATGTAAGCAAGCGGTTCGACTTCGATAACTTTTTGGTAGACGAGATCAAGCGGTGTCCCGGGATCAACTGCTTGCAAGGCGTTGAAGTAAGCGGTTACGTCTTGCACGAAGATGGTTATGTCGTAAGCGCGGCCGATGGCTTCCAACTAAAAGCACAATTGCTTATCATTGCCAACGGGGCGTATTCGACCTTTACAAAAACGGTTGCGGGAATTGCCATGGAGCCAAAACACTACGTGGCGGGACTGCGGGCATATTACAAAAACATACAAGTCACGAATCCTGATAACTTCATCGAGCTGCATTTTCTGAAAGGGCTGGTGCCGGGGTATTTCTGGATCTTTCCTTTGCCTAACGGAGAAGCCAATGTAGGGGTCGGTGTATTAAGCCACACCGTAAAAAAGAAAAAACTGAACCTTAAGAAGCTATTGCTCGACATCGTTGCCAACGACCCGGTGATCGCAGCACGTTTCAAGGATGCCACGCTAATAGGGGGGATCGAAGGGTATGGACTACCGCTGGGAAGCAAGAAACGAAAGCTTTCCGGCGAACGGTTCATGTTGACCGGCGATGCAGCCTGCCTCATCGATCCGCTTACCGGGGAAGGGATCGGAAATGCGTTGTATTCGGGCCGGATCGCCGCTTTCCAGGCCGTCGAAGCGCTGAAAGCAAATAATTTATCGGCAGCCCAACTGGCCAATTATGATACCGAAGTGTACCGGGTAATGGGTAAAGAATTGCAATTGAGTCATCGGTTGCAACAGCTCCTTCGATTTCCCTGGTTGTTCAATGCTTTACTCAAGGCGGGCAGCCGCAACAAACAGCTGCGTGAATTGCTGTGCAGTATGCTATATGAGATCGATGTCCGCAAAAAGCTCAGCCGGCCGTCTTTTTACCTCAAATTGCTGTTGAATAGGTGATTTCTTGACTTTTATCAAGCGCAATTGCTTTTGTTTTAACCATTTTTGCAATCAAACTGAGATGATCCCGGATGGCTGAACTTGAGAACTACTTGCAGCAATATTTTGATATTAGCGAAGGCGATTGTGCGACCATTTCTGCTTCCTTCGAAACCGAGCTCATCAAAAAAGGCAGTTATATTTTGAAGGCAGGATCGCGCAGTGACCGGCTTAGTTTCATCCAGGATGGGATGCTGAGGATATATTTTACGCAGCAAGAAAAGGAGGTTACCCAGTGGATCAGTACTCCGGGATCATTTGTGACCGATTTCGATGCTTTCTTTTATCAACGACCATCTTCGCGAAATATTCAGGCGTTGACGGACGCGCAATTACTGACGATCGACCATAAGCGGTATAAAGCGCTAAGACAGGTCCTGCCCGCATGGAAGGAATTCGAGATGCTGTTCATAGGAAAATGCTTTGTATTCATGGAAACGCGCGTCGCCGATCTGATCTCGCTGACCGCGGAAGAACGGTACAAAAGATTGTTTGAACGGCATCCGGAACTGTTGAACCTTGTGCCGCTGCAATACCTGGCTTCCATGCTGGGCATGACGCCCGAGACATTCAGCCGGATCCGCAAAAGGCGCTCTTTTTGATCAACTCAAACGCTTAATACTATGTTTCTCGGACATTTTGGATTATCCTTTGCTGCCAAGAAAGTGGCACCGACCGTTTCATTGGGAACACTTTTTATCGCCACGCAATTTGTGGATATCGTCTGGCCGCTGCTCCTTGTGCTGCACGTCGAGAAAGTCGCTATCTCGCCCGGGCATACGGAAACGAATGTCTTCGATTTTCTCTATTACCCGTATACGCATAGTCTCTTTATGGGCGTGGTATGGGGGATCATCGTGGGCGGCATCTACTGGCTGTTTAAAAAGGACAGGCAGGGGTCGGTCGTTGTCGGGCTTTGCGTGTTGAGTCATTGGTTCCTTGACCTCATTGTTCATGTCGCCGATCTGCCGTTAACACCATTTAGTGACTACAAGGTCGGACTTGGGTTGTGGAACCATCGCACGCTGACGCTTATCCTGGAATTGGTCATTTTCTTTGGCGGGGTATATATTTATGCGACATGCACGAAGGCGAAGAATAGGATTGGGGCATGGGCGTTTGGCATTTTGGCGGCGTTATTGCTCATATTGCACCTCGCCAATACATTTGGACCAACGCCGCCGGATTCACCAATGATCGTTTTCGTGTCATCGACGATCATGATGGCCATATTGGTCTCGCTGGCTTACTGGGTGGACCGGAATCGTGCGGTTAGCCATCTCCGTACCGGGATATCATAAAAGTGCATCACTAGCCACGCGAGGGCTACCAGGGAAACGACGCCCACCGACACAAGCAGGAACAATTGCATACCCGCAGGGTGGTGGGTGCCGAAATATTCTCCAAAGATCCACAACGCCCAATAGTGCGACATATACAAGGGATAGGACAGTTGTCCGGAAAAGACGCATAGCTTTTTGCCAGCGGCTTTTGGCGTGGCACCCGCGCCTAAAACGACCAGGAAAGGAAAATACAAGAAGACGGCTACAGGTTCGGTAAGCCAGTTCCATTTGCCGAACGGCATCACGAAAGCCAGGACCAGCAGGATCGAAAGCGTTCCAAAGCCCATTGTTGTCTTAATGCGCCAGTTGAACCGGTAGACCAGCAATCCGGCCATGAAGGAAAAGGCTACGCGCGCACCGCCGTCCCAGAAGGTGCCGCCGCTCCATCCGCCCATCATATTCCCCGCGTGTCGGCCCACGATGAAAAGCAGGATGGCCGAGGCGATGGTAAGAATCAGCAGGGGCCACCGGCGGATACGCCAAAGCAAGAAGGCATAACCGATATTGGCCACATATTCCCAAAACAGGGACCAGGCAGGCGCGTTAAAGCTGAAGTTATTGAATCCGCGCTCCGGCATGACCGGGCAGGGGATGAGCAGCAATGAGCACCCTGTTATGAATGCGATCCTGCCTGCATGGTATAAAGCGGCGCCGGCCATGGGGTCCAGCAAAAAGGCCACCAGGCCAAGGATCGATCCCAGGATGACCAATGGGTGAAGCCGGATAAGCCGCGCTTGGAAAAATTTTTTTACGCCCATGGTTGCGATACGGGTGTCATAGGCATACCCGATGACAAAACCACTCAAACAAAAGAAGAAGTCTACTGCGAGGAATCCATGCCCGATGAAGTTATTGCTATAATCGGAGATCGCGATCTCCATAAAATGAAAGACGACCACGCAAACGGCAGCAACGCCCCTCATTCCGTCGAGCAACTCAAAATGCGGTTTGTGCGGAGCCAGGGTCGCCTGCCGAGGTGTTACATCCATGCCGGCAAAACTAACGATCCGGCGGCCGTTATCGAAAATTTTCTGATCGGATCAGCCGGCTGCGTCCATGCTCATCATGAGATCGTTTTCGATGACGTAAATATGCTTTACTTTTCTATCGAACAAGATGCTTTGGTCCAAACTTTACGAGTTCTTATGCGCTTACTTTAACATGTTCTTTATCCGCGCCTCGCCGGTGACGACCCTGGCCTTCAGCCCGCTGAGGATTGCGTATAAGCCAAAATAAGTCCGGTTCACATACAACGAGTGCCGGGAGCCACGGGCGACCTTGGATTCCCGCACTTCCTTCAAATTGGCTACATCATCCATGTAGTCGTAAATGGCGGCAAAATAGGTTTCATCCCCGAAGTCGAATTCCTCCTGCGTGAAGGGTAAAGTGAGCATGTCGATCATCTTCTGAAAGAGCTGTGAAAAGAATACGATCTCTTTTTCGGAGTCGCTGGGATGGATCATTTCCAAGTTGGTGTAGATCTCCCGGCGCCGGACCTCGTCCTGAACGGCGTCCTTATTCATCAGTTGAAAGTAGTTGACATAAAAGTCTTCCGGAATTTCCTTGATACAGCCAAAATCGAAGACCCCTACCGTGCCGTCTTCGCGCATCAGAAAGTTTCCGGGATGCGGATCGGCATGTACTTTTCTAAGGACGTGGACCTGGAATTGATAAAAGTCCCAAAGGGCCTGCCCGATCTGGTCACGGGCCTGCTGGGAAGGGCTGCGGTCCAGGAACTCCTTGAGATGAAAACCGGTGAGCCAGTCCATCGTGATGATCCTATCGCTGGACAGTTCGGGATAATAGGTCGGAAATATAAGATTCGGAATATGAGCGCATTGGGCGGCAGCTTCGATGGATCGCCGCAGCTCCAGCCGGTAATCGGTCTCTTCCAGCAGCTTGCCTTCGATCTCCTCGAAATATTTGTCCATGTCGATCTCATTCATGCCGACGATGCGGAGCGCAAACGGTTTGATGAGGCGAAGGTCCGATCTGACGCTCGTTGCGACGCCGGGATACTGGATCTTAACCGCCAGTTGCTTGCCCCATTTCATTGCCTTATGTACCTGGCCGATCGAGGCGGCATTCGAGGCCTGCATGTCGAATTGGTCGTAAAGCTTGGAAGGTGTTTTGCCAAGGGTCTTGACAAATGTATTGACGACGAGCGGGCCGCTCAGCGGTGGAGCGCTATATTGAGACATGGCAAAGCGGTCGGTATACGCCTTCGGAAGCATGCCTTTGTCCATACTGAGCATCTGCGCTACCTTGAGCGCGCTTCCTTTCAGATCGCTGAGCGTATCATAGATGTCTTCGGCATTTTCGGCATGCAGTGCTTCCTTGCTGAGGGTGGGATCGATGAGTTTCTTTGTATAATGCTTGAGGTAGTTGGTGCCGACCTTGAGCCCCGTGGCAACGAACCTGCTCGCCCTTTCCACTTTGCCCGTGGGAATACTCGTTTGTTCTTTCATTGGGTAGCTTATTTCCGCGCAAACACAAATTTGCCAAAATCAAGAATGCTGTCCAGTGTACTGGAGCTTATCAGCTGGAAACTCAGGTTGACTGCCTTTTCGATGGCGGCGTCCGTCATTTCAAAACGTTCGCTGTCGTCTTTCATCCAGTAGCGGAGCACGAACAGCGCCTGCACCCAGAAACCATGCACATATTGATCGGAGACATATTTCCGCTCTTTTACTTCGCCGGTCTGATAGCCTGTTTTGATCAAATCGCGGATATAGTCAAAAAAGGCGACGCGGAATGACTCTAGTTTCTCCAGGTGCGACCCCGGCGCCAGGAATTGTTCCCGCTGCAGCAGGATATAGCTCCTGTTCCCGCGCAATTGCTGGACCCAAAGAAAATAGAAGGCGAGCAGTTTTTCCCGGGCGCCGTAGCCCTGGTACATGCCGTCGGCCTTTAGTTTCTCGAGCGTTTGCTCGAAGAAAGAGCGCCAGATATCCTTCTCCAAGGCCTCAAAAGAGGCATATTGCTCATAAAATGCGGGCTCGGGAATCCCCAACTGCTGGGAGAAGGTATAAATGGAAACCGGCCTTTTGCCGTTTTCGAGCCAGAATTTGATGTAGGCGTCGCGTATCGCTTGCTTGTCCATGTTTGCGTAATTGTGATAAAAAATATAACAAGCCGCCACACAAAAAGTTGCTCCGCGTACGACCTAAATTAGTTTGTTGTCCATCAGGCATTTGTCCAGATAACACGCTGCACAGAAAAATTCGGCTTACCGATGATCTCGCCATACAACCCGGGTTTCCGGGCCTGCTTGTACCGGTATCGTCCTGACGCGGTGATCTTTTCCGGCGTTAGTGTGGCAACGACGACTTCATTGTCAAGGCTCCGGCATTCTGCGATGATGTCGCCGAAAGGGTCCAGGATCATAGAACATCCGTTCTTCAATTGATCGTCGTCCATGCCGATGGGATTACTGAATATGGCGTAGATGCCGTTGTCGTAGGCCCTGGCCGGCAACCATTTCATCAGCCATTGTCTGCCTTTGAGGCCGTCAAACTCGATCCGCAGCGAAGTAGGGTCGGCTTCCCGGTTGGCCCACAGCCGGGGATCGACAAAACCGGCGCCCGGCCTCGTCGAGGGCGTACACATGGTGACATGGGGCATAAAGATGATGTCGGCGCCCAACAGCGAGACCGCCCGTACATTCTCGACGATATTGTTGTCATAACAGATGAGGATGCCGCATTTCCAGCCATACAAATCAAAAACGGTATAACTGTCTCCGGGGGAAATATGTGGATTGATGAACGGGTGCAGCTTCCTATGCTTCGCTATAAGCCCGCTGCCGTTCACGCACACATAGGCCTTGAATATTTTCCCGGTATCGTCTTTTTCAAAAAGTCCTGCGAGGATCGCGATATCGTGTTTGGCTGCGATTTCGGTCAGTGCTGAGACGCTCGGGCCCTGGGGGATGAATTCTGCTATGTCGTGAAAGGCGTCATAGTCGAGTTTTCTGGCAAACGTGTACCCCGTAATGGAGCACTCATGAAAGCTCACCACCTTTGCTCCGAGGGCGGCGGCCCTGCCGCAAAGCGTCTCGATCACAGAGAGATTATAGGTCTTGTCTCCACTGGCGTTCTCGAACTGCGCCGTCGCGATCTTTATATTTTGCATACCACAAATTTAGTGAAAGGAGATGAGCCGAAATTGTAAAAAGCCGACACGGCGTTTGGTCATTATTGCTGCGATGAGGTAATGTTTGAAAGCATATGCTTCAACGCGCGGACAACAAAATCAAGGCCGAGGGCTTGCTCCAGCTTTTCCAGGCCCGATCAGATTTCCTTTTTGCATTCTTCCAAAAGAGGTATATTCGCGTCGCTTTTGGTTCACACTTATACGTGTGATTAAAAGGGAACCCGGTGTAAATCCGGGACTGTCCCGCAGCTGTAAGCTCCAATCAAACCGATCCCACTACAGTCACTGTCCCGGTATGACCGGCACGGGAAGACGGGCGATCGGGGGGTAAGTCAGAAGACCTGCCAATCGCATCATTTATTCACGGCTTTCGGGAAAAAGGCCAGAATGGATCGTAAACGCGCAATCATGAAATATAGTCTTACTGAACTATGCTGTTTATTTATTGGCGGAGCTTTGCTGTTGGTGGCGATCGGCTGTCACAAACACAACGACGTGGTTGCTCCTCCTGTCACTGCTGCACCCGCTAACGGCGGAAAAGATACCATCACACTTGGTGCTTCGATCACCCTCTCGGCCGCGACAACGACGGCGGCGGGCGCTACTTTTTCCTGGACAGTGAATGGCACCGGCTCCTCTTCCGATTCGACCTTCGCCTTCACACCGGCTGCAAGAGGAGACTATGCCATCGTCTATACAGTCACGAACGCCGGCGGCACCAGTACGCAGGATTTCAGTGTCCATGTATACGGCAAGTATGAGAACGGATTCTTTATCGCAAACGAAGGGTGGTATGGGAACGGTTCCGGAACACTGAGCTTTTTCAGGTATGACACGCAGGGTTTGGAAGACAGCGTTTACACGAAGGTAAACCCCGGCGCGGACCTTGGGCCGAATACAACAGAGCTGGAATTCGGCACCGCCTACAACAATAAGGTATACTTGCTTACAAAAGGCGGCGGCCCGCTGGTACAGGCCGATGCTTATTCCCTGAAAGAGACGGGTCGGATCCCTGGCGGTGCTGGCAATGATTTCCGCGCGCTGCTGCCTATCGATACCACGAAAGCACTTGTTAGCACAGGCAGCGGCATTTTCCCGTTGAATCTGCAAACGGTGACGCTTGGCGCCGCAATACCTGCCGTAAGCGGTGAAGTACAGGACATGGTCAGCGCGGGTAACTATATCTTCGTCTTATCGGCCAATGATGGTTTGGATATCCTCCATGCAAGTGACCTTTCCCTGGCAAAGACTATTCCCAGCATACAGCTCGGCTTTGCAAAAGCCATGGATGGGTCCATCTGGGCGGCGGGCGGCGCCAACGATTCTATGCTGGTGAAGATCGATCCGTCGACACTGGACACAACCAATATAGCACTGCCCTTCGAAGTCGAAGGCACTTTCGGCTTCTGGCATGCGGGGTCCATCGCCGCATCCACCAAAGAGAATTCCATTTATCTCGGGTATAACACCGCGTACACGGGTGCCATGACCATTTACAAATATGTGATCGGAACGCCCTCTTCCGTCAATACACCGTTCATCAATATTGCCAGCGGAAAAGAGACGTATGGTGCGGGGATCGCGTATAATCCGGGTAAAGATCAGCTCGTCGTGACCACCGTTCAATCTGGTTATGGGGTTGGGTATGCTGTCAACGACCTGGACTTCTATAGTCCGGCGAGTGGTGCTTTGATCACCGATCAACCTTATTCGGGATACTTTTTCCCGGCGCTGCCGTTCTTTCATTAAACTATACATAGCGATCTCAACGGTGAGCTTTAGCGGGACTGGGGTCGCTTTTAAACCGAGCGTCAATGCTGCGGTCGCGGAGATGGATGGGTTATTGCGAGGCCGGGATGGCCAAGAGGTGTGTATCCCATACCGCGGTGACTTCGGTGGACAGCTCGCCCAGGGGGCCGAGATTCGACTCGATCCCGGTCTGGATCTTCACGAAGTCGATCCCCTTTAGCCTGACACTCCTGCCGAGACTATCGACGGCCATGGAAATATCGACAGGGTTCCCGCCAGGGGTATTGTCACAATAGCCATATGCGAAGGGGTCGCTGGTAAACGAGCCCGGGTTGGTGGTATCGATATTCGTGGATGGCAAAAGGGTGCCGGTCAGGGTATACGAGTTTGCGCTGAGGCTGTCGGGGTAGTCATCCTGGGTATGATAAATCGTGGTCAGCACATAGCCGGAGCCGCCCATGTTGTCTTTCCAGGGGACATTGCCGTTGGCTGGGTTTGGCCTGGTGTAGGTGACGGCGTAATTGCGCAGATATCCCGGCTGTCCCGTTTCGCTGCCCGCGAGTTCATACCAGGTGTCATCCGGCTTGCCATTGCCGTTTTGATCCTGCATGACCCACACGACGCCGGGTTCTGCGAATCCGGTAGTAGCATTGCCTACTACCATAAGGTCAGGGCCTGCGCTGTCGAGAACGGTATGGTCGAATCCAAAAGCCACATAGCCGCCAAATGCGCCGAGACTGACAATTCCGTTGGCATTGCCTACTACGCCCTGGGCGGCGCTGTTATCCCCAAGATTCGTGTTGATGAACTGCCCCGGGGCCGGAATGTAAGCAAATAGTTGGCTGACATAGGGATTGCTGGAAGCCGTATAGGGTCGTATGGGTCCCATCGCGACCGCGCCGGTAGTGTCCGACTTGTAGACGGTGTCTGTGATGGTAATGGGCGGGAAGGTCTTGGTTTTTGTACAGGCGGCAAAGCAGGCAAGAACCGCGGCGGTAAGAATGAGGTATCGGCGCATGGGAATTTTTTTTAATAGACAAAGGCAAAATGGCCGGGAATATCCCCGGTCGTTGTCGACCACAGTTTCTTTCCGGACGGATCGAAGCAGTAGAGGGTTCCGGGGGTTACATAATCTTTCGCGTCGGTCACCAACACTTCTTTGGTGGTGGGATTTACGGCTATGCCATAGGGTGTCTGGATCGACTTATCGGTCCCGTCGGTTATAAATAATTTGTGCAGCAGGGTATCCGCATTAACATCGATCATATTGTACCTGATTGTCGATTGTCCCGTGTTATAGTCGAAATCATTGGCGTACACATAAGCCGTGTTGTCGTCGATCCAAAGGTTGGTAGCGGGCAGACCGAAATTCTTGACGACGGAATCGGTGTTCGTATCGATGACGTAGAGGTCCGAAGGGATCGTATAATCATCGCCGCGGGACGTCACGTAGAGCTTGCCGTATTTGTCGGCGATGCAGTGGTCGAGATTGATGGCGACGTCGATTAGTTTGATCACCGCAAAGCTGTTCAGGTCGACAACGGACACGGTGTGCTCATAGTTGCTGGGGCTATAAGCGCCCGAATTGGCGACATAGAGTTTTTCCCCGACGATGGCCATTTGCTCGGGTTGTCTCCCCACCGTGACCTGCCGGGTGATCGTTAACGTGGAAGTGTCTATCTCGTCGACGATACCGTTGGGATCATTGGCATTGCCTACCGTCCCCAGGTAAGCGCTCACATAGGCCTTGCCACCCGAAAAAGTGACATTGCGGCAATTGATGATATCGACCTGACCGAGGTGTGCGTTGTTGGTCAGATCGAGTACCTCGACCTTGTCGGAATTGTTCACGACGATATAGACCTTGCTGCCGTATACCCCGATATCGTTGCCGACGTCGCCGAGGCCCTTGGTGATCGCAGGATTGGCCTGGTTGTACAAATTGAGGTCATATAGACCTTTCAGGTAGTCGACGTAATCGAGCGAGGCCTTGTTGCTTCCGAGGTTACCTTCATTCAACACATACACGCCTTTTGGGGAGGCATTGGCATCGGCGGGAAACAGGGTGGTGGTCGTTTCCGGGGTGGGCTTTGGGCTTTTGCGGCAGGAAGCGCAAAAAAGCGCCGCCGCCGAAAGGATGGCGAGAGACCGGGTGATATGATACGTGCCCGAACGGCGTGTACGAAACCGGGTTATATAGTGCTTGCTCATCAGTAGGTGAATTGAAAGGTGAATCGATAAGAGCGGCCGGGCATCGGGAAATTATCGATCACGTCATAATATTGGTTAAAGAGGTTGTTCACCTCGGCGGTCAATTTGATCCCATGGTGCTGATAGCCGTGCACGTAGGA
The DNA here is from genome assembly GCA_965214315.1 of Puia sp. Classification (GTDB taxonomy): domain Bacteria; phylum Bacteroidota; class Bacteroidia; order Chitinophagales; family Chitinophagaceae; genus Puia. The sequence continues at coordinate 86,252 of CBDCBP010000010.1, read as the reverse complement.
AAAGGCCAGGTCATGGGTATACCAGGGCTCGAGGTAGTTGGCCGGGATATTGGCGGCCTCATCGTAGCGATAGCCGGTATAGACAAAACTGTAGTTAAGCGAGAATGCCCGCCATTCGGCGCTGACAAGGGCAGAGCCGCTGTTTAGCGGATCGTATGGAATCTGCGCCTTGTATGGCTGGTCGCTGCCGCCGGTGAGGTCCAGGGCCTGTTCATAGGTATAGCTGACCGAGATGTTCAATCGAAGACCGGAGCTCAGCTGCCAGGCCGACTGCGCGTTCACTTCCAGCCCTTCGACCCGGACCTTGCCCAGGTTCATCATGGTCCAGCGGAAGAGGTTGACGCCGGGAACGGCGACGATCTTGTTGGTCACGACATTGTAATAGGCATCGGCCTGCACGGAAATGCGACTGAGCAACCCGCCATGGAGATTTTTGTTGTAGGTGAAGCCAAGGTCGGTCTGTTTCGCAAATTCCGGTTTCAGAAAAGTATTTCCGACCAAGGTATAATACAGATCGTTAAAGGTGGGCATCCGAAAGATATCCTTGTAAAACGCTCTTAGCCGCAGGTCAGGGCTGGCGAGCGGCTGCCAGGAGGCCAGGAAAGCAGGCGTCCATTTGGTGTGGTTACCGGGTGGGGCATAGGCCCGGACCTGGTCGATCACCACCGTGCTGAGCAGGTTGCCCTGGATGTCGAGCCGGCCAAGGCGAAGCTCGGTAGCGAATGCGTTGAGGATGGTCTGCCTTGTAGGGTAAGCGAAGTGATAGAGATCCGCATTCAGGGTATTCCACCGGTAGTCGGTGGCCAGCGCGATATCCCAGTACCGGTCGAGTTTATAGCGTTGGGCAACGGAGCCATACGCTTCCTGCTCATAAAAATGGTTGTCGAGAAAACCGGTGGTGGTCACGTAGTCGGGGTCCTGGTACCGGCTATACGTGTTCGTATATTTGGCGGTAGTGATTATGCTATAACGGGTAAAGTCTTCGTGCCATGTCCCTTGGAAAAAGATGTCCCGGTTCCAGAGATGTTGGTCATAATTGAAATTATTGGACACAATGGCACCGGGCAATCCACGGCTGCTATTGTAACCATAGAACTTCATCGACCAGCCGCTGCTGTCTTTTCCCTTGCCGGTAAGCCCCGCTTCCAGGCGCTGCGCGTTGATCCCGCCGTTGTTCCGTTCCGCGGTTGTGTCATACACGCCATTGGTGTATCGGAATTTGTAGCGGCCATTGGCATTGATGGATTCGGCACTCACGGTGCTATAGAGCCGGTCATTTAATCGCGATTGCCAGAAAACGGATGGATCGAACAAGCCAAAGGAGCCGGTCCTGATCGAATACTTCTCCTTGTTGGATCGGTCCGGTTCGAAGACCGGCTGCCGGGCGGTGAGGTAGAGCGAATTGCCGGCGGCGAAGCCGGCCGCGGGTTGAAAGATAGTGTTCTTTTGTCCGTCATACAGGGCGATCTCTTCGATGTTGTCGAGGGAAAATTTGCCGAGGTCGACCTGGCCGTTCTGTGCGTTCCCCAATTCGACGCCATCGTAAAAAACGGCGGAATGATTGGTGCCCAGGCTGCGTACATTGATGGTTTTTAGTCCACCGACCCCGCCGTAGTCCCTGAGCTGGACGCCCGAAAAATAACGCACGGCATCGGCTACGGAAAGACTGTTGACCCTTTCGAGATCCTTTCCTTTGAGCACCTGCATCGGCGCCGAGGAAGTATCTCTCGGCGAAAGGGTCGCGGCGTGTACGACGACTTCCTTTAGGGGCTTGACGGGGTCTTGGGCTTGTATACGTTGATACCCGCCCAACAGGACACAATAGGCCAGTACAACTTCGCCAATCCTCAAGGCTGCATGCATGAGATGGTATTTTACATTCCAGCTTCAATCCTCGAAAGCTATGAATTCCAATATGCCTTTGGCAGGTTTTCTGACTTACTCCCCTCGGCCCTGTCTTCCCATTCCGCTGCTGATGCTGCATGGAACAGTGACGGAGATGGCCCTCGGTTGGCGGAGCTTACAGCTGCGGGACAGTCCCGGATTTTCACCGGGTTCCCTCTTAATCTTTCCTATGACGAAAGAACCAAAAGCAGAGCAAAGATACTGTATTCGCCTGAACGGACATCAGGTTACTTGTACGCTGCATGTGCAGCGCTTCCGGGGCTGTCTTAAAGCGATAAAATGCGATTATACGATTGCGCCCATCAACAGATCGGTCTTTGCATGTGACGCCGGTTTCTACTTTTCCGGCGGAGTTGGCGGCCGGAGTGATCATTCGGATCGCAACGCGCTCACCGGATTCATACGTGCGGCGCGCACGGTCAGCAAGAAAGTCGCGGCAAACGTAACGAGGAGCAATAGGGGCAGCGGCGCCAGCAGCAACATCCAGCTTAGTGAAGCCCGGAACGCGAAGCCCTGCATCCATTGCCGGATCAGCCAGAGCGAGAGGGGCAGGGCCAGCAGTGAAGCCAGTACCAATAGTTGAAGGAGGTCGCTGGTGAGCAGCGCAATGATGCCGGTAACGCTGGCGCCTAATATTTTGCGCACGCCGATCTCCCGTGTGCGCCGGGCGGCCGCGAAGGCGGTTAGGCCGAACAGACCGATCAGTCCGATAAAGATCGCCAGTCCGCAAAAAAGGGTCGCCACCCGCGCAAACTGGCGGTCATCCTGGTATTGCCGGTCATAAAACTCGTCGAGAAAGAAATAATCGAAAGAAGACTGTGGGAAGGCCGCATTCCAGCGCTGCCGTACCCGGTCGATGAGTTGCGGCGCATCGGCCGTGCTGAATTGCACGGAAAAATACCGCATCGGTATCCAGGGATAGGCCGGGTCCATGAACAGGATAAGGGGCGTGTACGCCATTTGCAATCCTTGCTGGTGATAGTCGCGGATGACGCCGATCACCTTGTCGGTCCGCCCCGGATTTACTTCCAGCCAGACCTGTTGTCCCAGGGCCGCCGAAGGCGAGGCAAAGCCAAGTGTCTTTACGGCAGATTCGTTGAGTACAAGCCCGGTGCTGTCTGCCGGCCTCGTGGCGTCGAACCCGCGGCCCGCGAGGATCTGTGGTTTGTATAAGTTCATAAAATCAACATCGACCTTCAACATCTCGTATAAGCGCTCCTGGCTTTTGTCCGCGCCAAAACGCCGGTTGGCCAAAAACTCTCCCACTTCCCGACCCGGTACCGCCCCCGATACGGTAACGCCGGTCACGCCCGGCAGGCTCCGGAGCTTGTTTTTCAGGGCGTCGATCTTTTCGCCATAGGCGGTGGTTTTTGGCGGCGTTTTGAGGACCAGGGTCTGGGTGATCTCTACTCCGGGATGTTGGCCGCTCATGTATAATAGCTGGCGGTATACTGCGAGGGTGCCGGCGATCAATAAAAATGACAAGGCAAATTGAACCGTTACGAGGCCTTTGCGGAGAAAGATCCCTGCACTGGTAAAGGAATAGCGGCCCTTCAACGCCGTTATGGTCTTGAAGTGGGTAAGCACGAATGCGGGATAGATGCCGGAGACCAGGACGGTCGCCAGGAAGATCGACAGCGTCCGCGCCCAAAAGGCGGCGTCAGCTATGGAAATGTAGTTCGCGTCGGTTTCGAGCCAGCGTGGCAAGAGCAGGGCTGCCAGCACCGCGAGCCCACTGCCCAGCAAGAGAGCGGGGAGGCTGAGGAGAAGTGCTTCCAGCATGAACTGTCCTATCAGTTGGATCGGCCGCGCGCCGCTGACCTTTCGTATCCCCACCTCTTTGGCCCGCTCCACCGCCTTCGCCGTGGAAAGATTCACGTAGTTGATGCAGGCGATGAGCAAGATGATGAATGAGAGCAGGTCGAGCAACTGTACGGCGCGGCGGTTGCCCTTTGCCTCGATCTCGTTCGGTTTGCCCGGTTGCAGGTGCATTTCCTGGAATGGGACCAGCTTTATGCCCCAGCGAAGGTCTTTCAGGGCCGGGCCATCTTTATAGCCTTCGGCTACTGCGGGGAATCCGGCTTCGACAGCCGCGGGCGAGGCCCCGGGCGCCAGCTTCAAAAAAGTATAGCTCTCATGCACGTACCAGGTCTTGCGCTGCCACTCCGGGGACGTCTGCCAGCTCAGGAGCATGGAAAACTGCATGGTGGAATTCTTCGGCGGGTCTTGGAAGACGCCCGTCACCGTACAGGGATAGCTGGTCGAGATCGTGTTTATTTCTACTTCTTTCCCCAACGGGTCAGTATCGCCAAAATACTTCCGCGCCGCCGACGCACTGATCACTACCGAGTTGACCTCGCGCAGGGCAGTCAATGGATTGCCCTTTAGCCATCGGTACGGAAAAAAAGAAAAGAAATTGCTATCGGCAAAACAGACATGAGGCTCCCTGAAATGCACCGTTCCCCGGCGAACGACGCGCTCGCTGTTGCTCCAGTTGATCCGCGTAAAATCGACGACCTGCGGGAAATGGTGCTTCAAGGCCAGCGCATACCCATTGGTGCTGGTGGCCCAGTCGTCGGTCAATTGATCGCCCCGGTAAAACTGGCTCTCGACGCGATAGATGGCCTCGCCGGGCGGGATCAGCATCCGGTCATAGCTGCGTTCATATTTCACATGGGCACTGATGCCGATGAATGCCGCAAGCCCCAGCCCCAGACCGAAGATATTGATGAAGGTGCTCGCCTTTCCGCGCACGAGATTGCGCAACGCAGTCTTTAGGTAGTTTTGGAACATGTAGAAACCCGTTTGACACAAATTAAGCCAATCGAATCAACCAGATGACGTGAATTCGTCATCCATTGGTGACATAACATCGATATTTCATAGCTGGAAAATCTCAGAAATTTGAGCGTCAATGCATTATATCTGGACGCTGGGCTTGACTACTGAACCTTTGACGGGAACCCAAGGTGGTATGCTTTATGATAGCATAGGGGAAACGTTTTTATTGCATGTACAAAAAGGTCGTTCGCCTCGTTTTGTGTATATTTTTTCTCGCATCCTGGCTGTTCTCGACTGGCCAGAAGAAAAAGGAGCGTAAGGAACCCCCTAAAACGCATATCGAATACTCCCTGGACACGGTCATGGAGAAGATCGACGACATGTACATGACGCTCAACAAGATCAATTCTTTCCAGCAAAAGCATTTCGACACCGCCAGTATCCGTCGCCAGCTCGTCGGGATCGATTCGACCCTCGATCTCATCCGGGATAACCTCGCGGGGAATAGCGTCACCGAATACAAACGCATCCTGCTGGATGAATTTGTATTGAACGATATCCATGATCAGCTCGAGGATTGGCGTAACGAGCTCTTTCAATACAACAACAACCTTGTGAAGATGAATGCCGAGACGGCGGCGTTCTCACAGGACACGGTTCTTCGTGGGATCATCTCGGACAGTATGTATAGGCAAATGTACCTGGACGAACTGCGCGAATTGTCGCGGAAATGGTTTGCCGCGCGGAAGGCTACCGATACCAGTCTCGTCCGGGTGAATGCGCTGCAATCGGCTATTTCCAAACCCTGGTTCCAAACCCTGGACCTGCTTACGCAGGTGGGGATCATGAAGGGCCAGATCTCCGGGCTGTTGTTCAGCAAGGAATATCCTTATATCTGGGAGCCACAGGGGGCCTCGGCCGGCTATGGTTCTGCTACCTCGTCCTCTTTCCGGTCCGAGCGCGGGCTGGTCAGTTATTTCTGGCGGCAGAACTGGGGCTATTACGTGTATGCGTTGCTCATCGCTGCACTGTTCTTTTGGTGGAGCTGGAGGAATTATAAGCAGGTCAACCGGCAGATATCGGCGCCCGTCACCGAGGCGAGTGCCGCGGCCAAGGACGAGCAGGGTCGTACCCCACAAGAGCGGGCGGCGGCGGGCTTGCAGGAGCTACATCTGCACTATGTCCGCCCCAATCCTTTGCTTGCGGCACTCGTGATCGCGATGAACGTGCTGCCATTCTTCAATTTCGATGCGCCGACCTCGTTCACGCAGTTCGGACAATTGCTGTTGCTGATCGTCGTGAGTGTATTGTTTTGGCTGGAGTGGCCGCGGCGGTATTGGTACTCCTGGCTGTATATCGTCCTGCTGTATGTGCTCTTTGTCGGGACGGGTGCTGCGTTGGTGCCCAGGCAGGGGGCGCGGCTCTGGCTGTTGCTGCTCTCACTCGGGTCGATCGTGCTGGTGTGGGTGTCGATCCGGCGTATATTGCCCTTTGTGCCTTATCCGCGCCTGGTGAAAGCGGCGAGATGGCTTTTTCTCCTGCTGAATGTGTTTACGATATTGTGTAACGTGTCGGGGCGGCTCAGCTTGTCGAAGATCTTCAGTACGAGCGCTATCTTCGGGCTGGTGCAGGTCATCTTGCTGGCTGTCTTCGTCCAGTGCGCGTTGGAAGGGCTGAGCCTGCAGATGCTGTCGACAAAACTGCGGGACAAGACCAATACCCGCCTGCTGCTGTTTGACAAAATGCAAAAAGGTGCGAAGCGGCTCCTGACCGCCATTGCCGGGCTTACCTGGGTCGTGGCTTTTGCCATCAACATGAATATCTATGATCCGCTTTATGCGATGGTCGTCCGTTTCTGGGATCACACGGTAAAGTTTGGATCCATTTCCTTCCAGGTGGGCAATGTTTTGCTGTTTATCCTGATCTTGTATGTGTCGAATAGCATACAGAAGTATATTGGGTTCCTGTACGGGGACGGTGCTGGTGAGAATGGGCAACAAACGGGCCGCAAGGGTTCGAAGCTCGTGATGATCCGGCTGATCCTGATCATTGCCGGTTTTATGGTTGCGATCATTGCCTCCGGGCTGCCGGTGGACCGCATTACGATCGTGCTTGGCGCGTTGGGCGTAGGCATCGGGCTTGGCCTGCAAAACATTGTCAACAACCTCGTCTCCGGCATCATCCTCATCTTCGAACATCCTTTCCAGATCGGCGACTATATCGAGCTCAACGGTAAAAAAGGTGTGGTGCGCGACATCGGCATCCGGTCAAGCCGGATGGTTACGGAAGACGGCACCGAGATCATCATGCCCAATGGGGATCTGCTTAGCGGGGAGGTGATCAACTGGACAGTGCGCAACAGTCAGGTCCGGATTGAAGTGCATATGACCGTCGAAGCCGGGCATGCGTTTGATGAGGTGTCGGGTATTGTCGTTTCCGCGTTGAAGGACTATCCCGGGCTCAGCAAGGATGATACGCCGCGTGTGCTCCTTACGACTTCCACGGCGGCCAATATGACTTTCACGGTACTGGTGTATGTGGACAATATTGGCCAGATCCAGACCATCAAGAGCGAGGTGCTGCGGCTGCTGCTGCAAAAGCTGGAGGAGAAGGGGATTAAGGCGGTGTGAGGTACGGGAATGATTGCAGAAGACATAAGTTTTACTGGTCTCTCAATTTTTTTGCCGGATTGGCGTTGGCGGTCTTCACTCCCTGCGCGCCCACGGTGACCAGGGCGATCAACAGGGAGAGCAGTCCGGCGGCCGCGAAGACGACCCAGCTAAGGGAAATATGATAGGCGATATTGTCTAAAAAGAGGTTCATGGCCCAGGCGGCGACTGGCACTGCGAGCAGGAAAGCGATGATCACGGGGCGAAGGAAATCTGCCGATAGCAGCAGCAGCACCTGGCGGACACTCGCGCCGAAGACTTTGCGGATACTCATCTCTTTTGCACGGCGTTCGATGACGAAGGCAGCCAGGCCGACCAATCCCAGGCACGAAATAAAGATAGCCATGCCGCCGAAGACCGTCGCCAGGATCCCATCCGAAGAAAGCTCCTGGAACCGGTGTTGGTACTCCTCTTTAGTGAATGAATAGTCGAACCCATGTTTCGGATCGAGCTTATTCACGATGGCGCCGATCCCGGCGATCGTCTGCCGCCAATGCTCGTCATTGCTGATCCTCACGAAGAAGTGACTGTTCCCATCCGGCGCGCCTTTGTATAGGTAGATGGCCATCGGTGCGATGATGCCCGATGGGTTATTGAAGACGAAATTTTTGACCACGCCGATGATCGGGCTGCCGCCAAGCTTTTGTCCAACGACGGGTTCCTTCAAACCCAACCGTTGGATCGTCGATTCGTTGACCAGACAAGCCGAGGTATCGGTACCGAAGGCCCGATCGAAATCGCGTCCCTCGGCCAGTTGAGTTCCGGTTGTATGCAGCCAATCATAGCCCACACTGGTAACCATTATCGAGATCTCATGCCCCGGCACCTTCCCGGGCCAGTCCATGCCCGTTATACCCGAGCCAAAATTCAAGAGATCATCGCTGCCCGCCGAGACGCCCTTCACTCCCTGCAGTTGGATCAGCCGATCCCTGAAAACCGAGTAGTTGGCCCCGAGATCCGCTGATGCCCGGACGTCGATCAGGTTTTCCTGGTCATAGCCAAGCGGCCGGTTCTCGATATAGTTGATCTCCTGCCAGACAACGATCGTGCCGATAGTAAACAGGATGGCTACCCAGCATTGAGCCGTCACGAGTGCACGGCGCAGCAGGGCTCTTTTCTTACCTATCGTTATACTTCCCTTAAGGACTTTTGCGGGAACGAATCTGCTAAGGAACAAAGCGGGGTAACTGCCGGCAATGAGCCCCGTCATCAGGCCAACGCCAAGGACACCGGTCCACACCCGCCAATTAAGCAGGTCGAAGTTGATGTGGGCGTTCGAGTAGCGATTGAAGCATGGTACGACCAGGTAGGAAGCAAAAAACCCCAACCAGCAGGGACAGAAAGGTAATGGTAAGCGCTTCGCAAAAGAATTGCAGCATGACCTGCTTACGCGATGCCCCCATGAGTTTCCGCACGCCGACTTCGCGTCCCCTCGTTTCCGAGCGGGCGGTGGCAATATTCATGAAATTGATGCACGCGACGAGCAGCACAAAAAAACCCAGGATCGAGAGCAGCGCGACCAGGTATATCTTACCGCCGCTTTGTTTCCCATTGTTGAACCCGGAGTAAAGCCGCAGCCTGGCCATTGGCATTGCAAAGGTGGAAACGGTGATGTCGTTACTGCGTGTCTGCAAAAGGGCGGTGGCCTTACTGCTGAATGCGGCGAGATCGGTTCCGTGTTTCAATTGTAGCCAGGTCTCTATGCGGTTGTCGTCCCATTTCTTCAGCCAGGTATTTTGCGATTCGAAGGCGGCGAAGGGCCGCAGGTATTCGAAATGGATGGAGCTGTTTATGGGAATGTCCCGGATGACTGCGGCCACGCTTACTGGCACTGAATCGTCGACAATAAAGGTCTTTCCCATGGGGTTGTCCGGGCCGAAGAGCTTTTTTGCCGCGCTCTCCGTGAGAATCACATTATGCGGGTCCTGAAGGGCGAGACCGGGATTGCCTTGCACCGCGGGGAAGCTCATCATGCTGAAAAAGCCGGTATCGGCAAAGATCCCGTCCATCGATACCTGTTTATCCGCGGTGCGGCCAAGGGTACCGGTCCCGGCTACCCGCGAGGCATTCACTACGTCCGGTAGCGTTGCTTTTAATGTGCCGCCGATCGGTCCTGCGCTATTGCGGCCTGTTGAGACACCATCGGCTTGCTGCTGGTCCTTCATGAGCAGGTACAGGTCGGCGATATTGCGGTGAAACTTGTCGTAGCCGAATTCGTCGACAACGAATAGTAGGACGAGAATGCTGGTGGTCAGGCCCATGGCGAGCCCACCTATATTGATAGCTGCGGAAGTCTTGTGTTTTTGCAGGTTACGCCAGGCGAGCAGGAAATAGCTTTTTATCATAAGGAGGGGGGTTCCAAGAAATGTGCCTTGTTGTATTCAGATATCAATCAACAAGTTATTTGGACACCATTGATGGGGGCTGTATGGTTTCGATACACTCCTTGTTCGGGCCCGATACAGAATGTCGTCAGAATTGAACGCCGGGCCCGCCCTATCTATCACAAATTGAGCAGATCATACCTTGATGAATGTGATTTTTTAAAGGCAGCTTGGAAGTTGATTTTCGACACTATTTGCTCTTTTGCGTTTATTCAGTTCGACTACTGGTATGCGACCGCGCCAGCAGCTGTAGGCGTCGGCAGCTAAAGGCATTTGCAGCGCCTACCTGGCGCATTGGTTGAACAAGAAACTGTTTCAGCAATGATCGGCTGCAAGTTCTACGGAAGCTAAATTTACAAAAATTGATGAGTGGTGCCGTTAGTAAGGGAATCATGTTGTAAATTTTGTAGTTTTTATACCTACTACAACATGAGAAAATGCCTTGAGCTCCGGGTTCACTCGCTGCACCCTTTGCTTCCCGCCCTGTTTTCCTGTCTGATGCTTCTCGGACCAGGGGGTTCCATCCTTTCGCAGGATATCGATACTTCGTTGTTCGGCAATCTTCGCTGGCGCATGATCGGGCCGCATCGCGGCGGACGCACCGTCGGCGGCTGCGGGGTGCCGCAGCAGCCCAATGTCTTTTACATTGGCGTCAATAACGGCGGCGTCTGGAAGACGACCGATTTTGGCAGGACCTGGGACCCTATCTTCGACGATCAGCCTACCGGATCGATTGGCGACGTGGCCGTGGCGCCTTCAGATCCGAATGTAGTCTATGTGGCCAGCGGAGAAGGCATTCAGCGGCCCGACCTGTCCGTAGGCAACGGCATATACCGGTCATCGGATGCCGGTAAAACTTGGACGCACCTCGGACTGGCGGCTGGTCAGCAGATGGGCGGCCTGGCCATCGATCCCCATGATCCCAATCGCGTCTTCGTGGCCGTGCTGGGTCATCCTTATGGCCCCAATCCGGAAAGGGGCGTATACCGTAGCACCGATGGCGGCAAGACCTGGGAAAAGGTCTTGTATAAAGATGAGAATACCGGGGCCGTACAGGTAACACTCGATCCTGCCAATCCGCAAATTGTCTATGCCGATCTATGGGCCGGACGACAGGGCCCCTGGGAAAATGGCGCATGGGATGGTCCTAACAGCGGCTTGTATAAGTCGGCGGACGGAGGCAATACCTGGCATCAGCTGACGCAAGGGTTGCCAACGACTGCGCAGGGCCTTTCGCGTATCGGCTTTTGCATTGCGCCCTCCGATCCCAGCCGCCTGTATGCGACAGTGGAGGCCGGCGCGAGTGGTGGCATTTACCGGAGTGACGATGGCGGCGAGTCCTGGCAGAAATTGAACAGTGACCAGCGCTTCTGGGGGCGCGGCGACGATTTCGCAGAAGTAAAGGCCGACCCTAAGAACAAAGACATCGTCTATACGGCCGATGTCGTCGTATGGAAGTCGGTCGACGGCGGAGCCAGCTGGAATGCCTTTAAGGGCGCGCCCGGAGGCGACGACTATCACCGCCTTTGGATCAACCCCGATCATCCGGAGATCATGCTGGTTGCCTGTGACCAGGGCGCCATTGTTACTGTCAATGGCGGGCATACTTTTTCTTCCTGGTACAACCAGCCGACCGCCCAGTTTTATCACGTCATCACCGATAATGCGTTTCCATACAATGTGTATGGCGGGCAGCAGGAAAGCGGTTCTATCGGCATCGCTTCCCGAGGCAACGACGGCCAGCTGAGCTTCCGCGAGTGGCATCCCGTCGGCGTGGAGGAATATGGCTATGTCGCGCCCGATCCGCTGGACCCCAATATTATCTATGGCGGCAAGATCAGCCGCTATGACAAGCGTACGGGTCAGATCCAAAATATCGCTCCCGAAGCCGTCCGCAGCGGGAAGTACAGGTTCTTGCGAACGGCCCCGGTACTTTTTTCTCCAACCGACCCACATACGCTTTATTTGGCCGGCAATGTACTTTTCAAAACCAGCAATGGCGGTCATTCCTGGCAGGTGATCAGCCCCGATCTCAGCCGGCAGACCTGGGCCATCCCGGCAACCGTCGGGATTTACAACACGGAAAGCCTGGCCAAGATGCAGCGACGTGGTGTTATCTATACGGTCGCCCCTTCACCGGTCGATCCGTTGACGATCTGGGCCGGCACCGACGATGGGTTGATCCATGTTACCCGCGACGGCGGCAAGAACTGGAAGAATGTCACGCCGCCGGGCATCCCGGACTGGAGTAAGATCTCGCTGATCGATGCCGGTCACGCGGACGCCGGTACGGCTTATGCAGCCATCAATGGCATCCGGCTCGATGACATGCATCCGCATATCTATAAAACGCATGATGGCGGCCGCACCTGGACGGAGATCGACGCGGGCCTGCCAGATGCGCCCATCAATGTCGTCCGCGAAGATCCGCAGCGCAAAGGACTGTTGCTGGCCGGTTCCGAAACGGCGGTCTCCCTATCCTTCGATGATGGCGCACACTGGAGTCCGCTGCGGTTGAATATGCCTGCCACTTCCATCCGGGACCTCGTATTTAAAGACGCCGACATCGTAGTCGGTACACATGGCCGGTCGTTCTGGGTACTGGACGATATTGCACCACTCCGGCAGATGAGTCCGCAAACGGCAGGGCAGGATGCGGTCTTGTACAAGCCCGAGCCTGCTATCCGTGTCCGATGGGATATGTGGCCGGATACCCCTTTGCCGCAAGACGAGCCTGGCGGCGAGAATCCTCCGGACGGCGCGCTTATAGACTATTATTTCAAAGAAGCTGTTTCCGGGCCGGTGACGGTCGACATTCTCGATGCGGCTGGAAAGACCATCCGGCATTTTTCCAGCAGTGACACGCTCTATGCTGTTCCGGACGTCAATATCCCAACCTACTGGATACGGCCACAGCAAATCCTGTCTACCCAGGCGGGACCGCACCGGATGGTCTGGGACCTTCACTATCAGCCGTTAAATGTGCCGGCCGAATATCCGATCAGCGCCATTTACGCCAACACGGCCCCCGCCGCCACATCGCCCTGGGTGATGCCCGGCAGCTATACGGTCAAGTTGACCGCTAACGGAAAAATGTATACGCAGCTACTGACGGTCCGGATGGACCCGCGGGTGAGAACGCCTTTGCCCATGCTGCAACAACAGCATGATCTTGCTTTCAAGGCTTACAAGGGTCGGGAACATGCACTTCAGGAATACAATCGGGTGCGTGTGCTCAGGGCTGCCATAGGGTCCCTGCTTCCGGGCACTTCGGGCGCTGCAGCTACGGCGCTGAAGGCACTGGATGAAAAAGCCGCGGCTTTGGAAGGAGCACCCAGGCGGCCAGGGGGGCGGGAGTCGCCCGGCGGGGCGGCCGCGGCGTTGAAGGCGTTTGCCCAGCTACAGGGAGACTTTACGACGGTGTTTGGCATTCTGCAAGGGGCCGATGCTCCACCCACGGTGCAAACGGTAAATGCGCTGCAGGCAACCGAACAAGCGGCTACGCTGACGACAACCGCCTGGGTCCAATTGCAGCAGAAAGAATTGAAGGCAGTGAATGAACAGCTTAAAGGAGCAGGGCTACCTGCATTAAAGATCCAATAAAGATTCGATAACATGGATTTCACCTGGCTCGATGTATCGTCCACCCTCGGTCTTATCGCCACCGCGGTGCTTACTTTTAATTTGTTGCTGGGAGTCCTGCTCAGTACGGCTTACCGGCGTTCAACCCTGTGGCGGAAACTGCCGTCATGGCTAAAGAAAGTCAGCCTCGACGACCTGCATAACTGGACGGCTTACCTGGCGCTTGCATTGGCGCTGACGCATCCGTTGCTGCTCTTGCCGATCGAGGCGGAACACTACCACCTGACCGACATTCTTTTTCCTGTTCATGCTCCGCACGAGCCGTTCTGGACCTGTCTCGGTGCGTTGGCCATGTATGCGCTGGCCGTTGTGATCCTCACCACCCAAAGAGTGGTGAAGAACCGGCTGGGCTTCCGGGCGTGGAAAAATATCCATCTCATTTCCTACGGCACGGCTTTGCTGTTCGTCGTGCATGGCATATTCATGGACCCGGACCTCAAGGACAGACCGGTCGATTGGCTGGATGGCGAAAAGCTTTTGTCGGAGTGCTGTGCGCTTGTATTGATCGCCGCCACCGTCATCCGATACCGCCACTATCGAAGGGCGTTGCAGCGGAAAAAGTTGTAACTTTTGTTCTTATAACTACTACACATGAGAAAATTCCTAGGGCGTGCGCTGCCGCTGCTCGCTCTCCTGCACGCACTTACCGGTTCCGTCTTTTCCCAGCATAGCGATACGGCCTTGTTGGGCAACCTCAGCTGGCACAATATCGGGCCTAACCGCGGCGGCCGTTCCTTAGGCATCGCAGGCAGTTCGAGCCGCAAAAGGGAGTACTATTTCGGTGCCGTAGGCGGCGGTCTATGGAAAACGACTGACGGCGGGTTATCGTGGAAACCGGTTACGGATGGACAGATCACCAGTTCATCGGTAGGGGCAGTCGCTGTATCCGCATCCAATCCAGACATTGTATATATCGGCACGGGGGAGACAGAGCTCCGCGGCAATATCATGCAGGGAGACGGCGTATATAAATCTATTGACGGCGGCAAGACCTGGAAGAACATAGGCCTGAAAAATACCCAGGCCATCTCCCGTATCCGCATCCATCCCGGCAATCCTGATATCGTCTACGTCTCCGCCCTGGGCCATCCCTATGGCGCCAATGAAGAACGCGGTGTATTCAAGACAACCGATGGCGGCAAGACCTGGAAAAAGGTCTTGTATAAGGGAGATCTTGCAGGCGCCGAAGACCTGGTGCTTGACCCTGCGAATCCCGATATCGTATACGCCAGCATCTGGCAGGTCTATCGGAAACCCTATAAAATGTGGGGCGGAGGCGGAGCTTGCGGGCTGTACAAATCAGCGGATGGCGGTGACCATTGGATGGAGTTGACGGCCAATCCCGGCATGCCGAAGGGTCCGGTTGGCAAAATAGGCGTCACTGTCTCCCCCGTCGACGCTCAAAGGGTCTGGGCGATCGTGGAGGCAAAAGACGGCGGGCTATTCCGGTCGGACGATGGTGGTGCCACCTGGCAAATAGTGAACAATGAGCGCAAACTTCGCCAACGCGCCTTTTATTACTCCAGGATCGTGGCGGACCCTAGGGATAGCAATGGCATTTACTGCCTCAATGTCAATTTTTATAGATCTACCGACGGAGGGCATAGCTTTCCCAAAGCCATTAAATTGCCACACGGAGACAACCATGATCTGTGGATAGATCCCACGGACCCGATGCGTTTGGCGGAATCCGACGATGGCGGCGGCACCATATCCCTGGATGGAGGAACGTCATGGACGGACGAAGACTTCCCAACGGCCCAGTTGTATCACGTCATTGCCACCACCGACTTCCCTTACCACGTGGCCGGCGCTCAACAGGACAATACTACCGTTGCCTTGCCCAGCGAGGACTGGCAACACATGGTCACACACAACAACTCCATCAAGCCGGGGCTCGGGTATGCCTATTCGGTAGGTGGAGGCGAGAGCGGCTATATTGCGCAGGATCCTGACCATCCGGATATATTTTACGCCGGCAGCCAGGGCGCGCTGCTGACCCGCTTCGACCGCAGGACCGGCCAGATCAGGGATGTGCAGATCTATCCCCGTTTCTTCTCAGGGGAGGAGGCAAAGGTCTTGCCCGAAAGATGGCAATGGACCTTCCCGATCGTCTTTTCGCCATTGGACCACAAACGGCTGTACACGTGTTCACAACATGTGTGGGTGACGACCAATGAAGGACAAAGCTGGGATAAGATAAGCCCGGACCTCACGTATGCGGATACGGCCACCCTCGGTGTCAGCGGCGGCGTGATCACCCGGGACATGAACGGGCCGGAGATCTATGCGACGGTATTCGCGCTGGCGCCCTCCTGGCAGGATGTCAATACCCTCTGGGCCGGATCAGATGATGGACTCGTTCATATCACCAGGGACAATGGAAGGTCCTGGCAGAATATTACCCCAACGGATATGGTGAAGGATACACGCGTCAGTGTCATCGAAGCTTCTCGTTACCAGGCCGGCACTGCCTATATGGCCGCTGTCCGTTATCAAATGGACGATCGCGCTCCTTACATCTGGAAGACGGATGATTATGGCAAAACCTGGAAAAAAATAGTGGCGGGCATCGGGGCAGACGACTACGTGCATGTTGTCCGGGAAGATCTCGTTAAGCCCGGTCTTTTGTACGCGGGGACTGAGCACGGATTCTATGTATCCTTTAATGGCGGTGACAACTGGGAGCGTTTGCAATTGGATCTTCCTGACGTGCAGGTGTCGGATATCGCCGTGACCGAAAAAGATATCGTGCTTGCCACGCATGGGCGGTCCATGTATGTAATGACCAACGTCTCCCCGTTGCGGGAATACCGGTCGTCCATCGCCGATTCGCTCCTCTACCTATATACGCCTTATTATGCCGTACGCAATGTACAGGACGCCGTCTTTCAGTACTACCTGAAGGACAGTGCCACCAATCTTACAGTAGAGATCTTCGATGCGCAGGGACAATCGGTGCAGCGTTTCACGGGAAGGACACGACAATCGGCAGCAGACTCCCTGGCTGAAGTACAGGAGGCTGAGGAATATGGCTACGACAAAAAGCAGCAGCCTCCTTCCATCAAAAAAGGCCTCAATACATTCAGCTGGGATCTCCGTTACCCGCCGCCTGCGTTCTTCAAAGGGATCGTTTTGTGGGGCGCCAGCCCTTTTCACGGACCATTGGCGCCTCCCGGCCATTACCTGGTGCGGTTTACAGCCGGTAACCAGGTCCTTACCAAACCCTTTGAGATCAGGTTGGATCCCAGGTTGAAGGACGTGACGCCGGCCGATGTACAACAGCAATTCGAGCTGGCGATGAAAATCCGCAACGCAACCGATCAAGCCAACCAGGCGGTGATCGGCATCAGGCGATTAAAAGCGAAGATCAACGGTGCGGGCCCTGCAAATGCCGCCCACAAGGAGCTGCTGGACCGGCTCAGCAAAATAGAAGAAGATCTATATCAGGTAAAGAACCAAAGCGGCCAGGATCCATTGAACTTCCCTATCAGGCTCAATAACCGCCTGGCGGCTTTGGAGGAGATCGTAGAAACCGGCGATGCGAAACCGACTGCCGGCGACTACCAGGTATTTCAGGAACTAGCTGCAGACCTCGACAAGGAATTGACCGAATTGAATGCGCTGCTGCAAAATAAAAAGACGAAAAGCATGCTGACCAATGGCCCCTCGCATTAGTTCGAGCTAAAATCCAGCGGCACGAGCAGTTTGACACTGATGTTGCGGCCCATATTGAATACCCCAACCCTGTCCGTTGTATAATTCACCGGGTAATACTTAAACCTGCTCATATAATCCATGTAAGGGGTGTTGAACAGGTTGGTGCAGGTGACGTAAATGCTGCAAGTGGTATGCCCTTTGGAAACGATGTCTCCACCCAATCCGGCGCTAACAAGTGTATATCCTTTCGTGGCAGTCGTGCTGGCCCTGTATTCGAAGGGTGTCAAGGCGGTATTCAATCCATTGTAGATCGCATACTGGCGATAGATATCCTTTTGCTCGAAGCAATCTATGAGCCCGATCTTAAAGTAGCCGTTCCGGATGGCCGGCCCCAGTTTTTTCACCGGGAATTTCAAGTCCGCGGTGATCCGTATGGGCGGGACGAAGGGCAGGTACTTGACAGAATCCGGTACACCCACCAGGCCGCCGTAAACGATGCTGAGCGTGGAATTCAATTGTACCCAGGGCAATGATGACGGATGGAGGTGAAGATCCAGCTCTCCGCCATACAACCGCGCCCTGGTCTGCGTATATTTATAGACGGGGGCGGCTCCCAGCCCTGCGGCATTCAAGGAATTGTTGATCGAGTCCCCGCCAAAAACACTTTGAAGTCCCTGTGCGTATATAAAATCATGGATGTCGTTGTAAAAAAAATCGGCTTCCATCGTGACGTCGGGCGAGTTGATGCCGAATGCAAGATCTTCCTCCAAGCTAGTTTCCGGCTTAAGCGCCGGATCGCCGATCTCGTAAACGACAGTACCGTCATGCACACCGTTGGCGGCGCATTCCGCCACGTTGGGCGCCCGCCAGCCGCGCGCGATGTTCAACTTGGCATATAGGGTCTTTGTAAGGGCATATGTGCCGCCGGCGCTGAACGACACGCCGTTGAATTTTGAAGTAAATCCCTGAAATTCATGAAAGGCGTTTGGTGCATCCGGCGCAGCCGGAGCCTGGGTCGTAGAATCGACCCAATGATCCAGGCCGTTGAAGGTGCGGGTATCATATCGCAGTCCGCCACTCAGATCCAAATTGCCTATTTTTTGATTGGCGATGGCGAAACCGCCGATTTCGAAAAAATTATAGTTGGGAATGAGCAGCAGCGTACCCAGGCTTTGGGAAGACTGATAGACGCCATTGACACCACCGGAAATATTGAAGCCGCCGATCTGCGGTGATACATACCTGGCGTCGTAAGTGAGACCGTTGGAGGAATAAAAGATGTCCGGCGTATTCGGGATGGTAGGGTCATTGGTTTCCTGCCGTTGATTTTTCTGCCAGGAGAACACTGCGTTGACATGGCCGGTGCCTGCGGCAACACTGTTGTCCCAAACGATCTTCGTATGCCGGATGCGCTGGTTGATCACAAAGGGCGTGTAAGTCGTCTGCTCCTGATGGGTCGGCAACTCATAGGTAGCCGCCCCACCGTTCAGGTCCGGATAAGCCACTTGCCGCTCCAATTGACCGGTGGCCGAGTCCCTGGTGCCGTCGACAATGCCCGTCGCCATGTCGAAATAACTGGCATGCACTTGTGTATAGCCCCATTGCCTGTGAAGGCCGATCGTTGCGTCCGTATTAAAATTGCTGAATTGGGTGTTCAGTGCGTAGCCGTCATAGGGGTCCCGGTAGGCATGGGCCATGGTCTTGTCTATCCGTGCGCTCCAGGCGATGCCCTTGTCGGTGCCGGCAATACGGCCCATTGTATTAAGGAGACCGTTATTGGATTGATAATTGGCCAGGATCTCCCCTTTGGTCTGTCCTTCCGGAAGCGGTTCCTCGGGGATCAGGTTAATGACCCCGGCTATCGCATCGGAGCCATAGGCCAGCGATGCCGGTCCTTTGAGGATCTCATACCGGTGCACGGCATCGGGGTCGGCCTCGATGCCAAATTCGTCAAACCACGCCTGGTCCACCTGCTCGACGCCGTCATTGACGGTGAGTACGCGGTTATACCCTAAACCGCGGATGACTGGTTTGGAGATACTTTGCCCGTCTGTCATCGCCGACACGCCTGGCTCTTTGGCGATGGCATCGATGACGTTGGTCGACGAGGTCTGCAGGATATCGGCATATCCCTTCGTGGTGATGATGACTGGTGTCTTTTGATAGTCTGTGGCGGCAGGAACACCGGTTACGACTATACCGTCTAAAGTGGTGCCTGCGGGCGTCAGGGCATAGTTGCCGATCTTTGCCCCTTTGACCGTTACTTTTTCCCATTGTCTGGCATAGCCGATGGCACTCACCTCGACCAAATACGTACCTGCCGGGATGTATTGAATGCGGTAGCTGCCGTCGGCGGCCGTCGCCGCACCTGTTTTTAGGTCCGGGATATAAATTGAAACGCCACGCAAGGGGGCGCCATTATGTGCATCCGTTATATTGCCGGTTATCGTGTTTTGAGCGTAAAGCGTGTTTGACATACAAAGGACTGCGGCGGCTAGGAATAAGCAGCTTTTGGACATAAAGAAGTTGATTTTCTTATCAGGAATAATAAAAATTGCCCTTTCCGCGGATGGGCAATGAGAAGTTATGTTCGCGCTGGCTTTGGCGGAGGTGAGGGCGGGTCTGCAAACATTGCAGAAAGCGCGGAGTCACCGGTCGCGGGTGAAGGTTTGATCAGGTAAACATGCTGCGACCTGATTGGCTGAAAATTCGATATGGGCTCCGTATCGCTAATAGGACGATTCATTTTTACCCCGGTCAGTTCGTGCGTTCCTGCTGTCGAGGTGCCGTCCTTGTCCAGAAAATATTTTTGCTGACGGGTTAAAACATCCTGCTCTTGTTGATCCTGTTCGAGGAAAACATATACCGTGTCGTTTATCCGATCCCTTTCTACAACATCGTACAATTTTTCATTATACCATACCTCATCCGATTCATCCTTTTGTAATAGGGACACCCGTACTCTAAGGATATCCGAACTTGCTCGTGGATCTATCTTCGCCACGGCGAGTTTGGCTGCTAATTTGGCTTTCAGCAAGGAAATGGAGAAATAGCCGTAATAGAACAGGCTATTGCAGAAGACAGTCAACAGCAGGATGGTGGCCGCTTTTCTCAAGGAATGAAGTTATCAGTAGTTTTAGGAGATCAAGATAACTAAAATCCGGGAGGTCGTGGCAAGGGTTATTGCTGCTGGTCTTTTTTGGATGGCGGCACCTATAGTCGCCTGGTGATGATGACCAGCGGAGGCCGGGGATTGGTTGTGGTGCTGATCAAAAAGCCATTGAGTGCGTTGCTTAATTTTGTATTCAGACTGTTCATCAGTGCGGCGGGAATACTCGACGCGCTTGCGTAGTACATGAATTGAACGTCGATGTGCTCGAGAGCGTTGTTACTGCCATGTTTTAGCTGGTAGTAAATCGGGACGATTACCGTCTGCCCGTCAATTGGGTTTGGCCCAAACAGGCCACCTTTGTTACCTTGTCCGTTCAATGTCTTTTGGAGGTCGATGTCGCCGGACGAATTGTTGACATATACGCTGGCTGCCTGCGCTGAGCCGGTTACGTCAAATTTACAACCGCTACCATCGCCCTGACCATCGCAATTGCTGCCTCCGGCCGGGTTAGCATCGAAATAAGGGACTGCCTTTACGCCACCGCCGGTGACCACATACGTGCTATCATAATACGAAGCGCCGCCTATGATCAGCGTACTAAGACAGGTATCCGTCGTTCCGCCAGGAACGAAGCCGATCACGTATTTCATGCCCGTTTGGCTTTTCGAGATGTCTATGGCGCCGGTGTTGTGGTCAATGGACATGCCTGCCGGCCATGCGTAATATTGTCCATTTCCAGGATTGTTCACCGGCGTCAGGATGGCATCGGCGCCAGTCGTCGGGACGGTATAGACCAGGGTGTCGCCATAGATGGGAAAAGCAGGGCAGGCGTTGGAGACCGGCGGATTGGTTTTGGGGAAAGGGGGTGCAACAAGACTGTCAATATTGATATTTACAGTTCCGGTGTCCACGGATCGCGTAGAATCAGCCGAAGTATGCGAGGAATCAACACTTGTCAGGTTTTTCTGACAAGCCGCAAGGCATAAGATCGCCGGGATCATGGCGATCAGGGTACAGGTTTTCATGGCTCTGAGTGTATAAGGGTCGGATCAAGAGAAACACCTAAAATTAGCTAAAGGTTTCCTATTCTACAAGCTTTGGTAACCCTTGAAGTTGAGGATGTAACCGAAATAGTGGAAATTTCTTGAAAATTTTCAAAAAAAGGTCGAATAGTCGTCTGGGCTAAGCAGGAAGGCTCGCGTGGATGTTCAGGAACAGGGCAATTTTCATTTATTGCTACTTAGGCGCAGCAATCGGGGCCGCAGCAGGTCTTTGCTTCTTTTGGCTTTTCGGCATATACGGTGACACTGTAAATGCCTGTGCCGGAGGCTTTAAAACCAGCGATCTCGTCCGGGTTGAGGTATTGGGCGAGGATGTCATCGGGAACGATAATAGGTTTTTCTTTCTGGAGGAGAATAGTGATAAAGCCGCTTGCCACGATCAGGTCCAGGTAATCATTTTTCTGAATTGCCCCTGCGACGCAGCCCGCATACATTTCCGCAGCGTGTTGGATCTTTTCGGGCAGCTCACCGGCCAGGACGATGTCGGAGATGCTAAAATGACCACCTGGTTTTAGAACGCGGTAAATCTCTGCGAAGACGCCTTTTTTATTGGGTACGAGGTTGAGGACGCAGTTGGAGACGATGACATCGGCGATATTCGAAGTGACCGGTATCTGCTCAATGTCGCCGTGGCGAAATTCGACGTTGTGAAAATTCAGTTTTTCGGCATTCGCCCTGGCTTTATCGATCATGGCGGGGGTGAAGTCGATGCCGATGACCTTACCTCTTTCGCCCGTTTCTTTTCGGGCGATAAAGGCGTCGTTTCCGGCGCCCGAGCCCAGGTCGATAACAGTGTCGCCCGCTTTTATCAGCGCAAATTGAGTGGGCAGACCGCAACCCAGGCCAAGATCGGCATCGGCGTTATATCCTTCGAGTTGGGTGTAGTTATCGCTCATGATATTGTAGACCTCGGTGGAACAACCGCCTGAACCGCAGCAAGAGGATTGATTGGTTTGCTTGTCCTGGAGGGCGATCTCGCTGTATTTTTGGCGGACCATGTCCTTTATTTGTGTTGTCGTTTCCATGAGAAGTATTTTTATGATTTTTTGTGTTGCGATGGTTTACTTCAAAAAAAGCTGCTTAGCCGCAGCAGTTATCGGCTCCTTTGTAGGCGGCGAACAGGGCGCCAAACTCCTTTTGATATTGTGCCCAGGTTTTTGGGTCGATACAATAGCATATGCTGGTCCCCTCGATGGTGCCCTGGATCAGGCCTGCGTTCTTGAGTTCTTTGAGGTGCTGGGAGATCGTCGGTTGGGCAAGGCCAAGCTCTTCGACCAGTTGGCCATTAACGCAGGCATTGGCCTTGATCAGGTATTGAATGATGGCGATTCTGGCCGGATGGGCGAGGGCTTTCATCATGCTTGCGAGCTTGTTCTGTTTGTCGGTGAATATCTCTGATTTGGTCAGGCCCATGGAGTCATCGTTTAATTGCAATATTACGATTATTAGTTGAAAAAAAACAAAAAATTTGGTGCAATGGAAAAGTTTTTCAAACTTAGTGTACTAATAAACTAGTACACCTGGTGGGGGGATTTGGTACGCTGGTGCGATTTGGGCTGCTGGTGCGATTTGGGCTGCTGGTGGAGTTTGGGATGTTGGTGGAGGATTTGGGATGCTGGTGAATTTTGGGCTGCTGGTGGAGTTGGGATGTTGGTGCGGTTTGGTAAAGCTGTGCTGATTTGGGCTGCTGGTGGAGTTTGGGATGCTGGTGGAGTTGGGATGTTGGTGCGGTTTGGTAGAGCTGTGCTGATTTGGGCTGCTGGTGGAGTTGGGATGTTGGTGGTGTTTAGTAAAGCTGTGCTGATTTGGGCTGCTGGTGGAGTTTGGGATGTTGGTGGTGTTTTTGGGATGCTGGTGCTGTTTGGGCTCCTGGTGGTATTTGGGATGTTGGTGGTGTTTTGGGATGTTGGTGCGGTTTGGTAAAGCTGTGCTGATTTGGGCTGCTGGTGGAGTTTGGATGTTGGTGGGGGATTTGGCATGCTGGTGCTGTTTGGCCTGCTGGTGGAGTTGGGATGTTGGTGCGGTTTGGTAAAGCTGTGCTGATTTGGGCTGCTGGTGGAGTTTGGGATGTTGGTGGTGTTTTGGGATGCTGGTGCTGTTTGGGCTGCTGGTGGAGTTGGGATGTTGGTGCGATTTGGTAAAGCTGTGCTGATTTGGGCTGCTGGTGGTATTTGGAATGTTGGTGGTGTTTTGGGATGCTGGTGCTGTTTTGGGATGCTGGTGCTGTTTGATACGCTGATGCTGATTTGGATTGCTGGTGCTGTTGGGATGCTGGCGCTGTTGGGATGCTGGCGCTGATTTGGTAGCGGGTACTGTTTGGTACATCGGCGCTGTTTGGTACGCTGGTCTTTTTGGTCGACTGCTTCTGATTCGGTACACCGGTGAAGCTTTGCTAGGCCGATGCTGATTTGGTAGAGCGGTGCGGATTTGGGTGCTTATTGCACCTGCGCAGATTGATTGATGTCACTTAAAAAATAGCTCGCATGCGACTCAGTATTCGCAACCTTTCCAAGACCTACTCCAACGGCGTAAGGGCATTGCACGACGTAAGTCTCGATCTGCCCAACGGCATGTTCGGCCTGCTGGGCCCCAACGGGGCCGGCAAATCATCGCTCATGCGGACTATCGCGACATTGCAGGAAGCAGACAGCGGACGGGTCACTCTCGATGGATTAAATGTCCTACAAGAAAAGACGAAAGTGCGGCAACTGCTGGGGTATCTGCCGCAGGAGTTCGGGGTGTATCCGAAAGTGTCGGCCGAGCGCATGCTGGATCATATTGCGCGGCTCAAAGGCGTGAGCGATGCGAAAGAAAGAAAGGAACTTGTCGGTGCAATGCTGGAAAATGTAAACCTTTCGAGGGACAGGAAGAAGAACCTGGGCACCTATTCCGGCGGCATGAAGCAGCGGTTTGGCATCGCGCAGGCTTTGATCGGCGATCCCAGATTGATCATTGTCGACGAACCCACCGCCGGACTGGACCCGGCAGAGCGCAATCGCTTTTACAACCTCCTGAGCCAACTGGGGGAGCATACGATCGTCATTCTATCGACCCATATTGTGGAGGACGTGAGCACGCTATGCTCGAATTTTGCCATCATCTGTCAGGGGGAAGTACTGTATGCGGGCGAGCCTGAGCGGGCAGTGCAGTCGCTCGAGGGCAAGATTTACACGATGGCGATCAGCCAGGCAGCACTGACCAGTTACCAGGGCAAGTATAAGGTGATCTCGACGCAATTGAAGTCGGGGCGCTTGCACATCCGGATCATCAGGGAGGACGGGGTAACCCCGGGCGATGGATTCCTGCCCGCTGCCCCATCATTGGAAGATGTCTACTTCAGCAATATCGCCACCCGCATGGATGTCAACACCATTTAAATCTTTTCCTATGTTCCGGGAAATCTTTCGGTTCGAAGTACAAAATAAGCTCAGGAGGCCGGCCATTTATATTTACCTGGCAGCGATAGCGATCTTTACCATCGGGTCATTTGCCACTGTATCGCTGCCTATCGGCGAGAAACAACACTTGAATTCGCCGCAGTTGATCGCGTTCTGGTGCGCGGCGATGAGCATGACGACGATGCTGGTCAGCTCCAGCATCATGGGGATGTCGCTTTATCGGGATATTGAATTCGGGACGAAAGACTACTACCTTACTTATCCTATTACCAAGCCGGCCTATTTCTGGGGCAGGTTTGCGTCGTCCTTTTTCTTTATGCTGTTGCTCGGCGCCGCCATTCCGCTGTCCATCTTCATCGGCACGAAACTGGGGCCGGTGATGGGGCGGGCGGACCTTGCCCAAATAGGGCCCAACTATCTGCGCTATTATGTGCAGCCATTCTGCGCGATCATCCTGCCCAACCTGTTGTTTACCTCCTGCCTGTTCTTTGGATTGGTGGCGGTTACCCGCAATGTGAAGGTTATTTATACGGGCGGCATTGTCCTGTTCCTGGGATATTTTATTTCGGTGTTCTTCTTCGATCATGGCAGCAGTCTACGAACAATGATCCTTTGCGACCCGTTCCTGATCACGGGAACGAAGATCCAAATGAACAATAGCCCAAGTCTGGTCCAGAATACGCAAGTGATCGCAATGGAGGGAGATTATCTGCTCAACCGGTTGATCTGGCCGGGACTGGGGGTGTTGATCGTAGTGGTGACCTACCGGCGTTTTAATTTCGAGCGCTTCTTTAGCGGCAAGAAGGATCGATCAGCGATCGACGAGCCGCGCGCCAGAGAAAAAGCCGCTTTCGTACGTGCCCGCGTGATTGATTTTTCAGGATCGTATAACCGCAGGACCTTTTCCGATCTTACCAGGCTGGAAATGCGAAATATCCTGCGGGACAATTATTTCTGGATCATTATTGTCCTCGGCGGCGCAGCGCTGGGGTTTTCCTTCTGGATGACACCGGGTTTTTATTGGGTGGAGAATTTTCCGAGGACCGTGGATTTTCTGAATGACTTCGACGACACCTTTATCTTCTTCGTGTTCTTTATCCTTCTTTTTTATACAGGGGAAACCTTGCACCGCGACCGGGTCACGCGCTATGCCTTCGTGAACGATTCTTTGCCGCCGCCCAATTGGGTGCTCAACGGATCTAAACTGCTGTCATTGCTCTTTGTGGGGGTGCTGCTGAGTCTGATGCCGCTCGTTGTGGGCGTAATCGTGCAACTTTTCAAAGGCTATTATCACTTCCATTTTCCGATCTACTTGGCTTACATCGGGGTGAAAGTACTTCCACGACTGGAGGAGATGGTCGTTTTTTGCTATGTGGTACATGTGGTCATCAACAACAAATTTGGTGCGCATGGGGTGGCCGCGGTGCTGTGGATCGGGGGTGCCTTGCTTGTAGGGACGAAGGCGTTCGATTATCATTTGCTGATATACCCTTATGGTCCTGAATCGGGCATCCCGGAAATGGACGGGATGGGGCATATGGTCACACCGATCCTTTGGTTTCACGGATACTGGCTGTTGTTTGGCGGGTTGTTGATCATCGGCGCGGCACTATTCTATCATCGCGGCGTCTCCACCTCATTAAGGGAACGGTTGCAGTTGGTGGCGGAACGTTTTAACCGGGTGACACAGGGCTTCACTGCCGTGCTGTTGGTAGTCTTCCTGGCGGTGGGCGGATGGCTCTATTACAATGTGAGTTTTCTGAACGACTACCTCACCAAACGCGAGAGCGAGTCCCGGGCCGTCGTGTATGAACGGGCGTTGAAACACTACGATACCTTACCGCTGCCGGTCGTCACGCGCTATCATCTAAACGCCGACCTGTACCCGGAAGAGCAGGAACAGCGCACGCGGGGAACGGTGACCCTGCTGAACGCCTCACAAAGACCGATCACTACTTTATTGTTGGACGCCGACGACCTCAGTGAATATTCGCTTTCCATGCAAGGTCAGCCCCTCGCTTATAGCCAGCCCCTGCTATACGACCGGGCCTTTTTTGGCTTTTTCCGCTCCCGCTATGATACGGCACCTTTCCGGCTCTATACCCTTCGTCAGCCGATCCAGCCGGGGGATACGGCAGACGTCGAAGTGTCTTCTGTGATAAAGACACGGGGCATTCCAAATGGCGCTTATGGTGAAAACATGCTGCGCAATGGTTTCTTCTTTTCGGGCGGCCTCCCCAATTTGGGCTATAACGAGGGCGATGAGATCTCCCGGCCGTTTGTGCGCCGCAAAAACCATCTCCCGCCAAAGCCGGACGACGATGAAATTCCGCAGGACGACCCCATTGGGATCCGCACCCTGGAAGCCGGAAAGGTGGCGCATTTGATGCGGATCGACCTTACGGTTAGCACCACCGGTGATCAGACGGCCATTGGTCAGGGGGACCTCATTCGGCGATGGCAGGAAGGCGGCCGCAACTATTTTCATTACAAGCTGGACAAGCCGGGCGCTTATCCGCCCATCATCGCCCTGTCGGCACGTTATACGTGCTTCACGGACAGCGTAGTCTTGGACCACAAGATATACATCAATATTTTTTATGACCCCCGTCACGCAGGGAACATCCAGCGATTCGTCGCCGGGTACAAGGACGCGCTGCGGTATTATTCGCAGGCATACGGGCCCTATCCCTACCACAGCATTAGTTTGGCCGAGAGCAGCCCGAACGGGCCGAGACAAGGTTCGACCGCAACCCTTGACTACCTGCCGGATTATTATGGCTGGAACGCGAACTTCAACAACCCTGATCAATTCGATTATTGTTATTACAGCGCCGCGCGGCTGCTGGCCCAGCAATGGTGGCGCTTTCAGGTAGCACCCAACGAAACCGAGGGGTCGATGGATATTCCGGAGGGATTGTCGCACTATGACGGGCTGGTGATGAGCGAGCACAAATATGGCAAAGACAATATGGGTTGGCTGCTGCGGCAGGAACTTATTTTTTATCGTTTCCTGAGGAAGCGGCAGGAGGATACGGATGCGCCGCTGATCCGGTCGAAATATTGGTTTGTCTGGGAAGGGAAGGCGGCCGTTGCGCTGTATGGGCTGCGCGACCTGATCGGTGAGGACAGCATCAATGCGGCTCTGCGGCAGTTCAAGGCCGAATTTGCCTATCGCGCCGCGGGGCCCTATGCCGGGGCAAATGATCTTTTCAGGTGTTTGAAGGGGCATACGCCGGATTCGGTCCAGTATTATTTGGATGATACCTGGCTGCGAATGACGTTGTACGATAACCAGACGACGGGTGTAAGCGCGACGCCGACCGGCCGCCCGGATGAATACAAGGTCACGTTGAATGTGCATGTCGGTAAGCACTGGGTCGATGAAAAAGGAAAGGAGACCGAGGCGGTCAATATGGACGACTATATCGATATCGGTGTATTTGGCCCGGCCACCGTGAACAAAAAAACGGGGCGAGGTCAGACCAATCCGCTCTTTTTGCAGAAGTATAAATTACGTGCGGGCGATCATGTCATCACCGTCGTCGTCCATGGAAAGCCCGAATGGGCCGGGATCGATCCTTATGGCAAGCTGATCGACGGGCAGCCGGGCGATAACTCAAAATCTTTTAAGCAATAGCGTCATGGTTCAAATCCAAAACCTCCATTTTTCCTATCGCCGCAGGCCGGTTTTTTCGGGCCTGGACCTCGAGCTGGTGCCCGGCCGCATTTATGGTCTTTTCGGACGGAACGGCACTGGCAAATCCACCCTGCTGCGCAATATCGCCGGGTTTCTCTTCCCGAAGCAGGGTAGGATAGTCGCTATGGGGTTCACACCGGGCAAGCGGCAGCCGGCGTTTCTGGCCAGTTACTTCCATGTGCCGGAGGATTTCCAGCTACCCGATATTTCGCTGGCCGACTGGATACGCGGCATCTCGCCGTTCTATCCAAACTTTAGCCAACGGCGTTTCGACCTGTACACGCATGAATTTGCGATCCCATCCTTCGATAAGCTGCATGAGCTGAGCTATGGCCAGCAAAAAAAAGTCCTGATCAGCCTCGCGCTGGCCACCGACGTGCCGCTGCTGCTAATGGACGAACCTACGAACGGCCTCGATATCCATAGCAAGAGTCAATTCA
This sequence comes from Puia sp., assembly GCA_965214315.1. Lineage (GTDB taxonomy): Bacteria > Bacteroidota > Bacteroidia > Chitinophagales > Chitinophagaceae > Puia. Next base: position 57,500 of record CBDCBP010000010.1, on the reverse strand, counting down.
GGAAAGTCATTGCCGGTGCGATAGATGATAGCAAATCCATCCTGATCAGCACCCACCAGGTAAATGATCTCCAGCATCTCATCGATGACATGGTTATCCTGGAAGAGGGAAAGATCTTATTCAATCAATCGATCGTCCGCATCGCCGAACTGCTGCTGTTCAAACACTCTTTCGACGAGCAGGAGGCCAAAACAGCGATCTATAGCGAATCGACTGTCAGGGGACAGACGCTTATTGTACCCAACAACGAGGGCGAGGACAGCCGGCCGGATCTCGAAATGCTCTACAAAGCCGTTTTATTGAACGGCAATCAAATCAATCAACTTTTCCAATGACACCTACACCCTCAAATCAGGTCTTTCACTTTTCGCGCTGGTGGCTGCTCGTGGCCAAACATTGGGTGGAGCATGGGCGCCGGTACCTGCTGTCGATGCTAGCCATCGGGTCATTGATTGCTGTCTGGGAGGCGTTTTTGGTAACGATGATCCCTTACGCTCCACTGGAGTCCTTTATGCAGTTCGCCACCTATATGGTAGGCCTATATTTTACCGGCTGTCTTTTTGCGAGCTCACTCTTTGCGGAACTTAGCAACAGAAAGCAGGCACTCCCCTGGTTATCTCTGCCCGCCTCGCATCTTGAAAAATTGCTTTGCACCATTCTTTATGGAACCGTGCTCTTTTACCTGGCTTTTACGCTGATGTTCTACCTAGTGGATATTCCGATGGTGGAGTGGGCAAACAGCATCCTGCGCAGGCACCCACGTAATTTTCCAGGGAGCGTCAGTCCGGTGACGGAATCGTTGGTCTACAATGTGATCACCGCCGCGGGTGCGCCAGTCCTGGAAAAGGAATGGCATTTGTTCACTGCGGGCTTTTTTGCGATACAGGCCATCTTTTTGCTGGGCTCCGTCTATTTCACCCGATTTTCTTTTATAAAAACAGTGGTAGCCGGGCTGCTTTTTTGGGTGACCTTCGTGCTCTTTCAAAAATTTGTGCTCTTTCCCTTGCAACCCTGGGATTGGGCGAATAATTTTTTTCGCTGGACCCAGGAGATCAATGAACTGAGTGACCGCGACATGCCATTGAATGAAGTGCGCCTGGCCTATCCGATCGAATCGGTGCTTTTGCTCCTGGTGCAGGTAGGCATAACCCCTTTCTTCTGGCTCGTCACGTGGGTCCGATTAAAAGAAAAACAGGTTTAATATGGAGTTCAGGGAAACCCAAAGCATTTACCTGCAGATAGCGGATTATGTCTGCGAAAAGATCCTGCTGAAGGAATGGCCGCCAGTCGGTCGCATCCCTTCGGTCAGGGAATTAGCCGTTCAGCTCGAAGTGAATCCCAACACTGTCATGCGATCCTATGAGCTACTGCAACAGGAAAATATCATCTTCAACCAGCGGGGTATTGGTTTTTTTGCGGCGGCGGATGCCGTGCACCAAGCCACGCGTTATCGCCGGCACCTGTTCATCGAAAAAGACCTGCCACAGTTCTTCCGCAGTCTCCTCCTGTTGGGTATGGACCCTGCCGACCTAAAGCCGCTGTACGAAAAGTTCAAAAAACATATGCGTCACAAAAATACCTGACCGGTCATGCGCACAAGTAATACATTAATCTTCGCCTTTATCGTTGTTGTGTTCGGGACCTTTCTCGCTATGCAAGCGATGCTCCACTACAAATATGTGAAAGGCGATTTCGTACCACAGGAAACGCTGTGGCAGGAGTCGTTCGTAAACCATCCGCTCCAAAAACCGCGGGTCATCGTCCTTGAAGGGACCATCTGGGTCAACCTGCTCCCTGCCGACAGTTTTGTGCTTGCCGTGCCCAGGGTGAATAGGGATCCGGATGCGGGCGAATTCAAATATGTCCTACCCGCCGGCAGGTCGAACGGAGAACGTGGCATGGACCAGGCCATTACGTATGTCGAACGGGGAGACACGCTTTATGTCATGGGTACTATCCAAGTCGCGATTCACCGCCCGTATTCCGAATGGTACTACCGCCGGGGCCTACCCGTTGTGGACATCTATGCACCTTCTTTTGACAATATCCTGCTGAACCACGGGCAGGTGTGTCTGCGCGGGGCAAGGTCAGGCCGTGGCCGTCCGGGTCATCTTACCGTCTTCAATTCGACGTTGTGGATCGGCATGCAATATTCAGGCGAGCGGCATGGTCAGCCGGAGTATTTCGACAGCCTTGATATCAGCTCAGTCAATAGTCAGATCGTTGTCAACAGCATGGCGAAGATCAGGCATTTCAATGCACAATTAAAAGACAGCTCGGTCCTGGCCGATCAGTTTGCCGCCATGGATACCGCTACTATCATCTCAAGCTTGAATTCCGGTATGAACCTCACGGGTGGGAGTTTCAAAAAGAGCCGGATCACGGTGCAGTAACACCAGGGTAACAAATGGCGGTCAGTGTTGATCCTATACGGGAAATTAGCCGAAGAGCCGCAACCTTTTGTCGCAGGCGGCCGTATCTGTAGGGAAGACATGAAGCAGTTTCTATCGATGACGACCGCCCTGGGCCTGTCGGTCTTGTTGGGTTATACGCCAATCGATCGGTATCCACTGATCGTTCGATTTCGCAATACTGCGGGTGGGCGGCCGCTGGAGCTTTTCACGGGCGTTTACACCGATTCGTTTGGGGGGCCATTTTCGGTGGAACAATTCAAATATTACGTGACGGGCATCCGGGTCGCCGATGGGGAAGGCAGGGAAGAAATGCTTGCCGCGGATGTTCATCTTGTCGATCAGGCGGACACCGGGAGCCTGACATTGCGGCTTTCGTGCGGGCTGGTCCGGCTGCGGTCTATTGCGTTTGTGGTCGGTGTCGACAGTGCCGCCAATACGGGTGGCGTGATGACGGGTGATCTCGACCCGATGCATGGGATGTTCTGGACCTGGAACAGCGGCTATATCTATGCCTGCCTCGAAGGACAGAGTGATTCGGCGAAGGCGCCGGCGCATAGGTGGAGCTGGGATATCGGGGGGTAGACATCGAGCTTTTTTGTACTTCTACCAATACTGAGAATTGGGGCTTTTCGGTTGCTTTTTCCCTTTTCCGTTCACCGCAGAAAACCGGTGATTCACCGCAATTTGATTAACTGCCGTATATTTGCGTAGTCAACTACATAAATATGCCTCAACCACCTATCATCCGGGCGGCGCTTCCAGGCGACGTTCCCGGTATCCTGGAGATCTATAACGACGCCATCCTGACTACTGCGGCTGTCTACACCTACGAGGCGCGGGCTTTGGAGTGGATGGAGCAATGGTTTATCGAGAAGCGGGATAAAGGGTTGCCGGTGTTTGTGGCCGAGGTTGCGGGCCGGGTGGCGGGCTTTGCGAGCTATGGGCCTTTTCGGCCCTGGCCGGCCTACAAGTATGCAGTCGAGCATTCCATCTATGTGCATAAGGACTTCAGGCGCCAGGGGATCGCCAGACAATTATTGCGTGTTTTGATCGATACTGCAGCAGCAAGCGGGCTACACACCCTGGTAGCGGGCATCGATTCCGAGAATGCCGGGAGTATAAGTCTGCACCGGGAATTTGGATTTCGGGACGGGGGGCTGCTGGGCCAGGTCGGATATAAATTTGGCCGCTGGCGCGACCTGCAATTCATGCAACTGATCCTTTCATCGCCTATTCAGCCAAATGAGCATTAAGCGCCCCAAGCTAATCGCCAGCCCGAAGGAGGTCTCGGGCCCAATCAAGATCCTGCCCGGCATCATCGACGAACTGGGCGAGCTCGCGCTCCCGACCCGGCTGATGCGGCTGGCTGAGTGGACCCGGAAGGACGTGACGAAGATCTATCAGGAATACGGTATTGCCTTCGAATCGAAATGGTTCCCGGTGCTATATATGTTAAAACGCGAAGGGCCATTGAGCGTCGTCAAGCTCGCTGCGGCGCTCGGCTATTCCCATCCTTCCGTCATTGCGCTGGTGAGGGAGATGGAACAACACAAACTCGTCCGGTCGGTTCCCAGCAAGACCGATGGTCGCAAACGCATGCTCGAACTCACGCCCAAAGCGCTCGAATGGGAAAAGAAGATGCAGCCGCTGTGGGAGAAAATGCGCATCGTCGCCGCTGCCATCTACAACAACGGTTCCAGCCTGATGAGGGCCATCGAAAACACCGAAGCGGCCCTGCGCGGCTGCAGCTATTATGACCGGTTCAAAAAATTGAAATGATGGGTCGTTGCGTGGTCACATTTTTCCTGCACTACTGCAACTTTTCCACGGCCGCATCATAAAACTGCCTGGTAAAGATCACATCCGGGACACTGTTGAGCCAGTTACTTTCGTGCTCAATGGAGAACATGCCGGAAAAATTCTGACGTTTCAGTTCCTCGAAAATAGGGTCGAACTTGATGACGCCCTTGCCCACTACCGTGTCGGCGGCCCTGGTGTTGCCGAATTCAATGATATCCTTGAGGTGTACGCCGTAGATGTGTCCTTCTAGTGCCTTCAGGCAGGTTACCGGGTCGAGACCATTCCTTGCCCAATGCCCGACGTCGGCGCAGGAGCCGATGTGCTGGTGTCCTTTGATGGCCGCCAACACCGAATCGGGATGCCAGTAAGCATTCGGCCTGGGGTGATCATGGATCGCAACGTTTATTCCATACATACCGGCCAGGCTGTCGATCCCATCCCATTGCGTTTTGATGGGCTCGGATGTGAAATAGCTGAAACCAAAGGTTTTCCCAAACTCGAAATATTTTTTCCATTCGGCAAGATCCCTGGGGACGATGACACCCATGGCCACGATCCGGATGCTTTTGGACTTGAGCAACTGCTTGACCTTGGCTATCTCGTCGGCCGTCATCTCCGGGCCGAAAGAATGCTGCATGCCGCCGCCGAGTCTTTGCCCCGAATACGCCTCCACATACTTGATGCCGGCGCTGTCGACCTTCCCGATAGCCGTAACGAAGTCGAATTTCATAAAAGTCCAGAGTTGGACGCCTAGCTTCCAATCCGTGACGGCGCTTGCGCCTTGAGAAGGCCGCGTCATGGGCAATGCCGGGTTGACATACTTAAAAGAGAAGAAACCTATAGCAGCAATGGCCAGTAAAGATGAAACGACGTATTTTTTCATATCGTAATTTAAGGGGAAGTTTACTTTACGACAAATCTTTTGCTTATTTGGAAGCCATAACCGGGTATCCCTTGTCGATCCAATCGACCTTTATATTATGCGGAAGGTCCAGCAGCCTGGGAACCTTAAAACCCAGGGAAAGCAGTAGTGAAAAGGCCGGCCGCACATTCGGACAATTCTTGAAAGGGCAGCATCCACAATAGATGATCACTTCCCGCTGGCGGTCTTCCCGCATCAACAAACGCTTTAAACTATCCAGATTGCTTGCTATATGCGCGGGACCGGTCTCCACGGACCCTTTGATAATACCTGACGGGCCTACGCATACAATGAGGGGTGGGTTGGCGGCAATGTCCTTTAGTTTACCGGCAAGGTCGGCTGGTTCCATGAGTTGGGCGGGGGTCCAGGGATCGGTTTGCTGATTGGTTTGCTGGTTGGTCTGGTGATCGGTCTCCTGGTTGGTCTGTTGATCCGTCTCCTGGTTGGTCTGGTGATCGGTCTCCTGGTTGTTTTGCTGATCGGTTTGCTGATTGGTATGCTGATTGTTTAGCTGATTGGTTTGCTGATTGGTTTGCTGATTGTTTAGCTCATTGGTTTGCCGCAGCATTGCGGAAACGCCGATGGCTGCCAGCACGAGAATAAACACGATGCTTAAAAGGCCGATCTTTTTGTTCATTTTACACCATTTTCAAGGACAAGGTACCGAAAATCCCCCGCCCCAGCCCGCTTTCTCGGGCGATGCGGTATAACGCCTCCTGCTGCGGTAGCTGGCTTTTTAACGGTCAGGGATGATGCTCCCGATGGCAACGGCCTGCTCCTGAAGTGTCGCCGGCTGGGGCGACCGTGCTATGGAGTGACCGATGATGCGGGCGGTTGGGGCGACCGTGCTTTGGAGTGAGGGATGATGCCGCCGGCTGCGGCGAAAAGTCTTTTGTAAGTGTGAAGGATGATGCCATCGGCTGAGGCGACCGTCGATTGAAGTGTGAGGGATGATGCCGGCGGCTTGGGCGACCGTCGATTGAAGTGTGAGGGATGATGCGGGCGGCTGGGGCGACCGTTGCTTGAAGTGTGAGGAATGATACCGCCGGCTGAGGTGGGCGTGCTTGGGAGTGAGGGATGATGCGGGCGGCTGAGGCGACCGTGCTTTGGAGTGAGGGATGATGCCGGCGGCTGGGGCGACCGTTGCTTGAAGTGTGAGGAATGATGCCGCCGGCTGAGGTGGGCGTGCTTTGAACCGTGACGACGCCCTACTGAAAGTGGCCCCTTCCCGAACCATTTCTGGACAAGGCTGTTATGAGAGTTTCGAACGCCACCGCAATACGCATTAAAATAACACTATGATATCGCAGGAACTCATCGGGATAGCCCACAGTATGATGGCCCCAGGTAAAGGTCTGCTGGCAATGGACGAAAGTACCGGAACGATCGGCACGCGCCTCGAGAAGGTCGGTCTCCCTAATACACTGGAATACCGCCGGGCCTACCGGGAACTGATCGTCACGACCCGCGGCATCGGCGATGGGCTCAGCGGCGCTATTTTGTATGATGAAACCGTCCATCAGTCGACGCGGGGCGGCGTTCCTTTTATCGAAGCGCTCGAAAAAGCCGGCGTGATTCCCGGCATAAAGGTCGACGAAAGTGCTGTTGAACTGGCCGGTTTCCCAGGCGAAAAGATCACCCTGGGACTAGACAAACTCCGCGAACGGCTAGCCGATTACCGCCGGATGCGCCTGCGTTTTGCGAAATGGCGGGCGGTCATCACGATCGGCGATAAGATTCCGAGCGAGGGCTGTATCTACGCCAACACGCAGGAATTGGCGCGTTATGCCGCGCTTTGCCAGGAAGCGGATATCGTACCTATCGTCGAGCCGGAAGTGATCATGGATGGAGACCACGATATCGACCGTGATTTTTCGGTGACCCAAACTGTACTCAAATCATTATTCGAACAATTGGCGGAGCAAAGGGTCGATCTTCGCGGGTTGATCCTTAAACCAAATATGGTGCTGCCTTCGCTCACATCTGCAAAACAGGTGAGCATCGATGAAGCGGCTAGTGCCACGGTCACCTGCCTGCTCAGTGCCGTGCCGGTCACCGTTCCGGGAATAGCCTTCCTGTCAGGCGGTCAATCGCCTGAACTCGCGACGGCTCGCCTGAATGCCATGCACGTACTGTACGGTAAGCTCTTGCCATGGGCGCTGACCTTCTCTTTTTCGCGGGCCATACAGGACCCCGTCCTCGATTGCTGGAAGGGTAAAGAAGAGAACGTAGAGAAGGCACAGCAGTTACTCCACGAACGGATCGTCATGAGCGCCCTGGCCCGAAAAGGGGAGTATACGCCCGAGAAAGAAAAGGCATTTGCCGTCGCCTGACAATCGTTCACGCTGAAGCCGATCATAAACATAAAGCGGGCTTACGATGAACTGCAAAAGGATGATGGCTAAAGGTTACTCGTTGACCGCGTTTGGCGCGGCGGCGGCGAAATAGGAGGGATTAGGAATGGTCTTGGATAGTCGTCCGAACCTTAGCCGGAAGGGCCTTGAAAACGATAGCGTAGGAATGATCGATGATCTCCCGGATGAAGCTGTTCTTTAACCCGCCATCGATGCGAACGGTATTCCAGTGCTTCTTGTTCATGTGGAAACCGGGTGTGATCTCGTCATACTGCTCGCGCCATTCGACCGCCGTGTCGGGATCGACTTTTGCATTAAACCGGTCTCCCTGGTCAAGGCCGACGAGCAGAAAGATCTTCTCGCCTACTTTGAAAACCATTGTCTCTTCCCCAAAAGGAAAGCCTTCCGTCGCTCCCGGCTTTTGAAGGCAGTACTCGCGCAGTTGTTCTACGTCCATTCCCAAATTTACTTTAATCTGATCTAGTCAAAAACAGCATTTCTGAATCTGTTTCTTGCCTCCCGAATGTACGATCTTTACCATTAAATAAAACAGTCCATGCAAAAAGAAGAGATCCAACAGCTGCGGGCCGGGACCAGGGGAACGGCCGAAACCATACACTTCAACAATGCCGGCTGCTCGCTGCCGCCGGACATCGTCGTCGACACTGTTATACACTATCTCACCGAAGAAGCCGCGAAAGGCGGCTACGAAACGGAGGCCAGGTACGACAAGGAACTGGAGAACGTCTATACGCTTATCGCCAGGCTCCTCAATGCCCGCACAGACGAGATCGCCGTCGTGGAAAATGCCAGCACCGGTTGGCACCTTGCCTTCAACGGCATCGATTTCCAAAAAGACGATGAAGTGATCACCAGCGAGATGGAATATACCACTAACACGATCGCGTTCCTCAATCTCCGTAAAACACATGGCATTCAAATAAAGGTGGTGCCCAACGACGCCAGGGGTAATTTTAGCATGGCGGCCTTTGAAGAGTTGATCACGTCGCGGACGAAACTTATCGCCATTACGCATATTCCTTCGACGGCCGGAAATATCCTGCCTGTGGAGGAGATCGGTAAGGTGGCCAGGCGTCAAGAAATTCTGTATTTGGTGGATGCGTGTCAGTCGGTGGGACATATTCCGCTAAACGTTGCCGCCATCGGCTGTGATATGCTGGCCGTCACCGGACGCAAATACCTGAGAGCGCCACGCGGAACAGGATTTCTGTTTGTGCGCAAAGCCGTGCAGGACCGGTTGAAGTTGCTTTTTATGGACGGCCATTCCATAGACTGGCTAAATCAGGAAAATTTCAAGGTGCGTGATGATGCGCGGCGTTTCGAACTATATGAGAAGAACCGTGCGCTTGTACTTGGTCTGGGCGCGGCGGTCGACTATGCGCTGGGGGTTGGAATGGACAGGATCGGCGACCGGATACGAGGGCTGGCAGCGGCGCTAAGAAGCCGTTTAGCCGATATCGATGAGGTGACGGTACATGACCGGGGCGACGACCTATCGGGGATCGTCACGTTTTCGGTCGAGCATATGGACAGCGTCGTTGTAAAGCAAAAGCTGGCGGCGAAAAACATCAACGTCTCTATCGGAAAAGCCGTATCGACCCTGGTCTATATGAACAGACGACATCTCGACTCGGTCGTGCGGGCATCCGTGCATTATTACAACACCGAAGAAGAGATCGAAAGTCTTTGCGCAACTATTGCCGATATCATATCTTTAAATATTAATTTAAAGATATGGCCAAGTACTGTTTGACATTCGACGCCAAAGACGCAGTAGCCTGGGACCCGGAAGAACTTAAATTAAAGATCTCCGGTATCCTGCTTGAAAATAAGGGACTGTACCTGGAAAACCCCGTGGTGTGTGTCATCCTATTCGAAGACGGCAATGTAAATTCAGCTATCAATCATTGGAACAATATCCTGCTTCGGCAGCTCAAAGAGGATGTGTATTATTACCTGTGCGTAGTCGCCAAATCCGCGAAGGGCGACTATATCGACAGGAATGAAGGTGACCCCGACCTGGATGCCGATTACCAGGATCTGCTCGAGGATCTCGAAGATTAGTCTACGTCAACTCGAAGAGGCGGACTCCGCCATAACAAGGGGACCCGGTATATGCCTGGGTAGCGTTGACGGCTGTCCGGGCTGCAGGCAAGGTACGGATCGGGCAGTTGTTGTATGCATCATTGATGATCCGCTTTTTTTAGAGCTCGGGGCGGGCCGCTACCATTGTTGGGGCGTTGGCGACACGGCCTATCTTATGACCGCGGATGGCATAATAGAGAATATACGCATAGCAAGGGGCCATGCAATAAAAGAAGGCGAGTTTGTTGCCGATAGCAGGGCTGTCTTTTAACGACGCATAGATGAGTGGGATCACTGCCCCGCCGGCGATACCCATTACGAGCATGGCGGAACCGGTTTTAATGTGTTTCCCCAGGCCATCGATTGCCAGGGGCCAGATGGCAGGCCACATCAGTGCATTGGCGAGGCCGAGCAGGGCGATGAACGTGATGGCCGCAAAACCGGTAGTGAGGAAGGCGAGTGCCGAAAAGACCAGACCAAGTATTGCCGAGACCCGTAGCCCCATTTGCTGGGAGAAACTGCGTGGGATACAAATGATACCGACCACGTAACCCAGGAGCATAGCCCCCAGCGTTAGGCTGCCGAAATTCTTCGTGGTGGCGATGGACATCCCTTCGGACTTGCCATACACGGCGATGGCGTCACCAGCCATTACTTCGACCCCGACGTATAAGAAGATGCAAAGCACTCCGAGGAGCAGGTGGGGGTAGGCGAAAATGCTCTTTCTCTCTGGCTCGGGTATTCTAATGGGTCCCTGCGATCCGGTCTCCATTTCCGGCAGGCTGGAACGGAGGATCAGGAAGGCGACGATGAAGAGCACGACAGCCATCACGATGTAGGGCGGTGCGATCCTGCTGGCGAGGTCATTCAGAAGTAGGGCCCGCGCGGCGGGGTCGGCGATGGTTTCCAGTTTTTGGCGGATGCCGTCCGATCCTTTTAATAGCACGAAGCCCAGGATGATGGGGGCCAGTGCTCCGGCACATTTGTTACAGATGCCCATGATGCTGATCCGCCTCGCGGCGCTTTCAATAGGGCCGAGGATGCTGATGTAAGGATTGGATGCAGTTTGCAATAAGGACAATCCGCCGCCCTGTACAAAAAGGGCAGTGAGGAACAGGGGGAAGCTTCGCTGGGAAGCGGCCGGGACGAACAACAAGGCGCCGATGCCCATGATCGAGAGGCCATAGGCCATGCCTTTTTTGAAGCCGGTCTTTCTTAGTACCGCGGCGGCCGGCATCGACAATAAGAAGTACGACATGTAGAAGGCGAATGTTACCAAGAACGCCTGTACGTCTGTTTTCAGCTCACAAACCAGCCGCAGGTAAAGGATGAGTGTCGAATTCAGCCAGGTGACAAAGCCGAAGATGAAAAAGAGGACGCCGATGATGTAGATCGCAGCGTTGGTTTTGGTTGCATTCATTCGACAATATAGCTTTTTGGCGGCGAATTCCGGCTACGCAACCGTTTGTGCGGGGGCCCTGGGGCGCTTAGAGCCAGGCACCGGTCAATCGTTCGCTCCCCTCCCAAAGCCGCGCGGCAGCCAAGAAATCGACTGCATAAGGATAGACTCCAAGCGCACCGGCCGGCCGCTCGGCCATTCGAACACCGCCCCAGCTGGTACCGATCTCATTGTTGTCGGCGACGATCAGATGGGAGACATCGCAATTTTCGCAATACACACCGCCGATGTTGGCGAGCAGGGGACTGGTGGCGCACCAGACACTGGTGGCCGCGCCCTGGGGAACGGTCTTCATTTGTCTGCTTGGGTCAAGGATTGGATTGCCGTCGGCGTCGATCGCGCCGGCCTTTTGCAATTGCTCCGTTGTGAGGTAACGGGCCAGATCGGTCGTCACAATGGTGCCGGGGTGAACTGCAAAGGCGCGAATGCCTGTGTCTTTTCCGCGGGCGTCGAGCGCCACCGCATGGAGTATATTGGCCGTTTTGCTCTGGCCGTAGGCCGACCAGGGCTCATATGGGCGGTGGTCGAAGTTCGGGTCTTCGAAGACGACCGGTGAAAAGCGGTGACCCCAGGAGGAAACGTTGACTATGCGGGCGCCTCCCGCCTTTTGCAATGCCGGCCAGAGCCTGGCTGCCAGCTGAAAATGCCCGAGGTGATTGGTGGCGAATTGCGATTCGTAGCCACGCGCGTCGCGAACGAGCGGCGACGCCATGATCCCCGCGCTATTGATCAAGAGGTGCAGCGGACGGCCGCTAGCGAGAAAGGCATCGGCAAAGGCGTCGATAGAGGCCGGATCGATGAGGTCAATGGAAGCCAGTTCCACGCCAGGCAGGCCGCTGACCGCAGCCGATGCTTTTTGCTGATCGCGGGCGGGAACGATGACGGTCGCGCCGGCACCGAGCAGCACCCTGGCCGTTTCCAGGCCGATGCCTGAATAACCGCCGGTGACGATGGCGGTCTTGGCTTTCAGGTCAATGTTTTTGATCACGTCCGCTGCGGTGTTGGCGGCGCCAAATCCCGAGTTGATCGGTGCCTGTATTGTTTGATCGTCCATTTCTTGTTGTATTTGTATTAAACTGTGTTTAGACGCAAAGGTAGGGTGTAGGGCGACAGCCCGTGGTGCATCATTCAAACCAATACTTGCGAAAATCAAACCATTGCTTATTTTTACTCCCTATCAAAAATGTACATGTCAGCCAATTTATTGCGCCGTTATAAACTCATCATTTTCTATGGGTTGGCCCTGGCCCTGCTGCTCTTTGTGCTAAAGTGGCTGGAATGGCGGTTCATTATTTTCGACCACGCCCTGGAGCTTTATAGTGGCGCGCTGGCCGTACTCTTCACAGCCCTGGGGATCTGGCTGGCGTTAAAGCTCGCCCGGCCTAAGGTGGAGACGCGTGTGGTGGAAAAAGAGGTTATCGTGACCAGGGAAATTGCCGTGCCGGCCACATCAGTCGAGGGTACTGCGGTTGTAGGCCATTCCGCCGCCACGTATGCCGCCGGCATCGCGCTTGCGAAGGATCGGGTGGCCGCTGCGCTTGGGAAGGACCCTGCCGCTACTGCGCTTGGGAAGGACCCTGCCGCTGCGCTTGGGAAGAACCCTGGGGCCGCTGCGCTTGAGAAGGACCCTGGGGCCGCCGAGGCAGCGCTGGCCCGGCTGGGGATTAGCCAGCGGGAGTTGGAAGTGCTGCAATTGATGGCCGAGGGCCTCAGTAACCAGGAAATAGCGGGACGTCTGTTCGTGTCACTCAACACGATCAAGACCCATTCCCAAAGGCTCTTCGAGAAATTGGACGTCCGCCGCCGTACTCAGGCAGTGGAGACTGGCAGGAAACTGCAAATAATCGCTTGATAAGCGTAGAAATCACCCGAAAGTATGACCCCGGAGAAAAACGAATGCTCGATTTTTGTTGAACAATAAAAGCAGTCAAATGAAAAAGAACATCCTAACCTTCGGGCTCATTTCCGGCCTCATCCTCGGTCTCTTTATTCTCTCCTTTAATATCTTTCCGGGCGAACATAGCGAGGTCGTCGGCTACTCGGCGATGGTCATCGCTTTCTCTTTCATCTTTGTCGGCATCAAAAACTTCCGGGACAAATACAATGAAGGGGTGGTCAGTTTTGGAAAGGCCTTTCTCATCGGATTGGGCATTTCGCTGATCGGCTCGACGATCTACGTGGTCGCCTGGATGATCGACATGCATTTCTTCATTCCCGATTTTATGGACAAGTACGGCGCTATCCTCATCAAAGAAGCGCATGACAAGGGGCTCTCGGAAGGGGAACTTGCGAAGAAGGTCGCGGAGGTCAACAACATCAAGGCGATGTATAAGAATCCCGTTTTCGTGGTACTCTTCACGTACCTGGAGGTGCTGCCCGTTGGCATCGTCATCTCGCTGATCACGGCGTTAATGCTAAGGCGCCGCAAGCCGAAGGTCTCGCCGCGGCAAGTCCTGGCGGCCGGATAGTACAAACCCGGCCCCACCCGCCCAGCCGCCGTAGCCACCGGAGCTAAATCCGAAGCCACCTGAGCTAAAGCCGCCGAAGCCAAAGCCGAAGCCACCTGAGCTAAAGCCTGCCAGAGCCAAAGTCAAAGCCGCCAAAGCCAAAGCCGGCGAAGCCGGAACAGGGGCGTTGAGGGCGGCGCATTGGAGGATGGTGGTCTCCGGTGAAGGACGGCGGTCTCCGTTGGAGGATGGCGGTCTCCGTTGGAGGATGGTGGTCTCCATTGAAGGACGGTGGTCTCCGGTGAAGGACGGCGGTCTCCGTTGGAGGATGGCGGTCTCCGTTGGAGGATGGCGGTCTCCGTTGGAGGATGGTGGTCTCCGTTGGAGGATGGCGGTCTCCATTGAAGGATGGTGGTCTCCGTTGGAGGATGGCGGTCTCCATTGGAGGATGGCGGTCTCGTGTAGAATGATGATTGCGCCTGGGAATAAGAATTTTGCCGCCTAGGCTAAGAAAGAGGCCAATTAGCCGCACATTTGATTGATAATCAGTGTACAAAAAAATTGTGGCTTTTTCCGGGTTTGTAGTTACAAAACTACAGCTTGGTAGTACTAATTATAGAAGCAGCGATAAGGAAAAAGTGACAAAGCGCTACCAACAACGAAATAGTCTTCTAAGGTTCAATAAAGGTTTGCTCGAATTGTATTAACGTTTTGCGACAGGTTGTTTTAAGGGTCAAGACCGTTCCATTCATGGAATGGTCTTATTTTTTTATATTTAGTGATGCTTAAAACAACGATTCTATTGTTGCTCGCTGTATCCAGCGCCTGCCACCTCTCCGCACAGTCGACCGACACCCTCATCTATCACCGCATCCAAACTGATAAGCAAGGCAACATCGTTCCCTGGTACAATCCCGATCCGGCGATCGCCTATGACCACAACCTTCATACCATATGGAACTTTTGGTACACCATGCGCCGCGACCCGGACGGTTTACCTTATTATATGGAACACCAGGTGTGGAACAAGGACGTCGATGACCCCCGCGGCGTCGGCGGCGACCAGTTCATGATGGCCATGTCGTCCTGGCGGCTTTTTTACGCCTATACCGGTGATGAGCATGTCAAGGAAAACCTGTATTTCCTGGCCGATTATTATTTGACGCATGGCCTAACACCGGTCAATTGCAAATGGCCCGACATTCCCTTCCCCTATAATACGCTCATTTATTCGGGTGTGTATGACGGTGACATGATCAACGGAAAGGATGTGGCGCAATGTGATAAAGCCGGCTCCTTTGGCCTGGAGCTGGTCCATGCTTATAAGATCAAGAACGACCATCTATTTTTGGATGCCGCCGTGAAAATAGCCAACACACTTGCGGCCCATACGCAGCCGGGTAACGGGGACTATTCGCCGTTGCCTTTTAAAGTAAATGTGTTTACGGGGAAGACGGTCTTGCTAAAATTGGATGGGGGTGCACATCGGGCGATCGATACCGCGGGGTATACCAGTAATCTGACGCCTACGCTGGAATTGTTTTTTGAGCTGACGGCGCTGCGCGCAGGCAACGTGGCGGAGTACCGGCTGGCTGCGGACCGCATACTGAACTGGCTGAAGAAGTATCCCATTGCGACCAACAAATGGGGACCCTTCTTTGAAGACGTTGGCGAATGGAGTCAGACGCAGATCAACGCTATGACCTGCGCCAGGTATATGATGGAGCACCCCCAGTACTTCCCGGAATGGAAGCCGCAGGTGCGGAACATCATCGATTGGGTGCACAAAAATTTCAACAATGAAAAATGGAAGAAATACGGCGTCACGATCACCAACGAACAAACTGTATACCCCGTACCCGGGAATAGCCATACCGCCAGACAGGCTGCCGACGAATTGCTGTACGTGACGTTGACCAATGATACGACGTTTTATGAAAATGCCATCCGGGAACTCAGCTGGGCCAGTTATGCCGTAGACACTGACGGAAAGAATTGTTACCCGACAGATGACCCCTGGCTAACGGATGGCTACGGAGACTATATCCGGCATTACCTTCGGGCGATGGCCACTTTTCCCGAGCTTGCGCCAGACGAGAACCATATCCTCTCGAGCACCTCGGTCATCCAACAGGCAGATTACCGGGGACACTTTAAAA
The DNA here is from genome assembly GCA_965214315.1 of Puia sp. Classification (GTDB taxonomy): domain Bacteria; phylum Bacteroidota; class Bacteroidia; order Chitinophagales; family Chitinophagaceae; genus Puia. The sequence goes on along the minus strand of CBDCBP010000010.1, from coordinate 41,839 downwards.
AATACCTGAGCATTGCTTTCGACAAGCCCGATACCAGCGCCGCGCTGCTGTTCTATCGCACTTTCGATACCGTCGGAACAGAAAAAATAAAATTGCATGCGCGGCCTTCGGCCGTCCTGCTGGATGGTGCTGCTCTAATGGAGGCGGAGAATGGGCAGGGCTATTCGTGGATGGCGCTAAAAAAAGGCGGCTTACTCGTTGTCCGCCGCCAGAAAGGAAATAAAGTCGTTGTAGTCGAATGAGCTATTTGGCCTTAACAGATGTCTCCAGCGTCCAGTTGGGCCGCACCCAATGACAGGTGTAACCGTTGGGATGTTTTTGCAAATAATTCTGGTGTTCTTCTTCGGCTACCCAGAACGGTCCCGCTGCCACTACCTCGGTCACGATCTTCCCTGGCCAGACATGCGATGCATTCAGTTCTGCTATCAAGGCCTGGGCGATCTCTTTTTGTTCATCGGTCACGTAAAAAATTGCCGAGCGATAGGAGGTGCCGACATCATTGCCCTGCCGGTTGCGCGTGGTAGGATCATGGATCTGAAAAAAGAACTCCAGGATCTTACGGTACGACAACTTGTCGGGATCAAATTTGACCTCGATCCCCTCCGCATGCGTTCCATGATTGCGATAGGTTGCGTTTGGCACATCGCCGCCGGTATAGCCGACGACCGTCGAGATGACACCCGGTAACTCGCGGATCAACTCTTCCACTCCCCAGAAACACCCGCCGGCGAGAATTGCTTTTTCTATAGCCATGAATTTGGTTTTATTTACAACAAACCAAGCGTCGGAAAAGTTGGGGAAATCAGGGTTTAATCGGCCATAGGGACATCCTCGAGGTGGTAATACACGTTGAGGCCCCTTTCCAGCGCGATCCGCACGTCCTCGTCCGCGCCCTTAGATGCGCCTTCGAGCCGCAAGACAGCGTCGCATTTTGCCAACAATCGATGGGCGACGGGATAGAGGATCTCCTCCCAGGGGGCATCGCCCGGCTTCGCCGAGCCCGCCAACGCCAACAGGGGCAGGGCGACCCATTCGCCGATGATCGGAATATGCCCCAGGCGGAACAAAGGTAGGGCTACCGATTCGAGGTGATCGAGATTTTTCGCCATGAGCTGGGGATCGTCATTGGTGCCGCTGCGATAGGGGCCCGCGATAAGTATTAGCATACCGCAAATAAAGAAAAGATAAAGCACAAAGCGCTTAATGTACATTAAGAACTTATTTTCCCGCCTTGTTCCTGCGCACCGTACTCAGGAACTCGGGCGTGATGCCGAGGTAGGAGGCGATCTGTTTTTGCGATAGATACGGCACCACCTGTGGGTATTTGTGGAGAAAAATATCGTAACGGTCCTCCGCGGTCAGGGACAAGTTGTGCAACACGCGCAACTGTTCGCGGATATATGAATTTTGCATGATGATCCGGAAGAAGCGTTCGAATTTCGGTACCCGGGTGTAGAGGCATTCCAGGTCTTCTTTCTTCAGTTGCCAAATGCGGCTGTCATCGATGGCAATGATATTTTGCATGGCCGGCTGATCCATCGCGAAGGCATACATATCCGTTATCCACCAGTCGGCTATGGCGAACATGATGGTGGAATCTTTGCCATCGGGGCTCAGATGAAATGCGCGCAGGGCGCCTGACTCCACGTAGTTGATGGTGCGGCAGAACTGTCCCTCTTTTAGCAGGTGCTCCTTTTTGCAGATCTCCCGGTATTGAATCAGGGAAGTAAAGAAGCCCGCCTCTTCGGGGTCGAGGGAGATGTGTTTTCCAATGTTGTATAATACGGACTCGAATGCCATGGGCTAATATACGGCGTTTTGCAGCACGGTTTGAATTGAATCCACGATGCAAAAAGAGGGCAGGATTAACGCGGTGGTAATAGCCGGTTTTTCTCAATTTTCCATATCTTGCTGGCCGTCAGCGTCAGCGCTGACGCAGCGGTTGCACGGAAGGCATTGCCCTATTCTCCCGACATTACTTTGGAACCTAATAACTGGTTATGAAAAGATTGGTTTGGCTATGCATTGTTCTGATCGTATCGGAATGTTCATTTTCGCAGTTCATCACGGACAGCAGCGGAAATTGGATGAATCATTTTCAAACGACGATCATCGATCAGGCCCATTCGGGGTTCAACGCGAAATACAGCGGCATGAACAGCCTGCGGGACAGTGTCGAGACGGGCGCCGAAAGCGTAACGGCGACCTTGTTCGTCGGCCGGAAGCTATGGAAAGGGGCGGCTATTTATGTCAACCCCGAATTGTCCGGCGGCAGGGGCCTCAGCTACGCGTTGGGCGTCGCGGGTGCATTGAATGGTGAAACTTACCGGATCGGTGATCCGGCACCGGTAGTGTCCATAGCCCGCACATATATTCAGCAGATGATTTCGCTCGGCGGCGGCGGCACGACCGACCTCGCGGATGGTAATATGCAGGTGGCGATGAAACAGCCGGCACACTGTCTGGAGATCAGCGCGGGAAAGTTCGCGATGTCGGATTTCTTCGATGCCAATGGTTATGCACATGACCCGCGCTCGCAGTTCATGAACTGGAGCCTGATGGCGAATGGGGCCTGGGACTACCCGGCCAACACAAAGGGGTATACGATGGGGGTGGTGGTAGAATGGATCAACCCGGGTTGGTCGTTCAGGGTGTCCAGCGTAGCGGTGCCAACGGTCGCCAACCATCCCAATATGGAGTATAGGTTGGGCAAGGCCCATTCTGAGACGGCGGAATTCGAACAACATCTAAAGATCGGTCAGCGGCCCGGTGCGATCCGGCTCCTTTATAGTTATACGGCTTCGCGTGCGCCTTCGTATGAGCAGGGGTTGGAGGCGTTGACCACGGGGGATCAGAAAATATTGAATGTCATCGATGGCTCCGACGAAGGCGCCACTTATGGCGGTAAGAAGACCGGGCTTGGTCTGGGTCTCGAGCAGTCGATCACCGATGACCTCAGTGTTTTTGGGCGGCTTGGGTGGAATGACGGGAAACACGTTTCCTGGGCGTTTACGGAGATCGACCAGACCGCACACATCGGGTTTTCGCTGAAAGGGGCGGGATGGAAGCGCAAGGATGATGTGGCCGGGCTCGCCGCTGTCGTTAATGGCATCTCGGCCGATCACCGGGCTTTTTTGGCAGCGGGGGGTTATGGGTTCATCATCGGGGATGGTGGCCTTAATTATGGCCATGAAAGCATTGTAGAGACCTATTACAATTGCCGGGTGTTTGAACATTTCTATTTGACTTTTGACTACCAGTTCGTTCACAATCCGGGATACAACAAGGATAGAAGTGGTCCGGTCCATGTGTTCGCGCTCAGGGGGCATGTGGAGTTTTAGTATTTAAGGTTGATTTACAAGTTATTATGGCTTTTGCGCGCTTCAAGCTTATAAGTAGTTAGGTTTGGAATCCGAAAATATTATAGTTTTGTAGGATTGAAATCCTAGAATATGATAGTTCGAATGTTGCAAACCGAGTTGCAAAAACGACTTTTTAAGGGAAAAGCCATGCTGATTTTCGGCCCGCGTCAATGCGGGAAGTCTACCATCGTCGAAACCATGTTGCGGAATACTGATCATTTTTATATGAATGGGGATGAAGCAGATGTTAGGGAAATACTCTCCAACACGACTTCAACCAAATTGAAAGCCATTGTCGGAAATAAGAAGATCGTATTTATCGACGAAGCACAACGCATTCCAAATATCGGCTTGACGCTCAAACTCTTCACAGATCAATTAAAAGATGTCCAAGTCATTGCTACCGGCTCGTCTGCTTTCGAGTTATCGAGTCAGGTCAATGAGCCATTGACGGGCCGTAAATATGAATACATGCTTTTCCCGATAAGTTTCGATGAGATGGTCCAGCAGCATGGATTGCTGACCGAAAAGAGGCTAATAGAGCACCGATTGCTTTATGGCTATTACCCTGAAATCGTCACCAAACAAGGGGAAGAAACAGAACTGTTGAAACTTTTGGCGGAAAGCTATTTGTATAAGGATCTGTTGATGTTGGAGCAGGTTAAAAGGCCCGCACTGCTTGAAAAGCTCCTGACAGCATTGGCGCTCCAGGTAGGAAGTGAGGTTAATTATAATGAATTGGCACAAACGGTTGGCGCAGATGGCAAAACTGTGGATCGGTATATCGATCTACTTGAAAAGGCATTTGTCATCTTTCGCTTAACTGCCTTGAGCCGAAACGTCCGAAACGAAATTAAAAAGGGAAAGAAAATCTATTTCTACGACTGCGGGATTCGTAACGCCATTATCAACAATTTCAAACCATTTCATTTTAGAACGGATAAAGGAGTTTTATGGGAGAATTTTGTCATTGCAGAGCGGATGAAATTTCTTCGCTATCAAGGCAAAGAGGCCAAACAATATTTCTGGCGCACAACACAACAGCAGGAAATTGACTTGATCGAAGAAATGGATGACGAAATGAGCGCATATGAAATAAAGTCCAACCCAAAAGCGCGCGTTCGGTTTTCGCAAACGTTTGTTGAGCATTATCCCAAGGCAAAGACCGCTACCATCACTCCTCAAAACATCGAGGAGTTTCTAACGTAATTGCCTATTGCGAGCGAAGACTCCTGACCGGATTGGCGACTGCGGCCTTGATCGCCTGGAAGCTGATGGTTAAAAATTTTAGCCGCCGTCTCATTGATAAGGACACTCGTGGAATCGGTGGGATACAGTGCCGAGAAAAACTTTCGTTGCCTTTGCGACCTGTTCGTCGATCCGGTAGATGCGCCTTGCCTGGGTATTGAGCCGGTCGTAGTTGAGTTCGTCCAGCACAAATGCAGCCTCTATTTGAGACGCTTATCGCCGGCGCCAGGTTACGGGCTTTCTGACCTACGTTTCAAATAGTTAATTTATATTTGGTTATGAACCGTCATGCCCGGGGTGGCTTAAGGCTGTCCACCTGTTTTGTAGCGATCTGCATGTCCATCGGCGTTTGCCGGGCCCAACCTGGGACCACCACCGTCACCGAATGGCAATACGGGCGATCCGGCGCGCTGTCCATCACCTACGACGATGCCTCACGGCACCAATTCACCCGGGCCTTGCCCATCATGGAAACGCTTACACTACCGGCCACCTTTTTCGTCATCACCGGGCCGATCACCGGTTCCCAATACCAGGGGAAGTTCGTTGGCCGGCCTGTCAAGGATATTATCAAGCAATCGGCGACGAAACCGACAAACGAGGGAAATTTTCTTGAGCGATGTTCGGCGGCAGGCTTTCTGGGTTACCAGGGTACCATTTCCTACCACACGAAGGCCGGGAGTTTATATTCGGGCGGCGCGCCCGAAGCCGCTTTTCATTTGATGGACAGCCTTTACGCCAAGGTCCGTAACGGGGAACTGACCCCGGGCTATGAGCCCTGCCCGGAATACAAGGAGGCGGACGGAACGAGCTGGGATGAGCTGCGGAAAGACGCGGCGGAGGGCTATGAGATCGCCAGTCATTCCATTACACATGCGACTATGCCGGGGCTGGATGCCGTCAATATCCGCTACGAACTGGAGAAAAGCAAGGAAGAGATCAAGAACCAGCTGGGGGTGAAATATACTTTTTCCGCGGAAGTCCCCTATGGCTATGAGGACGAGCGGGTGATGCAGATCGCCTATACGATCTATCCCGCGCTTCGCAATAGGATGCCCGAGCGTTACCTCAAGGAGATCGACCGGGCAAGCAAGGACCTGCCACATCCAACCGGGAAAGCGTATGTGCAATGGCAGCGCGGGCCGCTGCATGCTACACCGTTGGCACTGATGGAATCCTGGGTGGATACGGCCTGTGCCAATACCGACACCTGGCTGGTGCTGGTGTTCCATGGGATCGACAGTCTGGGCTGGGAATGGACGCCGATCCCTAAGCTGGAGGAGTACTTCAAATATATAAAGGCGCATGACAACAAACTATGGATCGCTACTTTCGGCGATGTCACCAAATATATGCGGGAGCGGGAAGAGGCGCAGATCAATTACGAATTCGCCATGGGTCAGATCGGCGTAGAACTGAACCATCGGCTTTCCAGGATCTTTTACGACCTGCCGCTGACGCTAAAAACCTATGTGCCCGGCGACTGGAAAAAAGCCACGGTGCGCCAGGGTGCAGACATGCAAGAAGTCGCCATTCAGCACGATGATCAGGGTCCTTTCGTGCGCTACCAGGCCAAACCTAACGCCGATAAAATTCTGCTAACGCAATGAAACGCAACTATTACATCGTTTTTCTGATCATGCTGACGTTCTTCGTGATCTCTTTTCTTACAAACGTGATCGGTGCTTTGAACCCCGACTTTATCAGTGGGTTTCATTTGAGTTTGACGCTCGCGGCCTTCCTGCCCTTTGCCTTCTTTATCGCCTATGGGCTGGTCTCCATTCCCACGGGGATGCTGCTCGAAAAATACAAGGAAAAGAAGATCATGATCGCCGGCTTTGTCGTGGCCTTTATCGGCTCGCTGCTGCTGGCGACGGTCCATGACTACCTGAGCGCCATCATCTCGCTCTTCCTGATCGGCAGTGGCATGGCTATGCTGCAGGTGGTCATCAACCCCCTGCTGCGCACGTCCGGCGGCGAGGAGCATTATGCGTTCAACAGCGTTTTGGCGCAGTTGATCTTTGGGGCAGCGTCGTTCGTGAGCCCCATGGTGTATTCTTATTTTGCGCAACACCTAAAAGGGCAAACGACGGGCCTGATGGGTTTGTTCGGTCACGTCGTTCCGCCGGAGCTGCCCTGGATCTCGCTGTATTGGATCTTCGCCGTTATCTCGCTGCTGATGATCGTCATTATCCGGGTCTCGACATTTCCGGTGGTGGAACTGAAGGCGGATGAGACGGCGGGGGCGCTGCAGACCCATTTGATGTTATTCAAGAAGAAGACGGTGGTGCTGTTTTTTATTGCGATGATCTGTTATGTCGGGACGGAGCAGGGGATCGCGAACTGGATCTCGCAATTCCTGCAGACCTATCATCAATACGACCCGCAGACGAAGGGGGCGGACACGGTGGCGTATTTTTGGGGGCTGATGACGGCAGGCGGGGTGGTGGGGTTGTTCCTGCTTAAGATCATGGACAGCCGCAAGGTGCTGATCGTGTTCACTATTGCGGCGCTGATCTTTTTGTCCGCCGCATTTTTTGGGAGCGGGCCGGTCGCGCTGATCGCTTTTCCGGCCGTTGGATTTTTTGCCTCGGTGATGTATCCCATCATCTTCTCGCTGGCGCTCAACTCGATCGATGAACACCATGGGTCCTTCGCCGGCATCATGGTTACGGGTATCATCGGCGGGGCGATCGTTCCGCTGATCATCGGCGGCCTGGGGGATGCGGTGGGGCTGCGGACGGGGATGTTCTTCCTGTACATCACGTTGGGCTACATCCTCAGTATCGGTTTCTGGGCTCGCCCACTGATCACGAATCAGACGGTATTTAATAAAAATGCAGCATGAAGGATAATAAAGTGATCGGTATCGACCTCGGGGCGACGAATATCCGCGGCGCGGTGGTGAGCGGGGAGTCGCTATCTCCGATCAATGCTGTGAGGATCCACAGTGATGGCAGCGTGGCAGATGTGCTGGATGATATCCACCAGGTGATCGACGCGCTGATGACCGATGAGATCGCGGCCATTGGTATTGGCGTGCCCAGCGTCGTCGATGTGAACGAAGGCATCGTGTACGACGTGCAGTATATCCCGTCGTGGAAGGAGGTGCCGCTCAAGCGGTTGTTGGAGGCAAGGTACCGCAAGCCGGTGCTGGTGAACAATGATGCGAACTGTTTTGCTTTGGGTGAGTATTATTTCGGTAAGGGGTCCAAGGCGGGGGCGATGGTAGGGCTGACCATTGGGACGGGGCTGGGTGGGGGAATCATTATCAACCACAAACTGTTTGCGGGCTATAACTGCGGCGCGGGTGAATTTGGACTGTTGCCTTACAAGGATAATATCCTGGAGTATTACTGCAGCGGCTCGTTCTTTCGGAATGTGCACGGGCTGGATGGGCTGCGTGTATTCGAGGATGCGAAAGCCGGGGATGCGCTTGCGCTGCAATTGTATGGAGAGCTGGGGACGCATATCGGTTCCGCCATCAAGGCAGTGCTGTACACCTATGATCCGGAGCTGATCGTGCTGGGGGGATCCGTCAGCCAGGCTTATGATCTTTTCGAGGGCTCCATGCGGAAAGAGATAAAGACGCTGGCTTATGGTCAAACTGCGGAGCGTATCCGTATAGCGGTCTCTGAATTAACGAACAGCGGCATTCTCGGTGCTGCCGCGCTCTATTATAACGCACTTTAAAAAGCAAACCCGTGAGAAATATCCGACGCCTTGGCATTGCGGCCGTGTTTTTGTTCCTGGTTGTACAGGGATTCGCGCAGTCAACCATGACACATTCCAGGAAAAAGCACGTGAAGTCGCACGCGCGCGGAGACAAGCCGTTGCCGAGCGATGCGGAGCGGGCGGCCAATTCCGGTATGGTGCTCAGGGATGGTTGGGTCATGCAGTCGGCTACCAAGGTCAGCGGAACGGGCGCTGCCGTGTCGGTACCGGGCTTCGGCGTGGGCGGATGGTATAACGTCAGCGTGCCCACGACCATCATAGCGGGACTGCTTGCCAATGGAAAATATGACTTCGATCCTTTCTATGGCATGAACTTCGAGAAACTGAAAGATCCGGCGTTGGATGCGCCGTGGTGGTTCCGCAAAGAGTTTAATCTCCCAAGGACCGAGATAGGCAAGGATGTCGTGCTTGTCCTGCATGGCATCAACTACAAGGCCGATGTCTGGCTCAATGGCGTGCTGATCGCCGACACCAGCCAGATCATGAATCCCTTTCGGATCATTGAACTGAATATCACCAAACAACTGCGGATGCTGGCGGGGACACCGAATGTCCTGGCGCTGGAGATCAAACGCCCGGTCAACCCCAATCACCCGGGCGGTGACCTGGCCATCGACTATGCCGACTGGATCCATTATCCACCTGATTATAATGGCGGTATCGTCAATGACGTCGAGGTCAGGACCTATGACCGGGTAGGCATCCGGTATCCGTTGGTAAGTACCAAATTTGACGGTGCAAACCTGGATGTCGCCCACTTGACTGTGGATGCGGTAGTGAGCAACTACTCGGCCAATCCGCAGGACGTGACTGTGAAGGGGAAGATCAACAATGACATCGTGTTTCAGAAGAGCATGCACCTCGAAGGCAAGGCCATCGCGAACGTGGAGTTTACCCCGGCCGACTTCCCGCAGTTAAATGTCAGCCACCCGCGGATCTGGTGGCCCTGGCAGTATGGCAAGCCGGACCTCAACCACCTTGAGTTGCAGGCGGTGCATGAAAGTACGGTCAGCAATAGTATCGATGAGGATTTCGGTATCCGCCAGATCACCTCGGAAATGATCGACAATAAATCCCGGGTCTTCGTGGTCAACGGGAAACGCATCGTCATTCGCGGTGCAGCCTGGTCCCCCGATATTTTCCAACGCCGCTCGCCCCGGCGCCAGGAGCAGGAGATCCGCCTTTACCGGGATATGAACATGAATGTCGTCCGGTCGGAAGGAAAGCTGGAAGACGATAATTTTTATGCGTTGTGCGACAAGTACGGGATGTTGGTGATGGCGGGCTGGATGTGTTGCGGTGCCTGGCAATATCCCGAGAACTGGGATGCGGCTAAACGCGCGTCGGCGATGGCGTCCGACAGTAGTGTGGTCTTCTGGCTGCGCAACAGACCCAGCCTCATGGTCTGGCTCAATGGCAGCGACATGCCGCCGCGGGACACCACTGTCGAACGCGACTACCTGAAGATCGAAGCCGCGCTGAAATGGCCCAATCCATTGCTGGCTACTGCCAATGAAACGCCATCTAAGGTGTCCGGCCATAGCGGTGTGAAGATGTCGGGTCCGTATGAATGGGTGCCGCCTATTTATTGGGAGACCGACACGGCGTCCAGGTATGGAGGAGCTTATAGTTTCGCGACGGAAATTTCGCCCGGGCCTTCTATTCCGCCTTATGAGAGTCTGATCAAGTTCATCCCGAAGGATTCGCTTTGGTTTACCAGTGCCACCTGGAAATACCATTGCGGAACCATGGACTTTGGGACAACGACGGTCTTCAACAACGCGTTGCAGGGACGGTACGGCAATGCCACGAATATAAAGGACTATATCGCCAAGGCCCAGGCGCAAGACTATGAGGCGCACCGCGCCATGATGGAAGCCTACGGGTTGCGCAAATACCACACCGCTACCGGTGTCGTGCAATGGATGGGCAGTAATCCGTGGCCGGGCCTTATCTGGCATACCTATGACTACTATCTCTATCCGGCGGGCACTTATTTTGGGATGAAAAAATCGATGGAGCCCCTGCATATCATGTATTCTTATCCTGGTAATACCGTGTTTGTGACCAATACGTTGCAGCAGGCCTTTGCCGGCCTGACCGCCGAGGCGACGATCTATAATCTGGACGGCGCGGTGAAGTACGCTAAAAAAATTACGTTGTCGGTTGAGGCCGATGGTGTCGCGACCTGTTTTAAGCTACCGACTGTCGCCGATAGTCCGGCGACCTGGTTTGTCAGGCTTCAGCTAGCTGATGCCCGCGGCGGCGTGAAAAGCATCAACTGGTACTGGCTGTCTAAAAAAGGCGATGTCCTTGATTGGACCAAATCCACCTGGTATATGACGCCGCAGTCGGGATATGCGGATTACATGGCGCTACAAATGCTGGACAAGACTGCGTTGACGATCGCGGTTACTGGCGGTGGCGGGGTTCGCGCTGTGGCTGATGGCGGTGCGGGGGCTCGTGGCGGTGGTCGTGCTGCTGCTGGGGTTCGTGGTGGTGGTGGTGCCGGGGCTCGTGGTGGTGGTTCTGCCCGCGCTAGTGTTGGGGCTTATAATGCTACCCGGGCCCGTGCTGGGGCTAGCGGTGCTGCCCGTGCCCATGCTGCTTCGCAACCTGCCAGTGTTGAGAAGAACGACAGCAGTCTATACGCGGTCACGATCACCAACACCGGCAAAACGGTGGCTTTTCAGGTGCACCTTCGCGCACTGAAGGGCAGGTCGGGGCGACGATATCCTGCCAGTGATCTTTAGCGATAATTACCTGGAACTAGCGCCTGGTGAGAGCCGGGTAATTTCCGTCATGTATGCCGACAGGGATGCGGAGGGAAAAGCGCCGTTCTTTTTGGCTACGGCTTGGAATATCGACGTCACGGGGAGCAAAGGCGGTGTCGATGCAGCCTTTGAACTACAGAAATAAGCCTTATCCCCTACGAAACTTCGGCCGGGGGCTAGTTGGATCGGAAAAACGGCCTATTTTTGTTGTATGCGAATGACTATATCCGGACTGCCTCGCGATTTCGATAAGTTTGATCTTCAACGTCTTTTTAACCCTTTTGGTTGGGTCGACTACACGAAGATCATTATCGACCCTATTACGGGTTTGAGCAGGGGCAAAGGCATTGTCGAGATGAGCGACGATCAGGCGAAGGCGGCGATGGGCGCCCTTCAAGGCAAGATATTGGCTACTAGTCCCTTAAATATAAAAGAAGCAAAGATGCCGCCGCCGCGGACGGATGGTGGTCCGGAACGTCCCGGGCCTGGCGACCGGCGGCCTGGTGGGGATCGGGGGGGTTATGGCGGTAACCGTGGAGGCTATGACCGCGGCGCTGGCGGGGATCGGGGCGGTTATGGTGGTGAGCGCGGAGGCTATGATCGGGGGTCCGGCGGTGACCGTGGGGGTTATGATCGGGGGTCTGGCGGAGATCGCGGAGGCTATGGCGGTGACCGTGGCGGTTATGATCGGGGATCCAGCGGTGATCGCGGTGGGTATGACAGGGGATCTGGTGGTGATCGCGGTGGGTATGACAGGGGATCCGGTGGTGATCGCGGGGGTTATGGCGGTGACCGTGGAGGTAATGAACGTGGCGCTGGGGGTGAGCGCGGCGGTTCCGGTGGTTATGACCGAGGTTCGGGCGGCTATGACCGAGGTTCCGGCAATGACCGCGGGGGTGCTGGTGGTGATCGGGGAGGGTATGATAAGGGTTCCGATAGTGACCGCGGCGCGGATGACAAGGGGCCTGATGACAGGGCTTAGCCGGTTAGCGATTTATCGGCTTATCGAAGGAGCGCCGAATACAAGATATCTATCACTTTTTTGGTCACGTCATTGTATCCGTCATCTATAGCCAGGTCAATTCCTGTCGTGATGGCTACGATGCCGAATTTCTCTTTCGGCTGCCAGAACATAATACTGTACAAGCCGTAAGCAGAACCTGTATGTCCTTTCATGGTTTTCCCTGGGATCAAGTCTTTTTTCGTCTCGATGGCGAGGCCATATCCGCCGTCGCCGGCCGAGACTTTGCGTTGCATTGTTTTTGCGCTTTTGCGGCTGATGATCCTTGTATTTCCATATAGTCCGAAATTCATGTGCATCGTCATATATTTTGCCAAATCGATGGCGGAGATCTTCATACCACCGGTAGGCGAAAATACCGGCGCGTCTATACCTGGTTTGTAATGTTCGATTCGATCCCTGTTTTGCCGGTAGGCGCTTTCCGCGACGGCGTATTTTCGCGTCACACTGTCGTATTCATACAGGGATGCAAACTTTGAAGAATCAAGCGCGGCAACCTCATAGCCGCCGTACAAGTGCATGGGGTCGAGGATGTGGTTTTTGATATAATGGTCGAAGCGTTCGCCCGATGCCCGTTCTATGATTCCTCCAATGATGTTGTAATTGTAATTGCAGTATTGGTAGCCGGCGCCAGGTGCGTAATCATTGTAGCAACCAGCCCAGTTCCCGCTTTTTGCCGGGTTGATGGAATCATAGGTAAAATAGCCGTGGCTATCGTTTATAGAAGAGGTGTGCGACATCAGCATTTTTAACGTGATCACCTCTTTAGGAAACTTCGGGTTTCGCAACGGGAATCCTATAAGCCTACTGGCATCATCGTTTAAAGAGAGCTTTTTTGCTTCTACCAATTGCATGATCGCGGTGGCTGAAAAAGACTTCGAGATGGATGCGATCCGGAAAATACTGCTGTCGGTCAATGGCAAACCGGATGCGATGTTCCGCCAACCGAAAGCATGTGTGTAGATAATGTGGTCCTGCCTGACTACAGCTACAGCGAGGCCCGGCATTTCGTATTTGTGCATCCAGGCTGTCTATGGCCATCTCAGCCTGTTGTGCCTGTGCATTTGCGTTGATGGACACTCCGAGGAATAGAAAATACAATATTGTCGCGGCGGTCTAGACCATGGTTATGCGTTGAAACAATTTACGAGTATTTTCAGTAACATTGCAGCTAATCTATGCATCAACAGTCAGGGTCCGGGAAGCTAACCGTATTACTTGCTTTTGCGGCGGTATACGTGATCTGGGGTACTACCTATCTGGCGATCAAGATCGGCGTACAACAGATGCCGCCTTTTATTGTTGCGAGTCTGCGCTACCTGATTGCCGGCGTGCTGCTGCTTGGCTTTTGCCTTGTCAAGCAGGAGCGATTGTTTTCGGGCAATACCTTGACCCAGATGATGCTTGGTGCCTTTATGCTTACGCTGGGGCAGGGCGTCATCTTCTGGGCGGAGCAATACGTTTCTTCGGGATTGACGGCGGTGTTCATAGCGACCTTGCCAGTGTGGTATATCCTCATCGACGGGCGAAACCGCGCGATGTATTTCAGGAGTAAGCTAACCCTGACCAGCATTGCCTTGGGAATGATCGGGATCGTCGCCCTTTTTAGCGGGCAAACCAGTCAGGTAGATGAACGATCGGGGACGATGCGTTTGATCGCCTCCGCAGTGGTGCTTTGCTCGTGTTTTTGCTGGGCCGCCGGATCTTTGTATTACAAGAACCATCGGGGCAGGGGTAGCTTGTTGGTTGATGTGGGCTGGCAGCTTGCCGGCGGAACGGTTGCGTGTTTCGCCGTTAGTATGTTTGCCGGGGAGTGGAAACATTTCAGCTTCGGCACGGTGACGGCTGCCGGTTGGGGTGCGGTTTTCTACCTCGCTATTGCCGGGTCTATCATTGCCTTCTCTGCCTCGCTGTATCTGTTGACAGTCAGGCCACCGGCTGTTGTGGGCACGTATGCCTATGTGAATCCTATTATAGCCGTACTTATTGGGATAGCTGCCGGCGAACGTATAACGGTATCGCAGGTTGTAGGGATCGTCATTATTCTGGTGGCAGCTTATCTGGCAAATAGGGTGAAGATAGGGGAGGTAAGAGAACCAGCTGGGCGCGGGGCGCCGGAGCCGTCGTGATGAGGATTTTGTTTAGGCATATGTCTGACTAATTTCCCGCATCAATCAGCACTAGCCGGCTTTATTCATCTTACCCAGCTGAAACTGTTGCTGACATCCGTATCGGTTGGGATACAACCCATCAAACGGGTCATCCATACGATCTGTCCTTTATGATGGAATTCGTGCGTAATGACATGGGTGAACAATGCCACTGGTGGCGCCGTGATCCATTCTCCCGGATCATGCTCGGATCTTACCGGCACTTCCATCCTACCATTAAACGATTCAAGGAACTCCTCCATCGTTGCGTCTACGCGGGCGAACAGCTGTCGCACCAGGTCCATGGTCGTACAGGGCCCATGATCGGACAGGGACCTGGGATGCCCCAGTGCATGAAAACCTATCCAGGCAAAATAGCATCCTGCTATGTGTTCAAGCAGACTCCGCATACTTTTATTGTCAAATTCCGGAAAAGCCCGGTTCAGTCCATCGTTTCCCGCGGTGTCCCGCAAAAAATCAAAAAGAATAGTCCTTGGGCGTTGCACGAGGGCATATTGTTCGCGAATGATTGCTGGCATATGCACTAAGATAAAATAAAAGCGCGAAGGCGCATGGCTAATGCTAACGTAGCGGGCATGCCCGATACCGGGTTGAGAAAGGCGGTTCGCCTTTTCCGGACGCATTAAACCAACCACGAGCGGCGGATGGCATGTAGGGTGGGTAAAAATTTAAATGACGGGAACGTTCAATTCTTGGATAAATCACCTGCCGCAAAGGTATTGCCCTCGTTGATGTCGCCGGTATCGAATCCTTTTTTGAACCAGTAAGCCCGTTGGGCGGAAGTACCATGGGTGAAGCTGTCGGGCTCCACGCGGCCGGTGCTTTGCTGCTGCAGGCGGTCATCGCCAATAGCATGCGCCGCCACCAGCGCAGAATCGATGTCGGTCCGGTCTATTTGAATACCGTTCTCATTGTTCTTAGCCTCATAATGTGCCCAAACGCCGGCGTAAAAATCAGCCTGCAACTCCAATTTTACGGATAACTTGTTGTAATCGACGTCGCTCAGGCTGCCGCGCGCCTGCTCCATTTTTGCAGAGACGCCCAGCAAATTTTGGATATGATGTCCAAACTCGTGCGCAATCACGTAGGCTTCGGCCATCTCCCCCGGGGATTGGAATTGGTCGCGCAGCTGCTGAAAAAAGGAAAGGTCGAGGTAGATCTTCTGATCAGCAGGGCAGTAGAAGGGTCCCGTAGCTGAGCTGGCGAACCCGCAGCCTTCGGCATTCACTTGGCCGGTATACAAATGTAAAATGGGATGGGTGAAATGTTTTCCGGCCGCGGTAAAGAGGCTGTCCCAAACATCTTCAGTGCCCTGAAAGATAACCCGGGCAAATTTCGTTTGCCGGTCCTCGGCTCCGGCGCCAACCGGGGTGGTGACTTGCTGAGTATTGGGATCCGTGCCGCCGTTAACCGCCTGCGTTGGGTTGACTCCATTCAGGAGGTAGAACACGAAGCCGATTATACCCAGCACACCGCCGCCCAATGCAATATGGCCACCGCCGATGCCGCCGCTGCTGCTGCCTTCCTCAACGTCACCACTTTCTTTTCCGCCGAACCATTGCATAAAGTAAGTTTTTATGATTTTGTATTCAAAAATGACGCCAGGAGGGATTTGGTTCGCTCGGCATTTTCTGAGATGAGAAAGGCATTCCCCAGCCCGACGCCCGGAAGCTCCTCAGTTCGGTGGTCTGCCGCACGATATGACAAGAGAATCATTCTCACCGGCTATTTTGTTTGGGGAGGAACAGGCACTTTGTAGGATGTATCTTTTGTTGCCGTTTTGCTGGAGGGTGTGATTGCATCGGCACTGCCGGGCTTGGCCGAGTCGCCTGGCGCCGCCGCTCCGCTGGAAGGAGACATCCCGCCAGCCGCACTATTGAGGGGTTTTGTATCCATCGCCTGTTTATAGTTGGCATGACCGGCCATCACTTGCAATCCATGTACAACAATGGGGCTAACTATGGCGACAATAATACATAGGATCAACCAGTGACGCTGCGGAAAACTCAATTGACTGCCGTTCAAACTTTCCATAAATGTAATTTGCTATACCGGCGCAATAACAATGCCCCAATGCCCATTCTAGGGCGGCGTTGCATGGCTTCGATGAATCGTTTCGAGTAGCAAGGGTAATTATCGCAACATTGTGTAGGCGAACGCCTTATGTATGTTCTCGCAGCTCGAGTATCGTCGAAAGATCGACTTTCGGCTACAACCCCCTTTCCCTGTTTGAGGCCTGCTGTCCCCGTAGCCGTCCCTAATGGGGACTACAAACTGCCGCGGCCATGTCGATGTGGCAACGCGGTGCATTCATGCGGCGACTGAAAAGGCGGGCGAGTGTATCCCCAACTTGCGACGCAAGGTGGCCTTATAGGATGATATAACGGCAGAGGTGGCCATATGGGATGATTTCATGGTGGGGTGCCCTTATAGGAAGATATAACGGCGGGGTGGCCTTATATGATGATATTTTGGCGGGTGGGCCAGTAAATGATCACGACGGCCACGGAGCATGGTCCCGATCGAAAAATGCCATTAGTTGGCCTCGCCGACTCAAGCTATGCCGAGGCTTCATCCAGGCCGATGGCGCTTTTTAGGGATTTGTAGGTTTGATAACCCGACAAGACAATAGCGGCCCGCTGTTGGCGCGCTATCACCAGCGTAGGAAACCGGTTGATGCCCAAATATTTTGCATCCTGCAGGTCCTGGCGGAAGGCCGCCTTGCCACGGTTGCCCAAAAGGTCATCCCGGAATAGGGAAAGGTCAAATCGATCGTGCTGCTCATGCAGCAGCCGGGCCGTGTCCAATAAGACGTCGTTCTTTGCGATGTTTTTGCCGCCAAGCATGACAGCCTGCTGTAAGAGGCGCAGGAAAGTTTCCCCAAACTGCTTCGATTGAAGTTCTGCAGACTTAACAGCAATGCAGGCAGGGTAAGAGGACGCCGGGGGATCTTTACTCCAAAGCTGACCGTTAATGCTGACGCCTGATACGTGCGCCGCATGCATCCATTCCGGGCCCATTTGCGCGGGGCGGCTGATCGAATGGGACGTATCTTCAAAATGTTTCCAGGACGGCAACAGGCCGCCCATCTTGTAGCTCACGGTTAACGCGGCACCCTTGGCGGCAACAATTTTTTCCCATGCAGGGGCCATAGCCCAACTCCAACAACAGAGAGGGTCGGTATAGAATGTCGCCTCTACACCGCCCGCCTCTGCGCCCGCAAGTTCACTTTTTAGCGCGGCTTGCTTTAGACTTCCCATTTTTTTCCAGTTTTTGCGTGATCTCCTGTTCCCGTTCCAAGGGCTTGTTCCACTGCATCATTCCGGGAGGGTTGGCCACGTTTACCTCAGTGCTTTTCTGCCGGCTCAACTCTTTATTTAATTTTTGAACACCGGCCTCTGTCCTGTCCGTCCCTGTTGCCTCGTGCTCAAGGAGTCCGTTGCTTTGGATGACATACGCGATAGGATCGTCAACGTACTGGATCTCTTCGCCTAACTGTGTCGTTTTGCCCATACTCCATGGCCCGCTGAAGTCATTGCCGCTCGACATATTGAAATATACATTGCTGAACTTTGGATCGCTTTGCAACACCCCTGGCGGAAAATTCGGCTGTATCGTGGATAAGGCGGCCTCGAACATCTGAAAATGCGCTACTTCACGGGTCATCAGAAAACGAAGGGTTTCTTTGACATAAGGGTCTTCGGTAAACTGGAGCAGGTATTCGTAGACCATCTTGGCCCTCGATTCAGCTCCGATATTGCTCCTCAGGTCTGCCGAGAGTTCGCCGGTCGCATCGCCATTGATATAGGCGGCTGTCCACGGAACGCCCTGGGAATTCGTATAACATGGGCTGCCCGCGCTGCCAATCATAAACTGCGGCGCCACCATTCCCTGGTGAATAACGTCTTCTTTGGCGGCTTTACCATTCATCAACTTCATGATCTCAGAACTTTCGGCTGCATTTTTAAGATCACCGTTGATGCCCGTCAGGAGCATTTGGATCGTAGCGCCGACAATTTCAAGGTGACTGAATTCCTCGGTCGCGATGTCCATCAGCAAATCATACTTGTCCGGATAAGGATTCTTTACCCCGAACGCCTGACCAAAATAGCGCAATGCAGCGGCCAGTTCGCCATTAGCACCCCCAAATTGTTCCAAAAGCAGTGTAGCAAAGGCAGGGTCAGGCTTCGAAACCCGCGCATTAAACTGCAGGTCTTTTACGTGATAAAACATAATATAACATTTATTAGGTGAACCAATAAAACTCAAATAACCATGCCTTATCGATCAACGCGTTTTTGTGCGGGGTGCAGAGATGAACAGCATGATGCATGCCCATTAACGGGCACTGATGCCCCAGGCAGGCATGTTGTCGCATCCATGCCATCAAAATGGCCATTAAGGACAATTGATTCGGCGCACACTTTGTTGTCAGTAAATATTTACAACCTTCTTTGAGTGGGGTCGGTACACCATCCAATCTTTTCATGGCTGCGTTCGGATAAGTTGCATCCCTTTCGTCCACCGCACTAACTGGGTCAAAAGGATCGAGGCGTTGTTCCGTACTTGTTCGCCCGGATCGAAGATCCCGTTTTCCGAAACCTTTTCGTTGATCGAGGGAATATTGACCATTTCGCCCAGCCCTATGCATTTGAGGGATAGCAGATCGGATTTCAGCGACATAACGGCTCGCACGCCGGCAAAAGGTCCGATGGAGTAGCTGACGATGCCCGCGGGCTTGTATGCCCACTCGTTCACCAGGTATTCCAGCGCATTCTTCAGCGATGCAGGATAACTGTAGTCGTATTCAGCCGTCACGAAAATGAATGCCTCTGCTTCATCTATTTTGGCGCTCCAGGCTTTTGAATGCTCATGTTGATATTGTTTCAACCGGGGATGGACCGGTTCGTTCATCAAGGGTAGAGCGATTTCGCCGAGGTCCAGCAAATCTGCTTCAAAAGAGCCGGACGCGTTGGCCATATCGGTAATCCATTGGGCTATAGCAGGGCCTTTGCGGCCTGGCCGGACGGTGGAGGAAATAACTTTCAGTTTGTACATGCCTGGTTAGTGCCGGTTATAAAGTAAAATTATTTGCCCGTTGGTGGGACTGGGGCAGGTTCATCGTCCATCCGTAACGCCTCATTGTTCCATCCCTTTTCATTCGCATAGCTGGAGCCATCGTTTGACTCACTGCCCTGAGCATTCCCTCCCTTGCCGAGATCGGAAGATCCTTGGCCAAAATTACTTCCGCCCTGCGTCGCTGAGCCGTGACCAAACGAAGCCCGATTGGGCGTGCCTTCTCCACCTTCATCAGGTGCTGGAACCTTATCTTTATCCATAAATTCGCCTTTAGCTAAGTTTTGCGATAATCGTGCCTACTGCGCGGAAGCTAGCCCTCATTCCGCCACTTCTCGGCATCTTTCTTTTTTTCTTCCTGCACCTTGGGGTCGGCGGTATCTTTTTTCGCTATCTTTTCGTCCGCTTCGATCGCTTTTTTGCCGCGTTCTAAGGACGACTGAGACGAGCTGTCTTCAGGAGTTGATTTCTTTTCTTCGTTTTCCATGGTCATAAATTTGAATGTATGCATGTTCGGTAATGATCTAAGGCTGGAAAAAAAAGGCGCACCCCGAAAAGGAACGCGCCTGTTTTTGCTACGTTTCCGCCTGTCACCCGGTCCAAGGACCGATTCAGTTGGTAGAACCAGCGAATACTGAATCTTATGAAATTATTGTGCCAGGCGATGGGCAATAAACGCAGTCTGGAGGTGTAAATCACCCGGACCGGGAGGCGGGCTATTGCGCAATTGGGTAGGCAGCCCTCGTGCAACGGCCATGCAGGATTGATGCAGGTGTAGCAGCATATGGTCAGATTCCCATGGCTTTGGCCTTCTTAAAAACGGCTAATCCTCCACTGTTGGGAATTTTCGTGCTTTTTATTTTTCTTTGGTCCGGCGCTTTTCGCAGTTCAGCCAGGATCAGCTTGTCTACGAAACCGAAGTGCAAGGCCTCCTTTTCGGTATTGCAGAAGAATACGGCTCCTATTTGCGCCCAATAGATCGCCGCCATGCACATCGGGCAAGGTTCCCCGGAACTGTACATATCGCAGCCCGTGAGAACATTGGTATTGAAATTCTCGCAGGCGTCCCTGATCGCCATGATCTCGGCGTGCGCGGTCGGATCGGTATGCTTGAACACACAGTTGCCCGAACTGCCGACGATCCGGGTACCGCGGACGACAATGGCTCCGAACGGGCCGCCTTTTCCTGCATCAAGCGCCTGTTCGGACAGATCGATGGCCATTTGCATGAACCGTTTGCGATCTGCGGCTGACACCGTGGCCGCAGGCTGTGCTTTACTCATACTTTTCGAAACTTTGTCCGGGCTCATGCGGCTAATGTTTAAACAACTTCTCTAAATCCCATACCAGGCTCCATCAAACGGCTACCTTGCCGGCTTCTTCGATCTCCCCGGCTTCGTCCGCCAGGCCCTGCTGGGTGACGTCGTTGACAAACGCCTCATAATACGCCTTTACGCGAATGGCATATTGCGCAGCGTAGGCTAGAACCTGCTCTTGCCAGCCTTGGTTCCGGCCAAATGCCTTTAGCTCGTCTGTGGTCGCCGATCCGTCCTGTCCTGTACTCCTAAGCTGGGAGGAAGCCGTAAGCATCGCCATGCTATCGATGACGCTATACATATCCCGATACCGGTCCCGGAGCAAGCGGAAGTTAATGCTATCCTTTGAAGGCTGCATTTCCTGCATGATAAACGATTTCCCACGGAATACACTTGTACTCAGGAGGGCGGGGCAGCGGTTCTGCATGCGCCGCTGGGCTTTCACGACCCGGTCCGCCTCGGACAGCCAGGCCGGCTGCGGACCATGGAGATAAGGCGCCAAAGATGAGGGTACGCACTCCTTCATATCCAGCAGGATATATTTGAAGCCTGTTTCATTTAAGCTTTCGAGTAAGAAAGCATACCGTTCTACACCGATGCTCCCCGTACCTGCAAGGCGGAATACCGCGTCTACGACCTTATAATTATACGGGCTATCGTCATCCACCTTCAGCCATGCCGTTACATGGTCCTTTAGCGCCCGCTTTGTCAAACGGTTCAATTTGAAGTGTTTTGGCGTATTGGTGGCCATTTGGACTTTTTTCTTTCGCAGGACGGCCTTTTTGTCCAGGATGATCCTTTGCTTTCTCTTGGCAACACCTGACAGGAAATCGCAAATGATGCCTCTGGCCATAGCCGACTCCACATAGTCCGCCTTGCCCGAAACGAGCGTTTGCGCATAATTTTTTAGGAACAACTTGGCCATTTTCTTTGCCCTTCTGGCCTCTATCCCCAGGGATTCGAAGCCTACGAAGATGCTGGTCACCAACCGGACGACTTCCCAGGTGACGGGGGCAAGGATCGCTTCATCAAAATCGTTGAGGTCAAAATAAACCTGGTTATTATCGCTCCGATAGCTGCCAAAGTTTTCGAGGTGACAATCGCCGCAGATCCAACCCAGTGGTGCAAGGGGAAAGTCTTCAGCGGCGGCGAGGTCCTCGTAAAACAAGTGGCAGGTGCCGCGGAAAAAACGGAAGGCATTTTCCGTCATCACCCGGTATTTGAGCGGGCACATGCTGGGGATACGCGATTTATTGAAGGCGATTATTTTCTCGGTAACATGCTGCATGGTCTAAATAGGCTAAATACCGTGCCGGTCGCGAAGTGGAGGCGCCGCAACAGCCAACACTAAATGATGTAACTTTTTTTCCCCAGTTATGCCGGAATATCCCAATATATCCCATCATTTGCCTGTATCCCATCTTCGTAGATAGTGGCATATTTATTCATATCATTTAAGAAAAATTATAATTATGCCTACAACAGCCGATAAAGCAGCAACTAGCGCAAAGAGCAAGACAGCCACTCCAAAAGCAAACGTGTCGAGGCCGGACGCTTCTAAATCCAGCAACAAGCCAAACAGCCCTAAGGGCGAGACTTCGAAGCTCGAGGAGTTTTTCCATGATGAGATCAAAGATATTTATTGGGCCGAGAAAAAGCTCGTCCAGACCCTTCCCAAGATGGCGAAGGCGTCGACCAGCGGGGAGTTAAGAAACGCCTTTACCGCGCATCTTGCGCAGACGAAGGAACATGTTTCCAGATTGGAGCAAGTGTTCGAACTGCTGGGACATAAGCCCCAGGCGAAAAAATGCGACGCAATGGCAGGGATCACCGAGGAAGGCGCCAGTATCATCGAAGACACGGAGGACGGCACCATGACCAGGGATGTTGCGTTAATACTCGCTGGGCAAAAGGCGGAGCATTATGAGATCGCCACGTACGGCGGCCTTGCTCAAATAGCAAAGACGCTTGGCCACAATGACGTTGCCAAGATCCTGGAAACGACGTTGCAAGAGGAAAAGCAAACGGACCAGGCATTGACGAAGCTAGCAGAGAACAACGTCAATGAGGAAGCGACTGCAGAATAAAAGCCTCTGTTTATAAAAAAAAGGCGGACCGCATGCGGTCCGCCTTTTCGTATTTGGATCCTAGTTCCACGGATCCAACACCACCTTTACACAATCTTCTTTTTTGTACTTGAAAATATCGTGCGCATGTGCGATGTCCGGCGACCGGTGTGTGATGATATCATCCAGCCGTACTTTGCCTTCTTCCACCCAGCTGAGCAGCTTATCGATGTGCTTTTGAGCCGGTTCCTGACCGTCTTTCATGTGCTTTCATGTATTTGTTTTTGTAATTAGTTTCTGTGTGTTCCGCCGGGCTTTGTTGCTTATCGACCCGGTCTGCTATTTTCTCGTCGGGCAGGACGTGCTGCCTGCATGCGTGCAACCAGGATCACAAATAAGTATGCCAGCCCGAGTGAGCCGATGCTGGTGAAAAAATGTTAGTGTAAAGTTCCCCGTTCACTCGTGTCCGCTTTCTGAAAAAGTTCAGTTACTCTCCACCACGCATCTGTTTGTGCCCGGTAATTTCCGGAGACGCCATCCATTTTGCACCAATAAAGGAACAGATCTGCTATTGCGAGAAGCAAGGCCCAACTGTTCTATGCGAACTGCCGGCTCGGCGAATGCCTTGCCCGCACTTTTAATGCTGATGGCCAGGCTGCGTTCTGCGCGCTTGCCGGGGGTCAACCCAAAAAGCTCGTCGAGGTGTCTAAAGGGGAATATTTGCCGGACGATTTTGCCGAATCCCATGTATTTGTTCACCGGCGGCAGCAACGATTGAGTAATCGCCGGCCTGGTGGACCCAACGTATAAAATGTCAAGATGTTCCAAAGCGGATTGTTTGAAAGGCGTATAGTGCGGGTGCAAAGGGTATACCACCTAGAGACGGGTGCTTTTTAGGAGCAGGGATGATTTGGTCTGCTGCTAAGATTTTTTTGCTAATATGAATACCAACCATTAGATTTGGTTAATCATTTGTTAATCGACCTTTCCTCAAGCGCCTCCCGGTATAATTCTTTACCAGCCGTGCATTCGGCCTGACTGATCCTGCTAGCTTAATAATGGTCTGTCCTTCTTGTGTGTAGCCTTAAATCTATACGTATGCCTGCTAGGACCAAGGTAGAATTGATCGATGATGCAGAAGAACATTTGATGATCTGCAAGTATGTGCTCGAACATCGCGATTACGATGTGCTGGCACTCCGCGGAGTCAAGACAATCGAAGCGCTTTTCCATGCGCTGTTGTCGTTTGAGCCGGATGTTATCTTTACCGATCAGGATATGCCCGATGTGAGCGGCCAGGAGATCGTCCAAACTTTAAAGTCAATTCCGTATTACGCACAGATACCTGTAGTGATGTTTAGCGGATCGAAGGGATTGGAAAAACTCTCCAATGAAGCGGGGGCGGATGACTACCTGCATAAACCTTTAAAAGTTGGATCTTTTCTGGATATGCTTACGAAGTATGCCAAAGGAGAAAAGTAGGAGTGGTGACCCATCCATTTCCCCCTTTTTTATTAAAATGCTGCTGAAGACCTTTCTTGTTTAACGCCTGGTCGTTTCGACGGCGAAAAAAATTGAACAGGTGTAGCAAATGTTCCCTGGCATGCCTTTATCAATTACCATGATAAAAGTCAAACTATATGGACACCATCAATCAAAATCAGCCGGAGCAAAATCGTCAGGATTTTTTAGGGGACGAAGCCATCAAGAAGATAAAGGAGATCGTTGGTAGTGCAAAGAGCTGTTTTTTCTGTACCAGCGTAGGGACGGGGCAATCCAGTGGCGTTCGACCCATGAGTGTGCAGAAGGTCGATGACCAGGGAAACTGCTGGTTCCTTAGTGCCAAAGATAGCAACAAAAATTACGAGTTGGGCGTTGACGATACGGTCGACCTATACTTCCAGGGATCAGCTCATTCCGATTTTCTGCATTTGTCCGGCATTGGCGAAATAACGGAAGACAAAGCAAAGATCAAGGAGCTCTGGGAGCCAATAGTAAAGGTTTGGTTTACGGAAGGTGAGTATGACCCCCGCATCAGCGTCATTAAATTCACGCCGCAAAGCGGTTATTATTGGGACAACAAACATGGTAATCTCATTGCCGGGGCAAAAATGCTCGCCGGAGCTATCGTAGGCAAGACGCTTGATGATTCCATTGAAGGAAGCCTGAAAATATAAGTGCGTCCGGCAGAGAGGATGATAAGCTTCATCGTGGAAAATGGACGGCCATGCAATAGGACTCACCTGTGGCAGTTTCGTCCTGCTAGTTGATCGCTGCCGGGTCCGGATTTTGAAGTGGTAGGCGAAAAAAAAGAATATGGAGAATAAACCCGCGCACGAAAGTCGACGCAATTTCATTAGTAGTCTTGGTCTGGGCGTGCTTGCTGCGGCTGCGCCGGGGCGGGGTTTCGCTAATGGCGCGGAGGGCGGGAGCGCGACAGCCTTTTACACCGGAGCGGCAGACCCTGTCCAACTGCCCAAGCTTAAAGACCCTACCGAGCAGGAAGACGGCCCTCTCTTTACGCCGCTGAATCCTGGCAAGCGGAAGGGGTACGCCATTGTTGGATTGGGACATATCGCTTTGGAGCAGGTATTGCCGGGGCTTTTACAATGTAAGCATTCCAAGCCGGTAGCCCTGGTAAGCGGAGACGCTGCCAAGGCGGCCAAGGTCGCCGACCAATATGGGATCGATCCAAAGAACATCTACAACTATCAGAATTTCGATACCATACGCAACAACAGCGCGATCGACGCCGTATACATCGCGTTGCCCAACAGTATGCACGAAGAATATACCGTGCGCGCGGCAAAGGCGGGAAAACACGTATTGTGCGAAAAGCCGATGTCCATATCTGCGGTATCATGTCAGCGAATGATCGATTCGTGCAAATCATCCAACCGGCTGCTGATGATCGCCTACCGCATCCAATACGAGCCGCTCAACAAGCAAATGAAAGAATGGACGAGGGCACAGACCTACGGCAAAATAAAAGTGATCGAGGGTTTCAATGGCCAGAACACCGGCGACCCCAACCAGTGGCGTTGCAAAAAAGCGTTGGCAGGGGGCGGCCCGTTGGTGGATGTGGGCATTTACTGTCTCAATACTACCCGTTATCTCCTGGGGGAGGAACCCAATTGGGTAAGTGCGACCGCCACGCGTCCGACGGATGACCCGCGCTTCAAGGAAATAGAGGAAAGCATCCTTTTTCAGCTTCGGTTTCCCAGCGGGGTCATAGCCAATCTGGGTTGCAGTTATGGCATCCATGAAATCCGCCGCTATCGGTGTTACGGTGATAAGGGTGTATGGTATGGGATGGAAGAGGCGTTTGGCTATAGTGGGCTGAGGAGCACCTTCTCACAATCGAAGGGTCTGTGGGAATGGCCCTCGGCGCCTGCGACTACCCAAAAGCAACAATTCGCGACGGAGATCGATCATTTTTCGGATTGCATCGTGAATAATGTACAGCCGTTCACACCCGGCGAGGAAGGGCTGCAGGATCAGCGCATCATGGAGGCGATCTACGCCTCCGCGGCGAGTGGTGCACCAGTGCCGCTAAGCGGGGCGACCGGGGCTGCCGTAAAACTGGATGCGTTCCGGGGAACAGCGCCGCAGGATTAGCCTTCTGCTGTGGCGAAGGTAACCGGCGGAATAATAAGATCGCCGGAAGCCGCGGAAGGTTTGAGTTTAGCAATTTGGCATATTTGCTGTAGTGGGTAGAACAAAATATACATAATGTCAAGCGGAGAGTTTACAATCGAATTTTCGTATGAGGACGTCGCCTATGTAGGCCTTGTCAAACCAAAGAATAGCAATGGAGAGACGTGGTACACTGTCGATCTGGAGAGTGACAACCAGGAGAGTTATTTGCAGATCACTTTAAAGCCGTCCAATTCGGAAATCGACGACTGGGATTTTATAGTAGCCGATGATGACGCCGATGGGTCTTACCATTACGACAAGGATTTGCTGACAGAAGTTGGGGAAGCCATCGAACGTTATCAGTTGAAGGGCTGGGATGCCGATAATAGAACAATGGCATGATATTCTCATTGCTAACAGTGAGTCATTGTCGACTTGCTTAAAATAAATGAATATGAACAAGATATTAGTAGGCCTGCTGGCCGGGGTTGCGATCGGTGTGCTATTGGCACCTGATAAGGGTTCGGAAACGCTTAAGAAGTTACGTAGCCGGATCAACGATTATACGGACCAAGCCCAGGATGAGGCAGACGAGCTGGCAGAACAAGCGAAATCGGCCGTTAACAAAGGCAAGAAAAAGGTCGACGAGTCATTTCAATAGACGGCTATCGCTGGAATCATTGCGGGCACGCTCTCATTTTTGGAAGCGGGCCTGCGTTTTTTGGAGATGGCCGTCCGGGCATCGGCTTGGAAACTCTTACGCAACATTGGGGAAAAAATTAGACAATCTTTCCGTCTGACCAGGTATTAAAAACGCGAATTGCTCAGATTAGTAAAGGGCATGATTTTTAGCCCTTTTAAGAAAAAGCGCTCATGAAAGTTAATAGTACACTCGACAGCATGTCGTCTTCGTCCCAGGTATTGGAACGATTAAAGGAGAAGAAGATCGATCTGGAATTCAGGTGGACGCCTCAGGGTTTTTCAGCGGGCGGGGACAAGACCTATCAGCCTGCGGACCTGCAAATCGTAAAGACTTTCCGATTTGAGGGCGCGAGTGATCCCGATGATTCGGAGATCATTTACGTCATTCGGGCTAATGATGGGGTAATGGGCTATAGCCAAGATGTTTATGGCGCGGAGTCGGCGCACGAAGGTGAGGCTGGCTACGACAATTTTATGCGGTTGATACCTGTTGCGGGCCATGATGAAGAACAACTCTTCGAATTATAAGCCTCCCACAAAAAGAGAACTTATCATGTTGTCTATGACATGGAGGTCGAAGGGTTTCGCAATAAATCCGCGGGCACCGGCGGCAATAGCCGGTTTTTCCACCATGTGCGGAAGATCGGCAGAAAGCATTACGATCTTCGCATATGGATAGTGCTGTCTTACCTCAGGGATAAAATTCAGTCCGCTCCCATCCGGGAGGTTGTTGTCGAGCAAGAGAAGATGAATACAAGATGCGCTCAAGGAATTTCTGGCATCCCGTAAAGTATGTGATACATACACTTCATGCTTCCTTTTAAGCGATAGCTTCATGATTGCGGCGAGGTCTTTATCATCCTCTACGACCAGAATATTCAATCTGAAGGGTTTGTCATTCACCCTTTTTTCTTTGCTAAATTCACGCCAGGAATGAATGGTATTAAAACTTGCTTAAGGGGGGTAATGTGGGGCCTTTTCACCCAGTTTTGTGTATGCTATCCGGGAAAACGGGGGCATTTTGCCAGCGTGATAGCGAGTGGATTTCAGCTGAGTTGAAGGCCATTTGGCCGGAATGGGAGGATGATCATTAATCCGAAACCCTCGCCGGGTCGCGACACGACCGACAGTTCGCCCTGGTGCGCCTGGACTCTTGCTCTGATGTTCATCATTCCTATTCCTCCGTTGTCTTCCATGCTGTCGCAGCCTTTGCCATTATCATGGATCTGCAGCAGTACATGGGCATCTTCCTGGATCAGGTTGATCGTGGCGTGGGTGGCTTCGGCGTGTTTCAGGATGTTATTCAGTTGCTCCTGCACAATCCTGAAAATGTCGAGGCGAATCTTATCACTCAGTTTTTCTTCGTCCAGTCCCTTTTCCGTGAAGGTTATTTTGATCGGATCTACGGCAGCCAGGTCTTCCAACAAAATACCGATGCTTTCCGCGATCAACATGATGTTTCTTTGGGGAACAGTGAGCGTTTTGGAGATCTTCCGGATCTCTTCGATCACCGACTTTATAAGCGATGATGACTTATCGAGACAGAACTGCAAACTCTCCTCGTCGGTCTTGGCGAGTTCGACGTACATCTTAGCTGCGCCCAATATCTGGTTGAGGTTGTCATGAAGTTCTTTTCCTATCTCAGCTCTTTCAGTTCCTGGGCGGCGATAACCGCTTCGGTGACTTCTTTTTGCTTCAGCACCCTTTCCTCTGCTATGATCCTTTCACTTTCCAGCAACCGCATCTCCGCCTGTTTTGCAGCTGTTATGTCGTGGGTCGCGCCGATCATGCGCAATGCGGTATTCCCCTTGTCGCAGATGACAAAGGCGCGGTCCTGAACATGGGCATACGTCCCGTCCATTTTTTTAAATCTGTATTCGTCTTCCCAAATAGCAGCTGCCCCGGAAGCAACGACATCTTCCAAGCCCTTTAAGACGCGTGCCTTATCTTCGGGATGGATGCAGGCCTGCCAAAATTCCTGGGGGACAATGGCGTCGGTGATCGGATAGCCGAAAGCCCTTTTGTGGCCTCCGTCGAGCCAGAAGAACTCCTTGGCGGGAATATCCCATTCCCAAAGGCAATCGGCGCTCACTTCCGTTAAGAACCGATAGGTCTCCTGCAGGGAAGCAAGCCGGTTCTGCTGATCTTTCTCCCTTCCGGCGGGGAGATTACTTCTGAAAGAAACGGAAAGCGTATCGTCCGATTGGTAAGAAACAACATCGGCCCAGTACCCGATCTCAGGCCACTGCAACACCTTTTGCGGGTTCGGGATCGGTTGCTGGAAAGCCTTGTGGTAGTAGGAATGAAAGTTATCAGGAATGGCCATACTACAGGCCTGCCATAAGTCAAGGCCGACAACATCTATTGCAGGCTTGCCGGTTATCTTTTCAGCCTCGTTGTTCCAATAGATTACGGTCCAATTGCGGTCGACCACAAAAAAGCCTGTAGCCATAATTGCCTGCAATGGTTTGCCAGGGCAATTGCTTTTTATCACTGCTTCCATAAAACGGCCGGACGTATCACGATCTGCGATGCCCATACCTAAAAAATTGAACGATGAAAGATTCGAGAGAGGAAAAAATAGAGGATGGTCAATGTCGCCTGTTGAAAGGGCTGCATTCATTTGACACCGTTAAATTAGCCTTAATGAGCATACAATCAGCATATAGCCAAGAAATGAGTAGGACATTTTCTACAACAAAGGGATTTACTCTATGAATATCGCCAAAAAACACTTAGTAGGGTAGGGAGGTCCTACCCTGGAATACGTCGAAAGTACTGTCAGCAATAAAATTGCTGGCTGGGGTGATCTGCCTGATCGTCCGTAATAGGCGATGAGACGAAGGTGTGGTGTAAGCGCCCCGGGTGCAAATCTCAATCTTCCCCAACCTCGGGGCTTTGCCTGGAAGAGCGTATCAAGTGCCCGGCAATCCAAGGGCAGGACAATTGCGGTAGTTATGCAAATAAAACACGCAGTATGAAAAAGTTAGTAGGATTGGTGGCGTTAAGCCTGATTGGACTTGGATGCTTCTCGCAGGATAGCAGCAAGATGAAAGATGCCGATATGCAGGATACTTCGATGATGAGCAGCGGGAAAATGAAGGATTGTCTTTTAATGAAGGGCGGTCAGGTTATGGTGGTTAAGGCAGGGCAGAAAAATGTGCTGAACAGGACCATGACCCTGGATAATGGAACTACCGTGATGCAAGACGGCACCGTTACGATGACCAATGGCAAAACGAAGAAACTCATGGAAGGGCAATGGATCGGCATGAATGGCAAAATGGGCAAGATGAGAGGGGACAAGAAGGACGGAATGAACAGTGATAGTACGTCGATGCAGTAATCTACATCGATCCAGTAATCATTGCGCCGGCGCCGCAACGGATGATGCATTTTATTGTTTATCATCGCTCTTTGCGAAAATATCTTCCGCGATGATCTTAGCAGCTTCTTCGCAAAAATCAAGTCCGGAATAATCAGGATTATAGCCACCAATAAATGGAACGGCCATAATATAAAGACGGGGATTCGATCCGCCGTCTTTTCCTATTATCCTGAATTGGTCGGTGATGGCAATCCCGGGCACTTTTAAGTAAAAATTACCCTCCGCGTCGATCTCTATTTCGCTATCACCGTCCGCGCGACGGGCTGCTCCTATACCGGCAGATCTGAACTTTAGCCGGGCGGGGGAAACGGTTCCGACCCGTATAAGACCAGCGAAGGGAAAGGCTTCGAGGGGCAGGTGGCGCTGACCGATGCAATCGATGAATGTTTTGTAGTAAATGGATCGGGTTTCGCCGGTTTCGGTGAAAAGATGATAGGTTACGCCACCTTTTGGATCGACCTCTATTCTGCTATCTTTGCCAACGGAAAGCAGGTCGAGCCTGCCCGCATCATAAAGCGCTATCAATTCATCACAGGAACTTTGGGGAACAAACGCGATGACGATAGCAATCAGCGGCATGAGGACTTCCTGCAGCCTCACCATATCCTCGGCTGAAAGGTGTTTCGCCGGATAGTTTGTGGCAAAACTGAGAATGGCCAACATTTCTTTCCAATAGACAGACTCTTTATGGCGGATAGAATTTTTTGCTTCTATATATTCCGCCTTAAAGAATAGAAATGGATCAGCGTTTTCGCGTAGCGTCATCATCATGTCTACAAAATCTTCGAGGCTGAGGTCTTTAATGCGGGCATAAAAATCGGGGTCTTTATCGATAAAAATATCTTTAAAATCTTTTTCGAATAGGAAGTCGAGAGAGAGAAAGCCGTCGTTGTCGTTCATATGCGCAGCAATATCTTCCCTCGATAGAAGAGCAGTCTTTGACAGATGTGGGTCCTGGAGGTGGAACCGGATCGCGGGCAGCAGCCCATGTCTGGAATGGAGGATGAGCTTAAAGTTGTTCGAGCCCATATGGGGCTTAAAAGAAAGTTTATGTGGCTCTTCCTCGACAAACTCCCCATTTCGTCGGGCAAGCGTACGGATAGCATCAATCGCCGTCAGGGAGCTTCCTCTGATGGCTACCGGATGATCGAGTTGTAAAGCCAATTTTGAAGGCGGATATGGTGAATCAAAATAGCCGTCGACCTTCCCCTCATGGGTGACGGGCCAGGTATGACCTGTACATATAATGACTTTTCCGAAGTTCGCTTGTTGGTTCCCGGCAACTTCAACGGTAACGATCCGTTCCCCGGGATGGTCGGTGATGTCGGTCACGGGACATTCGAGGTGAACGGAAGTGGTGAAGCCTGCCGCATCCGCTTTTTCACGCAACAGAGCAAATTGGGCGGTTAGGTAATCGCCGAACAACAGCCTAGGAAACACCGAATATTCGGTCAGGCTATTGCGGTCGAGGCCGTATCTGCCTAAAACATCCGCTGGTAAGCTATTCAGCCATTCGGTCGTGCTGGTCACCAGGTTTGGGATCTCGTTGCCCGATACGTTGGTGATATGCTCTTTATTCGCGCCGGCGACACTGTAAGGCATGCCGCTGCCAAGTTGTTTCGCCGCTTCAAAAATATCTATGGACACCTCTTTTTGACCAGATTCGATCAGTCTTTTGTACATAAATAGCCCGCTTGGGCCTCCGCCGACGATTGCAATACGTTCTTTCATGCTTGGTATGGGGTCTAAAAAAGAGGTCGCTCATTTTTGGATGGGCGACCTATCTTGTCAAGCATATGACAGTTACTTCTTACTGTGATGCTTTTCAGCGTGTTTCTTAGAAGCCTTGTCACCTTCTTCTTTGGCCTGGCTCGAATGACCATTGGCAGCTTGTGCGTGATCAGCGGCCTGCTGATGATTACCTTTCGAGGAATGCTCTGCGGCAGAACGATGATGTTTTGCGGCTTCTTCGTGGTGCTTTGCAGCGTCCTCATGATGCTTCTGTGGCATAAATTCGTTTTTTTTTGTAAGTGAATGATCTTATCAGTGCAATATGGATGCCATGTGCAGGATAGCGACATTCCTCAGTTGTTTAATCATCGACACCATGTCTTTATAAATACTCTCAACAAACCTATAATTGAGACGGGCATTATTTGACCCATAATCGTCCGTGCGATGTCCCTTGAGGCTAAACACCGGGCGGCTAAGCAATTGCTATTATAAAGCAAAATAAAAATATGGAAAATGTAATTAAAAAAAAGCTCGAATCTTCCCTGGGAAATAATGGTGCAGAAGAGGGTCCTGTGACGAAAGGCATCGAGAAGCAAACGGCCAAAATTCCTTCTGATGTATTTCTGTGGGCGGCATTTGGCTCTATGGCGACCTCGCTAACCTTAAAAATAGCCGGTCGAAAGGATGAGGCGCTTTTTGTGGGGCAATGGGCTGCACCATTCTTGCTTTTGGGCGTGTATAATAAATTGGTCAAATTGGCGGGTCATGATCAAAAAGATAAAAGCGTCAGTGAACATGAAATGAATCCAGCATAGGAATGTGTGTAGGAATTTGACAGCTGGATCGTAGCTCCGCCTCGTTGATTGGCGGGGCTATTTTTTTGGGATGCCCTATAACAGGACGGGTTTACGCCCCTTGCATATGCGGCGGTGCGAGCGTTTGGACGCCATATTCCGTCGTCAGCGACTGGATAAAAAGACCAAGCTGATTTATTTGCAACTGGTTGTTGTTGCTGTCAAAGGCTCCCGATTCATAGTGGCCGGCTTTACGTGTGAGCAGACTGTCCCAGTCGACGGAGCCCAGCAGTGCCCAAATGGTAACTGCGCGTATATCGGCACCGTTCGCCTTTGCCTGACATGCGGATTCCCAGATCTTTGCCACCCACCTGATTTGCTCCATAGGCGAGGCATTGAGGTGCGCTTCTGTGACGGCGATCGGCAAACCAAAGCGTTCCCAGGCTTCGCACAAGAGGCGATAGATGCCGACAGGCTGTATCACATTGATTGCTTCGGTGTCTACATACCTGTGCCGGCCATTGCCGCCATGTCTGTTTGCCGGGTATTTGTCGATCTCTGCGTCCAAGTATCTTTCCGACGTGATATAGTAGTTGAGGCCCATGATATCGGGCGGGCACGGGTTATCGGAGAAAAATTGCAGTTGTCCCGCGGTAATCCCGGTAAATAACAAATAGTCCCACAAGGGATGGAACTTGTCGACCTTTCCGCACAGCAGGTCAAAGCCAAGCCAGCGACGCTGGTTCTCGAACGCTGCCTGGTAGGCAAGGTCGGGATGGCTGTGCACTTTTGCAAGGTCTTCGGTTTGGATAAGCAATGCTTCCCGGTTGATCCGCCGAATAGCCTTCATTGCCAGAACGGTTGCCTTGACCTGGTTAAGCAGCATGGTCAAAAAATTCAGCGGGTCGGATTTATGTGGATACCACAAACCATAAAGGCCGCTGAACCTTGCTGTAGTCAGCGGCTCATTGACCGGTGTATAATGGTCGATCCAAGGAAAGCGCCTGGCTACCTGGCCGGCATAGGCGGCAAAATCATCTGCAAATAAAGGATTGACCAAGTCGGTAAAGAGCGGACCGCTGCCATGGTGCAAAAGGCCAAGAATGGGCTTAATCCCTTTTCGCCTGATACGGTTCAACTGCGTTTCCGCCCAGGTCCAGTCGATATCGCCGGCCTTTTCGGACTGATGGCGTTCCCATAGGAGGGGATAGCGTAAAGCGGCGATACCCAATCCGGCGATCTGCTCAATATCGGATGTCCGGGCGTAATGCCCTGTCGCGGCCAGTTGATCGGAATATGCGTCGTCAATCCGATTTATCGTGCATTCGATACCGCCCCATATCTCAGGACGACTGTTCAAACCCGCAATTTTTTTCGACTTTGCTGAGCATGCCTCATCTGCCCCAGACCTTTTTCTATCAGCATTTCCATATCCGCGACCGTCTTTTCCCAGGATCTTGCCGACAAGAATTTGTCAACCTGGACCAACCACCCGGGAGGTGTTCCCCGAAGAAGCAGGTCAGCTGCAATAGCCACGAACGCCGCGGGAGTATCGGCAATTTGCACAAGGCCGAGGTCGGCATAAGGGCTCACCACATCTACGATGGAAGGAGATATGACCGGTTTGCCGCCTGCCAGGTATTCTGGTGTTTTCGTCGGGCTAATGAACCGGGTGCTGGCGTTAAGTGCGAAAGGCATCATAGCGATATCCCATCCTGACAGGTAGGACGGCAACGCATCATAGTCTTTGGCACCCAACCAATGGATATTGCTCCGGCGCGGCAAACTGGATGGGTCGATCTTCACCACCGGGCCAACGAGTACAAATTGCCAATCCGGTTGCAGTGCTGACAATTGATCGAGCAGGTCGATGTTCAGCCGTTCGTCGATTACGCCGTAGAAGCCTATTCTTGGGTATGGGATAGCACTTTGATCGGCAGGATCCGCCAGGATCTTCCTTGCCTTGCCGAAATGTTCTTTATCGATGCTGCTGGGAAAGGAATGGACATTCGCGTGTAAATCCATTTTAGCCAGATAAAGACTATTGCCGCCGGTGAACACGAGATCTGCCTTATTGAACAGCTGCCGCTCATACTGCTTAAGTGCGGGTGGGGCGAACATAAATGCGGACAACTCGTCCATACAATCATATACTGTATAGATGGGTTGAAGATGCCCGGTAAATGACAGGGCCATTGGGGAATAGTACCAGCTGATATAATCATCGATATGGTGCTCCTCGAATAAATCGCTTACCAGCGTCGCCAAATGGTCCGCTGCCGCTTGTTCCGCGCTACCGGATGCGAGATGGGGTGTGACAATATGGACGTCACCTGTCTTCGCCATCTCCACATTTAGATAAGGCCGGGCCAGGTGGTCATCAAAGATGGGTTCTTCGATGAAAAAGATGCGATGTCGCCTTGCCAGGCCAGTCATCAGATGTTGGGGGCGTTGGTAGACGAAATTCCACCGGAGGTGGGAAAAGCAAACAATATCATAATTCATACTATATGACACTTAATTACTGTGCCATGTCAGCGCGTTCGAGGCACGCCTGAAAATTGTGGGATGGAATGGAAGTTTGGGGTATTAAAGCCCGACCGCGGCCTGGAAATTGCGATCGGGCTAACTATGCCAGGATCTAAATTCATGTTCACGACAGGTATTGAGAACAGTTATCCCACCATCATCCTGCCGGATGGGAAAAGGCATCGGGTCGACGAAATGGAAAAGACGGGGCATTACAAATGCTGGAAGCAGGATTTTGGGCTCGTCCAGGAAATGGGGATCGAATATCTCCGCTATGGTGCGCCTTATTTCAGCACACACCTGGGGCCGGGAAGGTACGACTGGTCGTTTACAGACGACACTTTCACCAGCCTAAGCGAGTTGGGCATTATCCCGATCGCTGATCTTTGTCATTTTGGGGTGCCGGACTGGATTGGTGATTTTCAAAATCCAGCCTTTCCCGATCTGTTTGCCGAATATGCCGGCGCCTTTGCAGCGCGGTATCCGCAAGTCAGGCTATACACGCCGGTCAATGAGATCTTCATTACGGCGATGTTCTCAGGACAATATGGCTGGTGGAATGAGTGTCTTAGCACCGACCTGGCTTTCGTGACGGCGCTGAAACATTTGTGCAAGGCAAATGTCCTGGCGATGAAGGCGATTTTGAAAGTGCAGCCGGAAGCCACCTTTATACAAAGCGAATCCGCGGAATATTTTCATGCGATGGACCCTGCTGCCATTCCTTTGTCGCGCTTCCTCAACCAAAAAAGGTTTCTTTCGCTGGACCTCACGTATGGGTATCCGGTAAGTGTGGCCATGTATGAATACCTGTTGGGGAATGGCATGTCGCAAGCCGAATACTACTGGTTTACGAATAACCAGGTAAAAGCGCACTGTATCATGGGTACTGACTATTATGTCACTAATGAGCATCTAGTCTTTCCGGACGGCCGGACGCAAGCTTCGGGGGAAATATTCGGGTATTACGTCATTGCCAGCCAGTATTATCAACGGTACAAATTGCCCATCATGCATACGGAAACCAATATCAGGATGCCGGCGTGTAGAGAGTGGCTGTTAAAACAGTGGGCGAATGTGCACCGACTTAAATATGACGGTGTGCCGGTGGTAGGCTTTACCTGGTATAGCTTGTGTCACCAAGTCGACTGGGATTCTGCCTTACGCAACAATGCGGGGATAGTGAACGAACTTGGCCTCTACGACCTCCAGCGGATCATGATGCCGGTTGGGGAGGCTTACCGCGAATTGATCTCCCAGTGGCGGGACATCCTTTCGGAGGAAAGTTATGGGCTGGTTTATCAAAATTGGTAGCCGGCTAGCGAACGAACACTTTCCGTTCTGCGATGATCTCGGCCGTGAATAAGGAAAAAAGATCCTGGGCGCAGAGACCATCGTGTGGTTCGGCGCCTTCCTCGCCGGATGCGGGATTTTGAGTGAACGGCTGAATAGACTGTTCATGCTCGCGGATATCACGGAGCGTAGCCAAGCTTGCCTGTTGGCTTACGGTTGTTTCGTAGTATTGTTTTTCGGGCATTTTTACTTTATAGGCTGAAAATGTCATGCCATAAATTTTTCATTATAATGGCGGGTTTGACGCAGGCAAAGTCTGGATGGTCATCGGATCCGCCCGAAGCGATATTCCCGTATTGAGGAAGTCTGGGTAGCGACTTGCCCAAGTCTTGCTTAGTTCTTGATCCTGAACCATCGGTATCCATAGGCGGGAAGTGCCAGTGGTCTGCCCGGCGAGGCTTCCAGCCCATTTATCAGCTCATGCAACGGTTTCATATCGGCGGGAACGGAAAATTGCTGCGGCTCACTGCTGAAATTATGGATGATCAATAAGGCGCGGCCTTCGAAATCGTATCTGAGTACGAGCAAATGGGGATTGGAGGAATCGGGAATACTCCACCGGCCCAGGCCGATCTCGGGACATTCCTTTCGAAGCATGGCCAGGCGGCGGACGGTGGTCAACAACGAGTGTCCGTCAACCTCTTCATCGGCGACGTTCAGCCGTGCAAACCCAAATTCACCCTTGACGAGCGGCCGGATCGGCCGGTCCGAAGTTGTAAAGCCGGCATTTTGCTCATGGTTCGATGGCATTGGGGTGCGGACAGCCAATCTTTCCTGCAGACTTAAGTCGTCGCCCATACCCAATTCTTCGCCATAATGCAACTCAGGCGTCCCGGGCAAGGAGAACAGCAGGCTATATGCCATCTCCAATTGCCGGGGATTGTGCAACATAGGCGCCAGGCGGCGGCGGATACCCCGATCGTAGAGCTGCATGTTCCTGTCGGGACCAAATTGCCGGTAAACAAAGTTGCGTTGGGAGTCGGTCAACCGGTCGAGATCGATCTCGTCATGATTGCGCAGGAACCAGGACCATTGGGACACTGGCGTGATGTCCCGTGTGTCGGTCAAAGTTTTGCGCAAAAGCTAGCCTTGTTCTCTTCTATCGTGGTTACATTGCCGCAGCTGATGCAGGCCAGAATATCCTTTCCGGCTTTATGCTGAATAAGATGGATGTCGTCATCGCTATTGGGCATGAGGGAGAGGCCGGGTTTGCTTTCCGCATATTGGAAAACGGTGAAGGCGCCTTTTGGTTCCATATAGATGCGCTGCACCCATCCCAGGTTAAAGACATTTTGTTCGCGCAGGGCCTCGAAGACATGGGCCCGCGAGACACGGGCAATGCTTATAGGCTGTAGCTGCATGATGCCGTTTTTGACGAACATGGCGAGTTGACTCTGGGTGACCCGTTTCACTTTTCGATTGCGGACGCTCCATAGACTCAAAGACCGGTGTAAGATGAGCACTACTATCAGGATCAGGATACCCTGCATGATGCCCCGGTCGGGGCTTTCCATAGGTGGTGCAATAATGGCGCCGAGCATCATGGTGATCGCCAGCTCCGTAATGGTGAGTTGACCGGACATCCGTTTCCCCAACCATTTGACGATGAAGAGGAGGGCAATGTAGGTGACGATTGTCCTTCCCGCAACTTCAAGCAGGAATTCCGCAGGGGTGAAGCCGAAGACAATCCTTCGGGCGTCGGTTAGGTGGATCAAGGACTTGTCCATAATCTACTGGTCAAGAATGTAGTGGTCAAGGATGCGTACTTGTTAAGGCCCAGGCGATAGGACGCCCGCGTAGAACAGTGAACTTCCCAATGCGATGCGGGAGCGTGTTTTTATGATTGCACTGCTCATGGTTATTGTTTGAGAGACCTCATATCGATCACGTACCTGAAGCGGACCTCTTCGTTATTGATCTTGTCGAAAGCGTCATTGATGTCCTGGATATCGATCAGCTGGACATGGGGAAGGATATGGTGTTTAGCGCAGAAATCCAGTACCTCCTGCGTTTCTGCGATGCCGCCTATCAGGGAGCCGCCGACACTTCGGCCTAGTTTGGCGACTTCCATATTGTCGGTAGACTCTTTATAAGGGCCGAGTAGACCAACGGTCACGAGGCTGCCCCTGGGACGGAGGAGGTTGATATAAGGGTTCACATCGAAGGCTTCGGGAATGGTGCAGAGGACGAAATCGAGACTTGTGGCATGGTCTTCCATTTCCTCTTTATTTTCGGAGACGATAACGTCATCGGCGCCCAATTCGAGGGCCGCGGAGCGCTTTTCTTCTTTGGTGGTGATCGCCGTCACGTGGGCGCCCATCGCTTTTGCGATCATGACGGCCATATGGCCCAAGCCGCCAATCCCAATTACGCCCACTTTATCCCCTTCGCTAACGCACCAGTGATTCAGCGGCGAGTAGGTGGTGACACCGGCGCAGAGAATGGGTGCCGCCGCGGAAATGGCGAGGTCACCGGGAATGCGCAGGACGAAGTTCTCTTTTGCCACGATGTGCGTAGAGAAGCCGCCGAAGGTGTTAAATTTAGATTCGTCTGCTGTGAAGAATCCGTTGTACGTCATCGTGGGACCGTGCGGGCCCTGGCAAAATTGTTCCTCTCCGTCGCGGCACTGCTCACAGGTCTGACAGGAGTCGATCATACACCCGACGCCAACAATGTCGCCCTTGGCGAAAGTAGTCACCTCGCTACCGGTTTCCGTGATCTGGCCGATTATCTCATGACCGGGAACGCAGGGGTAGATCGTGTTCTTCCAATCATTGGCCACCTGGTGGATATCGGAATGGCAGACCCCGCAATACAGTACTTCTATGAGCACTTCGTCCGGTCCGGGCCGGTTGCGCTGGATATCCATTGGTTCCAGCACCTTGCCCCGGAAGAGTGTGCCGGATGCACCGTATCCTTTCACTGTTATTTGCTCGCTGGTCTTGCTATATAGGCTTGTGCTATCTTGTGCAGGGATCGTTTCCATAACTTTTTTTTCTACAGGGCTGTAAAAATCATACCATGGCTTGTCTGAGGAACGCGTCAGATCGGCACGTGCAGGACTGGTTTTTGCAGTTTAGCAGCTAAAGCGCATTATGATCGAGCGGGACGGAGCGTTAATCAGTTTGTGGCAATCAACAACCAATAGAAATATCGGAAGCCCCGGAAGTGAGACGTCTTTCGACGTGGTTATCGTCGGCGGAGGCATTACGGGGGTGAGCACCGGACTGCTCCTTCAGGAGGCCGGCCTGCGGTGTGCTGTGATCGAGGCAAATACGCTTTGTTTTGGCACTACCGGCGGCACCACGGCCCACCTCAATACGATCATGGATACCCCTTACAAGACGATAGGGAAGAACTTCGGAAAGGAAGCGGCTACAAAGGTAGCGGCGGCGGCCAGGGAGGCAATCGGTCTCATCCGGGAAAACTGTGCAAAATATGCCGTCGATGCGGCGTTTGAAGAGCAGGCTGCATACTTGTTCTCACAGACCGATGAAGAGTCCGATGAAATGGAGGAAATGCGAAAGGCGACTATCGAAGCCGGTGTCGACATGGCCTACACTGCGTCATTAGCTATACCCGTCCCGATGAAGAAGACGGCAAAGGTTGCGGGTCAGGCGAAATTCCATCCTACCCGGTACGTGCTGGGATTAGCCAAGGCTTTTCAGGCACTCGGCGGGGTGATCATAGAGCATTGCCCGGTAATGGGCTCAGATGAAGCAGACAGGGTGACTGTTCAAACGAGCAAGGGCAACCTGACTTGCGACCACCTCATCTATGCTACCCATATTCCCCCTGGAATGAGCCTGTTGGATACGCTTTGCGCCCCCTATCGCACGTATGCCATAGCATTTACGCTTCAGGGAGGTTATCCGGATGGGTTGATCTACGATCTCGAAGATCCTTATCATTACTACAGGACGCAGGTAATCGAC
The DNA here is from genome assembly GCA_965214315.1 of Puia sp. GTDB lineage: Bacteria > Bacteroidota > Bacteroidia > Chitinophagales > Chitinophagaceae > Puia. The sequence continues at coordinate 999 of CBDCBP010000010.1, read as the reverse complement.
GGCAAACCGTATTTCATTGCTGGTGGGGAGGATCACAAGACAGGCCATGTTGCCGATACGCGAACCTGCTTTGCCAAACTGGAAAAGTACGTTCGCCAGTATTTTGCAGTGAAAGACGTGGCTTACCATTGGTCTTCCCAATATTTCGAGCCGACCGATGGTTTGCCCTATATTGGGCATATGCCTGGACAGCCGGGACATCGATATGTGGCAACGGGTTTCGGCGGCAATGGTATGATCTATTCCAGTGTTTCGGCATTGTTATTCAGGGATCTCCTGGTGCACAACAGCAGTAAATGGCTCGAGCTTTTCGACCCCAGCCGGATAAAACCGGTGGCCGGGTTTTCTAATTTCGTCCGCGAGAATACGGATACGGCATTGAAGTGGATGGGCAAATTCTTTCCTGCCCACAAATTGCAGCAGTTGTCAGAACTGGCTGCCGGGGAGGGGAAGATAGTAAAATATGAAGGGGAGACGATTGCGCTTTATAAGGGTGAAGACGGAAATTTCTCTGCTTTATCGCCGACTTGTACGCATATGGGATGCCATGTCGCATGGAATAGTGCGGAAATGACTTGGGATTGCCCCTGCCATGGGGGGCGATTTACAACTGACGGGAAGGTAATAACTGGTCCGGCGGACCGCGACTTAGACCGGGCAACCATTGAAAAAAAAGTTTAGCCGACGTCTTTGGTGGTTATCGTATCTGGTTTTTTGCATCTGTTGCATTTTTTGGATCGATTTCCACCGACGTTATGCAAACCGCATATTCGGCAGCTTCAATCTGTTTTCCTTCTGAGATCGCATAGGCTTTCGTAAACTCGGCTCCGTAGTACAGGATGACCGAAGAATAGTAAACCCACAAGAGTACGACGATCAGTGCGCCGGCAGTTCCATAATACGTGTCAACGTGGCTGCTTGCAATATACAGGGAGATACCTAATTTGCCCAGCACGAAAAGAACGGCCGTGACCACGGCGCCCATGATGACCTCGCGCC